>CAWGJR010000001.1:0-32370 GCA_963822915.1 uncultured Actinomycetota bacterium
CACCACCAAGGTCACCTACTACGGGACCCCGGTGCGCCACATCGACACCGACGGCTCCTCCGAGGGCTGGAACAACACCACCGACGGTGCGACGTTCCTCAACCAGCCGGTCGGCGCGATGACGCTGTTCCCGCAACAACAACACCCCGCGCGACAAGGCGACCTACACCTTCACGATCGACGCGCCCGACGCAAGCTCGACGACCTCCAACTACGCGCAGCGCGCGGCGGCAACGCCCTACCCCGCCGGCGTGGTCAGCAACGGCGAGCTGATCTCGCGTACCCCGAACGGCGACGGCACCCGCACGACCTGGGTGTGGGACCAGACCAAGCCGATGGCCAGCGAGCTGTCGATGGTCTCGGTCGGCCGCTACGACATGTACACCTCCAACATCACCCTGGCCAGCGGCCGCACGATCCCGGAGTGGACGTTCATCGACCCGGCGATCTCGATCGGCCAACCAGACCACCACGCTGCAGCACCCGCGCCCAGCTGAAGGCGGTGCTCGACTTCTACGAGACCAAGTACGGCCCCTACCCGGGCAACAGCACCGGCCTGGTGACCGACGTCGTGCCCGTCGCGCGATCAACTACGCCCTGGAGACCCAGGACCGGCTCGTTCTTCCCCAACAGCGCGAGCCGCGGCACGACCTACCACGAGATCATGCACCAGTGGTGGGGCGACGGCGTCGCGCCGACCGACTGGAACGACATCTCGCTCAACGAGGGTCCGGCGCAGTACTCCGAGTACCAGTTCCCCTACGAGGGCGCCGGCTCGACGCACCACCACGACCGAGCAGCGCCAACTTCGCGCTCTACACGACGCGGTCCACCGCCGCCAGCGCGCCGTGGACCGTGGCCCCGGCCGCGATGACCCAGGCCTCCCAGCTGTTCGGCTCGCAGTCCTACGAGCGCGGCTCGATGGCGCTCGAGGCGCTGCGCACCTCCATCGGCGCGGCGACCTTCGAGACCCTGATGCGCAACTACCAGCTCACCTACAGCGGCGGCCAGATCACCGGTCGCCGGGTCGTCGGCCTTCAAGGCGATGGCCGAGAGCCTCTCCGGCCGTGACCTGACGACCTTCTTCAACACCTGGTACTACACGACCGGCCAGCCCGCGTGGCCGTTCGAAGTACAACCTCAACCTCGCCGGCCCGACCACCCAGGTCAACCCGGGCGACGCGACGACGCTACACGCTCTCGGTGCGCAACACCGGCAAGGTCGCGATGACCGCCGGCCAGGCCGTCATCAGCGTCGACGCGAGCGACCTGCTCGACGACGCCACCCTCGGCACCCTGCCGGCCAACGTCACGCAGTCCGGCACCACGCTCACCTGGACGCGTGCCGGCGACGGCCCTCGGCCGCGACCTCGACCGTGACCATCCCGGTCACCGTCAACGCCGGCACGACCGGCAACACGCTGCAAGGCCGTCGGCCGCGCGCGACCACGCTCGGCGGCACCTGCCTCGACTGCACGTCCAGCGCTCGTGGTCGGCACCGCGCCGATCTCGCCGGCGCCGGTGCCGACGATCACCGGCGGCACCCCACCGTCGGCGCAGCCGCTGACCGCCGACACCACCGGGCTGGGCCGCCGGCACGACGCTTCGCCTACCAGTGGCTCGATCGACGGCACCCCGGTGCCCGGGCGCGACCTCCGCGACGTACACCCCGACCGGCGACGTCGTCGGCTTCGCCGTCACCGTGCGGGTGACCGGCACCCTGGCCGGCTTCAACCCGACCATCGCAGACCAGCGCCGCCACCGCCGTCGGCGTGCGCGCCACGCCGGCCGCTCGCGACGCCGACCATCTCCGGCACGCCCAAGATCGGCGCTCCCGCTCACCGTCGACCCGGGCACCTGGCCGCCCGGCACGGTCTTCACCTACCAGTGGCGCGCCAACGGCATCAACATCACCGGCGCGACCGGCCCGACCTACACGCCGGCGGTGGCCACCCAGGTCGGCCAGACGATCGACGTCGACGTCACGGCACCAGGTTCGGCTACACCACGACCAGCCGGACCAGCGCCGCCACGGCGGCGGTCGCCGCCGGTGACGCCGCTCCTGACGCCGACGCCCGACGCTCACCGGCACGCCCAAGGTCGGCGTGGCCTACGCCCCGGCGTACGGCGCGTGGGACGACGGCACGACGCTCACCTTCCAGTGGCAGGCCAACGGCACCAACATCGCCGGCGCGACCGCCGGCTCGTTCACGCCGACCGCGACCCAGCTCGGCCAGACGCTCGACCGTCACCGTCACCGGCACCAAGCCCGGCATCGCCGCCGGTCACCCGGACCAGCGACGTCGAGCGCCGCCGGTCGAGCCCGGCACGCAGACCCTGCAGCCGACGCCGACGATCACCGGCACCCCGCGCGCCGGCACCGCCTCGCACCGGCGTCCCGGGCACCTGGGACACCGGCACCACCCGGACCTACCAGTGGTACGCCGACGGCGTCGCGATCCCCGGCGCCACGGCCACGACCTACACGCCGACGATCGCCCAGATCGGCCAGGCGCTGACCTTCGAGGTCACCAGCACCCGCGCCGGCTACACCACGGTCGTCAAGACCAGCGTCGCCAAGACGGTCGCTGGCGCTGGCCCAGACGCTGACCCCGACGCCGACGATCACCGGCACGCCCGCAGGTCGGCGAGCACCCTCACCGGCGACCCCGGCACCTGGGACGCCGGCACCACGCTGGCCTACCAGTGGCTGGCCGACGGCACCGCCGATCGCCGGCGCGACCGGCCTGACCTACGACGCTGACGCCCGGCCGAGCTCGGCAAGGCGATCACCTTCGCGGTCACCAGCACCAGGACCGACTACGAGACGGTCGTCGCAGACCAGCGCGCCCGACCGACGGCGGTCGCCGTCGGCGACCAGACGCGCGACGCCCACGCCGACGATCACCGGCACCGCCGAAGGTCGGCGTCGAGCTGACCGGCGATGCCCGGCACCTGGGACGCCGGCACGACGCTGGCCTACCAGTGGCTGGCCGACGGCACGCCGATCGCCGGCGACGACCGGGCTGACCTACACGCCCGGTGCCGGGCAAGCTCGGCGCGGTCGATCACCGTTCGCGGTGACCGGCACCAAGCCGGGCTACACGACGGTCACGAAGACCAGCGACCCGACCGCGGCCGGTCGCCGCTGGGCGACCTGACCGCGACCCCGACGCCGACGATCACCGGCACCCCGAAGGTCGGCGTCGAGCTCACCGGCGTGCCCGGGCACGTGGGACGCCGGCACGACGCTGACCTACCAGTGGTCGGCCGACGGCACCCCGGTCGGCGGCGCCACCGGCGCGACCTTCACCCCGGCGCGCGGCGCAGGTCGGGCGCGGTGGTCACGTTCGCGGTCACCGGCACCAAGCCCGGCTACACCGCCGGTGACCAGGACCAGCGACGCCGACCGCGGCCGGTCGCCGCCGGTGACCTGACGCCGCACCCCGACGCCGACCATCACCGGCACCCCGAAGGTCGGCGTCGCAGCTGACCGGCGTGCCCGGCACCTGGGACGCCGGCACGACGCTGACCTACCAGTGGCTCGCCGACGGCACCCCCGTCGACGGCGCCACCGGCTCGACGTTCACGCCCGGCGCCGGCCAAGGTCGGCGCGGTGGTCACCGTTCGCGGTGACCGGCACCAAGCCGGGCTACGCCCCGGTCACGCGGACCAGCGACCCGACCGCGCCGGTCGCGGCCGGCGACCTGACGCTCACCCCGACGCCGACGATCACCGGCACCCCGAAGGTCGGCGTCGCAGCTCACCGGCGTGCCCGGCACCTGGGACGCCGGCACGGCGCTGACCTACCAGTGGTCGGCCGACGGCACGCCGTCGACGGCGCCGACCGGCGCTCGACCTTCACGCCCGGCCCGGCGCAGCTCGGCGCGGCGATCACGTTCGCGGTGACCGGCACCAAGACCGGCTACGCCCCGGTCACGCAGACCAGCGGCCCGACCGCGCCGGTCGCCGCCGGCGACCTGACCAGCACCCCGAAGCCGACGATCACCGGCACCGCCGAAGGTCGGCGCGACGCTGACCGGCGTCCCCGGCACCTGGGACGCCGGCACGACGCTGACCTACCAGTGGCTCGCCGACGGCGCGCCGGTCGCGGGCGCGACGGGCACGACCTTCACGCCCGGCGCCGGCCAGGTCGGCGCGGCGATCACGGTCGCGGTGACCGGCACCAAGACCGGCTACGCCACCGTGACGCAGGACGAGCGACCCGACCGGCGCGGTCGCGGCCGGCGACCTGATCCTGCACCCCGACGCCGACGATCACCGGGCACCGCCGAAGGTCGGCGTCACCCTGACCGCCGTGCCGGGCGCCTGGGACGCCGGCGCGACGCTGACCTACCAGTGGCTGGCCGACGGCAACCCGGTCGCGCGGCGCGACCGGGCACGACCTACACGCCGGCCGCCGGCCAGGTCGGTGCGGTCATCACGGTCGCGGTGACCGGCACCAGGGCCGGCTACACCACGGTCACGCAGGACCAGCGACCCGACCGCCGCCGTCGCGCCGGGCGACCAGGACTCCACGCCGGTCGCCGCGATCACCGGCAACCCCCGGGTCGGCCAGCAGCTCACCGCGGTGCCCGGCGCGTGGGACGCAGCGGCGACGCTGACCTACCAGTGGCTGCGCGACGGTGCGCCGGTCGCGGGCGCCACCGGCGACGACGTACGGCCTGGTACGTCGAGGACCTGCGCACCCGGGTCGCGGTCGTGGTCACCGCGATGCGACCGGGGTACGGCCCCGACCTCGCAGACCAGCGCGCCCGAGCGGATCAGCAAGGGGATCCAGACCAGGCAGCCGGAGCCCCGCGATCAAGGGAAAGGCCAGGGTGGGCACGGTCCTGCGCGCCGTCGCCGGACCGCACGACGCCGGCACCTCGGTGACCTTCCGCTGGTTGGTCGGGAAGAAGTCGCGATCGCGAGCGGGAGGAAGTTCAAGGTGCGCAAGGCCTACGTCGGCAAGTTCCATCCGCGTGCGGGTGACTTCGTCCGCAAGGCCGGCTACCGCCCGTGGTCGTCAGGAGCCCCTCGGTGGGTCCCTGGTGCAGCGCCGGAGCCGGCGGGCGGTGAAGTGGCCACCCTTCGTCGGAAGGACGGCGGCTGCTGACCGCTCCACCCCGGCCGCGGACGGTCGGCGGGCGGACCCATGTCGTCGACGCTCTCCGGCCCAGAACACCCGGCGCTCGCTGCCCAGCCTCCGAGCTCGGTGGGCCCCGTGGGACTCGAACCCACAACCTAAGGATTAAAAGTCCTCAGCTCTGCCAATTGAGCTAGGGGCCCTGGCGCGACCCGAGGTCGCGGAGGCAGCCTAACGGTCGCCCGCGGTGATTTCGTCAGCGCTGGAGGGAGACGGTGGCGAGCAGGGCGGGGTGGTCGGAGACGATCCCGACCTGCCGCGAGGCCAGGAGCGGGTCGGTGCCCTCGTGGAAGAGGTACATCACGCCCGAGTCCTTGGCGTAGCCGAAGCCCGCCGCGGTGAGCTTGTCGGCGGCCGCCCACGGCCCGTCCCCGGGGTGGGAGTTCATGTCGCCCCCGATGAGCACCGGCCCGTACGTCGACAGCTGGTCGGACATCGCGATGATCGTGTCCATCCCGCGGCCGTAGCGCTCGGCGCGGCTGATCGCCTGCGAGCCGGGCTGGGCGGGGTACTTCCGGGGGTTGGTGGGCATGTGGGTGCTGATGACCGAGACCGTCGACCCGTCGGTCGCGCGGAGGACCGCCCACACCGCGAACCGGTCGAAGACGAAGGGCCGCTTGTGCAGGTAGCCGCGGTCGTCGTCGACGACGCGGACCATCCCGCCGGCGAGCAGGGTCCACCGGTCGGAGCGGTAGAGCACGACGTTGTTGCGGGACTGACCCGCAGCGCCGAGCGAGCCGTCGAAGACCTCCGACCGGTGGGCCTGGTAGCTCGGCAGCAGCGACTCGATCGACTCCGTCGATCGCTGCGAGACCTCGTTGAGGGTGATGAAGTCGGGCAGGCCGGCGGTGAGGGTGCCCATCGAGCTGCGCCAGCCGGCATCGGCGGTGCGGTTGGGGATGTTGGCCACTGCGACGTCGACCTGGATCTCGGCCGGAGGCTTCTCCCCGGCGCCGAGGCTCTCGATCTGCACCTGCCCCAGGGGGCCGTCGGTGGTCACGAGCTGGGGCTCGGCGTCCTTCTTGGCCTTCTTCTTGGCCGTGGCCTCGACGGCGCGGGCGAGCTTCGCCCGGGCCCGGTCGCCGGCCGCCACCTCGCGCTTGGCGCGCTTCTTCTCGGCTCGGTCGCTCGTGTCCGCGGCCGGCGGCTCGATGAAGGTCTCGGTCTGCGCGGCCGTCTCGTCGGTCGGTACGACGTCCAGCGCTGCGGCGGGCGTGGGCGTCGGTGTGCCCTGACCCAGGACGAGCACGGCGCCGACGCTCACGAGGACCACCGCGACCACGGCCGCGGTGGCGCCCAGCCACACGCGCCGGGGGAGCGCCAGCACCAGGGCGCGCGCACGATCCAACCGACCGGCGCGATGCCGGTGCTGGCTCTCCTGCGATGGGTCCACGTCGTACCTCCGTCCCCGACAGTTTCACAGACCGGCGTCTGCGCCGGGGTCGGTACCAGGAAGCTCGGTAACCGTCGTGTCGTCCAACGTTCACACGGCGCCGCACGATTGGAGGGGGAGGAACAGTGCCACTCGGGCGAGGGCTTGGTACTGTTGGTCGTGCAACAGGTGCAAGTTCCAGCTGGTCTGACGCCCGCGGAGTTTGTGATCCAACGGCGTTTCTGCTTATGGGTAGCTCAATTGCTCAATCACGGGTCGGAGCGCAGTGTCACCGCACTTGCTGTGGGGCCGTCGAAGTGATGGCTCCCCACCCGAAATAGGAGTATCGAGCACATGGCTCAAGGCACCGTGAAGTGGTTCAACGCCGAGAAGGGTTTCGGCTTCATTGCGCAGGAGGACGGCGGCGACGACGTCTTCGTGCACTACTCGGCGATCCAGACCCAGGGCTACAAGTCCCTGGACGAGAACCAGAAGGTCGAGTTCGACGTCACGCAGGGTCCCAAGGGCCCGCAGGCGGAGAACGTCCGTCCGGTCTGATCTGAGATCGACACAGCTGGTCACCTGACCAGACTTCGAGAGGGGCTCCGCCGAGAGGCGGGGCCCCTCTTGCACGTCCGCCGGGTTCTCAGGCAACTCCCACGAAGTCTTCAGGTTCGTGCCGACTCCTGCTGGGCACGATGGCGCCATGCCTGCTGATCATGCCGAGCCTGACCCGTCCGGAACGTTCCGAATGGCCCGGAATGACCATCTCGCCGATGCCGTTGCTACCCGTAGGCTGCGAGGCAGGGTTTCACCAGTCACATTTCGGGAGCGAGGGGGAGACATGCACGACCAATTCGACGTCACCCTCGAGGACGTGGACCTTCTCGGCGAAGTAGAGCTCACCACCAACCTCATCATCGCGGCCAGCGAGGCCGAGGGGATGTTGAGTGCCGACGAGATCGACCGCATTCTCGGGGTCATGCCGCACGCACCACTGCCACGACGCGAGCTGTGAGCCGAGGCGGCGCGGAGCTCAGCAGGTCGCGAACAGCACCGGTCCGGTGCTGAGGTCGGAGAGCACGTAGCTGCCCGGGACCGGGTCGAGGTCGAGGGTGAGGACCGTCCCGGTCACGCTGGCCCGCTCCAGGGCGAACCTGTCGGCGAAGTCGCCGCCCTGCCCGGGGGCCGGCCCGGTGGCCAGGATCGACCGGGTCTCGGCGTTGGTGCGCGCCTGCTCCTCGGTCTCGAAGGACATCACCACCCGCACCGAGCCGTCGGCGTCCGCCCCGATGGAGAACCCGAGGATCGGGTTGACCTCCCCGGCCGCGTCCAGCAGCGACTGGCCGCTGCCGGCGTCGGTGGGGTCGGCGCGAGCCATCGCGAGCGCGCTGCAGACCTGGTCGCCGGTGTAGAGCGAGGCCGACAACGGCTGCCCGGCCGCTGCGACCACGTCGGCTCCGATCGCCTCGCTCTCGTCGGCGTCGCTGGCCTCGGTGGCGGCGGTGATCCCGGCGGCCGTGTCGCTGGCGTAGATGAACCCGCGCTCGCGGTCGAGGGCGACGAAGAGCAGCTCGGGGGTGACCTGCGAGGTGATGTCGTCGGTGGTCGGGTCGGACGACCACGCCCCGTCCGCCTGGTCGGGCTCCTCGTAGCCCGCTGCGGCCAACGAGCCGGCCACCGCATCGAGGTCGAGACCCGTCGACGGCTTCATCAGCAGCGACGCGGTGGCGGTGCCCTGGCTGAACAGCTCCCAGTCGAGGGTGGCCGGTGAGAAGCCCAGGCGCTCCTGCATCACCAGCGCCGACGCACCCAGGGCCGACGACGAGGTGAGGTCGGCCTCGAAGCCGCGGTCGAGGAGGTCCTGCAGCGCCGGCCCGGGTGAGGACGCGTCGAGATCGAGGCCCACCTCGCGCCGTACGCCGGCCCAGTCGGTCCACGAGTACCGCAGGCTGTCGTCGGGCGCGCGCCTCATCGCCTGCTCCAACAAGGTGCGGTCACCGTCGCCGTCGCGCTGGACCACGAGGACGACGGCCGCGGCGGCGACAACCACCAGCACCAGCGTTCCCACGATGGTCACCAGACGTTTACGGGTCACAGGGTGGCTGCTCTCGTCGATCGGTGGATGTGGTGTGACACTAGCCTTCGTGACCGCACACCTGGCCGTGGCCGAGCAGTCCGCTCACCCGACCGACGTGCTGGCTGCCGGCGCGGTGGTCTTCGCCCCCCGGCGTCGCGTGCTGCTGGTGCACCGACCGAAGTACGACGACTGGTCCTTCCCCAAGGGCAAGCTCGATCGCGGCGAGCACGCGACCGTCGCGGCGGTGCGCGAGGTCGCCGAGGAGACCGGGCTCCACGTGCGCCTGGGCCAGCCGCTGACCCAGCAGCACTACCCGCTCACCGACCGCTCCACCCCGCGCCGCAAGACCGTGTCCTACTGGGTCGGCCGTGCGGTGGGCGACGACGACGTCAGCGGCTACCGGCCCAACGACGAGATCGACGCCGTCGAGTGGGTCTCCGAGACCGAGGCCGCCGAGCGGCTGACCTACGACCACGACCGCGACACCCTCCTCGAGGCCCTCGGACGACGTCGCAAGACCCGCGCGGTCGTCCTGCTGCGCCACGCCCGGGCGCGCTCGCGGCGCGCGTGGCGCAAGGACGACCGGCTGCGTCCCCTGCTCAAGCCCGGCCACCTCCAGGCCGAGCGCCTCGTCCCGGTGCTGGCGGCGTACGGCGTGACCCGCGTGCTGTCGTCGAGCAGCGAGCGCTGCCTGCAGACCGTCGCTCCGTTCGCCCAGACGACCGGGTGGGAGCTCGAGCAGCGCCGGCGCCTCTCCGAGGAGGACGTCTCCTCCAAGGGCCTGGCCCGCGTGGTCGAGGAGATCCTCGAGGACCCCCGCTCCACCGTGGTGTGCACCCACCGCCCGGTGCTGCCGGCGCTGTGTGACGCCTTCGGCGTGCCGCACGAGGGCCTCGAGCCGGCCGAGCTGCTGGTGGTGCACCTGCGCAAGAACAAGGTGGCCGCGATCGAGCGTCACCTCACGCGCTGAGGTCGCCGACCGCTGGCTCGGAGGATCCGGCGGCCCGTGTCAAGGCGCTGGAGCCTTGTTCACGTGATGTACGTCTCGGCATCGTCGATCCGTGACCAATTTACTTGCCTGAGTTCACCGCTCGTTCACCCACGACCACAGAACAGGCCACTTCGCCTCCCCAGAGTGGGTCAACGTCACCCCAACGCAAACTTCTGAGGAGAACCGAAGTGAAGATCACTTCTGCACGCAAGGGCATCGTGCCCGGCATCGCAGCACTGGCCATCGTCCTGTCCGCGTGCGGCGCGGGCAACGACACCAGCGGAGAGGGCAGCGACGCAGCAGGCGGCGACTTCTCCGGCACCCTCGAACGGCGGTGGCGCCTCCTCGCAGGAGAAGGCCCAGAACGCCTGGCGCGCCGGCTTCCAGACCGCCAACCCCGACGCCACGATCACCTACGACCCGGTCGGCTCGGGCGACGGCCGCAAGAACTTCATCAGCGGCGCCACCGACTTCGCCGGCACCGACTCCGCCCTCGACGACGACGAGGGTGAGCTCACCGGCGCCCAGGAGCGGTGCGGCGGCGACGTCATCCAGGTCCCCGGCTACGTCTCGCCCGATCGCGGTCGTCTTCAACCTCGAGGGCATCGACTCCATCAACATGTCGGCCGCCACGATCGCGGGCGTCTTCGCCGGCGAGATCACCACGTGGGACGCCCCGGAGATCGCCGCCGACAACGACGGCGTCGACCTGCCCAGCACCGAGATCACCGTCGTGCACCGCGCCGACGACTCGGGCACCACCGAGAACTTCACCAAGTACCTCGAGGCCGCGGCCGCCGACGTCTGGACCTACGAGCCCGACGGTGTCTGGCCCGACGCGCTCGCCGGTGCGTCCGGCGAGGGCACGTCCGGGCTGATCGACCTGGTCAGCCAGGGAGACGGCTCGATCGGGTACGCCGACGCCTCCGCCGCCGCCGACCTCGGCACCGTCGCCGTCGGCGTCGGCGAGGAGTTCAACTCGCCCTCGGCCGAGGGCGCCGCCCAGGTCGTGGCGCAACTCGCCGCCGCACCGAGGGCGTCCCGGAGACCGACATGGCCGTCGACCTGGCGCGCGACACCACCGAGTCCGGGGCCTACCCGGTCCTGCTGGTCTCCTACCTGCTGGCCTGCTCGTCGTACGACGACGCCGACACCGCCGAGCTGGTCAAGGGCTACCTGACCTACGTGCTCTCCGCCGACGGCCAGGAGGCCGCCGCGGGTGAGGCCGGCTCCGCGCCGCTCGACACCGACCTCGCCTCCGAGGCGCAGGGTCTCGTCGACGCCATCACCGGCTGATCGGGCTCCCGCAGCACCGATTGATTGCCTAGGGTGGTCCGTGCGGGCCGTGTGCCGCGCGGACCACCCTGAGGCAGAGCACCACCTGCAGATCCACTGACGAGGAGTTGGCGTGGCTACGACGAGCACCGAGCCGGAGCGCCGGGTCGGCCCGACGACGGCGACACGCGCTGGACCAAGCGCGGCGGCGGCGGCGACCGGGTCTTCCTCGGGCTGTCCCAGGCCGCTGCGATCACGATCATGGCCGCCCTGGCCGGGCGTCTTCGTCTTCCTCTTCATCGAGGGCTTCGACGGCCTGCGGCTCTCGCCCGACGACTACAGCGACGGCGGCGGAGCGACGTCGTTCCTCGGCTACGTCTGGCCGCTCGTCTTCGGCACGGCCTTCTCGGCCGTCATCGCGCTGATCATCGCGGTGCCGCTCGCGATCGGGATCGCGCTGTTCATCTCCCACTACGCGCCCACGTCGCTGGCGACCCCCATCGGCTACGTGATGGACCTGCTCGCCGCCGTGCCGAGCGTGGTCTACGGGCTCTGGGGCGGCAGCGCCCTCGCGGTCGCCCTCAAGCCCGCGATCATCTGGATGGGCGACCACCTCAACTGGCTGCCGTTCTTCGACAAGGACAACGTCGCGGTCAACGGCCGCACGATGATCACCGTCGCGCCTGGTGCTGGCGATCATGATCCTGCCGATCATCGCCGCGATCTGCCGCGAGATCTTCTCCCGCACGCCGCGCCTGCACGAGGAGGCGGCCCTGGCGCTGGGCGCCACCCGCTGGGAGATGATCCGCTACGCGGTCTTCCCCTACGCGCGCTCCGGCATCGTCTCGGCGGTGATGCTCGGCCTGGGCCGCGCGCTCGGCGAGACGATGGCCGTCGCGATGGTGCTGCCGTCGAGCTTCATCATCAGCTTCAACCTGATCGGCGAGTCGAGCCCGCGCACGATCGCGGCCAACATCGCCTCCAACTACAAGGAGAGCACGCCCTCCACCCAGTCGCTGCTGATCGCGACCGGCCTGGTGCTCTTCGCGTTCACGTTCCTGGTCAACTTCGCCGCGCGCTACATCGCCGGCCGCTCGGAGAGGCAGTTCGCCAAGTGACGACCACCGACGACCGGCCCACCGCCGACGCACCGCCCAGCGTGCCGCTGGCCGGCCCCCAGCTGCCCACGTGGGCGCCCCAGGCCGTCGCCGCGATCGCGGTGGCCGTGGCCCTGCTGGTCCGCCTCACCATGACGGGCTGGGTCGGCGGCGGTGTTCTTCGGCATCGTCTTCTTCGTCGTCGCCCTGCCGTTGTGGTCGGGCGTCGTGGAGGGCAGCCGAGGTGCGGTCGACCGCTTCGTCACGGCCCTGGTGTGGACGTCCTTCGGGATCGCGATGATCCCGCTCGTCTGGCTGCTCTACACGGTGATCAACCGCGGTGGCTCGACGATCAACCCCGAGTTCCTGACCTTCGACATGCGCAACGTCATCGGCGACGTGCAGGGCGGGATCTACCACGCCCTGATCGGCACGCTGCTCGTGACGCTGGTCGCGGCGATCATCTCGGTGCCGATCGGGCTGTTCACCGCGATCTACATCGTCGAGTACGGCAAGAAGAACCGGCTGTCGAAGACGGTGACCTTCCTGGTCGACGTGATGACCGGCATCCCCTCGATCGTGGCCGGGCTGTTCGCGCTCTCGCTCTTCGTGCTGCTGGTCGACCCCGGCTACCGCTCGGGGTTCGCGGGGTCGGTGGCGCTCTCGCTGCTGATGATCCCCACCGTGGTGCGCTCCACCGAGGAGATGCTGCGGCTGGTGCCCGAGGACCTCCGGGAGGCGTCGTACGCCCTGGGAGTGCCGAAGTGGCGCACGATCTCGAAGGTCGTGCTCCCGACGGCCTTCGGCGGCATCGTCACCGGCGTGGTCCTCGCGGTCTCCCGCGTGATCGGCGAGACCGCCCCGCTGCTCGTCGTGGCCGGCACGTTCGACTCGGTCAACACCAACCCGTTCGACGGGCGCATGCAGACGCTGCCGGTCTACATCTTCCAGCAGTACAGCCTCGCCACCGCCCAAGGGACGCGACTACGCTTGGGGTGGGGCGCTCGTGCTCATCGCCCTCGTGATGGCGCTCAACCTCATCGCCCGCATCATCGGAAAGGTCTTCGCCCCCGCAAAGGGCTGAGAGGGACACAGACACCATGGCCAAGAGCATCGACGTTTCCGACCTCAACATCTACTACGGCGACTTCCTCGCGGTCGAGGGGGTCAACATGACCATCCGCGCCCGCGCCGTGACCGCCTTCATCGGGCCCTCGGGCTGCGGCAAGTCGACCTTCCTGCGCTCGCTCAACCGGATGCACGAGGTGATCCCGGGGGCGCGCGTCGAGGGCAAGATCGTCGTCGACGGCCAGTCCCTCTACGACCCGGGCATCGACCCGGTCGCCGTGCGCCGCCAGATCGGCATGGTCTTCCAGCGGCCCAACCCGTTCCCGACGATGTCGATCTACGACAACGTCCTGGCCGGCGACCGCCTCAACGCCAAGAAGCGCAAGAAGGCGGCGTGCGACGAGATCGTGGAGAAGTCCCTGCGCGGCGCCAACCTCTGGACCGAGGTCAAGGACCGGCTCAACAAGCCCGGCATGGGCCTCTCGGGCGGGCAGCAGCAGCGCCTGTGCATCGCCCGCGCGATCGCCGTCGAGCCGCAGGTCCTGCTGATGGACGAGCCCTGCTCGGCCCTCGACCCGATCTCCACGGCCGCGATCGAGGACCTCATCCACGAGCTGAAGTCCGAGTACACGATCGTGATCGTCACCCACAACATGCAGCAGGCGGCGCGCGTCTCCGACGAGACCGGCTTCTTCAACCTGAAGGCCACCGGCGAGCCCGGCCACCTGGTGGAGTTCAACCCCACCAAGAAGATGTTCTCCAACCCCGACGAGGAGTCGACCGAGGCCTACATCTCGGGTCGCTTCGGCTGATCGTCGTCGGCTGGGCGTCGGCCCGGTTCGGGTAGTCCCTGACGTAAATCGGCATCTCCGGCGGAGCTTGATTTACGTCAGGGACTACCCCAACACGGTCGGATCGGGCGCCCACCGCTGACGAGCGCCCCGGGCCTGTGGAGAGCGCCGCAGCGCTCGTACGCGGCGATGCATCATGTCGGCGTGTCACTCCCGCGCCGTTCCACCCGGCCCGCCCGGGTCTGGTGCTGCCGGAGCCTGTACGAGCTCGGGATCGTCGGACCGACCCGATCCCAGGCGCGGAGCCGGCACTGACGCCGTACGAGTCGCGGCTACTACGTCCCCGCGTGGGTCGACCACGACGTGGTGGAGCAGCGGATCGTCGAGGCCTCGGTGGTGCTGCCCACCTGGGGGCGATCACCGGCTGGGCGGCGTTGCGCTGGGAAGGGGCGGCGTGGTTCGGCGGCGTGCGTGCCGACGGGACGCAGCGGCCCGTGCCCGTGGTCATCTCCACCAGCGACATCCGCCCACAGGCGGGCATCCTGCTCAGCGGCGAGGGATTCAACCCGCGGCTGCGGCGGTGGGTCGAGGCGCTGCCGGTCACCACGGCGGCCTACGCGACGTCGTTCGAGATGCGCTACGCCGACGACATCAGCGAGTGCGGTGGTCGCGCTCGACATGGCTGCCGCCGCCGACCTGGTGTCGATCGAGGAGGTCGACGACTTCATCACGCCCGGCCAGAACGGCTGGACCGGGGTGCCGCAGGCACGCGAGGCGGTCACCCGGGCTGCGAGAACGCCTGGTCGCCGGCCGAGGTGCTCATGCGACTGGTCTGGCACATCGACGCCGGCATGCAGATGCCCCTGTGCAACGCCCCGATCTTCGACCTCCACGGCCACCACATCGCCACGCCCGACGTGATCGACCCGGTGACGGGCGTCGCCGGCGACTACGACGGCGACGTCCACCTCACCCGCGCGCAACGCAGTCGCGACGTACGCCGTGAGGGCTACCTGCGCCGGCACGGGATCGAGACCGTCATCATGCTCGCCCCCGACCTCCACCACCCGCGCGACTACCTGCGCCGCCTGGGCGAGGCTCGGCGCCGGATGGCAGGCGTGCCGGTCGCGGATCGGAGCTGGACCCTCACCCCGCCTCCCTGGTGGGTGTCGACCGACACCGTGGCACGACGCCGCGCCCTGACGCCCACCCAGAGCGCCCGGCTCCTGCGCTACCGCCCCGATGTCCGGCCGTGGGTGCCGGTGCGGCCGGACCTCGCGGGCTGAGTCGCCTCGGTGGGGTAGTCCCTGACGTAAATCGAGATCGGGGCCCGAAATCTCGATTTACGTCAGGGACTACCCCGGCCGGCCCACCGTCAGGTCGGCACCACGGCCGCCAGCACGACGTACGACGCCGCGGCGACGAGGGCGGCCATGGGGAAGGTGAGGACCCAGGCGGTGACGATCCGGCGCGCGACGACCCAGCGCACGGCCGAGAGGCGCTTGGTCGCGCCGGCGCCCATGACCGAGGAGGTGATGGTGTGGGTGGTCGAGATCGGGGCCTCGAAGACGTACGCCGTGGTGTAGAGCACCGAGGCCGCGACCGACTCGGCGGCGAAGCCGCGCGGGGGGTCGAGGTCGATGATCCGGCGCCCGAGGGTCCGCATGATCCGCCAGCCGCCGGAGTAGGTGCCGAGCGAGATCGCGGAGGCGGCCGCGATGATGACCCACACGGGCAGGCCGTCGTCGGCGCCGACGTAGCCGCCGGCGAGGAGGGCGAGGAAGATGACGCCCATCGTCTTCTGGGCGTCCTGGAGCCCGTGCCCCAGGGCCATGGCCGCGGCGGAGATCGTCTGGGCGAGCCGGAAGCCGCGGTTGGCGCGCGCCGGGCTGGCGCGGCGGAAGATCCACATGATCGCGAGCATCACCAGGAAGCCCAGCCCGAAGGCGACCAGCGGCGAGACCAGCATCGGGATCACCACCTTCTGCACCACGACGTCCCACTTGGCCGTGGCGCCGGCGGCGAGCGCCGCCCCGACGAGGCCGCCGATCAGGGCGTGGGAGGAGGACGACGGGAGGCCGAAGTACCACGTGATGAGGTTCCACGCGATCGCGCCGACGAGTCCGGCGAGCACGATGACGAGGGCGTCGTTGCCGGTGCCGGGGTCGATGGTCTCCGACACCGTCTGGGCGACCTTCTGGCCGAGGAAGGCGCCGATGAAGTTCATCACCGCCGCCATGACCAGCGCGATCCGCGGGGTGAGGGCCCGCGTCGAGATCGAGGTGGCGATCGCGTTGGCGGCGTCGTGGAAGCCGTTGGTGTAGTCGAAGACGAGGGCGACGACGACGACGGCGATGACGATCGCCAGGGTGAGGGACAACCGGGTCAGCCTTCCTTGACGGCGATCTGCTCCACGATGTTGGCCACCTTCTCGAACCCGTCGATGGCCTCCTCGAGCGCCGCCGACGACGTCCTTGAGCTTGAGGACCTCGATCGTCGAGTAGCCGCCGGAGAAGAGCGCGGCCAGGCTCCGGCGGTGGTTGCGGTCGCCGACGTTCTCCAGGCGGTTGATCTCGATCCAGTAGTCGCTCAGTGCGCTCATCGACTGCAGGCGCGGCATCGCGGCGGCGGTGAGGTCGGCGCAGCGCTGCAGGACGTCGACCTGCAGCGAGAGGTCGCTCGGCAGCTCGACCACCTCGTAGAGCAGGACCAGGTCGACCACCTCGTCCATGGAGTCCATGACGTCGTCGAGCGCCGAGGCGAGGGCGTAGATGTCCTCACGGTCGAACGGCGTCACGAAGGTCGAGTTGACCCGCCGGATCAGCGTGTGGGTCGTCTCGTCGGCGTCGTGCTCGGCCGCCCGCATGCGGGCCGAGACGTCCTCCCGGTCACAGGAGTCCGACAGCATCTCGCCCAGCAGCGAGGCGCCGACCACGAGGTGGCCGGCCGCCTCGGTGAAGAGGTCGTAGAAAGCGGTGTCGAGCGGGCGGAACTTCATGCGCACGAGGAGGTCTCCTGATGGCTGCCGACCGTCGAGCGGCCGCGTCGAAACGGGCGTTCGCCATGCTAGGGGGTCGCGCTCTCCCGGCGGCGAGCGCGGCGGCCTACGACGACGACGTACGACGCTTGCGCTGCCCCTCGATGAGTCGCTCCTGGAGGTCGAGCGTGCCCCCGTTGGTGGACCAGGTGCCGTCGCTGGCGAGGTCCCACGCGCGGGTGTCGGCGTCGAAGGCGACGTCGAGGAGACCGCCGACCGACGCGATGCTCTCCGGGTGGGGGAGGCGCACCAGGACCTCGACGCGGCGGTCGAGGTTGCGGTGCATCATGTCGGCCGAGCCGATCCAGGCCGACGGCGTACCGCCGCCCTCGAACCACGCGATCCGGCTGTGCTCGAGGAAGCGGCCCAGGATCGAGCGCACGGCGATGTTCTCCGACAGCCCCGGCACGCCGGGACGCAGCGAGCAGATCCCGCGCACCAGCAGCTCGACCTTCACGCCCTCCTGCGAGGCGAGGTAGAGGGCGTCGATGATGCCCTCGTCGACCACCGAGTTGGCCTTCATGCGGATGCCGGAGGGGCGGCCGGCGGCGTGGTGGGCGATCTCGGCGTGGATCTGCTCGACGAGCCCCGAGCGCACCGAGTCGGGCGCGACGAGCAGGTGCTCGTAGGAGGCGTTGCGCGACCAGCCGCTGAGGTTGTTGAAGAGGTGGGCGACGTCCTCGCCGATGGCGTCGTCGGTGGTGATCAGGCCGAGGTCCTCGTAGAGGCGGGCGGTCTTGGAGTTGTAGTTGCCGGTGCCGATGTGGGTGTAGCGCCGGATGCCGCCGTGCTGCTCGCCCTCGTCGCGCACCACCATCGCGAGCTTGCAGTGCGTCTTGAGCCCGACGATGCCGTAGACCACGTGGCAGCCGGCCTGCTCGAGCTTGCGCGCCCACCGGATGTTGGCCTGCTCGTCGAAGCGGGCCTTGATCTCGACGATCACCAGCACCTGCTTGCCGGCGTCGGCGGCGTCGATGAGCGCGTCGATGATCGGGCTGTCGCCCGACGTGCGGTAGAGCGTCTGCTTGATCGCCAGCACGTGCGGGTCGGCGGCGGCCTGCTCGATGAAGCGCTGCACCGAGGTGGCGAAGGAGTCGTAGGGGTGGTGCAGCAGTACGTCGTGGCGGCGCGCGGCCTTGAACACGTCGACCGGCGCGGCCGACTCGACCTCGG
Source organism: uncultured Actinomycetota bacterium (assembly GCA_963822915.1). Lineage (GTDB taxonomy): Bacteria > Actinomycetota > Actinomycetes > Propionibacteriales > Nocardioidaceae > Nocardioides. The sequence continues at coordinate 18,034 of CAWGJR010000001.1, forward strand.
CGAGGCGGTGGTGGGTGGTCGGCACGAACGCCGGGAACTTCAGCTCCTCACGGCTGAGGTCGGCGATGCCGTGGAGCCCGCGCAGGTCCAGCGGCCCGGGCAGCTTGAAGACCTCGTCGGTGCTGATGCCGAGCTCGGAGACGAGCAGCTCGAGGACGCCGTCGGAGATCGACTCCTCCACCTCGAGGCGCACCGGCGGTCCGAAGCGCCGGCGCAGCAGCTCCTTCTCGAGGGCGGCGAGGAGGTTCTCGGCGTCGTCCTCCTCGACCTCGAGGTCCTCGTTGCGGGTGACGCGGAAGGTGTGGGCCTCCAGGACCTCCATGCCGGGGAAGAGCCGCTTGAGGTGGGCGCCGATGACGTCCTCGAGCGGCACGAAGCGGGCGCCGTGGGTCGACGACTCCAGCGGCACGAAGCGGTCGAAGGTCTGGGGCACCTTCACCCGAGCGAAGTGCTCCTTGTCGGTGAGCGGGTTGCGGATCACGACCGCGAGGTTGAGCGAGAGCCCGGAGATGTAGGGGAAGGGGTGCGCCGGGTCGACGGCCAGCGGCGTCAGCACCGGGAAGATCCGGTCGCGGAAGAGTCGCTTGCAGCTCTTCTGCTCCTCGCGGTCGAGGTCGTCCCAGCGCACGCAGCTCGATGTCCTGCTCGAGGAGCGCCGGCACGATCTGGTCGCGGAACAGCGAGGACTGGCGCCGGCTCAGCTCGCGCGTCGTGGTCCAGATCTGCTCGAGGACCTCGCGCGGCATCAGCCCCGACGCGGCTCGTACGGCGAGCCCGGCGGCGATGCGCCGCTTGAGGCCGGCGACCCGGACCATGAAGAACTCGTCGAGGTTGCTGGAGAAGATCGCCAGGAACCGCGCCCGCTCGAGCAGCGGCTGGGTCTCGTCCTCGGCGAGCTCGAGCACCCGCTGGTTGAAGCGCAGCCAGGACAGCTCGCGGTCGAGGAAGCGGTCCTCGAAGCCCTCGACGGCCGCGACCAGCTCGGGGTCGGGCTCGTAGATCCCGTCGACGTCGTAGGCCTCGTCGGGCACCCCCGTCGAGGAGGTCTCGGACGAGCCGCCGAGGGTCGAGCCGACTGAGCTCCCGGACGCGCTGCCGGACGAGGACGAGCTGGTGCCGGGGACGATCTCCAATGACATGGCCCCACTCTGTCACCGTCGGGTGAACGCGGGCTGAACCACGCGCCCGCGGGGGCCCGCGGGGGAGTAGGTTCCGTCCGGTGAACTCCCGTGAACGCACCCGTGCGAGCCTCCGCGACCGTCTCGACGCGGGCGTCCTGCGCCTGTTGATGGGCCTGCCCGACGGCGTACAGCGCCGCCTCGCCGGGGCGCCCGTCGTGCTCGACGGTCAGACGCTGGCCCCCGAGACCCAGCTGATGCTGCGGCTCAAGGTGCTCACGAAGCTGCCGAGCGCCGAGCACCTGCCGATCCCGCAGGGCCGCGTGGTCGTCGAGCACGAGGCCGCCATCGCGGGCGGGCACCAGCCGATCGGGTCGGTGCGCGACCTGCCCGTGGGCGACCTGCCGGGTCGTCTCTACGTGCCCACGACCGCGTCGCCCGAGCCGGCCCCGCTGCTGGTCTTCTTCCACGGCGGCGGCTTCATGTACGGCGGGCTCGACTCCCACGACGCGAGCTGTCGGCTGATCGCCGAGCGGGCCGGCGTACGCGTGCTGGCGATCGACTACCGCCTCGCGCCCGAGCATCCCTTCCCCGCGGCGCACGACGATGCGCTGGCCGCCTACCGGTGGGTCGTGCGGCACGCCGCCTCGCTGGGTGCGGACCCGCAGCGGCTCGCCGTCGGCGGCGACTCCGCCGGTGGCACCCTCGCGGCCGCCACCGCGATCGCCGCGGCCGTCGAGGGGCTGCCGCTGGCCTTCCAGCTGCTCGTCTACCCGTCGGTCGACGCCCACCGCGGGACCCGCAGCGCGGAGCTCTTCTCGGAGGGCTTCTACCTCACCAAGGCGTTCATGGACCTCGCCAACAACAGCTTCCTGCCCGACCTCGTCTCCCGCGACGACATCCGGGTCTCGCCGCTGCGCCACGACGTGCCCGCGGGCCTGGCGCCGGCGTACGTCTGCACGGCCGGGTTCGACCCGTTGCGCGACGAGGGCGAGGCCTACGCGCGAGCGCTGGCCGACGCGGGCGTGCCGGTCGAGCTGCACCGCTTCCCCGACCTGATCCACGGCTTCTTCAACATCGTGGGGGTCGGACGCCGTCCGCGCGCCGCCGTGCTCGACATCGCCGACGCCCTCAAGGCCGGCCTCGGAGGAGGCTGAGCAGCGAGCGCCAGGCGAGCGTCGACGAAGCCCCCGGAGGCTGAGCAGCGAGCGCCAGCGAGCGTCGACGAAGCCCCGTGAGCCGACCGCCGACCGTTCGTCAGGACCCGGGCCGATACCGACGCAGCTGCTCCATGAACGCATCGGCGTCGACCATCGAGGCGTCGACGTCGCACGGCTCGAGCCCGCGCCGGTAGAAGCGCACCCGCCAGTCGAGGTCGCCCGGCTGCCCGGTGACCTCGAAGCGCAGCGCGTCGCTGGTGAGGTCGAAGTTGAGCGAGGCGTCGCCGCGGCGGATCAGGACGACGCCACGGTCGACCCACACCTCGACCGGGACGATCCGGGTCGCCCACGCAGCCCGAGCCAGGCCGCCGGCGGCGAGCAGCGTGCCGATGCTGAAGAGGCTGAGGAAGCCGTTGTTGGCCAGCGACAGCACCGCGACCAGGAACACCACGAGCGCGGTCGCCGCCAGCGCGATCGGCAGCACCAGCCGGTCGCTGCCGTCGACCGAGCGCACCAGTCCGTCGGGGGTCTCGGTGGCGTCGTCGAAGAGCGGGAGCCGCTCGGCCGCGGTCTCGGGCGCGGCCTCGTCGGGTGCGGACGCCAGCTGTGCCTGGGCGTGGCCCAGCTGCTCGGCGAGGTCCTCGGCGACGGCCTCGGCCTCGGCGAGACGCCGGCGCAGGTCGGCGCGCTCGAGCCGCAGTGCCGCGACCTCGTCTGCCTGGCGGGAGGGTCGCGGGCTCTTCTGCTGGCAGGCTCACAGGTCGGGCCGCCACTGGCGCAGGGACTCGCTGAAGACGATCGGGTCGACCGAGCTGGTGTCGACCTCGATGGGCGACAACCCGGGGCGCAGCAGCCGGATCGTCCATCCGCTGTCTCCTGGGGCCCCGACCATCTCGACCTCGGTCGTCGGGTTCGACAGGTCGAAGGTGTGCTGGGTGTCGCCGAAGACCAGCGACAGCATGCCGTCCTCGTCGAGGCGCACGGTGCTCGAGCGGCCGACGCGTCGGTAGGCGAACAGGGCGGCGAGCACCGTGGCCACGCCGATGCCGACGGCCACGTTGCTCTGCTCGCCGATGGTGCCGCCGACGGTCATGATCACGAGCGTCGCGACACCGGCCACCGCGAGCAGGGCGGCGATGATCCCGGTCACGCCGCGCCGGCGAGCGACGTAGGGCTTGCGGGAGGCGCCGCTCACGGTCGCGGTGCGTACGACGGCCGCCGACAGGCCGGCGAGAGCCTCGCGGGCCGCGGGGTCGTCGGTGGTGGCCGGCTCGTCCGGCGTCGGCTCGTCCTGCGGGGGTGCCGGCTCCTCGACGACGGGCTCGGGCGTCGCGGGCTGCGAGCGTCTCGGGCTCGACCTCCGCCGGCGCCTCGGCCTCGGGTGCGGGTTCCGCGTCCTCGGGCTCGTCGTCCGCGATCACCTCGGGTTCAGCGGTGACCTCGGCGAGGACCTCGGGCTCCGGCTCGACGAGATCGTCGGGCGTCGGCTCGTCCTGCGGGGGTGCCGGCTCCTCGAGGACGGGCTCGGGCGTCGCGGGCTCGAGCGTCTCGGGCTCGACCTCCACCGGTGCCTCGGCCTCGGCCTCGGGCTCGGGTCGGGCTCCGGCTCCTCGGGCTCGTCGGCCGCGATGACCTCGGGCTCGGGGATGACCTCGGGCTCGTCGTCTGCGATGACCTCGGGCTCAGACGGTGACCTCCGCCAGGACCGCCGCCTCCGGCTCGACGAGATCGTCGGGCGTCGACTCGGGTGCGGGTGGCGCTTCCGCGGGGGCGTCGACCGGCGCGGCGGGCGCGTCGACCGGGGTTCGGCCTCCTCGCGTCGGCGGCGTCCTCGCCCGAACGCGCGTCCGAGGACTCCAGGAGCGTCCGGGTCGCGCCTCGCGCGGTCGACGAACGGAAGCGGCTTGACCGTCAACCGGTCCGCGCGGGCCTCTGCCTCTGCTGCCGCGTCGACGTCCGGCTCGGCCTCCGTCTCGACCTCGTCCGGCTCCGGTTCGGCGTCGAGGACGGTCTCGGGCTCCGGGTCGACCTCGTTCGTCTCCTCCGCCGGAGCGTCGGCCTCGACCTCGGGCTCTGCCTCGACCCGCGTCTCGACCTCCGTCGGTGCCGCGACCTCGGCGAGATCCTCGAACGCCGCCTCGGACGCTCTGCGGCTCGGGCTCGACGTCGGCTCGACCGGGCCTCCGCGCTCGATCTCGGCGTCGGCTCCGGGTCCGCTGGCTCGGGCTCGGCCTCGACGTCAGCTTCGACGTCCGGCTCGACCTCGGGCTCCGGCTCCGCGATCGCGACGTCCGGCTCGGCTTCGGGCTCGACGTCGGCGTCTCGGCCTCGGCCTCGACCTCGGGCTCGACGTCCGGCTCCGGCTCGACGCGGCCTCGGGCTCAGGCGTCGACCTCGGGCTCGTCCGGCTCGGGTTCGGGCGCAACCTCGGCCGCCTGCCTCCGGCTCGACCTCGAGCCTCGAGCGCTCCTCGACGGCGCCTCGATGCCGCTTCGACCGGCTCGACGTCCTCGACCGGCTCGACGCCGCCGGCTCGACGACCACGGCTCGACGACCGGAGCCTGCGCCTTCGCCTCGGCGAGTGCTTCGCGCAGCGCGATGACCGTCTCGGCGGCCTCGCGGGCGGCGGCGTCGGCGGCTGCCTCCGCAGCAGCGATGCGTGCCTCGGCGCGCGCGGCCGAGGCCTCGAGCTCGGCGAGACGCGCGGTGGCAGCAGCAGCGGCCTCGCGCGCCGCATCGCGCGCCTCCTCGGCCATGCGGGCCACCTCGGCCTGCTCGGCGGCGACGGTGTCGGCGACCTGCGCCCGGGCGGCGGCCGCGGCGGCGGCGCGGTTGGCGGCTCGCACGGAGTCGTGCTCGCCCAGCTCAGGCATGGCCTGCTCGATGTCGGCGATCTCGACGAGCGGGTCCGACAGGGCGTCCGCCGGGAGCTCGAGGGCCTGGGTGCGGATGTAGGCCTCGACACGGGCCAGCACGGCGTCCTGCTCATCCTCGCCATGGCCAGGAGGTTCGACCGGTGGACCGCCCCGCGATTCTGCTGGCGGTCGCCCGCCGCGGTGGGCGCGGCGACCGCGGCCGTCGAGAGCGGCGTACTCACCACGGCGTCGAGATCGGCCAGGGTCGCGGCGCGGACGAACTCCTCGTCGGAGACCTGGAGCCCCGGCGCGGGCGCACCTTGGCGACGCTTGCGCCACCGTCGGCTCCGCTCGCCGTCAGGGTTGACGTCGGACTCGGAGCTCATGCGCCGGATGTTACCTAGGAGGAAGGCGGTCCCGGGGACCCGCTCAGCGGGTGTACTGCACGTGGGTGTCGCGCGCGGCGTGGGTGAACCCGCTGGATCCGTAGAGGCGGACGGCCGGCTCGTTGTCGGACTCGACGTAGAGCAGGACCTCGTCGACGCCCAGCGAGGCCAGGTGGTGCAGGCCGGCCAGGGTCAGCACGCGGCCCAGGCCCCGGCCCTGGGCGCGCGGCCCGATCGCCACGACGTAGACCTCGCCGGTCGTCGCGTCGTGCTGCTTGGTCCAGTGGAAGCCGAGCAGTCCGGAGTCGTCGGCGGCGACGAGGAGGCCGGCCGGGTCGAACCACGGCTCCGACATCCGCTCGGCGAGCTCGGCCGCGTCCATGCCGCCCTGCTCGGGGTGGTGAGCGAACGCGGCAGCGTTGACGGCGAGGAGCTCGTCGGCGTCGCTGTCGAGGTAGCCGCGGACCTCGATGCCGTCGGGCACCGCCAGTCCCGGGAGGGGAGTGGCGGTGGGACGGCGCATGACCCACAGGTCGCGGGTACGCCGCCACCCGGCGTCGGCGGCGAGGCGCGCTGCTCCGGGGTGGTCGCCGTGGGACCACGCGTGGCTCGGCGCGGCCTCGGTCGCCTGCTCGAGCAACCTCCGCCCGACGCCGGCCTGCCGGGACTCCGGTGCGACGGCCAGGGTGAGGTCGCCCTCGCGCACCAGCGCGAACCCGCCGTCGCCGACCCACAGCTGGGCGCCCTCGAGCCCGTGGTGCTTGAGGCGCAGCACCGCCTTCTCGTCCAGCGGGTCCTGGCCGTCACCGGCCACGCACGCGGCTCGGACTGCGGCGACGACGTCGAGTTCACTCATCCGTCGAGCCTAGGCCCGCCGGAGCCTGAGCAGCGAGCGCCAGCGCCGGAGGCTGAGCAGCGAGCGCCAGCGGCGGCGGCTGAGAGCGAGCGCCAGCGCCGGAGGCTGAGCAGCGAGCGCCAGCGAGCGTCGACGAAGCCCCGGTGACCGTGGTTGCGGTCGCTACCCCGGCTTGTGGGGCTTCGTCGACGGCCTCGCCGGGGGCTCGGCTGCTCAGCCTCCGTGGGGCTCGGCCTGCTCAGCCTCCGCGGGGCTCGGCCTGCTCAGCCTCCGACGGGCGTCTCCAGCACCAGGGTCATCGGCCCGTCGTTGACCGACGCCACCTGCATGTCGGCGCCGAAGACCCCCGCGCGACACCTGCGCCCCGAGCCGCTCGACCTCGGCGCACACCGCGTCGTACAACGGCTCGCTCACCGGGCCGGGGCGGCGGCGGACCAGGTGGGTCGGCGGCCCTTGCGGGCGTCGCCGTACAGCGTGAACTGGCTGATGACCAGCACCGGCGCCCCGACCTCGGAGGCCGAGGCCTCGTCGCGGAGCAGCCGGAGGTCCCAGATCTTGCGGGCGATCCAGGCGACCTGGGCGGGACCGTCGTCGTGGGTGACGCCGACGTAGACCGAGCAGCCCGGGCCGCTCGAGGGCTCCGACGACCTCACCGGCCACGGACACCGAGGCACTCAGGACGCGTCAGCACGACGGCTCTCGGCCGGCGATTGTCGCGTGTCGCCGGTCTCGCCGGGGGCTCGGCCCGCTCAACCTCCGGAGGCTGAGCAGCGAGCGCCAGCGAGCGTCGACGAAGCCCCGGTGACCGTGGTTGCGGTCGCCACCCGGGCTTGTGGGGGCTTCGTCGACGGCCTCGCCGAGGGCTCGGCCTGCTCAGCCTCCGGCGGGCGCCTCCAGCGCCAGTGTCATCGGCCCGTCGTTGACCGACGCCACCTGCATGTCGGCGCCGAAGACCCCTCGCGACACCTGCGCCCCGAGCCGCTCGACCTCGGCGCACACGGCGTCGTACAACGGCTCGCTGACCGGGCCGGGGGCGGCGGCGGACCAGGTGGGTCGGCGGCCCTTGCGGGCGTCGCCGTACAGCGTGAACTGGCTGATGATCAGCACCGGTGCTCCCACCTCGGAGGCTGAGGCCTCGTCGCGGAGCAGCCGGAGGTCCCAGATCTTTCGGGCGATCCAGGCGACCTGGTCGGGTCCGTCGTCGTGGGTGACGCCGAGGTAGACGAGCAGTCCGGGCCGATCGAGGGCACCGACGACCTCGCCGTCGACGCTGACCGACGCACTCAGGACGCGCTGCACGACGGCTCTCACTCCTCGATTGTCGCCCGGTGGTCACCGGGAGCGACTACCGTCCCACCCATGTGGTGGGGCCGTGTAGTCGTCCTGGCTGCACTGCTCGCCTCAGTCACGTCCGGCTGCTCCGCACCACCCGAGCCCGACGCCACCCCCACCGAGCCGCTGCGCGTGTTGTTCGCCGGCGACTCGATCACCGCCGGCTACTACGCCACCGACGAGTCACGCTCCTACGCCGCCCTGCTCGCCGCCGCCTGGGAGAGCGACGGTCGTGTCGAGATCACACGCGCCGAGGAGGCAGGGGCGCGGGCGTGGCGGATCGCGCGCCGAGTCGAGGACCTCCCCGTCGTCGCGGTCGACGTCGCAGTGGTTGAGGTCGGGGCCAACGACGTGGGCAAGACCCCGGTCCCGGTCTACCTCGCCGATGTACAAGGCCTCGTCGAGCAGATCGTCGCGGACTCACCCGGCGCCACGATCGTCTGCCTCGGGCCGTGGAACGACCCGGTCGCGAGTCGCCCCTACGACCGCGTCGTACGACGGATCTGTGACGGTGGCGGGCGGGTCTACGTGGCGATCAGCGATCTGTACGCCACCGACGGGTTGCGCGGACCCGTCGGTGCGGACACCGCGTACGGACCACGCGACGACTTCCACCCCAACGACCTCGCCCACGCCGAGATCGCCCGTCGCATCTTGGGCGCCACCACTGTCGGCGGCTGAGCAGCGAGCGTCGACGAAGCCCCGCGAGCCGAACGCCCACCCCATCCCCGTCCTCTGGCAGCATGCGCCCATGCCCGCACCATCCGAGGCCCTGCTCATCACCGTCGCCCCCACCGGGGCCGAGACGACCAAGGCCGACTGCCCCCAGCTGCCCACCACGCTCGCCGAGCTCGTCGCCGCCGCCCAGGAGTGCGAGGCGGCCGGCGCCGCGATGGTCCACGTCCACATCCGCGACGACGACCACCGCCCGACCCTCGAGCCCCAGCGCCTCGCCGACACCGTCGCGGCCCTGCGCGAGGGGACCGACCTGGTCGTCCAGCTCTCCACCGGCGGCTCGGTCCACGACCCGCTCGACGCCCGGCTGAAGGTGCTCGACGCGGCCCCCGACTCGTGCAGCCTGACGATGGGCACCACCAACTTCGGCGACGACGTGTTCAGCAACCCGTGGCCGTTCATCGCCGACCTCTACCAGCTCAGCCAGGAGCGCGAGGTCGTGCCGGAGTTCGAGCTCTTCGACCTCGGCCACGTCACCGCGCTGGGCCGACTGGTGGCGAAGTACGGCCTCCCGTATGGCGGCAAGGTGCACGTCGACTTCGTCATGGGCGTGCCCGGTGGCATGCCCGGCACCGCCGACGCGCTCGTGGCCGGCGTCGCCGCCCTGCCGCCCGAGGTGACCTCGTGGGGCGCGACCGGCATCGGCCGCAGCACCCTCCCGGTCGGGCTCGCCGTGCTCAGCAAGGGCGGCCACCTGCGCGTGGGCATGGAGGACGTGCTCACGTTGAGCCGGGGCGTCCCGGTCGACACCAACGCCCAGCTCGTCGAGCGGGCCGTGGCGATGGGAGCGCTGGCGCAGCGGCGTCCGATGACGCCCGCCGAGGCACGCGAGCTGCTCGGGTGTCGCGCGAGAGTCACCTAGTGGTCGTAACTGCCCGGGCGGGACCTTTCCACACGCGGCATAGAGCCTGCGTGCGACTTCCTGGCAAGAGCCGGGCGCTCGATGAGCAGGCAGCTGGCCAGACCGAGCGCTGCAGCGGTCCCGACAACCACGGCCAGGTTGATCGCCATGTGGTCCTGGAGCCGCGGAATTGCGACGACAACGAGGATCTGGACCGGCCACCCGTAGATGTACACGCCGTACGAGATGTCAACGCGTCGACCGAAGCGTCTCCAAGGAAGCACAACCGCTGCCCAGAGCAGCAATAGCCCTAACGGCACGGGTGCCAGAGCGCGCGCCTGATCCGACAGGACGACCAGGAGCAACGCCGCAGCGGATGCCGATACCGCCCGACGATCGAGTGGGACCCGACCGCGATAGATCCAGCACGAGGCGCCCACGACGAAGGCCAGACCGAATGGAGCGGCGTAGCTGGTCAGGAAGAACGCTTGCATCTTCGGACCTAGCGAGGCGCTGTTGACCATCAGGAGGACGGACAGCGTGAGGACGGCGCCGGAAGCTAGCAGGACTCGACCGAGGTGACGCTCGGGAACGAAGCTGACCAGCAATGAAATGACGACGTACGCGCCGAACTCGTAGAAAAGTGTGTAGATGGGGCCGTTCCACGGCGGAGAGTCACCGATCGGACCTTGGAGCAGATAGGGCGGCGCGAGCGGCAGGTTGTGCAGTAGGAAGCTGAATGCAGACTGCGCGTCGTACCCCACCTCATCGCTGAGAGCTGCCCCTGTCGGCGCCACAACGAACGCCACCACGGGCAGCATCACCACGTAGGCAGGGAAGATCCTTAGTGCGCGATCCCTGAAATATTCACCTGGGGTGCGCTCGAGCCGGCTCCGAGTGATCAAGAATCCAGAGACGAAGAAGAACCCCGTGACCGCCCAGGATCCGAGCGTCTGACCGCCGAAGGTGATCTCGTTGCGTCCCGTGATGGGACCGGCATGGGAGACGATCACTGCGGTCGCCAACACGAGTCTGATCAAGTTCAGGCTGTTGCTGCTCGGCCTGAATCTCGTCTCCACCGACACACCGCGGGACCTTACCGGTTGCAGCGCGAGGTCACGGTCGTTCACCGGTGCTCGCACCGGTCGATCAGCTCCCGATCAGTAGACGATCGCCTGTACGTCGGGTTGCAGCACGTGCTCGGTGAACGTGACCGCACCCGCGATGCGGGCGCCCTCGAGCAGGTCGCTCTCGGTGAGGTCGCGGCGCGCGGCGCACTGGGAGCACACCGAGATCGACCCGCCCTCGAGGATGCTCGCGACGAGCTCGATCGCATCGGTCGCCCCCTCGAGGCCGAGGTCGGGGATCCGTCCCGACACGGCGAACCAGACCGCTTCGCCGGTCAGCCACAGCGACACCGGCGCCCCCAGCACGATCCCGGACGCAGCGACCGTCAGCGCCTGGTTGGCGCGCTCGGGCGCCTCGGCTCCGCAGGTGAGCTTGACGGCCAGGGAACGGGTCACGGGCTCAGGCTATTCGGAGGCCGAGCAGCAAGCGCGAGCCGTACTGGACCGCGAGGGTGGTTGCGGTCTGTGCCTGGGTTGCGGGGCTTCGTCGACGGCCTCGCCGGGGGCTCGGCCTGCTCAGCCTCCGTGGGGCGTGCCGGAGGCTGAGCAGCGAGCGTCGACGAAGCCGGGTGACCGTGGTTGCGGTCCGTACCCGGCTCGTGGGGCTTCGTCGACGGCCTCGCCCGGGGGCTCGGCCTGCTCAGCCTCCGTGGGGCTCGGCCTGCTCAGCCTCCGGGGCTCGGCCCGGTCGACCTCCGACCACTACTGTGGGGACGTGTTCGAGATCCCCACCAACCTCCACCCCAACTGCGGCCCCGTGGCCTGGCTCATCGGCACGTGGGGCGGCAGCGGGCAGGGCGACTACCCGACGATCGAGCCGTTCCACTACGGCCAGGAGGTCGTCTTCCAGCAGGACGGACGACCCTTCCTCCACTACTTCGCGCGCTCGTGGATCGTCGACGAGAACGGCGACAAGGTGCGCGAGGCAGCGCAGGAGACCGGGTTCCTCCGATGCCTCGAGGACGGCAAGCTCGAGCTGGTGCTCGCCCACAACACCGGCTTCGCCGAGATCTGGTACGGCGTGGCGGCGGCCGGCAAGGTCGAGCTCCACACGGCGGGGGTCGGGTTCACCGAGACCGCCAAGGAGGTCACCGCCGGGCACCGGCTCTACGGCAACGTCGAGGGTGACCTGCTCTACGCCTACGACATGGAGGCCGTCGGCCAGGAGCTGCAACCCCACCTCTGGGCCCGACTCCAGCGACAGTGACCCGATGACAGTGACCCGATGACCGAGCCGGCCCGCAGCGCACGACCACAGCCATGCCGACGGGCACGACCACGAGCACCCGACCGAGAGCGACTGGCGCGACGAGCTGCGCTCGCGCGGATTCCGGCTGACCCCGCAGCGCGAGCTGATCCTGAGCGCGGTGCAGGACCTCGGCCACGCCACGCCCGACCAGGTCCACGCCCACGTGCAGAAGTCGTCGTCGGCGGTCAACCTCTCGACCGTCTACCGCACCCTGGAGGTGCTCGAGGAGGTCGGCCTGATCCGTCACGCGCACCTCTCCGACCGGGCACCGACCTACCACTCGGTGCACGGGCACGAGCACTTCCACCTCGTCTGTCGGAATTGCAAGCGCGTCACGTCCGTTGAGACAGATGTGCTCGGACCGCTGCGCGCATCGTTGGCAGCCGAGCACGGCTTCGAGATCGACGAGGGACACCTGACGGTGTTCGGCACCTGCCAGGGAGGATGTGCACCATGAGTGACACCAGCCCACTGCTCCAGCTGCCCGGGGCGGTCGCCGGCAACGGCATCGACGCCCCGGTCGCGGCCCACTACGGATCGTTCAACACCGAGCAGCGCGCGCTCGAGGCCGGCGACGGGTTCGTCGACCTCAGCCACCACGACGTCTTCCGCATCAGCGGCCCCGACCGGCTGACCTGGCTGCACAACCTGACCACGCAGTACTTCCTCGACCTCGCGCCCGGCGTCGAGACCCAGGGCCTCGTTCTCAGCCCGCAGGGCCACGTGGAGCACGAGTTCCGCGGCACCGACGACGGCGAGGCCTTCACCGCCTGGACCGAGCCCGGCGCCGCAGCGGCGCTGATCGGGTTCCTCGAGAAGATGAAGTTCATGACCCGCGTCGAGCTCAGCGACGAGACCGCTGCCCTGGCCCTCACCTGGCGTCCCGCCACCGGCTACCGCCTGGTCCCGCGCGAGCCAGCTCACGACGTACGCCGCCGCGGCCGGGCCCGCCGCCGGGCTGTGGGCCTTCGAGGCGCTGCGGATCGCGCGCGGCGAGCCGCGCTTCGGCCTCGACACCGACCACCGCTCGATCCCCAACGAGCTGGGCTGGATCGGCCCAGCGGTCCACCTCGACAAGGGGTGCTACCGCGGCCAGGAGACCGTCGCGCGCGTGCACACGCTCGGGCGGCCGCCGCGTCGACTGACCCTGCTGCACCTCGACGGCTCGGAGAACCGGCTGCCCGCTCACGGCGCCGACGTGCTCCTCGGCGAGAAGGTCGTCGGCTACGTCGGCTCGTCCGCACGCCACTACGAGCTCGGCCCGATCGCCCTCGCTGTGCTCAAGCGCAACACTCCCGTCGACGCCGCCCTGGTCACCGACGGCATCGACGCCGCCCAGGAGATCGTCGTCGACCCCGAGGTCGGCCTCCACGTCCGTCCACGGCTCTGAGCGCGCGTGTCACCGCTCTGGCAGCGGCGTACTGCAGCAGCGGTCGTCGCGACCTGCCTGACCTACGTCGTGGCGAACCTGATCCTCGACCGACGGCAGGGCGAGGGACCGGTGATCCTCGTGCTCAGCTCGCGACACGGCGTGCACTCCGGCGACCTGCCCGTCGTCGGCGGCCTGGCTTGTCGGCATGGCGTGTTGCCTGTGGTCGCCCTGCGTGCGTAAGTTCACCGAATGGTGCGGGATGACGTGGGTGATCGGTAAACAATCACTGGACACCCCGACGTCATGGCGAGATTGCGCAAACGCCTGTGGCGCCAGGCCCGCTGCAAGGTGAAGTACGGCGCGGCGTGCCCGCACTACCCACCGCACCGCTAGACGTGCTTGACCTGGTTTTGCTTCGGCGGGTCGATCTGGGATTTTGTGTGCGTGCCCCTCAGCCGGTCGGCCTTGCCTCTGACCCAGCTGCCGGGGTAGCGCGGGTGGCAATCGTGCGCGGCACCGCCGCCAACAGGCTTCGAGAGCCTTCGACGAGGACCCGTAGACGCGCGGGGTGTGCATCCAAGCCCAGGTCCATGTCGAACAGGTGGAGAAAACGCGCCGGTGCGATGCGGCGTCCCTGGATGTCGTTCATCAAGTTCGAACCGTGGATCACTTGTAGCCACATGGGAGGAGCGATGACCTCACGCAGGGGGCCTTGGTTACGCACCGCGCCGTGTGAGCCGGAGCCGAATATGGTCAGCGGCGGCCGCCGGTCTGCACGCTTCTCAATCAGCGACACGAACGGGTTCGACGGATAGTCGCGCAGGTAGACCGCACCGCCACGCACGACCTGCAGGCCGCGGGCGAAGTTGACGTACAGCTGCTCTTGGTCGTCGAACTCGTCCTGGATCGAGGCCATGAAGTTCTTCGCGACCGCGTCGTCGGAGTCGATGCGCGTGGTGATGACGTACGGCGAGTCCGTCGCGCCGCGACTTCGCGCGCCACGATGGACCAGAACACTTCGTGGGTCCAGATCGGCTCGAAGATCCCCTCGGCCAGGGAGTCGATCTCCTCGCGGAACTCCGCCGTGCACCGGTCGTCGAAGAACACCAACCACCGCACGGGCACCGCCGGGTCCTGCCGCGTCATCGAGGCCGCGCAAGCCTCGAGGAAGAACCCGGGCGGTACTCCAGCCAGTCGGCCTGCGGCGGAGGCTGGTCGGCAGTGAAGACCGCGGAGTAGCGAGTGATGACGAAGTGGTCGAACCGAGGCGACGTCATGGTTGATCGTAGGCCTATGCGCCGACTCG
>CAWGJR010000002.1:0-161150 GCA_963822915.1 uncultured Actinomycetota bacterium
GAAACACCCGGTCCCATCCCGAACCCGGAAGTTAAGCCTGCCAGCGCCGATGGTACTGCAACCGAGAGGCTGTGGGAGAGTAGGACGCCGCCGGACAATCATTGCAGTAGGGCGACCCGTCAGGGTCGCCCTATCGCTTTTTGCGACCGTCTGAGTCTCCACAGGGTGCGTCGCTCGCATGTTCTCCACAGGTGCGTCACGCGGGTCCCCGCGAGCTGCGGGCACGCGCGGCACGCTTCTGCCAGGAGGTGGTGTCGATGACGACAGGAGACGAGGACTGGACGTCGAGCTCCTCAACGAGGTGCGGCTGGTCGGACGGGTACCGGCTGCGGCGGAGGAACGCGTGCTGCCCAGCGGCGACACGATCTGCAGCTTCCGGGTCGCCATGGCGCGTCCACGCGGCGCGGGCGGCGCGGGTGCGCCGGGTAGCCGTAGCAGGTGGACTCGCTGGAGTGCGTGGCTGGAACGGGCGGGTCCGGCGGTCGGCGATGTCGTGGCGAGGTCGGCGACGTCGTCGAGGTCAGCGGTTCGCTGCGTCGCCGGTTCTTCCGGACCGCTGCCGGGACGGGGTCTCGGGTGGAGGTCGACGTGGTGTCGGCTCGACGCCTTCGTCGCGCAGACTCCTGAGGAGCACGCCCAGCGGTGGCTTCGGCTGGAAGGACGTCGCCTTCTCGGGCAGGAGCCGGTCCGGTGCGCACGACTGCTGCACCTGGTCGAAGCGGGGGGCCGGCAGCAGGACCGCGGTGGCGGTGCCCGGATCGGCGTGGTCGAGCGCGTCGGCGGCGTGGTGGTGGTGGGTGACCCGGGTGGGGCCGTGCGCGAGCGCGGGCATGATCTGCTCGTGCAGGGTCTCGACCTCGACGCGGCCGCGTGAGGTCCGGACGTCGAGCCGCAGCCAGCGTGGCCGTCGGTGGCAACCAGGGCGTGCCGGAGCCAGGCTGGCGAGGGCCGCCGAGCGATGGTCGCCGGGCCGGCCGCGAACCCCACCGAGGCGGCTGCGGCCGCGACGTCGTCGCAGGCTCGAGCCGAGCAGCGACCCGGTGGATGGCGCCGAGGAACAGGGGGGTGTCGCCCTGGTCGACCAGCATGGCCAGCCCGCGGTCCCGGCCGCGCTCCGGGTGACGCTGCTGCAGTCGCAGGTAGGCCGCGTAGCGGTGGTGCCCGTCGGCGATGAAGGCGCTGGTCGGGGCCAGGAGGGCCGCGATCGAGCGCAGCACGCCGGGATCGTCGAGGGTCCACAGGCGGTGGGCTGGCCGGCCCGGTCGACGAAGGCGACCGGGGCGTGGCGCGCGCGTTGCTCGGCGAGCAGGCGCCGCAGCGGCCGGGGGAGGTCTGCACCAGCAGGATCGGCGCCGGGTTGAGAGCCATCTGGTCCATCCGGTCGGCCAGCTCGTCGGCCTGGGCGGGGTGGATGCCCTCGTGGGGCAGCACCGCCCGGTGGTCGCGTCCGGTCGCGCGGCGCGACACGTCGAGGGCCCCGACGAGACCGCGGACCGTGACCCCGTTGACGGTGTACTCGTGGAGGTAGAGCGCCGGGGTGCCGGTCGTGCACCAGGTGGCCGCGCTTCTCCCACGTGGTCGAGACGGTCGGCGACGCGTGCAGAGGGCGGGCGAACAGGCGCGCCGAGGCCGGGTCGCCGACCCGCGAGGGCGACCAGTCGGAGGCTCGGAAGGGCGCGAGCTCGAGAGGGCCGGCGACGTAGGGAGGCGTCACTGCGGTCCCGGCGTCCATTCTGGCCAGGGTACGGGGCGCGTCCTGACCGCGTGCCAGACTGGAGCGGTGCTGGCACGCCTCCAGTGACGCGCTGAGCCGCGTCCACGACCTCGGCGATGTTCGACCTCGACGGGGTCGTCTACATCGGGGCGAGCGCGGTGCCGGGTGCGCCGCGCCACCTCGAGCCGGCGCGCGCCGACGGCCTGCGGTGCGCCTTCATCACCAACAACGCCGCGCGGACCCCGCAGGCGGTCGCGCAGCCACCTCACCGAGCTCGGCGTCCCGGCGCGGCCCGAGGACGTCGTGACCTCGGCCCAGGCCGCGGCCCGGGTGCTGCGCGACCGGCTGGGGGCGGGTGCGGCGGTCGCCGTCCTCGGCGGGGACGGGCCTGCGTCGAGGCCGTCAGCGGCCGAGGGACTGGTCGCCGTCGGCGTCGACGCCGAGGCCGCAGGCCGTGGTGACCGGCTACGGCCCCGAGGTGCGGTGGTCGCGAGGTGATGCGCGCCGCGGTGCGCATCCGCGACGGGCTGTGGTGGGTGGCGAGCAACACCGACGCGACGATCCCGACCCCGTTCGGCGTGGCGCCGGGGCACGGTGTCCTGGTCGACACGCTGCGACGGTTCGCCGAGGTGGAGCCGGTGGTGGCCGGCAAGCCCGGCCCGTCCGCTGCTCGACGAGACGATCCGGCGCGTGGGCGGCGAGCGGCCGCTGATGATCGGTGACCGGCTCGACACCGACATCGAGGGAGCCCGCGAGGCCGGGACATCGCCTCGCTGCTGGTGCTCACCGGCGTGACCGGCCTCGCCGAGCTGGTCGCCGCGCGTCCGGAGCGAGCGACCGACCTACATCGGCCCCGACCTGGCGGCGCTGCGGGAGCGGCACGAGTCCCCGCGAGCCGGACGGCCCGGCGGCTGGACGCTCGGCGGGTGGTCGGCGCCCGCGTCGACGACGGTCGCCTCGTCTGCGGCGGAGCCGGCGACGCCGGTGACTGGTGGCGGTGCGTGGCCACGGCGGCCTGGAGCCACCTCGACGACCACGCGAGACGTCGTCGCCTCGACGGCGTGCGGCTACCGGATCCGGACCGGACCGGTAGCCTCGCCGGCATGAGCGAGCACCCGAGGATCGACGGACGTCTGGCGGACGACCCCGACGTGATGATCGACCGCCCCGAGGCCACCGGCCTGCCGTCGGGTCGAGGCGTGATCGACGCCGTGTCGCGGCGTCGGCGCGGCACCGCTCGCCGAGCACGTGGCCGTCTACGAGCAGGCGCACGTGGCGCTGCGGGCCGTGCTGGACGACCCGAACGCCGCGGCCGTCCGACCGTCGACGCCGACCCGGTCTGAGGCCCATGCCGGCGCGCCGTCTGCGGCTGGACGCCGAGCTCGTGCGTCGCGGGCTCGCGCGCTCGCGCGAGCACGCCGCCGAGCTCATCGCGGACCGGTCGGGTGAAGGTCTCGGGGGCAGTCGCGGCCAAGCCCGCCACCGGGGTCACCACCGACGTCGCGATCGTGGTCGCCACCGACCCCGACCGGCCCGACTACGTCTCGCGAGGCGGCCACAAGCTGGCCGGTGCGCTCGCTGCCTTCGAGCCGGCCGGGCTGACGGTCGAGGGGCGGCGCTGCCTGGACGCCGGTGCGTCCACCGGTGGCTTCACCGACGTGCTGCTGCGGCGCGGGGCCCGCGAGGTGGTGGCGGTCGACGTCGGCTACGGCCAGCTCGCGTGGTCGCTGCGCAGCGACGAGCGGGTGCGCGTCCACGATCGGCAGAACGTCCGCGAGCTGACCGTCGACCTCATCGGCGGCCCGGTCGACCTCGTCGTGGGCGACCTCTCGTTCATCTCCCTCGAGCTGGTGCTCGACGCCCTGATCGGCGTCACCGACGCCGGACGGCGACCTCGCGCTGATGGTCAAGCCGCAGTTCGAGGTCGGCAAGGACCGGGTCGGCAAGGGCGGTGTCGTGCGCGAGCCCGAGCTGCGCCTCGAGGCCGTCGCGGCCGTGGCCGACGCGGCCGCACGGCGTGGGTGGGGTGCCCGCGCGGTGACGGTGAGCCCGCTGCCCGGACCCTCGGGGAACGTGGAGTTCTTCCTCTGGCTGCGCCGGGGCCCGGCGACGCTGCCCGACGACGCGATCGCCGAGTCGGTGGAGCGCGCCCGCACGATGGGGGTGGCGGGTGAGAGGCTGGGCACGTGACCGACCCGACGAGCGCGCCCACCCGGCCCGCCAGCTGCGCCGGGTGCTGCTGCTGGCCCACACCGGGCGACCCGCAGGCCCGTGAGGTCGCGCGCGACCTCGTCGCCGGGCTCACCGCCCACGGCCTGGTGGTCCGGCTGCTCGCCAGTGAGGCCAAGGACCTCGGCGTCGAGCCCGGACGACGTTCCGCCCGCCGCTCGAGCTGACCGAGTCCGAGTTCGACGCCGGGCGCGACTGCGAGCTGGCGCTGGTCATCGGCGGCGACGGCAGCATCCTGCGGGCCGCCGAGATCACCCGCCGCGACCGCACCCCCGTGCTCGGCGTCAACCTGGGCCACGTCGGCTTCCTCGCCGAGGCCGAGCCCGAGGAGGTCGACTTCACGATCGCCGCCATCGTCGGCTCGCGCTACACCGTCGAGGACCGGCTCACCCTCGACGTCCGCGTGACCCTCGACGGCGCACCTGGTCACCACCACGTTCGCCGTCAACGAGGCCAGCGTGGAGAAGTCCGCCCGGGAGCGGATGATCGAGGTGCTCGTCGAGATCGACGGCCGCCCGCTGTCGCGCTGGGCGTGCGACGGCGTCGTGTGCGCCACGCCGACGGGCTCGACGGCCTACAACTTCAGCGCCGGCGGACCGGTGGTCTGGCCCCAGGTCGAGGCGCTGTGCCTGGTGCCGATCAGCGCCCACGCCCTCTTCGCCCGCCCGATGGTCACCGGGCCCGACTCGGTCATCGCGATCGAGGTGATCGACCGTCCCGACGGCGCCGCGGTCCTGTGGTGCGACGGTCGCCGCACCGTCGACCTCCCGCTCGGCGCGCGGGTCGAGGTCCGCCGCGGCGCCGAGCCGGTGCGGCTGGCGCGGCTGCACGAGGCGCCGTTCACCGACCGGCTGGTCGCGAAGTTCGGCCTGCCGGTGCGAGGGGTGGCGCGGCGAGGGCGAGGCCAGGCTGCGCGAACGCGAGGCCGGCATCTCCGACGAGTCGGCCCGGGAGGCAGCGCCGTGATCGAGGAGATCCGGATCAGCCAGCTCGGGGTGATCGAGGCCTCCGTCCTCGAGCTCGGCCCCGGGTTGACCGTGATCACCGGCGAGACCGGGGCCGGCAAGACGATGGTCGTCACGGCCCTCGGCCTGCTGCTCGGTGGGCGCGCCGACAGCGGCGCGGTCCGCACCGGGGCGCGCCAGGCGCGGGTCGAGGGCGTCGTGCGCGTCGGAGACCTGACCGCGTTCGCCGCCGCCGTCGAGGAGGTCGGCGGCGAGGTCGAGGACGGAGTCGTCGTGCTGGCCCGCAACGTCGCGGCCGAGGGCAGGTCCCGGGCGTTCGTGGGCGGTGCGTCGGTGCCGGTGGCCACGCTGACCGAGGTCGGCGCAGCCGCTCGTCGCGGTGCACGGTCAGTCCGACCAGCACCGGCTGCTGCTGCCGCGCGCCCAGCGCGACGCGCTCGACCGCTTCGGCGGGCGACCGGTCGCGACCGCGCTGTCGACCTACGTCGACCTCTACGACGCGCTCGCCTCGACCACCCGCGAGCTCGACGAGGTCGTCGCAACGGCCCGCGAGCGAGCGCGGGAGGCCGACCTGCTGCGCTTCGGGCTCGGCGAGATCGAGGCCGTCGACCCGCAGGCCGGCGAGGACGTCACCCTCGCCGCCGACGAGGCCCGCCTCGGGTTCGCCGACACCCTGCGCACCGCCGCCGAGCAGGCCCGGGAGGCGCTCTCGAGCGACAACGGCGGTGCCGACGCGCTGGCCACCACCTCGGCGGCGCGAGGCTTCCTCGACGCGGTCCGCGACCACGACCCGGAGGCGGCCGGCCTGGCCGACCGGCTGGCCGAGATCACCTACCTGGTCTCCGACGTCGCCGCCGACGTGGCGTCCTACGCCAGCGGCGTCGAGACCGACCCGGGACGGCTCGCCGCGACGTCCGAGCGTCGGGCGGCCATGACCGCACTGACCCGCAAGTACGGCGACACCATCGACGACGTCCTGACGTGGGCCCGCGACGGGGCGCTGCGCCTGCAGGAGCTCGACTCCACCGACGAGCAGATCGCCGAGCTCACCGCGCCGGCGCGACCGGCTCCACGCCGAGCTGCTCGTCGCCGCTGGCGCGCTGTCCGCGGTGCGCCGCGAGGCCGCGGGGCGCCTGCAGCAGCAGGTCACCGACGAGCTCACGCTGCTGGCCATGCCGCACGCCGTGGTCACCGTGCAGGTCACCGAGGCGGAGCCGGCCGGCCACGGCGCCGACGACATCGCGCTGCTGCTGGCTGCCAACGCCGGCTCCGAGCCACGACCGCTGGCCAAGGGCGCCTCCGGCGGTGAGCTCTCCCGGGTGATGCTCGCCCTCGAGGTGTCCCTGGCCGGGACCAGCCCGGTGCCGACGTTCGTCTTCGACGAGGTCGACGCCGGGGTCGGGGGAGCAGCCGCGGTCGAGGTCGGGCGACGGCTGGCCCAGCTCGCCCGCACGGCGCAGGTCCTGGTCGTGACGCACCTGCCCCAGGTCGCGGCGTACGCCGACCGGCACGTCCTCGTGCGCAAGGCCAGCGACGGCACCGTCACCAGCTCGGGCCTGACCCTGCTCGACGACTCGGCCCGCGAGCAGGAGCTGTCGCGGATGCTCGCCGGCCTGACCGATTCCGACACCGCGCTGGCCCACGCACGCGAGCTGCTCGAGGTGGCGAGGGCCACGCCCTGACGACGCGCCGGCGAAGGTAACCAACCCCGGGGGGTCCGGATCCCGCGTTCTTGGCCTAGGGTGGAGTTCCGTGAGGCAGCCGGGATCTGAACAGTCGAAGCATGTGTTCGTCACCGGAGGAGTCGCCTCCTCCCTGGGCAAGGGACTCACGGCCTCGAGCCTGGGTCGGTTGCTCCGCTCGCGCGGGTTGCGGGTGACGATGCAGAAGCTCGACCCCTACCTCAACGTCGACCCCGGGACGATGAACCCGTTCCAGCACGGCGAGGTCTTCGTCACCAACGACGGGGCCGAGACCGACCTCGACATCGGCCACTACGAGCGCTTCCTCGACACCGACCTCGGCCAGATCGCCAACGTCACCACGGGGCAGGTCTACTCGACCGTCATCGCCAAGGAGCGCCGCGGCGACTACCTCGGCGACACCGTGCAGGTCATCCCGCACATCACCGACGAGATCAAGGACCGGATCCTCGCGATGGGAGGGCCGGACATCGACGTCGTCATCACCGAGGTCGGCGGCACGGTCGGCGACATCGAGTCGCTGCCGTTCCTCGAGTCCGCGCGGCAGGTGCGCCACGAGATCGGTCGGGACAACTGCTTCTTCCTCCACGTGTCGCTGGTGCCCTACATCGGGCCGTCCAAGGAGCTGAAGACCAAGCCGACGCAGCACTCGGTCGCAGCGCTGCGCCAGGTCGGCATCCAGCCCGACGCCGTGGTGTGCCGCGCCGACCGGGAGCTGCCGGAGTCGATCAAGAAGAAGATCTCCCTCATGTGCGACGTCGACCAGGACGCCGTGGTGTGCGCGGCGGACGCCCCGTCGATCTACGACATCCCCAAGGTCCTGCACCGCGAGGGTCTCGACGCCTACGTCGTGCGCCGTCTCGACCTGCCGTTCCGCGACGTCGACTGGACCCTCTGGGACGACCTGCTGCGCCGGGTGCACCACCCCAAGGAGGAGGTCACCGTCGCGCTGGTCGGCAAGTACATCGATCTCCCCGACGCCTACCTCTCGGTCGCCGAGGCGTTGCGCGCCGGCGGGTTCGCCCACGAGGCGAAGGTCAACCTGCGGTGGGTCGTCTCCGACGACTGCGAGACCCCGGCCGGTGCCTCGAAGGCACTGTCCGACGTCGACGCCGTCTGCGTGCCGGGTGGGTTCGGCATCCGCGGCATCGAGGGCAAGCTGGGCGCACTGACCTACGCGCGCACCCACGGCATCCCCACCCTCGGCCTCTGCCTCGGCCTGCAGTGCATGGTGATCGAGTACGCCAGGTCCGTCGCCGGTCTCTCGAAGGCCGCGTCCACCGAGTTCGACCCGGACTGCCCCGAGCCGGTGATCGTGACGATGGAGGAGCAGAAGGACTACGTCGAGGGCGCCGGCGACCTCGGCGGCACGATGCGCCTCGGCCTCTACCCGGCCGAGCTCGGCGCCGGCACGGTCGTGCGTGAGCAGTACGGCGAGGGGCGCATCGAGGAGCGTCACCGGCACCGCTACGAGGTCAACAACGCCTACCGCGACCAGCTGTCCGAGGCCGGCCTGGTCTTCTCCGGGCTCAATCCCGACCTGGGTCTCGTCGAGTTCGTCGAGCTGCCGCGCGAGGTGCACCCCTACTACGTCTCGACCCAGGCCCACCCGGAGCTCCGGTCACGACCGACGCGGCCGCACCCGTTGTTCAAGGGCCTGATCGGTGCGGCCATCGAGCGTCAGAAGGAGCTCCGCTTCCCGATCGACGAGACCGGGCTGCGGCGCGAGGACGCCGACCTCGCCTGACCTCGCCTGACCCCGGCTAGCCGGCGTCGACGGACTGCGCACGCGCGATGCGGGCGTGCCGCTCGGCGGCGCGCACGAGCGACTGCCGGATCGGCGGCGGCGTCGACTCGGCGGCCGCCACCTCGGAGGCACGCGCAGCCCAGGCGTCGTCGGTGGTGCGCGGCATCATCGAGCCGACCAGGCTCAGCAGGTTGAGCATCCCCCCGCCGTGCTGCCCGGCCATCTCGTCGAGGAAGCGGTGGGCGTAGGGCAGCAGCAGCGCGTGCTGGCCGGCCTGCCAGAAGGACCGACTGACGTTGCTCAACCCGGAGCCGGCCGGCACCGACTTGAGCTCGAACACCTCGCGCCAGACCTCGTCCTTGGCGCCGGGGTCGGGTCGGGCCGCGGTGACGGCCAGCGCACTGAGGCGGGAGTCCGGGTCGGGATCGCGGTCCAGGAGCGCGATGACCTGACCACCCAGGTCGTCGTCGCCCAGCGCTGCCCGCCGGGCGAGCACCCGCCAGGCGAGGTCGATGTCGTCGTGCGCCGCCCGCGCGAGGAGAGCGAGGTCGTCGGGGGTCGAGGCCGAGGCAGCCAGCGTCCGCAGGGCGTCGAGGCGGTGACTCGGTCGGTCGACGAGCAGCCGGGAGGTCTCGGCCACGTCGGCCAGCCGCCCGGCGACCGCCGCCGGGGCGCTCCAGGTCTCGGCCAGGCGCAGCGCGAGCGCGAGCAGGTCGGAGATCGTGGCGCCGTCCTCCTCGGCCCGGGCGACGGCCAGCGTGGTGGGGAGCACGTCGCCGGGTGCCACCTCGCCGTCACGCACCAGGCCCCACAGGGTCGAGATCGCCACCGCCCGACCCAGCTGGTCCGGCAGGGCGGAGGCGTGGGTCAGCAGTGCTCGCGTCGCAGCCCCGTCGGGGTGGACGGCGGCGTACGTCAGGTCGCCGTGGTTGACCTGGTGCAGATCCGCGTCGGGGAGGTCGAGCGCGAGGGGGTCGGCCGTGGTCTCCACCTCGAGGAGCCCGACCCGTCGCAGACCCCCGCCGTCGAGGCGGTACGACGCCACGTCGAGGCGGTGGGGACGCGGCGGCAGGTCGTCGGGGGAGGTGACGACCAGCGTGCCCTCGCGCAGGCTGATCCGGTCGGTGCCCGCCCGGTCGAGCCAGGCCGAGGTCCAGTCGGTGAGGTCGCGTCCCGCGGCGCTCCCGATGGCGTCCATCAGGTCGGCGAGGCGGGTGTTGCCCCAGGCGTGCGCGGCGAAGTAGGCGCGCAGGCCCTCGACGAAGGTCTCCTCGCCGACGTAGGCGACCAGCTGGGCCAGGACGGCCTGGCCCTTGACGTAGGTGATGGCGTCGAAGTTGGCCATCGCCTGGTCGACGTCGGGCACGATGCCGCGGATCGGGTGGGTCGCCGGGCTCTGGTCGAGCTCGTAGCCGAACGGCTCGCTGCCGATCGTGAAGGTCGCCCACGACGCGTCCCACCGGGTGGCGTGCGCGGCCGCCCAGGTGGCGGCCCAGGAGGCGAAGGCCTCGTTGAGCCACAGGTCGTCCCACCACGTCATGGTCACGAGGTCGCCGAACCACATGTGGGCCATCTCGTGCAGCAGGATCTCGGCGACGAGCTGCTGCTCGGCGGGTGTCGGCTCGCTGCGGTGGAGCACCGCGTCGGTCCACGTGACGCAGCCCCAGTTCTCCATGGCGCCGCCCATGCCGGGCACGAACACCTGGTCGTAGCGCGGCTCGGGGAAGGGGGTGCCGAACCGCTCACCGAAGAACGCCAGGCCCTGCGCGGTGACGGTGAGCAGGTCCTCGGCGTCGCGCTCGAGGAACGCCCGCAGCGACTGGCGGCAGTAGAGACCGAGGCTGTAGCCGCCGCGGTCCTCGCGCACCTCGTGGAAGGGGCCCGCGTTGACCACGACGACGTACGTCGACAGCGGCGGGGTCGGCGGGAAGGCCCAGACCCGAGCGCCGTCCTCGGGCTCACCGACCGTGTCGGGGCCCAGGTTGCTCAGCACCGTCCACTCGGCGGGGGCGGTGACCTCGAAGCGGTGCGGCGCCTTGAGGTCGGGCTGGTCGAAGCAGGCCCACAGGCGTCGGGCGTCGTCGGCCTCGAAGGAGGTCCAGACGTAGACCCGGTCGTCGGACTCGTCGACGGTGCGCAGGATGCCGGCGGCGCTCCCGGTGTCGGACTGCGACGACGCGACGACGAGCACGTTGTCGAGCGCCAGGTCCGGCAACGGGATCCGGCCGCCCGACACGGTGTCGAGGTCGAGGGCGGTGCCGTTGAGCGTGGCGCTGACGACGTCGCCCACACAGTCCACGAAGGTGGCCGCGCCCGCGGCGGTGCTGGTGAACGTGATCGTCGAGACGGAGGTTGCGACCTCGCCCTCCAGGAGGCCGGTCCAGTCGACGGCGATGTCGTAGCCCTGCACGGTGATCAGGGCGGCGCGCTCGGCCGCCTCGGTCTCGGTCAGGCTGCGGGTCTGCTCGGGTTCGTTGCTCACTCCCGCACCGTATGCCGGAACTCGTCGCCGACGGCGGCGGGGAACCCCTCGCGATAGGTTCGGCGACATGCCAGCGACCCCGGACGACCTGCTCCGCGACGTGCCGGAGTCCTGGCCCGTCCTCGATTCCACCGACCTGCACCGCGACCACTGGGTCGTCGCGCTGCGAGCCGACCGGGTGCGTGCGCCGGACGGGTCGGTCGCGCGGCGGCTGACCCTCGAGCACCCCGGAGCCGCTGTCGTGCTCGCGGTCGACGCCGAGGAGCGCGTCTTCGTCCTGCACCAGTACCGCCACCCGGTCGGGCGCCGGTTCGTGGAGATCCCGGCCGGCCTGTGCGACGGCGAGCCGGGGGAGGACCCGCTCGCCGTGGCCCGGCGCGAGCTGCGCGAGGAGGCGCAGCTCCAGGCCACCGACTGGACCCACCTGGCGTCGTCGTACGCCTCCCCGGGGATCAGCGAGGAGATCCACCACCTCTACCTGGCACGCGGGCTGAGCCCGGCGGACCGCGGTGACTTCGAGCTGCACGCCGAGGAGGCCGACATGACGACGCGGTGGGTGCCGTTCACCGACCTGTACGACGCCGTGCTGAGCGGGCGGGTGGCCGACGGACCGGTCATCCAGTGCGTGCTCCTCGCCCGCGCCCGCGGACTCGTCGGGGGCGACGAGGGATAGGGTCGCAAGCGTGAAGATCGGGATCCCCAAGGAAGTCAAGAACCACGAGTACCGCGTCGCCATCACGCCGATCGGCGTGCACGAGCTGACCGCGCACGGCCACGACGTCTTCGTGCAGTCCGGAGCCGGGGTCGGCTCGTCGGTCAGCGACGATGACTACGTCGCCGCGGGCGCGACGATCGTCGCCGACGCCGACGCCGCGTGGGGGGTGGACGGCAGCATCGACCTGGTGCTCAAGGTCAAGGAGCCCGTGGCCGAGGAGTACCACCGGATGCGCGAGGGGCTGACGCTCTTCACCTACCTCCACCTCGCGGCCGACAAGCCCCTGACCGAGGAGCTGCTGGCGCGCAAGGTCACCGCGATCGCCTACGAGACCGTCCAGACCACCAACGGGACCCTGCCGCTCCTCTACCCGATGTCGGAGGTCGCCGGGTGCCTGGCGCCCCAGGTCGGGGCGCACGCGCTGCTCCGCGCCCAGGGAGGTCGAGGCGTGCTGCTCGGCGGGGTGGGTGGTGTCGCCAACGCGAAGGTGGTCATCATCGGAGCCGGCGTGTCCGGCCAGAACGCCGCCAACATCGCCCTCGGGATGGGGGCCGACGTCACCCTGCTCGACACCGACCTGGACAAGCTGCGGATGTCGTTCTGGCGCTACAACAACAAGGTCCACGGCCTCGCCTCCTCCAAGCTGGCCATCCAGCAGCACGTGATGGAGGCCGACCTGGTGATCGGTGCCGTCCTGATCCCCGGCGCCGCGGCCCCCAAGCTCGTCTCCAACGAGCTGGTCTCGAGGATGAAGCCCGGCTCGGTGCTCGTCGACATCGCCGTCGACCAGGGCGGCTGCTTCGAGGACACCCACGCCACCACCCACGACGACCCGACCTACCGCGTGCACGACTCGGTGTTCTACTGCGTGGCCAACATGCCCGGTGCGGTGCCGAGCACGTCGACCTACGCCCTGACCAACGCCACGCTGCCCTACACCGTCGCCCTGGCCGACAAGGGCTGGCTGCGGGCCTGCATCGACGACCCGAGCCTCGCGCTCGGGCTCAACACCCATGCCGGAGACCTCACCAACGCCCCGGTCGGCGAGGCGGTCGGCATCGAGGCGCTGTCGCTGGACAACGTGCTGACCTCCTGACGTGGCCGTGACGACGGAGACGGCAGGTTCGGCAGGGACTACAGGTTCGGCGGGGTCGCTGGTCCGCGCCGTGCGCACCTACCTCGACCACCTCACGGTCGAGAAGGGGCTCGCGATCAACACCCTCACCTCCTACCGCCGCGACCTCAACCGCTACCTCGCCTTCCTCGCCGCCGCCGGCGTCGACCACCTCGCCGACATCTCCGAGGCGACGGTCGCGGGCTTCCTCGTCCACCTGCGGGAGGGCGACGGCGAGCACCCACCGCTGAGCGCCACCTCCGCGGCGCGCACGGTCGTGGCCGTGCGCGGCTTCCACAAGTTCGCCGTCAGCGACGGTCTCGCCGTGCTCGACCCCGCGGCCGCCGTCAAGCCACCGACGCCTGCCAAGCGGTTGCCCAAGGCGCTGCCGCTGTCCGACGTGGAGGCGATCCTGGAGGCGGCCGGTGCCGCCGGCACCGCGCTCGCCCTGCGCGACCGCGCCCTGCTCGAGGTGCTCTACGGCACCGGCGCCCGGATCTCGGAGGCCGTCGGCCTCGACGTCGACGACATCGACCGGGGCGAGTCCGGCGTCGATGCCACCGTGCTCCTGCGGGGCAAGGGCGGCAAGCAGCGGATCGTGCCGATGGGCTCCTACGCCCGCGAGGCCGTCGACGCCTACCTGGTGCGCGGCCGCACCGAGCTCGTCAGCGCCGCCTCGGCTGCCACGCCGCGAGAGCCGGCGCCGGGCGGTCTTCTGCAACGCCCGGGGAGGCCGCCTCTCGCGTCAGTCGGCCTGGGCGGTCCTGGTCAAGGCCGCCGATCGGGCCGGGGTCACCCGCGACGTGTCCCCGCACACGCTGCGGCACTCCTTCGCCACCCACCTGCTCGACGGCGGCGCCGACGTACGCGTCGTGCAGGAGCTCCTGGGCCACGCCTCGGTGACCACGACCCAGATCTACACGCTCGTCACGGTCGACAACCTGCGCGAGGTCTTCGCGACCTCCCACCCCCGGGCACAGGGATGACCACCCCA
Source organism: uncultured Actinomycetota bacterium (assembly GCA_963822915.1). Lineage (GTDB taxonomy): Bacteria > Actinomycetota > Actinomycetes > Propionibacteriales > Nocardioidaceae > Nocardioides. Next base: position 13,664 of record CAWGJR010000002.1, read on the forward strand.
CGATGAGCGCCGCCGAGACCGACTTCGACGCCGTCTACGACGACATCACCGCCCTGGCGACGAGTCGCGGGCTGGAGCTCTACCCGCACCAGGACGAGGCGATCCTGGAGATCCTCGCCGGCAACAACGTCGTGCTGGCGACCCCCACCGGGTCGGGCAAGTCGCTGGTCGCCCTCGGCGCCCACAAGGCGGCGCTCGCCGACGACCGGGTGTCGCTTCTACACCGCGCCGATCAAGGCGCTGGTGAGCGAGAAGTTCTTCGAGCTCTGCGCGGTGTTCGGGCGCCGACAACGTCGGGATGCTCACCGGCGACGCGGCGGTCAACGCCGATGCGCCGATCATCTGCTGCACGGCCGAGATCCTGGCCAACATCGCGCTGCGCGAGGGCGCGCGACGCCGACGTCGGGCTCGTCGTGATGGACGAGTTCCACTTCTACGCCGAGCCCGACCGCGGCTGGGCGTGGCAGGTGCCCCTGCTCGAGCTGACGCAGGCGCAGTTCGTCCTGATGTCGGCGACCCTCGGCGACGTCACCGAGCTCGCCGACGACCTCACCCGACGCAACGGGCGCGAGACCGCGATCATCGACGACGCCGAGCGTCCGGTGCCGCTGAGCTTCACCTGGGCCCTGACCCCGCTGGCCGAGACCCTCGAGGAGCTGGTCTCGACCAAGCAGTCGCCGGTCTACGTCGTGCACTTCACCCAGAAGGACGCCGTCGAGCACGCCACGGCCCTGCTCTCCAACAAGGTCGTGACGGCCGCGCTCTCGACCGCCCACAAGGAGGCGATCGCCGAGCACCTCGGCGGCTTCCGCTTCGGTGCCGGCTTCGGCAAGACGCTGTCGAAGCTGCTGCGGCGAGGCATCGGCGTGCACCACGCCGGCATGCTGCCGCGCTACCGGCGCGCGGTCGAGCAGCTCGCCCAGGCCGGGCTGCTGACCGTGATCAGCGGCACCGACACCCTCGGGGTCGGCATCAACGTCCCGATCCGCACCGTCCTGTTCACCGGGCTCGCCAAGTACGACGGCTCGCGCTCGCGCATCCTGCGCACCCGCGAGTTCCTCCAGATCGCCGGCCGTGCCGGGCGGGCCGGGTTCGACACCGCCGGCTACGTCGTGGTCCAGGCGCCCGAGCACACCATCGAGAACGAGAGGCCAAGGCGAAGGCCGAGGCCAAGAACGCGGCCCCCGGGGCCAACGCCAAGCGCAAGAGCAAGGCCCAGCTGCGCAAGCCGCCCGAGGGCACGGTCGTGTGGACCGAGCAGACCTTCGACAAGCTCGTCGCCGGGGTGCCCGAGCAGCTGGTCTCGCGGATGCGCGTCGACAACGCCATGCTGATCAACGTCCTGACCCGCGAGGAGGACGCCTTCGCGGTGCTGCGTCGGCTGCTGCAGGACAACCACGAGCCGCGCAAGCAGCAGCTGCGGCTGAGCCGGCGCGCGCTGCGGCTGGCGCGGAGCCTGCTGCAGTCCGGCAGACCATCACCCGGCTCGACGAGGTCGACGAGCACGGTCGTCGCTACGTGCTGACCGTCGACCTCCCGGCCGAGTTCGCCCTCAACCAGCCGCTGTCGCACTTCGCCCTGGCCGCGCTCGACGTGCTCGACCCCGAGTCGGACGACTACACCCTCGACATCGTCTCGGTGATCGAGTCGGTGCTCGACGCGCCGCGCCAGATCCTGTTCGCCCAGCAGCACGCCGCGCGGGGCGAGGCGATCGGGGAGATGAAGGCCGACGGCCTCGAGTACGACGAGCGGATGGCGCTGCTCGACGCGATCACCTGGCCGCAGCCGCTCGCCGAGCTGCTGGAGGCGACGTACGAGATCTACCGCCAGAGCCACCCGTGGCTGACCGAGGACGCCCTCGGTCCCAAGTCGGTCGTTCGGGAGATGTACGAGCAGGGGATGAGCTTCACCGACTTCTGCTCGCGCTACGCGCTGGCGCGCTCCGAGGGCCTGGTGCTGCGCTACCTCACCGATGCCTACCGGGCCCTGCGCCAGACCGTGCCGCGACGCGCACCGGACCCCCGAGCTCGACGACCTGCTGGAGTGGCTGGCCGAGACGATCCGCCAGACCGACTCCTCGCTGCTCGACGAGTGGGAGGCCCTGACCGACCCCGACCGCGCCGGCGCACGGCCCCCGCCGCCGCCGACGTCACCGCGCCCGATCTCGCGGCAGGACCGCGCCTTCCGGGTGATGGTGCGCAACGCGATGTGGCGCCGGGTCGACCTGGTCGCCCGCGACGACCTCGACGGGCTGATGGCCCTCGAGCGTGCCGCGGCCGACCGCACCGACCCTCCGCGCGAGGTGGTGATGACCCGCTCGACCTGGGACGACGCGATCGAGGACTACTACGCCCAGCACGACACGGTGCTGCACCGACGCCGACGCCCGCGGGCCCGACCTGCTGCGCATCGAGGCGGCCACCGGTGAGCCCGCCGGCGCCGACGGGCGTCGACGGCGCACGGATGTGGCGGGTGACCCAGACGATGGCCGACCCCGCCGGCGACCGCGACTGGGTCATCGAGGCCGATCGCCGACCTCGACGCCTCCGACGAGGGCGGCGAGCTGGTGCTGGCGACCGTCGCGCTGCGCTGCCTGTCGGACTGAGCTCCCGATCGCGGCCGATCCGCTGTCCACAGGTTTGTCCACAGCGGGGTCGGACCTGTGGGCGGCAGGCGGGAGCCCGCCCACAGGGAGCGGGCGGTTCTCCACAGATTCGGCGGCTCGCGACGTGGACGGGGGATCGCCCTAGGTGTCGGGACCGATGCCGCCCTAGAGTCCACGGCGAGCCGCTCCGATGTCGCCGTGTCGACATTGTTCACTGGGAGCAGGCCCGGCCGAGCACCGGGCCGGCCACCGTCAGGTCCAGCCCGATCCAGCCAGAGGAGTCACGATGACGAGCGAGGGAACCCACCCGCGCGACCCAGGACAGGGCGGCGCAGCGGCCCCCGCGATGCCTCCGCGCGTGGTCGTCCCGACAGCCTCGGCCTCCTCGACGCCGCTCCAGGTCGGAGGACGCCTCCATGCTCCCCTTCGAGCGCCCGCGTCGCCGGCTACTCCGCGACCCCCGCCGGCGCCCGTCGGCGCCCGCGTCGAGCTCGGCCCGACCGGGCGCCCGATGCCGGTGCTGCCCGAGCCGAAGCCCCTGACCGAGCACGGCGGGGCGCGCGTGGTCTCGATGTGCAACCAGAAGGGCGGGGTCGGCAAGACCACGACCACGATCAACCTCGGCGCCTCGCTGGCGGAGTACGGACGCAAGGTGCTGCTCGTCGACTTCGACCCCCAGGGGTCGCTGTCGGTCGGTCTGGGTCTCAACCCGCACGAGATGGAGCTGTCCATCTACAACCTGCTGCTCCAGCCCGACGTGGCACTGAGCGACGTCGTGGTCCCGACCGGGGTCGAGGGCATGGACCTGCTGCCCTCCAACATCGACCTGTCCGCTGCCGAGGTGCAGCTGGTCAACGAGGTCGCGCGCGAGCAGACGCTGCAGCGCGTCCTCGCGCCGGCGCTCGCCGACTACGACGTGATCCTCATCGACTGCCAGCCCTCCCTCGGGCTCCTCACGGTCAACGCCCTGACCGCCTCCGACGGCGTGATCGTGCCCCTGGAGTGCGAGTACTTCGCGCTGCGCGGGGTCGCGCTGCTCAAGACGACCATCGACAAGGTGCGTGAGCGGCTCAACCCGCGCCTGGAGATCGAGGGGATCCTCGGCACGATGTTCGACGGCCGCACCCTCCACGGGCGCGAGGTCATGGAGCGGCTCGTGCAGGCCTGGGGTGACACCGTCTTCCACACGGTGATCCGCCGCACGGTGAAGTTCTCCGACTCGACCGTCGCCGGTGAGCCCATCACGAGCTACGCGCAGCTCCTCGGCCGGTGCCGACTCCTACCGCCAGCTCGCCAAGGAGGTGTTGTCGCGATGGCCCGACGAGTGAGCCTGCCCGCTGCCGACGACCTGTTCCGGCCGACCGGACCGGAGGTCGTCGAGTCGGCCGTGCGCGCCGTGCCCGACGCACCCGTCGAGGACGACGGCCCCGGTGCAGCCGAGGCCGCCGAGGCGTCGACCAAGCAGGCAGCCAGCGGCCGGGTCCGCCACGACGAGAAGATGACGGTCTACGTCACCTCCGACGAGCTGATGGCCATCGAGCACGCCCGACTGACCCTGCGCGGTCACCACCGGCTCGCGGTCGACCGCGGTCGGCTGGTGCGCGAGGCGGTGGCGGTCGTGCTCGCCGACCTCGCCGAGCACGGCGACGACAGCATGCTCGTGCAGCGCCTGCGCGACGACCGGTGACGAGCACCCTCGAGCATCCGGAGATCACGCCGGAGTTCTCCTGCGTCCTCGACAACTTCGAGGGCCCGTTCGACCTGCTGCTCAGCCTGATCTCCAAGCACAAGCTCGACATCACCGAGGTCGCCCTGTCGCGGGTCACCGACGAGTTCATCGCCCACGTCAAGGCCGGCGGCTCGGTCTGGGACCTGGAGCAGACGACGTCGTTCCTGCTGGTCGCCGCCACCCTGCTGGACCTCAAGGCAGCGCGGCTGCTGCCGCAGGGCGACGTCGAGGACGAGGAGGACCTCGCCCTCCTCGAGGCCCGCGACCTGCTCTTCGCGCGCCTCATCCAGTACAAGGCCTACAAGCAGATCGCCGGCGTGCTGGGGCTGCGGCTCTCGGGGGAGGCGCTGCGTCACCCGCGCGCGGTCGGTCTCGAGGACCGCTTCGCCGGGCTGCTGCCCGAGGTGCTGATCGGCATCGGTCTGGAGCAGTTCGCCGCCCTGGCCGCCAAGGCGCTCGAGCCCAAGACCGTGCTGGAGGTCTCCCTCGGCCACATCCACGCGCCGGCGGTGTCGGTGCGCGAGCAGGGCGCCATCGTCGTGGAGCGGCTGCGACGTGCCGGCACCCTCACCTTCCGCGCGCTGTGCGGCGACTCGCCCGACACCCTGACCACCGTCGCCCGGTTCCTCTCGCTGCTCGAGCTCTTCCGCGAGGGGGCGGTCGCCTTCGAGCAGGCCCGCGCCCTCGGGGAGCTGACCGTGCGCTGGACCGGTGACGACGACACCGACATCGACATCGTCGACGAGTTCGACGGTGCACCCCCCGAGGCTCCGGCCACGGGATCCCCCGACGAGGAGACCGCATGACGCAGGACACCGACCAGGTGACCGACGCGGGCGACGAGGTGCTCGCCGTACCGCTCGCCGAGCTCCGCCCCGCACTGGAGGCGATCCTGATGGTCGCCGACCAGCCGCTCGACGACGTCGGCCTGGCCGCGGTCGTCGGCTACCCCGCCGAGGAGGTGCGGACCGCCCTGCACGAGCTCGCCGGGGAGTACGACGAGCAGGGTCGCGGCTTCGAGCTGCGCAACGTCGCCGGCGGCTGGCGCTACTACACCCGCGAGCAGTTCGCGACCGGTGGTGGAGAGCTTCGTGCTGGAGGGCCAGCAGGCTCGTCTGACCCAGGCGGCGCTCGAGACCCTGGCGGTGGTGGCCTACCAGCAGCCGGTCTCACGCGCGCGGGTGTCGGCGGTCCGCGGGGTCAACGTCGACGGCGTGATGCGCACGCTGCTGACGCGCGGGCTGGTCGAGGAGGCCGGTCGCGACGGCGAGCACGGCGCCACGCTCTACCGCACGACGTCGTACTTCCTGGAGCGGATCGGGGTCACCTCGATCGACGACCTCCCCGAGCTGGCGCCCTACCTCCCGGAGATGGAGGACCTCGACGACGAGCTGGCCGAGATGGCCTCGTTCGGCCGCGCGCCCGACCAGGGCCGCCTGCCGAGCCCGCCGCGGAGACGGACCGGGGTGAGCCGTCGTGAGCGAGCTGCCACCGGGCCACCTGGCCACCGACGACGACGGCCTGATCCGGCTGCAGAAGCTGCTGGCGCAGTCCGGCGTCGCCTCGCGGCGCAAGTGCGAGGAGCTGATGCTCGATGGCGAGGTGGAGGTCGACGGCGAGATCGTGACCCGCCTCGGCACGAAGGTGGACCCCCGCACGGCCGTGATCCGGGTCAGCGGCAAGCGTCTGCCGCCGATCTCCGACCACGTCTACCTGGTGCTCAACAAGCCGCGCGGGGTCGTCTCGACGATGTCGGACCCCGAGGGTCGTCGCACGCTGACCGACGTGCTCGCGGAGATCAGACCGAACGGGGAGGGCAGCAGCGAGCGGCTCTTCCACGTGGGGCGCCTCGACACCGACACGTCCGGCCTGCTCCTGCTCACCAACGACGGTGACTTCGCGAACAAGATGGCCCACCCCTCCTACGAGGTGGACAAGACCTACGTCGCCGAGGTCGACGGCCAGGTCACCAAGGACACCTCGGCGGTGCTGCTCGCGGGCGTCGAGCTCGACGACGGGGCGGTGCAGGTCTCGCGGGTGCGGATCATCGCGGCCACGCGCGACAAGTCGATCGTGGAGCTGGTGATCCACGTCGGACGCAACCGCATCGTGCGTCGGCTCCTCGAGGAGGTCGGCCACCCGGTGCGCAAGCTCGACCCGCACCGAGCTCGGACCGATCGACCTCGGCCAGCTCAAGGCGGGCCAGCTGCGCGAGCTGACGCTCGACGAGCTGGGGGCACTTCTCGACAGTGTCCGGATGTGAGGGGTCGGCCCGACCACGGTCCCCTGAGCCCGGGCTAAGGTTCCGGGCATGGCAGTGCGCGCAGTCAGGGGAGCGACCCAGCTCGACGACGACGACCGGGACCAGATGCTCGAGCGGGTCTCGGAGATGGTGCTCGACGTGATGGAGTCCAACGGCCTCGGGGTCGACGACTTCATCTCGGTGATCTTCACCGCCACCTCCGACCTGGTGAGCGAGTTCCCCGCCTACGCCGCCCGTCAGCTGGGGTTCGGCGAGGTGCCGCTGATCTGCGCGCGCGAGCTCGAGATCGCGGGATCCATGCCGCGCGTGGTGCGGATGATGGCCCACGTCGAGACCGACCTGCCCCGCGCCGACATCACCCACGTCTACCTGCACGGCGCCGCGGCGCTGCGCTCGGACCTGACGCGGGTGCGCTCGGTGCCCGACGCTCGGTAGAGTCGTCGCCCGTGACCGCACGTGATCAGACCGGCTCCGCAGGACCCACACCGCCCACACCGTTCGTGAGCCTCGCCGGCCTCGTCCTGGCGGTGGACGGCACGTCCGGCTCGGGGAAGTCCAGCACCTGTCGCGGGGTCGCCGATCGACTGGGGATGTCCTACCTCGACACCGGCGCCATGTTTCGCGCCGTCACGTGGTGGATGCTGAGCGAGGGCGTCGACGTGCACGACGCCGCTGCGGTCGCGGCCCGGTGCACCGAGCCGACGCTGGAGTCGGGCACCGACCCGGCTCACCCGACCATCACCGTCGACGGACGCGACGTCGCCGTCGAGATCCGCACCGACGCGGTCAACGCGGCGGTCTCGCCGGTGAGCACGGTGCCCGAGGTGCGCGCCCGGTTGCTGGAGCTGCAGCGCTCGATCATCGAGCGACACACGGGCAGCGGCGCGATCGTCGTCGAGGGGCGCGACATCGGCTCGGTCGTCTGGCCCCAGGCCCAGGTCAAGGTGTTCCTGACCGCCGACCCCGGTGCGCGAGCGGCACGGCGAGCGCGCGAGGTGGGGGCCAGCGACGTCGGGGCGACCGAGGAGTCGCTGCGTGAGCGCGACCGGATCGACTCGGGCAGGGCGACCGCCCCGCTCGTCATGGCCGACGGGGCCGCCCACCTCGACACGACGTCGTACACGCTCGACGAGGTGATCGCGACGCTCGTGGGCCTGGTCGAGGCCGCGGTCACCCGAGCGGTCGGGGAGGCGCAGGCCGTCGGTGAGGCCGGGCGGTGAACCGCCCTGCTGAGGCGGTGACGGCCTCGGCCCACGCGGCGATGCCTCGCACCGACCGGGTGCGACCTCCTCGACGCAGGGTGCTGGGAGCAGCCCGCCCCATCGCGGCGTGGCTGATCCGGCGGCGCTACCGGGTGGTCGTCCACGGCGCCGAGAACGTGCCCGCCTCCGGCGCGGTGATCCTGGCCGCCAACCACGTCGGGGTGATCGACGGCCCGTTGCTGGCGACGTACGCGCCACGCCCGGTGCACGCGCTCACCAAGGTCGAGATGTTCGCAGGGATCGTCGGACGCTTGCTGCACGCCACGGGGCAGATCCCGCTCGACCGGCTCCGGACCGATCCGGCCGCGGTCAAGGCCGCGGTGCGGGTGCTGCGCGACGGCGGGGTGGTGGGGGTCTTCCCCGAGGGCACCAGGGGGGACGGAGAGCTCGAGCGGTTCCACCGGGGGGCGGCCTACCTCGCGCACGTCACCGGCGCGGTGGTGGTGCCCGTCATCCTGTTCGGCACGAGGGAGCCCGGCGGCGCGAGTTCGTCGCTACCGCGCCGACGTGGGACCATGGACCTCGTGTTCGGTACGCCGTTCACCGTCGAGCAGGCCGCCTGGCCGCGGACGCGCCAGCAGGTGGGGGAGACCTCCCACCGGCTCCGCAACCGGATGCTCGCCGACCTGGAGGCCGCGCGTCGCAGCACAGGCCTCTCCCTGCCCGGGCCACTGCCCGCGGGGCAGCGCGAACCCGACCCCGGCGGGGGCATCACGGAGAAGTCAGCATGAGTAGCACCCCGATCGACCACAGCACGTCGCCCGAGCCGTTCGACCCCGACCTGCCCGCGGGCCCGGTGCCGATCCTGGCCGTCGTCGGTCGCCCCAACGTCGGCAAGTCGACCCTCGTCAACCGGATCATCGGCCGACGCGCAGCGGTCGTCGAGGACGTGCCCGGCGTCACCCGTGACCGGGTGTCCTACGACGCCACCTGGAACGGTCGGGCGTTCACCGTCGTCGACACCGGCGGCTGGGACCCCGACGCCCGAGGCCTCGCCCAGCGCATCGCCGCGCAGGCCGAGGTCGCGGTGTCGCTGGCCGACGCCGTCCTCTTCGTCGTCGACGCCGCCGTGGGCATCACCGATGCCGACGCCGAGGTCGTCAAGATCCTGCGTCGCTCCGGCAAGCCGGTCATCCTCGCCGCCAACAAGGTCGACGACCAGCGCACCGAGGCCGAGGCCTACGGCCTGTGGAACCTCGGCCTCGGCGAGCCGATCCCGGTCTCCGCCCTCCACGGGCGCGGGTCGGGCGACATGCTCGACGCCGTCCTGGCAGCGCTTCCCGAGCCGCCTCCCGAGCAGGAGCGCGAGGTCGGCGGCCCGCGGCGGATCGCGATCGTCGGCAAGCCCAACGTCGGCAAGTCGTCACTGCTCAACAAGCTCGCCGGCGAGGAGCGGGTGGTCGTCGACAACGTCGCCGGCACCACCGTCGACCCGGTCGACGAGCTGATCACCCTCGGCGGCACCCAGTGGCGCTTCATCGACACCGCGGGCATCCGCAAGCGGGTCAAGGAGGCCTCGGGGCACGAGTACTACGCCTCGCTGCGCACGACGACCGCGATCGACCGCGCCGAGGTCGCCGTGCTCGTGGTCGACGGCGGCCAGTCGCTGTCCGAGCAGGACCTGCGGATCATCCAGACGATCCGTGAGGCCGGGCGCGCGCTGGTCATCGCCTTCAACAAGTGGGACCTCGTCGGCGAGGAGCGCCGCTACTACCTCGACCGCGAGATCGAGCGCGACCTGGTGCAGGTGCAGTGGGCTCCGCGCATCAACATCACCGCCAAGACCGGGTGGCACATCGACCGCCTGGTGCCGGCGATCGAGAAGGCGCTCGAGGGCTGGGAGACCCGGGTCTCGACCGGTCAGCTCAACGGCTTCCTCGGCCGCCTGGTGGCCGAGCACCCGCACCCCGTGCGCAGCGGCAAGCAGGCCAAGATCATGTTCGGCACCCAGGCCACCTCGGCCCCGCCGACCTTCGTCCTGTTCACCTCCGGCAAGCTCGAGGCGTCCTACGAGCGCTTCATCGAGCGGCGCCTGCGCGAGGAGTTCGGCTTCGTCGGGACGCCCGATCATCCTGCAGCAGCGGGTGCGGGAGAAGCGCAAGCGCTGACCGGCCGCGGTCACCAGTGTCAGCAGCAGCCCGGCTCCGGTGCCTCACCGGCGGAGAGCCTGCTCACGACCGCGTCCTGCGGCGCCCGGTGCGGGTGCTCGAAGTCCCAGGCGCCCGTGAGGCGCCAGCCGTCCGCGCCGTCGAAGATCGTCTCCCACGGGGTGTCTCCGACACCGAGCGAGCCCCCTTCCGCCCCGCGCACCTGCGTCAGCGGGTAGGCGGCGTGCAGGTCCTCCCAGCTGTCGCCGAGCGTCACGTGGGAGTCGGCCAGCCGTACGCCGGGCTCGGGGACCGCCGCCTCGGACCCCGAAGGATCGAGACGCTGGTAGACCCCGAGCTCCCAGCCGCGCAACGTCAGGTCGGAGCGGGAGGCTCCGCCGAAGTCGACACAGAACGCCTCCCAGCAGGAAGCGGCGAAGACCGGGTGGTCCCAGCGGGGGGAGATGGTGTCGCCGCCCGACTCGAACCAGCCCTCCTCGCCGGGGATGCGCTCGAACCGCTGTGGCCCGACCGTCACGTCGGGCTCGCCGAGCCGCTCGGTCAGCGCGGCCACGGTCTCGTTGCGGGTGGTCCCGAACGCGATCGTGCCCACGGCGTCGCCGGACACGTCCAGCGGTCCGGACGCCACCGGCGTCTCGACCGCGTCGACCGGGGGCGCGGCGGACACCGACGGTGCGGCGGACACCGACGGCGCTGGGGCCGCAGTGGCGCCGGTGACCGGTTCGTCGGTCGAGCCGCAGGCGGCCAGCGCCGTCATCGCCACGGCGAGCACCGCGACACGGGTCAGGACCGATCGCGTCGAGGCGGGCCTGCGTGGGTGGTCGGGGTGAGCTCATGATCGGCCTCCGTGGTCGGGGTGGGACACACCTCAGACGACGGCTCGGCCGAGAAAGTTGTGTGCCCGCCGCTTGACGGGTTCGAACAGATGTTCGATAGTTGCGGAGTGTCCCCGTCGTCCGCCTCGAGCGCCCTCGCAGCCGATCGCTCGGTGGTCGAGCAGCTGCGCGAGCGGGTGGCAGCCATGGAGCGACGTCCGGCCAGACAACCGGTGCCGACCTTACCCGTGCTCGCCGACATCGTGCCGCTCGAGGCCGGGGCGACCTACGGCGTGGACTCGGCCGGGCTGGCCCTGGCCCTGGCCGCCGGCGCCTCCCGGGCGGGGGAGTGGGTCGGCTTCGCCGGGTGGCCCGACTTCGGGGTCGAGGCCGCCGCCGCGCTGGGCGTCGAGCTGACCCGCACCGTGCTGGTGCCCGACCCCGGTGAGCACTGGTTGGAGGTCACCGCGGCACTGGTCGACGTCCTGCGCGTGGTGGTGCTGCGCCCGCCCGCGTCGGTGGCTCCCCGGGCCGCTGAGGTCCTGGAGTCGCGGCTGCGCACCCGCTCGTCGGTGCTGGTCGTCTGGGGGGAGTGGCCGCGCTGTGACGCCAGGCTGAGCCTGGCCCACTCGCAGTGGTCGGGTCCTGACGAGGGGCGCGGAGCGCTGCGCGAGCGCGCGGTGCGTCTCGCCGTACGACGTGGGGCGCGGCCCGCCCAGCATGCCGACCTGGTCTTCGGCCACCGGCTCGAGGCCGCTCCGGCGCCGGTGGTCGCGGTGCGCGAGGCGTCGGGATGAGCTGCCCATGAGGGTGCTGGTCGTCTGGTGCCCCGACTGGTCGGTCGTGGCCGCGCTCGCCGAGACCGACCTGCGCCGCAGCCATCCGGCGGCCGTCCTGTCGGGCAACGTCGTCGAGGTCTGCAACTCAGCCGCCCGGGCCGAGGGCGTACGCCGTGGCCAGCGACGCCGCGACGCCCAGTCGCGCTGCCCCGAGCTGGCGCTGCTCGGTGTCAACGCCGAGCGCGACGCACGCCGCTTCGAGGACGTGCTCACCACGGTCGAGGCGCTGCGACCGGGGGTGGCGGCGCTGCGCCCGGGCCTGCTCGCGGTGCGCGCTCCCGGCTCCTACTTCGGCAGCGAGGACAACGCTGCGGCCACCGTCAGCGAGGCCGTCGTCGAGGCCGGGGTCCCTGACGTCCGGCTCGCTGTCGCCGACGACCTCTTCACCGCCGAGCAGGCCGCCCGCACCGTGGCGCCGCAGGCGTGGCGGGTGGTGCCGACCGGCGGGTCACGCGCGTTCCTGGCCGAGCTGCCCGTCGACGTCCTCACCTCCGACGGCCCGGCCGGCCGCGACGCCGTCAGCCTGCTCACGCGCCTGGGGCTGCGCACCCTCGGCGACGTCGCCGCGCTGCCCGGCGACGCGGTCGAGGCGAGGCTCGGGCGCTACGGCGCGTCGATCTGGCGCCGGGCGCGCGGTGGCGACCCGGCGCTGTTCCAGGCGCGCACCGTGCCCCCGGAGCTCGACGAGGCGGTGGGCTTCGAGCCGGCCCTCGACTCGGCGGAGGCGGTGACGTTCAGCGTGCGCACGACCGCGGAGCGCTTCGTCGAGGGGCTGGCGAGGCTGCAGCTGGTGGCGACCGGCGTGCGGGTGGAGGTCGAGGCCGAGGGGCGCCTGATGTCGGTGCGCACCTGGCTCCACCCGCGCTTCTTCACCGCCCGCGACCTCGTCGACCGCGTCCACTGGCAGCTGCAGTCGGCGGCCGTCGGCGGCTCGTTGCGCGCGCGCAAGGAGTCGGGCGAGGTGAGCGCGCCGGTCGACCGGGTGCGGTTCGTCCCCGAGGTCGTCGAGCCGGCGGCCGCCCACGGCGAGACCCTGCTCGGCGGCGGCTCGGACGACAAGGTGGAGCGCGGAGTTGCCCGGGTGCAGGCGATGGTGGGCTTCGACGCCGTACGTCGTCCGGTGCGCCAGGGCGGCCGGAGCCCGGCCGCTCGTCAGGCGAGCGTGCCCTGGGGCGAGCGCGCCGGCGACCTGCGTCCGCTCGACCGCCCCTGGCCCGGCGCCGTGCCCGGTCCACCTCCGGTGCGGGTGTTCGCCACCCCCCTGAGGGCCGAGGTCGTCGGCGACGACGGGCGCGCGGTCGCGGTCACTGCGCGCGGCGTCGTCACCACGGCGCCGTCCCGCTTCCGGATCGGCCGCGACGACGCCGAGGGTCGCACCAGCGCGCTGCTGCCCTGGCAGCCGGTCACCGCGTGGGCCGGTCCGTGGCCGACCGACGACTCGTGGTGGTCCGGCGGCACCGGCCTGGCTTCGCGGTTCCAGGTCGTCGGAGCCGACGGGCGCGCGTGGTTGCTGGTCTGCCGGGCCGAGGGCTGGTCGCTGGAAGCAGGCTACGACTGATGGCCGGACCCCCATGAGCTGGAACAACCCGGCGATGAGCTGGTCAGAGCTGGAGAAGCGGCTCAGCGGGCTGCCCGGCGCCGACGACGGACCGGTGTCGCGCAAACGACGCCCCGTGGCCAAGCGCCCGATCACCGCCCCGAGCGAGGTGACGCCGTACGCCGAGCTGCACTGCCACAGCCACTTCAGCTTCCTCGACGGCGCCAGCTCGCCGGCCGACCTGGTCGAGGAGGCCGTGCGGCTGGGACTGCACGCCCTCGCGATCACCGACCACGACGGCTTCCACGGAGCCCCGCTGTTCGCCGAGGCGGCGGCGGTCCACGGACTGGCGACCGTCTACGGCGCCGAGCTGTCGTTGGGGCTGACCGGTCCGCAGAACGGCGTGCCCGACCCGGAGGGCTCCCACCTGCTCGTGCTGGCCCGCGGGGTCGAGGGCTACCACCGGCTGTCGGGGGCGATGACCGAGGCGCACCTGCGCGGCGACGAGAAGGGTCGCCCGGTCTACGACCTCGACGAGCTGGGCGAGCAGGGCCGCGGTCACTGGGCGGTGCTCACCGGCTGCCGCAAGGGCGCGGTGCGCCAGGCCCTCGACCGGGACGGGACGGCGGCCGCAGCGGCGGCGCTCGACCGGCTGACCGCGACGTTCGGCCTCGAGCACGTGCTGGTCGAGCTGTCCCCGCGCCCGGGGGCCGACGCCACCAACGCGGCGCTGGCCGCCCTGGCCCGCGACCACGGTCTCGACGTCGTGGCCGCGGGCAACGTGCACCACGCGACGCCCGACGAGCACCGCCTCGCCGGAGCGATGGCCGCCGTCCGGTCGCGCCGCAGCCTGGCCGACCTCGACGGTTGGCTCGACCTCTCGGCCTCGGCCCACCTGCGCAGCGGGGCGGAGACGGCGCAGGCGCTCGCGCCGTTCCCCGGCGCCGTCGCGCGCAGCGTCACCCTGGCCGACGAGCTCGCCTTCGACCTGCGCAAGGCGTCACCCTCGCTGCCCAAGCAGCAGATCCCCGAGGGCCACACCCCCGACTCGTGGCTGCGGGTGCTCGCCGACCGCGGCTTCGCCGAGCGCTACGCCCACACACCGCACGCCGCCGAGGCCCGCGACGCGGCTCGAGCACGAGCTCCGGGTGATCTCCTCGAAGGACTTCGCCGGCTACTTCGTGATCGTGCACGACATCGTCGCCTTCGCCCGCGACCGCGGCATCCTCTGCCAGGGGAGGGGCTCGGCAGCGAGCTCGGCGGTCTGCTTCGCCCTCGGCATCACCGCCGTCGACGCGGTCTTCTACCGGCTGCCCTTCGAGCGGTTCATCTCCGCCCACCGCGACGAGGAGCCCGACATCGACGTCGACTTCGACTCCGACCGGCGCGAGGAGGTCATCCAGTGGGTCTACGACACCTACGGCCGACGCAACGCCGCCCAGGTCGCCAACGTGATCGCCTACCGACCCCGGATGGCGGTGCGTGACGCGGCGAAGGCGCTGGGTCACTCGCAGGGGCAGCAGGACGCCTGGTCGAAGCAGATCGACGGGTGGCAGTCGGTGGTGTCCGGGGACGCCGGCGACCCGGACGCGCACGACGTACCCGCTGCGGTCGTGGCGCTCGCCGAGCAGCTCCTGGGTGCCCCGCGCCACCTCGGGATCCACTCCGGCGGGATGGTGCTCACCGAGCGGCCCGTCGGCGAGGTGTGCCCGATCGAGCGGGGGCGCATGGACGGCCGCACCGTGCTGCAGTGGGACAAGGACTCGTGCGAGTCCATGGGGCTGGTGAAGTTCGACCTGCTGGGGCTCGGGATGCTCGGGGCGATCGACCACATGATGCGTCTCGTCGACGAGCACCTGGGGGAGGCGTGGACGCTTGCCACGATGCCCAAGGAGGAGCCGGCGGTCTACGACATGCTCTGTCGCGCCGACTCGGTCGGCGTCTTCCAGGTGGAGAGCCGTGCGCAGATCGGCACCCTGCCGCGGCTGCGTCCGCGCGAGTTCTACGACCTGGCGATCGAGATCGCGCTGATCCGGCCCGGACCCATCCAGGGAGGGGCGGTCCACCCGTTCGTGCGGCGCGCGACCGGTCAGGAGGAGGTCACCTACGACCACCCCGACCTGGTGCCGGTGCTCGAGCGCACCCGCGGGGTGCCGCTGTTCCAGGAGCAGCTGATGGCGATGGCCGTGGCGCTCGGCGACTGCTCGCGCGACGACGCCGACCTGCTGCGTCGCGCGATGGGGTCCAAGCGCGGGCGTCGAGCGCATCGAGTCGATCCGGGAGAAGCTGTACGCCGGGATGGCTCGCCGCGGGCTCGTGGGCGATCTGGCCGACTCGATCTACGTCAAGATCCTGTCGTTCGCCAACTTCGGCTTCGCGGAGTCGCACGCCCTCAGCTTCGCGCTGCTCGTCTACGCCAGCTCGTGGTTCAAGCTCCACTACCCCGCGGCGTTCCTGGCCGGGCTGCTGCGCAACCAGCCGATGGGCTTCTACTCCCCGCAGTCCCTGATCGGCGACGCCCGACGGCACGGGGTCGACGTACGGCGTCCCGACGTGGCGCTCTCCGGGGCCCGGGCGGGTCTCGAGCCGCTCGTGGCCGGGACGGTCGCGCCCACCGGGCTCGCGGTCTGCTGCCGACCGTCCTTCGAACGGGTCGACTGGGTGCCGGGCACCCCCGACCCGGTGCCGGAGCACCGCCGCGACGCGGGGCTCGCCGTACGCCAGGGGCTGGACTCCGTGCGCGGCATCGGGCGCGACGTCGCCGAGCGCATCGTCGCCGCGCGCGAGCTCGAGCCGTTCCGCGACGTCACGGACCTGTCACGACGAGCGGGGCTGACCTCCGACCAGCTCGAGTCACTGGCGACCGCCGGTGCCTTCGAGAGCTTCGGCCTCGGTCGCCGCGAGGCGCTGTGGGCAGCCGGCTTCTCCGAGGGCGCCGACCACCTCGCCGGCTCGACACCCGCCACGGCTGCCCCGACGCTGCCCGGCATGAGCCCCGAGGAGATCACCCTCGCCGATCTCTGGGCCACCGGCACCTCGCCCGAGGCCCACCCGTTCGCGCACCTGCGCGACGACCTGCGCCGTGCCGGGATCCGCTCGGTCGACGACCTCCAGAGCTCCGAGTCGGGTCGGCGAGTGCACGTCGCGGGGCTCGTCACCCACCGACAGCGCCCCGGCACCGCCCAGGGCGTCACCTTCCTCAACCTCGAGGACGAGAGCGGCATGCTCAACGTCATCTGTTCGATCGGCGTGATGAAGGTGCACCGGCAGGCCGCGCGCAACCGGGTCGCCGTCGTGGTCCGCGGCATCCTCGAGCGCAACGAGGGTGTCACCAACCTCGTCGCCGACCGCGTCGTCGGACTCGACTCCGTCCTCCCCGGCGTCGGCGACGCGCTCCAGGCGCGCCAGTCCTCGCGCGACTTCCGCTGAGCTGGCGCGGTTACGGTGTCGGCATGAGCGACATCGCCGTGCCACGTCCCGAGCTGATCGTCCTCGACGTCAACGAGACGCTGTCCGACATGGCCCCGCTGGCCCAGCGCTTCACCGACGTCGGCGCGTCGCCCGGGCTGGCCGCGACGTGGTTCGCGCAGGTGCTGCGCGACGGATTCGCCCTCACCGCGGTCGGCGCCAACGAGCCGTTCGCGCGGATCGCCACCGGCGTGCTGCGGGGCGCTCTCGCCTCTCTCGACCTGGACCGCCCCCTCGACGAAGCGGTGGCGTGGGTGATGGACGGCTTCGGCGGGCTCTCGGTGCACCCGGACGTGCCCGACGGCCTGCGTGCGCTGCACTCGCTCGGGATCCGCCTGATCACCCTGAGCAACGGCTCGGCCTCGGTCGCCGACGCCCTGCTCGAGCGCGCCGGTGTGGACGAGCGTGGTGGAGAAGCGGCTGAGCGTCGAGGACTGCCGACCGTTGGAAACCGGCGCCCGAGTCCTACGCCTACGCCCTGCGTGAGTGCGGCGTCGCGGCGCCCGCGGCGATGCTGGTCGCGGTCCATCCGTGGGACGTCGACGGCGCCGCCCGCGCCGGCCTGGCCACCGGCTGGATCGATCGCTCCGGCGCCGGCTACCCCGAGCACTTCACCGAGCCCACCATCCGCGCCACGAGCCTGATCGACCTCGCCGACCGGCTCTCCTGATCCACCTCTCCCCGGCTCGCCGACCGAGGCGGGGTCCGATTCGGACCGCGGTGGATCG
Organism: uncultured Actinomycetota bacterium; assembly: GCA_963822915.1. Lineage (GTDB taxonomy): Bacteria > Actinomycetota > Actinomycetes > Propionibacteriales > Nocardioidaceae > Nocardioides. Next base: position 31,018 of record CAWGJR010000002.1, read on the forward strand.
CTGCGGTAACGTTCGCCTCGCCTCGTGGTGACAGCCACAGGTGTTCGGGCTGTAGCGCAGCTTGGTAGCGCACTTGACTGGGGGTCAAGGGGTCGCAGGTTCAAATCCTGTCAGCCCGACCGAAGTTGTTGCAGGTCAGACGGGGTATCGGTGTGGTCCGGTGCCCCGTCTGCTGCGTCCTCGGGTGATCATCTTTCGCTCGGACGCCGACACCGCTCGAGCGGTCCCGGCCCGACGCCGCAGGCGTGTCCCAGCTGGCGCTTGACGCGTCCTGGAGGCACGGCCAAGGTGAGGAGCCACGACGACGTTGCTTGGGAGACCCATGACGAGCACTGATCCCGGGGCGTGCAACCTCGCCTCGTTGGCCGAGCGCAACCAGGAGCGCCTCGGCGACTACGACGCCCTGCTGTTCGAGGGCCGGTGGCACTCCTCGGGCGAGATCCACGAGCGCTCGGCACGCGCCGGAGCCGGACTGCGCCGGCTGGGTGTCGAGCCCGGCGACCGGGTCGTCGTGATGATGATGAACACCCCGGAGGTGTTCATCGGCTACCGCGCCGTCTGGCGCGCGGGCGCCGTGGTGACCCCGGTGATCTTCCTGCAGACCGAGCCGGAGCTGCGCCACATCCTCATCGACTCCGGCGCCCGGGTCGCGGTCGTGACACCCGAGCTGCTGCCGCTCATGGACGCGGCGGCCGCCGGCCTCGACATCGCCCTCGTCGTCGTGGGCGAGGAGTCCGACCGGCCGGAGGGCGTCACGCTCTTCTCCGAGCTCGAGGACGCCGACGTGGAGACGATCCGTCCGCGCCAGGACGACGACCTCGCGGCCCTGCTCTACACCGGCGGCACGACCGGGCGCGCCAAGGGAGTCATGCTGACGCACCGCGGGCTGTTCGAGACCGGTCGGGGACTGGAGGCCAACGGTCGCACCGCCGAGGTCGACCGCAACCTGCTGCCGCTGCCGCTCTCGCACGTCTACGGCCTCATCGTGATGGTCGCGGGACTGCACGCCGAGAGTCGCCGCGTCTCGGTGCTCCAGCGGTGGTTCGAGCCGACCGGGTGGCTGGAGCTGGTGGCCGAGCACCGGCTGGAGTTCAGCCCGGTGGTGCCGTCGATGCTGCAGATGCTGCTCGCGCAGCCGGTGGAGGACCACGACCTGTCCTCGCTGCGGTACTTCGGCTCGGGCGGTGCGCCGCTGCCGGAGGCGTTGCGCGCCGAGGTCGAACGGCGACTCGGCGTGAGCGTGCTCGAGGGCTACGGCTGCACCGAGTCGAGCGCCGTCATCTCGTCCTCCACCATCGACGAGCACCGACCGGGCAGTGTCGGCAAGCCGCTTCCGCACGTGGAGGTCGAGCTCCGCGGCCCGGACGACGCGCAGGTCGAGCCCGGCGAGTCACGGGGAGATCTGCGTGCGCGGCCCCGGTGTGATGCGGGGCTACTGGCACGACGAGGAGCAGACGTCGCGCACCGTGGTGGACGGCTGGCTGCACACCGGCGACATCGGCCGGGTCGACGACGACGGCTACCTGTACGTCGTCGACCGCATCAAGGACCTGATCATCCGCGGCGGCTTCAACGTCTACCCGCGCGACGTCGAGGACGTCCTGCTCACCCACCCGGCCGTCTCGGCGGCGGCTGCGGTCGGGCGGCCCGACGATCGCCTGGGCGAGGAGGTCGTGGCCGTCGTCTCTCTCGTCCCCGGGTCCTCGGCCACGTCGGAGGACCTGCAGGCGCACGCACGCGCCCACCTGGCCGCCCACAAGTGTCCGCGCGAGATCCGGGTGCTGGACGCCGTACCGCTCACGAGCGTGGGCAAGACCGACCGCAAGGCCGTGCGGGCCTTCGTCAACGCCTAGTCCGACCGCGGCCTGTCGTCGCGTCGGCTCGACCTCAACCAAGGACGGCCCAGTGCTCTTCGACTCCACCTCCGACCTGCTCCGCATCCTCGTGGTGGCACCCCTGGCCTATCTCTGGCTGGTGGCACTGCTGCGCCTGAGCGGCAAGCGGACCCTGGCCCAGCTGAACGCCTTCGACTTCATCGTCACCGTCGCTCTGGGATCCACGGTGGCGTCGGTGATCCTCACCAGCTCGGTCTCGTGGTCCGAGGGGGCCCTGGCCCTCGGGCTCCTGGTCGCCTTCCAGCTCGTCGTGGCGTGGGTGTCGGTGCGCGTCGGGTGGGTGCGACGCTCGGTGACGTCGACGCCCTCGGTCCTGCTGCTGGACGGCACGGTGGACCATGTGGCCCTGAGGCGCGAGCGCATCTCGGAGTCGAGCCTGCGACAGGCAGTCCGGAGCTCGGGCAGCGGCGGACTCGAGCGGGTGGCTGCCGTCGTCCTCGAGCCGGACGGCACCCTCAGCGTCATCCCGGCCGGGGACCTCGGGAGCGGGTCGGCCATGCCTGAGGCGTAGTACAGCCCTGCGGGTGTGGGACCGCGCCGCCTCGCTGGCGTACGACGTACTCGTGCTGACCTTGACCGTGATCTTCGTGGTGTCCGCGGCCCTGGTCGCCGGAGCGGCTTGGGGCATCTACGGCAACCTCCCGCCGCGCCTCGAGGGGATCATCGTCGCGCTGGCGGGGGGTGCGCTCGTCGTCTCGGTGGTGCTCGAGCTGGTCGACCCGGCCACGGACGAGGCACCGCTCTGGGCGGTCCTGGGCGCCGTCCTGGTGGGGGCAGGCGTCTTCGTCGGCCTCGATGTGCTCGTCGAGCGTCGGCTGGGATCCGACAGCGGCGGCGGTCTGCTCGCTGCGATCACCCTGGACGGGATCCCGGAGAACCTCGCGCTCGGGGTGGCCCTCATCGGCGCCGGCCCACTCCAGGTCGCCTCCCTGTCCGGATCGATCTTCCTGTCCAACCTCCCCGAGGCCGCCGGAGGGGCGCAGGAGATGGCCGAGGGGCGTTCTCGGGCTCGCGTGATGGGGTTGTGGACCGCCACTGCGGCGTTGCTGTCGATCGCCGCGCTGGTGGGCAACCTCGCTCTGAGCGGTGCACCGTCCGCCGCCCTCGGAATCATCAGGTGCCTGGCGGCCGGCGCGGTGGTGGCGTCGCTGGCGACCGAGGTGTTCCCGAAGGCGTTCAAGGAGGCGCGCTACGAGACCGGCATCGCCACCGCCGTCGGGCTGGTCCTCGCCATCGCGCTCGACCAGCTCGGCTAGACCTCCGGCGGCGCGATGGCGGCGGAGATCGTGCTCACGGGGTGAAGACGACCTTGATCATCCCGTCCTCCTTGTCACGGAACTTCGCATAGGCCTCGGGGGCGTCACTGAGAGGCAGGCGGTGCGTGGCGAAGGACTCCGTGCCCAACGGGTCGGCGTCGTCCAGGACCAGGGGGAGGATGTCGTCGGTCCAGCGCCGGACGTTGGCCTGGCCCATGCGCAGCTGGATCTGCTTGTCGAACATCTGCATCATCGGCATCGGCTGGCTCGCGCCACCGTAGACGCCGGAGACCGACACGGTGCCGCCACGACGCACGCAGTCGATGGCGGCGAGCAGGGCTGCGGCCCGGTCCACGCCCACGCGCTTCATCAGCGGGTCCGCGACCCGGTCCGGCAGCAGTCCGATGCTCTTGATCATCGTCTCCGCGACGGGGTTGCCGTGCGCCTCCATCCCGACGGCGTCGAGCACGGAGTCAGCGCCGCGCCCGGAGGTGCGATCGCGGATCTCGGTGGTGAGGTCGTCCACCGCGTCCAGGTCGACCACCTCGGCACCGAGCGCGGCGACGCGAGCCAGACGCTCCGGCACTCGATCGACCGAGATCACCCGGGTGCCGTCTCGCAGGGCGATCCGGGCGGCCATGTCGCCGATCGGTCCGGCACCCATGATCACCAGGGTCCCGTCGGCCGGCACGTCGGCGTAGCGGACTCCCTGCCAAGCGGTCGGTATGACGTCCGAGAGGAACACGAAGCGGTCGTCGGACGGACCGTCGGGGACCTTGATCGGGAGGAAGTCGGCGAACTGCACCCGCAGGAACTCCGCCTGCCCACCGGTGACCGAGCCGTAGAGGCGACTGAACCCGAGCAGGCTCGCGCCGGTTCCCTGGTCACGGTTCTGCGTCGTCTCGCACTGGCTGTGCAGGCCGCGCGTGCACATCCAGCAGTGTCCGCAGCTGATGTTGAACGGCACCACCACGCGGTCACCCACACGGAGGTCACGCACCTCGGGACCGACTTCCTCCACGACCCCCATCGGCTCGTGACCGATGACGTCTCCCGGGTCCATGAAGGCGGCGAGCGGGTCGTAGAGGTGGAGGTCGGAGCCGCAGAGTCCGGTGCTGGTGACACGGATGACGGCGTCGGTCGGGTCCACGATCCGCGCGTCAGGCACGTCCTCCACACTCACGTTGCGCGGTCCTTGCCAGGTCAGGGCTCTCATCAGGTCTCCCGAGGTCGAGGGGGTTGGGTTCCACCGACGCTAATCAGCAACAGCCGCCCGGTCGCCACCCGGCGGGGTGTCCGGCGCGTAGGGTGAGCCGTTCCAGCCCTAACCCGACCCCGCCCGAGGAGCGCCGTGCCTACGGACCCGCAGCTCCTCCTGCAGCTGACCCGCTCGTTGCGACGTGTGCCGGCCATCGGCCCACTGCCGCTGCGGCTGTGCCACGCGTTCGTCGACACGGTGCAGGCCGACGGCGGCGCCATCTCGCTGGGCCTGACCGCCGCCGACCGGACCCTGCTCTGCGCCACCGACGACCTGGCGGCACGGGTCGAGGAGGCGCAGGTCGTGCTGAGCCAGGGACCGACCCTGGACGCCGCTCGCTTCGGGCAGCCCGTGCTGCTGAGGTCGGTCGCCGAGCAGCGCGAGCGCTGGCCCGCCCTGGTCGGGTCGCTGCCGGCACTCGCGGAGCAGCGGCTCGTGCACGCCTTCCCGATGACCCCGCAGGTCGCCCTGCTCGGCGTCCTCACGGTGCACGAGAGCGTTCCGCGGCGCGGCGCGTGGCCGGTGCCCGAGGTGACCGCCCTGGCCGATGCGGTCGGCGCCGCTGTCCTCGCGAGCCTGCCCCACGAGCCCGACGACCTCCTCTGGGGTGAACGAGATCGGGTCTCGGCAGCGACGGGCATGGTCATCGCCCAGCTCAGGCTGTCACCGCCGGACGCACTCGCGGTCCTGCGAGCCCACGCCTTCGCCACGGAGAGCACCCTCGCCGAGGTGAGCGCGCAGGTGCTGGACCGGCGCGTCGACTTCGGGCGCGACGGGAGCGGCGCGCCATGAGCGACGCAGGTGCGATCGCGACCCTGGCCGGGCTGACGTCGACGGCACTGCGGGAGCCCGACGTCGGCGACGTGCTCGCAGGCTTGGTCGCTGCCTGCGCCGACGCGCTGGATGCCGGCGCGGTGGCGCTCCTGGCCTACGACGAGCGCGGCCGGCTGAGCCTCCTGAGCGCCTCGTCGCACGCGTCGGCGGAGCTGGAGATGCTGCAGATCCAGCGCACCGCCGGGCCCTGCGTGGAGTGCATCGCCGCCGACCTACCCATCGAGACGGTGGGCGGCGACGCCCTGGTCGAGCGGTGGGCAGAGGTGGGACAGGCCATCGTGAGCGCGGGCTTCGAGTCCGTGACCGCCCTTCCGATGCGGTGGCGGGGGCGCGCGATCGGGGGGCTCAACATCTTCGGTGACGTAGCGACTTCCCTGTCGGAGGAGCGCACCGCCCTCGGCCAGGTCTTCGCCGACATCAGCGCCATGGTGATCGCCTGCGCCGGGCCCGACACCTGGGGTCGTTTCGCCGACAGCATGCACAGCGCGCTGGCCGCACGCGAGGTGGTCGAGCAGGCGAAGGGCGTCATCGCCTATCGCGAGAATGTGGACCTCGGATGCCGCCCACGGCGTGCTGCTGAGACGAGCCCGCGAGTCCGGGACCAGCCTGACGCGCACTGCCGAGCTGATCGTGGGCGATCAGCGATGAGGGTGAGCAGGGGCCGCGGTGCGGGTGCTACGGTCCCACCCTCGGTGTGGGTTGGACCAGTGACGGCGAGTGCCGCACGTCTCGTCCGGAGCGGCGGCAACACGAGGGAGGGGTACGTGCGACCTGCTCTGGACCTGACCGCTGCGCTCGCCGACGCAGCCCAGCAGATCGAAGCCTGCCCGGACCCCGACAGCGCCCTCGCCGCGATCGCGCGGCTGGCACGGACGTTGCTGCCAGGGATCGACCACGTCGCCGTCCTCGTCTCCCGCCGCGGCGACTCACCCGTGACCTGGGCAGCCACGGACGACGTCGCCGCCCGGCTCGACCAGCTGCAGCTCGACCTCGACGAGGGCCCGGGCCTGACCGCGATGTCAGCCGACGGGACGGCGCTCCTCGAGCGGATCGAGCGCGTCGCGGCGACGGAGCGCTGGCCGACGTACGTCGCCCTCGCGCGGGAGTGGGGGCTGCGTTCGCAGCTGGCACTGCGGCTGGGCCCGGACCGAGGGGATGTCGCCGTGCTCAACCTCTACTCGACGTCGTCGGACGTCGTGGCGGCCGACACCGAGCAGCTGGCCGGAAGCCTTGCCACCCATGCCGGTCTCGCGCTGGTGCACGTCCGTGAGCGCACGAACCTGCGGGCTGCCCTCGAGACGCGCAAGCTCATCGGCATGGCGCTGGGGATGACCATGGAACGCTACCGGCTCGACGAGGACGGCGCCTTCGCGTTCCTGACGCGTGTCTCGGCCACCACCGAGCGCAAGCTCCGCGACGTGGCCGCGACGATCGTCGCCGAGCACCAGCCCGGCGACGTCCGGCCCGGTCCGTGACCGACGCGCCGAGTCACGAGGTCTACCGAGCCCCCCAGTGGTCACGGCTCGACAGCGTGTCGCGCGCGGACGCGGTCGCGTGGGCGCTGGACGCCGGTGTCTGCGGAGTGGGTGGGCGCCTGTCGTCGACGCCCGCCGACCTCGACGACGCCGTCGAGCGCGTCGCGGTGGAGTGGGACTCCCGGGTGGCTCGGAGGCTGCGACGCTTCGCGCTGGTGGAACCGGGCGCGGTGGTGTGGACCCGCGAGGGCGACGGGCTGTTCCGTCGCGGGTCGCTGACCGGACCGTGGCGCTTCGAGGCGTCGCCGGAGGCGTTCGCGCACGACCTGGCCCACGTGCGGTCCTGCCGATGGGCTACCGAGGTCCAGGACCCCCCACCAGTCGTGCTCGAGGCCTTCGCGCGTGGCGGCCGGAACTTCCAGCGGATCCGCGCCGTGTGACGTCGAACGCCGTCCGTCCACCCACAGAGGGGATGACGCGGTCGCGAGAGCACGTCAGGGTCGTCCCATGTCCGCACCGACCGACCCCATCGTTCCGCAGAGCTGCACCTTCGGTCACCTCGGCATCGCCTTCGACAATCGAGTGCTCCGCCCGCGAGCGTGGACCGCGCTGCAGTCGTCCTGGGCTGCCGAGGTCCTGGAGTCGACGGACGCGCAGGCCGGGGAGCGCCGGATCCTCGAGCTGTGCGCGGGAGTGGGGCACATCGGGCTGCTGGCGGCGTCGCTGGCGCAGGCCACGCTCGTGTGTGTCGACATCGACCCCCACGCCTGCGAGCTGGCACGGCTCAACGCCGACGCCGCGCAGATGAGGGACCACGTCGAGGTCCGCTGCCTCCCGCTCGAGGAGTCGCTCGTCGAGGGGGAGACCTTCGACGTCGTGGTCGCCGACCCGCCCTGGGTCCCGCGCGAGGAGGTCAGCATGTTTCCCGAAGATCCCCTCCTTGCGATCGACGGCGGTCCCGACGGACTCGACCTCGCGCGGGCGTGCCTGACGACAGCTGGTCGTGCCCTGCGAGGCGGTGGCACGATGCTCGTGCAGCTCGGCACCGAGGCCCAGGCCGACCGGCTCCGCGACGAGGCCGGCGAAGCCTGGCTGTCTGCCGAGGTACGACGTGGTGCACGTGGCGTGGTGCTCCGGCTCGACCTCGCCTGACCTCAGCGGCCGCCCTTCGCGCGGCGCGCCAACGCCTTGTGAGTGCCGTCGCACCACGGGAGCCGGGCGCTCGCGGCGCATCGGCACACGGCCGAGACCGGACGCGTCGTCGGCTCCTCGGTGCCGTCGGAGCCGACGACGGTCGCGTCACCACGCACGAGGACAGGACCGCCCGGGCAGGGGTGCAGGCTGATCTCGGCCCCGTCGCGTCCGAGGATCCGGGGCGCGTCGGGCATCAGGCCGCCCAGTGGGAGAGGAGGTCGCGCGCGGTGCGCGCCTCCAGCTCCAGGCAGAGCCAGACCCCGAAGATCACGTCGCGGCGCAGCTCGGGCTCGTCGTGGACCAGCGCCCCGCACACGTCGCGCAGGGCGAGCTGCTCGTGGACGGCGTCGGCCTCGATGTGCTCCTCGTAGTAGGCGCACATCTCGTCAGGGAGTCCGAGCTTCCCCAGCGCACGCGCCATCGTGCGCGAGGGCAGCGAGCTGGTCGCTTCGAAGGCGGCGAGGTGACCCAGGGCCGCACCGCGCAGTCGCCGGTGGAGACCGAGCATCGAGACCACGTTGTTCTGGTCCAGGACCGGCGTACGCGCCTCGTTGACGTAGTGGCCCGACTCCGGGCTCAGTCCCGCGGCAGCCAAGCCGTGCGCGAACAGGTCCTGGTGGACGCGCCGGGGCCGACCGCCGCCGTACTCGTCGAACTGGATCTCCATCAGCGCCGCCTTGGCCGAGCCGAACACCCGCGGGACGACCCAGGCGGTGGGGTCGGCCTCCTTGAGGTGGTAGAGCGAGCGTTGGCGCAGCAATTCGCACGCCTGCCCGGGAGTGCCGGACCGGAGCAGGTGCTCGGCCAGGGACGGGCTGTCGTCGCGGTCGATGATGGCGGTGACCACGTCGACGAGCTCCTCGGGATCCTGAGGGCCGGAAGCGTCGATCACGTCGCGTAGGCCCTCCGTCGCGACGAAGGAGCCGAAGTCGGTCCGGAGCCGGTCCTCCAGCTCCCGCTCCAGCTGGTGTCGCACCGACATCAGGGCCGGCGCCCACTCCCAGGTCTCGTCGACGTCGTCGAAGCCGCGGTAGTGCAGCTCGTGCAGGATCCACAGGCTCAGCGCGTCGTCGTCCGCCTAGCGGCCAGCGGTGCGCACCACGGGCACGAGCGAGCGCGGGGGGCGACGCAAGACGGTGATGAGCCGCTCGCTCAGCGGGCCCCTCGCAGCGGGGAGCTTCACGACGGCACGCACCGCCGAACACCGAGGCGTGGACCGGAAAAATGTCATGGCTCGAGCCTGATCCTGCTGACGTGCGGTCCGACCAACCCCCGCACGGGTGACTGGCGGCCAGGGCCCATCACCCGTGGGAATGACGCCAGCACGCCGCACGGTCCAGCAGGGTTGACGGACCAGGTCGACCAACATCAGGAGGACCCATGTCGAAGCTCTCATGGACCATCGCAGGCGGGATCGGCTTCCTGCTCGGCTCACGCGCCGGTACTGCGCCGTACGAGAAGGTGGCGAGCGAGGTGCAGAGGCTGCGGCGCGATCCCCAGGTGCGCCAGCACGTCGCCGAGGCGAAGGAGGCCGCAGGTGAACGCGCAGCCGAGGCGGCCCAGACGGTCCGCACCAAGGTCGACGAGGTCACCACCGGCCCCGGGTCGGCGACACCGTGAGCAGCGACGAGCCGACCGGACGGTTGGTCAGCGACGCTGCGCAGGACATCTCCACCCTCGTGCGCGACGAGATGGAGCTGGCGAAGATCGAGCTCACCGCCTCGGCACGCAAGGCCGGCATCGGGGCCGGGCTCTTCGGCGGTGCAGGCGTGCTCGCGCTGTACGGCGTCGGGTCCTTGGTGGCCACGGCCATCCTCGCTCTCGCCCTGGTGGTCGAGCCGTGGCTGGCGGCGCTGATCGTGACCGTGGTGCTCTTCGCGGTAGCCGGGCTCGTCGCGATCCTCGGCAAGCGTGAAGTGGATCAGGCCGCGCCGCAGCTGGAGCCGACCAAGGACGGCGTGCGCCGCGACGTCGAGGCAGTGAAGGGGAACCACGCATGAGCGACGACCCGAAGGACGAGTCCCGCAGCAAGGACCAGATCGAGGCCGACCTGGCCGCAGACGCGGGAGCACCTGGCCGAGACCGTCGACGCCCTGCAGCACAAGCTGGACGTGAAGGGCCGCGCCGGCGAGAAGGTGGCGGCCGTCCGACGCGACCACGGACGCGAGGTGGCGATCGGTGCCGCGGCGGCCGTGGCTGCAGTCGTCGTCGCTGCTGGTGATCCGGCGCCGGCGTCGATGAGAACTCGATGAGCGCCTCGACGGCAGAGCGCTCGGAAGCACGTCAGGTCGACGCCGACGACGACGTCAAGCCCGACGACCCGGGCGACATCACCTCCCGGTCGTGGCGCTACGTCGCGCGCAAGACCCTGCGCGAGTTCTCCGACGACGGGTGCACCGACATCGCAGCCGCGTTGACCTACTACGGGGTCCTCGCCCTCTTCCCGGGGCTGATCGCGCTGATGTCGCTGGTCGGCCTTGTCGGCCAGGGACGCGAGTCCGTCGACACGGTGCTGCAGATCCTGCGCGACGTCGGTGCCGGCGGGGCCGCCGACACCCTCGAGCCGACCCTCGTGCAGCTCAGCACCACGTCAGGTGCGGGGGTGGCGCTCGTGGTCGGACTGCTGAGCGCCCTGTGGTCCGCGTCGGGCTACGTCGGAGCCTTCGGTCGCGCGATGAACCGCATGTACGAGGTCGGGGAAGGGCGACCGGTCTGGAAGCTGCGGCCGCTGCTGCTGCTCGTGACCGCGGTCATCGTGCTGCTGGTCGCAGCTGTCCTGGCCGCTCTCGTGGTCACCGGTCCCGCCGCGCAGGCTGTCGGCGACGCGATCGGGATCGGCCCGACGGCCGTGACCGTCTGGAGCATCGCCAAGTGGCCGGTGCTCCTGGGCGTCGTCGTCCTCATCGTGGCCCTGCTCTACTACGCGACACCCAACGTCGAGCAACCGAAGTTCCGCTGGATCAGCGTGGGTGCTGTCCTCGCGATCGTCGTCTGGGCCGTCGCCTCGGCGGCGTTCGGGCTCTACGTCAGCAACTTCTCCAGCTACAACAAGACCTACGGGGCCCTGGCCGGGGTCGTGGTGTTCCTGCTGTGGTTGTGGCTCACCAACGTCGCCCTGCTGCTCGGTGCCGAGCTCGACTCCGAGCTCGAGCGTGCCCGCCAGCTGCAGGCCGGGATCGCGGCCGAGGACGAGCTGCAGCTGCCGCTGCGCGACACGACCAACGTGACCAAGAACGAGCAGAAGGACGCCGAGCTCATCGACGAGGGTCACCAGATCCGCGCGGAGCACGGCACCGACCGGGAGGGAGATTCATCGTGACGACATCACGGGAGAAGACCACCAGCACCTCGGCGAGGATCCTGTACCTGCCGGTGGGGATCGTCACCGGGATGGTCTCCGGGGCCATCGCGGGTCAGGTCTTCCAGCAGGTGTGGGGCCGGGTCAGCTCGGGCGAGGACGCCGACCCGCCCAAGGCGCTGGAGAGCGAGTACCGCGTGCGCGAGGTCCTGGCCGCCGCAGCGGTCCAGGGCGCGATCTACGCGGTCGTCAAGGCGCTGGTGACCCGGGGTGGGGCGCGCGTGTTCGAGCGCGCCACGGGGGAGTGGCCGGGCGACTGAGGGCGGAGTCAGCGAGGGGAGCCCTGGTCGCGCGCTGCACCCGGAGCAGGTCGGATCTCGCGTGCGGCATGTGACCCGAAGCCGTGGCCCATTCCCCAGATGACTGCCTGGCTCCGGCTGGTCACGTCGATCTTGCGGTAGAGGTTGCGGATGTGGGTCTTGAGGGTGTTGATCCCGATGAAGGCGCGCTCGGTGATCTCCTCGTTGCTGAGTCCCTGGCACACCAGGGCGAGGACCTCGGACTCGCGGGGGCTCAGCCCGACGTCGTCGCCCGGCCACCGGCCGAACCGGTCCGTGGGCGCCTCGGGATCCGGTGCGTCGAGCTGCACCACCTGCTCGCCCCGATGGACGCGTTCCAGGGCTTCGACGAGCTGTTCGGCGCTCGCGCTCTTGGCGACGTAGCCGGACGCTCCGGCGGCCAGCGCCTGCTCGACGAGGTCGCGCTCGGCGTTCCAGCTGAAGATCACCACTCGTGGCGACGTGCCCTCGGTGAGGGAGTCGATGTCGACGGTGTCGCCCTGCGCTTGGCCGAAGGTGTCGTAGAGGAGGATGTCGACATCGCTCACCACGGGAAGCCGGCTGTCGAGCTCGACCACGGCGATCCGGTCTTCGAACGGGGCGAGGACGGCAACCAGTCCGTTGACGACGATCTCGTAGTCGTTGGCGATCGCGAGGCGGATCACGTCGGCGGGCATCCGCCAAATCTATCCTCCACGCGCCGGTCGTGGACAGGTCCTCACCCCTAGGGGGTGAGGAGGCGAACGCCATCGGTCGACCGCAGGGGTGTAGTCGTCACGCGCGCATCCTGGCGATCCTGGGCCGGAGGGAAAGGGACGACGATGCGACCAATCCGTGAGAGCACCCGCGCCGACGAGCTGTACGGGCCGTTCATGTGGGGCGAGGTGGACCTCTACGACCGGTTCGTGGCCATCGGGGAGCAGGTGCACGAGATCGTGCCCACCTGTGTGGGCATGAGCGTCTCGCTGCGTGAGCACGGCATCACGCTGACCCTCGTCGCGAGCGACGAGCAGATCTCCCGTCTCGACGCGGTCCAGTACGTCGACGGCGGCCCGTGCGTCGACGCGCTCGAGACCGGCGACGTGGTCGCCGACGACGAGCGCGGCACCCGAGAGGATCGCGGCGCGCTCTTCGCCCGGGCGAGCCGCCGCCACGACGTGTCCTCCACCTTGTCGCTCCCGGTCCCGTGGGAGCGCGCAGGAGAGCTGGGGTTCAACCTGTACGCCTCGGCCTCGCGGGCATTCGACGGTCTTCACGAGCAGCTGGCGTCCTTGCTCGGTGCCTGGGCCGGTGGCGCCGTCACCGACGCCGACCTCCGCTTCGACACCCGTGACCTCGCCCGCCAGGCGCCTGCCGTCCTGCAGGAGGCCGTCGACCTGGCGGTGGTCGCCGGACTCCTGGCCCGAGCGCGTGGGCTGTCGGCCGAGGACGCCGCCGAGCGACTGCGCCAGGCGGCGACGCGAGCCGCAGTTCCGCTCCCGTACCTCCTCGACCTCCTGCGCGACGTCCTGTCGGACGATGCGCCGTGACGTCCGCTCGTCGTCAGGGTGTCGCCGGTCCGTCCGTGCCGCCGTAGCCGCGGGCCATCCCCCAGAGAACGGCCTGGGGCCGACGCTCGACCTCGATCTTGCGGTAGAGCGTGCGGATGTGGCTCTTGACCGAGTTGATGCTCAGGAAGAGCAGGCGGGCGATCTCGTCGTTGGACAGCCCGCGGCAGATCAGGTGCAGGACCTCGTCCTCTCGGTCCGTCAGCTCCACCCCCGGGTGACCGGGACCTGAGCGAGTGCGACCGGTCTCCAAGGCGCTGAGAAGGTCCGCGACCAGCGAGCGGGGGTCGAGGTCGCCGGCCAGCAGCGGAACGTCCCCGAGGGTCGGATTGTCGATGACCGCGCGGTCGATCGGACCACGGGCCAGGGCGATCACCGGAGGATGGTGCCGTTGCCAGTACGTCGCCTCGGTCTCGTCCAGGAGCACCAGGTCGGCGCTTGCGACGTCGGGGCAGATCACGATCCGCCGGGTGTGGGCCGTGACGGCGGCCTCGACGGCCGCCCGGACCAGAGGCACCAGTCTCACGTGGAGTCGTGCGGGACGAGACAGGTGAGCCACTGCTGCCCTTCGGCATCATCGGCCACGGAGTCGTGGTTGGGCTCCGCCGACGACGCTGATGCTACCGCGGGCCGTGATCAGCCGTCCTGCGCCGCCGCGAGGTCGTGTCGGATCGTCCAGGCGACCGCCTGGCTCCGGGTCTGGACACCGATGCGGCGGTAGGCGCCACGGATGTAGGTCTTCACCGAGTTGATCGACAGGTAGAGCCGGGCCGCGATGTCGGCGTTGCTGAAGCCGTCGGCGATCAGACCCAGCACCTCCACCTCCCGCGGCGCCAGGTGCGGCACGTGCGCGACGAGAGCCGGGTTGTGGGTGAAGTCGGGTGCGTCGGGGGAACGCTCGCCCTTGAGATCGCCCCAGGCGGCGGCCTCGACGGCTGCGGCCAGCTCGGTGGCAGGCGAGTCCAGCGAGACACATCCGTCCACGCCCTTGTCCAAGGCCACGTCGGCCAGGTGCGGTCGGAGGTCTCGGGTCACGGCGAGGACCGCGGTGTCGGTCTCCTTGACCAGCCGGTCGAGCTCGGAGCCGTCGTTGTCGAGCAGCCCGATCACGTCGTAGAGCACGACGTCGGCTCCGTGCAGGATGAGCTCGTCGACCGACCCGACGCGGCACTCGAACCGCGGATCGGCCTGCAGGAGGGCGGTCAGCCCCACGCAGACGACCTCGTGGTCGCTGGCCACGAGCACCCGTGTCGGACGAAGGTCCATGGCTGGAGAATATCCAGTCCGGGGAGGGCGGGACCAGCCGCGGAGCGGCATTCGGCATGATTTCACCCCTGCGGGTGGATGGCGCGCAGAGAGGCACGATCACCCGCACGTGTGAGGGCATCGACGGCCCCCGCCCACTAATGTCCCACGCAGCGACGACATCATCGACGCTCGCTCACCGAAGCAGGAGGCGCCGTGGACCTCGAGCTCAGCCTGACCAGTGCGCCCGCCAAGGCCCGCGCACTCGACGCCCTCAAGGAGCGGGGCTACGCGGCGGGGTCCGGGCCCGTGCGACTCGCCTACCCGTTCGCGATCGTCGTCGAGGACGTCGTGGCCGACCAGCAGGACGAGGTGGTGCGCCTGGTCTCGCGCGTCGATCCCTGCGCCGGGCGAATCGTGGCGGCTCCGGATCCGGAGGGTCCGATGGGCGTCGGCGCCACCGCCTCGACGACCCCCTAGTGCTCCCGCACTCGTCCGGGCGCGGCTGACGTCAGAGCAGCGAGCCGCGTTCGGCGAGGCGTTCCGCGAGCTGTCGCGGGAACTCGACGACGTCCACCGCACCGGCTTCGGTCAGCTCGGACGCGGCGAAGCCCCCGGTGAGCACGCCGATGCACGGCACGCCCGCGTCCCGGGCCGCCTCGACGTCCCACACCGCATCTCCGAGGACGACGGCCGACTTCGCGTCGACGGACTCCAAGGCGACCTCGAGCAGCTCTCCGTCAGGCTTGCTCCGCTCCGCATCGGAACCGGTGATCGTCGCGTCGAGCACGAACCTGGCATCGCCCAGCAGCTCGAGCAGCCGATCGGTCATGTCCCGCTCCCCGGAACTGGCCAGCACGACCTCGATGTCGTGGTCGTGCAGCGCCAGCAGCAGCTCGACCGCACCGTCGGCCGGCGTGATGTGGGGGAACAGCTCATCGAGGTGTTGCGCGTGTCGTCGCCGCACCTCGTCGCCCACCGCCTCCTCGACCGTCGCGTCGGTGGCGGCCGCGACCAAGCGGTCACCGCCCATCCCGATGAGTCGGTGGATCCGTTGGCCTGCCACGGCGACCCCGACGTCTCGGAAGGCCGCGCGCCACGCCAGGGTGTGGACGTAGACAGAGTCGACGAGCGTGCCGTCGAGGTCGAGCACCACGGTCGTCCTTCGTGCGTCCGCCATCAGTTCTCCCGCAGTCGTGTCGTGATGAGTCCCTACGAGCCTGCCCGGCCCTTGTCCTCGACGGATCACCCGTCGAGGGGTCACCCGCAGGGTGGTAGACCGACCCGCGCGGGCGGGGACAGCGCGGAGCAACGGTGGCGTTCCCAACGAGCCGGGCGACGTGGTCGACTCGGCGCCCGCACGTGAGAAGTCGCGCGACCTCGACCGCCGACGCGAGGCGCTGGAGCGCCGGCGTCGCGGGATGCCCCGTCCGCCTCTCGCCCCTGGCGCAGCGGTGGTGCTGCTCCTCGTCGCCCTCGGGTTGCTGGTCGCGGCCGGCTCGTTCTTCCCACGCACGTCGACCGGCTCTGCAAACGCCGACCGGGCCCTGGGTTGCGCGATCGTGGCAGCTGCCCTCGGGCTGCGAGTCCTGGTCTCTCCAGGCCGACACCCGGTCTTCGTCGGTATCGGGGGCCTGGCCGGCATCGGGCTGGTCGTCGCCGGCCTGATCGCCCCGCACGACCGCGCCGGCACGGTGGCGCTCGACGTGGCCTGCGGGGCGATGGTCGTTCTCGCGGCGGTGGTCTGCTGGGGCTCTCCGACGCGTGCCCCGATCGAGATCCGCTAGCGGTCGGTCGGTGCGCTCTCGGTGGTGCGCAGCGCCGCGCCCAGAGCGGAGAGCGCAGCCAGCGCGGCGGACAGCCCGCGGCGGGTGTCCGGGTCGCGCAACCGCCGGAAGAGCGCGCGAGGTCCTTCGGGCTCGGCCCCGGCTGCGGCGGCCGCGTCCCGGCGCGCGGTGCGGATGCCGGCTGCGAGCCGCTCTGCCGCCGCCGGGTCGAGGTCGCGACCGGCACCACCGAGGACGAGCAGCGACCGCAGCGTGTCGGCGTCCAGCGCGTCGATGAGAGGCGGCAGCAACCTCGGGTACGAACGCGCCGCACCCGCAAGGGCGCGTAACAGACCACTGTCGTGCAGGGCGCGGACGAGGTCGTCGACCTCGTCACTGGCTGCCCGGTCGGGTGGGGGCGGGGGCGTGTAGCCGAGCTGGGATGCCATCAGCTGCTCCTCTCGTCAGCGGGCCCGGTCGGATCCGCGTAGTCGGCGCGGGCCCACTTGCGCTCCACCTCGACCCCCGCCTGTGGGGTCGGGTGACCGTAGCGGTGGTGGTGACGAGGTAGTGGCGAGCCCGAGGGGTCGCCGCGCCGGTCCCGAGCTCCCGGCGCGCCCGGTCGGCGCCCTTGCGCGTGCCCCCACGAGTCTTGCGGACCGTCGGCGCGCTCGAGTCGCACCGCGAGCTCCTTGTAGGCGGGGGTGTGGGAGTCGGGGTCGGTCGCGTTCGAGGTGAGCAGGTTGATCTCGGCTGCCTGCATCGGCACGTAGAGCTCGCCGTCGGCCACCTGGTCGGACAGCAGGACGCGCACGGTGATCTCGCCGCGCCGCGAGATCAGCCGCACCCAGTCGCCGGTGACGAGGCCCCCCTGGTCGAGCGCGGTCGGCCGGCTCATCTCCGCATAGGTGTCGGGCACCAGGTGCGTGAGTCCCGCCGAGCGCAGGGTCAGGTTGCCCTCGTGGAAGTGCTCGAGAACGCGGCCGTTGTTGACGTGCAGGGGGTACTCCTCGTCGGGCTTGTCGGTCGGCTCGCGGAACTCCAACGGATGCAACCGGGCGAGCCCGTCGTCGAAGTGGAACCGCTCGGTGTAGAGCAGGGGGCTGTCGGTGCCGTCCTCGGCCACCGGCCACTGGAGCGAGGCGTAGCCCTCCAGCCGGTCGTAGGACACGCCCGCGAACATCGGCGTCAGCTCGGCGATCTCGTCCATCACCTGGCTCGGGTGCGTGTAGCCCCACTGGTAGCCGAGGTGAGCGGCGATGTCCTGGAGGATCTGCCAGTCGGGCCGCGCCCCGCCGATGGGTTTCATCGCGGCGTAGAGCCGCTGGATGCGTCGCTCGGTGTTGGTGAACGTGCCGTCCTTCTCCAGGGACGCCGCTGCGGGGAGGATGACGTCGGCGAACTCGCACGTGCGGGAGAAGAACAGCTCGGAGACCACCATGAAGTCGAGGCGCTCCAGGGCCTCCTGCACGTAGTGCACGTTCGCGTCGACCAGGGACAGCTCCTCGCCGATGACGATCATCGCTCGCAACGAGCCGTCGTGGGCGGAGTCGACCATGCCGTGGTTGTCGAGGCCGGCCTCGAGCGGCAGCTCACGTCCCCAGGCGCGGGCGAACTTGGTCCGGACATCCTGGTCGCCGACCGGCTGGTAGCCGGGGTAGAACGAGTTGATCGTGCCGAAGTCGCTGCAGCCCTGCACGTTGTTGTGCCCACGCAGTGGGTAGGCCCCGGTTCCGGGGCGCCCGTAGTTGCCGGTGACCAGCAACAGGTTCGAGATCGCGGTGGAGGTGTCGGACCCCATCGAGTGCTGGGTCACCCCCATCGCCCACAGCCCGACCACCGAGGGCGCCTCGGCGACCCGCCGGGCGACGTCGACGAGGGCCTCGGCCGCGATGCCGGTGCGCTCCTCGGCGTACTCGAGGGTGAAGGGCGCCAAGGACTCGCGGTAGGCATCGAGGCCGCTTACCCGCTGCGCCAGGAACTCGTCGTCGGCCCAGCCCTGCTCGAGGATGTGGCGGGTGACCGCGGAGAGCCAGATCAGGTCGGTGCCGGGAGCCGGCTTGAGGAAGACGTCGGCGCGCTGGGCCATCTCGTGCCGACGCAGGTCGGCCACGATGATCTGGTGGCCGGCCAGCTTCTGCGCCCGGCGCAGCCGGGCGGCGATCACCGGGTGGGAGTCCGACGTGTTGGACCCGACGATGAGCACCAGGTCGGCGCGCTCCATGTCGCTGATCGAGCCGGCGTCGCCGCCGTAGCCGACGGTGCGCCACAGGCCCTCGGTCGCCGGAGCCTGGCAGTAGCGCGAGCAGTTGTCGGTGTTGTGGGTCCCGAGCACCTGGCGGGCCAGCTTCTGGGTCAGGTAGGACTCCTCGTTGGTCGCCTTCGAGGATCCGATGACCGAGACCGCGTCGGGGCCGCTCTCGTCGATGATCGAGGTGAGCCGCGCGGCGATCACGTCCAGCGCCTCCTCCCACGTGCACTCGCGGAAGCGGGCACCGTCGCGCACGAGCGGCACCGTCAACCGATCATCGGCGTTGATGTGGTCCCAGCCGAACTTGCCCTTGACGCAGGTGGAGATGGAGTTGGCGGGTCCTTCCTGCCGGGGCTGGATGCGCAGGATCTCGCGCCCGCGGGTCTCGACGTCGAACGAGCACCCGACACCGCAGTAGGTGCACACGGTCTTGGTCTGCGACGTGACGGCCTGGCGCGCCGTCGCCTCGGCGTTCGAGAGCACGTAGAGCGGCAGGTAGCCGGTGGTCGGCTCCACGGCCTTGACGAGGTCGATCGCGCCGGACCGGGCCTCCTCCGGCCAGTCGGTGAACAGCCCGTGGCGACCGAGCATGGTCTTCTCCATCAGGGCGTTGCACGGACAGACCGTCACGCAGTGCCCGCAGGACACGCAGGACGACTCGCCGATCAGGGAGCCGCCGTCCCACAGGACCCGCGGGTCGTCGGACTCCCAGTCGATCGACAGGGTCTCGGTGACCTGCACGTCCTGACAGGCCTCCACGCAGCGGCCGCAGAGGATGCACTGGTCCGGGTCGTAGCGGTAGAACGGGTTGCTGTCGTCGACCTCGTAGGGCTTGGGTTGGAACTCGATGCGCTGGTGCTCGACCCCCGCGGCCTCCACGCCGTGCTTGAGGGTGCAGTCGCCGTCGTTGTGGTCGCACACGGTGCAGTACAGGACGTGGTTGCCCACCAGTCGCTGAGCGGCTTCCTCGCGGGCCGCGGCGGCAGGGCCGGTGGTGGTGACGCTCATCCCGACCCCTGCCGGGGTGGCGCAGGCGCGCACGATCCGACCGTCGATCTCGACCAGGCAGGTGTCGCACGTCTGGACCGCGCCGAGGCTCGGGTGGTAGCACACGTCGGGAAAGTCCCCGCCGGCGCTGAGCGCCTCGACCAGGGGCCTGCCCGCCTCGGCCGGGACCAGCACCCCGTCGACCGTCACCCCGACGTGCTCCGGTGGATCCGCCGCTGCGTCCTGCGACAACGGCTCGAACCGGTCCGGGGTCATGGGCGCTCCCTCTGTCGTGCGGTGTCCGTTCCGTCCGTCATTCTCAGGAGGAGTGTCGAGGATCCGACGCACCCGCCCGGGTGAATGCGTCGTCGCCGCGCCTGTGGCACCCCGCTTCCCGACGCCGCCGGGTCGGGGCGTGCGTCAGGCGGGTGCAGCGTGGGGGTCGGGCAGCTGGTCGGGCGCCGCGAGGACGAGCACCTCGACGTCACGGTCGCGGTACTCCGCGACCACAGCGGGCAGGCGTCCGGAGTCGCGCAGGAGCCGCGTGGACCTCGGGTCCGTCGAGCGGCCACCCCACGATCGGGTGGCGCCAGTGGCAGAGCACGACCACCCCGTCGTCGGTGAGGCGCCGTTCGAGGCGCGCCGCGAGCGACTCGAGCGCAGCCGGGCTGAGGAAGTAGCCGACCTCGCTCAGCACGACGAGGTCGACGTCCTGCTCGGGGAACCCCTCGGGCAGCTCGGCGTGCAGGACCTCGACGTGGTCGAGGTCCCGTAGACGTGACGTCGCCGCCTCGACGGCGGTGCGGCTCGCGTCGACCGCGACCAGCTCGTCGCACCGTTCGGCGAGGACCGCGGCGAGCGCCCCGGTCGAGCAGCCCAGCTCGAGGCCGCGGCGGAACCGCGCGCGGGGGAGCATCGCGAGTGACGAGCGTCCGCTTGCGCTGCTCGTAGAAGCGGTGGTCGGCACCCCAGGGGTCGGCTTGCTCCTGGTGCAGCGCGTCCAGAGCGCCGTCGCGCCGGCGGCTGCTCCCAGAACAGCTCGTACGACGCGGCGAAGTGCTCCAGGAACGCCGGTTCGAGCAGCACCTCGTCGCCGGGAAGGTCCGACAGTGCCTGCACCTGCGTGCGGTGCTCGACGATCGCGGCCCGCTTGCGCTCCGCCGAGTCCGCGGTGAGGTCGAGCCGGCGCGCGTCCGCCCACGGTGCCTGCTCGGGACGCGCCCAGTGCCAGAACCAGACGGGGTACTCGAGCAGTCGCGCCCCGGTGCGCGCCGCCACGGTCGCGGCGGCTCGGCCGACCGCCTCGTGGTCGGGGTGGCCGTCGTGGCGCCAGGTGGCGACGAGCAGGGTGTGACGCCCGTCGCCGACGAGGTCGACGACGTAGGTCGCCAGGTCGTCCTCGTGGTCGGCCACCGCGCCGTCCGGCCAACCGACCAGGTGCGGCTCGCAGGCCCGGGCGACAGCAGTCCGAGCGGCCGACCGGAGCTCGTCGGAGCGAAGGGCCGCGAGCCGCTCGCGGTCGACGGTGGGGGAGCGGGGGTGCGAGCCCTCGCCGCGGGTGGCGACGACCACGACGACCTCGAGCCCGGCCCGGTGCGCGGCGGCGACGAGCCCGCCGGCACCCAGCGACTCGTCGTCGGGGTGGGCGGCCAGCACGACGACGCGGCCGATGCCCTCGAGCCCCAGCGGCGCCAGGTCGAGCGCGTCGACCGCGGCGCGCCACACCGACGCCGAGGTGCCCGGACCGCCGTGGGAGAAGCTCACCACGGCGGGTCGGCCGGGAAGCCGGCGGCGACCAGGCGGCCCGACGCGGCGGCATCGCGCGCCGCGTGGTGCTGGCGCAGGTAGAGCGTGAGGTCGGCGACGCGGCTCGCGTGGTCGGCCTCCTGGCTCAACGGTCCCGGACCCAGCGCGTGCCCCACCTCGGTGAGGACGGTCTCGGCCGCGCTCGAGACCACGTGGCGCACCCGTGCCGCGAGCAGCGCCGCCTGGTCGCCGGTCGACGTGCCGGCGTCGACCAGTCGCGCCGCCTCGTCCAGCACCGCACGGGCGCCGGCGAGGGCGGCGTCGACGACCCCGAGGTGCATCAGCGCGACCTGGTCGGGCTCGCGGGCGCCGAGCTGGGCGTGCAGCCGACGCGCCACGGCGACCGCGCCGCCGTACCAGACGGCGGCGACGCCGATCCCGCCCCAGGCGAAACCGTCGCGGGTGAGGTACCACCCCGGGCCGCCCACCTCGACGGGCCGGGCACGTCGTCCATGAGCACCGCGGTGGACGCGACCGCGGTCAGTCCGCGAGGCGCCCAGGTGCCGGCCTCCACGCGCACCCGGTCGTCGCCGAGGTCGACGGCGAACAGGCCGCGGCGCTCGGGCTCGACCCAGGCCGTCACCAGTGCGTGCGTGACGGTGCCGGCCAGCGAGCACCACGGCTTGCGACCGGACAGCCGCCAGCCCGTCGGCGGTGCGCGTGGCCTCGAGCCGCGGTGGCGGTCCCTCGGCGGCGTAGACGCCCCAGGTGCTGCCGGTCCGGCACCGGGTCGCCGCTCTCGTGCAGGATCGCGAGGGCGTCGAGGTGGGGCTCGATGCTGCGGGCCACGGTGAGGTCCTGGGCGGCGATGGTGGCCAGGACCTCCCAGCGCAGCCGGGTCCGGCCCGAGCCGGGGTGCGGCGCGAGGGCGCCGAGGCGCGGAGCCCAGGCGACGGCGTCCTGCACCGGGGCGCCCGACAGGTCGCGCGCCTCTGCGCCACGAGCCGGAGCAGGTCGACGTCGGTCGCGTCCGCGGAGAGGAGGACAGGCCGCGCTGGCTGGTCGGTCACCGGAGGTCCTGTCGTCGAGGTGGTGGTCGGGGGCTGCTGCAGGTCAGGCGGGATCGGTCGCAGCCGACGACTGCACGTCGCCCTGCACCGCAGTGCCGGGGGCGCCGTCGCCGTCGAGCGAGCGCTGCAACGCCTCGCGCGACGGTGGTGAAGCGGTGGTCGGCGTCGAGGAGGTCGCGCCGTACGGCGTCCTCGCTGCAGACCATGTCGTGGCGCAGGCTCTCGACCAGCGAGGAGACCTCGCTGGTCGGCCAGGCCGCTGATCCGCGGCGCACGCCCAGCCGACCAGCCGCCGCGGGACGCCCGGCACCAGCACGCGGACCCGGCGCAGGCCGGCGACGTCGGCGAAGGCGGCCAGCAGCTCGGGGTAGGTCAGCACCTCGTCGCCGCCCACGTCGTAGTGGCGGTTGCGCTCGGGGACGGCCGAGCGCCCGGGCGAGCACGTGGACGACGTCGTCGACCGCGATCGGCTGGATGCGACTGCGCATCCACCGCGGGACGGGCGTCACCAGCGGCACCCGACTCGCTCAGCCGCGCGCAGCAGCTCGTAGGACGTCGAGCCGGCGCCGATGACCATCGAGGCACGCAGCACGATCGCCGGCACCGGCGCGTCGAGGAAGACCTGCTCGACCTCGAGCCGCGAGCGCAGGTGGTCGGAGAGCTCGCCGTCGGGCACCAGGCCCGAGAGGTAGACGATGCGGCCGACGCCCGGCGTCGTGCGCAGGCCGCGGCCATCCGCTCGGCGGCCTCGCGGTCCTGGCGCACGAAGTCGTCGGACTCCATCGAGTGCACGAGGTAGACCACGGCGTCCATGCCCTGCACGGCCGCCCGCACCAGCTCGTCGTCGTCGATGTCGAAGCTCGCGCGTCTCGACCTCGTCGTCCCAGGGGTAGTCGTCGGTGCCGGTGCTCGCTGCGGCTGGCGGCGAACACCTGGTGGCCGGCGGTCGAGGAGCGCGGGGATCAGGCGGGAGCCGACGTAGCCGGTCGCACCCGGTCACCAGGACCTTCAGGGAGGGGGAGTCGGGCACGGTGCTCCTCGTCGTCGTGAGCCGTCACGTCACGTTGTCGGCGAGGTGCTCGTGGATCAACGTACTGGCGGTGTGACGAAGACCCGGCCCCCGTCACCCTCGCAGGTGATCTGTCGGCACCGGGACGCCTCCTAGGTTCGGCGGCGTGTCACACGAGCAGCGCGTCGACCGGATCGAGCGGATCCACGTCGTCGTCCCGGCCCACGACGAGGCCGCGCTGCTCCCGGGCACGCTGACCTCGCTGGCTGCTGCCGTCGGCCACCTCGACCGCGAGCGGCCCGACGGTGACGGCGCGACTCACGGTGGTCCTCGACGCCTGCACCGACGCGAGCGCGCGGATCTGCCTCGACCACGGCGTCGACGTGGTGGAGGTCACCGAGCGCAACGTCGGGCTGGCGCGCGCCGAGGCACCGACCGGGCCCGTGCGCTGGCGGCGGCCGGCGGGGTGTCGCCGGAGCGGACCTGGATCGCCCACACCGACGCCGACACCCGCGTCCCGTTCGACTGGCTCACCGACCAGGTCGCGGTGGCCGAGGCGGGCGCCGACGTCGTGCTCGGCCGCGTCGAGCCCGACGCAGACCGCCCCGCCCGCGGTGCGTCGCCCGGTGGCACCTGCTCCACCCGCCGGGCCAGGTCGGGGTGCACGGCGCCAACCTCGGCGTCCGGCTGTCGTCGTACGACGCCGTGGGTGGGATGGCGCCGCTGCGCGAGCGCGAGGACCTCGACCTCTACCAGCGCCTGCTGGCGGCCGGCGCACGCTACGGGCGCGGCGACCCGCCCGGTGATCACCTCCTCGCGCCTCGACGGGACGCACCGCCGGCGGGTTCGCCGGCTACCTCGCCGACCTCACCGCCGAGCTCGTCCGAGCACCCGGCGGTGAGCGGGCTCACCCCCGGGTCGCGCACGATCACCCGCACGGATGGGTCAGCCGGGGTGCCCGCCTGACTACGTTCGGGGAGACGTCGGCCATCGGCACGACGCAGCGCGGACCGGCGCGATGAGCGGGTCCTTCTCGGCAAGGAGCCTGACCATCGACACCTCGGCGATCCACGCTGCGGGGCCGCGCATGCCCGCCCCGGACGCCGGCTCGTCACGCCTCCGAGTGGCGTCGATACCCGCCTCCCACGTCTACGTCCGCCACCTCGCGCCCGAGGACGGGCGGCGGCGCCGTGCGCCTCGCCGACCCGCGGCCCGACCGGGGCGACGCAGTCCCGGGCAGTGGTGGCCGCCGGTCATGCTCGACGCCGGCCTGGGTCGAGCAGCACGCCGACGAGTTCGACGTGCTTCCACCTGCACTTCGGCTTCGACGCCCAGAGCCCCGACGAGCTGCGCGACTGGTCGCGGACGCTGCGCGCGCACGGCGCGCCCGCTCGTCTACACCGTCCACGACCTGCGCAACCCGCACCACGTCGACCGGGCCGCGCACGACGCCCAGCTCGACGTGCTGGTGCCGGCCGCCGACGCGCTGGTCACGCTGACCGCCGGGCGCGGCCGCGGAGATCCGGCGGCGCTGGGGCCGCGAGGCCCCGTCGCTGCCGCACCCGCACGTCGTCCCGCTGCGACACGATGCGCGGTCGCGCGCACCGCGCGACGTCCGCCGCCGGGCCGCGGCGACCGGCCGTTCCGGGTCGGGCTGCACCTGAAGAGCCTGCGGCGCCTCGATGGCCCCCGACGCCGGTGCTGCCCACCCTGGTCGAGACCGTCGCCGAGCTGCCCGGCGCGGTGCTGCAGGTCAACGCCCACCGCGACGTCGTCGAGCCCGGCGGGCCGCGCCACGACCCGGCGCTCGCGGCCGCGCTGCGCGGCCCGCCGGCGCGCGGGCGCGATCGACTGCGCGTCCACGACTACCTCTCCGACGCGCGAGCTGCTCGCCTACCTCGGCCGCGCTCGACGTCTCGGTGCTGCCCTACCGCTTCGGCACCCACTCGGGCTGGCTGGAGGCGTGCCGCGACCTCGGCACGACCGTGGTCGCGCCGACCTGCGGCTACTTCGCCGAGCAGGGCCCGGTGCTCGGCTACGTCCACGACGAGGACGCGCGTTCGACGCCGGCACCCTCGCCGACGCCGTACGACGGGCGCACGCGCGACGCGCCCGGACCTCGGCGCCACCGTGGCCGAGCGCCGCGTCGCCAGCGGCGCGCGGTCGCCGCCGCGCACGACGACGCTCTACCGTCGGCTGCCGCGGTGCGGGGCGGCCTGACGTGCGGATCTGCCTGGTCGCCTCGAGCCGCTTCCCCATCCGCGAGCCGTTCGCCGGCGGCCTGGAGGCGATGACCCACGCGCTGGCCGCCGAGCTGCGTCGCGCCGCGGGCACGACGTCACCCTCTTCGCCGCGCCCGGGTCCGACCCCGCGCTGCCGGTGCGGCACCTCGGCCCGGCCACGTTCGCGGCCAGCGACCGCCGCGCTGGCCGACGTGAGCGCGCCGGACGCCGACTGGCTCGCCGAGCACCACGCCTACCTCGGGCTGATGCTCGCGCCTCGCGCGGACCGGCGCCGACGAGTTCGACCTCGTGCACAACAACAGCCTGCACCACCTGCCCGGTGGCGATGGCGTCGACGATCCGCGTCCCGGTCCTGACGACCCTGCACACCCCGCCGCTGCCGTACCTCGAGTCGGCGATCCACCTCGCCGAGCCGCCGCACGTCCTTCGTCGCGGTCAGCGAGTTCACCGCCGACGCCTGGGCGCACGTCGTGCGCAGCGCGGTCGATCCGCAACGGGGTCGACCTCGCACCGCTGGCGCCACGGCGCCGGCGGCGGACCCGCCGTGTGGTCGGGCCGGCTGGTGCCCGAGAAGGCTCCGCACGAGGCGCATCGACGCCTGCCGCGCCGCCGGCGTCCCGCTGGTCCTGGTCGGCCCGGTCCACGACGAGGCCTACTTCCGGCGACGAGGTCGCGCCCCGGCTCGGCAGCGGCGTCGAGCTACCGCGGCCACCTCGACCACGCGCGAGCTGGCGCGCCTGCTGCGACAGGCCTCGGTCGCCGTGGTGACCCCCGCCTGGGACGAGCCCTACGGCCTGGTCGCGGCCGAGGCGATGGCGGCCGGCACGCCGGTCGCCGGCTACCGCCGCGGCGGCGCTGCCCGAGGTGGTCGGGGCGGGCGGGCGGGGTGCTCGTCGAGCCCGGTGACGTGCAGGCGCTGGCGGGCGCCATCGGCGCGGCGCAGCGACTCGACCGGTACGCCGTGCGACGCCACGCCGAGCTCACGTGCTGGCTGGACCGGATGGTCGACGGCTACGAGCGCTGCTACGACCTCGTCGCTGGCGGAGCGACGCTCGCGGGAGGTGAGGACCTGCACGTGCGCGGCACCTCGCTGCCGACGGGACGCGCGTCGTGACCGTCGGCTACTACGTGCACCACGTCGGACACGGGCACCGGCACCGGGCGACCGCGCTCGCCCGACACCTGTCCGCGACCGGCGGACCGCCCGTCACCGGGCTCTCGTCGCTGCCGCGTCCGCGCGACTGGCCGGGGCCGTGGGTCGAGCTGGCCCGCGACGACCTCGGCGCCGATGGCGTCGACGTGTCGGCGCACGGGCGCCTGCACTGGGTGCCGCAGTCGGCACGACGGCCTGCGCACCCGAGCCGCACAGGTCTCGGCCTGGCTCGGCATCGGCCCGCCCGGAGGTCGTGGTCGTCGACGTCTCGGTCGAGGTGGCGCTGCTCGTCCGGCTGCACGGCGTCCCGATCGTCTCGGTCGTGCTCCCGGGGCGACGCGACGACGCAGCGCACCGGCTCGGGTTCGAGGCGTCGACCGCCCTGGTCGCGTTCTGGCCGCCAGAGGCCGACGCGATGGTGCACGGGCTCGGTCGGGAGAGCGCCGACCGGCTCCACTGCCTCGGCGCCCTGTCCCGCTTCCCGGTGGCACGCGAAGCGCGCGCACCGGTCCGCGCTCGGTGCCGTCCTGCTCCTGGGGAGCGGCGGCAACGCCGACGTCACGGTGCCGCGGGGACGATGGTCGTGGACCGTGCTCGGAGGCAGCGGCGGGTGGGTGGACGACCCGATGAGCGCCATCCGCGACGCTGCCGTCGTGGTCACCCACGCGGGCCAGAACGCGGTGGCCGAGGTCGCCGCGGCCCGACGTCCGGTCGTCGTCGTCCCGCAGCAGCGCCCCCACGACGAGCAGCGCACCACCGCACGGGTGCTCGCGAGCGGCGAGTGGCCGGCGGTCGTGCTCGACGACTGGCCGGACGACGAGGGCCCTCTGGACGCCGCCGCGGAGCTGGACGGCGAGCAGTGGGCGGCGTGGTGCGACGGCCGGGCCGTCGAACGCTTCGCCGACGTCGTGAGCGCGGTGGCCGCGCGATGACCACCGTCGGGGTCGTGACGATCGCTCACGGCCGGCACGCGCGCCTGGCCGAGCAGCACCGTTCCCTGGCGCTCGGTCGGCGACGCCCCGACCGCTACACTGGTCGTCGCGATGGGCGACGACGCCATCGCGGGCGAGCCGCGACCGGGGTCTGGCGCGCGAGGTGCGTCGCACCTGCCTGCCGACCGTGCTGCGCTGCCGCTGGCCGCCGCGCGCAACCGAGGGGTCGAGCACCTCGCGGAGCAGGGTGTCGACGTGGTGGTGCTGCTCGACGTCGACTGCCTGGCCGGCTTCTCGCTGGTCTCGTCCTACGCCGAGGCGGTGCGGTCGTCGCCGCTGCGCCTGTGGTCGGGGCCGGTCACCTACCTCCCGTACGGCGTCGTCGTCGACCACCCGGCCGAGCTCGCCGCCCACGACCGCCCCCACCCCGCCCGGCCCGCCCCGGCGCCGGGGCGGCACGTGCGCTCCGAGCAGCCGTCACTCTTCTGGTCGCTCTCCTTCGCCACGACGCCCGACACGTGGGCACGCGCGGGCGGCTTCGACGAGGGCTACGTCGGCTACGGCGGTGAGGACACCGACTTCGCGCGCCGGGCCCAGGCTGCCGGCGTCGAGTCGTGGTGGGTCGGCGGGGCGCGTGCCTACCACCAGTTCCATCCGGTGAGCTCGCCGCCGGTCGAGCACCTCGACGCGATCCTGCGCAACGGGCGGCGCTATGCGCAGCGGTGGGGCGAGTGGCCGATGCAGGGCTGGCTCGAGGCCTTCGAGGCACTGGGGCTCGTCCGCCGGGAGGGCGAGGACTGGGTGCGGGCCGGGCGCGGTTAGGCCGCCTGCCTCCTCGTCACCCGGTGGACGTCGACCGGGTGCGGCACGCGGGGCTCACCGGTGACGGGGTCGGGCACCGACACCGCGTCCAGGTAGGCGAGGACCAGCGCCCGCGGGGCGGCGGTGAGTCGGGCCTGGACGGTGAAGTCGAGCACGTCGGTGGTGGCGGACTCCAGGCTGAGCAGGGCCTCGAGGGTCGTCACCGGGTCGGCGTCGTACGGCGTGCCTGCGACGGCCTGGGCGATCCCGGCGGCCACGTCGTCGCTGAACCACTGCCGGTGGCCGTCGAGCGGCGGGGCGCACACGTCGACCAGGGCGTTCATCGCTCCGCGCGGGCCGCTGAGCACCAGGACCTCGCCGTCCGGACTCAGCAGGTCGCAGGCCCGGAGCACCGCCTCGGCGACGTCCGGCACGTAGTACATCGAGTGCACGAACGTGATGACGTCGAAGGTTCCGGTGAGGGACGCGTCGTCCCAGGTCGTCGACGACGTCTCGACCTGCAACGACGGGGCGTCCAGCGACCCGAGCGCCTCGGCGAACGCGGTGGTGCTCGACGCGTAGGGGTCCACCCCGACGTAGCGGACCCGGCGCCCGGATCCACCGTCGTCCAGCAGGCCGCGGGCGAGCGAGGCATCGACGGTCCCGTCACCGCACCCCACCGAGAGCACCGACACCGGTCCCTCGCCGCGCGCCGCGAGACGCCGGCCCAGGTGGTCGATGATCAGCTGTCGCTGGTCGGAGCAGGCCTCGAACGCCGTGTGGTCCCGGGCATAGGTGTCGCCGTCGAGCGCCGGGAGCGGGGCACCCGAGCGCCGATCGGCACGCAGGTCGTCCAGGATGTCCGAGGCGGCGAGGAGGGGGGCGATGACAGGGGTCGTGCGGGCGAGGTCGGACACTGGCTCCACCCAACCCAGTTCCCGAGGACCTGGCTGCCCCCCAAGGTAGATCCGACGCGGTAGATCATGAGGTCCCATGAGCACACCTGACACCGCCCAGCGCAGCCTGGATCACTGGAGCGAGGCTCATCGGGCCGGCATGGAGGCGTTCTACGCCCTGGCCACCGAGGACTACCGCCAGATCGTGCTGGCCGCGGACTGGCGCGCGCTGCTGACCGCGCGCTCGCACGAGACGTGGTGCCTGCTCGACGTGGCCTGCGGCAGCGGCAAGTTCCCCACGGCCCTGAGCCGGTACGCCGACCTCGACGGCCTCCCGCCCCTGGCCTACGACCTGCTCGACCCCTCGGAATTCTCCGTGGCCGAGGCGCGCGGTGTGCTGCACGATCCGTTCGTCGCCCGCGACGACCTGGTCATGACCCTCCAGGACCTCCCCGACGAGCGCACCGGGTACGACGTCGTCTGGGCCACGCACGCGCTCTACGCCCTCCCGCCCGACGAGCTCGACGCGGGCGCCGAGCGGCTCGTCGCAGCCCTGGCGCCCGGGGGACTCGGCATCGTCGCGCAGGCG
The DNA here is from genome assembly GCA_963822915.1 of uncultured Actinomycetota bacterium. Lineage (GTDB taxonomy): Bacteria > Actinomycetota > Actinomycetes > Propionibacteriales > Nocardioidaceae > Nocardioides. The sequence continues at coordinate 60,801 of CAWGJR010000002.1, forward strand.
ACCTCGGCCTCGCACTACCTGCGCTTCTACGACGCCTTCCGCGCCGGCGTGACCGATGCGACGCCGTACACCACCGCCGAGCAGGTGCGCGACGCGTTGGTGCGTGCCGGGGCCGACGTCCGCGACCAGCGGATCACCTACGAGACCGGGACCGCTGACCGGGCCGTCGCCGAAGGCTTCCTCCAACGCTGCGCCTTCGACGACTCGGTCTCGCTGGAGGAGATGGAGTCGGCGCCCGTCCTCGGCGACTACCTCGCGTCGTGCCGCGACGCCGAGGGCACCTACACCTTCTCCCACGAGGTGGCCCTGCTGTGGTTCTGAACCCGCCTCCGACCAACGACCGCCTCCCCGAGGCCAACCGCGGCGAGGGTCTCGAGCAGGACTGGGCGGGCAACGACCAGGACTGGTGGGACTGGTACGTCACCCTCGCCGCCAACGACGACCAGGACCGTCGAGCTGGTGGACGGGCCCGGGTCTTCCCGACGTGGCACCGGCGAGCGACGAGCAGCTGCGGGCCGAGCTCGACGTAGCCCTACGACCTGCCTCCGGACGCGGTCGACGCCTTCGCCCGGGAGGCTTTCGTCAGGCTGCCCGGCGTGCTGTCCGCCGGCGGTCGTACGCCGCCTCGCCGAGCGGCTCGAGGTGCTGCTGCGCGCCGAGCACGGCGACGACGTCGCCGGCCGCTTCACCGCGCTGGAGCAGATGTGGCTGCACGACGACCTCATGCGCGCCGTGGCCCTCTCACCGCGTCTCGGGGGACTCGCGGCCGCGTTGCTCGGGGAGCCGGCCGTCCGGCTCTACCACGACAACGCGCTGTCCAAGGAGCCCGGCTGCGGCCGCACGCCCTGGCACCACGACGCCGAGCACTTCCCGCTGGCGACCGTGCAGGCGGTGACGGCCTGGATGCCGATGTCGGCGATCCCGGGTCTCATGGGACCGCTGTCGTTCGCCCGCGGCCGCGCCGTGCTCGACGAGGTGGCGGACCTCGCCTTCGACAAGGTCGGCACGTCCTACGACGAGGCCGTCACACGACGCCTCGTCGAGCGGGAGGTCGCCGTGGAGGCCGGGCCCTTCGCGGTCGGCGACGTGTCCTTCCACTCCGCGTTGTGCTTCCACACCGCCGGACCCAACCGCACCACCCAGCCGCGGCGCGCCCTGGCCACGACCTACTTCGCCGACGGTGCGCGCGTCGTCGACTCCCCGACCCTCATCAGCGGCACCTGGCGCGAGTTCATCCCCGGCGTCGACCCGGGCGGCCTCGCCGCCTCCGCCCTCAACCCGGTGGTGGGCCGCGCTACGAAGTCCACCGGAGGCTGAGCAGCGAGCGCAAGCGAGCGTCGACGAAGCCGGGTGAGGGTGGTTGCGGCCTGTGCCCGGCTCGCGAGGCTTCGTCGACGGCCTCGCCCAGGGGCTCGGCCTGCTCAGCCTCCGCAGGGCACGCACCGGAGGCTGAGCAGCGAGCGCAGCGAGCGTCGACGAAGCCGGGTGAGGGTGGTTGCGGCCTGTGCCCGGCTCGCGAGGCTTCGTCGACGGCCTCGCCCGGGGCCGGCCGTCAGCCTCCCAGGGACCACCGGAGGCTGAGCAGCGAGCGCCAGCGAGCGTCGACGAAGCCCGGCGAGCCGAGCAGCAACCTTCGGACGTGCCGATGGCCCCGCCCGAGTGGGCGGGGTGTGGAGGCTGGGTGGTCAGGGCTCTGCTGGTGGTGGGTCGGGAGAGGCGGTGGTGATGGGCATCCGCCCGTGCCGCCGCCCGCGGACGACGCGGAACCTGTTGCCGGAGGGGCTGGTCCAGTCGTAGACCCCGGGTTCGGGTGATCTCGTAGCGCCAGGGGGAGAAGGTCTTGGTGCGGTGGTGGCGTCGGCACAGCAACGCCAGGTTCCGGGTCGTGGTCTTCCCACCCGCAGCAGGGTCTTGTGGTCGAAGGGGACCCGGTGGTCGAGGTCGCAGTACCGGGCTCGTCTGGTGCAGTTGGGGAACACACAGCACTGATCGCGCAGACGCACCTGCTCGGCCAGCTTCTCGGTCGGGACGTAGGCGTTGGTGGAGATCTCGGTGTTCAGGTCGATCACGGGTCGGACGGTGACGACGTTGCCGACGGCCTGGCACCAGGCCTTGATCTGCTCGACCAGGACGTCGCTGCAACCGGGGTTGTCCACCGTGGCGTGGAGGGTGTCGGGGTCCAGGTGGGCGTAGATCGTCACACCACGCCCAGAGCCGGCTGCCAGGTCCTCACCGTCAGCTTCAGGTCGAGGGCGAGCTGGTTGCGGGCCATCTCACCGACCGCCATCGCCCTGCGTGCGTCCAACGACTCCTCGCACCCGAGGTCGCCGAGCACCTTCGCACCATCCTTGACGGCCTGCTCGAGGTCGAGTGCGTCCTCGAGAGCCAGCGTGCCCTCGACGGCGACGGTGCCGTCGGTCGAGGCACCGCCGAGGTGGATGTCGAAGGACCGGTCGTCAGCGGCCTTGACCCGGCGCCGTTCTGCTTCGTCGGGATCAAAGAGGTCGATGCCCATCGCGACGGTGCGGTCGATCTGCGCCCAGGTGCACGAGTGCAGGACGGGTGCGAGCATCCGGTCGATGTAGGAGGCTGCCTCCCAGGTGAGGTTCATCGTGAGCTCGGCGACCCGGAACGCCTTGTACTTCGGCACCTCCAGCGCGACCACCCGCTCCCAGGTGCGGCGCAGCCGGTAGCGCAGCTCGAGGGTCTTCCCGACGAACGAGCACCCGGCCTCCGACGACATCCCCAGCGTCGCGGCGAGGTCGTAGACATCGAACTCCGACACCAAGGGGCACCCGACCCCGCCGAGCAGCACACCGTTCTCACCGAAGGACTTCTCGGTCACCACACCGAGCTCGACACGGTGCTCAACAGCCCACGCGACCACGGCCTGCAGCTCGACGACCTCGGCCGCAGCACGGCGCGGTCTTCGCGTCGAGGACCGCGTCGATCGCGGTCGGGGTGGTGGTCTTGGCTCATGCCTCGATTCTAGGACCGACCACCGACATTCGCTGCGTGTTCGACGCCCCTGTGGATGACCTTCCGCATCGCCTGCGCGCGTCTCGATAGGGCGGCGGCCGTGCTCGAGCCTCGGTCCCGCCGACCCCGCTCGATCGCGTCGAATCTGAACGACGAGTCCAGAGTAGAGCTGTGCAGCTGCGGGCCGCGTCAGAAGCGTCGGGGTGGACCACGGCCGATCGGTGTGCACGACAAGATGCGGCGATGGGTCGTTCGTCGTGCCATCCGCGGCGTCGTTGGCCCGAACCTTTCGCGAGCCGAGCTTCGCTCGACTCGAGCCCGAGAAGAAGCCGCGCGCGGCATGGCGCTGGTCGTCGACCCCGCCCCGGACGCGTGCTGGCAGCGCCACCCAGTGGCACCGATGTCGTGACGCCCAATCTGTCACCACGCCACGTGGTGCGCCGCCTGCCGGCAGCGACGGGCGTGCACGACCTGGAGGATCAGGTGATCTGCACCAGCTGGAACAGGTCGTCCCCGGGCAGCCCGTCGTCGGCGACCGCGCCGACCTCGGTGTAGTTGAGCTGGGCGTTGCCGCGCACCGTGGACATGAACGCGGTGTCGGCGGCGTCGCGGCCGGTCGCGATGCGCACCATCGAGGCACGCGGAGCCAGCGCCGTGGCGTCGACGGCGTACCACGCGTCGAGGACGAAGGCCTCGACGACGGCGTGGAAGTCCATCGGGTCGCAGCCGGGGGCGTAGACGGCGGTCAGCCGGGCCGGCACGCCGAGCGCGCGGAGCAGGGCGATGACCAGGTGGGCGTAGTCGCGGCAGACGCCGGCGCCGCTGAGCAGGGTGTCGGCGCGCCGTCGGTCGGGCCCGCTGCTGCCGGGCACGTAGGCGAGCCGGGTGCCGACCCACGACGAGACGCGGCCACAGCAGCTCGTCGCTCGCGGACGCCGCGAACTCGGAGGCCGCGAACCCGCCGAAGGTGTCGGAGGTCGCGTAGCGGCTCGGCCGCCGGTAGACCGACAGGTCGACCGGCGTCGGTCTCGGGCAGCGGCCCGACCGCTGACCGTGGCCTGGTAGGTGACCGTCGTAGTAGCCGGGCGGCAGGGTCACCAGGTGCTGGCGGCCGTCGTGCTCGGCGGGCGACCTCGATCCACGGGACCTCTGCGCCGTCGTGGAGGACGACGAGCCGGTCGTCGACCTCCAGCCCCGGTGAGCGCGCTGCAGCGACCTGCAGCTCGATCTCGCACTCCTCGTCGGCGTAGATCTCCAGGTAGGCGTTCACGCTCCGGGTCACCCCCGCATCGTCGCAGGCTGTCCGGTCGTACGACGGCGCGGGTTACGGTGGCGGGGTGCTTCGTCGTCTCTCCCTCGGTCCGCTCCTCCTGACCATGGCTCTCCTCGCGGGCTGCAGCGGACCGACCGGCGACTCCTCGGGCACTCGGGGCGGCGACTCGCTCGATGCGGCCGCCGAGGTCGCGCCGCTCCCGACGCCGATCACCCCAGCACCGGAGGTCAGCGACCCCGGCCCCACCCGCGCGCAGCGCCGCGCCAGGGAGCTGCGGCGAGCAGCGGAGGTGGCTGCGGCCGAGGAGAAGGCCGCCAAGAAGCAGGCACGCAGGCAGGCCGAGAAGCGCGCCGAGCGGGTGGCCGCGAGAGCCGCGCTCAACCCGCTCGCCGGTCGCACGTGGGGGGTCTACCAGGGCCCGCGCGAGCCGACCTCCGAGCCCTACCAGCGCGCCACCGGCGCCACCAAGGAGGCGCTCGCCACCATCGCGCTCGAGCCCAAGGCGGCGTGGTTCGGCGCCTGGATCGCCGACGCCGAGATCGGCGCACGAGGTCTCGGAGTACATCGCCGGCACCCAGCAGGGCGACCCCGAGGCACTGGTGCAGATGACCGTCTTCCGGATGGTGCCCTGGGAGCACGAGGCCTGCAGCCGGCAACCGACCACGGCCGAGCAGACGTCGTACCGACGCTGGATCGACTCGTTCGCAGCGGCGGTGGGTGACACGCCGACCGCGATCATCCTCCAGCCCGACGGACCGTTCGCCCTCTGCGCACCCGGCGGCCCGGCGGTCTCGGCCGGCACTGATCGCCTACGCCTCACGCACCCTGTCCGCCCTCCCCGAGACGAGCGTCTACATCGAGGTCGGGGCGGGGGACTGGCCGGCCGAGGGCCAGGGCGGGGTGCCCGAGGTGATGCGCTTCCTCCTGCCGGCCGGCATCGAGGACGCGCGCGGCATCGCCCTCAACGGCACCCACTACTCGGCGACCGAGGCCGAGGTCGCCCGCGGCACCGCGATCGTCGAGGAGCTGGCCCGCCGCGGCATCGGGGGCAAGCACTTCGTCGTCAACACCTCCAGCAACGGCAACCCGTTCGAGTTCGGCACCTACACCGGCCCCGACCCCGACAACGCCTTCGTCTGCTCCTCACCCACCGACCGGAGCACCTGCGTGACCCTCGGGATCCCGCCCACCACCGACGTCGCCGACGCGGCCTGGGGCCTGTCGGAGCAGGCCCGCGCCGACGCGCGGAAGTACGCCGACGCCTACCTGTGGTTCGGCCGGCCCTGGCTCAACCGGCAGAACTACCCGTTCGTGATGGAGCGGGCGCTCGGCCTGTCACGGTCCACGCCCTACTGAGGCCGTGAGGGTCGACGGCAGGTCAGAAGGCCGCGACCCGCGGGGCCACCTCGCCGAGCAGCTCGATGCCCCGCAGCAGGTCGTCGTGACCCAGGCGTGGGTTGGTCATCTGGATCGAGAGCCGGTCGACCCCGCCGAGCTGCTCGGCGACGCGGCCCAGCTTGGCGGTGATCTCGTCGGGGTCACCGAGGAAGAACGCGCCGTCCGGTCCGCTGGTCGCGTCGAACTGCGCCCGGGTCGGCGGCGGGAAGCCGCGCTCGCGTGAGTGGCTGCTGAACATCTCGAACCAGCCGGGGAAGATCGTGTCGGCTGCGGCCTTCCGGCTCTCGCCGACGTAGCCGAAGACGTGGAGCCCGACCTGGAGCGATGCGGGGTCGTGGCCGGCCTCGGCGCCGGCGCGGCGGTAGAGGTCGACCAGCGGCGCGAAGCGACGCGGCTCGCCACCGATGATCGCGACCATCAGCGGCAGCCCGAGCAACCCGGCGCGCACGAAGGACTCGGGGGTGCCGCCGACGCCGACCCAGATCGGGAGCGGGTCCTGCACGGGCCGCGGGTAGATCCCCTGCCCGGTCAGTGCCGGGCGGTGCCGGCCGGACCAGGTGACCTCGGGCGACTCGCGGATCTTCAGGAGCAGGTCGAGCTTCTCGCTGAACAGCTCGTCGTAGTCGCGCAGGTCGAGGCCGAAGAGCGGGAACGCCTCGGTGAACGACCCCCGTCCCACCACGAGGTCCATCCGGCCCTGCGAGATGAGGTCCAGGGTGGCGAACTGCTGGAACAGCCGCACCGGGTCGTTGGCGCTGAGCACCGCCACCGCGCTGCCGAGGCGGATCCGGGAGGTCCGCGCCGCGGCGGCGGCGAGGATCACCGGGGGAGCGGAGTCGTAGAACTCCTCGCGGTGGTGCTCGCCGATGCCGAACGAGTAGAGCCCGGACCGCTCGGCCAGCTCGATCTCCTCCAACAGGTGGGCCATCCGCTCGGCGGGCCCGACCACGTGGCCGGTGGCCGGGTCGGTGACCTGCGAGACGAAGCTGTCGACGCCGATGTGCACGGAGGGCCTCCTGGTGAGCGGCTGGTGGGTGGTGCGTACGACGGCTCAACCCCGCGGCGGGCGGAGCCATTCCGGCCGATACCCCGCAGCGTATGGGGTGCAGAACATCTCGGCAGGACGGCGTAACGCTCTGCGACTCCCACCGTTAGAACCCTGATTCGTCCGCCGGACGTCATGATGCTCAGAAGGATCCCCGGGATGCCCCGTACGCCCCGTCTCCACCGCCGCCTCCAGACCCTCGCCCCCACCCTCGCAACAGTCGTCGCGCTGGCCGGCCTGAGCGCCTGCGGCTCCGACGACGAGTCCGAGTCGGAGCAGGAGCGCGAGCAGGAGTTCGCGTCCCAGGCGGCCGAGGCCGCCGACCAGTCGGTCTGCTCCGAGGAGGCCGAGGCGATCGCGGCTCCGTACGACGGCTTCCCGACCGCCTGGACGTTCCCGGAGGCCACCACGGTCTACGACGTCGAGGACCGCGGCACGACCGGGGTCATCGTCACCGCAGTGTCGACGACGCCCTTCGAGGACGTGCTCGACTTCCTCAACGAGGACGAGGCGGAGACCGACTACGAGATCACCGGCGGCGAGACCGAGGACGACGACGCAGAGGCCAACTGGGTCTCCTCGGAGTTCAGCGGTCGCTGGGCGATCCGCAAGTCGGACACGTGCCCCGGCGAGACGGTCATCCAGGTGCTGGCGACCCCGCTCGGCTGATCACCCGATGCAGTACGCCGGCGCCGCACCCACGTTGGCGACGTAGGCGACATCCTCATCGCGCGCGAGCTTGCCCTTGCGTGCCGACCTCGTCGTGGGGAGGCCGCGCACGACCAGGCCACCGCGGGCCGTCGCGGTCCCGGTGGTCTCCGAGGTGGTCGAAGTCTCAGGTGTGCTCGACCTGCCGGGCGCGAGCAGCGGCGAGAAGGGCGTCTGCTCGTCCCAGTAGGCACCCGAGAGACCGGTTGAGAGCCTCCTGAGCTCGAGGTCGGGGATCTGGGCCACGACCTTGACACGCTTGGCGCCGTGCTTGGTCACGACGCGGGTGATGTCGATGCCGGCCGTGGCGTCGCCGCTGCCGTCGGAGACCGAGCCACGCTCGGCGTGCGCGACGCTCGGGGTCAGGGCCAGGCTTGCCGCAGCGACCAGGGCCACTGCTCTCGTGATGGTCCGCAAGGGGGTTCCTCCTCGTTCGGTGGTGGAGACTGCCTCACCACACCGACGCGGAGCTGCCGCCCGATGTTTCGCTCGCCGTCGTCGGGAGCCGGCGGCGACCCGATCGCCGATCACTAGAGTCCTCCCATGTCGCTGCTCGCCCGGACCCTGACCCTGCCCAGCGGGCTGACCCTGCCCAACCGCATCGCCAAGGCGGCGATGACCGAGAACCTCGCGCGACGCCGACAACCAGCCGACCGGCCGGCACGAGCGCCTCTACCGCCGCTGGGCCGCGGGTGGGAGCGGGCTGCTCGTCACCGGCAACCTCATGGTCGACCGCCGCTACCTCGAGCGCAGCCGCAACATCGTCGCCGACCGGCACCTCGACGTCGTACGGCTGGCGCGGGTGCGCGAGGCCGCCGGCGCGACCCCGATGATCGCCCAGCTCAACCACCCGGGGCGCCAGACCAACCGGTTCATCGCCCGGACGCCGGTCGCGCCGAGCGCGTCGGGCGCCGTGCCGATGATGGGCCTCTTCGGCAAGCCGCGGGCCCTCGACGCCAGCGAGATCGAGGCGATCGTGACCGGCCTTCGGCACCGCAGCCGGCTGTGCGAGCAGGCAGGGATGGACGGCGTGCAGGTGCACGCCGCCCACGGCTACCTCCTGGCGCAGTTCCTCTCGCCGCACGTCAACCGGCGCACCGACCGCTGGGGCGGAGACGTCGCCGGCCGGGCCCGCGCGCTGCTCGAGGCGGTCCGTGCCGCCCGCACGGCCACCGGCGACGGCTTCACGGTCGCGGTCAAGCTCAACTCCTCCGACTTCCGCCACGGCGGCTTCACCGAGGACGACGCCGAGCAGGTCGTGCGGCTGCTCGTCGAGGAGGGCATCGACCTGATCGAGGTCTCCGGCGGCACCTACGAGAGCCCCGCGCTCTTCGGCATCGGGGTCGACGCCCGCCGCGAGCACCGCCCGGCCGAGCGTCAAGGAGGCCTACTTCGCGGCCTTCGCCGCCCGGGCCCGGCGTGCGGCCCCCGACGTGCCGATCATGCTCACCGGCGGCATCCGGACCCGCGCCGCGATGGAGACGCTGCTCGACGAGCGGCGCGGTCGACCTCATCGGTCTGGGGCGTCCGCTGGCGATCGACCCCGACCTCCCGCGCGCCCTGCTCACCGGGGCGCCCGGTGTCGAGCTGCCGTCCTACACGCTGCCGACCCTGGCCGGGATGGCGGGGGAGTCGGAGTGGTACGAGCACCAGATCGGACGCCTGGGCGACGGTCGCGACGTCGCACCCGGGCTGCATCCCGGCCCGGGCGGCGTCCGGGTTCATCGGCGGCGAGCTGGTGCGCGGCCTGCGCGGCCAGCGGGACAGACGTCGCCTGGTCGAGCAGGGATGAGTCGACCAGGGATGAGTCCAGCCGGGCGGGTCAGCGGCCGGTGAAGACCGGTGGCCGCTTCTCCTGACGCGCCGCCGCGGCCTCCTGGACGTCCTCGCTGGACCAGCAGGCCGCGAAGCTCCGCGCGACGGCGTCGTCGTCGGCGCCGTTGAGGACCGCCTTGTTGTGGGCGAGGGTCAGTGGCGCCAGCGTCGCGATCTCCTGGGCCCAGTCGAGGGCGTCCTCGAGGGTGCCCGGCCGGTCGACGAGGCCGCACTGCAGCGCCTCGTCGCGGTCGATGATCTCGGCGGCCATCATCAGTCGCCGGGCCATGCCCCCGCCGGCCACGGCGGCGAGCATGCGCATGGTCCAGGGGTCGACCGCCATCCCGTTGCGCGCGGTCGGTACGCCGAAGCGGGCCGGCTCGTCGCCGACGCGCAGGTCGCAGGCCAGCGCGAGCTGCGTGCCGGCGCCGATGGCGGGACCGTTGACGGCGGCGACGATCGGCACCGGGAGGGCGGCCAGCCCGTGCAGCATCCCGTAGAGGGCCTGGAGGAACTCCTGGCCGTAGACCCCGTCGAGGTCGGCGCCGGAGCAGAACGACGTACCGGCGCCGGTGATGACCAGCACCCGTGCCCCGGCCTCGACCTCGGCCGCGGCGCTCGCGTGGATCGCCTGGCACAGGTCGAGGTCGAGGGCGTTGCGCCGGTCCTCGCGCTGCAGCTCGAGCAGGGAGACGGGGCCGTTGCGGGTCGTGGCGAGCATGCGACGACGCCTAGTGGTCAGCCCGTCGGCGCCGTGGTGGTGGCACCGTCGGCGACGGTCCGGGGCACCGATGCTGACGCGCGGCTCGACGACGGCGCTGCCGTCGGTCTCGAAGCGGTAGATCTGGTAGCCGGTGACCATGCCGGGTCTCGTCGTCGAGGAAGAGCACCGGGAAGGACGCCGACTGCTGCGGCTTGCTCCACGGGGTGGAGAAGTTGTTGATCGTCGGGGTGTCGATGGCGCCGCCCGAGGTGTCGAGCTCCATGAGCAGGGTCCACGTGCCGTCGGAGTTCCAGATGACCCGCGGCTCGATCGAGCGGTGCCAGTGTCCGTAGAAGACCGCCGAGGCGGGCACGTCGTCGATGCCGTCGTCGCCGTCGAGCGGCGCCACGGTGGTCGACACGTCGTTGTCGGTGAGCAGCGCGTTGACGCTCTCGACGCCGAGGAAGGCCTGGGCGGCGTAGGCCTCGTGCACCAGCACGAGGTCCGGACGGTCCTCCCGTCGGCGTCCTCGGCCTCCTCGCGGAGTCGCTGCCCGACGTCGGCCTGTCCCTCCTCCCCGCGCAGGGTGCTCGCGCCGAAGAGCTCGCTGCGGCTCGGGTCGCCGTCGCCGAGGACCCGCACGCCCGCCGAGCTCCTCGGTCGAGCCGTCGAGGACGGTCATCCCGGAGTCGGCCATCTGCTCGGCGCTGACGTCGGACTCGTGGTTGCCGGTCACCGCCGCTACCGGTGCCTCGCCCATGATGGCGCGCTCGTTGCGGATGCAGGTGCCCTCGGCGGCCGTGCCGTTGGTGGTGAGGTCGCCGGTGACGCCCATCAGGGCCGGTACGTCGTCGCCGTGCTGCTCGTTGAGCAGCTCGACGACCGTCCGCTGGAGGCGGATCATGCTGGTGTTGCAGTGCATGTCGGACTGCATGATGACCGCGGTCTCGCCCTCGGCGGGGCCCACCATCAGCGCCGTCTGGGCCTCGAGGTCGACGACGGCCGTCTCCCGGTAGGCGGCCTCGGCCGTCTCCTGGCGTCCGATGAGCACCTTGGCCTTGGCGAGTGCGCCGCCGGTGATCGCCCGCATCACCGGGGAGTCCGTGGTCGCGCCGGCGGCGAGCGTGCCGTCGAGGACCTCGAGGGGGTAGACGCCCTCGGTCGGGCCCGTGTGACCGCTGGACGACGTCACCTGGACGACGCCCAGCGCCGAGGTGGTGGCCAGGACCAGGACGCCGGCGAGGGCCAGGCGCGCGCGGTCGCGGCGACGCGACGTCCGCTGGAGCGGCACCAGGTAGGTGAGACCGAGGAGCACGGTGCCGCCACCCAGCGCGGACACGAGGACCGCCTTGACGAGCTGGCTGCGCAGCTCGTCCTGCACCAGACCGACGTACTGGTCGATCGCGGCGGCAGGGTCGTGGAAGATGCCGGCGTAGAGCTCGAGCATCTCGGGGCGCACGTAGTTGGCCAGGTCGCCGTCCCCGGCGCCGGGGTCACCCGGCCCGTCGATGGTGGCGACGACCCCGATGCGGGCCGATCGCCCGCGGGACGTAGACCGTGCCCGCGATGCCCAGCCGCACCTCGCTCTGCCCCCGCGTGGAGAGGGTGAAGGTGGTCGGTGTCGTGCCGATGTCGTCCTCGACCTCGGTGTGGGTCACCGCCCACGCCGCAGCCGTCGGCAGCCCCAGGATCGCGGCCGCGGCGACGCACACGACCCAGCGCAGCACCACGGACCGCACCGCACGCAGACGGGTGGGGGAGGGGTGTTCGGCGGCCATCGGATCAACGGTAGCCGGACGGGTCATGTGATGTCGTCGAAGACCGGGGCGAAGTAGTCCGTGAGGGTCCGGGTCAGCCGCGCGCCGAGGTGGATGTCGTCGTAGTAGGTGTTCACGCCCCCGACGTGTGCGTAGCAGGTCCGCGAGGAGCAGTACGCCGGGGTCGTGTCGATCAGACGGGGACGACCGGCCAGGGGCGCGCGCAGCTGGCGCTTGATCCAGCGGCGGTTGTCCTTCTCGTGGTCGAGGGCGCGACGGCGAGGGAGGTCGCACTGGTAGGGCTCCCGGCCGGCCGGGCAGGCGCGCGGGCCGAGCGGCACCGTGGCGGCCTGGCCGATGAGGTCGACGTCGAGGCGCAGGCGACCCAGCCGGGCGAACAGGCGCGGGCGAGCTCTCGACGGCCAGGACGCTCATGTGCTGCTGATAGGTGGTCAGGCCGGAGTCGGTGCCGTCGAGGTCCGCGCGCTGCTGACGTGCGTAGGCGTCGCGGTAGCCGGCCCAGAAGCCGTTCATCAGCAGGCTGACGTCGTCGCGGCGCCGGTCGAGCTTGCGGACGTAGGCGAGGGTCTCCACGTTGTGCTTCTCGCACTGCACGCGACCGAAGCCCCGGCTGCGGGGGAGGGGCAGCGAGGGAGGGCAGCTGCCGAAGGCGACCAGCGTCAGGTTGACGCGGTGCCGGCGTGCCTCACGTCGCAGCGCGGGGATGTACATCCAGGCGTGCGAGTCCCCCCACACGATCAGGGTGGGCCGCTGGCGGCCGTAGCGGGTCACCACGCACGGACCGTCGGCCAGGGTCTTCCTGTCCGACTCGTAGCAGCCCGTCGGCAACCGCGGGAAGTCGTCACCGGCGCCCGGCGGGTCGTCAGCCCCGGCAGTCGCCGCCCTCGTCGTGACGGCGGCGGCCGCGGTGACGGCGTGTGCCGGGGCGGGCAGGGTCGCGAGCAGGGCGGCGACCAGCGCGACGGTGAGGAGCGTGACGAGGCTGCGCGGGCGCGCAGGCGCGCCCGTCGACGATCGGTATCCCATGGCAGGGGAATCCTGTCATGCCGCCGAGCATCCGGCAGGTCATCTCCCGAGACGACGCTCAGCCGAAGCTGAGATCGGCATCGGACCACCACGCGCGCATCGAGGTGATCAGGCCCTCCTCGGAGAACGTCATCACCTCCAGCGGCTCCATGGTCGCGATTCCGGCACCGGTGTCGGTCTCGACCCGGAAGTGGAAGGCGGCCTCCCCGGCACAGGTGCGGAGGGTGTGCAGGACCGTGACCATGCTCAGGTCCTCGATCGTGCTGTAGAACGCCCGGATGGCCTCGCGACCCGAGATCACGTCGGCGCCGACCGGGTCCTCGAGCGTCGCGTCCTCGGCGTACAGCTCGGCGATCTCGGAGGCCGATCCCGTGGCCACCAGCTCGAGGTAGCGGGTCACGGCTGCGGCGGCGGCGTCGTTGCTCAGGGTCATGCGCCAGTTCTATAACACGTTCTACTTCCGGCGCCAGGTGGTCAGGAGCGCTTGAGGTCCAGGATGCTCGGACGGAAGTACGGCGCCAGTGCCTTCGTGCGGGTGGCGCTGAGGTGCAGGCGGTCGTACCACGTGTAGATGCCGCCGACGTTGCCGCCGCAGACCAGCGCGTTGCAGTAGGCACCGGTGGTCTGGATGTAGCCCGGGTCGCCGGCCAGCCTCGTCATCTGTCCCCGCAGCCAGGAGTCGGTGCGGCCCTCCTCGCGCAGGGCCCGCCACCGCGGGATGTCGCAGCCGTAGGGGTCCTCGCCGGCCGAGCACGACTTCACGCGCTCGGGGATGACCGCGGCCTGGGCGATGACGTCGACGTCGACCCCGAGCTTGCCGAGCCGCTTGAACAGCAGCGGCGTGCCCTCGTGGCTGAGCGCCACCATCTTCTTGGTGTAGGGGTCGTAGCCGGAGTCGCAGGCCGACCTGCTCGAGCGCGATCTCGCGGTAGGCGATCCGGAAGCCGCTCCAGTTGGAGCCGAGCAGGACCTTGACCGGCGAGCCGCGGCGCACCAGCTTGGTGACGTAGGCCAGGGCGTTGACGTTGCTGCGCTCGCACTTGCCGGAGTAGCCGCTGTCGCGGCGTCGAGTTGGTCGCGAACGGGGCGCAGCTGCCGGCCACGAAGCTGACGAAGTTGACGTGTCTGGCCGCGGATCGCCTTGCGCACGGCCGGGATGTACATCCAGGCGTGCGAGTCTCCCCACAGCACGACCGTGGGGCGCTTGCGCTTGAACGTGTTGAAGTGGCAGGCGGTCGGCTCCCCCGACGTCTGCGCCGGGCCGAAGCAGTCGGCCGGCATCGAGGGGCTGTCGAGCTCCTCGGGCGGCAGCGCCCGGGCGGCGGTGGCCGTCGCCGAGGGTCACCAGCAGGCCCGCGAGGAGGGCGAGCGACGCCACGAGCGCCGGCCGCGCGGTGCGGGCGCGGTCGTAGGGCCATCACATCGGGAGCACGCATGATGCGCCTATCGTGACACAGCGACCCGCACGGGGGGCGACATCCGGAAGCGAGGCTGGCTGCGGTGCTCGAGATCGTCGCGACCGATCGTCCCGACTGCTTCGTGGTGCGGGTCGACGGTCGCGACCAGTCCTACGTCGACCTGGCGGACCCGACCCGGCTGGCCTTCGACTACGTGCGACGCATCGGTGACGTCCTCGACGCGGTGGCGCCACCCGGTGAGCCGATCGGGGTCGTGCACGTCGGCGGGGCCGGGCTGACCCTGCCGCGCTACGTCGCGGCCACCCGCCCCACCTCGGCGCAGGTCGTCCTCGAGCCGGACGCCGAGCTCACCGCGCGGGTGCGGGTCGAGCTGCCGCTCCCACGGCGCAGCGGGATCAAGGTGCGCGCGGTCGACGGTGCCGCCGGCGTCGCCGCCCTGCGCGACGACCACGCCGACGTGGTGGTGGTCGACGCCTTCGACGACGGCGAGGTCCCGGAGTCGCTGCTGAGCGTCGAGCACTTCGCCGAGGTGGCCCGGGTGCTGCGGGTCGGCGGGACCTACGTCCTCAACCTCGCCGACCCCGCGCCCTTCGCGCTCGCCCGCGACGCGATCGCCGGGCTCCGCGAGGTGCTCCCCGCCCTCATGGTGAGCGCCGAGCCCGCCACCCTGCGCGGACGACGACCGGGCAACCTGCTCGTCACCGCCTCGGCCCGCTCGGTGCCGCGAGCCGCGCTGGCGCGACGGGCGGCGTCGTACGCCGCGCCCTACCAGGTGCTGGACGCGCGGCGGGTCAGCGACAGCCTGGGCGGCGGCCGACCGCGCCGGGGCCCGTCACGCCCGGTCACAGGGACGTCATGACCCCGACCGGCTCGGGGACGAAGCCGGGGAAGACGGCTGCGCGCGAGGCGTGCAGGCGGGTGGTGACGACCTCCGAGAGGACGCTGCGGTAGTCGGTGGTGACCGGCACGTCGGCGTCGAGGCTGCTGCTGAGCGGCGGCATCGTGCCGTAGTAGCCGCCCTTGACCCCGGCGCCCGCGAGCAGCATGACGTTGCCGTAGCCGTGGTCGAGGCCGTAGTTGGCGTTCTCCTGGACCCGCCGGCCGAACTCGCTGAACGCGACGAGGGTGACCTTGCTCCGCTGGCCGGCGAGGTCGGCGAAGAAGGCCGCCACGGAGTCGGCGAGGTCCCGGGCGTTGCCCTTCATCGAGCCCCACTCGAGGGTGCCGAGGCCCGAGTGCATGTCCCAGTCGCCCTGGTCGACGGTCACGACCCCGACCCCGACGTCGCCGCGGATGATCCGGGCCACCTCGCTGAGGGCGCGACCCAGGTCGGTGTCGGGGTAGGTGCTCGCCCGGTCGGCCGTGGCCCGCACGGGCGCGAAGGCGCTGGTGGAGGCGAACGTCGAGCGCATCGCCCGACCCAGCGCGGACGAGCTGGAGTCCCACAGGGTGTGCAGCGACCGCAGCCGGCTGCCGTCGTCCCCGTCGACGCCGGCGAACGCGACCGACTCGACGTCGGACGCCGACATCACCGGCGCAGCGCCGTAGAGCGAGGTGGGCACGATGCCGTCGCCGACCGCGAAGCCCTGGAGCGGCGAGGTGCCGGGGAGGTCGCCGACCAGGCGGTTGAGCCAGCCCGTGCGCACGGTCGAGCCGGGATCGGCGTCCTCGATCTCCTCCATCGCGGCGAAGTGCGACCGGTTGGGGACCGGCAGCCCGGTGGCGTGGACCGCAGCGAGCTCACCGGCGCCCCACAGCGACATCAGCGGGGACAGCTCGGGGTGGAGGCCGAAGGTCCCGTCGGGAGCGAGCAGGCGGTCGGTCGGGATGCCGATCCTCGGCCGGGCGGTCCGGTTCTTGATCACCGGGTCCTGGTAGGGAACGACCAGCGAGAGCCCGTCGGCCGCGCCGCGCAGGGACAGCACCACCAGCACCGCCCCCGCGCTCTCGGCCGAGGCCGGCGCCGCCGTGACGACCGCGCTGCCGAGGACCGTGGTCGTGCCGATCGCGAGTGCGCCGGTGAAGAGCCCTCGGCGCGTCAGGCCGGCGTACTCGGTGCAGCAGGAGGTGTCGGCGGCGGTCGCGGCCCGGCTGAGAGGAGTGGTCATCGGCGTGGTCCTCACCGGGTGAAGTGGTCGGGGGAGTCGAGGATGGTCGCCAGGACCCGGTGGAAGCCCCACCGCACCAGCGGGTGGTCGGCCTCGATCTTGCTGCTGGGACGCACGTGCCAGTCGCCGGGGCAGACCTCCACGCAGGCCTTGAGCAACCGGGCCGTCGAGTGCCGTCCGAGGAGCTGCTGGCTCAGGTGGTCGACCAGGACGTCGAAGCGCACCCGTTTCGACGGCAGCCAGGCCTGCGCGCTGCGGTAGCGGATGCCGTCCTTGGGCCACCACCCGCCGGACATCGCCCAGTGGGTCTCCATCGAGGCCAGCAGCCGCGCCGGCGAGGACCACGACTGGTTGTCGACGGGCTGGCCGTCGGGTCGCGGCCAGTCGAAGGGGACGGCCCCGATCGAGCCGGCCTGCCACAGGATCGCCCGGGCGGCGTAGCCGTTGTCGCCGGCCGGGGGGTCGGAGAGCGTCACGCGCAGGACGCGGTAGGTGGCGACGATCTCCTCGGAGGGGTCACGCACCTTGGCGCCCGCCGACCTGCCGAACTCCTTCGAGGCGACCAGGGCCTGGAGCACCGGCTTGATGGCGGTCGCGTTGTCCAGGTAGACCTGGGCGAGGGACTCGACCAGGGCGGCCGACGGGGCGTCGCCGACGAACTTCACGCACAGCTTGCGGGCGATGCGCCGGGCGGTGGCGGGGTGGCGGGCGAGGTAGCGCAGGTAGGCCTCGACGACCGGGCGGCCGTCGGCAGCGGCGTTGGCGTGCCGGAAGCCCAGCACCGAGACCGGACCGGTCGCGTGGTCCTCGGGGGAGTAGGCGGCGTCCCACGAGCGCCACATGTCGACCAGGTAGCCGGTCAGGATGCGAGCGGAGTCCTTGACGTCGTCCTCGTCGTAGGCGCCGTAGCCGACGGTGTGGAGCTCGAGCAGCTCGCGGCCGAGGTTCTCGTTGGGGTGCTGCTTGGTGGACACCGCGTTGTTCAGGTAGATCCCCATCGCCGGGTGGGTGGTCGCGGTGAGCAGCAGGTCCTCGAAGGTGCCGAGGGCAGCGCGTCGGATGGCCTGGTCGTAGGCGAAGCGGTAGGTGAAGGTTCCGTCGCCGTGCACCGGGACGTTGAAGTGGTTCATCCAGAACTCCGCCATCAGCTCGGCGACCGGGCGGGCCGTGGTGATGCGACGCAGCAGGATCCACCGCTGGTAGTCGGCCATCACCTCCCAGCCGCCCTCGGTGCCGTCGACGTTCCGGGTCCAGAGGTCCAGGGGGCCGCGGGTCAGGCTCGGCCACCACGTGATCAACCGGTCGGTCGGGCCGTCGGGCACGCCCCCGGGGCGCAGCTGCTGGGCGAACCACGCCCGCGCGCCGCCGGCACGGCGTACCTGCTTGGTCAGGGCGGGGGTGTTGCCGTAGGAGAAGCGGTCGACGAGGTGGCGGTCGGCCTGCTTGAGCAGGGGAGCACCGCGGTGGCGCCGGGGCTTGTACGCCGCCTCCGCACGGTCGGCGCCGAGCGTGAGCGCACCCCCGACGACCGCGGAGCCCAGCGTGCCTGCGATCGCACTGCGGCGGGAGAGAGAACCGGGTGCGGGTGCCGTGGCACGAGTCATCGTGGGGCTCCGTGGTCGTTCGGGGGGGTGGGGGATGGTGCCTGACCTTCGGAGGGGGTCGAGAGACACGTTAGGCGCTTCCCGGCGCCCCGTCGTCGCTCGCCCGGGCGTGCTCGACTAGTCACGAATGACCAGACCCGGTGACCGTCCGGTCGACGACCGCCGGAATGCGCTCCTGCGTCGCGTCGTTGGGATCGACATGGCACTCATCGGAATCATCGGAGCAGGCAACATCGGCAGCACGGTCGCGAGGCTCGCGATCGCGGGCGGTCACGAGGTCGTGATCGCCAACTCGCGCGGACCCGAGACGCTCAGCGACCTCGTGGCCGAGCTCGGCCCCCGCGCCCGGGCCGCCACGGCCACCGACGCTGCGCAGGCCGCCGAGCTCGCGGTCGTCACCGTCCCCCTGAAGGCGCTCTCGGACCTCCCCGCCGCGCCGCTGGCGGGCAAGGTCGTCATGGACACCCTCAACTACTACCCCGAGCGCGACGGCCACGTGGCCGAGCTGGACGCCGAGACCACGACGACCAGCGAGATGGTCCAGGCACACCTCGCCGACTCGCACGTGGTCAAGACCTTCAACAACATCTACTTCGAGCACCTCGGGGCGATGGCCCGGCCGACGGGAGCCGAGGACCGCGCGACGCTGATCATCGCCGGCGACGGCGCCGACCCGAAGCGCGAGGTCACGGCGTTCCTCGACTCCATCGGCTACGACGCCTTCGACGGCGGGACGCTCGCCGACTCCTGGCGCTTCCAGCGCGACACCGCGGCGTACGCCGGTCTCTACGTCGACGGCGAGGACTGGGCCCACCCGGTCCCGGCCGACGAGGAGCGCATCCGCGAGAAGCTCGCCGCCGCCCAGCGCTACCGCGACATGTGAGGGAGCGGTCGGCGGCCGACCGGGCCCGGTGACGGTCCGGCAGCCGCCGATACCGACGCGCGCACGCGGTCCGGCTAGGCTGGGCCGCCCCGACGACTCCACGCGAAGGACGACGAACCGCCCGATGGACGGCTCTCAAAGTACGACCCCGCCCAGCTCCCCATGCCCCGCACCGGCGCGAGGCGAGCTGATGGCCTGGCTGCTGCTCGGCGTCGCGCTGCTCCTGATCGCGATGTGCGGTGATCTTCGTCGCGGCGGAGTTCGCCTTCGTCACCGTCGACCGCGGTCAGGTCGACCGGGAGGTCGCCGCCGGTGACACGGCGTCGCTGGGCGTCCAGCAGGCGCTCCGTCACCTCTCGACCCAGCTCTCGGGGGCCCAGGTCGGGCATCACGGTGACCAACCTCGGCATCGGGTTCCTCGCCGAGCCGGCGATCTCCGAGCTGCTGCGCTCGCCGCTCGAGGCCGTCGGGCTCGCCGACCGGTGCCGTGCAGCCGACCTCGCTGGCGATCGCACTGGCGCTGAGCACGGTGCTGACCATGGTCTTCGGCGAGCTGATCCCGAAGAACGTCGCGATCGCGCTGCCGATGGCGACCGCCCGTGCGACGCAACGCCCGATGCGCTGGTTCACCGCCGCCAACCGCGGACCCATCCACGTCCTCAACGGCTCGGCCAACGCGATCGTGCGTCGGCTCGGCGTCGAGCCCCAGGAGGAGCTGCGCTCGGCGCGCAGCTCGAGCGAGCTGGCCTCCCTGATCGCCCGCTCCGCCGACGAGGGCACCCTGGATGCGGACACCGCCGAGCTGATGGAGCGCTCGGTCGAGTTCGGGACGCGCACGGCCGGCGAGATCATGACGCCGCGGGTGCGCACCCGGACCCTCGAGGTCAACGACCGGGCGAGCGCCGTCATCGAGCTGACCCGGCACACCGGTCACTCCCGGTTCCCGGTGCTCGACGACGAGGACGTCGTCGTCGGCACGGTCCACGTCAAGAACGCGGTGGCGCTGCCGAGTCACGAGCGGGCGACCACCAAGGTCAAGCACCTGATGGCCAAGCCCGTCGTCGTGCCCGACTCGCTGCGGCTGGACCCGCTGCTGGCGCTGCTGCGCACCGACGGCTTCCAGATGGCGGTGGTGCTCGACGAGTACGGCGGCCACGCCGGGATCGTCACGCTGGAGGACGTCATCGAGGAGATCGTCGGGGACATCTCCGACGAGCACGACCGCCTCGGTGCCCGGGCCCGCCAGCGTCGCGACGGCTCCTGGTCGCTCTCCGGCCTGCTGCGTCCCGACGAGGTGGAGGACCTCACCGGCGTCGAGCTGCCCGAGAGCGAGGACTACGACACCATCGCCGGCCTGGTCCTCCAGGTCCTGGGCCGGATCCCGCGCTCCGGCGACATCGCCGAGGTCGAGGTGCCCGACCGCAGCGACCCCGACCACCCCCGGCAGCTGCTCGCCGTGCTGGCCGTCGAGCACATGGACGGGCTGCGCGTCGACCGGCTGGCCCTGCGCCTGCACACGGACTCGGTCACCGCCGGCACCCAGCAGGGGGAGCAGTGAACGACACCGCGGCCCTGGTGCTGGCTGCCCTCCTGCTCGCGTTCAACGCCTTCTTCGTCGGCGCGGAGTTCGCGCTGATCTCGGCTCGCCGCAGCCAGATCGAGCCGCTCGCCCAGAACGGGTCGCGGGCCGCGCGCACGACGCTGCGCGCGATGGAGAACGTCTCGGTGATGATGGCCGGCGCGCAGCTCGGCATCACCATCTGCTCGCTGGGCCTCGGCGCCGTGGGCGAGCCGGCTCTGGCCCACCTCATCGAGCCGGTCTTCGAGGCCGCCGGGGTGCCCGAGGCGTTCGTGCACCCCGTTGCCTTCGTGCTGGCCCTGATCGTCGTGGTGGCGCTGCACGTCGTCCTGGGCGAGATGGTCCCGAAGAACATCGCCATCGCCGGCCCCGAACGCTCCGCCCTGGTGCTCGCCCCCGTGCTCGTCGGGGTGGTCACGGTGCTGCGCCCGCTCATCCTGGCCCTCAACGCGATCGCCAACGGCGGGTTGCGGGTGCTCAGGATCGAGCCCAAGGACGAGGTGAGCTCGACCTACACGCGCGAGGAGGTCGCAGCCCTCGTCGAGGAGTCGCGTGGCGAGGGGCTGCTGGAGGAGAACGAGTACGACCGGCTGGCCGGCGCCCTCGGGTTCACCGAGAAGACCGTCGGGCTCGTGGTCCTCGCGCCCAGCACCCTGTCCACCGTCCTGCGCGGCTCCAGCGCCGCCGACGTGGAGGCCCTGTGCGCGTCGACCGGCTTCAGCCGCTTCCCCGTCGGTACGTCGGACGGCGAGCTGCTCGGCTACCTCCACATCAAGGACGTGCTCGAGCCGGACGAGCGCCGTCGGGTCGAGCCCATCGACGACAAGTGGATCCGTCCCTTCGCCCCCGTGGCCTTCGACGCCCCGCTGCACGAAGCCCTGGAGGTCCTCCAGAGGCGGGGGGCCCACATGGCGCGCGTGGTCGACGCGCAGGGGCTCACCGTCGGTCTGGCCACCCTCGAGGACGTCATCGAGGAGCTCGTCGGCGAGATCCGCGACGGCGCGCACCTCGAGGAGGCACCCTGATGCGCCCGTCGCCGCTGCCACGACCCCGCCGCGTCGTAGGGTAGGTGCCCGTGGCAGGCGAAGCGGCTCCCGACGCCGATCGGACGACTGCGCTGGTGTGGACTCTTCCCAACGCACTGAGTGGTCTGCGCCTGCTGGGGGTCCCGCTGTTCCTCTACCTCGTGCTGGGTCCCGAGGAGGACGGGTGGGCGCTGGCCCTCCTGGTCGCCTCGGGCATCACCGACTACCTCGACGGCTGGCTGGCCCGCAAGCTGGACCAGCAGTCGGTGCTCGGGCAGATCCTCGACCCGGTGGCGGACCGCCTCTACATCCTGGCCGTGGTGCTCGGGCTGGCGCTGCGCGACATCATCCCGTGGTGGGTGGCGGTGTCGCTGCCGCTGCGCGACGCCCTGATGTGGGGCCTGGTGCCGCTGCTGCGCACCCGCGGCTACAGCGCCCTGCCGGTCCACTTCCTGGGCAAGGCCGCGACCTTCAACCTGCTCTACGCCTTCCCGCTGCTGCTGCTGGGTGACGGCGAGGGCACGGTCGCCACCCTCGCCGAGGTGTTCGGCTGGGCCTTCGCGATCTGGGGGATCGTCCTCTACTGGTGGGCCGGGGTGCTCTACGCCTGGCAGGTCCGCAAGCTCCTCGCGACCACCGAGGCGGTGCGGCCGACGTGACCGAGCGACCGACCTCGGAGGCCGCCCAGCAGGTCCACCCCCCGCTGCTGACCCTGATCACCCGGCAGTCCCTCGACGAGGACTACCTGGTCGCGGCCGAGCGGCGCGCGGCCGGTGCGCCGCTGCCACCGCGGGGTCGCCCCCGGCGGGTCGCGGCCCTGGTGGTCGCCGTCTTCGGCCTCCTGGTGTCGGTGGCCTTCGTGCAGACCTCGCGCAACGCCGACGTCGACGACGCCAGCCGCGCCACCCTCATCGACCGCCTCGACTCCGAGAGCGCGCTGCTCGACCGGCAGCAGGCCTTCGTGGCCGAGCTGCGCGCGCGCAACCTCGACCTCGAGAACGACGCCAGCGTCCTGGCCGACACCGAGCAGGAGGCGCTGGTCCGCAACCGCCGCCTCCAGGTCCGCACCGGTTTCCTGGGGGTCACCGGCGAGGGCGTGCGGATCACCGTCACCGACCGTCCCGACGCCGACCCCGTGCAGCAGGTCCAGGACTCCGACCTCGCCCTGCTCGTCAACGGGCTGTGGGAGGCCGGGGCGGAGGCGATCGCGGTCAACGGCCAGCGGCTCACCGGTCGCACGGCCATCCGCACCAGCGGCCTGGCGATCGAGGTCAACGGCACCGGCATCGCCGGGCCGTACGACGTCGTGGCCATCGGCGACCGGCGCACGCTGTCGGCCCGCCTCTTCGACACGACCTCCGGCCTGGTGTTCGCCGGCAACGCCGAGACGTACGGTTTCACCTACACCGTGGACAATGTGGCAAGCCTCTCCCTGCCGGCGGGACCGCCCGGTCTCCTGACGCTGCGGTCGGCCTCCTCGACCGACCAGTCGACGGGGGAGGACGACCGTCCTTCCCGTGCCACGCCTGACCCCGACGACCGAGAGCGAGGAACCGACGCCATGATCGCTGCCCTCGGCCTGCTCGTGGGCGTCCTGGTCGGACTGCTCTACGCCCCGGACGTCCCGCTGGGGCTCGAGCCCTATCTGCCCATCGCGGTCGTCGCGGCGCTCGACGCGGTCTTCGGCGGCCTGCGCGCCTACCTCGACGGGATCTTCGACGACAAGGTCTTCGTCGTCTCGTTCGTGAGCAACGTGTTCATCGCCGCCGGCATCGTCTACCTCGGCGACCAGCTCGGCGTCGGCGGGCAGCTGTCGACCGGGCGTCATCGTCGTCCTGGGGATCCGCATCTTCTCCAACGTCGCCGCCATCCGGCGGCACCTGTTCCATGCCTGAGCGCCCCCTGGAAGAGCCCGCCGAGCCCGCCGACGGCTCGGTGTCGGCACCCGCGGACACCGGGCGTCGTCGGCTGTGGCTCGCGCTGCGCCAACCCGCGCGCAGCCAGGTCGTCGTCGCGGTCCTGCTGGCCCTCGTGGGCTTCGCCGCGATCGTCCAGATCCGCGCGACCGAGGAGTCCTCGAGCTACTCCGGCCTGCGCGAGCAGGACCTGATCGACCTCCTCAACGGCTTCGTGGGCACCACCCAGCGCACGCAGGCCGAGATCGACCGGCTCAGCGCCGCGCGCGCCGAGCTGCGCTCGGAGACCGGGCAGCGCCGCGCGGCCCTCGAGCAGGCGCAGCAGGAGGTCGACAGCCTCAACGTCCTGGCCGGGGTCGTGCCGGTGACCGGGCCCGGGATCCGGGTCACCATCACCGAGGTCGTCCGGCTCGGTCAGCGTGGGCTCGATGCTCGACACCATCCAGGAGCTGCGCTCGTCGGCGCCGAGGCCATCCAGATCAACGGCGAGGTGCGGGTCGTCGCCCAGTCCTCCTTCGAGGACGGCGTCGGCGGGCTCGTCGTCGACGGCACGCTGGTGGAGTCGCCGTACGTCGTCGACGCCATCGGCGTGTCCAACACCCTGCTCAGCGCGATCCGCTTCCCGCTGGGACCGCTGAAGCAGCTCGAGGGTGACGGGGCGCGTGGTCGAGGTCCGTCGAGCTCGCCTCGCTCGACATCGACGCCGTCCGCCGCCTGGTCCAGCCCGAGTTCGCCACCCCCGACCCCTGACCCGCAGCCGGCTCGCTCCAGCGGGTAGCGTGCTGGCTCGGGTGAGACCCACCGATCGCTCGTCACCCGGCGAGCCCGCGCGATGGAGGACCAGTTGTATCCCGAGGACCTGAAGTACACCGCCGAGCACGAGTGGGTGCGCAGCCCCGGCGAGCACGAGGGCTCGGTGCGCGTCGGCATCACCGAGTACGCCCAGGACGCCCTGGGCGACATCGTCTACGTCTCGCTGCCCGAGGTCGGCGACACGCGTCGAGGCCGGCAGCACCTGCGGTGAGCTGGAGTCGACGAAGTCGGTCAGCGACATCTACGCGCCCGTCACCGGCGAGGTCGTCGCGCGCAACGAGTCGCTCGACGCCACCCCCGAGCTCGTCAACTCCGACCCCTACGGCGGCGGCTGGCTGTTCGAGATCGTCCCCGCCGACGGCGAGCCGGCGGCGCGCTCGACAGCCTGCTGTCCGCCGACGCCTACACCGCCTCGCTCGAAGGCTGACCGGCCCTCGACCCGGCTGATAGGTTCGGGGCAACCCTCACCCTCAGCCCGGTAGTGAGGGTTGCGCTCGGCCCGACACCCCTCGACTGGAGATGTCCTCATGCCGTTCTGCACCGCCTGTGGCCGACAGAACCCCGACGACGCGCGGTTCTGTGCCCAGTGCGGCACCCGGCTGCTGAGCGTCGGCGGATGCCCCCGCGCCCGACCGAGCCGACGGGCGAGTCGACGGCGACGATCCAGATCGGTGTCGGCGCCGACAAGGTCGAGACCTCCGACCGAGCGCTCAACGCGGTCGACGCGGCCGCGGTCGACGCGCTGCCCCCGGGCCACGCCCTGCTGGTGGTGCAGAAGGGTCCGGGCGCCGGCAGCCGGTTCCTGCTCGACTCCGACGTCGTCAACGCCGGGCGTCACCCCGAGAGCGAGATCTTCCTCGACGACGTGACCGTCTCGCGCCAGCACGCGGTCTTCCGGCGCGAGCAGGACACCTTCACCGTCAGCGACGCCGGCAGCCTCAACGGCACCTACGTCAACCGCGACCGCATCGAGACGGTGCGGCTCAAGGACAGCGACGAGGTCCAGATCGGCAAGTACCGCCTGGTGTTCTTCTCCGGGCACGACGCCCGGCTCTCCTGACGGGCCTGACGATGGCGAGCCCCGGTCCCGAGGAGGACGCACGCCGCGGCGCCCGGCCGAGCTGCTCAACATCGGCCAGGTCCTCGACCTGCTGCGCCCCGACTTCGACTCGATCACGATCCCCAAGATCCGCTTCCTCGAGGACAAGGGGCTGATCAAGCCCGAGCGCACGCCGTCGGGCTACCGCAAGTTCTCCCAGGCCGACGTCGAGCGGCTGCGCTACGTGCTGACGATGCAGCGCGACCACTACCTGCCGCTGAAGGTGATCGGCGAGCACCTCGACGCCCTCGACCGCGGCCTGGAGCCGCCGCCGATCGAGCCGGTCGTGCCGACCGTCCCGACGGTCGCGCTCACCGCCGACGGCATGCCCAGCCCCGAGTCGTTCCTGCGTCGCGACCACGTGCGGCTCTCGCGCAAGGAGCTGCTCAAGATCGCCGAGATCGACGAGGAGCTGCTGGTCGTCGCTCGAGCAGTTCGGGCTGATCACGTCGCGCAGCGGCACCGGCCACTTCGACACCGACGCCCTGGTCATCGCCCAGACCGCCCGGGAGCTGGCGGACTTCGGCCTCGAGCCGCGCCACCTGCGCGCCTTCCGGGCGGCGGCCGACCGCGAGGTCGGCCTGGTCGAGCAGGTCGTCGCGCCGCTGGCGCGCGGCCGCGACGCAGCCGCCGGCGCCCGCGCCGAGGACGCCATGAGCCAGATCGCCGCCCTGTCGGTGCGCCTGCACGCCACCCTGGTCAAGGCCGGGCTGCGCCGACGCTGACCTCGCACCGTCCCGGGCCACCGGGAGCTTGGGGCGGGGGTAGGGTGAGCGAGTGCGCGAAGTCGATGTCATGGGAGTCAGGGTCGAGATGCCCTCCAACCAGCCGATCGTGCTGCTGCGCGAGGTGACCGGTGAGCGCTACCTGCCGATCTGGATCGGCGCGGTGGAGGCCACCGCCATC
This sequence comes from uncultured Actinomycetota bacterium, assembly GCA_963822915.1. Lineage (GTDB taxonomy): Bacteria > Actinomycetota > Actinomycetes > Propionibacteriales > Nocardioidaceae > Nocardioides. Next base: position 86,877 of record CAWGJR010000002.1, read on the forward strand.
GCGTTCGCCCAGCAGGGCGTCGTGCCGCCGCGGCCGCTGACCCACGACCTGATGAAGGACGTGCTCGAGGCGACCGGCAACCCGCTGGCCGAGGTGCGGATCACCGACGTCAAGGACGGCGTGTTCTTCGCGATGCTCGTCTTCGACTCCGGCGTCGAGGTCAGCGCGCGGCCGTCCGACTCGATCGCGCTGGCGCTGCGCACCGGCACCCGCATCGTGTGCGCACGAGGACGTGCTCGACGAGGCCGGGCTCGCCGTGCCGGCCGAGCAGGAGGACGAGGTCGAGAAGTTCCGCGAGTTCCTCGACCACGTGACGCCCGAGGACTTCGACGCCGATCTGCTGACCCTCAGTCCTGAGGTGAGGGTTGCGACACGCCGGCGGGACCTTTGACCGGCCCGTCCCCGGCGTCGTACCTTGAAGTGTCTTCGTTGTAACTCCACGCGTGTGTCGCCCTCCGTGCCGACCACGTCACCTTCCCGGAGCTACGCCGCACGGAGTAGACCCCACGGAGGACCGAGTGAACGAGCACCACCAGACCGGTACCGCGTCGGACAGCGACCGACGCAGCTGCCGAGCTGCTCAGGAAGGCCGCCGAGTCGGCCGACGAGCAGGGCCTGCTCTTCACCGACGACGTCTCGCCGCTGCCCAGCGACGTCGGCTACCGCGGTCCGACCGCCTGCAGCGCCGCCGGCATCACCTACCGCCAGCTCGACTACTGGGCGCGCACCGGCCTGATCGAGCCGACCGTGCGCGGCGCCAAGGGCTCCGGCTCGCAGCGGCTCTACTCCTTCCGCGACATCTTGATCCTCAAGATCATCAAGCGACTGCTCGACGCCGGCGTCTCGCTGCAGCAGATCCGCACGGCGGTGACCCACCTGCGCGAGCGCGGCACCGACGACCTCACGCGCGTCACCCTGATGAGCGACGGCGCCTCGGTCTACGAGTGCACCTCCAACGACGAGGTCATCGACCTCCTCCAGGGCGGCCAGGGCGTGTTCGGCATCGCCATCGGAGGCGTCTGGCGCGAGATCGAGGGCACCCTCGCCGCGCTGCCCAGCGAGCGTGCCGACGACCCGGCCGCCTCCCTGTCGGCCGCCGACGAGCTCTCCGCACGGCGCGCCGCCCGCAAGATCGGCTGACCGCACCCCCTTCCCCGTCCGCGTCGCGGCCTTCACGGCCGCGGCGCGGTCGTCATTTCGGGTGGGTCGCCCCTGGTGCGGTGCTGATAGGTTGGCAGCAGCCGACGATCCCGCGCGGGAGAGTCTTCGACCAGCATCGACCGAAGCGCCGAAGGGGCAATTCCTCCCCGGAACCTCTCAGGCACCCGGACCGCGCGGAGCAGGCAACTGTGGAGCCCGCCGTGACGTGTTGCGGCGAGTGACAGAGGGGGAGGGCACCGACCGATCGGCCGGAGCCTCCGGGCTCGCGGCACCACGTCCGAGGAGCCCCACCTGTGTCCCACCACTCTTTCAGCGAGCGCCACATCGGCCTGCGCCCCGACGACGTCACCACGATGCTCGACCGGCTCGGCTTCGACTCCCTCGACGACCTGATGGCCGCGGCCGTGCCCGGAGGCATCCGCAGCGCCGCCGCCCTCGACCTGCCCGCGCCGGTGTCCGAGGCGGTCGCCTCGGCCGAGCTGCGCGCCCTCGCTGCGGCCAACCGGCCGGCCGAGGCGATGATCGGGCTCGGCTACCACGCGACGATCACCCCGCCCGTCGTACGGCGCAACGTGCTCGAGGACCCGAGCTGGTACACCGCCTACACGCCCTACCAGCCCGAGATCTCCCAGGGCCGGCTCGAGGCACTGATCAACTTCCAGACCGTCATCGGCGACCTCACCGGCCTGCCGACCGCCAACGCCTCGCTGCTCGACGAGGGCACCGCGGCCGCCGAGGCGATGACGCTCGTGCGCCGCGGCAACCGCAAGGCCACCGGCCCGTTCGTCGTCGACGCCGACGCGCTGCCGCAGACGATCGACGTCGTCCGCACCCGCGCCGAGGCGATGGGCATCGAGGTCGTCGTCGCCGACCTGCGCGACGGTCTGCCCCGACGGCGAGCTGTCCGGCGTGCTCGTGCAGTACCCCGGCGCCTCCGGGCGCGATCCTCGACCCGCGCCCGCTGATCGAGGCCGCCCACGAGCGCAACGCGCTCGCCGTGGTCGCCGCCGACCTGCTCGCCCTGACGCTGCTGGAGGCGCCCGGCACGATGGGCGCCGACGTCGTCGTCGGCTCCTCGCAGCGCTTCGGCGTCCCGCTCTTCTACGGCGGCCCGCACGCCGGCTACATGGCGGTCGCCGCCGGGCTCGAGCGGCACCTGCCCGGACGGCTCGTCGGCGTCTCGATCGACGCCGAGGGCCGCCCGGCCTACCGCCTCGCGCTGCAGACCCGCGAGCAGCACATCCGCCGCGACAAGGCGACGTCCAACATCTGCACCGCCCAGGTGCTGCTCGCCGTCGTCGCCTCGATGTACGCCGTCTACCACGGCCCCGACGGGCCTGCGCGGCGATCGCGCGCCGCGCCCACGACCTGGCCTGCCGCGCCGCCGCGTCCCTGCGCGCGGGCGGCTACGACGTGCTCACCGCGGAGTTCTTCGACACCTTCACCGTCGCCGTGCCCGGTCGGGCGGCCGAGATCGTCAGCAGGCCGCTGCGCGACGAGGGGCTCCAGCTGCGACTGGTCGACGCCGACACGATCGGGCTGTCCTTCTCGGAGGTGAGCGGTCCGCAGACCCTGCGGGCGCTGCACGCCGCGTTCGGGATCACGCCCGTGGAGACCGAGCCCGGTCTCGGCGCCTGCCGACCGCGCTGGCGCGCACCACGCCGTTCCTCACCCACGAGGTCTTCTCCAGCCCACCACAGCGAGACCCAGATGCTGCGCTACCTGCGTCGGCTCTCGGCGCGCGACTACGCCCTCGACCGCGGCATGATCCCGCTCGGGCTCGTGCACGATGAAGCTCAACGCGACCACCGAGATGGAGCCGGTCTCGCTGCCCGGGTTCGCCGACCTGCACCCGTTCGCCCCCGCCGAGGACGCCGCCGGCTACCGCACGCTCGTCGACGAGCTCGAGGGCTGGCTGGCCGAGGTGACCGGCTACGACCGGGTCTCGATCCAGCCCAACGCCGGCTCGCAGGGCGAGCTCGCCGGGCTGCTCGCGATCCGCGGCTACCACCGCTCGCGCGGTGACGCCCAGCGCGACATCTGCCTGATCCCGAGCTCCGCGCACGGCACCAACGCGGCCTCGGCGGTGATGGCCGGCATGAAGGTCGTCGTGGTCAAGTCGGGCGACGACGGCACCGTCGACCTCTCCGACCTGCACCAGCAGTGCGAGAAGCACGCCGACACGCTGGCCGCGATCATGGTGACCTACCCGTCGACCCACGGCGCCTACGAGGACACGATCGGCGACCTGTGCGACCTCGTGCACCGCTACGGCGGGCAGGTCTACGTCGACGGCGCCAACCTCAACGCCCTGCTCGGCTACGCCAAGCCCGGGGAGTTCGGCGGCGACGTGTCCCACCTCAACCTCCACAAGACGTTCTGCATCCCGCACGGCGGCGGCGGCCCGGGCGTCGGGCCGGTCGCGGTGCGCGAGCACCTCGCGCCGTTCCTGCCGTCGCACGCGATGCACCCCGAGGCCGGCCAAGCGCGAGGGGATCGGCCCGATCAGTGCGGCGCCGTACGGCTCGGCCGGGATCCTGCCGATCTCCTGGGCCTACGTGCGGCTGATGGGCGCCGAGGGGCTGACCCGGGCCACGGCCGCGCGCCGTGCTGTCGGCCAACTACGTCGCCACGCGGCTCGCCGACCACTTCCCGATGCTCTACAGCGGGCACGGCGGCCTGGTGGCCCACGAGTGCATCCTCGACGTCCGGGGCCTGACCAAGGACACCGGCGTCACCGTCGACGACGTGGCCAAGCGCCTGGTCGACTACGGCTTCCACGCCCCGACGATGTCGTTCCCGGTGGCCGGCACCCTGATGGTCGAGCCCACCGAGTCCGAGGACCTCGCCGAGATCGACCGCTTCTGCGACGCGATGATCGCGATCCGTGCGGAGATCGACCGCGTCGGTGCGGGCGAGTGGACGCCGGAGGAGTCCCCGCTGCGTGGTGCCCCGCACACCTCTCGCGCCCTGGTCGGCGAGTGGGACCGTGCCTACAGCCGCGAGCTGGCGGTCTTCCCGACCGGGATCGACCCCGACAAGTACTGGCCGCCGGTCGGCCGCGTCGACCAGGCCTACGGCGACCGCAACCTGGTCTGCGCCTGCCCGCCGCCCGAGGCCTTCGCGGAGTGACCCTCCAGGCACGCGCCGAGCGGCTCCAGGCCACGGGGCGGCTGCCGTCGCTGGTCCTGGCCAGGGTGCGTGACGGAGTCGTCGTCGACTCCGCGGTGGTCGGCACCGACACGGACATCGAGACGGCCTACCGGATCGGCTCGATCACCAAGACGATGACGGCCGTGCTGGTGCTGCAGGCACGCGACGAGGGGCTGCTGTCCCTCGACGACCCGGTGGGGCGCGTCGTGCCGGAGACGGGGTACGCCGCGGTCACCCTCGCCGACCTGCTCGGACACACCGGCGGACTGCAGAGCGAGCCGAACGGCCCGTGGTGGGAGCGCTCGACCGGCGGGTCGTTCGAGGCCCTCGTCGCCGCCGCGGACGGCTCGGGAGCGGTGGCCGGTCCGGGGGAGTGGTTCCACTACTCCAACCTCGGCTACGGACTGCTGGGCGAGGTGGTCGCCCGCCTGCGCGGTGCGCCCTGGTGGGACGTCGTCACCAGCCGGCTGCTCGAGCCCCTCGGCCTGACACGCACGACGTACGGCCCGGTGCGACCGCACGCGCAGGGTCACAGCGTCGAGCACTTCACCGGGCGGCTGGCCGACGAGCCGCACACCGACACCGGCGCGATGGCCCCGGCCGGGCAGGCATGGAGCACGGTGGCCGACCTCGCCGCGTGGTCCGCGGTCCTCGCCGGACGGCGCCCGGACGTGCTGGCGCCCGGAACGGCCCGGGAGATGGCACGCGACCGGCTCGCCGCCGGCTACGGCCTCGGGCTGCGGCTCGTCGAGGTCGCCGGCACGACGTACGTCGGTCACACCGGGTCGATGCCCGGCTTCGTGGCGAGCCTGTTCGTCGACCAGGCCGCGGGCGACGGCGTCATCGGGCTCACCAACGCCACGACGGGCCTCGACGCCGACGGGCTGCCGGCGGCCCTGCTCACCGACCCGGTGCCGCAGCCCGGGTCGCCGCCCCCGTGGGTGCCGAGCCCGGACGTCCCGCCCGAGGTGGCCGCGGTGCTGGGCGTGTGGTTCTGGGGACACACCGCCATCGAGCTGCGGTGGCACAACGACACGGTTCGTGCGATCGGGCTGCAGTCGGGTCGCGAGCTCTACACCTTCGTCCTGGAGGCGGGCCGCCTCGTCGGCCTGACCGGCTACCACCGGGGCGAGACGCTGCTGGTGCACCCCACCCACCTGGAGTGCGCGACGTTCGTCTACACCCGCGTCCCCTACGACCCCGCCGGCACCTGCGGAGCCGTTCACCCGCATCCGGTAGACAGACCCGGTGACCACGCACCACGAGGTCGAGCGCGCCTATGCGGTCAGCGCCGACCAGACGCTCCCCGACCTGACGGTGCTGCCAGGAGTCGCGAGCGTGACCGAGCCGGTGGTGGCCACGCTGGACGCGACCTACCTCGACACCTCCGACCTGTCCCTGGTGCGCGCCGGGGTGACGCTGCGCCGACGCACCGGGGGTGAGGATGCCGGTTGGCACCTCAAGGTGCCTGCCGGGAGCGGTCGCGACGAGGTGCGCCGTCCGCTGGGCCGCTCCGAGCGGGTGCCGGCGGCACTCGCCCGGTCGGTCCTCGGCTGGACCCGTGGGCGGGAGGTCTCCGCGGTCGCGACCGTGCGGACCCAGCGGACGACACGGCTCCTGCTGGACGACGCAGGGGCGGCGCTCGCGGAGGTCGCCGACGACGTCGTCCTGGGCACCGCCCTGTCGGACGGGTCGGCCTCGGCGTGGCGCGAGGTCGAGATCGAGCTCGTGTCAGCGGGGCCGCAGCTCCTGGACGACGCGGACGCCCTGCTGGCCGAGGTGGGCATCGAGCCGCGTCGCGAGCAGCGCAAGATCGGCACCGTGCTCGCCGAGCGCCTCGGCGAGCTCGCCCGGCGCTCGACCGGCGAGCCCGGTCGCGACGAGCCTGCCGGGCTGGTGCTCCACCACCGCCTGCAGACCCAGGTGGCCGAGCTGTTGCGACGCGACTGCGACGTGCGGCGTGGCGTCGACGACGGTGTCCACCAGCTGCGCGTGACCTGCCGTCGCCTGCGCGGCGCGCTGACGACGTACGGCGTGCTCGTGGAGCCGACGGTCACCGAGACGCTGCGCCGTGACCTGCGCTGGGTCGCCCGCACGCTCGGGGACGGGCGCGACGCCGAGGTGATGCTCGAGCTGGTGCGCGACCGGGTCGACGACCTGCCGCGCAGGCTCGTCGTCGGCCCGGTCCGCCGCCGACTCGCGCGCCACTATGCCGCGCGGTTGGGCGCCGCCGGCGCCCACGCGGACGAGGTCCTCACGTCGCGGCGCTACCTGCGACTGCTCGCGCGACTCGACCGCGTGGTGACGGCCCTGCCGGCGACCGAACGCGCCGCGGAGCCGGCGGCTGCGGTGCTGCCGGCACTCGTGAAGCGCGACTGGCGGCGGCTGCGCCGCCGGGTCGAGCTGGTGCTCGCCCTCGAGGCGGGCGACGAGGAGGCGCGCGACGAGGCCCTGCACGACGTACGCAAGGCGGCCAAGCGGTTGCGCTACGCCTGCGAGACGCTCGAGCCGTGGTGGGGAGCCGAGGCCAAGGCGCTGCGGAAGGCCGCGCAGGAGGTGACCCAGGTGCTCGGGGACCGCCAGGACGCCGCGGTGGCGCTCGGTGACCTCGCTCAGATCGCCCGTGAGGCCGACGGCGCGGGGGAGAGCGCCTTCACCTACGGCGTGCTGCACGCGCGCGAGGACGCACTCGGGACCGTGCTGGAGGCCGACTTCCTGGGTGTGTGGGAGCGCGTGCGGGTCAAGGAGCTGCGCCGCTGGCTCGACTGATCAGCCTCGCTGCGCCGCGCGGGCAGCCAGCAGCTCCTCACGGTGCGCCGCGTAGCCGACCATCCAGGTCGGCTCGTAGCGGTAGAGCCGGATGTCGGGCCCCCAGTCGAGCGGCGACCCGCCGTAGTGACGCGTCCAGTGCTCGATCACCTCGTCGTGGTCGGGGTCGGCTGGCGTGAGGTCGTGCACCCGACCGTGGCTGAAGACGGCGAGCTCCTCGTTGTCGACGTGCGCCACGCTGACGGCCGGCCGGGCCCGCACGTGGTGGGCCTTGGCAGCGGACCCGGACGTGCTGAAGGACCAGGTGCCGTGGAGGAAGTGCCCGTCGACCGCGCTGATCCGCGGCTCGCCGGCGGCGGTCACCGTCGCGAGCGAGAGGACCTTCATGCCGGTGAGCACGGCGACCAGGTCGTGTGCGGACAGCACCCGCCGATCATCGATGATCGCCCGCAGGTGCTCGGTGGCGCGAGCGTGCGAGCGGTCGAGGAGCGCCTGGAGCATCTCGACCTCGGTGTCGGTCTCGTACATGGGGCTCAGGCTAGTTCGCCAGGTCGACACTCGACTTGATCGCCGTTGCTGTCCCTGAGCGACCCCCGTGCCGAGCCTTTGGCAGTATCGGTGCGATGGACGACCTCGCCGGCACCGGCATCTCCCTGACCCAGGCCGTCGTGGCGGTGGCGATCGTCGTCGTCGGCTCGGTGGTCGCCATGGCGCTCCGACTGCTCATCGTCCGGGCGTTCCGCGGATCGGACAGCGCACCGGGTGCGGCGCGGATGCTGGCGCGGTTCCTCCAGGTGGTGCTGGTGGCGACCGTGGTGGTCTACGCCCTCACCACGCTCGGCGTCGAGATCACGCCGCTCCTGGGTGCCCTCGGGATCGGCGGGATCGCCGTGGCGCTGGCGGTGCAGTCGGTGCTGACCAACGCGATCGCCTCGGTGCTGCTCCAGATCCGGCGTCCGTTCCGCCGCGGTGACCAGATCGCGACCAACGACCTCGAGGGTCGGGTCCTGGAGGTCAACTTCCGCACGGTGCGGCTGCTCACCTTCGACGGCAACGACGTCCTGCTGCCTTCCTCGTTGGTGCTCGACTCCCCGATCACCAACTACACCAACCGCCCGGACCGGCGTACCGAGCTCGTGGTCGGTCTCGACTACGACACCGACCTCGAGGCGGCCGTCGCGATCCTGCGTCGCGTCACCGCGCAGGTCGAGGGCGTGGCGGCAGCACCCGACCCCGAGGCCTGGGTCTACGAGTTCGGCGAGAGCACGATCAACGTGGAGGTGCGCTTCTGGCACGGTGCGGCCAACGCCGAGCTGTGGAAGGTGCGTAGTGCGGTCGCCGTCGCGATCAAGCGCGCCCTGGACGACGAGGGGATCGTGATCGCCTTCCCGCAGCGCGTGGTCCACGTGGCGCCGGGCGCGGCGACGACTACGCCCTCTTGATCTTGTTGATCGTGCCTTCACCGGCGATGACGATCGCGCCCTGGTCGCGGACGAACGCGACGTAGTAGATGCGGGTGCGCTCGACCTTGAACGTGATGGTGCGTCCCGGGCGGACCCGGCGCTGACCGTCGGTCACGTCGTTGCGGTTGCTGCCCCACAGGATCGTGAGGGGCACGTCGTTGGGGTTGGTGGCGCGGAGCCTGCCGCGCTTCCTCGGGTGCTTGGTGACCCTCATGGTGGCGAGCCGGTTGATGTCGACGACCACCGTCGAGGTCGCGCGGGCGTCGCCCTGGCAGGCGTCGTAGGTGAACGTGACGATGCCCTCGGCGTTGCGGTTGGCCTCGAGGTAGACCTTCGACGGGTCGGTGCGGTCGATCTCGGCGTAGATGACGCGTTGGGCCTCGTCGGTGACCGTGACGGCGCAGAGCGTCAGGTCACCGGACGTGAAGGGCCCGCTCGTCACGTCGTCGTTGGCGAGGACGTCGAGGCGGTAGGTGCCCGAGGCATAGACGGCGACGGTGTCGTCGCGGGGGATCGGTCGGTGGACGGAGCGGTCGGCCGTGCTCGGGGCGGCACCGGCCGGCGCCGCCCCGAGCAGTGGCAGACCGATCGCGACGAGGCCGGCCAGCAGCCCCGTCGCGATCGTGGGTCGAGCTCTCACGTGGAGATCACCGCAGGACTCACTGGGCGGTGTTCCACGCCTTCAGTGCCTTGGCGCCGAAGGACTGGCTGACGGGACGGTCGCTGCCCTTCTTGGGGAGCTTGATGTTCTTGACGAAGCCCTGTCCGGCGAACGAGCCGGTACGGCGCACGAAGGCGATGTAGAAGAGCTTCTTGCGGATGACCTTCACGGTCTCCGACTTCATCGGGGCGACGCCGACCTGACCGTCGGGCTGGTCCTCGCGACGGTCGCCGTAGAGCACGACGACCTTCTTGGAGCCGGGGTTGGTGAACTTGACCTTGCCGGGCTTCTTGAGCTTCTTCGCCTTGACCTCGGGGATCTTGGTGACGTTGATCGTCAGCGTCGCCGGCGTCAGGTAGTCGAAGTCGCAGGCGTAGTAGGTGATGTCGAAGCTCGCGGTCTTGTTCTCGTAGGAGCTGATGAAGACCTGACCGTCGAAGATCTCGGCGAAGATCGGCAGGTCGTCGGGTACGTCGAGGCGGCACACGGCGAGCTCGTCGCCGTTGGGGTCGGTGTCGTTGGCGAGGACGTCGACGCCGTTGAAGCCGCCACCCTCGACCTCGATGGTGTCGTCCATCGTGACCGGGGCGTCGGTGGCCTCGTCGGCGATGGCGGCCGTGGGGGCGAAGAGGGAGAGGGACAGTGCTGCTGCGGCAAAGGCGGCTGCCTTGGTACGCGGGACGGAGGTGCGGGTCGTACGAGACAAGAAGGACTCCCAAGAACGGTGAAGCGCGGGGGTGACGGGGTCGTCGGGAGGACTGTATGTCTCCGACCGTCCCTGTGTCGCGCATTTTCGAGGGCGCGTCCGGGGCCGTCGAGGCGGCGGTCCTTCAGAGCGCTTGCGAGACGCTCGACATGTTGAAGTCCGGCACCCGCAGGGCCGGGGTCGCCGTGCGCGAGAAGTAGTCGTCGCCCCACTCCCGGCTGAAGCTCGGCGACGTCGTGGAGGCGTGGCTGAAGCGCCGGAGCAGGTCGATCGGGCTCTCGTTGAAGCGGAAGTTGTTGACCGCCCCGGTGATCTCGCCGTTCTCGACGAGGTAGACGCCGTCGCGGGTGAGTCCGGTCAGCAGCAACGACTGCGGATCGACCTCGCGGATGTACCACAGGCACGTCAGCAGCAGCCCGCGCTCGGTGCCGGCGACGAGGTCGTCGAGGGAGGACGTCGCGCCGTCGACCTCCAGGACCAGGTTGTCGACCATCGGGGTCACCGGCTGCTCGGTGAGGCCGGCGGAGTGTCGCGTCTGGAGCAGGGAGGTGAGCACCCCGTCGCGGATCCAGTCGGTGGGACCGAGCCCCCACCCGTTGTCGAACACCGAGGAGTCGTTGCTGGAGGCCGCGGCCACGGCGAAGGGGGCGCACTCCAGGCCGGGGTAGGCGGGGTCGGAGTGGAGCCGGACCCCCGGGGCCGCGACCTGCTCGCCGATCCGGGTGCCGCCGCCCCGCCTGCTGTAGACCGACTGGCCGTCCAGGGCATCGCGGGCGCCGGCGTACCAGTAGGCGTCGATCATCAGGTCCGCGACGGCCGACGGGGGCAGGATGGTGTCGTAGCGGCCGGCGGGGAGGTCGACGCGGCGCTCGCCCCAGGCGAGTCGGGCCGCGACGGACTCGTCCATGGCCAGGGCGTCCACGTCGGCGAAGTCTCGGGTGGCCCCACCGACCCAGGCGCTGTTGGTCAGCGCGGCGTTCTTCGCCGTGCAGCCGTAGTGGCCCGTGGGCTGCACGTGGCGCAGTCGCAGGCCGGTGGTGGAGCCGAGGTAGGTCGTGGTCACCTCGTGGTTGACGAAGCCGTAGAGGATCCGGCGGGCAGCCTCGGCCCGACCGAACGCCTGGCCGAGGGCAGGAGCGAAGGTGCGATAGACGCCGATGTCGGTCGGGACCGGCGCGTCGTCCCAGTCGGCAGCGACCGGTACGTCGGTCACGAGCGGCGCAGCGTCCTCCGCGGGGCCGGCGGCACGTGCGGCGGCGTCGGCCGCGTCGACCAGGGCGGTGACCTGCGCCTGGTCACTGGCACTGCCGGTGACCGATCCGGTCGACGTGCCCGAGGCGCCGTGGACGAAGGAGACGATCGTGACCGACACCGCGTGCATGACGCCGTTGGTGGTCAGCGTGTTGTTGGCCCACCGCAGGTTGGCGCTGGTGGTGTCACGCACGATCGCGATGCACTCGTCGGAGGTCGACGTGCTCACGGCGTGGTCGACCAGGGACTGGGGGACCAGGGGGGTGCTCGTTCGAGGGGTGATCATGCCGAGCCCTCCTGGAGGGTGTTGAGGATGCGGACGCCGCGGAACAGCGACGTCGGGCAGCCGTGGCTGACGGCGGCGACCTGTCCCGGTTGGGCCTTGCCGCAGTTGAACGCGCCGCCGAGCTCCCACGTGTCGGCGCCCCCGACGGCCTCCATCGAGCGCCAGAAGTCGGTGGTGGTGGCCTGGTAGGCGGCGTCGCGGACCTGCCCGACGACCTGGCCCTCCTTGATCCGGTAGAAGCGCTGACCGGTGAACTGGAAGTTGAAGCGCTGCATGTCGATCGACCACGACTTGTCGCCGACGACGTACAGGCCGTCGTCGACGCGGCCGATGAGGTCCTCGGTGCTCGGGCCGTCCGGGCCGGGAGCGGGCTGGAGGGAGACGTTGGCCATCCGCTGGATCGGGATGTGGCCGGGGGAGTCGGCGTAGGCGCAGCCGTTGGACCTCGGCCGTCCGTCGAGCTGGTTGAGCTCGGGGAGCAGGGGAGCCATCGGTCGGTCGAGCTGGTAGCCGACGAAGAGCCCGTCCTTGACGATGTCCCAGGACTGCGTCGCGACGCCCTCGTCGTCGTAGCCCACCGTGGCCAAGCCGTGCTCGACGGTGCGGTCGCCGGTGACGTGCATGACCTCGGAGCCGTACTGCAGCGAGCCGAGCAGGTCAGGGGTGGCGAACGACGTACCGGCGTAGTTGGCCTCGTAGCCCAGCGCGCGGTCGAGCTCGGTCGCGTGGCCGATGGACTCGTGGATCGTCAACCACAGGTTGCTGGGGTGGATGACCAGGTCGTAGGTGCCGGGCTCGACGCTGGGTGCCTTGAGCTTCTCGGCGAGCAGCTCGGGCACCTGCTCGATCTCGGCGTCCCAGTCGTAGACACCGCCCTCGGACGACCGAGCGGAGGTACTCCCAGCCGCGACCGACGGGCGGGGCGATGCTCGCCATCGAGTCGAACGTGTCTGCGCCGGAGCCCATCGCCTCGAAGCCCGGCATCAGCCGCACGCGCTGCTGGGTGGTGGTCGTGCCGGCGAGGTCGGCGTAGTACTTGTTCTCCTGCACCTGCTGGCAGAAGGCGCGGGCGTGGTCGACGGCTGCACCGGTGCGCAGCCGCCGGGTCCAGTCGATCAGCAGCGCGGCCTTGTCCTGGACCGACACCTCCAGCGGGTTGATCTCGTAGCTGCTGACCCACGTCACGTCGGGGTAGGCGGGCTCGTCGGCGATCTCGACCGGGGTGCTGGTCATCGCCGAGGCGACCTCGGCCACGGCGACCGCCGTCTCGGCGACGCGGACCGCCTCCTCGGGCGTGAGCACGACCCCGGAGGCGAACCCCCACGACCCGCGGTGGATCACGCGCACGGCGAGACCGAGGTCCTCGGTGTCGCTGGCGCTCTGGAGCACGTCGTCGCGCACCGACAGGCTCTGGTAGCGGACCCGTTCGAGCCGGAAGTCGGCGTGGGTGGCACCCAGTGCCCGGGCCCGCGAGAGCGCGGCGTCACCCAGCATGCGGAGGGGAAGGTCGACGAAGGTGGGATCCAGGCCGCTCATGGTGCGAACCTACCGCCCCGATCCGGTGGGTGCCGGGAGCGCCAGGAGGACGTTCTCGATCACCTCTGCGAGGGCCGGGTGGATCCAGTACTGGCCGCGGGCCACGTCGTGCGCGGTCTGGTCGAAGCTCATCGCCTGGATGATCGGCTGGATCAGGTTGGAGGCCTGCGGGCCGAGGAGGTGCGCGCCGAGGATCCGGCCGCTCGCCGGGTCGGCGAGCACCTTCGCGAAGCTGGTGGAGTCCTCCATGGCCCAGCCGTACGCCGTCCCGCCGTAGTCCTGGCGGGCGACGACGTGGGCGACGCCCTGCTCGACAGCCTCACGCTCGCTGAGCCCGACGCTGGCGACCTGGGGGCTGGAGAAGACAGCGCTCGGCACGACCTGGTGGCGCGAGGAGCGGAGGTCGTCGGGGTGCAGCAGGTTGTGCTGGACGACGCGGGCCTCCCAGTTGGCGACGTGCTTGAGCTGGAAGGCGTTGGAGACGTCGCCCAGCGCCCACACGCCGGCGGCGGAGGTGCGCTGGTGCTCGTCGACGACGACGAGCCCGTCGTCGCCGACGGCGATCGAGGTGTGCTCGAGCCCGAGGTCGTCGGCGTTGGGCACGCGTCCGGTGGCGACGAGGACCAGGTCGACGTCGACGACGGTGTCGTCGGACAGGTGCGCCCTGATCGCGCCGGCGTCGAGCGGCTCCAGCCGGGTCACCTCGGTGTCGAGGCGGAGGTCCCAGCGCTGCTGGGCCGCTCGGGTGAACGCTGCCGAGATCTCGTCGTCCTCGGCCCGCAGCATGGCGCCGGACCGGTTGGCGATCGTCACCTGGCTCCCGAAGGCGCCGAAGACGTGCGCGAACTCGGCGGCGACGAAGCCGCCTCCGACGATCAGCACGCGGTCGGGAAGGTCGTCGATGCGCATCACGGTGTCGCTGGTGTGCACCGTCACCGCGTCGAGTCCCTCGATGTCGGGCACCATCGGGCGCGACCCGGTGGCGATCACGACCTGGTCGGCGGTGATGGTCTCGCCGGTGCCCGTGTCGATCGTGTGGTCGTCGACGAAGCGCGCGTGCGTCTCGAAGAGCGTGACGTTGGCGTTGTCCTCGGCGCGCCAGTGGCGTCCGCCGGCGGAGATCGGGTCGATCCGGCCGAAGATCCGGTCGCGGATCTCGCGCCAGCGGACGTGGTCGAGGTGCGCCTCGACCCCGAGGGCGTCGCCGTGGACCGCGCCGAGCGCGACGTCGGCGGGGTAGACGAACATCTTCGTCGGGATGCAGCCGACGTTGAGGCAGGTGCCGCCGAAGACGCCTCTCTCGAAGAGCGCGACGCGTCGGTCGGTGAAGCGTTCGTCGATGATCGAGTTGCCGGAACCGCTGCCGATGATGGCCAGGTCGTAGTGGGAGCTCACCCGCCCATCGTGCCGGAGCACCCTGAGCGTCCTCTCAGCAGCCACTCGGACGCGTCGTGGAGCCCCCGCGGGCCTTGGTCACGATCAGCTGGGTCGGGATCCGGTCACGCATCTCGGCGACGTGGCTGACCAGCCCGACCACCCGTCCGCCGTCGCGCAGGGAGTCGAGGGTGTCCATGACGTCGTCGAGGGTGTCGGCGTCGAGGGACCCGAACCCCTCGTCGACGAACAGCGTGTCCAGCGTGGCGCCGCCGCTCTCGTGGGCCACCACGTCGGCGAGCCCCAGGGCCAGGGCGAGCGAGACGACGAACGTCTCGCCGCCGGACAGGGTCGCCGGATCACGCGTCTCGCCCGGACCAGTCGTCACGCACGAGCAGGCTGAGACCCCCGCGGGTCTCGCCCGCGCCGCGGTGACCGGTGTGCTCGAGGGAGTAGCGCTGGTCGCTCATCCGCGCCAGCCGCTCGTTGGCCGCCGCGACCACCTGGGTGAGCCGGTAGGCCAGGACGTAGGCGGACAGGCGCATCTTGAGGTGGTTGTCGGCCGACTTGCCCTCGACGAAGCGCGGCGAGTCGGGTGGTGACGTCGAGGTCGGCACGCAGGGGGAGCCACGTCAGGATCTGGGCCTCCAGGTCGGCGCACAGTCCGGTGAGCCGCTCGCACCTGCCCGACGCCACGTGCAGTGCCGCCGCGGCGTCGTCGCGCCTGGTGAGTGCGGCGGCGTGGGTGGCCTCGATCTCGTCGTTGTCCAGCATCGGTCGTTCGAGCAGCGCCGCACCGGGCTCGGCCAGGATCTCGGTGACCGCGGCCAGCCGGCGTCGGTGGTGCTCGACGACCTGCTCGAGCTCGTCGACCTCGGCGAGGGTGAGAGCGGCGTCGACTGCTGCGGCGGTGTCGGTGAAGCCGCGCGCGGAGGCTGCCGTCTCGGCAGCGGCACGGGCGTCGTCGCGGGTGCGTGCGGCGGCGGCGGACTGTCCCTCGAGGGTGATGGCCGCCCGGGCGAGGGTCGCGGTGCGCTCGGTGTGGTCGAGAAGTGCCTCGAGATCGGCGTGCGCGGTGTCGGCCAGCAGGCTCTCGACCTCGCTCCGCAGGGACGCGACCTCCTCGTCGAGCGCCTCACGCTGGGCATCGAGCCGCGACCGGGTGCCGGACAGGTCTGCCAGTCTGCTGTGGAGCTGCTCCTGCACGTGGCCGGCATCGTCGAGCTCGACGAGCAGGTGCTCGAGGGAGGCAGCCTCGTCCGTCGCGTGGGCCAGCTCGTCGCGGGTGGTGCCGAGCTCGCCGCGGAGCGCGGCCGGCTCACCGCCGGCGGCTCGCTCGGTGGCGGCGGCCAGGCTCGCGCGCAGCTCGTGGACCTGGGCGTCGTGGGCGTGCTCGACCGCGTTGGCGTCGTCGGCCCGCACCCGCGCCGCCTTCTCGGCCGCGGCGTCGGGCGCACCGGTGGCGGCGCGTGCCTTGGCGGGGTGGTCGGCCGAGCCGCACACCGGACAGCTGCACCCGCTGGCGAGCGCGCCGGCGAGCTCGGCCGCCATGCCCTCGATGCGGGCCTGCTGGAGCTCGATCAGCTGCTCCTTGAGGTCGAGCGACGAGCTCGCGCGCCACGAGCCACTCCTGCCGCGCGCTGCTCAGGGCGGTGTGCAGGCGGAGGACCTCGGCGTGAGCGTCGAGTCGGCGTCGGAGGGCCTCGGCCGAGGCGGTGAGCACCGGGACCCGCTCCGCAGCCGATCGCGCGACCTCGACGCGGGCGCGCAGCTCTGCCAGCCGGGCCGGCAGCAGCGCCAGCTCCGCCCGGGCCGTGTCGACCTGTGCCGCCACCCGGTCGCGCTGCGCCTCGACCTGGTCGGCCTCGGACCCGGCCCGCCGGAGCCGGGTGAGGCGGGGTAGCGCGGACCGGGCGTCGGCAGCCGCCGTGGTGGCCTGATCGGCGAGCTCGGTGAGAGCGGTGAGGTCGGTGAGGTCGGCAGCGGTGCTCGGGACACCTCCGACGAGATGGTCGAGGTGGGGGTCGAGGTGGGGGCCGAGGTGGGAGTGCAGGGCGCCGATCGCCTCGTCGAAGCGCTGCGCCGCCGTCGCGGCGGCGCGCTCGCCGGCCACGGCGTGACGGTGGAGCGGGAGGACGGTGGCGGCGCGGTGCGCGGCGTCGAGGCGGCCGCTGTCGTCGCGGTGTCGTGCTGCACCTTCCTGGAGGAGCTCGCGCTCCCGGCGCGCGGCGTCGTAGCGGGCGCGCCGGGTGAGCGCCTCGCGGGCGGCGGCCAACGCCTCGCGGGCCTTCATCTCGCGCACCGCGCTGCGTCCCGCCTCGTCGCGGCACCGGACGAGGTCGGCCTCGGCACGCTCGCGCAGGTCGGTGGCCCACGGGAGCAGCTCGCGCCGGTCGGTGACGTCGCGGAGGTCGTGGACGTCCCACCCGTCGGGGAGGTCGCAGCCGGTGGCCTCGCTGATGCGGCTGACGACGTCGGCGACCCGCTGGTGGGCCTCGACGTCGGTGCGGCCGAGCGAGAGACGGCGCTCGCGCAGCCACCGCTCGACCTCGGCGAAGCGGCCGGTGCGGAAGAGCTGCTGGAGCAGCTGGTGCCGCTCGTCGGACTTGGCGCGCAGGAAGGTCTGGAAGCGGCCCTGCGGGAGCAGCGCGACCTGGGTGAACTGGGTGAGGTTCATGCCGACCAGTCGGCCGACGAGGTCGCCGGTCTCGTCGAGCCGGCTCGAGAGCGGCGACCAGGCTCCGTCGCGGAGCTCCGACATCGTCACGGACGCCTGCTGCGTGGTGACGCCGGTGCCGCGCTGCTTGGGGCGCTCCCAGGCCGGGCTGCGCTCGAGGCGGAAGCGTCGCTGGCCGAGGGTGAGCTCGAGAACGACGCGGGGCGCGACCTCGGGCGCGGCCTGGTCGCAGCGCAGCCGCTTGGCGGCACCCACGATCGCCAGGGACGTCGCCGTAGAGCGCGAAGCACACGGCGTCGAGGACGCTGGTCTTGCCGGCGCCGGTGGCCCCGGACAGCAGGAAGAGCCCGGCCTCGGAGAGGGTGTCGAAGTCGATGCTGGTGCGAGCGGCGAAGGGACCGAAGGCCTCGATCTCGAGTCGGTGGAGCCTCACCGCACGGCGCTCCCGACGTCGTCGGTGACGAGCATGTCGCCGCGGTCGCGCCCGGAGTCGTCGGTGTCGCAGCAGGCGTCCACGGCGGCGTCGAGCAGGGCGCCCTCGGCGGCCGAGGGCTCCTGGCCGCGGAGGTCGGTCATGAACTCGCGAGCGATGTCGTGGTCGCGCCGGGCGTGGGTCGCCGCGTGCGCTGGGTGCGCCGCGAGGGGTGCGGGTGGAGGCGAACGACAGCACCAGGGCGTGGGGGAAACGGCGGCGCAGGCGCTCCATGGCGCCGAGGGGTCGCGCGGTGTCGGTCAGGGTCGCCTCGACCCAGGCGTCCTCGTGGGGTGCCAGGTCGGGGTCGGTGAGCAGCGTCTCGAGGGTGCCGCGGAGCCGCGCGAGGCGGCGCGGCACCGGGGCGTCGAGGAAGGTGGCTCCGATCTCGGCTCCCCGGCTCGACGGCGCGCCGAGGTCGACGACCCACGAGCCCTTGCGGTGCGTGGCCTCGGAGAAGGAGTAGGCGAGCGGCGAGCCGCTGTAGCGCAGGTGGTCGTCGAGCACGTGGGCGCCGTGGAGGTGGCCGAGGGCGACGTAGTCGATGCCGTCGAACAGGGACGTCGGCACCCGCGAGACGCCGCCGACGGTGATGTCGCGCTCGGAGTCGCTGGGGGTCGCGCCGGCGACGAAGGCGTGGGCCAGGACGATCGAGCGGACGCCCGGCCTGGTCGACGAGGTCGGCCCGGACACGCCGCATGGCCTCGGTGAGGGCGGCCTCGTGGGAGCGGCGCTCGAGCTGCCAGGGCTCGGCGACGGCGTGGGGGTCGAGGTAGGGGATCCCGTGGACCGCGACCGGTCCGTGCTCGTCGTCGAGCACCACCGGGGCGCCGACGCCCGAGGCGTCGGTGCGCAGGTGGACGCCGGCGGCGTCGATGAGGCGAGCGGAGAATCCGAGGCGCTGGGCGGAGTCGTGGTTGCCGCTGGTGAGCACCACGGTGGCGCGCGAGTGGGCCAGCCGCACCAGGGCCTCGTCGGCGAGGCGCACCGCGTCGACCGGCGGCAGCGCGCGGTCGTAGATGTCGCCCGAGACGACGACGAGGTCGATCTGCTCCGCTCGCGACGACCTCGAGCAGGTGGTCGACGTAGGTCGCCTGGTGGCGTGAGCATGTCCTCGCGGTGGAAGGACCGGCCCAGGTGCCAGTCGGAGGTGTGGAGGATGCGCACGTCCAGCACGCTAGGGGGGGCCACCGACAGCCGCTGCGGACCCACGCCGGGCCGGACCTCAGGTGTAGCGCACGCGTGCGGTCGGGTCCGGTGAAACCGTGGAGCGCGAGCCCGCCGTCGCGCGCGAGCGAGACCGCCAGGCTGGTGGGGGCGCCGACCGCGACCAGGCTGCCGATGCCGGCCGCGAGCGCCTTCTGGACCAGCTCGTAGCCGACCCGCCCGCTGAGGACCAGGCACGCCTCGGCGGCCGGCTGCCCGGCGAGCACCCGCGCCCCGGTGACCTTGTCGACGGCGTTGTGCCGCCCGACGTCCTCGCGCACGACGAGCAGCTCGCCCGCTGCGGTGACGAGCGCGGCCGCGTGGACCCCGCCGGTGCGCGCGAAGAGGCGCTGACCCTCGCGCAGGGCGTCGGGCAGCCGTCGTACGACCTCGGGGGTGGGCAGCTCGCCCGACCACGGCGCGGCGCGTCGGGTCAGGGCCTCTCCGACGCTGTCGGTGCCGCAGACACCGCAGGCCGAGGAGCCGGCCGAGAGGGCCTCGTGCTGGTGGGGGAGTCGCGGGCGGGGGAGCGGCGAGGGTGACGGTGACGACGTTGAAGTCCTGCTCGGGGGTGAGCGTGACGTCGGTGCAGTAGGCGACGCCGGCGATGCCGTCGACAGCCGGCGCCAGTCCCTCGTGGACCACCCACCCGGCGGCCAGCTCGAAGTCGTGGCCGGGCGTGCGCATCGTGACCCAGACGCGCCGCGCGGGGGCACCTGGCCACTCGAGGCGCAGCTCGAGCGGCTCCTCGGTGATGAGGTGGTCCTCGCGGCGAGCGTTCGTCACGATCGGCGCGGTGCTCGGTGACCCGGACCCGGACGGTCGGTCCGGGACGACGTCCAGTCGCTGCCACGGCGCGGGTCAGCCCTTCGGGAAGGCAGCGAGCACGGCGAGCTGCCGGTCGAGGTCGTCGAGCTGGTCGGCGACCCGACGGCGTACGGCGCCGGGCAGGACGTCGTCGTCGAGCAGGGGCCGGAGCCGGTCGGCGGTGGCCGGGTCGACGTGGCTGCGGGGGAAGAAGGCCTCCGCGACGACGGCCTGCACCCAGCCGCTGTGCACCTCGGAGATCCCGGGCAGCTCGGCGACGTAGCGCTCGACGTAGGGCGCCGTCAGGTCCTGCTGCCCGCCGCGCCAGAAGCCGCGTCCGGCGGCCTCGAGCTCGTAGTTGGCGACGTCGACCTCGCCGGTGAAGCGCGCCCAGGCGAACGACCTTCGCCTCCGGAGTCGGCAGGGAGGCGACCGCGCGGCTGTGCATGACGCGCGTGAAGACCGTCGTCTCGTCGGCCAGTGCCGCGTCGAGGGCGGCGACGTCGGTGCCGCCGACGAGCGCGAGCTGGGTGAGGAGGCGCCAGCGCAGGTCGACATCGGGTTCGACGCCGTCGGGGAGGGCGGCGCCGTCGAGCCACGCCGACAGGGCGGCCGCGTCGTCGGTCATGCTGCACGACCCAGCGGAAGGCCGAGAGCTGGAGCTCGGAGCCGGCGGCGCTGCCCGCGAGGCGCACCTCGGCCGCCGCCAGGATCCGCTGCGCCGCCCCGGACGAGGCCGCCGGGATGACGCTCGCGAGCACCCACGGCTTGGTCTGGCGCAGCGTGTCCTCCGTGTCCTCGATCGGGAGCGCCGCCTCGAGGAGGTCGACCACGTGATCGGGGTCGAGGCGGGCCACCGAGTAGCCGCTCTTGACGTTGTTCCACACCGCAGCCTGCGTGCGGGGGTCGTCGAGCCGGGGGAGCGTCGTGGCGAGGGACACCATCGTGGCGTGGTCGGGGACGCAGACCCCCCAGCTCTCCTCGTCGGGATCGAGGACGAGCGCGCCCGACCCGACGATGCCGGCGAGCTCGCGCGGCACCGGAGTCTCGTCGCCGGTCACCTCGAGCGCGACCTCGGTGCGCGTGGCGTCGTTGCCGATCTGCAGGACCCGCACGGTGTGGGTGCGGTCGGCCGGGTGGGCCGTGGGCGGAGTGCGCAGCACGAGGCCCCGGTCGCGGTCGATCTCCAGCACGTCGGCACCGGCGGTGCGCAGCCACTGGTCGATCACGCCCGAGAGGTCGCCGGCTCCGGAGCGCTCCCAGCTGGCGAAGAGGTCGTGCATGGTGGCGTTGCCGAAGCGGTGCCGGGTGAAGTGGTCGATCGCCCCGGCGAAGAACACGTCGTCGCCGAGCGTGGTCGCGAGCTGCTTGAGGATGCTCGAGCCCTTGGCGTAGGAGATGCCGTCGAAGTTCTGGAGGGCCACGAGCGCGTCCTCGGCGCCGTTGCCGGCGACCGGGTGGGTGCTGGGGCGCTGGTCGGCCCCGAGGCCCCACTGGCGGCGCGACCAGGCGACGTGCGTCCAGGCGTCGTCGTACTGCGTGACGTCGGCGGTGACCCGGTTGCCCATGTACTCGGCGAAGGACTCGTTGAGCCAGAGGTCGTCCCACCACGCGGGGGTGACGATGTTGCCGAACCACTGGTGGGCCATCTCGTGGGCGACCGTGGTGGCGCGCTGGATCCGCTGGCCGCGGGTGACGCGGGTGTCGAAGACCATCTGGTCGCGGAAGGTCACGCAGCCGGGGTTCTCCATGGCGCCGGCGTTGAACTCCGGCACGAACGCCTGGTGGTAGTCACCGAACGGGTAGCGGATCCCGAAGAGCCGGTGGAACTCGTCGAAGCACTGCCCGGTCATCGTGAACAGCTCGTCGGCGTCGGCGTCGAGTGCGCCGGCGAGGCTCTGTCGGCAGCTGAGACCGAGGGGGATCCCGTCGTGCTCGGACCGGATCAGGTGGTAGGGCCCGGCGACGAGCGTGACGAAGTACGTCGAGAGCGGCTGCGTCGGCCCGATCTCCCACTCGCCACCGGCTCCACGGGTCGCCGGAGCGTTGCCGACGACCGTCCAGTCGTCCGGCGCCGTCACGTGCAGGGTGTACGGCGCCTTGAGGTCGGGCTGGTCGAAGCAGGCGAAGATCGTGGGGGCGGCGTCCATGAAGCTCATGCCGTAGACGTAGGACTTGCCGTCGGCCGGGTCGACGTGGCGGTGCAGGCCCTCGCCGTCGTTGCGGAACGGCATCACCGCGTCGACCACGAGCACGTTGGTGCCCGCGATGGTGTCGAGGGGGAACCGGCCGCGGTCGAGAAGGTCGACGTCGAGGGACGCGTCGTTGAAGCGGACCGCGCCCAGGTGGGTCGGCTTGAGGTCGACGAACGTCGGCCCGCCCTGGCTCTCGAACGTCACCGTCGTGACGGACGCGAAGGTCGCGTCGTCGGCGGCGAGGTCGAGGCGCACGTCGTACGACGTCACCGAGAGGAGGTCGAAGCGCTCGCGCGCCTCGGTCTGGCGCAGACTCTGGGAGGCACTCACCATGCCACCCTACGGAGGTGGCTCAGACGCCGATGAGGGCGTAGTTGATCGCACCCAGGATGCTCAGGCCCCCCAGCATCACGGCCGCTCCACCGAGCGTCCGCGCCCACGCGACCTCGGTGACCCTCGTGCCCTGCACCGCGACGCCGGTCGCGACCAGTGGCACGAACAGCATGATCACGCGGACGGTGGCCGTGTCGGTGGGCAGCAGCGACGACTCGACGAGCACGCGCTCGACGCTGGTCCAGGCACCCAGCACGAGGCAGGAGATGAACGTGAAGGAGGCGACGATGCGGGCCTCGGCGGTGTTGATCATGCCGCGCAGGCTACGCGGCGTCGACGGCGGAGGCCGAGCAGCCGAGCCACGGAGGCTGAGCAGGCCGAGCCCACGGAGGCTGAGTGCCTGTGTCAACCGCTGGTGGTTCAGGCTGCTTGTTGGGTGGTGAGTTTCTGAAGGGCTCGGTGGTTGGCGGGGTTGTAGGGCTGGTTGTCTTGCCAGCATCGCCAGATGATGTGGGTCCAGGCGCGGGCGAGGACTCGTAGGGCGTGTTGGTGGTCGTGACCGCGTGCGATGGCACGGTTGTAGAGGTCGGCGGCCCAGGGGTTGTCTTGGCGTGAGCCGTTGGCGAAGTCGCACAATGCGTCGCGTAGTTGGCGGTCGCAGCCGTAGCGGAAGGTGACGACCTTTGCTCTGCCTGATTGGCGGGTCGAGGGCACGACGCCGGCGAGTGCTGCGAGAGCTTCTGGGGTGGGGAATCGGCCTCGTGAGTCGCCGATCTCGCCGATGAGGCGTGCGGTACGCAATGTCTGCACGCGGGGCAGTGAGGCGAAGATGTGGGTGTCGGGGTGGATGGTGAGCTGGGTGGCGAGGTCGACCTCGAGCGCGGCGATCTGGGCGAGCAGGGTCCTCAGGACGCTCACGTAGGCGCGGGTGATCGTGGCCAGGGTGGCCGCTTCGGGTCCAGTCGTGCCGCGGGTGGCGGTGGTGAGTCGCTCGAGCAGGACGCCGGTGGGTGTGCCGCCGCTGTAGGAGACCGATGCCAGCCAGGTGCGCAGGCGTTTCTCGGTGAGCGGTCGGCCTGGATCTGGTTGGCGTACTTGGTCAGGAACTCAAGCTGATCGGTGAGTCGAGGTCGCTGAAGAGCCCGATGGCGCCTGGGAAAGTGATCTGCAGGTGGGCCAGGAGCTGGTTACAGGTCGCGACGCGGGTCGCGACGAGATTGCGTCGGGTCCGGACCATGGCTGGCATGACGGACGTGGCGGCGCTGTCGCGGCGCAGGGGGGTCCGTCGGGCCCGGTCGGTGCGCACGGTGTCGGCCAAGACGTAGGCGTCGTGGTGGTCGTCCTTGTTGCCGGCTGAGCCGTAGCGCGAGCGGAGGTTCTTCAGCTGCGCAGGTGGGATGACCAGGACGGTGAAGTCGGCTCCGAGGAGCGCCTCGACGAGGGGGCCGTCGCCGCGTTCGATCCGACCTCGTGACGCCGGCCTTGCGTAGGGGTGATGAGCTGACGCAGCCGGGGGTGGTGTGGGTGATCACGAACCGCTCGAGGACGGCTCCGTGGGGCCGAGGATGCAGACGCGTGGTCGCTGTTGGCCCAGAGAATACGGCGCAGGGCCGATCGGTAGAGGACCGCTCAGCGGATTGATCAGGGGTGATACTCGTGGTTCCTCGCTGTTCGTAGCAGTGAGAGAACACCGGTGGTCGGGACACTACGGGGTGGCATGGTTGGCGCTCGTGAAATAGCGTAGCGGTTGAATGTCTGGGCTACGGAGAACAGAGGATAAAGGGGCGCAGGTATGGGGTGATGGTGTAGATGGATGAAATAGTGGTGCGAACCCACGGAGGCTGAGCAGGCCGAGCCCCTGGGCGAGGACGTCGACGAAGCCCCCGCACCCGAACGCGCACATCGACCATGACACTTGTATTCGAACATCTGATCGACTATGATGAACCCCATGTCCAGCATCCTCGCCGACACCGCACCCACCCCGGGTGCGCTGCTAGGCAGGTTGGCCTTCGCCCGCCGGGTCGCTGACGACGCCGAGGTCGAGATCCTCGAGCTCGCCGTCGAGTGGGCCCACGCCCACCCCGACCTCGATGCCGACGGCAACGAGAAGACCTGGCAGGTCCGTGGCCCCGCACCGGTCTGGCAACCCGGCGAGTACGACGCCAGCGTCGCCCACGCAGCAGACCTCGAGACCGTGGAGTGGTGCGGAATCCCACCGGTGCGCTGGGACGCACCGGCCGCGTTCGCCGCCGCGATCTCGATGACCACCGGTTCGGGGAAGGCCCTGATCCGCGACGCCCTGGTCCTCAAGCACCGCCTCCCGCTCGTGTGGGCGCGGGTGCTGGCCGGCGAGGTCCAGGCCTGGCGGGCCCGACGTATCGCCCAGGCCGTCCTCGGTGCCCACGCCGACGTCACCGCCGATCTCGATGCCCGCATCGCACCCCTCGCACACAAGGTCGGACCCACGACCCTGACCCGGTTGCTCGACGAGATCATGCTGCGCCTGCACGCCGAGGAACGCGAGATCAAACAGCTCGAGGACCTCGACGCCCGCTACGTGCGCCTGGAGGACGGCTCGATCAACAACACCGGCATCGCCGACCTCTTCGCCCGCGGGGACTGGAAAGACCTCCACGACCTCGACGCCACCCTGTCCGCGATCGCCGCAGCCCTGAAAGAGCAGGGCTGTGATGAGTCGCTGGACGTACGCCGCTCGATGGCACTCGGGATCCTCGCCGACCCTGCCCAGGCCCAAGCACTCCTCGACCACGACGACGCACCAGCAGCGTCCCGGAAGAAGATCGTGCTGTTCCTGCACCTCTCCGAGGCAGCCCTACGCGGTGGCGAGACCATCGGCCGCAACCAGACCACGGTCGACCCGATGCTCGCTGAACAGATCCGTGAATGGTGCTCACGCACCGACACCGCCGTCACCGTCAAGCCCGTCATCGACCTGGCCGACCACGCCGCCACCCACGTCGAGGCCTACGAGATCCCCGACCGCCTCCACGAGGCCGTGTCCCTGATCCACCCCCAATGCGTGTTCCCCTGGTGCACCAAGTCATCAGCACGCTGCGACGCCGACCACACCAGGCCCCACGCCGAAGGTGGCTCGACCTGCATCTGCAACCTCGCCCCTCTCTGCCGACATCACCACCGACTCAAGACCCACACCGCCTGGGGCTACCGCCCACTCGACGCCCTCGCCGACCCCGGCACCTACCTCTGGACCGACCCCCACGGGCTGACCTACCTCCGACAACCCACCGGCACCATCGCCCTGCCGCAAAACTCCGACCCACCGACACCCGACACCGCCGTCGCCTAGCTCTGCACAGCGTGGTCTCACGAGCGTCACCACCCGCGCACGACGTCAACTCGCATGGACGAAGCGACCGGAATTGCTTGATATGCGGTTGCTCGTGATCCGCGTCATCGCGGCGGGTGCGTCCGTCGCCTGCTTTGCAGGCTTCTACGGTGAAGTCATGCCAGCTGCGCCCCACATAGCCCGCCTACGCGCCAAGGTTGGGAACGACTTGCTCCTGCTTCCCTCCGTAAGGCGCGCAGACGACGATGGCGCGACAGAACTTGGCGACGTCCCGAGTACGCCCGACTCTGCCGCGAGCCACTCGCTCGTGATCGTCGATCCCGCCGCCCACTATGTCCGAGTCGCCTCGCGACACGTCGTACACCAACAACACCCGGTCCGGTGACGACCACCGGAGCACCAGCTAGCGGCGCGTCGCAACAGATGGTGAGCCTGCGCGCCATCGACGCATTCACTAGCTGGTCGTCTTGACGACAGCCAACAGAGCCGAGCGCGCGAGCACGTGGGGTGGGGGAGGGAGATCGCCGAGGCTGAACCAAGCGACGCCGTCGTGCTCCTCGGGAGCGACGTTCGACGGCGTGCCGTCCCATGCGCCTACGAGCCACGCACTGAGGCGTGCCGGCTCGTCCGCGGGACCTGCGGTCAGTCGACACAGGTGGGACACCGTGTCGGTCGCGATCTGCACGCCGAGCTCCTCGTGCAGCTCGCGAGCAAGCGCCTCCAGCTCGGACTCGCCGTCCTCCACGACCCCACCGGGCAGGTCCCACACGTCCGGGTTGGCGCGCTTGTCCGGCCTGCGATGCACGAGCAGGACACGCCCGTCACGGATGAGCGCACCGACCACGACCTCGACCATCGGCTCAGTCCGCTTCGCAGACGACGAGCTGGAGCGCCGAGTCGGCGGCGAACGGCGTGCGCGACCAGCTGCCGAGGCGTTCGACGACCCGGAGACCGCCGAGCGAGAGCAGCAGCGACAGCTCCTGCGGGAAGATGCTCCTGATCTCGAGCGGCGCGACGGCGAAGTCGGCCTCGGAGTCGGTCGAGAAGAACCAGGTGCCGCGCGTGACCTGCGCGGCCGCGTCGTAGGTCTCGGCCACATCGACGTGCACGACGCCACGATCGGGATCCACGAACGCCAGCTCCTCACGCCGATCTCGTACGCCGTCGGCCCGGGCCAGCATGCGCACGCTCGGGTTGTAGACATCGAGGACCAGCCGCCCTCCGGGCGCCAGGTGCCTGCGCACCGACCGGAGGCAGCCGACGAGGTCCTGAGCCTCGTGCAGGTGGAGCAACGAGTTGGCGGCGATGATCACGAGGTCGAACGTCCGCCCCAGGTCGAAGCCGCGCATGTCGCCCTGCAGCCACTCGACCTCCACGCCGCGCGCGTCTGCCTTGCGCCGAGCCTCGGCCAGCATGTCCGACGACAGCTCCAGACCCACGCACGGATGCCCGTCGGACGCGATCGGGATCAGCTTCTGCCCGGTGCCGCACCCGAGCTCCAGGACCCGACCGTCGTGCCGGTCGGCCTCGGCCCGGTAGAAGTCCACCGACAGCCCGCCTCCGGGGAACAGCCGGTCGTACGACGCCGCGTCGGCGTAGAACTGCGCGCTCATGATCAGAGCTGGATCAGCATCTTGCCCGTGTTGGCGCCGGTGCTCAGCCCCAGGAACGCGTCGACGGCCTGGTCGAGCCCGTCGACGAAGGTCTCGCGGTAGGTGATCTCGCCGGAAGCCAGCCACGGACCGACCGTCGTGTAGAACTCGCGCGCCAGGTCCTGGTGGTCGGTAACGATGAAGCCGCGCAGGGTGAGTCGCTTGGAGATCGCCATCATCAGGTTGCGCGGGCCGGGCATCGGCTCGGTCGCGTCGTAGCCGGCGATCGCGCCACACAGCGCCAGCCGACCGAACTCGCCCATGTGGAAGATCGCGGCCTCGAGGTGGTCGCCACCGACGTTGTCGAAGTAGACGTCAACCGGCGCGTGCTCGGCGAGCTGCTTGACGACCGGACCGGCCTTGTAGTCGAACGCCGCGTCGAAGCCGAGCTCGTCGGTGAGCCAGGAGACCTTCTCGGCGGTTCCCGCCGACCCGATGACCTTGCCGGCGCCGAGCTTCTTGGCGATCTGGCCGGCGATCGAGCCCACCGCTCCGGCAGCACCGGAGATGAAGACCGTCTCGCCCTCCTTCATCCCGGCGACCGCGGTCAGTCCGGCGTACGCCGTCAGCCCGGGCATGCCGAGCGCGCCCAGGAAGGCGGAGGCGGGCGCCACCGACGTGTCGACGGCGCGCACCTCCGCGGCCGGGAGCACCGCGTGCTCGCGCCAGCCGGCCATGTGCTGCACGACGGTGCCGACCTCGACCTTGTCGGAGGTGGACTCCTCGACCACGCCGACGGCGCCACCCTCCATGGGTGCGTCGAGCGCGAACGGCGGGGTGTAGGACTTCACGTCGTTCATCCGACCCCGCATGTAGGGGTCGACCGACAGGACGGTGTTGCGCACCAGCACCTGGCCCTCGGCCAGTTCCGGCAGCGTGGTCTCCACGGTGCGGAAGTTGTCGTGCACGGGGGTGCCGTGGGGGCGGGAGGCGAGGTGGATCTCTCGGGTGGTGGTCACCGTGTCGAGTGTGCCAGTCGCCGGACGCGACGGACCCCCGACCCCAACGGGGCCGAGGGTCCGGTGGTGCAGGGGTGCGTCAGGGCTGGAGCGCGAGGGCGAACTCCACCTGACCGCTGTCGTCGACGGCGGCGTCGAGGATCTTGTCGTCGAGGACGACCGCCGCACTCTCGTCGAGGTAGACCGTGGCTCCGGACTGCTCGACGACCTGGTCGGACGGCTCGGCGCTCTCGGCGGCCGCGATGGCGAACGACGACTCGTCACCGCCGTCGGCGGTGATGCGCAGACCGGCGGTCTCGGGCAGGCCCGGCTGGGTGGTGATCTCGCGGACGATCGTGCTGGCGTTCTCGGTGAGGGTGAGCATGGCTCGCCTTCCTTTTGAAGTTCAGGACCCCTCCACCGTGTCCGACTCGGCGCGGTCGTTCAAGGGAACGCCCATCCCGGGCGTGTCGTGCCAGGGTGAGGCCATGAGATCGAAGTGGGACAGCGTCCCTCGCCAGGAGGGCCGTCGGTTCGTCGTGACCGGCGCCAACAGTGGGGTCGGGCTGGAGACCGCCCGGGCCCTCGCCGGCGCCGGCGCGCACGTCGTGCTGGCCTGCCGCGACGTCGACAAGGGCGAGGAGGCCGCGCGCAGCCTCACCGGCGCCGTCGAGGTCCGCGCGCTGGACCTCTCCGACCTCGCGTCGGTGCGTGCCTTCGCGGACCAGGTCGGCGACGTCGACGTCCTCGTCAACAACGCGGGCATCATGGGCGTCCCGTTCTCTCGCAGCGCGGACGGCGTCGAGCTGCAGCTCGCCACCAACCACCTGGGGCACTTCGCGCTCGCCAACCTGCTGCTGCCCCGACTCGGCGACCGGGTCGTGGTGGTCAGCTCGATCGCGCACCGCGGCGCCGAGCTCGACCTCGACGACCTCGACTGGCAGCGCCGGACCTACGCCGGGTTCGCCGCCTACGGCCAGTCCAAGCTGGCCAACCTGCTCTTCCTCGCCGAGCTGCAGCGCCGTCTCACCGCCGCCGGGTCGACCGTGCGCGCCACCGGCGCCCACCCGGGCAGCACCGCGACCGGCATCACGGGCCACACCGGGCGCGGCTGGGCCACCGCCGTGGGCGGGTGGGGCCACGGCTTGGTGGGCATGTCCCCGGCGCAGGGGGCCCTGCCGTCGCTGTACGCCGCCACGATGGACGTCCCGGGCAACACCTACGTCGGTCCCGACCGACTGCGCGAGATGCGCGGGTGGCCGGTCGGCGTCGGCCGCAGCGCGGCCGCGCTGGACCCGGACCTCGCCCGGCGGCTCTGGGAGCGTTCGGAGGAGCTCAGTGGAGTGGGCTTCGGCCTCAGCTCACCGCGACGGAGGTGACCTTCACCGGCGTCTTCGGTGGACCGTCGCCGCCGCCACCCTTGACCCCGGCCCGGGCGACCTTCGCCAGCACCTTCAGTCCCGAGGGATCGATGGTGCCGAAGACCGTGTAGGACGGCGGCAGCGTGGTGTCGCGGTAGACGAGGAAGAACTGCGACCCGTTGGTGTTGGGACCGGCGTTGGCCATGGCCAGGGTCCCCTTGCCGTAGGTCTCGGTGCCCTGGAGCTCGTCGGCGAAGGAGTAGCCCGGCCCGCCGGCACCGGTGCCGGTCGGGTCGCCGCACTGCAGGACGAAGATGCCCTGCGTGGTCAGGCGGTGGCACACGGTGTTGTCGAAGTACTTCTGCTCGGCCAGGGAGACGAACGAGTTGACCGCGCAGGGAGCCACCGACGCGTCGAGAGTGATCGGGATGACGCCGGCGGACGTGGTGATCGTCGCATCGGCCGTCCCGGTCACGACCGGGTCGGCGGGCGGGACGTCGGCAGTGCCGGAGCCGTCCGGGTTGTAGGTGCAGGCGGCGTCGGTCGCCGGCGACGTGGGTTGCGCCGGGTCGCCCGGGGTGGCGTCGCCGATGTCGACGAAGTCGAGGTCGACCGGCTCGGCAGGGGCGCCGTCCCCGCTTCCGTCGGCGGTGCCCTTGTCGGCGATGGCGCTGCAGCACCTCGAGCCCGTCGGCACCGACCGTCCCGAAGACGGTGTAGCTGGCAGGCAGCGGGGACTCGTCGTAGACCAGGAAGAACTGCGACCCGTTGGTGTTGGGACCGGCGTTGGCCATGGCGAGGGTGCCGGCGGGGTAGGTCTCCGAACCGCTGAGCTCGTCGGCGAAGGCGTAGCCCGGGCCGCCGCCGCCGGTGCCCGTCGGGTCGCCGCACTGCAGGACGAAGATGCCCTGCGTGGTGAGCCGGTGGCAGGTGGTGTCGTCGAAGTAGGACTGGCTGGCCAGCGAGGTGAACGAGTTGACCGTGCACGGCGCTGCCGCGGCGTCGAGGGTCAGGTCGATGTCGCCGCGGTTGGTGAACAAGGTGGCCTCGACGGTGCCGTCGTAGGCCGCCGTCGCCGCCGGCGGCTCGGCCTCCTTCGACGCAGCCTGACCCTGCGTGTAGGTGCAGGGGGTCCCGGAGGCGTCCTCGGGCTGGGCCGTGTGGGTGCGGTCGACCGCGCCGGGAGCGTCGGTGCTGGAGCCGCCCGGGTCGTCGCCCGTGTCGTCACCGCACGCCGCCACGCCGAGCACCAGCACGAGCGCGGCCACGACGCCGCTCAGTCGCTTCACCATGGGGCCGATGGTAGGGGAGTGGTCCTCACGTACTTCTGAGTAGGGTCAGGGCATGCGATTGGGAGTGCACTACGCGAACTTCACCCATCCCGACTGGTCCACCACCCTGGAGGACCGCCTCGAGCAGACCGCCGTCGTGGCCGACCAGGGCGGGGTCTCGCTGTTCACCGTGATGGACCACTGGTTCCAGATGGAGAACCTCGGGGGACCGGAGCAGCCGATGCTCGAGGGCTACACGACCCTGGGCTACCTCGCCGCGGTGACCGAGCGGGTGCGGCTCAGCCTCCTGGTCACCGGCGTCACCTACCGCCACCCGGGCTTGCTCGCCAAGACGGTGACCACCCTCGACCGGCTCTCGCGTGGCCGGGCCATGCTCGGCATCGGCGCTGCGTGGTACGACCGTGAGCACGCGGGCCTCGGCGTGCCGTTCCCCTCCACCTCCGAACGCTTCGAGCGTCTCGAGGAGGCCATCCAGGTGTGCCTGCAGATGTGGAGCCCGGACGACGGGCCCTACGACGGGCAGCACTACACACTGGCGGAGACCGTGAACGTGCCGCCGGCCTACGCGGCGCCCCACCCGCCGATCCTGATCGGGGGATCGGGGGAGCGCAAGACGCTGCGGATGGTGGCCCAGTACGCCCAGATGTGCAACCTGTTCGCCGAGTCCCACGAGGCTGTCGAGCACAAGCTCGGCGTCCTCCGCGGACACTGCGAGACGCTGGGCACCGACTACGACGCCATCGAGAAGTCGATCATCGTGATGAGCGACGCCGCCTCCGACCCGGACACGTTCCTCTCCGACATGGAGCGCTATGCCGCCCTGGGCGTCGACACGGTGTGCACCGGCCCGGCCGACGAGGACCCGGTCGCGTGGACGACGACGGTGGTCGAAGACGTCCTGCCCCGGCTGGACGCCATCTGAGAAATACCTGGCGGGTATGAAGTGTCAAACTTCTCGCAGTCCTGACGTAACTCTTTCTGCTGGCGGGCGTTGTACAGCCGGTTCGTCCTCCGTGCGTCGCGATGTTCAGAAGGATCTGGGATGCCTCCTCTGCCCCGTCTCCACCGCCGTCTCCAGGTCGCCGCCGCGGCCCTCCTGCTCGGGTCCGGGCTGGTGGTCGCCCTCGGCTCCGCCGATGCCGCGACCCCGGCCAGCGGGACCCTCAGCGTGGGCGCCACGGCGCCCACATGGGGTGGCGGACCGTTCCTGGTCCCCAACCAGACCGCGGTCCTCACCGCACCCGACTGCACGCTGCCGATGTCGTGCGACGACTTCGCGCTGACGGTCAACACACCGGCCGGCTACGGCGAGACCCACAACATGGTCATCCCGGTG
Source organism: uncultured Actinomycetota bacterium (assembly GCA_963822915.1). Classification (GTDB taxonomy): domain Bacteria; phylum Actinomycetota; class Actinomycetes; order Propionibacteriales; family Nocardioidaceae; genus Nocardioides. The sequence continues at coordinate 118,837 of CAWGJR010000002.1, forward strand.
TCGTGGCCCAACGCGAACGCCGACTTCGACCTCTACCTCCTCAACGCGGCCGGTGCCGTGGTGGCCACCGCGGCGAGCGCCGCAGTGCCCGAGGTCCTCACCGTCCCGGCTGACGCAGGCACCTACACCGTCCGGGTCGTGCCCTACCTGCCCCTGGGGCAGAGCTACACCGCGACCGCCACCCTCACCGACGCACCCCCGGTGGCGGCACCGGTGGCGGCGGTGGCACCGGCGGTGGCGGCGGAGGTACGCCGAGCACCGAGACGGCACCGACGTTCGGCAACTTCGCCGCGCCGACGACCCTCGCAGCCGCCAACGACGCCGGCGAGCCGTCGCTCGGCGTCAACTTCAAGTCGGGCGCGACCATGTACCAGGCGGGCCTGGCGACGTTCAAGGTCACCTTCGCTGACGGCGCCACCCCGGCAACGCCGACCACGGCAACCTGGAGCGACGTCTCGGCCAACGTGGCCAACGGCTGTGTCGCCGGCAGCACGACGAGTCTCGACCCGATCCTGTTCACCGACCACGAGACCGGTCGCACCTTCCAGTCCCAGCTCACCGGTCTCAACTCGCTGACCTGCTACACCGACGACGACGGGGTCAGCTGGTCACCGTCGACCGGTGGTGGGATCCCGAGCGGGGTCGACCACCAGACGATCGGTGGTGGGCCCTACCACGCCTCGGCCCTCGGCCCGCTGCCGACGAGCACCTACGCCAACTCGGCCTACTACTGCTCGCAGGACATCGCGACCGCCTTCTGCGCAGCCTCCAACGACGGTGGCGCCACCTTCGGCGTGGGTGTCCCGACCTACGACCTGACGCAGTGCGTCGGTCTGCACGGCCACATCAAGGTCGCCGCCGACGGCACCGCCTACCTGCCCAACAAGGGCTGCAACGGCGAGCAGGCGGCTGTCGTGACCGAGAACGGCGGGCTCAGCTACAGCGTCCGCACCGTTCCGGGCAGCACCGAGGGCGCCTCGGACCCGTCGGTCGGCACCGGTCGCGACGGCACCGTCTACTTCGGCTTCGTGGGTCAGGACGGCCGTCCCGGCGTCGCCACCTCCACCGACAAGGGCGTCACCTGGAAGTACCTCCAGAACGTCGGCACGTCCTTCGGCATCAAGAACGCCGTGTTCCCCGCCGTGGTCGCCGGCGACGACGACCGCGCCGCGTTCGCCTACCTCGGCAGCCCGACCGGTGGCGACGGTGGCGCGACCGGCGTCTTCAAGGGCGTCTGGCACCTCTACGTCGACTACACCTACGACGGCGGCAAGACGTGGGTGACCAGCGACGCGACGCCGATCGACCCGGTGCAGCGCGGCTCGATCTGCACCTCGGGCACCACGTGTGGTGAGGACCGCAACCTGCTGGACTTCATGGACATCACCATCGACGCCACCGGCCGGGTGCTGGTCGGCTACGCCGACGGCTGCATCGACGCCTGCGCCACCGACCCCGCGTCGGTGGCCCACGACTCCTACTCCACGATCGCTCGCCAGAGCTCGGGCAAGACGCTCTTCGCGAAGTTCGACGACCCGACGCCGACGCCGACGCCGACCCCGACTCCGAGCCCGGTGCCCACCACGACCCCCGTCCCGACCACGACGCCGGTCCCCACCACGACGCCGGTCCCCACCACGACGCCGGTCCCCACCACGACGCCGACGCCGGTCCCGACGCCGACGCCGACCCCGATCCCGACGCCGACCACGACGCCGACGCCGACGACCACCCCGGTCCCGACGCCGACCACGACGCCGACGCCGACGACCACCCCGGTCCCGACGCCGACCACGACCCCCACGCCGACGACCACCCCGGTCCCGACCACGACGCCGACGCCGACCACGACGCCGGCGCCCACCACGACCCCGGTCCCGAGCCCGACGCCGCCGCCCACGGGTGACACGACGCCGCCGGACACCACGATCACCTCGGGTCCGCGCAAGGGCAGCTTCGTCCTGGACCGCAACTTCGACATCAGCTACGCCTCCGAGCCCGGCGCGACCTACACCTGCTCGGTCGGCCCCCGCTCCGGCGTCTGCCCGGCCTCCGGCAGCCTCACCGTGCGCAGCCTCAGGCCCGGCACCTACGACTTCAGCGTCGCGGCCACCGACCAGGCCGGCAACACCGACCCCACCCCGGCGGTCCGCCGCTTCTCGATACCGGTCAACGACCGGCAGCTCACGATCATCGACAAGCAGTGGCAGCGCAAGAAGGGCGCGGGGTCCTACCGAGGGTCCTACGTCCAGGCTCGCACGAAGGGAGCGACGCTGCGCTACTCGGTCACCAACGCGATCTCGATGGCCCTCGTCTACCGCCAGGGCCGCGGCTACGGTGCGGTCGACGTCTTCCTCGACGGCACCAAGCTGCGCACGATCGGCACCCGCCGCTCCGCCACGAAGGCGCGTCAGCTGAGCGCCATCACGACCTTCCCCTCTGCTGTGAGCGGCGTGGTGACGATCAGGACGCGCAGCAGGAAGCCGGTGCAGATCGAGGGTCTCGGGGTCCGCACCTCCACCGTGGTGACCCGGCCGGTGACAACCCGGAGCTCCTACGGAACCCACGCGGGTTACTGAGGAACCAGCCACGTGACGAGCACGTCAGGCGCGATCCGCCCCGGCGACGCCGGGGTGGGTCGCGTCGACCGTGCGTGCACCGACACTCGCGTGTTCGCTGCCACTTCGTGACCAAGTCGTGAGCTACAGGCCGTAGCCTCGCCGACCGCCCGCAGTTGGACGGATGCCGCTCGACTCCACCCGCCTCGTGAGGACCACTACCGTGCCTGTCACCCCGCTCTCTCGACGTCTAGTCGCCGCCTCCACCGGGGGTCTCATCGCACTGGCCGCCCTGTCGGCGCTGCCAGCGGGCGCCGAGACGTCACACGCGCGCGAGGCTCGCCTCACCGCGGCTCCCTCCGCGCCCACCGCGCTGTGGGTGCCGATCTCGGACGCGTTGCCCGAGACCCGCGCCGGAGCGCCGCGGTCGGTGCACCCCGAGGTCTTCACGGCCTACCACCTGGACCTTCCGGGCATCGGTGAGCAGCTGGCCGCGGCGCCGTCGGAGCGGGCCCTCGCCGCGGCCCCGGTGACGATCTCCGTGCCTGCCCCGAACGGTGAGATGGTCCGCTTCGAGGTCCGCGAGTCGCCCGTGCTGGAGGCGCAGCTCGCCGCCGCGCGGCCCGACATCGCCACCTACGCCGGCCGGAGCGTCACCGGCCCGCCGGCCAGCATCCGCCTCGACACGACGCCGCTGGGCTTCCACGCGTCGGTCCGCGGCGCCAGCGGCTCGTGGTACATCGATCCCGCCTTCGTCGGAGCCGACCAGGGCGCCGAGGCGCCGTACCTCTCCTACGACTCCCGGAACCTCCCCGAGGCCGAGACCCCGCTGACCGAGCCCGAGGCGGTCCCCACCGGCGAGGGCGCTCGCACCCTCACGAGCAACGACCAGCAGGTGGGGGAGGGCGGCGGCAACGCCGTCATCGCTCGCACCTACCGGGTGGCACTGGCCACCGACCCGACCTACTCGGCCTACTTCGCGCCCGACGCCACGACGCCGTCGCAGTACAACCTGCTGGTCACCGCGGCCAAGGCCACGCTGATGAACCGCGTCAACCAGATCTACGGCGACGACATGTCGCTGCGCATGCTGCTGGTCAACCAGACCGACAAGACCAACTTCAACACCGCTGCCGACGCGTTCCAGGCAGGCGGTCCGTGCGGGTCCACGGCCTGCTACATCCAGGCCGACGTGACGGCGGGCTGCTCCGGTGCGCTGCTGACGCGCAACCGGAACGTGCTCGGGCAGGTGATCGGCGCGGCGAACTTCGACATCGGCCACATCGGGCTCGGGATCAACGGGGGCGGCATCGCCGCTCTCGGGGTCGTGGGGCTCGCCAACAAGGCGCAGGGGTGCACCGGGCTGCCCTCGCCGGTCGGCGACTTCTACGCCATCGACTACGTCGCCCACGAGATGGGTCACCAGTTCGCCGGCAACCACACCTTCGACGGGATCAACGGCAGCTGCTCGGCCACCAACCGCAACGGCACCACCTCGGTGGAGCCGGGCTCGGGCTCGTCGGTGATGGCCTACGCCGGCATCTGCGCGCAGGACGACCTGCAGCCGCACACCGACCCCTACTTCAGCCAGCGCAGCCAGACCGAGATCGGCGCCCACGTGCGCAGCACCAAGGCGAGCCCCAACGAGGTCCAGTCGGTCGCGCTCGTCGGTTTCGGCGGCACCGAGTCGTTCCGCCTCAGCTTCCCAGGTCTCGGGTCGACCGTGCCGATCGTCAACGGAACCACCTACACCACCGCGGGGATCAAGGCCGCGGTCGAGACCGTCACCGGTGCCACCGTCACCGTCGCCGCCTACTTCGGTTCGTCGGCGTTCAACACCGACGGCTTCCAGCTCACCTACTCCGGCGCCAGCGCGGCGAAGGACATCATCACCCCCGTGGTGGAGGTCGTCTCGGGTGAGTTCACCGGGGCAGCCAACGACATCGTCCAGGGCGGTCCGCCCACCAACGGCGGCATCAGCACCCTGACCAGCCCCAACCGGGTGCCGACCGTGACGGCGCCCGCTGCCAAGACGATCCCGCGCCAGACTCCCTTCGAGCTCACCGGCTCGGCGACGGACGCCGACGGCGACGACCTCCTCTACCTCTGGGAGCAGAACGACAACGGCAACGACCTCCTCATCGGGGTCGGCCTCGGCAACCAGCTCAACGTCAACAACCGGACCGCCGGCCCGCTCTTCCGCGTCTTCGGCACCTACGCCGACGTGAGCCCGACCGACACCTTGACCTACCTGTCGCCGGGGGAGAACCTGGCCGGCACCTCGCCGACCCGTACCTTCCCCGACATCGAGCAGATCATCGCCGGGTCGACCAACGCCGCGACGGGGTCGTGCCCGGTCTCCACCGACATGGACACGCTCCCGCCGGGACCGGTGCTCGACTGCTACTCCGAGATGCTCCCCACCGCCGCCTACCTCGGCGTCGACCTCGACAGCACGATGCACTTCCGCCTCACCGCGCGTGACCTCGGGGGCGACCTGGGCTACGACGGAGGCACCAGCTTCGCCGACACCGCCCTGACCGTCCAGCCGCTCGCCGGCCCGTTCCTGGTCAACTCCCAGGCTGCCGCCACCACGGTCGCGGGCAACGGTGCCGGGACGATCACCTGGGCGACCGCACAGACCGACACCCTCGGCCTCGCCGACAACGTGAAGATCTCCTTCTCCACCGACGGCGGTCGCACCTATCCGATCACGCTGCTCGAGAGCACTCCCAACGACGGCAGCCAAGCCATCTCCTGGCCCGACGTCCCCACCACGACGGGACGGGTCAAGGTCTCGGCGGTGGACAACTACTTCTTCGACATCAACGACGCGGACATCACCGTCACCTCGACGGCCACCCCCACCCCGAGCCCCACGCCGAGCCCCACGCCGACGCCCACGCCCACGCCGCCGCCGACCGACACGACGCCGCCGGACACCACGATCACCTCGGGTCCGCGCAAGGGCAGCTTCGTCCTGGACCGCAACTTCGACATCGACTACGCCTCCGAGCCCGGCGCGACCTACACCTGCTCGGTCGGCCCCCGCTCCGGCGTCTGCCCGGCGTCGGGCAGCCTCACCGTGCGCAGCCTCAGGCCCGGCACCTACGACTTCAGCGTCGCGGCCACCGACCAGGCCGGCAACACCGACCCCACCCCGGCGGTCCGCCGCTTCTCGATACCGGTCAACGACCGGCAGCTGACCAACGTCAAGAAGGCGTGGCAGCGCAAGAAGGACGCAGGGTCCTACCGGGGCTCCTACCTCCAGACCCGCAGCAAGGGCTCGCAGCTGCGCTACCGCGTCACCGACGCGACCTCGATGGCCCTGGTCTACCGCCAGGGTCCTGGGCGCGGAGCGGTCGACGTCTTCCTCGGCAAGACCAAGCTGCGCACGATCGGCACCCGACGCTCCACCACCAGGCCTCGCCGGCTCAGTGCCATCGCGACGTTCTCGACGCCGACGAGCGGCGTGGTGCGGATCAGGACGCGTGGTAGGAAGCCGGTGCAGATCGAGGGTCTCGGGGTCCGCACGGCCGACGTCCTGAGTCGACCCGCGGGTCGTCTGCTCCCGTAGGGCGTCGGCTCCTCCGACGGCGCGGCGTCGACGGGCCGCCGGTCGGTTCACCGGCCGTTCGTAGGCTGGGGTGATGAGGACGTACCGAGGGTTGCTGCCGACCCTCGTGGTCCTGGTCATGGGAGGTGGCTGCGCCGCCGCCGAGGATCCTGTGATCCCCGTCGACCGGAGTCGGCCGACGGGGTCCGGAGCGACCTCCGCGCCCAGCCCGCAGGCACGTCCGGACGCCGTCCTCGATCCGAGCTCCACCCCCGAGGCCACCGTCGAGAGGGGGCCGGTCCCCGGCGACGGACGCGCTCGCGACGCCACCATGAGCATCCCCGCCCTCGGCATCCGCGATCTCGAGGTGCGCTCCTACGTCGGCAGGACCGACGACGCGGCGGGGCACGCCCTGCAGAACACCGGGATCGCGGCCAGCCCGTCCGGACCCGAGGGCGGCACCGGACCCGGGGGAGTGGGCAACTACCAGGTGACCGGCCACCGCACGTCCTCGACGCGGATCTTCGAGTTCCTCCCCGACCTGGTGCGCGGGGACCGGATCACGGTCCGCGCAGGTGGTGTGCGCTACGTCTACGAGGTCCGTCGTACCCGCATCACCTCCTTCCGCGAGCCGGCCTCGCTCCGCGCCCAGCGCGCAGCCGTCCCCGGCAGGCCCGGGGTCGATCCGGTGCGCGCGATGATCACGGTCTCGACGTGTCGCACGCAGGAGGATCACGCCGAGGGCAACTACTGGTCGGACGAGTTCGACAACCCGGAGCATCGAATCGACAAGATCGGGGTACTGGTCAGGACACACCCTCTCTGACCCCGTCCGAGGAGCCCCCCATGCTCGTCCACCTCCTGTCCGTCCGTGCCTCCCTGTCGACGCAGCTCGGCCCCGACGCGCGTCGCCTCCGTCGCGTGGCGCGCACCCCCGGCATCGCCACGCTCAACGACGTCGAGCTCCTGCTCACCGCCCACGGCCTGCCGGCCACCACGGTCTGGGCAACGGTGGACCAGCTCGCCGGACGCGGGGTGGGGGCGCCCGTCGCCTGGGCCTACGCCATGGAGTACGACGGCGTCGCGCTCGTCGAGGCCCTCCGGGCCACCAGCGCCAGCGAAGCCAGTCTGGCCGCCTGACCTACGGGCCACCCCAGCGGCTCTACTTCCCCGGGACCCGCCGCGAGGTTGTTCAGCAGTCTCCTAGGCCCCGACCGCGGTCTGCTCGACGTGGGCAGCCAGCAGGTCGGGCCACCGAGCGACGTCCGACGGCGTGCTCGCGACGACCAGCGTGCTGTGGGGCAGCAGGTCGTGCAGCTGGGTGGCCGTGGCGAGCGGGTGGGCGGGGTCGTCGGTCCATGCCAGCAGCAGCGTGGGGATCGTCACCGTCGCCAGGGCGTCGCGTGGCGGGAGGTCGGCGATCGCCGCGCCGCGCAGCAGCGCCGGCATCAGCGCCTCCGTCACGTCCGGCACGGTCCGGGGCGCCGCGGCGGCTGCCGGGGGAGGGGGGACGTCGCCGGTGAGCTCGATGAAGGCCTCCAGCCCGCGGTCGGCGACCAGCGCCGCCTGCGCCTCGTAGGTCGCCGCCTGCGCGCGGCGGGTCTCCCACGCGGTCGGGGGGACCGCCAGGGTCAGCGCGGAGAAGCGGCCGGGGTGCCGGACCGCGGCGTGCAGCAGCGTGCCGGTGCCCATCGAGGGGCCGACCCCGTGCACCACCTCGCCGGGGAAGACGTGGTCGACCAGGGCCAGCAGGTCGTCCGCGAGCCGGTCCCACGCGTAGTCGTCGGGCACCGAGCGGCCGGTCGAGTGACCGTGCGCCCGGGCGTCGTAGCGCAGCACCCGCGGTGCGCGCTCCTGGGTGCCGTCGAGGGCAAGCCTGCGCCCGAGATCCAGCCCGAGGGTCCGGTCACGGGCCCTGCTCGACGTCAGCCCGTGCAGCTGGACCACCGCCGGACCGTCGGCGTCCTGGCCCCGGACGTTGAAGTCGATGACCGCGCCGGGAACGCTGAGTGAAGACACAGGGACTCCGGGTTCGTGGGTGGCTCGAGCCCCTAGGATACGGCGATGCGGCTCACGAACGTCGCCCGGATGGGGCTGCCGCACGGACGTTTCCACAGCTACAGCGTCACGGCCGGCTCGCCGGGCCGGCCCGTGCCGGTCTCCTTCGACCAGGAGCGCCACCTCCAGCTCGGCGAGCGCGCCGGTTCCTGGATGGCGATCGCTCTCCGCCTGCCCGAGACCACGACGCGCGAGCGGCTCGGGGAGGCCTGGCTCGCCGTCGTACGTCGTCACGGCACGCTGCACAGCGTCTTCACCCGCTCCACCGACGGGTCCCCGCTCCTCCACGACGTCGACGTCGCAGCCGGGGAGTGGCACGAGCACGAGGTGGCGCGGGGGCGGCTGACCCGCGACGTCCTGCGCGAGGTGCTCGACGCCACGTGCACGCCGTACGCAGCGCCCTCCCACCAGCTCTGCGTCGTGGACTCCGACGACGGACGCCCCGTCGTGGTGATCGGCTCGGACCACGCCCACGTCGACATGTGGTCGCTGCTCATCGTCGTGCGTGACCTCCTCGACGAGCTCGGGCGCGACGTCGGCGCTGCTGCGGCACCGCGCGCCCGCGGGTTCGAGGAGCACACCGCCGAGCTCGCCGTACGACCCCGTGCGCCGCAGACGGTGCGCGCAGCGCTGGGCCGAGATCCTGGAGGCGTCCGGGGGAGTGATGCCCTGCTTCCCGTTGCCGCTGGGTGACGTGACCGCGCTGCGCCCCGAGTGCGTGGAGGTGCGCGACGTCCTGGGCTCGGCCCAGGTCTCGCAGCTCGTCGCCTTCGGGCACGAGCACGGCGTACGCCTCCTCCCGGTCGTGGTCGCGGCGATGACCGAGGTGACCGCCGAGCTCGCGGGAGCGCCGCTGCGAGCGGTCTTCCCGGTGCACAGCCGCTACGACGAGGGGTGGCACGACTCCGTGGGGTGGTTCATCACCAACGCCGTCCTGGAGTCACGCGACGACTCGCCCGCGGCGTGCGGCGAGGCGGTCAAGGAGGCCATGTCGCTCGGCAGCTGGCCGCTCGCCGACGTGCTCGAGCCGTACGGCGGCATGCCGGCCGCGCCGGGCATGTTCGCGATCTCGTGGCTGGACCTGAGCCGCCTCCCCGTGGCCACCGACCCGGCCCTGGCCGCGCAGTTCGTCGGGGCTGTGATCGAGACCGACGGCGTGATGCTGTGGTTCGTGCTCAACGAGTCCGGCCTGCACCTGCGGTGCCGCTACCCGGACACTCCCGAGGCACACGACTCGGTCGGGCGGTGGCTGGACGCGGTCGTGCTGCGCCTGCGTCAGATGGCGGCCGGCGACGGGGGCTGAGCGGGCCCGGGTCGCCGCGGTCAGCCCCGCGAGGCGAAGGTGGTGAAACCGGTGCGGTCGGTGGGTCGCCCGCGGAAGGCCTGGTCGTCGTACGACAACGCCTTGGCGCGCAGCTCGGCGGGCTTGCCGACGCACTTGCGGGGGATCGTCATCCGCGCCTCGGTCTTCACCTGCCGACCGGTCTTGAGCTCGCACTGGAAGCCGTCGTCGCCGTCGGACTGGGCGGCGGTCTGCACGAGCACGTACTTCGGGCTGATGGGGGACCAGCTGACCACGTAGTCGACGCTCGCCGGCTTCCCGGGGACGTCGACGTACACCTCGAGCTGGTCGGAGGTGTTGGTGTAGAAGTCGACCTTGATCGTGATCTTGCCTGCGTGCTTCACGGTGACCTTCTTCAGGTCATAGCTCGACGTGCCGCCCGGATAGGTGCGCGAGTCGCCGGACGGATCGGTGCGGCTGGTGGTCTCGGCGTGCGCGGCCGTGACGGACGCCGAGACGGTGGCCAGGGACGCGAGGACTCCCGCCACCAGCGCGGCCGAGGTCCTGATGGGGGTGCTCGTCATGTCGTGCTCCTTCGAGGGCGGTCGGTCAGCGCAACGTGCCCGAGGCCGGGGCGAGATGTCAACAGGAGAGGGGCGGAATCGTCCGAACCACGTAATAGAGGCTCTGCCGATCTGCACTACCTGACATAATGTCACTTATCGGCGCTATCTGGCGGTACCTGAAATCGGGTGACAGCCGTCACCTACCACCCGCCTTCTCGTTGAGTGCTTCGACAGGTTCGTGTTCCGAGGCTGAGGCGGCACAGTGAAGCTCACAACGATGGTGGTCGCAACGACGCTGGTGCTGGTCGGCGCCACGGCGGCTCAGGCCGCGCCCGGTGACCCGGTCGACCCGACCGTCGAGATCCCGACCTTCGCCAAGATCTACGAGCGCTACCAGAACATCGTCGCGACCCCCGGGTTCCAGCAGGAGCTCGTGGTGCGCTCGGCCGAGGGTGCGGCGGCCAAGGCCGCTCTCCAGGTCTACGACCCGGAGCGCAACCCGGCGAACGTCTGCGCCGTGCGGGCCTTCGAGTGCGCCGGCGACGTGCGGTTCTACGACTGGGACGTCGACGGGCACGGCATCTCGACGCCGGTGGTGTTCACCGCGCGCTCGGGCGCCACGCTCTCCGGCACGGTCTGGGCGACCCGCGCGGGTCCGGCGAAGCGGCCGTTGGTGGTCATCACCACCGGGTCGGTGCAGGCGCCGGAGGTCCTCTACTGGCGCCAGGCGGCGACGCTGGCCAAGCACGGCTACGTCGTGCTGACCTACGACACCCAGGGCCAGGGCCTGTCCGACACCCTGGGCGAGGGCGCCGACGCGCTCGAGAGCGTGCCGGCTCAGGGCGGGCAGCCGTTCTACGACGGCACCGAGGACGCCCTCGACTTCGCGCTCTCCCGACCGGGTGCCCCCTACGAGCCGCGCCCCAGCTGCAGCAGCGGCACCAGCCACGCCGCGAAGCAGGACCGTCGTGTCGCCGCGGGCCTCAACTCGGCCTACAACCCCCTCTTCGGCCTCGTCGACGCCACCCGCGTCGGCATCGCCGGCCACTCCCTCGGAGCCAGTGCGGTGTCGTACGTCGGCCAGGAGGACCCCCGGGTCAAGGCCATCGTCGCCTGGGACAACCTGAGCGCCCCGACCGGCGCACCGGCCTGCGGGTCCGCGCCCGGCACCCGGACCGACCGCGCCGTGACCAAGCCCGCGCTGGGCATCTCCAACGACTACGGCATCACCCCGATGCCCAACCTCCAGGTCCCCGACCCGTCGGGCAAGACCGCCGCCTTCGACGCCTACCGGACGGCGGGCGTCGACTCGGGCGAGCTCGTCATCCGGGGAGGCTGCCACGAGGAGTCGGCCTTCATCCCGGCTGCGGTCACCACGCCGGTCGGCCCTCTCGGGTGCGGATCACTGCGCGGCAACGACCTGCTCGCGTGGTACACCACCGCGTGGTTCGACAAGTACGTCAAGGGCGATGCCACCGCCGACAGACGGCTGCTGACCGACCGCTGGCGCGACGACCGCCTCGGAGGCGAGGCCGACCTGCTCGGCGACACCAACGTGCTGAGCCGCTACTTCCTCTCCACGCTCGACATCGAGCGGTCGGGCGGCGGCCGGGCCGTGTGCGACGACGTCCGCGCCGGGTGCGCCGTCCTGTCGAGCGACGGACAGCCCGCCGACTACGGCATCGACTCCGACGCACTGACCCCCGATGCAGCCGGTCCGGGCCTCGGCGCCGACACCGACGGTGACGGCGTCCGCGACGGTGCCGACACCTGCCCGTCGGTGGCCGGCCCGGCCGACAACCGAGGGTGCGCTCCCGAGGAGGCCGGCACGCCGGGCGGCCCGGACGACGCCGCCTGCACCGTCGTACGTCGCGGCACCGACCGCGCCGACCGGCTGCGCGGCACCGGTCGCGGTGACAGGCTGCTCGGCCGCGCCGGCAACGACACGATCTCCGGCCGGGGCGGCGCCGACTGCCTGCTCGGGCAGGCCGGCGCAGGACCACCTCACGGGCGGGAGCGGTCGCGACCGGCTGCGAGGCGGACGCGGCGCCGACGTGCTGGCCTCGCGCGACGGCGTCGAGGACCGGGTCAGCTGTGGCCGCGGGAAGGACCGGGTGGTCGCGGACCGCAAGGACCGCGTCGCCTCGTCCTGCGAGAAGGTGCTGCTCCCCCGCGGTCGCTGAGGACGCTCAGGCGCGCGGGTGCGGGTCGTGCGGGTGCTCCGGGTCGGCGAGGAAGATCCGCTCGTAGAGGTCGTAGACGTAGCCGGCCTTCGCGTTGTTGTAGAGCATCGCATCGGTGAACCCGCGTGCGGCGACCTCGCGCTTGACCGCGGCGTACTCGTCACGGTCGGCGTCGTGGGCGCGAAGCCAGTCGCGGAACATCCGGTGCCGTCGCGGCTCGCGGGCACCGGGTGACCACACGTGCAGGTTGGCGACGGGGTCCGGTCCCCGTAGGCAGCGGTGCTCCTCCCACTCGGGCTCACGGACCCGCAGCTGGAAGCCGATCGCCTCGAGCAACGGCAGCCAGGCGTCCTCGTCGCCCGAGTCGGCGACCGTGAGGTCGACGTCGATCATCGCCTTGGCCCAGAGACCCGGCACCGAGGTCGAGCCGACGTGCTGGACCTCCAGGACCCGCTCCCCCAGCGCATCGGCCACCTGCCGCCGTACGACGTCGTAGGCCTCGGGCCAGCGCGGGTCCGGTGGGACCACCTCGACCTGCTGGGTCGTCGGCGTCCAGACCCCGATCTTCACGCGTGCCGCCGCGATCTCCTCCTCCGACGGCGGATCGAAGGGGTTCCAGAGAGGATGGGTGTTCACTGCACGCTCCGCTCGTTCGCGACGGCGACGTACGCCGCCAGGTGCTCGCCCGTCAGCGTCGAGCGTGCCTCGACCAGCTCGGTCGGCGTCCCCTCGAAGACGATCCGACCGCCGTCGTGGCCGGCGCCCGGGCCCAGGTCGATGATCCAGTCGGCGTGCGCCATCACGGCCTGGTGGTGCTCGATGACGATCACCGACGTGCCGCCGTCGACCAACCGGTCGAGCAGCGCGAGCAGCTGCTCCACATCAGCCAGGTGCAGACCGGTCGTCGGCTCGTCGAGCACGAAGACACCCTCGGTGGCGCCCTTCGAGCCCAGGTGGGTGGCGAGCTTGAGGCGCTGGCGCTCCCCTCCTGACAGGGTGGTGAGAGGTTGGCCCAGGCTGACATAACCGAGTCCGACGTCGACGAGCCGCTCGAGGATCCGGTGCGCCGCCGGGATCCGTGCCTCGCCGCCGCCGAAGAACGCCTCCGCCTGGGCGACCGACATCGCGAGCACCTCGGAGATGTCGCGTCCGCCGAGGGTGAACTCCAGCACCGAGGCGTCGAAGCGGCGCCCTCCGCAGTCCTCGCAGGTCGACGACAGGCTCGCCATCATCCCCAGGTCGGTGAAGATCACACCGGCGCCGTTGCACGTCGGGCACGCGCCCTCGGAGTTGGCGCTGAAGAGCGCGGGCTTCACGCCGTTGGCCTTCGCGAACGCCTTCCGGATCGGCTCCAGCAGGCCGGTGTACGTCGCCGGGTTGCTGCGCCGCGACCCCTTGATCGCTCCCTGGTCGACGACGACCACGTCGTCGCGCGCCCGCCACCGAGCCGTGGACGAGCGAGGTCTTGCCGGACCCCGCGACACCGGTGACCACGACGAGCACGCCCATCGGGACGTCGACGTCGACGTCGCGGAGGTTGTGCGTGGACGCGCCGCGGATCTCGAGCACCCCGGACGGGGAGCGGACCGAGTCCTTGAGGCGGGCGCGGTCGTCGAGATGGCGCCCGGTGAGCGTGCCGCTGGCACCCAGCCCCTCGACGGTGCCCTCGAAGACCACCTCTCCCCCGCCGGTGCCGGCGCCCGGGCCGAGGTCGACGACATGGTCGGCGATCGCGATCGCCTCCGGCTTGTGCTCGACCACGAGCACCGTGTTGCCCTTGTCGCGCAGCTGCAGGAGCAGCTGGTTCATCCGCGCGATGTCGTGGGGGTGCAGACCGATGGTGGGCTCGTCGAAGACGTAGGTGACGTCGGTGAGGGACGAGCCGAGGTGGCGGATCATCTTGGTGCGCTGCGCCTCGCCGCCCGACAGGGTGCCGGACGGCCGGTCGAGCGACAGGTAGCCCAGTCCGATGTCCACGAACGACTCCAGGCTCTCGCCCAGGACCGCCACCAGCGGCGCGACCGACGGCTCGTCGAGGCCGCCCACCCACGCGGCGAGGTCGCTGATCTGCATCGCGCACGCCTCGGCGATGTTGATCCCGCCGATCCGCGACGACAACGCCTCGCTCGCTGAGCCGGGTGCCGTCGCAGTCGGGGCAGGTCGCGAAGACCACGGCGCGCTCGACGAACGCGCGGATGTGCGGCTGCATCGCGTCGACGTCCTTCGACAGCATCGACTTCGAGATCTTCGGGATCAGGCCCTCGTAGGTGAGGTTGATCCCGTCGACCTTGATCTTCGTGGGCTCCATGTGCAGCAGCGCGTGCTGCTCCTTCGTCGTGTACTGCTTGATCGGCTTGTCGGGGTCGAGGAAGCCGCTCCCCCGGTAGATCCGCCCGAACCACCCGTCCATCGAGTAGCCGGGGATCGTGAGGGCGCCCTCGGCCAACGACAGGTCCTCGTCGTAGAGCGCGCCCAGGTCGAAGTCGGTCACCGAGCCCCGCCCCTCGCACCGCGAGCACATCCCGCCCAACCGGTTGAACGTGGCCTTCTTGGTCTCGGTGCGGCCGCCCTTGTCGACGGTGATGGCGCCGCTGGCCTTCACCGACGGCACGTTGAAGGAGTAGGCGTTGGGCGGTCCGACCTGCGGATCGCCCAGTCGGCTGAAGAGGACGCGCAGCAGCGCGTTGGTGTCGGTGACGGTGCCGACGGTCGACCGGGGGTGCGCCCCGAGCCGTTCCTGGTCGACGATGATCGCGGTGGTCAACCCGTCGAGCACGTCGACGTCGGGACGAGCGAGGCTCGGCATGAAGCCCTGGACGAACGCGCTGTAGGTCTCGTTGATCATCCGTTGCGACTCGGCGGCGATCGTGGCGAAGACCAGCGAGCTCTTCCCGGAGCCGGAGACCCCGGTGAAGACCGTCAGGCGCCGCTTGGGGATCTCGAGGTCGACGCCCTTGAGGTTGTTCTCCCGGGCCCCTTGGACGCGGATCAGGTCATGGCTGTCGGCAGCGTGACTCACGATCGGCATCGTGCCACGCGGGCACCCGCCGCGTCAGGCGACCGCGGAGTCGGTCCCGGAGCGCCACGCGGCGACGCGGTCGAGGTACTCCGACGGCGCGTCGAGCATCAGGGCGTGGCGGTGGTCGTCGAGCACTGCGCCGTCCCAGTCGGGACGCAGGGCCAGGACCTTGCGGAGCACCCGAGCCGGCACCAGGGCGTCGGACGAGCCGCCGAGCACGAGGGTGGGGGCCCGGACCGCGCGCACGGCTCGGTAGACCCGCCGCGGGTCGAGCCAGAGCCGGGCGATCGAGCGGGTGGACAGCCGCAGGGCCAGCCGGTGGTCGACTGCCTCCTGCTCGTCGCGCGGGCGCGAGTCGTCGGCCATGACCTGCAGGAGGCTCGGACGCACGCCCTGCGGGTCGGTGAAGATCAGCCGCATCAGCTGGTGCATGCGACGCGCCGGCAGGGCCATCGGCGCCAGCCCCACCACGGTCGCGCGGGGCACGGGGAGGAAGGCCACCGGGTTGGTCGGTGGGAAGGCCGGCGAGATCAGCACCATGCGTTCGACGCGATCGGGGTGGGCGGCGGCCACCAAGGTGGCGACCAGGCCACCCATCGAGTTGCCGTGCAGCGCGAAGGTCTCCCACCCGAGGTGGTCGGCGACGGCCAGGACGCACTCCACGTGCCCGTCGACGCTCATCGCGCTCGCCGAGGAGGCCGGGGTGTGCCCGAAGCCGGGCAGGTCGAGGGCGACGACAGGTCCTGAGCTGCTCAGGCCGACGACGACGTCGACCCAGTTCGACGCCGAGCCGCCGAGTCCGTGCACCAACAGCTGCGGCTCACCCGAGTCCGCGCCGTCCGCCCCGTCGGCGCGCAGCACCCGCACGCGCCGCTCACCCAGGTCGAGGTACTCCTCACGGATCCCGGCCCAGGCCGGGTCGACATGTCCCCAGTCAGATGTCACCATGCCCTCACTGTGCCACCCCGTCGCGGGGTGACCAGCGCCCGGCCGGGGACCACACGTGCCCAGCGCTCCCTGGCGGCTGATCTCGAGGACGGACCATGAAACGCGCGAACGACGCACCCGAGCTCGTCGCGCTGCGCGACCTGCACCGGATCGTGCTCCTCGTGCACTCGGCCGTCGACCTCGGCGACGTCCTCGACACCGCAGCCCGGGGTGTCGTCGACGTGATCGGCTTCGAGGAGGTCTGCGTGAACCTGCTCACCGATCGGGGGGACTTCGAGGTGGTCACCGACATCGGGTCCGAGCCCGGTGTGCTGCTCGGCTCGAGGACGGCGTACGACATCTTCATGGCCGAGCTCGCCGTCGGCGACGTGTGGGGTGAGCTGTGCTTCGTCCCGGAGGGGCGCCACCGCCCGCACCTGGACGAGATGTCCTTCTGGATGACAGACCTGCCTCCGACCGACGCGCCGGACGCGTGGCTCCCCGGCGACGCCCTCTACGCCCCGCTGAAGGATCCGCGCGGCGAGGTGGTCGGGATCCTGAGCGTCGACATGCCCCACGACCGTCGGCGCCCCGGACGGGTGCGGCGCACCATGCTCGAGCTGTTCGCGGTGCAGATCGGGCTCGCGATCAGCCACGCACGCGAGCGCGACCGGCTCGCGCGTCGACTCCGGCTGTCGATGGCCACCCAGCAGATCCTGCAGGCCGTCGCCGCCTCGCGCAGCCTCGACGACCTCCTGGAGTGGAGTGTCGCGCCGCTGCAGGAGAGCTACGGCGGAGAGCGCACCTGGATCCGCCTCTTCGCCGACCCCGGGGGGTCCTGGGGGGCGGTCAACTTCCCGGCACGCCTGGCCGACGACCTCGACGAGGCCGCGCGGCGAGGCCTCGAGACCGACCTGGGTCCGCTCGACACCGGCCGTGCTCTCGCGAGTGCCCAACGGGTCGCCGCCCGGTGCTGGGAGTCGCAGCGCACGCTCCTGGTGTCCCGGTCGGGTCCCGACACCAGCGCGGACGTGCTGGGGCAGTCCAGCAGGCAGCGGGTCGTCGAGTGGCTCGCGGCGCTGGACCACCAGCAGTTCGTCCTGGTGCCCCTCGGGGTCGGCGACCAGTGCGTGGGCTACGTCGCCTTCAACCGTCGCGAGGACCTCGACTGGTCCGCCATCGAGGAGGAGGCCGCCCTCGACGTCGGACGCGAGCTGGGCGGCGTCATCGGCGCGGCACGGCTACGGGCCCGCGAGGACCAGCTCCGTGCGCGTCTGGAGGACCTCGACGACTACAAGAACAGGGTCGTCACCACGATCATCCACGAGCTCAAGAACCCGCTCGCCGTGGTGATGGGCAACCTCGAGCTCGCCGTCGACGAACCCGCGCTGGCCGAGAAGGCACACGCGGCCATCGCCCGGGGGGCCGGACGGATGCAGAGCCTCGTCGAGGACCTGCTCACCCTCACGAGGCTCCGCGAGCCCGTCGTCGAGCTCGACCGCACGACGCTCGACCTGAGCGGGATCGTGCGGGAGGTGCTGTCCCTGGTGGCCGATCAGGCCGACCTCGCCGACGTCGCGCTCGACGGCACCGGCGTCGAGCCGGACGTCAAGGTCCGCAGCGAGCGGTCCGAGATGGACCGCCTGGTGCTCAACCTGGTCTCCAACGCCATCAAGTACAGCTCCGCCGGCGACTCCGTCAGCGTGTCGCTGAGGGCCGAGCCCGACCGGGTCGAGCTCACGTGCGCCGACACCGGTCTCGGCATCTCCTCCGACGACATCTCCTCGATCTTCGACGAGTTCGACAGGTCGACCAACCCGTCGGCCCGTTCGCGGCCCGGCAGCGGGCTCGGCCTGCCCATCGTCCGCCGCATCGTGCAGCGCCACGGCGGCAGCATCGACGTCACCTCACAGCTGGGTCACGGCAGCCGGTTCGTGGTCTCGTTGCCGACGGAGTAGCCCGGTCGGACACTTCTCGTAGTCATCTGGGGCCAGATGTGGGCGATTCGGTGCCGATGAGTCCGATGAGTGCCTACCGTTCACCCGACGACGACCAGGAGAACCCGATGTTCGACACCGCCCCCGAGGCCACCCCCCACCACCTGTCCCACGACATGCCGTGCGCCCAGTGCGGGCACGCGCGCCACACCTTCCTGGCGTGCTCCGACACGTGTGCGTGCCGGCCGGTCAACGGGCGCCAGCCGGTCTACGCCTGAACCAGGCGGCGGAGGTGGGTCAGGGCTGCAGGAGCACCTTGATCGCACGGCGCTCGTCCATGGCCGTGTAGCCGTCGGCGACCTCGGACATCGGCAGGGTGAGGTCGAAGACCGCGCCCGGGTCGATCGCGCCGCTGGTGACCAGCTCGAGGAGCTCGGGCAGGTAGCGCCGCACGGGCGCCATCCCCCCGGCCAGCCCGACGTTCTTCTGGAACATGCGTCGGACCGGCAGCTCGACCCCGTGCGGTACGCCGACGAACCCCACGGTCGCGCCGGGACGCGCCACGGCGAACGCCGTACCCATCGACTGGTCGGTCCCGACGCACTCCAGCACGGCGTCCGCCCCGACGCCCGCGGTGATCTCCTTGACCGCTGCGGCGCCCTCCTTGCCGCGCTCGGCGACGATGTGGGTGGCACCGAACGAGGTGGCGATCTTCTGGCGCGACTCGTGCCGCGACATCGCGATCACCTTCTCGGCGCCCATCGTCGCCGCCGCCAGCACGCCGCACAGCCCGACTGCTCCGTCCCCGACGACGACGACCGTGCCGCCCTCGCGCACCCCGGCTGCGACCGCGGCGTGCCATCCGGTCGGCATGACGTCGGACAGCGCGAGCAGCGCCGGGATCATCGAGGGGTCCGGCATCCCGTGGGTCGCGACGAGGCTCCCGTCGGCCTGGGCGACGCGGGCGTACTCCCCCTGGCCGCTGCTGGTCATCCCGAGGTTGACGCAGGCCGACTGCACCCCTGCCACGCAGTGGGCGCAGGTGTTGTCGCAGTGGTCGAAGGGCACGACGACGAAGTCACCGGGCTTGAACGAGGAGACCTCCGAGCCCACCTCCTCGACGACGCCGATGCACTCGTGGCCGATCGTGTCGCCGGCCGTGATCGGGTTCTCACCCCGGTAGGGCCAGAGGTCGGAGCCGCAGATGCAGCCCGCGCTCACCTTGATGATCGCATCGGTGGGGGCGGTGATGGTCGGGTCGGCGACCTCGCCGAAACGGATGTCGCGGGTGCCGTGGATCGTGGTTGCCAACATGCCTGCGATCCTGTCAGTCCGGCCCGGGATCGCCGAATAACTCATATATGAGTTACCGTTTGTGCCATGCCAGACGACTACAAGGGCCGCATCGGCAACCTGATCCGCGACGCCCGCAAGCACCGTGGGCTGACCCAGGCGCAGCTCGCCGAACGCCTGTCCACGAGCCAGAGTGCGATCAACCGCATCGAGAAGGGGCACCAGAACCTCTCCCTCGAGATGCTGGCCCGCATCGGTGCGGCGGTGGACTCCGAGATCGTCGCCGTCGGGGCCGGTCCGACGCACCTGCGCATCCAGGGGCCCACCACGCTCTCCGGCGCGATCGACGTCAAGACGTCCAAGAACGCCGGTGTGGTGCTGCTCATCGCCTCGCTGCTCAACCGCGGTCGCACGACGTTGCGCAAGGTCGCTCGCATCGAGGAGGTCAACCGGCTGCTCGAGGTGCTCAACAGCCTCGGCGTCCAGACGCGGTGGCTCAACGACGAGAACGACCTCGAGATCATCCCGCCCAAGGACCTCGACCTCACGCGCATCGACGAGGACGCCGCACGCCGCACGCGCTCGGTCATCATGTTCCTCGGGCCGCTGCTGCACCGCGCCGACACCTTCGACCTGCCCTACGCCGGCGGCTGCAACCTCGGCACCCGCACCGTCGAGCCACACATGGCCGCGCTGCGTCCCTTCGGCCTGGAGGTCAAGGCGACCGACGGGATGTATCACGCCCAGGTCAACCGCGCCATCGAGCCGACGCGCCCGATCGTCCTGACCGAGCGCGGCGACACCGTCACCGAGAACGCCGTGATGGCGGCCGCCCTGCACACCGGCACCACCACGATCCGCAACGCGTCGTCCAACTACATGGTCCAGGACCTCTGCTTCTACCTCCAGAAGCTCGGCGTCGAGATCGAGGGCATCGGGACCACCACCCTGCGGGTGACCGGCAGGAGGACGATCGACGTCGACGTCGACTACTCCCCCAGCGAGGACCCGATCGAGGCGATGTCGCTCCTGGCGGCAGCGATCGTCACCCAGTCGTCGATCACGATCCGCCGCGCGCCCATCGAGTTCCTGGAGATCGAGCTGGCGGTCCTCTCGGAGATGGGGCTGCAGTACGTCCAGTCCGAGGAGTACGTCGCCAACAACGGCCACACCCGGCTGGTCGACCTCGAGACGCGCCCGTCCACGCTCCACGCACCGCTCGACAAGATCCACCCGATGCCGTTCCCCGGGCTCAACATCGACAACCTGCCCTTCTTCGCCGTCATCGCCGCCGTGGCCGAGGGACAGACGTTCCTGCACGACTGGGTCTACGAGAACCGGGCGATCTACCTCACCGAGCTCACCAAGCTCGGCGGCCAGGTCAAGCTGCTCGACCCCCACCGGGTGATGATCGAGGGGCCCACGTCCTTCTCCGGTGCCGAGCTGATCTGTCCGCCGGCGCTGCGCCCCGCGGTGGTCATCCTGCTCGCGATGCTCGCCGCCAAGGGCACCTCGGTCCTGCGCGGGACCTACGTGATCCACCGTGGCTACGAGGACCTCGCCGAGCGGCTCAACACCCTCGGCGCCAACATCGAGACGTTCAGAGATATCTGACCGAGCTTGCTCGGATCAGATATCTCAGAACGTCATCGGTGGTTGAGCAGCGAGCGCGGGTGAGGAACGAACCCGCGACCGAGCGTGTCGAAACCCGGTGACCCGACCGCCGACACCGGGGACCACGGCGCGCCGACGAAACCCGGTGAGCCGACCGGACACCCGGGCCACGGGTCGCCATACTGTCCAGGTGACCCCACCCCGCACCGGTCGCGCCTACCTCGACGCCGTGCTCGACCAGCCGGGCTCGGTCCTCGCCTTCGCGCACCGCGGCGGCGCCGAGCACCCCGAGATCGTCGGCCTGGAGAACTCGCTGCGGGCCTTCGAGCACGCGGTCGCCCTGGGCTACCGCTACCTCGAGACCGACGTGCACCTCAGTCGCGACGGGGTGCTGGTGGCCTTCCACGACCTGGTGCTGGACCGGGTCACCGACGCGCGCGGACTGGTCGGGCGGCTGAGCCACGCGGAGATCGGCGCCGCGCGCATCGGCGGCAGCGAGCCCGTCCCGACCCTGGCCGACCTCGTCGACGCCGTCCCGGCCGACACCTGCTTCAACATCGACATCAAGGCGGTCGGTGCCGCGCGCGCCCTGGCGGACTTCATCGCCACCCGCCGCCTCCAGGACCGGGTGCTGGTCGGTTGCTTCTCCGCCCAGCGCATGCGGGACTTCCGCCAGATCACCCGAGGCTCGGTCGCCACGTCCGCGACCCCGCCGGAGGTGGCGGCCTTCCTGACGGCGCCGACGCAGGCGCTCGCCCGACGGGCCGGCCGCGCGTTCGACGCGCTCCAGGTGCCCTACCGGCGACACGGACTGCCCGTGACGACGAAGCGTCTCGTACGTCGTGCCCACGCCGCGGACAAGCACGTGCACGTCTGGACGATCGACCAGCCGGCGCAGATGCGTGCGCTGCTCGACCTGGGTGTCGATGGCCTGATGACCGACCGGACCGATGTCCTCAAGAGCGTCCTGGTCGAGGAAGACCGGTGGAGGGAGAGCACGACATGACCGTTGGACCGCAGAGGATCGCCAACCTCGACCCACTGAGCAGGGCGCGCGAGCAGAAGGCCTGGTACTGGTACGACTGGGCCAACTCGGCCTACTTCACGACCGTGCTGAGCGTGCTCTTCGCGCCCTACATGGCCACCGTGGCCGGCCGCGCCGCCGGCTGCGGCGAGGAGGTGGAGGGGTGCTCACGGACGCTGAGCATCCTCGGCCTCTCGGTCTCGCCCGGGTCGCTGCCCTTCTACCTCACCAGCTTCGCGACGATCACCAGCGCCTTCGTGCTGCCGGTGGTCGGCGCGATCGTCGACCGCTCGCCCCGCAAGAAGCTGCACATGGCCGGCTTCGCCTGGGCGGGCTCGGCCAGCGCCTCGCTGCTGTTCTTCATGCGCGACGACCAGTGGCAGGTCGGTGCGGTGGCCGTGGTCGTGAGCAGCGTGCTCGCGGGGTGCTCGCTGGTCAGCTACTCGGCCATCCTCGTCGACATCTCGACCGAGGACGAGCGCGACGAGGTGTCCTCGCGCGGATGGGCTTTCGGCTACCTCGGCGGCGGGACCCTCCTGCTCGTCAACCTGGTGCTGGTCCAGGTCGGGCCCCTCGGTCTCGACAAGGAGCTCGCCGTCCGGATCTCGCTGCTCTCGGCGGCGCTGTGGTGGGCCGGTTTCACGGTCATCCCGTTCGTCCGGCTGCGCAACCGCGCCCCGGTGGCGGTCGAGGCGGTGGAGGGGAGCCTGCTCTCCCGCAGCTTCGGACAGCTCTTCCGGACCCTCAAGGACCTGCGCAACTACCCGCAGACGCTGATCTTCCTGGCGGCGTACCTGTTCTTCAACGACGGCATCCAGACCGTCATCTACGCAGCGTCGACCTACGGTGAGAAGACCCTGAAGTTCGACACCAGCGTCCTGATCGGCACGATCCTGCTCATCCAGTTCGTGGCCTTCGGCGGCGCGCTGCTGTTCGGGCGCATCGCGGCGCGCTACGGCAGCTACCGACCGATCCTGTGGGGCACCTTCGCCTGGATCGCGATCGTGGTCCTGGCCTTCCTCCTCCCCGAGAGGAACGTGCCCCTCTTCGTCCTGGTCGCCGTCGGCATCGGCCTGGTCCTCGGCGGCACCCAGGCGCTGTCGCGGTCGTTCTTCAGCCTGCTCATCCCCCGCGGCCGCGAGGGCGAGTACTTCGCGCTCTACAACGCCTGCGAGCGCGGCACGTCGTGGCTGGGGACGCTGACGTTCGGGCTGGTCTTCCAGCTCACCGGCTCCTACCGCCCGGCCCTGCTCGCGCTGATCGCGTTCTTCGTGATCGGCGCCGCCCTCCTGCTCCGGCTCGACGCCGAGCGCGGGATCCGGGAGGCCGGGAACGCCGTGCCCCGGACCTTTTCCTCCACCCGCCCCTCTGACCGCAGGGATTCCAGGAAGTCGGCCCTACAGGTGAGGCGTGGAATGTGGGTGAGGTGGGTACCGTTGAGGAAGAGTCGGGCGCTCCCGCCCGATCGTCAGACCACGCCGACACAGGTTGGAGGTGCCTCATGGCAGAGCGCACTTTGCGTGGCGCACGGCTCGGAGGTCAGAGTTTCGAGGACGAGCGGGGCATTGAGTTCGCCGCCCGTCAGCAGGTCGGATACCGCTGTCCCCAGGCCCACGAGTTCGAGATCACCATGTCGGTCGAGGCCGACATCCCCGCCGTCTGGGAGTGCCCGAGGTGTGGGGCCGAGGGCCTCAGCACGGCAGGTATCCAGAAGGAGGTCAAGGCCGAGAAGCCGGTCCGCACCCACTGGGACATGCTGCTCGAGCGTCGCTCCGAGAAGGAGCTCGAGGACATCCTCAAGGAACGGCTCGACCTGCTGCGGGGAGGCCAGATCGGCCCGGCACACCTGCACCGCTCGACCAAGAAGCGTCGCGCCACCGCCTGACGGCTCCGGCGTACCTCTCAGTCGTCGACCACCTCGCCCCGGACGACGGGTCCTTCGGACCCGGGTCCGGGGCGAGTCGTCTGTCCGGACGGCATCGGGCCGACGACGGTGAGCCGACGGGTCACCACGCGCGAGAGGACCCCGCGGAACAGGGGTCGGGTGACGGGCAGGATGAGCAGCACCCCGAGGACGTCGAGCACGAAGCCCGGACTGAGCATCAGGGTGCCGCCGATGAGGATCAGTGCCCCGTCGGCGAGCTCGTCACCCGGCATCCGTCCGCTCTCGAGGGCCGAGCGCAGCGCGGCGAACGCCCGCGCACCCTCCCGCCTGATCAACCACGTGCCCAGCGCGCTGTCGAGGACGAGCAGGACGATGGTCCACCAGGCCCCGATGGCCTGACCCACCTGGATCAGGACGTAGATCTCGATGATCGGGATGACGACGAAGGCCAGCAGCACGAACCATCCGACGCGACGACGACGAGCCATGGGGTCAGTCTAGGCGTCGGCCAAGGGGCGCGCCCGTGACTCGTGCTCGTCGCCGCGACCACCACCGGCGCGCCCGGTCGCGACGCTCGCGCAGACCCCACTCGGTGATGCGCTTGAGCGACTCGACCGCCACCGCGCCGCTCATCTTCGAGTCGCCGCGCACCCGCTCGACGAACTCGATCGGCACCTCGCGCACCACCAGCCCGCAGTGCAGGGTGCGCCAGACCAGGTCGGTCTGGAACACGTACCCGGTCGAACGCACCTGTGCCAGGTCGATCTTCTCCAGCGTCGCGCGGCGGAAGAGGCGGTAGCCCGCCGTGGCGTCGCGCACGGAGACCCCCAGGATCAGGCGCACGTAGCGGTTGCCGCCCCGAGAGAGCAGCTCACGGCGCACGGGCCAGTTGACCACCGAGCCGCCGCGGACCCACCGCGAGCCGATCACGAGGTCCGCCTGCTCGATCGCCTCGATGAGCCGGTCGAGCTCTTCGGGCTGGTGCGAGCCGTCGGCGTCCATCTCCCCGATGACGTCGTAGCCCCGCTCGAGGGCCCACGCGAAGCCGGCGAGGTACGCCGCGCCCAGTCCCCCCTTGGCACTGCGGTGCAGCACGTGCACGCCGGGGTCGGCGGCGGCGAGCCCCTCCGCGACGGCCCCGGTGCCGTCGGGCGACTCGTCGTCGACGACGAGGGCCTCCACCCCCGGCTGCGCCGCTCGGAGACGGGCGATGACCCAGGCGAGGTTCTCGGCCTCGTTGTAGGTCGGGACGACCATGACGATCCGGGGCACGAGGTCAGTCCTGGGGTCCGCCGACACCGGCCCCGGAGCCGATGTCGGAGGGCGGACGTGGCGCACGGGGATCCTCCAGCGGTTCCTGGTCACGCTTGCGGCCGCGCGTGCGCTGGCGTCGCGGAGCGGGGTCCGCCGGGCGCGCGCGACGGTAGGCGACCCATCCCACCAGCACGCCCACGGCCGTCGACACGGCGCTCAGCACCGGGAGGACGCGACCCACCCGGACCGCGGGGGTGAGCCCGGGGCGCAGGTCGACGGTCTCGACGAGGACCTCCTGGGTCAGTCGCTGGGTGCGGTCCACGACCGACCCGTCCGGCGCGATCACCCCGGAGACACCGTTGGTCGCAGCGACCACGACGTACTTGCCCGACTCCAGGGCCCGCGCCCGCGTCATCGCGAACTGCTGCTCGATCTGGTCGGTGAAGATGAAGCTGGCGTTGCTCGTCTGCACCGTGAGCAGCTCGGCGCCGTTCTCCTGCTGCACCGCGAGCCCGTCGTCGTAGGCGATGTCGAAGCAGATCGAGTCCGCCACGGGTACCCCGGCCACGACGAGCGGCGTCGTACGGGTCCCGGCGAGCATGTCGCGCCCGATGCGGGCCAGCTGCCCGCTGTCGGTCAGGCCGGCCTTCTCGAAGAGTCCTCGGAAGGGGATGAACTCCCCCATCGGCACCGGATGACGCTTGGTGTAGCGGTCACCGGCGCCGGAGACCGGGTCCCACACGATGCCCTGGTTGTAGATGTGGTCGGGGCCGGCGTCGACGATCGCGCCGACCATGATCGGGACGCCGATGGCGTGCACGGCGGTGGTGATCTGGGCGTTGGTCGACGCATCGAGGAACGGGTCGACCGCCGTGGCGTTCTCGGGCCACACCACGAAGTCGGGCTGCGCGACGGTGCCGGCCGCGACGGCGTCGGACAGCGCGACGGTGGCGTCCACGTGGTTCTGGGTCACGCCCCGGAAGTCCTCGAGGATGTCGTTGCCGGCCCCGGGCACGTTGCCCTGGACGGCGGCCACGGTGGCCTGGGTGCGGGTCGAGAGCGTCCACGGGACGACCGAGGGCACGACGGCCACCGATGCGAGCCCGACGAGGCCGACCGCGGCCAGGAGCCGTTCGTCACCGCGGGAGGCCAGCGCGAGGCGGGCGAGCAGGAAGCCGAGGGCGGCCACGACGAACGAGACGCCGTTGACCCCGACGTAGGCCAGCGCCGGGGCCAGCGGAGTGTCGACGACCCCGAATCCCAGACGGCCCCACGGCATGCCGCTGAAGGGCCAGGTGCTCCGTGTGAACTCCATCGTGAGCCAGGCGCCGGCCAACCAGAAGGGCCAGGCCCGCAGGCGGTGCAGGAGGCTCGCCACGGCGCCGAAGAGACCGTGGAAGAAGGCCTCGATGCCGGCCAGGGCGAGCCAGGCGGCCAGGCCGATGGAGGAGCTCATCCAGTAGATGTGGGGGAAGTAGAAGCCGATCCCGAAGACGAGGCCGACCGCGAAGCCGGCGCGGATGCCCACGCCCCTGGTGGTCAGCGCGAGGCCCGCGAGCGAGATCGGGATGAGGTAGGCCACGGCCACCGGCTCGAAGGCCAGCGAGAGGACGGCTCCGGAGACCAGGGCGACGAGCAACCGGGCGAGCACCATCGAACCGTACCCGCAGGCGTGCAGGGCACCGGGAGGACCCGTCCACTCCCTCGGCCGTCCACCACGCACGACGGGCTGCCGTGGCGGGGTCGTTGTCTCAGGTGTGGGGGTCCTCCCGTGCCTCGCTCTCATGGAGCGGACCGACCTCCGCGAACCACGGCGTCAGGATGTTGGCGCTACACCCCTCCGACCCCGGCCACTCGGACGTCGGTCCACCTGCCACGACCTGCATGAGCGGACGGCACAGACTTACGTCGGTCGCAGCGAGTGTCAACCAGCCCCTGACCTGCGACGACGCGCAAAGGCGCAGGTCAGGCGCACGGCCCTGTCGGCGAAATAGTCATCGATTTAGTCATCGCTGACGGCGTGTCGTGTCCCGACATGCCGAGGACCTGTGCTGCGTCGATGTCAGGGGACGACGACGGTGCCGCGCGCGGTCGTGGCCAGCAGTGCAGGCTCGAGCACGGCGGCCGCTCCGGCCGGTCCTCGGTGGCCGCACCGCGGGCCACGACGTGGACGGTGAAGTCCATCTGGCGCGAGCGTGAGCCCGCGCGGACGAGCACGGCGGTCACCTCGAGCACGTCACCGGCGCGCACGGGCGCGATGAACTGGACGTCGGAGTAGGAGGCGAAGAGGCCCTCGTCGCCGTCGGTCCGGATGCACAGCTCGGTGGCGACGTCGCCGAACAGCCCGAGTCCGTAGGCGCCGTCGACCAGGTCGCCGGCGTAGTGGGCGTGGGAGTACGGGACGTAGCGGCGGTGCACGACGGTGGTGCCTTCGCGCGGGTCTCCGGTGGGGTCACTCATGAGGCGCTCCTGGTGGGGCTCGGTGCGAGCCGGTGGGTGATGAAGGAGGCGACCTCGCCGGGCGTCGTCCCCCTGCTGAAGATGCGGTCGACACCGAGCTCGTCGGCCATGGTCTCGTCGAAGCGGGGGCCACCCACGATGAGCAGCGGGCGCTTGGCGGAGGGGTAGGACTCGCGGAAGGCCGCGGACATCTCCCGTGTGTTGAGCAGGTGGGCGTCGCGCTGGGTGACCACCTGGGAGACCAGGACCGCATCGGCCTTCTCGGCGCGGGCCCGCTCCACGAGGTGCGGCACCGAGACCTGCGCGCCGAGGTTGACCACCTTCAGCTCGCGGTAGTACTCCAGCCCCTTCTCGCCCGCGAACCCCTTGATGTTGAGGATCGCGTCGATGCCGACGGTGTGGGCGTCGGTGCCGATGCAGGCGCCGACGACCGTCAGCCGGCGGCGCAGGCGTGTCTTGACCGCGCTGTTGACCTCCTTCGGAGTCAGCAACGGGTAGTCGCGCTCGACCACGACCACCTGGCTGGGGTCGACGACGTGGTTGACCCGGCCGTAGACGACGAAGAACGTGAAGCCCGGGCCCATCGGCTTGGCGTGGACGACGAGGGCGGGGTCCATGCCCATCTTGTTGGCCAGCTGGGCGGCGGCCCCCTCGGCCACCTTGGAGTGCGCCATCGGCAGCGTGAAGCTCAGCTGCACCATGCCGTCGCCACGGGTGTCGCCGTACGGCACCATGATCTCGGCCTGGGGACTGGGGATGTCGTTCACGATCGGGCCTTTCCCTCTTCGAGCAGGTCGCTGGCGGGGTTGTAGTAGTCGGGTGCCTTCGCCGCGACCCCCTCGAGTCCGCGCCCCGCGTCGGCGGGACGTTTCATCAGCCCGAACGTGCCGTCGGCGATCGCGTCGAGCATGCCGTCCTCGACGATCCGGTCGAGCAGCTCGATCGACTCGGCGAGGACCTGCCGGGCCCGCGTGGCGATGAATCCACCGGGGCTCGGGTGGAAGTCCTCGTGCAGCGATCCGGCTGCGTCGAGCACGTAGCGGACGTTCTGCAGCGCGACGTCACGGTCGGACAACCAGGGGGTCACGACGGCCTCGGTCATCATCCCGACCAGCAGGATGCTCTGTCCGGTGAGCGCGCCGGCGAGGTTGAAGAAGCCGTCGAGCAGGTTGCCCTTGAAGACGTCGCCGGTCATGTGACGGGTCGGAGGCATCCACTTCAGCGGCGCCTTGGGGAAGACCTCCCGAGCGAGGAGCGCGTGGGCCAGCTCCATGCGGAAGGAGTCGGGGATCGCCGGGTCGATCTCGAAGGCGTGGCCCAGGCCGAGCTGCCAGTCCTCGAGGCCGGCCTCCTTGGCGAAGAACTCGTTGAGGAGCTGGCTCGTGGTGACGGTGTGCGCGGCCTCGATGGCGTCGGCGGTCGTGAGGTAGTTGTCCTCGCCGGTGTTGATGATGATCCCGGCACGGGCGTGCACCTGGCGGCTGAAGCGCTGGTCGACGAAGGTGCGCACGGGGTTGATGTCGCGGAACAGGATCCCGTACATCGAGTCGTTGAGCATCATGTCGAGTCGCTCGAGGCCGGCGAGTGCGGCGATCTCGGGCATGCACAGACCACTGGCGTAGTTGGTCAGGCGCACGTAGCGGCCGAGCTCCTTGCTCGTCTCGTCGAGCGCGGCCCGCATGAGGCGGAAGTTCTCCTGGGTGGCGTAGGTGCCGGCGAAGCCCTCGCGGGTGGCGCCCTCGGGCACGAAGTCGAGCAGGGACTGGCCGGTGGAGCGGATCACCGCGATCACGTCGGCACCCTCGCGCGCGGCCTGCTGCGCCTGCGGGATGTCCTCGTAGATGTCGCCGGTCGCGACGATCAGGTAGATCCAGGGTTGGCGAGGCGCGTCGCCGTGGCGCTTGATCAGGCGCTCGCGCTCGCGCCGGCGGGCATCGATGCGTCGCATCCCGGCACCGACCTGCTTGAGGCTGGCGGCGCGGGCCCGGGTGGCGTCCTTGCCCTCCGGGATGCGGAACGTCACCGAGCCGGCGGCCGCCTTCTGGGCCAGGACGGTGAGGTCGTCCCCCTCCCCCCGGAGCAGGGCGTCCCAGACCGGGAGGGCGGCGCCGTGCTCGAGGCCGACGTCGGCACGCACGACGTCCATGAGCCGGTTGACCCAGGGGGTGCCCTCCTCGTCGGCGCCACCCAGCCCGGCCAGGCGCAGCGTGGCGCGCTCGACCGAGACGGTGGTGTGCTTCTTGGCCATCGACACGATCGGGCGGCCGGCCTTGCGGGCCAGGCTGCGGGCGTGGCGGACGGTGGCCGGGTCGAGGTCGAGCTTGCCCGTCATGTCTTCTCCTGGTGGTGGATGGTGCGTCCGTCCGAGATGAGCCGGCGCAGGATCGGGAGGTCGGCACCGGGGGTCAGGTCGGGCAGACGCTCGGACGTCAGTCCGGACGGGACGTCCCAGACCGCGAGGTGGGCCGGAGCACCGATCGTCAGATCGCCGGCGGAGATGCCGGCGGCGCCCCATCCGCCGCTGGTGTGGGCGCGGAACGCGTTCTGCAGGGTCATCGCGTGCTCGGGGAGGTGCGGGTGGACCGCGGCGCGGATCGCCGCCCACGGGCCCAGCGCCGTCACCGGGGAGTCGGAGCCGAAGGCGAGGTTGCGGCCCAGGCGTGCGAACGGGCTGGTGTCACGCCAGCGGTCCCCCAGCCGGGCGGCGTACATGCCGTCCGGGCCGCCCCACAGGGCGTCGAACATCGGCTGGACGCTGCAGATGATCCCGAGCCGGTCGATGACGTCGATGACGCGTGACGACGGCAGCTCGACGTGCTCGAGCCGATGGCCCGCGTCGATCCGGTCGCCGAGGATCGCCGCGGCGAGCTCGAAGCCGGTGGCGACCTCCTCGAGGGCGCCGTCGCCGATCACGTGGAAGCCCGCCTGCAGCCCGGCGTCGGTGCAGGCCACGACGTGGTCGCGGACCTGCTCGGCGGTGACGTAGGCGTGACCGCAGCTGCCGGGCGCATCGCTGTAGGGGGCGCCCAGCGCCGCCGTGCGGGAGCCGAACGCGCCGTCGGCGACCAGGTCGCCCGCGAGACCGGCGACGCCGAGGCGCCGCGCGGTGTCGATCGGCCATCAGCTCGCCCCAGTAGACGGTCGCGTGCAGCCCGGCCTCGGAGGCGGCCTGGCGGACGAGCTCGATCTCCGACTCCGGCCCGATGTGGGGGCGGCGTTCTCGTGGAAGCCGACGATCCCCTGAGCGGCCATCGCGCGGCACGCCGCCCGGGCGGCCTCGAGCCGCTCGGCGTCGCCGATGAGCGTCTCCAGGGTGTTGCGCACGGCGTGGTGGGCGTCGCGCTCGACCCGACCGTCCTCGGTCCAGCCCGCCAGGGCCTCCAGCCCCGGGACCAGCGAGGCGAGGGCCGGGGAGATGACCGAGGAGTGTCCGTCGACGCGCGTCAGGTAGGTCCGACGCCCCGGGGCGGCGCGCTCGAGCTCGGCACCGGTCGGCGGACGACCTCGGGCCAGTCGGTCTCGTCCCAGCCCTGGCCGACGACGACGCCGTCGTCGGGGTGGGCGGCCGCGAAGGCAGCCAGGAGGTCGAGGCAGGCGGTGAGGCTCGGCAGGCCCGTGAGGTCGAGACCGGTACGGGCGAATCCGGTGCGCACGGTGTGGACGTGGGCATCGACGAAGGCCGGGGGCCACGAGAGCACCCTCGAGCTCGACCACCGTCGGAGCATCGGGGCCGGTGCCGATCCATCCGGCCGCCTGGTCGTCGGTGCCGATGAAGGCGATGACGCCGTCCTCGATGCCGACCGCCGTGGCCGGAGCGCCCGGAGCTCGATCGCGATCGCGCCACCTCGGAGCACCAGTCGTTCAGCCATGGTCGAGACGCCGTTCGAAGAGTCCTCGCACGCCGGCGTCGCCGCGCAGCAGCTCGAGGGCGTGGGCGGCGTGGCCGGGCACGTAGCCGTTGCCGACGAGCATCCGGACGTCGGCCGCGAGCCCCTCGGCGCCGAGGGCGGCAGCGGAGAACGAGGTCGCCATCGAGAAGAAGATGACCGTGCCGCGATCGGCGGTGGAGAGCACGGCGCCACCCTCGCACCCGGGCACGTCGACGCACACCACCGTGACGTCGGCCGGCCCGCCGGCGGCGGTGACGGCGTCACGCAGGGCGATCGGGTCGCGGGCATCGGCGATCGTCACCGCGTCCGCCAGGTCGGCGCCCGTCAGGAGGTCGGCCTCGCCCTGGTGGGGCACGACGCCGATGGTGCGCGCCGCGCCGGCCCGTCGGGCGGCTGCGAGGCTGAGCGAGCCGGACTTGCCGGCACCGCCGATGACGGCCACCACCGGCGCGCGACCGGCGTCGACGTACTCCTCGACGACGCGGGCGGTCAGGGCCGGGGCACCGCAGACGTCCATCACCGACAGGCTCAGGTCGACGGGGAGGTCGTCGGGCAGCACGGCTGCGATCGAGCGGCCGAACAGCACGGCGTACCCGTCGCAGGGCACCTGCTCCCCCAGCCCGTCCCAGGCAACCAGCGCGTCCTCGATGACGAGCGGGGTCAGGGTCAGGGAGACCAGGGTGGCGACGCGGTCGCCGACCGCCAGCCCGAGCGGCGAGTCGGGCCCGACCTCCTCGACGGTGCCGACGAGCATCCCGCCGGAGCCGGTCTCGGGGTTCTGCATCTTGCCGCGCTCGGCCACGATCGCCAGGACCGCGGCACGCACGGCGTCGCCGTCGGGGCGACCGTCGACGCTGTGCGTGCGCTCGAGCTGACGGAAGGACGCCGCGTCGAGGTTGAGCTTCTCGACCCGGATCCGCACCTCGTCGGGCCACAGCGATGGTGTCGTGTCGAGGCGCTGTGCTGCCTGGGGCAGGACGAGCGGACGGTCGAGCACACGGTGCAGACCGGTCGGATCCGCGGTGGGCGAGCCGGGCATCGGAGTTTCCTTCCTTTCAATGCGGTTTGAACAGAAGATCCTGCGGTGTGGCGACGCCGACAACGTCGTCGTGCAGGTGAAGCACGGGCCGCTCGACTTTCAGGTCAGCGAGCCGGTCCACCCGTTGCTTCGGGGCAATGCCGCGCACGAACCTGATGCTCGAGATCCAGGGCAGCCAGGAGTACACCGGCCAGAACGTCCACCTGTGCTTCCTCGCGCCGATGTGTGCGAGGTGTTGGACTTCGACACCCATCGCGGCGCCGCCGGATCGACGGTCGCCAAGTCCTCGCGTCCCACCCGCGTCAGGGCATCGCCGTCGTACTGAACTGGGGCGACGACGCGAACTGGACGGACACCATCTGGCGATGAGCAACGCCTACGCCGCCGGGCGTCTCGCGTGGGATCCGACATTGGCCCCGTGCTGCCTCGCCGAGGAGTGGACGCGGCTGACGTTCGGCAACGATCCGGCCGTCGTCCAGACGATCGGGTCGATGCTCACCACCTCCCGCACGATCTACGAATCCTACACCTCGCCGCTCGGCCTCGGGATGATGCACGACCCGTCGGACTTCGGTCCCGCGCCCCAAATCCGGAATGCGTACCACCACGCGGACGCGGACGGCATCGGGTACGACCGCTCCGTGGCCAGCGGGAGCAAGTACGCCGGGCAGTACGCGGCGGACGTCGCCGCGGCTTTCGAGCGGGTCGAGACGACGCCGAGGTCGTTGCTGCTGTTCTTCCACCGCCTTCCGTACGCCCATCGAATGGGCGACGGCCGCACGCTGATCCAGACGCTCTACGACGAGTACTTCGACGGTGCGCGACGGGCGGCGGAACCTTCGGCGAGCAGTGGAGCGGGTTAGCGGACAAGATCGACCCCGAGCGTCACGCTGCCGTGGCCGAAAAGCTCGCCGCTACAAGCGGTCCACGCCGGCAAGTGGCGAGACGCCTGCAGCCTGTTCCTACGACAAGTGTCGGGAGGGGCTGACGAAAAGGGACGGGTCGACTCGCAGTACCGGCTGAACCGTTAGGCTGCGCCCGGCGAGGGGGATCTCCGTCCCCACGCAGCCGCGTGGCTGACGAAGCAGCCGTCGAGACCCCTTAGCGCAACGATGTGATACCCGTGGAACAACTGTCAAGACGGACTTCGCGCGGTCGCGTCCGGCCGCCGTTGTGCTCGTTCGTGATCGTGCTTGTCGTGTTGCTGCTCGCCCCGCCCGCGCGGGCCGCGGGCCGACCGTCAAGCTCGTCGGCGGCGTGCCGATCTACAGTCCGCCCTACCGGGCACGCCGGTCCACCGCCGGTGCTCGCCCTCCAGCGAGACCTCGAGAAGGTCTTGGGCCAGAAGTCGCCGATCAAGCCGCTGGCCGACGCCGACGAGGCGGGCATCCGCATCGTCGACTCGACCGTCGATCGGCAGGTCGAGCCGATCACGGGTTGGGAGGCGCACCGCGTGTTCGTGGACAAGTCAGCGGGCAAGCCCGCATCGTCCTGCAGGGCGCGGACTGCCGCGGGACGATCTACGCGATCTACACGTTCGCCGAGCAGGTACTCGGCGTGCCGCCATTCTGGTTCTACAGCGGTTGGCAAGGCGACCGCGCGAACCGCGATCGAGGTGCCGGGAGCCTCGACATCAAGCGTCGGGCCGCCGCCGCGTGAAGTACCGCGCGTGGTTCCCGAACGACACGGACCTGGTGACGTTGGCGACGCGGGCGCCGGAGAACGACGCGATGTGGCTCGAGGCGGCGCTGCGATCGAAGGTGAACACGATCGAGTGGGTCCGACAACGGCGAACGATTACTCCGTCAGCGTGCCCACGACGTCGCGGCTGATCCGCGACATCGGCCTCGTCAACACCTCGCACCACCACAGCCCGCTGAACGCCTCGCTCGAGCGTGGGAGGACTACTGGAGAAGGTGCGAAAGGCCGGCCCCGGCACTGTCGGTCGCCAACCTCGAAGCGCTGGAGGAGTTCTGGCGCTATCACGTCGAGAGCGTCGTGAAGAACGAGCTGGAGATGCGTCTGGGTCATCGGCTTCCGCGGGCACAACGATCGGCCGTTCTGGGTCGATTTCCGGACGCGCCCCGACTCGATGCAGGAGCGGGCGGCGATCATCACCCGGATGATGGCCCGGCAGTTGGCGATCGTCAGGGAGGTGACGGGCAACGCCGACGTCAGTTCCGCACGATCTTCTACGACGAGCTGTCCGACCTGCTGTCGCAGGGGCCTGCTCCGCCGCCGGCCGGACCGAACGTGTCTGGACCTACGTCGCCGCCCGCGCGCGACCACTTCCCAACGACGACCTCCGGCAACTGCCCGACCGGGGGCGACCAGCCGCTCGGCTACTACTTCAACTACCAGTTCACCTCGACCGGCAGCCACCTCGCCCCCGCCGAGGGGCCGTGGAAGATGGAGGCGAACTTCCGCTACGTAGCGTCGAGGTCGCAGCACCCGCTGTGTTCGGCGTCGTGAACACGGGGAACATCCGCGAGCACCTCTTCGAACCTCGGCGTTCGCGGCGATGATGTGGGACTTCGACGGCTACCAGCGACGCGTATCTCGCAACGTTCTGCGCGAATACTTCGGCCCGAGCACGCGGACGCCGCCGCGAAGATCTACCGCGACTATTACGACGCCTTCTGGCAGCCGAAGCGGGCGGACCTCTCGTTCATCACCGCGGCAGTACGTCTTCCAGGACCTCCGCTACCGGCGGGCGATCGCCATGCTGCGCGACGCGTTCGGCAAGCCGTATCGGCCGCGCCGTTGAAGGACCTCCGGCAACGAACGGTCGCGGGGCGGACGTACCGCATCGTCGCCGGGACAACGAGGCCGACGACCAGGTGACGGCGATCCTCAACGGGACCGCCGCGTCCGCCGCGCGATTCCTGGAGGTCACGCGCAGGCCGACCAGCCTTACGCCAACATCCCCAGCCCCAGCGGTGCTTCTTCATGACAACCTGTGCGCCGCCGACTTCAGATGCGGCATCCGAACGAGAGCCTCCGCAATCTGACCGAGGCGTACCGAACTCGACCCGGCGACGGCCGCCGCGGCGAAATGCTGGAGGCCGCCAAGGGGGAACTGAAGGCCGCCGAGGCCGCGATCCGAAGCTCCGCGCATGCCGCGTTCGCCTCCTGGTACCGAGGGCCACAGCCTCTTCGGAATCCGCGAGTGCTAGTGCGAAGTTGGACGCTGCGCCGCAGCCCTGAGGCGAGCGGCCCCACATACGTGCCGGATCTAAGCTGAAGTCGAGGCGGTCGTGATCACCAGACCGGTGGCGAGAGTCGCGCTGAGCGTGTCCGCCGTCCGACCCTGGTCAAGCTGACCCTTTGCTCCGTCGGCGGTCGCGACCGTCGTGCCGCCATCTACCTTCGATCACGATCGAAGTCTGGCGCGGCTCAACTCGTCGGAGCGCGACGACGCCGCTGCCTCCTGCGTCCCGTTGTGGCTCGGCGAGGTTTCGCATTTCCTCGGTTGCCTCTCGTGGTCGCCCCGAAATAGCATCGCGAAACGGCCCTCGACCTCCGCCATTCGCCCGGCGACACCGACAGTCTCATTTCGTCGAGCCGGAACTCCAACTGACTCTGGGCAGCACAGGGCTAATGTCCTGATGCCGGATCGTTCGGCAGCACCACCTCGCAGCTCCTCCGAAAGGATCGCCCCATGACCCCGATGAACCAGAACATGCAGCAGTGCATCGACGAGTGCTCGACGTGCCATCAGATCTGCCTCAAGACGATCCAGCACTGCCTCGGCATGGGCGGCAAGCACGCCGAGCAGGCGCACATCCGGCTGATGGAGGACTGCGTGCAGATCTGCGCGACCAGCGCCGACTTCATGCTGCGCGGCTCGCCGCTGCACGTGCACACGTGCCGGGCCTGCGCCGAGGTCTGCCAGCGGTGCGCGGAGGACTGCGAGCGGATCGGCGGCGGCGACGAGATGATGAAGCGGTGCGCCGACGCCTGCCGCCGGTGTGCCGAGTCGTGCCGGAAGATGGCCTCGGCCGCGTGATCGGGCTTCGTCGTCCGATCGAGACCCACGACCCTTCTGGCGGGACCGATGCTGGCAAGCGTGATCGAGTTCGTCGGCCCCAACCGGGCGCTGGAACTCTTCGGCGTGAAGCTCGTCGGCTTCAACGCGGAGAACGGCAAGAAGCTCCTGTTCACGCTCGTCCTGATCGCCGTCCTGATCGCGATCAGCAAGCTGCTGCGGCGGCTCGCGCACAGCGTGACCGCGGCGGGCGAGCGGACGGCGTTCTGGACCCGCCAGGGCATCCACGTCTTCACCGCGCTCGTCGCTGATCGTCGGCATCGCCTCGATCTGGTTCGACGACCCGACGCGGCTGACGACGGCGCTGGGCCTGGTCACCGCCGGCCTCGCCTTCGCGCTGCAGCGGGTCGTCACGGCGCTGGCGGGCTACGTCCTGATCCTGCGCGGCCAGACGTTCAACGTCGGCGACCGCATCGTCATGGGCGGCGTGCGCGGCGACGTGATCGCGCTCGGGCTTCATGCAGACGACGATCATGGAGATGGGCCAGCCGCCGCCGGTCCAGAACGCCGACCCGGCGATGTGGGTCAAGAGCCGCCAGTACACCGGCCGCATCGTCACGGTCTCCAACGCGAAGGTCTTCGACGAGCCGGTCTTCAACTACACCCGCGACTTCCCCTACATCTGGGAGGAGATCACCGTGCCCGTCTCCTACAAGGACGACCGCGCGGCCGTCGAGCGCATCCTGCTCGACGCGGCCGGGCGGCACACGGTGAAGATCGCCGAGCTGGGCGAGGCGGCGCTGAAGGAACTTGAGCGACGTTACGCCGCGAAGCCCGTCGGACCTGAAGCCGCGCGTCTACATGCGGATGACCGACAACTGGCTCGAACTGACCGTCCGCTTCATCGCCGAGGACCACGGCGTCCGCGACCTGAAGGACGCGATGACCCGCGACATCCTCGCCGCGCTGGACGCGGCGGGCATCGGCGTCGCGTCCGCGACGTTCGAGATCGTCGGCCTGCCAACTCCTCGAACGACTCGAACAGCCGTCGCGACACGCCGGGCGGCCGCAGGCACCGCCGCCCGACTGATCTGCCGAGAAACGGCCCGTCAACGCCGTGCCGCTCGCGTGCCTGCCGCTAACCTCGCCGGGCAGCGTTGCTGACCTCCACGCCAGGATGGGGCTGCCGTCGCGACGTTATGCCCGGCGGCGATCGACTGAAGTGCCGATGTCGCTCGATCAGCCGAACTTCCATTGCTCTTGGTCGAGCTTTGCCATCGACACTCATACGAGGTCCGAATGCGAACCGCTCTCTTCTTGCTGATCTTCGTGTCCATGTTGCACCTCGGTTGCAGCGACGCCCCGTCGGAGAGCGTGCCGCCCACACGGCAAGCCACCTCTCGAGCGACCCCCGCCACGACGCGTGCGTCGGTGTGCTCGTCGTCGGCGAAGCGGCTGCTCGGCACGTGGTTCGCCAAAGACCAGGGCGAAGATGGGCGACGTAGACATCAAGCTCACGTTCCGCAAAGAGGGGCCGATGCACCTCGCGGCCTAGTCGGACATCCCGTTCGCTGGGCAGGTGCGGACAAGACGGGCAGCTACGAGGTGCGGGGGGACGTGATCTCGTCGGAGGCGATCCGAGGCGGCACGAGCGTGAACTACTCCTTCGACGGCGACGACCTCATCATCCGATACAAGGAGGGCAAGACCGTCCGCTTCAAACGTCAGTGAGGAGTGCGGCCGCCGCAACCGGGGCAGCGTCGCTTTCCGTGCCTCCCGGAACACCTTTCGCGTGCCGGCGCGTAACGTTCGGCCTTCATCTCCTGCCCAAATGCGACCTGCCGCGTATTCCTCCCCGCCGTACAACACCGCGTGAAGGGGCAAGTGCGGACCTTCTGAACAGCGACGCCAATGGACCTCAAGAAAGCCCAGACGATCCTCCTCGCCATCCTCACGACGCTGGCGCTGACGTGGTTTCTCCGCGTCACCTACGTCGTCTCGATGCCGCTCGCGGCGTCCTGTTTCGCGGCGGCGATCGTCTGGCCGCTCTATCGGTGGGTGGGGACCAAGTCGCGCTGGCTCGCGATGCCCGTCAGCATGGCCGCCGTCGTCGTGGCGGCGAGCATCCTCTTCGGCGCGATCGCGGCGGCAGGCGGCGTTCGCGATCAACAGTGCGCCGCAGTACACGTCGGCCGTCGCCGACCTGCTCGGCGCGGCCGCGCACCGCCTCAACGCCGCCGGCATCCCCGTCAGCTCGTCCACGTTCGGCATCGACGGCGACGGCCTGCCCGACTGGGTCAAGCAGTACATCACCTTCGGCTTCACCTCCGCCTACACGCTGCTGGGCTTCCTCACGCTGATCTTCTTCTTCACGGCGATGCTGCTCACGGAGGCCCGACAGTGGGGCGAGAAGACGCACGCCGCCTTCTCGGAGGACCGCGCCCTGCGGATCGTCGACACCAGCCGCGCCGTCTCGCAGAAGCTCCGCCAGTACCTGCTCACGCAGACGCTGATCAGCCTGATGTCCGGCGTCATCGAAGGCACGTTCATGTGGCTGCTGGGCGTGCCGCTCGCCTTCGCGTGGGGCCTGCTCTTCTTCGTCCTCAACTTCATCCCCAACCTCGGCTCGGTCATCGCGATGATCCCGCCGGTGTTGATCACGCTCGTCACGCTCGGCCCGTGGTGGGCGCTGGTGCTCACCGCCGGGATCATCGTGATCGAGACCGGCATCGGCTACGTCGTAGCGCCGCTGTGGCAGGGGAAGAATCTCTCGCTCTCCCCGCTGATCGTCTTGCTGTCGGTCGTCTTCTGGGGCTGGGTGTGGGGCCTCGCGGGGGCGATCCTGGCCGTCCCGTTGACGGTCACCGCTGTTGATCGCCGCCGCTCACGTCGACGCGCTGCGGTCGATCGCGCTCCTGATGAGCAGCCTGAAAAGCAAGCACGAGCTTCGGCTCGAAACGAAGGCCAAGCCGAGGGCAGGCCCCTAGGCCTGGACACCGACCGGGTCTGTTTCAATGGTGGACGGAAGGGATACTTCCGGCCCGCGGAGACGACGCTCAGGTCGCCGCGGAGGCCGGCAGGATCGTCAGGAACGGCGCCCACGGCCCGACGTCGTCGCGGTACTGAAACGCCATCGCCTTCGCGATCTGGTGAGTGTGTCCAAGGTCGTGAACGACCCACGACGCGAGCAGTTGCTCGCGCGTCGCCGGCCCGAGCGCCGGGTGCGTGCCGCGGCGGTCGAGCATCTCGGCGTCAGGTTGAGCGCTTCAGGTCCGCGAGGTTCCCGGACGACCGCCGCGAACGTCTCGAGCAGTTCGTCGATCGACTTGCCCTTGTCGGCCTCGTACATGGCGTACCGATCGAACGCCGGGAACGGCTGCGCCTCGCCGTAACTCGAGGATCACGCGGAGCCGCGTCATCCAGTTCGTCCGGTCGGCGTGGATCAGGTGCCCGACGACGTCGAACGGGCTGAACGTCTTCTCGCCGTAGTCGCCGTGGACCCATTGGTCGTCCAGCCCGCCGAGCAGCGACTTCAGGACGGGGGGCGTTCGCCGGAGGACCGCGATCGATTGTTGAAGGGAGAAGGTCATCGTCCTGCTCGGTGAGATCGGGATCATGGGCCGGCGATCCGCGCCAGCCCCGTCGTTCACAGACCACTCGCGTCGCAGCGCCGCGGAAGCGGGTGTGCGTGCGGCGGGCCGATTGCAACCTCGCTGCCGCACTCGGGGTAACGGCCGGGCGGCACCCGGAGGTTGTGGCCGCGCGTCCGGCACCGCCGGGCCCGCACGGCACGCCATCACCGCGTCGGCAGGCGCAACCCGACCCACACGCAGTCGAAGCCCGTCGACACCCGCCCGACCACGCCCGACTCCCAGAACGCGGCCGGGTCCGACACTGACCGGCACGCCACCGATCGCGTCGGTCCCGCCACCGTCCGGGCCGGCCGGAACTTTCCTTGCCGTAGGGCCGCCCTGCTGCTGCGAGTTCATCACCTTCATGGCCGCCTCGGCGGTGACGTCGCCGACCGCTTCGTCGACGTCAACGGGACGAACCGACGGCTGCTTCGTCCCTTCCGGTCCCCGCCATCCTCTCAGGCAACGCGCCGCCAAGGGGCCGCGTCCCGCAGCGTCTCCGCGTGGGCACACCAGCGTCTCAATCCCGAGCGGCTTGGCCAGGTGCAGGCCGAAGCCCGCCGCGAGCGCGTCGGCGACGTCGGCCGCGAACGCCAGGCTCGTGAACGCGATGCCGGGCAGCCCGTCCCGCCGGCTGCGCATCTCCCGCATCAGCCGTGTGCCTGCGCCGCCTGCCCGGCAACGCCAGCTCCGACACCAGCACGTCGAACCGGCCGCTACCGCAGATGCCGATCGCCTCGTCGGCGGTCGCGGCGGTCGCGGCAACCGGTGGCCGGCCAGTCCGAACAGGACGCGGCCGAGCCCGCGTGTCGGCGTGGCCGTCGACGATCAAGAGTCCATTCGTCCCTCCCTCGACGGCTTCCCACCTCAAGGCATCGGCTCGCCCCGGCTTTGTCCCGCAATAAATTGCACTTTCAAGGATTTCACCACGCGTCGCGTCTGACCGAGCTTTCGATTCACTCGCACGGAGCGGGAATCAATGTCTGGCGTGTAAAGAGCTGGGAGGTAGGCTCGCTAGTGAAAGCAATTTCCTGATTCAAGTAAGTCGACGGCGCCAACGGCTGCTCAGTCGCCCCGTCCGACCCCGGGTGCCTCTCGGGGCATGTGCCCGCGGCAAAACACTTTCTCACGAATGGCTCCGACATGTCAGCTTCAGACGCGGCCACCGTCCGGTGCGTTTACCAGTCGGCTCCCTGCTTCGTGCGAGGGGTGCGCGAGCTGGCCGCTGGAGCGAGGTAGTTGATCCGCGGCGTGTTCGAGGCGATCGGGCGTATCGCCCGAGTCGGGTCGGGCCAAGGAGGCGCGGGCGATGATCGCCGGGGCGGCCGAGCACTTCGCGCGGGAGCACGGCGTGCGGCCCGCGGGCCTCCGCATGTGCGCGGGTAACGACCCGGACGGCGTCTGCGTCTCGGCCGGCGACGCGCTGCCCGTCTGGTTCCTCACCTGACCGGCACGGCCCGGCCCGCGCATGAAGCGGCCCGCAGGGAGGAACGGAGGGGGAGCCGTTCCGGGGACGCCGGGGGCCGAGATCAGTGTAGGCGCTCAAGTTCGCCGCGGCCCAATTCAAAGTGCTTGGCAGCCTTCGATCCGCTCGAGGTCCGCCGTGGTCCGGTCGGCGCGTGCGTCACGATCTGCGTCCGACAGCACGCCTCTCATCCGTTCACCGCGGGCTCCCATCTCGCGCTCGTCGCGAACCCTCGGGCACGCCTCGATCAGCACGACGGGGAAGTTCTGCGCCCGGCCGTCGGGACTGCTCCGCTCGATCCCTGCCGGTCGAGATGCGGCAGCCATCACGACAACGCCGGCGCGGCATCGGTTCGCGGGGCCGCGCGCGGCGGAGGTCAACGGCCGCGACGCGGGAGTCCGGGCCCGAACCGCGAGGACGATCGCGACGCCCGTCAGGCGCTGCCACCGCGAAGGTGAACCGCATGCCATGCGCGACGGCCCCCGGGTCCGCGGACGCAGACGTCGACCGTCGCCGAGGCGCGGGCGCGAGCTTGCGCCGATGCACGGACGCCCCGCTGATCGAGCCCGAGGTTGCGCGACAGGTTGAGCATGCCGGAGATGACGCCCCGCTGCTCGGGGCGGACGCCCGACATCACGACCGTGTTATTTGCAGCCTGGAACCCGGAGTACCCGGCGGTGACGA
>CAWGJR010000003.1:0-9153 GCA_963822915.1 uncultured Actinomycetota bacterium
TCGCGTTGTCACTCAGCAGCCACCACCCCGTCGTACGACGCTCGACGGCCCGCTTGACCGCGACGGTCCCGTCGACGAAGCGGGCGACCACGAGGTCCCCCGGACCCGGCCGGCGGCGGTAGGAGACCAGGAGCCGGTCACCGGGGCGCGGTGTCGGCAACATGGAGTCGCCTCGGACGACCGCCCAGCCGAGTCGGCCACGGGGGCGTCCATCTGGAGGGGTGGTCGCGGCGCCGGTCATGCGGAGTAGTGTCCCAACCAGTGCTGGATCACCAGCTGATACCCACGACGAGAGGACACGCATGTTCGCGCGACTGTTCGCCCCCACGCTCGAGGTGCAGGCCCACTGCGACCTCCCCTGCGGTGTCTACGACCCCGCCCAGGCCCGCATCGAGGCCGAGTCGATCAAGGGCATCATCGCCAAGGTCGCCGACAACGACGACCCCGACTTCCGCGTCCGCGCGCTGATCATCAAGGAGCAGCGCGCCGAGATGGTCAAGCACCACCTGTGGGTGCTCTGGACCGACTACTTCAAGCCCCCGCACTTCGAGAAGTACCCGCAGCTGCACGTGCTCGTCAACGAGGCGACCAAGCTCGCCGGCGCCTCCGGTGCCAAGGGCTCGCTCGACGC
Organism: uncultured Actinomycetota bacterium; assembly: GCA_963822915.1. Classification (GTDB taxonomy): domain Bacteria; phylum Actinomycetota; class Actinomycetes; order Propionibacteriales; family Nocardioidaceae; genus Nocardioides. The sequence goes on from CAWGJR010000003.1 coordinate 632, forward strand.
CGACGTGGCCGACCAGCTGCTGGCGAAGATCGACGAGATCGCCGAGATCTTCTGGGAGACCAAGAAGGCCTGACCGCCCTCGCGACATCGACGCCTCCTCGGCCCCCGGGCCGAGGAGGCGTTTGTCGTGCACCGACAACCAGGTCGTCTGCTCGTCTCAGTCGCCGACGCCGTTGCGCTCGGCCCACACGCGCGGCCTGGGTGCGGTCCTGGACCCCGATCCGGGCGAACGCCGACGTCAGGTGGGCCTTCACGGTGCGCTCGGAGATGCCGAGCCGGCGGGCGATCTGCTTGTTGGCCAGCCCGGCCCGCACGAGGGTCAGCACCTCGGTCTCGCGCGGCGTGAGCTCCGGCGGTGTCGGCGCAGCGCGGCGCGCAGTGAGGAGCGACCGGGCGGCCCGCGGGTGGATCGGTGACTCGCCGCGGCTGACCGCGCGCACTCCGTCGATGACGTCGTCGGGGTCGGCGTCCTTGAGCAGGTAGCCGACCGCGCCGGCGTCGAGGGCGGCGACGATCCGCTCGGCGTCGGAGTACGACGTCAGCACGAGCACCTGGGCGGCGGGGTGGTCGGCGACGAGCCGGCGGGTGGCGGTGACACCGTCGACGCCGGGCATCTGCAGGTCCATCACGACGACGTCCGGGCCGGTCTCGGCGACCACGGCGATGGCCTCCTCGCCGCCGGCGGCCTGGCCGACCACCTCGATGTCGTCCACGGCCGCCGAGCAGCTGGGCCAGCCCGTGCGCACCAGCGCGTGGTCGTCGACGAGCACGACCCGGATCACCGATCCGGTCACGACGTGACCTCGAGCCGGACGGTCGTGCCGACCCCGGGAGCCGAGGTGACCTCGAGTCGGCCGCCCCGGTCGCGGGCCAGGCTGGTCAGCCCGCGCAGCCCGTACGAGCGTGCCGTGCACCCGGGCGGGGTCGAAGCCGACGCCGTCGTCGGCGACCGTCAGCACGAGGGTCTGCTCGGCGAGGCGCACGTCGACGTCGAGGTGCGGGCGTGCGCGTGCCGCAGGGCGTTGCGGATCGCCTCCTGGGCGACCCGCCAGGCGAGGGCGACCGTCTCGTCGGCACCTCGTCGAGGGCCTCGACGTCGACGGCCACCTCGACCCCGGCGTCGGCCGCGCCGGCGGTCAGGTCGTGCAGCGCAGCCGGCAGCTCGTCGGCAGACAGGCCCGGCGGGTGGATCTCGACGAGCAGCGAGCGCAGGCTGCGCATGCGTGGAGCGCAGGCTCTCGCTCGCGTCGAGCAGCTGGCGTCGCTCGGCCGGGTCAGCCGGCGGTGCGCGCCAGGGCCGACACGGCGAAGGTCGTGCCGGCCAGGTCCTGGACGACGCCGTCGTGGAGGTCGCGCGCGATCCGGCGGCGCTCGGCGTCGGAGGCGTCGGCCGCCTGCGACCAGCAGGCGCTCGACGCTCCTCGGCGGCCCGGTTGAGACGGCGCGTGAGGACCAGCAGCAGGGGCGTGGCGACGGCGATCAGGACCAGCAGCGAGCCGACGGTGATGGTGCGGAACGGCGCGACCAGCTCGGCCTGGCGGTCGTCGATCTCGTCGGCGTCGAAGTAGGCCTCGAACAGCAGCGGCTCGCCCTCGGGGGACCGGATCCGCGTGTAGACCTCGACCAGGCTGTCGCCGTCGACCTCGTACCTGTTCTCGGGCTCGGAGAGGTCGGAGACCTCGGCGTCACTCCCGCCGTGGTCGAGCACGTCGCGCTCCTCCTCGTCGAGCCCGAAGGTCTCGCCGATCAGACGAGCCTCGTCGGACCACACCACCGTCCCGTCACGGTTCCAGATCTTGACCCGGCGGACGTCGCCGACCACCAGGCGGGGCAGCACCTGCCGGTCGAAGCGGTCGACGGCTCCCGCGTCGCCGTCGACCAGACCGCCGGGGATCGAGCTGCTCGGCGACCGAGTGGGCCAGCACCCCGGTGACCTCGCGGGCGTCGGAGAGCGCCTCGTCGCGGGCCGCCCGCTGCCCCAGGTACGTCGTCACCACGATCAGCACCACCACGGCGAGCAGCCCGGCGGCCAGGAACTGCACCACCGGGCTGCTCGCGAGACGACGAGGAGCGTGGTCATGACCCGACGCTAGTGCCTGGGGTCCGGCTCACGCTGCGTAGCTGACGACGGCGACGCACACCCGCTTGCCGTACGTCGCTCGGAACGAGAACGTCGTCGACTGCCGGCGGCGTCGACCACCGTGCGCTCGACCGAGAAGGAGCCGCTGCTCCCGGCCGTGCGCGCCCTGCCGTGGGCCGAGCGGGACCCGTCGTGGAGGAGCGTCCAGGTCCACCTCTGACCTGACCGGTTGCTGTCGATCTCGGCCTCGACCTCGATCCGGCCGTCGTCCCCGTCGGCCTTGATCTTCCAGCGGGCTGCGCCGGCGCAGGTCCCGGTACGGGTGACACGGGTGCCATCACCGCCACCGGAGTCGGCGTGGGCAGGTGAGATGACGGTTCCGGTGATGACGAGGCCGAGGCCGACGCTCGCGACAGCGGCGCGCCTGAGGTGCTTCATGGTCGATCTCCCTCTGTGGACGGAGCGGGGTCGCGTCATCGCTCGGACCGCGGGGCCGGGTCAGGGACGAGCCGTCGAGACGCCTGCCCAGTCAAGGGCGGACCGCTCGGCGCCACCAGATGTCCGATGGTCCTAGTACCCACGTCCACTACCGGGTGGCACCTCGCCCCGGCCAGGCTCGTGGAGACCGATCACCCGACCCTTGGAGGTACCCCCATGAACGTCCGCAAGATCCTCGCTGCAAGCGCCACCGCCGCCCTGCTCGCCCTCGTCCCGTCCGGCGCCTTCGCCAGCCACGGCGCCGACGACGGCCCCGGCCATCACTCGCACGGCAACGACGACGGCCCCGGCCACCACCGCCACGGCAACGACGACGGCCCCGGCCACCACCGCCACGGCAACGACGACGGCCCCGGCCACCACCGCCACGGCAACGACGACGGCCCCGGCCACCACTGAGCGCCATCACAGGACAACCGCCCCGACCGTGGACGGCCGGGGCGGTTGTCATCGGGGCGGAGGCGACCACCGTCCCGGCATCAACCGGTGGACGATCGCCGGCCGGGTCAGGACAGGTCGCGCAGTCGCGCCTTGGCCCGTCGTAGCGCCTTCTCGGCCTTCTTCAGCTTCTTGGTCGCTGCGCCGAGGTCGGCCTTCTTCGCCTTCGCCTTGCGCGCCGCGGCCTTCGCGGCCTTGTCCGCCTTCTGCTTGGCGCCGAGCGCCCGGTCCTGGGCGGTGGTCGCGGCGGCCAGGTCGGCCGCCGTGGTCTGAGCCGCGGCCGAGGCGTTGTCGAGGGCGACGCCGCGGTCTGCGCGCTGCTGCTGGGCCAGCCCGTAGTCACGGATCGCCTGGTCGCGACGCAGCGCAGCAGCCTCGCGCGCTTCGTAGAGTCGGTCGAGCGCCGGCACCGGCACCCACTCGCTGGTGGCCGTGCGACGACACCTGAAGGAACCGGTCGAGCGCTCGCAGGAGTACCAGTCGGCCTTCTGGCTCTCCAGCTCCTCGGCGGCGCGCTGTGCCTCTCGGGTCGCCTGGTCGGCGGTCTGCCCGGCTTGGGCCTCGGCCGCCTGCGCCTGGGCGAAGTCCTGCTGCGCGGTCTGCAGGGCACCCTGCGCCTGGGCGTCGCGCTGCGCCGCTGCGTCGTAGGCGGCCACGGCAGCGACGTACGTCGACCGCGCAGCAGCGGCTGCCGAGGCAGTGCGTGACTTCGCCTTCCGCGCCTTGCTGGAAGCCGTGCGCGCCTTCTCCTGCTTCGCGGTGGCCGAGCGGACCTCGGCCTTGGCCTTCTTCACCGCGGCCTTGGCCTCGGCCACGGACGAGGGCCCGGAGGCCTCGGCAGCAGGGGTGGCACCCGCCACCAGGATGACACTGAGGAGGAGCGCGACCCACGCCCCGAGCCGTCGATGGTGGAGCATGTGTGTCTCGCTTTCCCAGGAATGGGGTGACCATCACCCCCCGCGGCGTCTCCCCCAGGACGCCCCGGTCGAAACCTCGGCCCGGGAGGGTGTTCGTGGGTGCCGCGTGCGGCGGATAGGGTGCGCACGTTCGCGTCTGCTGAAAGAAGGACTCCCCCATGTCTGAGCCGGCCCCCACCAGTCGTGCCGACGTCGAGCTGCGGCTGCCCGCCGACAGCGCCTACGCCTCGGTGCTGCGCACGACGACCGCTGGCCTGGCCGCGCGCCTCGACTTCACGATCGACGACATCGAGGACCTGCGCATCGCCGTGGGCGAGGCCAACGCCATGGTGCTGGAGCACGCCGACGCGGGCACCGACCTCGTGTGCACCTTCCACCTCGCGCCCGGCAGCCTGGTCGTCAGCGTCACCGTCGTCACCGCGAACCCGCCGGTGCCCGACCTCGACAGCTTCGCCTGGCAGGTGCTCTCGACCCTGGCCACCTCCGCCGACATCGAGTCGGCCGACGGGCACTTCACGGTCGTCGATGACCATGACGTCCTCGGCCGCGCCCGCGCCGGGCGACCTCACCTGACATGGATCCCCTCGATCATCCTGCCGAGCCGGCAGCACCCGACCCTGCGCCGGACCCCGAGCCGACCGCGCGCTCGACGCGCATCGACGAGACGCGTCGCCGCAGCGCGGCACTCTTCGTCGAGATGCGCTCCGAGGACTCCTCCGAGGCGGCGCGGGCCAGCCGCCGCGACGACCTGGTCCGGCTCCACCTCCCGCTGGTCGAGCACTGCGCGCGCCGCTTCCGCAACCGCGGTGAGCCCTACGAGGACCTCGTGCAGGTCGGCACCATCGGCCTCATCAAGTCGGTCGACCGCTTCGACACCGAGCGCGGCGTCGAGTTCTCGACCTACGCCACGCCGACGATCATCGGCGAGATCAAGCGCTACTTCCGCGACAAGGGCTGGGCGATCCGGGTGCCGCGGCGGCTCCAGGAGCTGCGCATGCAGATCGGGTCGGCGACCGCCGAGCTCAGCCAGAGCCTGGGCCGCTCCCCCACGCCGCGCGAGCTCGCCGAGGCGATCGGCTGCACCGTCGAGGAGATCATCGAGGGCATCGAGTCCAGCAACGCCTACTCCACGCTGTCCCTCGACGCCACCGACGACTCCGACGACGGCAGCTCGAGCATGCTCGACGCCATCGGCGTCGACGACGTGGGCCTCGAGCACGTCGAGATCCGCGAGTCGATCAAGCCGCTCCTCGAGCAGCTCGAGCCGCGCGAGAAGCGGATCCTGCTGCTGCGCTTCTTCAAGAACATGACCCAGTCGCAGATCGCCGAGGAGATCGGCGTCTCCCAGATGCACGTCTCCCGCCTGCTCAACCGCACTCTCGAGCAGCTGCGCGCGTCGCTCGAGGAGTAGGTCCGGGAGACCAGGCTCTCACCGTCGTCCGCGGACGGCATGAGGACCTCGATGCTCGCCGGGCTGAGCATCCCGGCGAGGGCCGCCAGCGCCGCAAGGGCCAGGATGACGGCGAGCAGAGGCACGTCGCGGAGGTTCCAGGCGAGGCCGAGCTGGATCAGCTGACTGATCAGCACGGGTCCCCGCACCCAGCCGGCCCGCCGCACCAGTGCCACCGAGCAGACCAGCAGCACGACGCCGTACAGCCCGAAGAAGACCGCCGTCGAGAGGGCGACCGCCACCCGGTCCTCCACCACGCTGAAGGCCTCCACGACGGCCAGACCGACGAGGACCAGACCCTGGACCGCGACGATCGAGGCCGCTACGGTCAACGGAGGCGGGTTCGCCACGGTCCTCGAGTCCTCGGAGTCGTGGTCCTCTGGTGCGCTGCGCTCGAGTCTGCCATCCAGGCAGCCTAGGGCCCCGCGATCGAAGGTTTGTGACCCACGAGACCCTCAATGCTCTTGATACTCGCCCACATTGTTGCGAGAGTGTTGACGCGCTAGTGAAATCCTTCACACACGGGCCTACACGCGCGCCCGCAGGCCTGAGCATCCCTGCCTGCACACACAAGAGACAAGGATCTACCAGCCATGGATTGGCGCCACCGTTCCGCGTGCCTCGACGAGGACCCGGAACTGTTTTTCCCGATCGGCAACACCGGACCGGCCATCCTCCAGATCGAGGAGGCCAAGCAGGTGTGCCGGCGTTGTGACGTGCGCGAGCAGTGTCTCGCCTGGGCGCTCGAGGCTGGTCAGGACCATGGCGTGTGGGGCGGGCTCGGCGAGGACGAGCGCCGCGCCCTGAAGCGTCGCAACTCCCGCTCCCGGGTGCGCACGCTCGCCTGATCGCTCCGCCACCGAGCGCCTGTCAGGCCGTGACGGTGTCGATCGTGACCCGGGTGCCCCCCTCGGCCCGTGCGGTCAGCGAGAGCTGACCACCGAGCTCCGACTCCACGAGGGTGCGCACGATGGAGAGCCCGAGGTTGATCGAGCCGTCCAACGAGAACCCGTCGGGCAGCCCTGAGCCGTCGTCGTCGATGGTCACCTGCATGCGTTCGGCCACGCGGTGGACGGCGACGACGATCTCGCCGACGATCTCGGTCCCCTCGGATCCTGCCGAGGCGTAGCCGTGCTCGACCGCGTTCTGGAGCAGCTCGGTCAGGACCATGGCCCACGCATTGGCCGACTCCGAGGCGAGGATCCCGAACGACCCGCTGCGCCGGGTGCGCACCCGGCCGGTCAGCGCGCTGACCTCGGTGACCATCGAGCCGAGCCGGTCGGCGATCTCGTCGAAGTCGACGGTCTCCTCGACGGCCTGGCTGAGGGTCTCGTGGACGATCGCGATGGAGCCCACCCGGCGCACGGCCTCCTCCAGCGCCGACTTCGCCTGCTCGTTGTCGACCCGGCGCGCCTGGAGCCGGAGCAGCGCGGCCACGGTCTGCAGGTTGTTCTTCACGCGGTGGTGGATCTCGCGGATGGTGGCGTCCTTGGTCACCAGCTCGCGGTCGCGGCGACGCAGGTCGCTCACGTCACGCACCAGGATCAGGCCACCGATGTGGGTCGCGTCGGTGCGCAGGGGGATCGAGCGGACGATGAGGGAGACGTCGTCGGTGCCGATCTCGACGTCGCGGTGGGCACGCCCGCCGAGCACGGCGCTCAGGGTCTCCTCGTCGGGACGCCGTCGCGGGGAGACGAGCTGGCGGACGAGATCGGGCAGCAGGAGCCCGGCCAGGTCGGCGGAGAGCCCCAGCCGACGGAAGACCGACTGGCGCGTTGGGGCTGGCGTAGACCACCCGTCCCGGTAGGGTCGACCCGCACGAACCCGTCGCCGACCCTCGGGGAGTCGGCGTGGTCGCTGCGCTGACCCTCGGCGGGGAAGTCACCGGTGCGCGATCATCTGGGTCAGGTCGGCTGCGCTCTGGAGGTAGGACAGCTCGAGGCGGCTGGGGGTCCGCACGCCGAGCAGGTTGGTGTGCCGTCCGATCACCTCCGAGCACGCGGCCGGCGCGCACCAGGGGATCGCCTCGATGCGCACCGGGACCTCGTCGCGCCACTCCGGGTCGCCGTCGCGGCGACCCGCCCACCGGCGAAGGCGGCGTCGAGCAGGGGGACGCCGTCCGTGCTCCACGAACGTGCCGACCACGTCGTCGACGTAGGCCGGGGACCGGTCGTGGGACGCACTGACCGACCGCCCAGAACCCGTGCCCTCCGACGGTCCTCCAGCCACAGGATCAGGTCGGCGAAGGACAGGTCGGCGATGATCTGCCAGTCGGCCTGGAGCAGCTGGAGCCAGGCGACGTCGGTGCCGTCGAGGTCGGGTGGGTACGCACCAGTTCGGAGAAGGAAGGCACCGCTGGGAGGGGGGGCTCGTCGGGGTCGACCCCGAGGGTGAGGTGGGCGCCCGCCACTTTGGCACCATGGTCGGCGTGACTCGGGTGGACTGGCGCGCGGTGCCCGATGGCGACTTCCAGGTGCCGTCGAGCGCCTCGCTCAACGATCTCACCGGCGAGCTGACCAGCTGCTCGGCGCCACCGACCCGGAGGGTGCGCGACCGGCTCCGCCTACCCGACGCTGGCGACCTGGATCGAGCGCGGCGTCTACGACGACCTGCTCCCCGCGCTCGGCGACGGGATGGCCGCCGGGCCTGCAGGTCGGCCTGGGCGAGGCCGAGGGGACGACGTCTTCCGCCGCAGCTTCTCGGCGCTCGTGCTGGCCGAGTGCATCGCGCGCGACACCGCTCGACCGCTGGTGCTGGGCGGGAAGGTGCTCCAGTGGGGCGATGCGCTGGCCACGTGGATGCTCCGCGAGCGCGACCGCCGCGGCTTCGTGCCGGGCAAGGGATGGGCGCACGCGCTGGCCCACGGGGCCGACGGGCCTGGGTGTCGCTGGCCGCCCTCGCCTCACCTCGCCGCCGCCGAGCTGACCGTGCTGCTCGACGTCATCGCCGACCTTCCTGCTCCAGCCGGTGGAGGGCGCCTTCGCCCACGGCGAGGACGACCGGCTCGCCGCGGCGACCGTCGCGGTGCTGCGCCGTGACGCCGTACCGATGTCGGTGCTGGAGCCATGGATCAACCGCGTGGGCGCTCGGCGCCTCTCCACGGCGTCGACGTACGACGGCCTCGACCCCTACCTGTCGA
>CAWGJR010000004.1:0-24075 GCA_963822915.1 uncultured Actinomycetota bacterium
AGCGCCGCACGCGCCGGCGAGCTGTGGGTGCCACTCGGGGTGGAGATGGGGCTGCTCGGCAAGCCGGCCAAGTCGCGCTCGAGCGCCACCTCCGAGGTGGTCCCCGATCCCGAGCCGACGCCGACGCCCACCCCGGAGCCCGAGGCCCCGCAGCGCAGCGAGTCGGCGCCCGACGGGTTCTTCGGCGGCTAGCTGCAGCAGCAGCGCTCAGACCCCGGAGATCCGGACTCCCGAGTGGGTCTTGTAGCGCTTGTTGATCGAGATCAGCACCGCGGTGAGCGGCTCGAGCTGGCGGGCCAGGCGCAGCTTGCCGGCATCGACCCCGTCGCGTCCGGTGACCGAGCGGGCGAGCTCGATGACGACCTCCTTGGCCTCGACGGAGTCGCCGCAGACCAGGATGTCCTCCTCGTCGAGGTAGTCGGCCTCGCCCCACAGCGTCACGGCCGAGACGTGGTGGAACGCCCCGACCACCTGGGCGTCGGGGGCGATCCGCTGGGCCGACTCGGCGGCCGAGCCCTCGCCGGCGTCGACGACGCGGCCGTAGGGACCGCGCTTGTCGAAGCCCAGCGGGTTGACGCACGACACGACGATCGTCCGTCCAGGGGCAGCGTGGCGACCAGCTCGTCGTGACCGTCGTACGGCACGGCGAGCAGGACGACGTCGGCGCCCGCACACGCCTCGGCGTTGGCGGCGCCGGTGACCTCGCCGGCACCCTCGACGCCGGCCAGCCGCTCGGTCACCTCGTCGGCGACCGGGCACGGCCTTCTCGGCCGAGCGCGAGCCCAGCACGACCGTGTGGCCGTGGCTGGCGAAGCGGTAGCCGAGCCCCTTGCCCTGCGGTCCGGTGCCTCCGATGACAGCGATGCGATAGCTCATCGTGCTCACTGATCGCAGCCACGCCCGCAGGCACCTCGGCGGCGGACGGCCGCGAGCATGGGCGCTATCGTGACAGCGACGGTGTCAGAGTCGACCGAGCACGCAGGAGCGCCCGATGAAGTTGTCCACCATGCTGATGTACGACGGCAACCCGCGCGCCGCGGCCGACCAGGTCGCCTCGCTCGAGAAGGCCGGCCTCGACCTGGTGCTGGGTCGCCGAGGCCTACGGCTTCGACTCCCCCACGCTGATGGGCTACCTCGCGGCGAAGACCGAGACCGTGCAGATCGGCGCCGGCATCCTCAACGTCTTCTCCCGCACCCCGGTGCGCTGCTCCAGACCGCGGCCGGGCTCGACAACGTCTCGGCCGGCCGCGCCGTGCTCGGGCTCGGCGCCTCGGGTCCGCAGGTCATCGAGGGCTTCCACGGCATGCCCTACCACCGCCCGCTGGGCCGCACGCGCGAGGTCATCGACATCGTGCGCCAGGGCATGCGCCGCGAGCCGCTCGAGCACGAGGGCCGCGACTTCACCCTCCCGCTGCCCGCCGACCAGGGCCTCGGGCTCGGCAAGCCGCTCAAGCTGCTCACCCGCCCCGAGCGCCCGGAGGTCCCGATCTGGGTGGCCGCCCTCGGCGACAAGAACGTCGCCATGACCGCCGAGGTCGCCGACGGCTGGATCCCCCACCTCTTCTACCCCGAGAAGGCGCCTAGCGTGTGGGGCGACGCCCTGGCCGCCGGCGCGGCCAAGCGCTCGGCCGACCTCGGCACGCTCCAGGTCACCGCCGGCGGGCTGCTCGCGATCGGCGAGGACGTCAAGGGCATGCTCGACTTCGCCCGACCGGTGTTCGCCCTCTACGTCGGCGGCATGGGCGCGAAGGGCAAGAACTTCTACAACGACATCGCCTGCCAGTACGGCTACGAGGCCGAGGCCGCCGAGATCCAGGACCTCTACCTCAGCGGCAAGAAGAAGGAGGCCGAGGCGCTCGTGCCCGCCGAGTGGCTCGAGGCCGCCAACCTCGTCGGCCCCGCGTCGTACGTCAAGGAGCGCGTCGCGGCGTTCGAGGAGGCCGGGGTCACCCACCTCCAGGTGATGCCGGCCGCCGCCGACCCGGCCGCCGAGATCGCGGAGCTCAAGGACCTCATCTCCTGACGGCCGGCAGTGTCCGCCGCTGAGCAGAGAGCTGCCGCTTCGCGACGGAAGTCTTCGGCTCGGAGCTCGGCAGTTTCACCGCTTAAGCGGAGAAACTGGCTCGGGTCAGCCGCGCGACAGCGACCGCGTGATGACCGCGTTGGCGGCGCGCTGGAAGCCGGAGACGACGGCCTCCAGGGTGAGCCGGCGCAGCTGGGCGACGGTCTGCTCGAGGCGCGCGGCGTCCTCGGGCGAGGTCTGACTGGCGCGGAAGGGCTCGAGCACCTGGGTGTGCAGGATCGTGGTGAGCTCGTCGGCGAGCGCCTCCATGTGTCGGCGGATCGCCTCCTCGGCCAGCCCGAGGCTCTCCAGCGGTACGTCGACGTCGAGCAGCTGGACGCCCACGTGCAGGTAGGGCAGTCGCGACGTAGCGCCTCGCCGTGCACCTCGATGCTGCCCACCCGGGCCAGCAGCTCGAGGTCGGCCGCGCGACAGCCGGCGCCCGGCCTTCTTCTCCAGCTGGCGGTGGGTCAGCCGCGCGGGCGGCTCGGCGGTCCAGGACGTGAGCATCGCGCGCTGCAGCGCGAGGTCCTCGACCCCGGCGTCGTCGGGCACGCCGCCGAGGATCCGCTCGATGGCCTGGAGGGTGAACCCGTGGTCCTGCAGCGCCCGCACCAGCTCGAGCCGCGCGCGGTGGACGGGGCCGTAGTAGGCGACCCGCCCGCGGCGCTCCGGAGCCGCGATCAGTCCGAGGCTGGCGTAGTAGCGGGTCGTGCGCACCGTCAGCCCGACGGCCGCGGCCAGCTCGTCGATCGTCAGGAGGTCGTCCGTGGACTCCACCGGGGCTGCGCTCATGACCATGACAGTAGTACTGTCACACCAGAACTGGCGAACGACCGGCCCGCGACCACCCCACCGAGGAGCACCCGATGCCCGAGACCCCGTCCATCTACGAGCAGGAGCACCAGGACTTCCGCAGCACCGTGCGCGCCTTCATGGAGAAGGAGGTCGTCCCCTTCCACGACCAGTGGGAGAAGGACGGTCAGGTCAGCCGCGAGGTCTGGACCAAGGCCGGCGAGGCGGGACTGCTCTGCTTCGACGTCGACGAGGAGTACGGCGGGCTGGGCATCAAGGACTTCCGCTACTCGATGGTGATCGCCGAGGAGATCTCGAAGGTCGGCGCGAGCGGGCTCGGCTTCCCCGTGCACACCGACATCATCGTCCCCTACATCTCCTCCCTCGGCACCGAGGAGCAGAAGCAGCGCTGGCTCCCGGGCCTGGCCAGCGGCGAGCTGATCTCCGCGGTCGCGATGAGCGAGCCCGGCGCCGGCTCCGACCTGCAGGGCATCCGCACGAGCGCGATCGACAAGGGCGACCACTACGTCCTCAACGGGTCGAAGATCTTCATCTCCAACGGCATCATGAGCGACATCGTGATCGTGGTGTGCCGCACCGACCCCGACGCCGGTCACCAGGGCATCAGCCTGCTGGTCGTCGAGCGCGGCATGGAGGGCTTCGAGCGCGGCCGCAACCTCGACAAGATGGGCATGAAGGCCCAGGACACCGCCGAGCTCTTCTTCGACAACGTGCTGGTGCCCAAGACCAACCTCCTCGGCGAGGAGGGCCAGGGCTTCATCTACCTGATGGAGAACCTCCCGCAGGAGCGGATCTCGATCGCCGCGATCGCGGTCGCCGCCATGGAGCACGTCATGGAGATGTGCCTGACCTACGCCAAGGAGCGCGAGGCCTTCGGCAAGCCGATCGGCAAGTTCCAGCACAACCGCTTCATGCTCGCCGAGATGGCCACCGAGGTCTACATCGCGCGCCTCTTCGTCAACGACTGCGTGATGAAGCTCAACGAGGGCAAGGTCGACGCGAGCCTGGCGTCGATGGCCAAGTGGTGGACCACCGAGCTGCAGAAGAAGTTCGTCGACCAGGGCGTCCAGCTGCACGGCGGCTACGGCTACATGACGGAGTACCCGATCTCCAAGGCCTACGTCGACTCGCGGATCCAGACCATCTACGGCGGCACCACCGAGATCATGAAGGAGATCATCGGCCGGATGCTCGGAGTCTGAGTCGGGCACTTTCCTGAGTCGCTAGGGTCGTGACCCACGTCACTTCCGCACGCCAAGGAGCAGCCATGACCCAGGACGTCCTCGCCAAGCGCGCCGAGATCGAGGAGCAGGTCGCCGGCCGCACGCTCGTCGACGCACTCACCGACACCGTGGGGCGCTACGGCGACGACCCGGCCTACTCCGACAAGCACGACGTCGCCGACGGCGAGACCTGGCGCACCCTGACGTGGGCCGAGACGAAGGAGACAGGTCTCGCCGTCGCTGCGGCCCTCATCGAGGTCGGGGTGCGTCCCGGCGACCACGTGGCGATCATGGCCACGAACCGGATCGAGCACGTCGTGGCCGACATCGGGGTCGTGCACGCCGCTGCGACGCCGATGTCGATCTACAACACGCTGTCGGTCGAGCAGGTGGCCTTCGTGGCGGGCCAGTCCGAGCCGGCCGTCGCGATCCTCGAGAACGCCGACCACCTCGCCCGCTGGTCGCAGGCGATCGACGCCTCGGGGAGCCTGCTCAAGGTCGTGGTCATCGACCCGCCGCGGTGCCCGAGGGTGACCTCTACGTCTCGTGGGCCGACTTCCTGGCCGCCGGCCGGGCCCGTCGTACGTCGGAGCCCGGCGAGGTGGCGGCGCGGGTCACGCGACCTCACCCCGGAGTCGCCGGCGACGATCCTCTACACCTCGGGGACGACCGGCAACCCCAAGGGCGTCGTGCTCACCCACCACAACGTGCTCTACGAGGTGGTCAGCACCCTCGAGGGCGCCGGGCTGCACGAGCCCCAGCGCGCGGTCAGCTACCTGCCGTTCGCCCACATCGCCGAGCGCACGCTGGGCATCTACGCCCCGATCTTCATGGGCGGGCACGTCCACTGCATCGGCGACCCCTCCGAGCTGCTCGCGACCCTCGGCGAGGTGCACCCGACGTCGTTCTTCGGCGTGCCGCGGGTCTGGGAGAAGATCAAGACCGGCATCTCGGCCAAGCTGGCCGCCGACCCCGACCCGGCCAACGTGAAGATGGTGCAGGACTCGATGGCCGCCGGCCTCGCCTGGGTGGAGGCCCAGCAGGTCGGCGGCACGATGACGCCGGAGATCGAGCAGGCCTACGCCGAGGCGGACGCCGCCATCCTCGGGTTCCTCAAGCTCCTGCTCGGCCTCGACCAGGTCAAGTGGGCCGCCTCGGCGGCGGCGCCGATGCCGCTCGAGGTCGCGAAGTTCATGGCCGGGCTCGGCATCATGGTCTTCGACGTCTACGGGATGACCGAGACCTGCGGAGCCGTCACCGCCAACGGCCCCCACGGCTTCAAGCTCGGCACCGTCGGCCGGGCCACCCCCGGCATGGAGGTCACCCTGGGCGAGGACCACGAGGTGCTCGTGCGCGGGCCGGTCAACACGTCGGGCTACTACCGCGCCGACGACAAGACCGCCGAGCTGATCGACGCCGACGGCTGGGTCCACACCGGCGACATCGGCACCCTCGACGACGACGGCTTCATCGCGATCGTCGACCGCAAGAAGGAGCTGATCATCACCTCCTCGGGCAAGAACATCGCGCCCTCCAACATCGAGAACTACCTCAAGGAGTCGCCGATCATCGGCCACGCGATGGCCGTCGGCGACGGACGCCCCTACGTCGTGGCGGTGCTGACCCTCGACGGCGAGGTCGCCCCGATCGTGGCCGAGCGGATGGGGGTGGCCTTCACCGACCTCGCCGACCTGGCCGAGAAGCCGGAGATCGTCGCGATGGCCCAGGCCGCAGTCGACGCCGCCAACGAGCGACTCTCGCGACCCGAGCAGGTCAAGGCCTTCCAGCTGCTCGGCACCGAGTGGACCGCGGAGTCCGAGGAGCTGACCCCGACGCTGAAGCTCAAGCGGCGCGTGGTCAACACGAAGTACTCCGACGTCCTGGAGGGCCTCTACGGAGGCTGAGCAGTCCGAGCCTCGGAGGCTGAGCAGTCCGAGCCCCTGGGCGAGGACGTCGACGAAGCCCCCGCACCCGACCGCAGACGTCCCCTGGGGTCACCCACACCGCTCTCCCGGTGCGCCCAGCTGTCCACCCGCGGTGACCCGACCTGCAGCCGCACCACCTCTCCGCTGATCGCTACCCCGGGATCGAGGTGCACCAGTGGCGCTTCGGCGGCCGACCGAGCTGATCCGCACTGTCACCTCACGGTCCGTGCTCGCAGCAGGACGCGGGCCCGACTCGCTCCTCGGGCAGGGGAAGCGGTAACGTGAGTGATGAAAGGGAGTAGTCCCCAATCGCTGTGTCGACATGCTGAGCGCTGCTTGCAGAGCTCCGGTGCAGCGGGCCGAGCCTCGGTTCGGCGGACGAGACTTTCGACCGTTGATCCCACCCATGGTGGGCGTCGTGGTCGAAAGGGACGTCCCACCTCATCCTTCTCGCCCAGGTCGCCCTGAGCAGAGGAGCAGGCATGTACGCCTTCCTGTTGAGCACGGCCGTCATCTTCGTCGCGGAGCTCGGCGACAAGAGCCAGCTGATGGCGACTCGACCTTCGCCACCCGCTACCGGGCACGCACGTGATCATCGGCATCACCGTCGCGACCGCGCGTGGTCCACGCTGGCGTCCGTCGGGATCGGTGCCGCGATCGGTACGTCGTTCGAGGACTACCAGGGCGCCATCTCGGTCGATCGCCGGCGTCGCGTTCCTGGGCTTCGCGGCCTGGACCCTGCGGGGCGACCAGCCTCGACGAGGACGAGGCCGCCAAGGCCGATCGCATCAGCACCGGCTCGGCGGTCCTCGCCGTCGGCATCGCCTTCTTCCTCGCCGAGCTGGGCGACAAGACCATGCTGGCGACCATCACGCTGGCCACCAACGAAGGGCGCCGTCGGGACGTGGGCCGGGTCCACGCTCGGGATGGTCGCCGCCGATGCGCTCGCCATCGTCGCCGGCGCGCTCCTCGCCGCGAAGCTGCCGGAGCAAGACCATCAGGAACGGCGCCGCCGCCCTCTTCGTGCTGTTCGGGGTCATCTTGATCATCGATGGTTCCGGTCTGCTGTAGCCGAGCTGCTGAGGCGAGCCCCTGGCGGGGCCGCCGAACGTGGTCGCGTGGGCCGGTGCGGACCGCAGTCGTGGTCACTGGGCTTCGTCGACGCTCGCTGGCGCTCGCTGCTCAGCCTCCGGCGCTCGCTGCTCAGCCTCCGGTGCGCTCGCTGTAGCCTCCGGTCGCGCAGCTTGCCCTTGACCATCTTGCCCGTCGGGGTGCGTGGCAGCTCGTCGCGGAAGTGGATCTCGCGGGGCACCTTGAAGTGCGCGATCCGCTCGCGCGCGAAGGCGGTGAGCTCCTCGGCGAGTGCCGTGGTGTCGCCGCCGTGCTCCGGCGCCGGCTGCACGAACGCCACGACCCGCTCCCCCATGTCGTCGTCGGGCACCCCGATGACCGCGATGTCGAGCACGGCCGGGTGCAGCGAGAAGAGGTCCTCGATCTCCTGCGGATAGATGTTGACGCCCCCACTGATGATCATGAAGGCCTTGCGGTCGGTGAGGTAGAGGAAGCCCTCGTCGTCGAGGTAGCCGAGGTCGCCGACGGTGGTCCAGTTGGGGTGCTCGGGGTGCTGCGTGGAGGCCGTCCTGCCGGGGTCGTTGTGGTACTCGAACGACGCGCCCTCGAACTCCTCGCGCTCGAAGTAGAGCGTGCCCACCTCTCCGACCGCGAGCTCGCGCCCGTCCTCGCCGCACACGTGTGGGACGCCGATGAGCGGCACCCCGACCGAGCCCGGGTGGGCCAGCCACTGGTGGCTGTCGATCATGGTGGCGCCGTTGGCCTCGGTCGAGGCGTAGTACTCCTGCACGATCGGTCCGAGCCAGTCGATCATCCGCCGCTTGACCTCCACCGGGCACGGGGCGGCGGCGTGCACGACACAGCGCAGCGAGGAGACGTCGTACGACGTGCGCGCGGCGTCGTCGAGCTTGAGCAGGCGCACGAACATCGTCGGCACCATCTGGGTGTGCGTGGCGGCGTACCTCTCCACGGCCCGCAAGAACGCGTCTGGCTCGAACTTCTCCATCATCACCAGCGTCCCGCCGGTGGAGTGGATGACGCCACCGAACCGCAGGGGTGCTGCGTGGTAGACCGGCGCGGGCGAGAGGTAGACGGTGTCGGTGTCGAAGCCGTAGAGACCACCGAAGATCGGGATGTAGCGGTAGCCGGGCTCGTCGACGGCGTAGTCGGGCAGCGGCAGCTTGATTCCCTTGGGGCGACCGGTCGTGCCGGAGGAGTAGAGCAGGTCGTCACCGTGGGGCTGCTCGGGTAGCGGGTCCGCACCGGCCCCGGCGAGGGCGGCCTCGTAGTCGCCGTAGCCCGGCACGTCGCCGCCGTAGGCGAGCCGCTCGTCCACCTCGATGTCGAGCGCGCCGACCAGGTCGGCCTTGGCCGCCGACACCACGATCGCCGTCGCACCGCAGTCGCGCACGATGTAGGACACCTCGTCGGCGCTCAGGTTGTGGTTGACCGCGGTGATGTAGAGCCCGGAACGCAGCGCGGCCCAGTAGACCTCGTAGGTCTCCGGGGTGTTGTCGCTGACCAGGGCGACGACGTCGCCGCGACGCAGGCCCGAGGCGCGCAGCCGGTTGGCCAGGCGCAGGCTGCGCTCGTCGAGCTCGCCGTAGGTCAGGGTGCGTCCGGAGCCGGCCATGATCAGGGCAGGCTTGTGCGGTGTGGTGAGGGCCCAGGTTCCGGGATACATGCCCCGACTGTGACAGTCGACACTGGGGAAGGCCAGCACCGCGGCATGACCTAGGGTCACGCGGGTGAAGGTGTCCGCGCGGAGGCGCTTCATCCGCCACCCGGCACAGCTGGTGGTGCTGGGCTTCGCCGCCGCGGTGGCCATCGGCACGGTCCTGCTGCTCCTGCCGATGTCGCACACCGGCCCCGGCGGTGCCAACGCGCTGGAGGCGCTCTTCACCGCGACCAGCGCCGTGTGCGTGACCGGGCTCGTCGTGGTCGACACCCCGACGTACTGGTCGGGCTTCGGCGAGGCGGTGATCCTGGGGCTCATCCAGGTCGGCGGGCTCGGGATCATGACCCTCGCCTCCCTGCTCGGTCTGCTGGTCTCGCGGCGCATGGGCCTCCAGGCCCGACTCACCGCGGCCGCGGAGACCAAGGCCGTCGGACTCGGCGACGTGCGCAGC
Organism: uncultured Actinomycetota bacterium; assembly: GCA_963822915.1. GTDB lineage: Bacteria > Actinomycetota > Actinomycetes > Propionibacteriales > Nocardioidaceae > Nocardioides. Next base: position 9,227 of record CAWGJR010000004.1, read on the forward strand.
GTCGTCAAGGGCGTCGTCGCCTTCTCCGCCGTCTTCGAGAGCCGTCACCGCCGTGGCACTGACCCTGCGGTTCTGGCTCGGCTACGACGAGTCGCCGGGGCGCGCGGTCTACCTCGGGGTCTTCCACTCCGTCTCGGCCTTCAACAACGCCGGCTTCGCGCTGTGGTCCGACAGCCTGGTGCGCTTCGTCGACGACCCGTGGATCTGCCTGCCGATCGCCGGGTCGGTGATCGTCGGTGGGCTCGGCTTCCCGGTGATCTTCGAGATCACCCGGCAGGTACGCCGCGACCGCGGCCGGCGGGTCGCGTGGAGCCTGCACCTCAAGCTCACCGTGCTCGCCACGACCGCCCTGCTCGTGGTCGGCACCCTGTTCGTCACCGCCACCGAGTGGAACAACCCCGCGACCCTCGGCGCCCTGGACACACCCGGGCGACTGCTCGCCGGCTTCTTCCAGGCCGTGATGCCGCGCACCGCCGGGTTCAACTCCCTCGACTACGGCCAGATGGAGGACGGCACCCTGCTCGGCACCATCATCTTGATGTTCATCGGCGGCGGCTCGGCCGGCACCGCCGGCGGCATCAAGGTCACCACGTTCGTGATCCTCTTCTTCGCCGTCTACGCCGAGGTCCGCGGCGAGCCCAACGTCGACGCCTTCGACCGGCGCATCGACGACCGCGCGATCCGCCAGGCGCTGACCGTGGTGCTCCTGAGCATCGCCGCCGTCGTCTCGGCCACCGTCGTGCTCATCGAGATGACCGCGCTCTCGACCGAGACCCTGCTCTTCGAGGTGGTCTCGGCCTTCGCCACCGTCGGGCTGTCGACCGGCGTCACCGCCGACCTGCCGACCGGCGCCCAGCTGATCCTGGTCGGCCTGATGTTCCTCGGCCGGCTCGGACCGATCACACTGGTCTCGGCGCTCGCCCTGCGCGAGCGCACCAGGCTCTACGAACTCCCGGAAGGACGGCCGATCATTGGCTAGGTCGCACGCGCGCACCAGCCCGTGGCGCAAGCCTCCGCAGCACGACCACGGCACCGTCGTGGTCATCGGGCTCGGCCGCTTCGGCAAGTCGCTCGCCCTCGAGCTGATGGAGCAGGGCACCGAGGTGCTCGGGATCGACTCCGACCGACGCATCGTGCAGTCGCTCGCCGGTCGGCTCACCCACGTCGTGGAGGCCGACTCGACCAACGAGGACGCCATGCGCCAGCTGTCGGTGGCCGGAGTTCGACCGCGCGGTCATCGGCGTCGGCAACGACCTCGAGGCCAGCATCCTGTCGGCCTCGGTGGCCCTGGGCCTCGGGCGTCGAGCAGGTCTGGGCGAAGGCGATCAGCCACGCCCACGCCCGCATCCTGACCCAGATCGGCGTCCACCACGTCGTACGGCCCGAGCACGACATGGGCAAGCGGGTCGCCCACCTCGTCAACGGCCGGATGCTCGACTACATCGAGATCGACGAGGGCTACGCCATCGTCAAGACCCGCCCGCCCCGACGGCTGTACGGCGTGCCGCTGGGCCAGTCGACGATCCGGGCCGAGTTCGGCGTGACGGTGGTGGGCGTCAAGCGCGGCACCGACGACTTCACCTACGCCACCGCCGAGACCGTCATCGAGGACGGCGACATCGTGATCGTGTCCGGCCCCCGCGACAGCGTGGAGCGCTTCAGCGAGCTCACCTGACCGGTCACACCGGCGCCGCGTTCGACGTCATCGGGATGTCGGGGTGAACCACCGATGAATTGTCGGTCCCACCCCGGTCAGATCAGGGAAATCCCTGATGCCGACCACCCCCGCCACCTGAGAGACTCCTGAACATGCACCGTGAGATCGCCGGCCGGCTGACCGGCCCCGTCACCAAGTGGATCGTCCTGGCCTTCTGGATCCTCGCCTTCGCGGGTTCCATGGGGCTCAACAGCAAGCTCGCCGACGTCCAGAACAACGAGGCCTCGTCCTGGTTGCCGTCGTCGGCCGAGTCCACCAAGGTCGCCGACGAGCTGTCCGCGACCGTCAACCCCAACGACATCCCCACCCTGGTCGTCTACTACCGGAGCAGCGGCCTGACCGACGCCGACTTCGCCGCGATGGACGAGCAGGCCGCCGAGATGGCGACGATCAAGGGCGTGACCGCTGATGGCGTCCTCACTCCCAACGCTGCGGCTCAGGCCGGTCTCCCGGTCGAGCTCACCGCCGACGACGGCACCGTCGCCTACTCCTACCTCACGTTCAACTTCGGCAAGAACGGGTGGAACGACATCCCCGACGCCGCCGACGCGGTCCGCGACATCACCGAGACCGACGGGGTCACCGTCCACCTGGCCGGTTTCGGAGGTCAGGCTGCGGACGCCGCCGAGGCGTTCGAGGGCATCGACGGAGCGCTGCTCGGCGCGACGCTCCTGGTCGTGATCCTCATCCTGCTCTTCACCTACCGCAGCCCGGTGCTCTGGATCCTGCCGATCTTCAGCGCCGTGGTGAGCCTGACCGTGGCCGGTGCGGTGATCTACCTGCTGGCCAAGAACGCCGGGCTCACCGTCAACGGGCAGAGTCAGGCGATCCTCAGCATCCTGGTCATCGGCGCCGGCACCGACTACGCGCTGCTCCTGACGGCGCGCTACCGAGAAGAGCTCCGTCGCCACGAGGACCGTCACGAGGCGATGTCGTTCGCCCTGCACCGCGCGGCTCCGGCGGTGCTGGCCAGCGCCGCCACCGTCGTGGTCGGCCTGCTGTGCCTGGCCTTCGCCCAGCTCAACTCCACCGCGGGCCTCGGCCCGGTGCTCGCGATCGGCGTCGGCGTGACGTTCCTCGTCATGGTCACGCTGCTCCCGGCGCTGCTGGTCATCTTCGGACGCTGGATGTTCTGGCCGCGACGTCCTGCCTTCGGCTCCGACGAGCCGACCAGCCAGCGGCCTGTGGGCGCGGGTCGGCAACCGCATCAGCGTGCGACCGCGCACCGTGTGGGCGGTCACCGCGAGCGTCCTGCTCATCGCGTGCCTGGGCCTCTTCCGGCTCGACACGTCCGGACTGTCGACCGAGGACACCTACACGAAGGAGTTCGACTCGATCAAGGGTCAGAAGCTCCTCGTCGAGCACGACCTGTCCGACAACTCCAACACCGCCCAGGTGGTCGCCGACACCGACGACCTCGGTGCGGTGCAGGCCGCGCTCACCGGCGTCGACGGCCTCGGCCAGCAGACCCAGCCGCAGGAGATCGGCGGTGGTCGCTCCTACTTCGAGGCGACGATCAACGCCGACATCTCCTCCACCGCCGCCTTCGACATCGTCGACGCGGCCCGCGACGCCGCTCACTCGGTCAGCGGCGCGGATGCCCAGGTCGGCGGCGGGGCCGCGTTCTACCTCGACACCAAGACCGCCTCCAACCGCGACAACATGGTGATCATGCCGCTCGTGCTGCTGGTGGTGTTCCTCATCCTGATGCTGCTGCTGAGGGCGCTGGTCGCACCGCTGATCCTGATGGCCACCGTCGTGCTGTCCTTCGGCGCCGCCCTCGGCATCTCGGCGCTGCTCTTCGAGTACGTCTTCGGGTTCGCCGGGTCCGACCCCGGGTTCCCCCTGTTCGTGTTCGTGTTCCTCGTGGCGCTGGGCGTCGACTACAACATCTTCCTGATGACCCGGGTCCGCGAGGAGACCGCCGAGCACGGCACCCGGCGCGGCTCCCTCATCGCGCTCGCCTCCACCGGCGGCGTGATCACCTCGGCCGGCCTGGTCCTGGCCGCGACGTTCCTGGTGCTCGGGTCGATCCCCTTCGTCTTCCTCGCCGAGCTCGGCGTGGCCGTGGCCCTCGGGATCCTGCTCGACACGATGATCGTCCGCTCGGTGCTGGTGACCGCTCTCAACCTCGACCTGGGCGCCAGGATCTGGTGGCCGAGCAAGCTCGACGAGGCAGACCTGCCCCTCGACCAGGCCGGTCCGAGCGAGGTGCGGGAGTCGGTGCCCGTCTGAGGGTCCGCTCCTGACGAGCACCGGACTGGACAGGTGTCCGACGCGTGGCCCCGGGGAATCCCCCGGGGCCACGCGCGGTTAGGTTTGATCACGATGAGCGAGCAGATCACCCCCCAGCAGGTACGACGTGCGTTGGCGCGCGCAGAGCGGGGTGCGGCGCTCGACGTGGCCGAGGCGACCGCGTTGCTGGCCGCCACCGGCCCCGACCTCGACCGGCTCACCGCCGCAGCCGCCCGGGTGCGCGACGCGGGACTCCTCGCCGCCGGCCGCCCGGGCGTCGTGACCTACTCCCCCAAGGTGTTCATCCCGGTCACCAAGCTCTGCCGCGACCGCTGCCACTACTGCACGTTCGTCGAGTCACCGGGGCAGCTCGAGCGCTCGGGCAAGGCGATGTTCCTGTCCCCCGACGAGATCCTCGACATCGCCCGCCGCGGTGCCGAGCTCGGCTGCCTCGAGGCACTCTTCACCCTCGGGGACCGACCCGAGGACCGCTGGCCGGAGGCCCGCGCCTGGCTCGACGAGGAGGGCTACGACTCCACGCTGGCCTACGTGCGTGCGATGGCGGTCCGCGTCCTGGAGGAGACCGGGCTGCTGCCCCACCTCAACCCCGGCGTCATGTCGTGGGAGGAGATGAACCGCCTCAAGCCGGTGTCGCCCTCGATGGGGATGATGCTCGAGACGACCTCGCGGCGACTCTTCGAGACCAAGGGCGAGGCCCACTACGGCTCCCCCGACAAGGACCCGGCCGTGCGGCTGCGGGTCCTCGAGGACGCCGGGCGACTCTCGATCCCGTTCACCACCGGACTGCTCGTCGGCATCGGCGAGACCCTGACCGAGCGTGCCGAGACGATCTTCGCGCTGCGCAAGGTCTCGACCCAGTTCGGCGCGGTGCAGGAGGTGATCGTCCAGAACTTCCGGGCCAAGCCCGACACCGCGATGCGCCACAGCGACGACCTCGACCTCGACGACTACCGCGCGGCGATCGCGGTCACCCGGCTCGTCCTCGGACCGAAGGCGCGCGTGCAGGCTCCGCCCAACCTGGTCGACAGCTCGGCCGGCTCCGCCGAGTGTCGCGCCCTGCTCGACGCGGGTGTCGACGACTGGGGCGGGGTCTCACCGCTGACCCCCGACCACGTCAACCCCGAGCGTCCCTGGCCCACCCTCGACCGGCTGCGCGAGATCACCGGGGAGTCGGGCTTCGAGCTGCGGCCCCGCCTGACCATCCACCCCGAGTACGTCCGCGCCGGTGAGCCGTGGCTGGACCCGCGCGTCTCGGGGCACGTCGCCGCGCTGGCCCAGCACGACGGCCCGGGCGCCGGCCTGGCCCGCGACGGCGTACGCCCGACAGGGCTGCCGTGGCAGGAGCCCGACGGCGGTTTCGAGTCCGTCGGCCGCACCGACCTGCACAGCGCGGTCGACACCGAGGGCCGCACCGACGACCGGCGCACCGACTTCGCGGACGTCTACGGCGACTGGGACCAGGTCAAGGACGCCGCCGGGTCCACCTCCCTGATCGACGGCGCTCCCACGGTGCTGCACGCCGAGGGGCGCGAGGCACTGGCCGCGGCCGAGGCCGACCCGGGCAACCTGTCCGACGCCCACGCGCTGACCCTGATGACCGCCGAGGGCGACCTGCTCGAGCAGGTCTGCTCCCTGGCCGACGACCTGCGCCGCGAGGCGGTCGGTGACGACGTGACCTACGTCGTCAACCGCAACATCAACTTCACCAACGTCTGCTACGTCGGCTGCCGCTTCTGCGCCTTCGCCCAGCGGCGCACCGACGCCGACGCCTACACGCTCTCCCTCGACGAGGTCGCCGACCGGGCCGCCGAGGCCTGGGACCTCGGCGCCACCGAGGTCTGCATGCAGGGCGGCATCGATCCCGAGCTGCCGGCGACGGCGTACTTCGACCTCGTCTCGGCGGTCAAGCGGCGGGTGCCCGACATGCACGTCCACGCCTTCTCCCCCATGGAGATCGTCAACGGCACCGCCCGCACCGGCCTGTCGATCGAGGACTTCCTGATCAAGGTCCGCGAGGCCGGGCTCGGCTCGCTCCCCGGCACCGCCGCCGAGATCCTCGACGACGAGGTCCGCTGGGTGCTCACGAAGGGCAAGCTGCCCGCCAGCACCTGGATCGAGATCATCTCCACCGCCCACCGCATCGGCCTGCCGACGACGAGCACGATGATGTACGGCCACGTCGACAACCCGCGCCACTGGGTCGGCCACCTCCGCGTGCTGTCCCGCATGCAGGACGCCGCGCGCGAGCACGGCTCCGACGGCTTCACCGAGTTCGTCCCGCTGCCGTTCGTGCACACCTCGGCCCCGATCTACCTCGCCGGCGTGGCCCGCCCCGGGCCCGACGCTGCGCGACAACCGCGCCGTGCACGCCATGGCGCGGATCCTGCTGCACGGCCGCATCGACAACATCCAGACCTCCTGGGTCAAGCTCGGTGTCGACGGCACCCGCGCGATGCTCACCGCCGGCGCCAACGACGTCGGCGGCACGCTGATGGAGGAGACCATCAGCCGGATGGCCGGCTCCGAGCACGGCTCCGCCAAGACCGTCGCCGAGCTCGTCGAGATCGGCGCCGGCATCGGCCGCCCGGTGCGCGAGCGCACCACGACGTACGGCGTGCCCGCGGCTCGCGTGTGATAGCGCGGCGCGTCGCCGATCCCCCTTGAGGGTGGTTCGCCACCGCGCGCCGGACGACAAGGTGATAGGTCTGCCCCGCTACCGCGGGGCGCACCCCCATCACCAATAAAGGAGCAACACCATGGGCTTCCTGCTGTGGATCCTCGCCGTCATCCTCGTCGTCTTCGGAGTCGTCCAGCTCATCCAGGGACAGATCCTGCTCGGCATCGTCTGCATCATCGTCGGCCTCGCAGTCGGCCCCGGTGGCTACAGCATCTTCAACAAGCGAAACGCCTGACCGTCCGCTGACGGCTCCGACAGGCACTCCCCGGTCCGGGGGTGCCTGTCGTGCGTCCGGGGCAGGTGAGCGACAGGCGTACGGTGGCGTCATGACCGAGAACGACAGCTATGGCGACTACAGCGTCGACGGCGACGACCAGCTGACGGTCGAGGACAGCCTCGCCGACGGTGACGTCGCCGACGCTCTCGATCGTGGCTACTCCCCGCCGGAGCACTACTCCCCCGCACAGGGTTTCGGCAACACGCCGTTCGAGGAGGCCACGGGTGAGTCCTTCACCCAGCGGCTCGCCCAGGAGGAGCCCGACCCCGACTACTCCGACGGCGCCGAGGACTCCCGCGACGAGCAGTGGGAAGAGGGCGAGGACGCCGAGGTCGGCACCCGTCGGGCCGGGCGTCTGGTCGCCCCGGACGAGGGACTGGCGAGGACGTCGACCAGGACCTCATCGGCTCCGACGTCGGCATCGACGGCGCGGCCGCCTCGGCCGAGGAAGCCGCCATGCACATCGTCGGCGACGACTGAGCCCGCGTCACTACGCCTGCTGCAGGACGATCTCGACCTCGAAGTCCTCGGAGTTCTCCAGGTAGAGCGCGACGTGCTCCTCGCCGCCGGCATGCGGATAGCGGTCGGCGAACAGCTCGTGCCAGCCGTGCGCACTCGACTCCGCACGCATCCGGTCGAGCAGCTCGCGCGACTCGACGGTGAAGGCGAGGTGGTTGATGCCGGGCCGCAGCCGGTCGTGCGGCGCCGCCACCTGGTCGGAGGAGTGCTCCAGGAAGGCGTAGGTGCCGTCGGGGTGGCACCACGAGCGATGGTCGTCGGCTGCCTCCCACTCCAGCTCGCCGAACAGCCAGGCCCACTCGTCGGAGGCGGTGTCGACGTCGTCGACCCAGAGGTCGAAGTGGTGGATCGCGCGCGTCATGGCGCCAGCCTAGGCACCTCACGGCGCCGTCGTACTAGAACACGTTCTATTCCGACGGCTAGGCTGCGCGGGTGCGCTTCTCGATCGTCACCGCCTTCCAGCCCGTCGACCACCTGCTCGCGCTGGCGCGCGCGGCCGACGAGCTCGGCTACCACGCGATCTCGGTGCCCGACCACGTCGTCGACCTCGAGGAGCTGGCCACGCCGTACCCCTACACCGAGGACGGCAGCCGCCGCTGGGACATCGACGCCGAGTGGCCCGACCCCTGGGTGCTGATCGGCGCCCTCGCCGCGGTGACCACGCGCGTGCGCTTCTTCACCTCGGTCTACGTCGCGGCGATGCGCAACCCGTTCCAGGTGGCCAAGTCGGTGGGCACCGCGGCCGTGATCTCCGGCAACCGGGTGTCCCTGGGGGTCGGGATCGGCTGGTGCAAGGAGGAGTTCGAGCTGCTCGGCGAGGACTTCCACACCCGCGGCAAGCGCACCGACGAGGGACTCGCCCTGATGAAGGCGCTGTGGGAGCCGGGGTGGACCGAGTTCGAGGGCGACTTCTACACCGCGCCGCGGATGCAGATGAACCCGTCACCGTCGGCCCCGATCCCGATCCTCATCGGCGGGCTGTCGGAGGTCGCCTTCGCCCGGGCAGCCCGCCACGACGGCTGGGTCGGCGACATCTACACCGTCGAGGAGGCGTGCGGGCACGCCGGCGCGGCTGCGCGAGATCCGGGCCGAGCAGGGCGCCACGGGCACCTTCGACATCATCACCGCACTGTCGGACGCGTTCCTGCCCGAGCACTTCGCGACCGCGTCGGCTGCCGGGATCACCGAGGTCTGGACGATGCCGTGGGCCTACTACAGCGGCGCTCGACGCCACCCTGGAGCAGAAGCTCGACGGCATGCGGCGCTTCGCCGAGGACGTCATGGAGCCGGCTCGAGCCTGAAGCGGTCGGTGGGACGACGTCGCCCGCGGCCCCACTTCCGGACTTCGTCTGCGCATCCCCGCCCGCGAGCCTAGGCTCGGCCCTGGTCGCCGTCGTGCTTCGACGTGGACCACGCCATGGGAGGGCACAGATGGACCAGACGTTGTACGACCACCTCGGGGGGCGCGAGGCCATCGAGGCCGTGGTCGCCGGGCTCTACGACCGCCTGCTGGGCGACGACCTGATCGGTCCGGTCTTCGCCGAGATCGACGTGACGCGGCTGCGCCGCCACATGACGACGTTCCTCTCCGCAGCCTTCGGCTCCGAGCTCGTCTACGCCGGGCGCGACATGGGTGCGGCCCACGCCGGGCTGCACATCACCGACGAGATGTTCGACCGCACCGTGGCGCACCTGGTCGCGGTCCTCGAGTCGGTCTCGGTGGCTCCGCACCTCATCGACGAGGTCCTCGCGACCGTCGGCGCCGCTGCGCGCCGACATCGTGCACGGCGCGCTCGGCCTGAGGTCCTGCCAGGGACAGGCGCGCCTCAGCGTCGGCGTACGACCACGGTGCTGCGGATCGTCGTCCGCTGCTTCCGCGGGTCGGTGTAGACCGCCTTGAGGCGGTGCTTGCCGGGGGCGAGGCCCTTGAGCCGGATGACGTTGCGGCCGTTGGCCGAGACCCGCTCGACCTGCCTGGTCCTCGGGTTGCGAGCGGTGACCTTCACCGTCCCCGACGGACGACTGCCGTCGCTGAGCGGTGACCGTCGTACGGATCCGGACGGCCTTGCGCAGCGCGAATGCGCGCTTGACCGGCTTGGCCCGGAAGCGCGTGGTCGCCGGATCCGGGACCTGGCTGTAGGGCGTGGCGCCGTAGTCGCCGCCGCGCAGGAGCACCTCCGCGTAGGCGGTCTGGCCGAGGCCGTTGGGGTGGTACCAGAGCGAGGTGTTGGTGCCGTCGCCCACCTGGTTGACCCACCGGTCGATGTTGCCGACCGGCGTGGTGGCGTCGGGCTCGTGGCCGGCGAAGGCCTCCTTGATGCCCTGGCACGAAGGTCATCTGGCCGGGGTGCCCGACGTTGGCGGCGGTGGCGACGCTGGCCAGGGCGTCGGTGCCGTCGTCGATCAGCGAGCGCACGGCATCGCCGGCGGCGTACGGCGGCAGGCCGAGCGCGAGGTAGTCGTTGTCGGTCTGGAGGTAGGGGTAGCCGAGCTGCACGATCTTGGCGTCCTCGCGCAGACCGGCCGCGCGGATGCCGGCGACGTCGTCGAGCAGGAGCTGCTTGATCTCGGGCAGCTTGGCGCGCGCGGCGTCGATCGCCGCCTCGCAGCCGGTGCCCGACTTGAGGATGAAGCACTGGGTGACGATGGTGGTGAAGCCGGCGTCGTTGCCGCCCATGGTGAACAGGACCAGGTCGGTATCAGGCGTGATGAAGTCGGCCTGCGGTCGCAGCTTGCGGGTGCAGTCGTAGTCGATCGTCGAGGCGTCGACGGCGGTCGCCTGGTAGGTCCAGAACTCCTCGTCGGGGAAGGTCTTGGTGTTGCAGAGGTCGGCCGGTCACCAGGTAGGCGTCGGCCTGCGCGAGCGTCGTCACCCGGCGGGCGTGGGCGTGGAGTCGCTGGCGGTGTCCAGGACGCGGGGCTCGATGATGTCGGGCGCCTTGCCACCGCTGCACGCGTGGTTGGCCAGGTTGACGGTGATGCCCTTGGCGCGCACGGCGGCGGCGTACTTCTCGGCCCAGTTGACCCGGCTGCGGTAGCAGTCCTCGGGTCCGTAGGTGTCGGGCTGACCGGCGTCGTTCGTCGCACCGTTGCCGGCGGAGTAGGAGTCACCCAGGAGCACGATGTCGAGCGGCTCGAACACGACCGTCGCGCGATCCGCGGGAGCAGCGGCGACCGGCGCGGCCGCCGGAGCAGGGCCCGCGGGAGCGACGAGCAGCATCGACGCGGCCAGCCCTCCGACGATCAGCGAGATCGATGGACGACGCAACCTGGGAACCTGCACGGTGAACCCTCTCTGAGCAACTGGTGTCACAGAGGTAACGACGTGGTTGCCGGGAGGCTACGAGGGCCCCGGAGCATCGCCGAGAGCGACTGAGTGGTTTCTACCTATGGTCGGGCCCGCCGACGGTGGTCCACGGTGCTCCACATGCCCCTCCTCGCGCACCTGCGCTCCCACCTCATCGCCTACCTCGCCCTCCTCGTCGCCCTCGGCGGCACGTCGTACGCCGCCGTCGCCTTGCCCAGGAACAGCGTCTCGGCCAAGCAGATCAAGACCAGTGCCGTGCGCAGCTCGGAGGTCAAGGACGGGTCCCTGACCGCCAAGGACTTCCGGGCCGGCGAGCTGCCTGCCGGCGCCCCGGGCGACCCGGGCACCGCTGGACCGGCGGGTCCTGCCGGGCCGACCGGTCAGCCCGGACCCGCGGGTCCCGATGGTGCGACCGGTCAGCCCGGACCTGCGGGTCCCGCTGGTGCGACCGGTCAGCCCGGACCATCCGGACCCGGCGGCGCCGTCGGACCCACTGGACCAGCCGGCGCCCCGGGACTGGTCGCGGTGACGCGACTCCAGTTCAGCTCGGGCGCCAGCACGCCCGTCAACACCGTGAGCACCGACATCGTCGCCATCCCCGGCACCGGCAACCAGGTGTTCAGCGCCACCCGCGCCAACGCGGCCCTGCGGATCACGCTGCCGACGGCGGTGAGCATCAGCGGCACCAGCAACATCTGCTACTACGAGCTGCGCGTCGACGGCGCCAACGCCAACGGCAGCGACTCCAGCACCTTCAACAGCGCCACCTCACGGGACGGGTTGGTGTCCGGCTCGACCACGGCGGTGCCGGCGACGATCGAGGCGGTGTTCACCGGCATCGGTCAAGGAAGTCACTCGGTGTCGGTCTGGGCGCGCTCGAGCGTCGACGGAGGACGCTGCGCGATCAACCCCGGCGGCTATCCCAACCGGATGATCGTCGAGGAGTACGGCGCCGGCGTGACGGTCTCCTGACGCGACCGGATCCGTCTGGCAACCAGGTCTCCCAGCCGTGCCGTTTGCCGCGGACCGGACGGGGAAGGAGTGCGACATGTCATCGGGCCGCCGCGACCTCGTCGCCACCCTCACCTCGGCGATCATCGGCGCGGTCGCGCTGGTCGCCTGCGGACTGGTGGTCGTGCTCACCGACGACGACCTCGGCGCCGCCACCGGTGCCCTCGGCGGCGATCCGTCGTCCAGCGGAGGCGGGTCGGCTCTGCCTGGTGGTGACAGCTCCGGCTCCGGCAGCAATCCAGGGAGCGACTCGGGGAGCTCGACCGGTGGCGGCCTCACCACACCTGCGCCCGAGAAGTGCACGAAGACCGAGTGCCCGGCGCTCGGCCCGCCCACCAAGCCTCCCGATGTCTTCCCGTTCCCGCCCGGCGCACGGCCGGTGGTCTACACCGACGACTTCTGCGCCGACTTCAAGACGCCTGGGACCACGGTCCGGGAGGTGGCCGGCTCCCTCGACGAGATCCGCGACTACTACCTGGCGAACCTGCTCGACGCCGGCTACGGCTGGGGCCTCGGGACCCTGACCGCCAACCCGCGCACCACCACCGCGTCGGGGCGCGAGGTCCCCTACGGATGGGATGGCACTCTGACCACCAGCGACGGCGGATACGCGGGCAACTTGGCCCTGGAGGGCAAGGTGGGGCCCCGGAGCGCCTGCGGCCCGGACACCGGATTCGTCTACATCACGATGGAGACCGCATGAACGGCGGCTGGTTTCCCGATCCCACGGGCCGCTTCGGTCAGCGGTGGTACGACGGCCACCGGTGGAGCGACCAGGTGGTCGCGGCCAACGGCACGGTCATCACGGACAACCTGCCCGACAGCGATCAGCCGCTGGCGCCTCCTCCGGCGCGGCCGACGCCGCAGACGGCTCCACCCGGCCCGCCGGCCCCAGCCGGTCGGACCGCTTCCTTCGCGCCACCCCAGCCACCCGCTCCGCCTGGCGGCGACCCGATCGGGGCGCCGCTGCACCGCCGCAACGTGGCAGCCTCGGCCCGGTCCGGCGCCGTCGACCACCCGACTCCTCCCGGGAGCGACCCTCGCCGTCGGGGTGGTCGGGGTCCTTCTCGTGGCGGCCAGCCTGCTCGGCGTACCGTGGCTCAGCGGCGGGGGCGAGAGCTTCAGCTTCCTCGACTTCAGCGAGGCAGCGCGCGACTCGACCGGGGACGACGAGGTAGTGGTGCGCCTTTATGCCGCGTTCGGTGGCTTCCTCCTCCTCGCCGCCACCGCTGTCGGAGTCGTCCTGGCCGGCATCCCGGTCCCTGGCCGCGGCGGCGCGGTTCGATGGTGGCGCATCTCGGTCACGGGCTGTGGCCGCTCTCGCCGCGCTGGCCCACACCGTGCACGGTGGTCCGCATCTTCCGCGGCCCCGCCACCCCGGCGGCGCCTGGCTCGGAGTCATCGGCTACTTCGTCGTCATCGCCGCCATGGTGATCGGCCACCACCGGCGCAGCGAGCCTGAATGAAGCGTCCGTCAGCGGCCGGGGGTCAGCGCGAGGTGCCGGCTACTCCCACTCGATGGTGCCCGGCGGCTTGGAGGTGATGTCGACGGTGACCCGGTTGACCTCGGCGACCTCGTTGGTGATGCGGGTCGAGATCCGCTCCAGCAGGTCGTAGGGCAGGCGGGCCCAGTCGGCGGTCATCGCGTCCTCGGAGGTGACCGGGCGCAGCACGACCGGGTGGCCGTAGGTGCGGCCGTCGCCCTGGACGCCGACCGAGCGGACGTCGGCGAGCAGCACGACCGGCATCTGCCAGATGTCGCGGTCGAGGCCGGCGCGGGTGAGCTCCTCGCGGGCGATCGCGTCGGCCTCGCGCAGGATGTCGAGGCGCTCGCGGGTGACCTCGCCGATGATCCGGATGCCGAGGCCGGGGCCGGGGAACGGCTGGCGGTGCACGATCTCGGCGGGCAGGCCGAGCTGCTCGCCGACCAGCCGCACCTCGTCCTTGAACAGGGTGCGCAGCGGCTCGACCAGCTCGAACTCGAGGTCGTCGGGCAGCCCGCCGACGTTGTGGTGGCGACTTGATGTTGGAGGTGCCGGCTCCCCCGCCGGACTCGACGACGTCGGGGTAGAGCGTGCCCTGCACCAGGAAGGCGACCTTGTCGCCGTCGGCGCCGGCGACGGCGTCGGCCGAGGACCTCGGCCTCGGCGGCCTCGAAGACCCGGATGAACTCGCGGCCGATGATCTTGCGCTTCTCCTCGGGGTCGCTGACCCCGACCAGGGCGTCGAGGAACCGCTTCTCGGCGTCGACGACCTTGAGGTCGACGCCGGTCGCGGCGACGAAGTCGCGCTCGACCTGCTCGGTCTCGCCCTTGCGCATCAGCCCGTGGTCGACGTAGACGCAGGTGAGCCGGTCGCCGATCGCGCGCTGGACGATCGCCGCGGCGACCGCGGAGTCGACGCCGCCGGAGAGCCCGCAGATGGCCTGGCCGCGGTCGCCGATCTGGGCGCGGATCGACGCGATCTGCTCCTCGACGATGTTGACCATCGTCCACGTGGGCCGGCAGCCGGCGATGTCGAGCAGGAAGTGCTCGAGCACCTGCTGGCCGTGCTCGGTGTGCATGCACCTCGGGGTGCCACTGCACGCCGGCCATCCGGCGCTCGAGCGACTCGAACGCCGCGACCGGGGTCACCGCCGTCGAGGCCAGCACGTCGAAGCCGGCGGGCGCCGCGGTGACCGAGTCGCCGTGCGACATCCACACCGTGTGCTCGGCGGGCACGCCGGCGAGCAGCGTGCCCTCGCGCGCTGACCGTCACCGGCGTACGGCCGTACTCGCGCGGCGCCGGTCGCCGCGACCTCGCCGCCGAGGCCCTGGGCCATCAGCTGGAAGCCGTAGCACATGCCGAAGACCGGCGACGTCGGCCTCGAAGAGGGCGGGGTCGATGCCCGGGCGCACCGTCGGCGTAGACCGACGACGGGCCGCCGGACAGGATGATCGCCTTCGGGTTGCGGGCCAGCATCTCGGCCACCGGCAGGTGGTGCGGCACGATCTCGGAGTAGACCCGCGCCTCGCGGACCCGCCGGGCGATCAGCTGGGCGTACTGCGCGCCGAAGTCGACGACGAGGACGAGGTCGTGCTCCGCC
>CAWGJR010000005.1:0-30510 GCA_963822915.1 uncultured Actinomycetota bacterium
TAGACCAACCAGCGATCGATCACTCACACGAGTGCGTCACCCGCTCCGCTCCGAGTCCGGCTCTATCCGCGCGTGCCGAGGTGAGGACGTGGCCCCGAGGTTGAAGCCGAACAGTTTCGCACGCGACGATGGTCAGTACGGGCAGGAACTCATCACTAGAGAGGAACAGTTCGATGCCGAAGTTCGTGACCATCGGATACGGAGACGCAGGGGACTATGACCGCACTCCGGTCGACGTGCGCGACGCCGCTCACGCCCATGACCGCCACCTTCAAGATCGAGGGGTGATGCCCGTGGTCGGTGTGGCGCAGCAGCCCGTACAGGTTCGGAACCACGACGCCAGTGGAGTCAGTACGGCGGAGGGAGCGTTCATGCAATCGGCGCTACCAGTCGCGGGCTTCGCCATCATCGAGGCGGCCAACGTGGAGGAGGCGATCAGCTTCGTGTCAGGGACTCCCTGCGCGGTGGCGCGGGGGGTGGTCGAGGTCTGGCCCCTGCAGGACTGATGGTCAGCGGTCTCCGCCGACGTGCCTCCACCCGAGGGACCCGGCCGTTCCGCCCGACCATGCCGCTGACGGTGCGCTCGAGCCGACAAGCGATCGGACGTCAGGTCGGTTGATCGCCCACCACGGCTCGGTCACGATTACGCGGTAGTCGTTGCCCAATGCGTCTCGAATTTCGTGGAGGAGTCGTCTGTCTTCACGTAGTCAGATCGAGTTCCCGGAGGCCTACACCGCAGGCAAGACGAAGTCGTGGCGTCCTGCTCGCGGAGCACGGGTGACCACACTCATCTGCCGCGATCCGCGCGGGCACCGTGATCATCGGGCCGGGGCCTGAGCAGCGGTGGCGATAACACGGTGCTCGTCGGCGCTGCGCAAGCGAGGATGTCCGGGTGCTTCGACTCCACGCCGATGAGCTCCCCGTCGACGTCGCGCTCGCCCGCCGGCTGGTCGATCGAGCCTTTCCGGAGTACGTGCATGACGGACTTCGAGTACTGCCCGACTCTGGCTCCTCGAACGCACTCTTCAGGCTGGGCAACGACAAGCTGGTGCGGCTGCCGCGACAACCAGGCGGCGGCGCGAGCATCGACAAGGAAGCAACCTGGCTGCCCTACGTCGCACCCCGCGTCACGGTCGACGTGCCGGCCATCGTCGGCGTCGGCGAGCCGGACCTGGACTACCCCGAACGCTGGGCGCTCACCACGTGGCTCGAGGGCACTCGCCCGTCGCCCCCACACACGGGCCACGCGGCCGTCCGGGACGGATGGGCTTGCCGTCAGACCTCGGTCGGTTCCTGACCGAGCTGCGCAGCATCGAGGTCCCAGATTCGGGCCAAGGACGACGAGGCACTGTCCTGGTACCGGGGACTGCCCTCTCGACGACCTCGACGCTGACTTCCGGGAGGCGGCCCGCGAGTGCCGGGACCTCGACGTCGGCCTCGACATCGACGAGGCGCTACGCGTTTGGGACCAGGCTGCGGACGCCTCTCGCGCCGTCCGCCGGGTGACACGTGGTTTCACGGGGATCTCCTGGTCGAGAACTTGTTGGTCGATCAGACCGGCGGTCTGGCGGCCGTGATCGACTTCGGGGGCTTGGCCCTCGGCAACCCAACGGTCGACCTCGTGGTTGCCTGGGAGGCCCTGGACGATGAGGGACGGCGGGTTCTCCGACGAGCACTCGACGTCGACGACGCCACGTGGACGGCCTCGCGAGGCTGGGCCCTACTCATCGCCCTGATCACGTTCCCCTACTACGGGACGTCGATGCCGGTGCGCTGCGCCGACCGACTGGCCATGGCGCAAGCCGCGATCAGGGGCACCTGACCTCCTGGCCGAGACGCCGAGCGGCTGCTCGAGGCATGCTCGATCAGCGCCAGGAAGTCGGTGGCCGCACGAGCTGCGACCCGGCACGATGACGGGCATGTCTCAGCCCAGCCCCGCGCTGCACACCC
Organism: uncultured Actinomycetota bacterium; assembly: GCA_963822915.1. Lineage (GTDB taxonomy): Bacteria > Actinomycetota > Actinomycetes > Propionibacteriales > Nocardioidaceae > Nocardioides. Next base: position 1,951 of record CAWGJR010000005.1, read on the forward strand.
CGACGCTGACCACGGCCCGCTTGGTGCTTCGCCCGTTCGCCCCCGCCGACGCCGATGCGTTGTACGACCTGCAGAGCAACGCCCACGTGCTCCGCTACTGGGACTCACCGCCGTGGGACGAACGCGCGCGGGCGGACGCGTTCATCGAGCGGAGTAAGGAGATGGCTGAGGCAGGCGCCGGCGTACGGCTGGTGATCGAGCGAGGTGGCGACGCGGCGTTCCTCGGCTGGCTCTCTGTGAACAGCTGGAACCCCGACTTCCGGAGCGTGTCGCTGGGCTACTGCCTCGACGAGCCGGCCTGGGGTCGCGGCTACGCGACGGAGGCGGCTCGGGCCGCACTCACGTGGGCCTTCGAGACCCTCGACCTCAATCGCGTCCAGGCCGAGGCCGACACCCGCAACGCAGCGTCGGGTCGGGTGCTCGAGAAGCTGGGGTTCGTCCTCGAGGGGACGTTGCGCGAGGACTGCGTCGTCGACGGCGTCGTGTCGGACTCCTGGGTCTACGGCCTCCTCAGGAGGGAATGGCGGCCCTGACCGCGGCGCATCAGCGCGACAGTCCGCGCACGAACGACACGGCGCCGGCCGGGAACAACGGCAGCGGCTCGTCGTCGTCCTGCACCGGTCGCCAGACGACCGGAGCCACGCTGCCATCGATCTCGGTGAGCGTCGCTCCCTCGCGGGCCGGCATCGGGTCGAGCCGACCGGTGTAGAGGAAGACGACCTCGTGGCCGAGGGTGCCGTCGATGGTGAAGATGTTCTCGACGGCGCCGAGGTAGGTGAGGTCGTGGATCGTGGCACCCAGCTCCTCGTCGACCTCCCGCACGATCGCGTCGTGGTGGGTCTCACCGAGCTCGACGCTGCCGCCGACCAGCCGGTGGTAGCCGCGAGGATGCTCGGCGGTGGGTGGCAGGACGCTCACCGCATGCGACGTGTAGTCGGCATCCGGCGCGATCAGCATCGCCTTGACCCGGATGGCGGAGCGGTCGATGGCCACCGCCCCACCGTACGGCGGACGGTTCGGACGATTCGTGACCTCGGCCCGTGAGGCTCGTTGAGCCTGTGACGGTCGCCACGGAGGGCGCCCGGTCAGGAGAGCTCCCATGTCGTACCGCCGCGCCACGTCGTTGCTCGCCGGAGCCTGCGGGCTCGTGCTGCTCGCCCCGCTGGGCGCCCCGGCGACCCGGCCGCCGCACCGAGGCGGTCGGGGCCGTCGCGGCCGCCGGCGGTTGCCGTGCGGTCCGCGCCGGCGCCTCGGCCGACCCGTCCGAGTCGAGCCAAGCGCAGGATCAAGGTCATCTCGGTGTCCAACCGTCCCGACCTGGTGTCGGGCGGTGACGTGCGGGTGGCGGTGGCGAAGGTCAAGGGCCTCAAGCGCCGTCAGGTGCGGGTGAGCCTCAACGGGCGCGACGTGACCCGGCGGTTCGAGGTGCGGCCGGACGGTCGCTTCGAGGCCGTGCTCGACGGGCTGCGGGTGGGCCGCAACGTCATCGAGGCCGCCGGCGAAGAACCCGGCGCGCACGGGCAGGCCGGTCGTTCGCGGGCCGCCTGGTCGTGACCAACCACCCCAACGGCGGGCCGATCTTCTCGGGTCCGCAGCACCAGCCCTACGTGTGCCAGGAGACGGCGGTCGACGCGCAGTGCAACGAGCCGGCGACCTACTCGTTCCTCTACAAGTCGAGCGACCCGCTGCAGGCCGGGCTGCAGCCCTACGACCCGAAGGACCCGCCGAGCGACGTCGCGACCACGACCAGCGACACCGGGGAGACCGTGCCGTTCATCGTGCGCCGTGAGGACGGCTTCCAGGCGCGCGACCGCTACACGATCATGGCGCTGTGGCAGCCCGGCAAGCCGTGGGACGCCTTCAGCCAGCAGCCGCAGTTCAACCACAAGGTGCTCATCCCGCACGGCGGCAACTGCGGGGCGTCGTACGCCCCCGGCAACCCGCCGCTCGACGACTACTCCGGCACCATCCCCGAGGCCCCGGGCATCGAGCAGTCCTACATCACGGCGCTGGGGCTCGGCTTCGCCGTGGTCTCCACCGCGCTCGACAACACCGGCCACAACTGCGCGGTCGCCACCGAGGCCGAGTCGCTGCTGATGGTCAAGGAGCGCTTCGTCGAGGAGTACGGCACGATCCGCTACACCATCGGCACCGGCTGCTCGGGCGGCTCCATCGCGCAGAACACCGTCGCCAACGCCTACCCCGGGCATCTACCAGGGCCTGCTCACCACCTGCACCTACCCCGACATGATCACCGCCGGCGCGCAGTTCGCCGACTACCACCTGATGCGCCGCTACTTCGAGGACCCGTCGCTGTGGGCTCCCGGCGTGGTGTGGACGCCGACGCAGATCGCCGCGGTCGAGGGCCACATCTCGATGGTCAACTCGATCGTCGCCGACGAGCTGCTCTTCAAGGCCGCGCTGAACCCGGAGAACGACTGCGCCGGGTCGGTCGACACGGTCCCGGGCGACCGGCGCACCCGCTACGACTCCGAGACCAACCCCGGCGGGGTGCGCTGCTCGGTGCTCGACATCATGAAGAACATGATCGGCGTCCGGCCGAAGTCGGCCTGGGGCCCGCAGGAGAAGGAGGTCGGCGAGGGCTTCGCCGGCCTGCCGTTCGGCAACATCGGCATCCAGTACGGCCTCGAGCCGCTGCGCCGCGGCGAGATCACCGCCCAGCAGTTCGTCGACCTCAACGCCAAGCTCGGCGGCCTCGACGTCGACCTGCGAGAACATCCCCGACCGCACCATCGGCGACATCGCGTCGATCGGTCGCGCCTACCGCACCGGCCTGATCAACGAGGGCCAGCACATGGACCAGGTCGCGATCATCAACTTCGGCGGCCCCGACCCGGGCATCGCCCACGACTACGCCCACGCCTTCTGGGTCGAGGACCGGATGGCGCGGGCGCAGGGTGGGAGCACACCCAACCGGGTCATGTGGTTCGGCGTCGACGCCGCTGATCGGCGATCCCGCCTGGGCGGTCGAGTCCCTCGACGCGATGGACCGCTGGCTCGCGCGGTCGAGGCCGACCGCTCGACGAAGCCGCTGGCGAGCAAGATCGCCGTCGACCGGCCCGCCGACGTCACCGACCGGTGCTCCAACGTGCCCGGCATGCTCGAGCTGCCCGGTGCGACGGCGCCGACGGGGAGAGCAGTGCGTGCTGCCGCCGACGCTGCAGCTCCACCTGAGCACGCCGCGCGAGCAGGCCGGCGACGACACCTTCAACGACCGCGTCGCCTGCAGCCTGCGCCCGCTCGAGCGCGCCGACTACGACTTCCTGCTGCTGCCGCTCACCGACTCGCAGTGGGCGAGCCTCCAGGCAGACCTTCCCGTACGGCGTGTGCGACTACGACAAGCCGGGCCGTGGCAAGCAGCCCAACGAGACGTGGCTGACCTACGACAACGGCAAGGGCGGGGTCGTCTACGGCGGTCGCAACCTGCCGGGCGTGGCGAAGCGGCAGTCCTACGGCTGGGCGTCGCCGTCGTTCAGCAGCCTGCTGCGGCAGTGATCGCCAGCAGCGTTCCCGGGCGCTGTGAAGTCGACGTGAAGAGTGGCCAGGAGAGGGTGACAGACGGCGCCCCGTGCGGTTGTGATGGATGAGCAGGGCCTCGAGCGGGCCGTCTTCTCCTAGGGATCTGAGGAACATGCACGAGTTCGACCTCCCCACCGACATCGACCGCGCGGGTCCGGACCGCCGACTCGTCTCGGGCCGTGACCGGGTGCTCGTCCTCATCGCCGCGGTGGTCCTGGTGGCCCTGCTGTGCGTAGCCCTCCTGCTCGGCGGGGGAGCCCCCGGACAGGACTCGCGCGAGGGCTCGTCCCCGAACCTCGTCACGGGCCGATGAGCGCCGGCATGAGGAATGCCCTCAGGTAGACCTCGAGGCTGGCGACGTCGTCGATGTCGACCGACTCGCCGGGCTCGCTACGTCAGGTCGGGCGAGCTTCGAGCGGGGCACCGTGCTCGTGGCCGACATGGTCGTGCGGCAGCCATGGGACACCGACCTGCCGATCACGGTCGTGGAGTCGCCCGGGTGAGGCGACCGGCTCAGGAGGGCGGGTCGACGTCGCTGGACCGCGCGAGCGCGGCGTCGAGGCGAGAGACGACGAGGCGCAGCGAATCCTGCAGCTCGTGCAGGTCCCGCTCGATGCGGACGGTGACGAGGTAGTTCTCCTGCTCGCGACGTCGGTCCCGGGCAGCCATCCGTCGCTGGGCGAGCAGGATCAGTGGGCCTTGGACCGCGGCCAGGGTGGAGAGGGCTGCCGCCGGGACCGCAAAGACGATGATCGGGTAGGGCTCGAACGGTCGCAGGAGCACGTTGATCGCCAACCACACGACGATGGCGAGCAGCACGACGGTCGGAAACCACCAGGAGCCGACCACGACGATCACCCGGCCGGCAGCGCGCTCAGCGCGGTCGAGAGGCGGCTCGGTGAATCGCGAGAGCTCGTGCCCGCACGCCGGGCAGGTGCTGGGTTCATCGTTCATGGGCGGCGCCACCTGATGAACTCTGCCACGTCGAGCCCGTCGCCCGTCGAGCCTGACGACGGCGCAGCGTCGGGCGTCAGCCGCCGAGGGCAGTGCCGAGCTGGAAGACGGCCGCGAGCTGCTCGCCGTACGACGCGAAGTCGGGCGCCGTGGGCAGGCCCAGGGAGCGCAGTCGTCGGCGATCGGGCCGGTGCCCAGGGTCAGCTCGACGTCGGAGGCGTCGACGGCGCCGGTGGCGAGGTCCATCGCGAGCGGCGTCTGCTGCGGCACGCCGTCGAGGTAGGAGTAGCTGACGGTGTCGATGCGGATCGGGTCGCCGGCCGACTCGGCGCGAGGGACCGTGACGCTCAGGGCGACCGCGTCGCCGTCGCGCAGCTCGAAGCTCGCGTGGGTCTCGGTGTAGGTCGCGTCGATGCCCATCACCACCTTGGGGAAGCCCATCACCTGGTTGCCGGCCAGGCAGGTGAACTCCTGGTCGACGGGCATCCGGTAGACGAACGACCCGATGACCTCCTCGCCGGCGCCGACCGGGCGGGCGAGGAAGCCGAGGTTGACCTCGTTGTAGTCGCCCCACGGGTTCTCGCGGTAGTCGACGAGGCTGACGATGAGCTGGGCCGTGCCCGGGCCGACCTCGACGACCTCGAAGGCGTCGCCCGGCAGCAGTGCGGCGGCGGCTCCCGCGGGCACGCTGAAGCCCAGCGTGGCCGAGACGAAGGAGTCGACCTCCATCGGGAAGGTGATCTCCTGGCCCGAGATGGTGCCCCAGGTCGTGGTCGTCGTCATCGGGCGGTCCTTCGATCCGGGGGAATTGGCACGCGTCAAATTAGCGCACGGCTGTGGTGCGCGCCACAGGATCGCCACCTGGAGGTGCGCGTGACCCCGGTAGGTTGAGGGCGTGAGCACTCGTCGTAGCGCGGTCATCGTCGGCTCGGGACCCAACGGCCTCGCGGCCGGGGTGGCCCTGGCTCAGCAGGGGGTGGCGGTCACCGTGCTCGAGGCCGCCTCCGAGCTCGGCGGCGGCACCCGCACCGCCGAGCTGACCGAGCCGGGGGTCCTGCACGACGTCTGCTCGGCCATCCACCCGTTCGGCGTCGCCTCGCCCTACCTCAGGACGCTCCCGCTGGCCGAGCACGGGCTGCGCTGGTGCTGGCCCGAGATCGACGTCGCCCACCCGCTCGAGGACGGCTCGGCCGGCGTGCTGCGCGGTGACGTGGTCGAGACCGCAGCGGGTCTCGGCGTCGACGGCCGCCGGTGGCGTCGGATCTTCGGGCCGCTGGAGGCCGACTTCCCCGATCTCGCCGACGACATCCTCGGTCCGCTGCTGAGCGTGCCCGGCCACCCGCTCAAGCTGGCCTCCTTCGGGTTGCGCGCCGGGCTCCCGGCGACGGTGCTCGCTCGTGCGTTCACGACGCCCCAGGCCCGCGCGCTGTTCCTCGGCTGCGCCGCCCACGTCTACCGGCCCCTGACCGGGCTCGCCACCGCGTCGGTCGGCGCGATGATGATCGCCGCCGGTCACGTGCACGGCTGGCCGGCGGCCGAGGGCGGGTCGAAGGCGATCACCGCCGCGCTCGCGAGCCTGCTGACCGAGCTCGGCGGCACGATCGTGCTCGACCACCGCGTCAGCTCGCTCGCCGACCTCCCGGCAGCCGACGTCACGCTCTTCGACACGACGCCGACCGGGTTCGCCGACATCGTCGGTGACCGCACGCCGACCCGGCGCGGCAAGGCCTACCGGTCCTGGAAGTACGGCCCGGCGGCGTTCAAGGTCGACCTCGCCGTGCGTGGCGGGATCCCCTGGACCGCCGAGGCGGCGCGCAAGGCCGGCACCGTCCACGTCGGCGGCTCGCCGGACGTGGTCGTGCGTGCGGAGCGCGACGTGGTCGCGGGGCGGATGCCGGAGCGTCCCTTCATCCTCCTGGCCCAGCAGTACCTCGCCGACCCGACGCGCTCGGCCGGTGACCTGCACCCGATCTGGGCCTACGCCCACGTGCCGCACGGCTACACCGGGGACGCGACCGAGCGTCGTGCTCGACGAGGTCGAGCGCTACGCGCCCGGCTTCCGCAGCCGGATCGTCGGCACCAGCGTGACGACGCCTGCCGACTACGAGGCCTACAACCCCAACTACGTGGGCGGCGACATCGCGATGGGGTCCAACTCGCTGCCGCAGCTCATCGCGCCGCCCGCCCTGGCCGCCGACCCCTACGACACCGGCGTACCGGGGATGTACCTGTGCTCGGCCTCCACGCCGCCCGGCGCCGGCGTGCACGGGATGTGCGGCTACCGGGCCGCGCAGAGCGCGCTCAAGCACCTCCCCCGCCTCGGAGGCTGAGCAGCCGAGCCCCTGGGCGAGGCGTCGAGCGAAGCCCCGTGACGCACGCTGGAGGCTGCAGCAGCCCGCAGCCAGCCTGGCGGCCGAGGCGTCGACGAAGCCCGCGTGAGCCGGGTGCAGACCGCAGCCACGGTCACCGGGCTTCGTCGACGCTCGCTGGCGCTCGCTGCTCAGCCTCCGGTGGCGATGAGGCCGTCCCAGCCCTTCGCGAGGTAGTCGACGAAGGTGGCGGAGACGGACTCCGCGCCGAGGTGCTCGCGGGTGACCGGCGGGGTGATCGCGGCGAAGCCGGCGTCGGCGACGGCGCGCTCGGCGAAGTCGTGGTGGAGGATCGCGCCCATCCCGACGCTGACGAAGTCGGCGCCGCGGTCCAGGCACCAGGCCGCGTCGGCGGCCGACAGGACCTTGCCGGCGACGCCGAGGCGGGTCGAGCCGCGCGGCAGGTCGGTGAAGTGGTCGATGAGCAGCCGCTCGGGGTCGCCGTCCGGTCCGACGTCGCCGCGAGGCTTCATGAAGACGTCCCACAGCGACATGTCGAGGTAGTCGACGAGCCCCGACGCCAGGACGAGGGCGGCGACCTCGCCGTCCTTCGGCCAGCACGATGCCGTTGCCCTCCGGGGTCAGCCGGAGCCCCACCTGGAAGTCCGGGTCCGGTGGCCGCGCGGATCCCGGTGAGGATCTCCATGAGGAAGCGCGCGCGGTTCTCCAGCGAGCCGCCGTAGCCGTCGGTGCGGTGGTTGGACCGACCGTCGAGGAACTGGCAGACGAGGTAGCCGTGGGCGCCGTGCACCTCGACGCCGTCGAAGCCGGCCTTCTCCGCGCGCACCGCCGCGTCGACGAAGTCCGCCACGCTCGCGACGACCTCGGCCGTCGTCATCGCGACCGACGCCGGTCTTGGGGTCGTCCCACGGGCACTGGTTGGGCCGGCCGGACAGCGCCGGGTCGGCTCGGCGGCCGCCGTGGTGCAGCTGCACCGACGACACGGCCCCGGCCTCGCGCAGGCCGGCGGCGAGGCGGGTGAGGCCGGGCAGGTGCTCGTCGGAGGAGATGCCGAGCTGGCCGCCCCACGCCTGCCCGGCCGGGGCGACGTACGTCGCGCAGGTCATCACCAGTCCGATCCCGCCGCGGGCGCGCGCCTCCAGCCAGCGGTACTCGTCGTCGGACAGGGTGCCGTCGTCGTGGCTCTGGGTGTTGGTGAGCGGGCGCGAGGGCGAAGCGGTTGGCCCACGTGGGTCCGTGGGAGAGAGTGAGGGGATCGGCGTACGTCGGCTCGGTCACCCGCGCCATCCTGCCTGACCGGGCTTGGACCTACTACCCTAGGGGGGTAGGGTTGTCGACATGGACCTCGAGACCCCGCCGGGCTACCTGACCCGCAAGGACGACTACCTCAAGCGCATGCGCCGCATCGAGGGCCAGGTCAAGGGGATCGAGCGGATGATCGGTGACGAGAAGTACTGCATCGACATCCTCACGCAGGTCTCGGCGGTGACCAAGGCCCTCCAGGCCGTCGCCCTCGGTCTGGTCGACGAGCACATGAGCCACTGCGTGCTCGACGCCGCCCGCTCCGGCGGGCCCGAGGCCGAGGCCAAGCTGCGCGAGGCCTCGGAGGCGATCGCCCGGCTCGTCCGTTCCTGACCTCTCCCCGACCCAGACGAAGGAGTGATCGACATGACATCGACCCAGACCTACACCGTGACCGGCATGACGTGTGAGCACTGCGTCGCCTCGGTGACCGAGGAGGTCTCCGAGCTCGCGGGCGTCACCGAGGTCGTCGTCGACCTGCCCACGGGCGGCGTGACCGTCACCAGCGCCGAGCCTCTCGTCGACGACGCCGTCCGCGCCGCTGTCGAGGAGGCCGGCTACCAGCTGTCATGAGCACCACCCAGCACTCGTCCACCTCTGACCACGACGTCGAGCTCGCCATCACAGGGATGACCTGTGCCTCGTGCGCCAACCGCATCCAGCGCAAGCTCAACAAGCTCGACGGCGTCACCGCCAGCGTCAACTACGCGACGGAGAGGGCCAGCGTCTCCTACGGGGACGCCGTGACGACCGAGACGTTGCTCGCCACGGTCGAGGCCGCGGGGTACTCCGCCGCCCTGCCGTCGACCGACGACGAGCCGGCGGCGAGCGGCGCGGTGTCCCTGCGCACCCGCACGGTCGTCTCGGCACTGCTCAGTGTCCCGGTCATCGCCCTCGCGATGGTGCCGGCGCTGCAGGTCGACGGGTGGCAGTGGGTCTCGCTGGTGCTCGCGACCCCGGTCGTCGCGTGGGGAGCGTTGCCCTTCCACCGCGCCGCGTGGACCAACCTCCGCCACGGCGCGACCACCATGGACACCCTCATCTCCCTGGGCACGCTCGCTGCCTTCGGCTGGTCGGTCTACGCGCTGTTCTTCGGCACCGCGGGTGAGATCGGCATGACCCACACGTTCGAGCTCACCATCAGCCGCAGCGACGGCGCGGACAACCTCTACCTCGAGGCTGCTGCGGGCGTCACGACGTTCCTGCTGGTGGGTCGCTACCTCGAGCAGCGCGCCAAGGGCCGCGCCGGTGCGGCCCTGCGGGCGCTGCTCGATCTCGGTGCCCGCGACGTCGCGGTGCTCCGCGACGGCGTCGAGACCCGGGTGCCGATCGCGCAGCTCGCCGTCGACGACGACTTCGTCGTGCGGCCAGGGGAGAAGATCGCGACCGACGGCGAGGTCGTCGAGGGGTCCTCCGCGATCGACACCTCGCTGCTGACCGGCGAGTCGGTGCCCGTCGAGGTCGGTGTCGGCGACCCGGTCGCCGGCGCGACGATCAACGCCGGCGGGCGGCTCCTCGTGCGCGCCACGCGCGTCGGCGCTGACACCCAGCTCGCCCAGATCGCGCGGCTGGTGGAGCAGGCCCAGACCGGCAAGGCGGCGGCCCAGCGGCTGGCGGACCGGATCTCCGGCGTGTTCGTGCCGGTCGTGATCCTGCTCGCCGTGGCGACGTTCGTCGGCTGGGCGGTGCTGTCGGGCGACCTGACCGCGGCCTTCACCGCGTCGGTCGCGGTGCTCATCATCGCCTGCCCGTGCGCGCTCGGGCTGGCCACGCCGGTGGCGCTGATGGTCGGCACCGGCCGCGGTGCCCAGCTCGGCATCCTCATCAAGGGCCCCGAGGCGCTGGAGCAGACCCGTGCCGTCGAGGTGATCCTGCTCGACAAGACCGGGACCGTCACGACGGGCGAGATGGCGCTGCGCGACGTGCTCGCGGCCGACGGGGAGGAACCCGACGTCGTGCTCGCGCGCGCCGGGGCGCTGGAGGACTCCTCCGAGCACCCGATCGCCCGGGCGATCTCGGCGGCCGCGCGCGAGCGGCTGACCGAGCCCGCGACCGCCGCCGACGACTTCACCGCCCTCGCGGGTCTCGGGGTTCGCGGACGGGTCGAGGGACACGACGTCGTCGTCGGGCGACCGAGCCTCCTCGTCGACGCCGGCCTGAGCATCCCCGAGGCCCTGGGTCGGGCCATCGAGGAGGCCCAGCTGTCGGGGGGCACGGCAGTGGCCGTGGGCTGGGACGGCCGGGCTCGCGGCGCCCTGGTGGTGGCCGACGCGGTCAAGGCGTCGTCGGCCGAGGCGATCGCCCGGTTGCGCTCGACTCGGACTGCGGCCGATGCTGCTGACCGGCGACAACGAGACGGTGGCGGCCCAGGTGGCCGCCCGACGTCGGCATCGACCCCGAGGACGTGATCGCCGGGGTCCTCCCGGCCGGCAAGGCCGACGTCGTACGGCGGTTGCAGGGCGCGGGCAGCGTCGTCGCGATGGTGGGCGACGGTGTCAACGACGCCGCGGCGCTGGCGCAGGCCGACCTCGGGCTCGCGATGGGCACCGGCACCGACGCGGCGATCCAAGCCAGCGACCTGACGCTCGTGCGCGGCGACCTGCTGGTGGCGGCCGACGCGATCGAGCTCTCGCGCCGCACCCTGGCGATCATCAAGGGCAACCTGTTCTGGGCCTTCGGCTACAACGTGGCGGCCCTGCCGCTCGCCGCCGCCGGCCTTCTCAACCCGATGCTCGCCGGGGCGGCGATGGCGGCCTCGTCGCTGTTCGTCGTCGGCAACAGCCTGCGGCTGCGCCGGTTCAGCCCCTCGGGTGATGGTCGCGGGGGATCTGAGTCGTTAAAGTAAAGACAACGACGCCGAGCCGCGACTTACGCAGTCGCGAGCACGACGTCGAGGTGCGGACCGAGAGGTCCGCGCGAATGAGGCCCTTCCGACTGCTCCCCAGTCGGTGGGGCCTCAGTCGTGAGGACGTGGGGCGGTCAGATCTCGTTGCGGCGCTCGTTGACGGTCTGCGAGCCGTCGGGGTGCGTCGTGGTCTGCACCGTGCGCGAGTTGCGCCGACCGTTGAGGGTGAAGAACGCGAGCAGCATGACCACGAGGCCCACGCCGGTCATGATCAGCCCGACGGTGTAGAGGTCGACGCCGTCGACCGCGTCGTCGATCGCGAAGGCGAGCACGAGGCCCACCACGATCAGGAATCCACCGAATCCGTAACCCATCTGATTCTCCTCTGCTTGGTGCGCGCTCGAATCGCGCGCCTGTGACATCCGCGTCTCGGGAACGCGGATCGACCACCGTCCCACGCTGGCTGAGGGTGTCGAGTCGTCCGCAGGGGTGAGGCGGTCAGGAGGCGGTGGGGCGGTGCGGCGACGATGCGGGTGCGGTCGGGCGCGAAGCCGTGCTCCAGGCCCCACCGCACGGCCTGGCTGCGGGTGGTGACGCCGATCTTGCGATAGACCGAGCGGATGTGACTCTTGACCGTGTTGATCGTGATGAACGCCCGCCCGGTGATGTCCTCGTTGGTCAGGCCCTGGCAGATCAGGGCCAGGACCTCGGACTCGCGCGGGGAGATCCCGTGCTTCTCGCCGGGCCACCGGCCGAGGATCTCGTCGGCGGGGTCGCTCACGGCGCCCAGCGAGACGACCTGCTCGCCGGCGTGGATACGCTCGAGGGCGTCGACCAGCTCGGCTGCCGTCAGTGCCTTGGTGACGTAGCCGGCCGCCCCCGCTGCGACGGCACGACGTACGAGGTCGTCGTCGGTGTTCCAGCTGAGGACCACCACCCGGGCGTCCGGATCGGTCACCACGTCGTCGAGCTGCATCGCGTCGGCCTGGAGCTGGCTGAACGTGTCGTAGAGCACGAGGTCGACGGTGCTGACCACCGGCCGTCCGCTGTCGACCTCGACGATCCGGACGCGAGTCGTCGTAGGGCGCGAGCACTGCGGTGAGGCCCGCCACGACGAGGTCGTAGTCGTTGACGATCGCGATGCGGACCGGGCTGAGCTCGGTGCAGATGCCCACCGCTGCTCAGGGTAGGCCCCGCGCGTCCGCTGCGCCTCCGGGCTGAGGCCTCCGAGCTGCGCGTTCAGCCGCGGATCAGGGAGCCGCAGGTGAACTTCGACACCGCTCGACCGAGCGCCACGAGCTGCCGTCGTACTGGATGATCTTGGTGCACGGCGAGGTCGTCTTCGCGCCGACGGCCATGGGGGCGTGCAGCCCGTTGCTCGTCCAGCCCTCGACGCCCTTGAGCGACGACACCAGCGAGGCGCGGCTCAGGTCGCCGCCGAGGGCGGTGGCCTGCTCGACGAAGAGGCGGGCCGCCGACCAGGCGTAGAGCCGTAGTAGTTGGGGATCGCGCCGGGGGCGGCCTGCTCGAGATAGCTGCGGTAGAGGGCCATCTCGCGGATGCTGGTGTTGTCGAAGAGCTCGTTGGTCGAGAAGACGTAGACGCCCTTGGCGACGTCGCCGGCCTGCTTGAGGTAGTTGGCGTCGTAGATCGTCGGGTCCTCGAAGTAGACCTTGGGCGTGAAGCTCTGCTGCTTCATGGCCTGCTGGAGCTTGATGGCGAACTGGTAGGGCCCGAAGTACTGCACGAACTGGATGCCCTTGTCCTTCATCTGCTGGACGTAGGTCGCGTAGTTGAACTCCGCGGTGTCGATCGGCTGGAGCGACGTCGACCGTCATCCCGGCCTTGCGGTAGGCCGCGGCGAACGCCTCGGCGTTGACCTTGGCCGCGGCCACGTTGACGTAGAAGATGCCGACGTGCTGGCTCGCCTCGGGCTCGGCCTTGAGCCAGAACTTCGGGATCGGTGTCGGAGATCGGTGGCCGTCGAGACGGTGTAGGCCGCGAAGCAGGTCGTGCAGCTCTGCCGCTCGGGCGTCACGGTGGCGCGAGCGGATGTCGGGCAGGCCGCAGCTTCTGCGCGGTGGCGGCGCCGCCGGCGTCGAACGACGACACCGAGCCGACCGCGGCGAAGGCCTGGTCGCAGGCGGTGGCGTAGGCCTGCTGGTCGGCGCCGGCATCGGCGCGGCTGTCGAGCGGGAGCAGCTTGAGCGAGCGGCCGCACAGCTTCTCGGTCGCGTTGAAGTAGTTGACGAAGGCCTGGGTGCCCTGGCGTGCGGCCACGAAGAGGCCGGGCACCGGGCCGGAGATGTCGGAGGCGTTGGCGAGCGTGATGGTGCGAGTCGGTGATGCCGGTGGTGTTCTCGAAGCCGTCGCAGTCGCCGGCCGGCGTGTCACCGGTCGGTGCGTTCTCGGCGGTCGCCTCGCCGCGTCGCCCCCGCCGGCGCGCGTCGCCGGCGCCGTCGCCGGGCGCGCCGCCGGCCGTGGCGCCGTCGCCGCCGGGCTCCGCCCCCGCCGTCGCCACCGCTGTCGGCGGGGTCGAGGCCGGGCGCCGGGCCGGAGGACGACGGTCGTCGCCGCCCGTCGTCCGGCGCGGTGCCGTCGTGGCGCCGCCCTCGGCCACGGCGGCCACGCCGCGCGCCGACGGCCGTGGCGCCCTGCGCGACGGATCAGGTCCTCGGGAGTCGAGCTGCCGAGCCCGCAGGCGCTCAGGGCGAGCGCGGCGGCGGCGAGCAGTGCGACGGCGTGGCTGCGCATCGCGAGGAGCGGGCGAGGCATGGCAGTCTCCAGACAGGTCGAAGTCAACGCTGTTGACTGAGGCGACTGTACGAACGCCGTCCAGTCGCTGTGTCAACGCTCACAGGCACGCCCCGGTTACGGTCCGGGCCGCCGCAGGAAGCCCGTCGACCCGGCTGCGGACCTAGGCACGCCCTAGGCTCCGCGGATGGGCGAGACACCGGCGAGCGTGCGCGCGGGCACCGGCGCTGCCACGAAGGACGCCATCGGCAGGGCGGCGCGTCGGCTCTTCGCCCGCCACGGCTACACCGGGACCTCCGTGCGCGCCATCGCCGCCGAGGCCGGCGCCGACCCGCGCTGGTGATCCGGCACTACGGCTCGAAGGAGCGGCTCTTCCTCGAGACGGTCGCCGTCGAGGGTCGCTTCGACCACGTCACCGGCGGGCCGCTCGACGGCCTCGGGGAGCGGCTGGTCAGGTCCCTGCTGACCGAGGCGCCCGAGCAGACCTTCAGCACGTGGCGGGCCATGCTCCGCGCCACCGACAGCGACCTGGTGCGCGCTCGGCTGATCGCGGCGATGGAGGAGATGTTCATCGCGCCCCTGGCGCCGCGGCTGGCCGGACCCGACCCCGAGCTGCGCGCCCGACTGGTGGCCGCCGCGATCTCGGGGCTCCTCGACGCCGTCGCGATCCTCGTCCGACCGGCTGATCCTCGAGCGCCACGGTCGAGCAGCTCGTCGAGCTCTACGGGCCGGTCGATCCAGGTGCTGGTCGATCCTCGCGATCTCGGCGATTCGGTAGACGAAGCGAACTAGAACACGTTCTAATGCGGGGCATGCGCAACGGCCTCGTCCTGTTCACCTCCGACCGTGGGATCACCCCCGCCGCCCTCGCCGTCGCCGGCGAGGAGCGCGGCTTCGACACGATCTACGTCCCGGAGCACACCCACATCCCGGTCCGGCGCGACGCCGCCCACCCGACCGGGGGTGAGTCGCTGCCCGACGACCGCTACACCCGCACGCTCGACCCGTGGATCTCGCTGGCCACCGCGGCCGCGGTGACCTCGCGGATCCGGCTCTCGACCGCCGTGGCGCTGCCGGTGGAGTCGGACCCGATCACGCTGGCCAAGCAGATCGCCACCCTCGACCACCTCTCCGGCGGCCGGGTCACCATCGGCGCCGGGTTCGGGTGGAACACCGACGAGCTCGAGGACCACCACGTGCCGCCGGCGAAGCGACGTACGGTCCTGAAGGAGTACGTCGAGGCGATGCGGTCGCTGTGGACCGAGGAGGAGGCGTCCTACGCCGGGGAGTTCGTCTCCTTCGGTCCGTCCTGGGCCTACCCCAAGCCGGTGCAGGCGCACGTGCCGCTCGTGGTCGGCGCCGGCGCGGGGCCGAAGACCTTCGCCTGGATCGCCGCGCACGCCGACGGCTGGATGACCACCCCGATCGAGCAGGACATCAGCGCCAAGTGCGCCGCCCTGCACGCCGCCTGGGCCGAGGCCGGACGCGACGGTGCGCCGCAGATCCACGTGCTCATCGCCTCGAAGCCCTCGCCCGAGGACCTCGCCGGGCTGGGCCGAGGCCGGTGCCACCGACCTGATCTGGGGGGTCCCGGACAAGTCCGAGGACGAGGTCATGGCCTACCTCGACCGGCTCGCCGGTCGACTGGGGTTGTCAGCCGCCGTGACCGCTGGGAGCGTGGCCTGATGGCCGAGACCGTGCAGCAGCTCCTCCGCGAGCGTGCCGAGGACGACACCACCGGACTGATCCACGGCGATCGCTCGTGGACCTGGCGCGAGCACCTCGCCGAGAGCGCGCAGGTCGCCTCCGCGCTGCTCGGGATCGCCGCACCCGACCGGCCGATGCACGTCGGCTCGCTGCTGGGCAACACCCCCGACATGCTCCGGATGATGGCCGGCGCCGCGCTGGGCGGCTACGTCCTGTGCGGCATCAACAACTCGCGCCGCGGCGACGGCCTGGTCGCCGACGTACGCCGTTCGGAGTGCCAGGTGCTCGTCACCGACGCCGAGCACCGACCGCTGCTCGAGGGCCTCGACCTGGGCGACGTGCGCGTGCTCGACACGTCCAGCGACGAGTGGCGCGACCTGCTCGCCGGCGCCGGGCCGCTCGTGCCGCACCGCGAGGTCGAGGCGATGGACACCTTCATGATGATCTTCACCTCCGGCACCAGCGGTGACCCCAAGGCCGTGCAGGTCGCCCACCTGATGGTGCTCTTCTCCGGGCTCAACCTGGTGGGTCGCTTCGAGGTCACGACCGACGACGTCTGCTACCTCTCGATGCCGCTCTTCCACTCCAACGCCGTCGTCGCCGGCTGGGCGGTCGCGATCGGCAGCGGCGCGGCGATGGTGCCGGCGAAGTTCTCGGCGAGCCGGTTCCTCGACGACGTGCGGGCCCACGGCGTCACCTACATGAACTACGTCGGCAAGCCCCTCGCCTACGTCCTGGCGACGCCCGAGCAGCCCGACGACGCCGACAACACGCTGCGGGTGGCCTTCGGCAACGAGGCCGGCGACCGCAACATCGACGACTTCTCCCGACGCTTCGGTTGCACCGTCATGGACGGCTTCGGGTCGACCGAGCTGGCGATCATCATCACCCGCGAGGAGGGCACGCCGCCCGGCTCGATCGGCAAGGGGATGGACGGCGTCGCGATCTACGACGACGAGTCCGTCTCCGAGTGCCCGGTCGCGGTCTTCGACGAGCACGGCGCGCTGACCAACGCCGACGAGGCGGTCGGCGAGCTCGTCAACACCCAGGGCGCCGGCTACTTCCAGGGCTACTACAACGACGCAGAAGGCCAACGAGGACCGCATGCGTCACGGCATGTACTGGTCCGGCGACCTCGCCTACAAGGACGCCGACGGCTGGATCTACCTCGCCGGGCGCACCGCCGACTGGATGCGCGTCGACGGCGAGAACCTCGCCGCCGCGCCGATCGAGCGGATCCTGGCGCGGCTCGAGGCCCTCAACCAGGTCGCGGTGTACGCCGTGCCCGACGACGAGGTCGGCGACCAGGTCATGGCCGCGGTCGTCCTCAACGACGAGGCGACGCTGTCGCCGGCCGAGCTGGAGGAGTTCCTCGCCGCGCAGGCCGACCTGTCGCCCAAGGCCTGGCCGCGCTTCGTGCGGATCGCCGACTCGCTGCCCAGCACCGCGACCAACAAGGTGCTCAAGCGCGAGCTCGCCGCCCAGGGAGCGACGGCCGGCGACGGCGAGCTGTGGGCCCGCGAGGCGCGCGGCACGTCGTACTCGATCTCGACGGACAGCGCGAGCCTGGTCTCGCCGTGACCGAGGGAGGCCCGGGCTCCTCGACGTCGGTGGGAGACCTGCTGCGCGGTGACCGCGCGCAGCTCCTGCTGCGGCGGGTGGGGCCGGTCGTGCTCGTCGTCGTGGTCGTCCTGGTGGCGCTGGCGGTCTACGACGCGGTGGCGGGCGACTCCGACAACACGGGGGCCTCGGACGTCTACGACACCGTCGCGGCCGACGACTCGTGGCTGGGCTACCTGCCGGCGGACGCCGCGGTGCCCGGCCTGACGGTCGCCGGGCTGACCTCGGTCACCGAGGGTGGACCGGTCTCGCGACGCGTGGACTTCCTGGTGCCCGGGGTGGCGGGCGGGCCGGTCTGCCTGTGCTTCACCTCCTTCGAGGGCGACCTCGCGGTGGCGTGCCCGGACGCGAAGCTGCTCGGGCAGGTCGAGCGGGCCGTGGGCCTTCCCTACGTCGGGCTCGACGGTCCGATCGGGGCCCTCGACTGGTTGAAGGTCTACTCCTCGCCGACGCCTGACCTCGACTCCCTCGACTACCTCAAGCGCTGACCGGCTCCCGCGACCCCTTGCGCTCGCCGGCGGGACCGTCCTATTCTGGACACGTGTCCAGTCAGGTGTTCAGAGCGACGCGGCAGGGCTTGCGCTCGCGGCAGGCCGAGACGCTCACCAAGCTGCTCGCCGCCGGCGACGAGGAGCTGCGCGCGGTCGGGCACGAGGCGCTGACCGTGCGCACGGTCGCGGCGCGCGCGGGCGTCTCGCCGGCGACGGCGTACACCTACCTGGCCTCGAAGAACCACCTCTTCGCCGAGCTCTTCCTCGGCTACCTCGCCGAGGACGCCGAGCACGAGGCGACGGGCGCTGCGACCGTCGACCGCGTGCGCAGCGTGACCCGCCAGATGGCGACCCGGCTCGCGGCGGCCCCCGAGCTGGCGGCCGCCGTGACCCCGGCGCTGCTCAGCACCGACCCGGACGTCGAGCGGCTGCGGCTGCGGATCGGCGCCGAGTTCGTCCGCCGCTTCGCCGAGGCGCTCGGCGACGACGGCGACGCGACGAGCTCGTCGAGGCCCTGACGCTGGCGTTCTCCGGTGCGCTGCTCCAGGCGGGCATGGGCCTGCTGACCTACACCGAGATGGGCGACCGGCTCGACGCCGTCGTCGCCACGATCCTGCGAGGCAACGCCTGATGAGCACCGCCGCGACGGCCGCCGAGCAGGGCCCGATCGTCTTCGACCCCTTCGACTACGGCTTCCAGGAGGACCCCTACCCGGTCTACGCCCGGTGCCGCGCCGAGGAGCCCGCTGCACCACAACACGACCCACGACTTCTGGGTGCTCACCCGGCACGCCGACGTGCAGCAGGCCTTCCGCAGCGAGGGCGTCTACTCCAACGCGATGGGCGTCTCGCTCGAGCCGAGCGCCTGGGGGCCGCACGCCCACCGGGTGATGTCGCTTCCTCGGCATGGACGGCGAGCGGCAGAAGCGGCTGCGCTCGCTGGTCTCCAAGGGCTTCACCCCGCGCCGGGTCACCGAGCTCGACGCCGCAGATCGAGCGGCTCACCGACCACTACCTCACGCGGTGCCTCGAGCTCGCCGAGAGCGGCCAGGGCTTCGACTGGATCAAGGACTTCGCCGGCAAGCTCCCGATGGACGTCATCTCCGAGATGATGGGCGTGCCGGTCGCCGACCGCGACGAGGTGCGCCGCCTCGCCGACATCGTCGTGCACCGCGAGGACGGCGTGCACGACGTGCCCGAGGCCGGCGTCACCGCCTCGCTCGACCTGGTCGTCTACTACGCCGACATGGTCGAGCAGCGCAAGAAGCAGCCGACCGACGACCTCACCTCGGCGCTGCTGGCGGCCGAGATCGACGGCGACAGGCTCGAGCGACGACGAGATCATCGCCTTCCTCTTCCTGATGGTCGTCGCCGGCAACGAGACGACGACCAAGCTCCTGGGGCACGCGCTGTTCCACCTGACCACGCCACCCGAGCCAGTACGACGACGTGTTCGGCGCGCCGGGGCGAGCGGCGACCTCGACCTGGTCTCGCCGTGGATCGAGGAGACCCTGCGCTACGACACCTCCAGCCAGGTGCTCGCCCGCCACCTGCTCGCAGGACGTCGAGGTGCGACGGCAAGGTCGCCCCGGCCGGCTCCAAGCTCGCGCTCTGCATCGGCTCGGCCAACCGCGACGAGCGGGTCTTCGACCGCCCCGACGTCTACGACCTCCACCGCCCCAAGGAGGAGCTGGCGCAGTCGGTGAGCTTCGGCGGCGGCCGGCACTTCTGCCTCGGCGCCAACCTCGCCCGGCTCGAGGCCCAGATCGCGCTGCGCGAGCTCGTCACCCGGGTGAAGCGGATCGACGTCGCCCACGACGACTGCGTGCGCGTGCACTCGGTGTCAGCGTGCGCGGGTTCGCCTCGGTGCCCGTGTCCGGCCTGGAGGTGCGCTGATGCCGAAGCTCGAAGTACCACCGCCCGAGCGTCGCCCGGCCGTCATCACCGGCGCCTCCTCCGGCATCGGCGCCGCCACCGCGCTGACCTTCGCCGCCGCCGGCTACCCCGTCGCGCTCGGCGCCCGCCGCGTCGACAAGCTCGACGAGCTCGCCGCGCAGATCCGCGAGACCGGGGGAGAGGTCGCGGTCGCCGCGCTCGACGTCACCGACGCCGACTCGGTCGAAGCAGTTCGCCGCCGAGGTCGACCGACGCGCTCGGCGACATCGAGACCGTGGTCTCCAACGCCGGTGCCGTCGCGCCCGGCGTGATCGCCGAGGTCGACTCCGAGCGCTTCTCGCGCGAGCTCGACCTCAACATCACCGGCGCCCACCGGCTGGTGCGGGCGTTCGTGCCGGCGATGATCGAGCGCCGCCGCGGCGACGTCGTCTTCGTGTCCAGCGACGTCGCCGTGCGCGCCCGCCCGTTCATGTCGTCGTACGCCGCCGGCAAGTGGGGGCTGGAGGGCATGGCCCACGCGCTGCAGATGGAGCTCGAGGGCTCCGGCGTGCGCGCCTCGATCGTGCGGCCCGGCCCGACCTGGAGCGAGATGGGCTCCGACTGGGACGACGCAGCGGCGGCCGAGGTGCTCACCGGCTGGGTGAGGTTCGGCCTGGCCCGCCACCCCCACTTCCTCAAGCCGCAGGCGATCGCCGACGCCATCGCGATGGTCGTCGCCGCCCCGCGCGGCGTCCACGTCAACCTGATCGAGGTCTCACCCGAAGCTCCCGTGGAGGAAGCCCCATGACCACCACCACCGACGCCCCGCGGCACCGGCACGAGCGAGATCCCCGAGGTCTCGGTCGCCGTGCCCGACCCGGACGGCCACGGCCACCTCGCCGAGATGCGCCTCGACCCGGTCGCCCTCTTCGAGCGCGTCCACGCCGAGTGCGGCGAGATCGGCCGGTTCCGGATCGCCGACAAGGAGGTGATCATGGTGACCGGCGCCGAGGTCAACGAGCAGTTCTTCAAGGCGCCGGAGTCCACGCTCGACCAGGCTGCGGCGTACCCCTTCATGACGCCGATCTTCGGCCCCGGCGTCGTCTTCGACGCCTCGCCCGAGGAGCGCCAGGAGGCGCTGAAGAACCAGGCCCTGCGCGGCGACCAGATGCGCGGCCACGCCACCACGATCGAGAACGAGATCAACCGGATGGTCGCCGACTGGGGCGACGAGGGCGAGGTCGACCTGCTCGACTTCTTCGCCGAGCTGACCATCTACAACACCGCGGCCTGCCTGGTCGGGCTGCCGTTCCGCGAGGAGATCGACCACCGCTTCGCCGAGGCCTACCACGGCCTCGAGCGCGGCACCGACGCCCTGGCCTACGTCGACCCCTACATGGAGGGCGTCGAGTCCTTCGAGATCCGCGACCGCTCCCGCGCGACGCTGGTCTCGCTGGTGCAGGACATCATCGACCGGCGCCGCGAGCGCGGGCACGGTGGCCCGGGACGAGCGCGACCTGCTCGACGTGCTGATCTCGCTCGACATGGGCGCCGACTACATCACCGGCGTCTTCATCTCGATGCTCTTCGCCGGCCACCACACCTCGTCCGGCACGTCGGCGTGGACGCTCATCGAGCTGATGCGCCACCCCGACGTGATGGCCGAGGTCGTCACCGAGCTCGACGACCTCTACGCCGACGGCTCGAGGCGGTCGAGATCTCCTTCCAGGCGCTGCGCGTCGATCCCCAAGCTCGAGTCGGTGATCAAGGAGACCCTGCGGCTGCACCCGCCGCTGATCATCCTGATGCGCCAGGTCGTCGAGGAGATCGAGCTCGCCGGCCACACGATCCCGGTCGGCACGATCGTGGCGTCCTCGCCCGCGGGTCTCGAACCGGCTGGAGTCGGACTTCCCGAACGCCCAGGCCTTCGACCCGACCCGCTACCAGGACGGCCGCCAGGCCGACCTCCAGAACCGCTGGACCTGGATCCCGTTCGGCGCCGGCAAGCACCGCTGCGTCGGCAACGCGTTCGCGATGATGCAGATCAAGGCGATCTTCTCGGTGCTGCTGCGCGACTTCGAGTTCGAGCTCGTCCAGCCCAGCGAGACCTACCGCGACGACTACTCCAAGATGGTCATCCAGCTGCAGCGCCCGTGCCGCGCGAGGTACAGCAGGCGGCAGAAGTGAGCGGCACGGAGGCTGAGCAGGCGAGGAACGAGCCGTCGACGAAGCCCCGTGACGGTGGCTGCGGTCGCAAGCACGGTCACCGGGCTTCGTCGACGCTCGCTGGCGCTCGCTGCTCAGCCTCCGGTGCTGCTGGCGCTTGCTGCTCAGCCTCCGGTGGTGCGACCGGATGAGGGTCGTCGCCGACCTCGACATCTGCCAGGGCCACCAGATGTGCCAGGGCGAGGCGCCCGACGTCTTCGGCTTCGACGAGGACGCCGACGTGGTCGTCGTCCTCGAGGAGCACCCCGACGAGAGTCTCCGGCCGCAGGTGACGGCGGCCGTCCAGTACTGCCCAGCGATGGCGCTGGGCATCGAGGAGGAATCATGACCGACAGCACGCCGACCCGCCCCACCCGCGCCGAGATCGAGGAGTTCTGGGAGACCTGGCTCGAGGTCAACCGGCAGGCCGAGACGTCGGGCGACTGGCGCGTGATGGCCGAGTGGTACGCCGAGGACGCGTCGTACGGCTGGATGTACAGCCCCGACGAGCACTTCATGGCGGTCGGGCGCGACCAGATCCGCGACTGGGCCATCGGCATCGAGATGGACGGCCTCGACGGCTGGCACTACGACTACCAGTGCTCGATGATCGACGAGGCCAAGGGCATGGTGGTCGGCTTCTGGAAGCAGCGGTCGGGGATCACCAACGACGAGACCGGCCAGGAGTACGAGATCCTCGGCATCGGCGGGTCGTGGTTCGGCGTCGAGCGCCAGGTCGGTGGCGCGGATGACGGCATGCTCAAGTTCGCCTGGCAGCGCGACTGGTTCGACATGCCGTCGACCGCCCACACGTTCATCGAGATCATCAAGGCGGGCAAGGCCCCCGACACCCTGCTCAAGCGGATGGAGGTCGCCGGTCACGGCGTGCCCGGGCACTACCACCACGAGGACATCCCCTCGCCCGTCTGGCCGCCGCCGGTCGAGCGCGGCGACTACATCACCCAGGAGCACGGCCGTGAGCGGAGTGACGCGACGCTGACCACCCCCGCGCCCCAGCAGCTGATCGACGGCAAGCTGACCGGCGGCGCCGACGGGGCGACGTACCCGATCCTCAACCCGGCCACCGGCCTGGAGATCGGCCAGGCGCCCGACGCCACCGCGGCCGACGTCGAGGCCGCGATCGCGGCGGCCCGCCGGGCCTTCGACGAGAGCGACTGGTCGACCGACGTCGAGCTGCGCGTGCGCTGCCTGCGCCAGCTGCACCAGGCGCTGCTCGACAACGCCGACGACTTCCGCGCGCTGACCCGCGCCGAGGTCGGCATGCCCGACTTCATGATGGGCGCGGCCGGCTTCGACGTGCCGGTCGACGGCCTGAAGTGGGTCACCGACCTCGCCGAGACCTACGAGTTCGAGAGCGACCTCGGCGTCGCGTCGCCGATGGGCATCAAGAGCCGCCGCACGGTACGGCGCGAGGCGGTCGGCGTCGTCGCCGCGATCACGCCCGTGGAACGTGCCGACCCAGATCAACCTCGCCAAGATCGGCCCGGCGCTCGCCGCCGGCTGCACCGTCGTGCTCAAGCCGGCGCCCGGACACCCCGTGGGTGGCCTGCGAGCTCGGGCGGCTCGTCGCCGAGCACACCGACATCCCGGCCGGCGTCTTCAACGTCGTCACGCCGCGCTCCAACGACGTCGCCTCGGTGCTGTCGACCGACCCGCGCGTCGACATGGTGTCGTTCACCGGCTCGACCGCGGTCGGCAAGGCGATCATGGCCGCCGCCGCACCGACCCTGAAGAAGGTCTTCCTCGAGCTCGGCGGCAAGTCGGCGGCGATCGCCCTCGACGACGCCGACGTCGGCGCGGTCGCCGGCGCGACGGCGTTCGCCGCGTGCATCCACGCCGGCCAGGGCTGCGCCATCACCACCCGCCTGGTCGTGCCGCGCGAGAAGTACGACGAGGCGGTGCAGGTCGCCGCCGCGACGATGGAGTCGATCGGCGCCAAGGACCCCGCGGACCCCGGCACCATCTGCGGGCCGGTGATCTCGGAGATCCAGCGCGACCGCGTCGAGGCCTACCTCGAGCTCGCGGTCGAGGAGGGCGGCACGTTCGCCACCGGCGGGCTCGGTCATCGAGCAGGACGGCTTCTGGATCCAGCCCACCGTGATCGCCGGCCTCGACAACTCCTCGCGCCTCGCGCAGGAGGAGATCTTCGGACCGGTGCTCGTCGTGATCGCCCACGACGGCGACGACGACGCCGTCCGCATCGCCAACGACTCCGCCTACGGCCTGTCCGGCTCGGTCGACTCCGGCTCGCTCGAGCGAGCCAAGGCCGTCGCGGCCCGCATCCGCACCGGCACCCTCGCCGTCAACGGCGGCGTGTGGTTCAGCCCCGACGCGCCGTTCGGCGGCTACAAGCAGTCCGGCATCGGCCGGGAGATGGGCGTCGCCGGCTTCGAGGAGTACCTCGAGACGAAGACGCATGGCCTTTCCAGCGTGACTGAGCGAGCCCTGAAGCCCGCGAGCGGGTTGAGGAGCGTCGACGCAGTCAGGAGCGAAGGTCGACAGACTGCGTGAGCGAGGACGACTCGCGACGCCGTGAGTCGAAACCCCGTGAGCCGAGAAGCAGCAGCGACCACCACAGCAACCGAGAGGACACCCACATGAGCACCAGGTTCGACAACAAGGTCGTCGTCGTCACCGGCGCCGCCCAGGGCATCGGCGAGGCCTACGCCAAGGCGCTGGCCGCCGAGGGCGCGTCCGTCGTGGTCGCCGACCTCAACGAGGAGTCCGGGACAGCAGGTCGTCGAGCAGATCGAGGCCGACGGCGGGACCGCGATGTTCGTGCGCACCGACGTGTCCTCGCACGAGTCGGCGGCCGCGATGGTCGAGGCCGTGACCGCGGCGTACGGCGGCATCGACGGGCTGGTCAACAACGCCGCGATCTACGGCGACATGCAGTTCGACCTGCTGATCAGCGTCGACTGGGACTACTACAAGAAGTTCATGAGCGTGAACATGGACGGCGCCCTGGTGATGACCCGCGCGGTCTACCCGTCGATGCAGGCCCGCGGTGGCGGCTCGATCGTCAACCAGAGCTCCACCGCGGCCTACCTCTACTCCGGCTTCTACGGCCTGGCCAAGGTCGGCGTCAACGGCCTGACCCACCAGCTCGCGCACGAGGTCGGCGGGATGAAGATCCGCGTCAACGCGATCGCGCCCGGCCCCACCGACACCGCGGCGACCCGCACCCAGGCCGGCGACGCCGCCAAGGACATGGTGAAGGGCCTCGCGCTCAAGCGGATGGGCCAGCCCGAGGACATGGTCGGCGCGTGCCTCTTCCTGCTCTCCGACGAGTCGTCGTGGGTGACCGGGCAGATCATCGCCGTCGACGGCGGCCAGACCTTCCGGGCCTAGGGGACTGTCATGGCGACGACCACGGTCGGTTTCGTCGGGCTCGGCAACATCGGCAAGCCGATGGCGCTGCGGCTCGCCGCGCAGGCGGGCGAGCGCGACCTCGAGCTGTCCGTCTACGACGTGGCGCCCGAGCCGCTCGCCGAGCTCGAGGCGGCCGGGGCCAACGTCGCCGGGTCGGTCGTGGGCCTCGCGGCCCGCGTCGACATCCTGTGCGTGATGGTGCGCGACGACGACCAGGTCCGCGACGTGCTCGGCCAGGCCCTCGGCTCGGCCCGCGCGGGCACCGTGGTCGTGGTGCACTCCACGATCGCCCCCGAGACACCCGCGCGCAGCTGGAGATCACCGCGGCCGAGCACGGCGTGCTCCTGGTCGACGCCCCGGTCTCCGGTGGCGCGATGGGCGCGGCCGACGGCTCGCTGGCGATCATGGTCGGCGGCTCCGACGAGGCGTACGCCGCGGCGCGCCCGGCCCTCGACGCGATGGGGTCGAAGGTGATCCACGCCGGCCCGATCGGCGCGGGCACGAAGTTCAAGCTGGCGCGCAACATGATGCACTTCATCTCCTTCACCGCGGCGACCGAGGCGCAACGCCTCGCCGAGGCCGCCGGGCTCGACCTGCGGGCGCTGGGTGACGTCGTGCGCCACACCGACGCGATCACCGGCGGGCCGGGCGCGATCATGCACCGCGAGACCGCGGCGCCGATCGCCGCCGGACGACTTCTGGCACGGCGTCTTCACCCACGTCGCCGACCTGGGCGAGAAGGACCTCGCGCTTCGCGACCGAGCTCGCCGACGTCGCTCGGCGTCGACACCCCGCTCGCCGACCTGGCGCTGCGACGACTGAGGACAGGACTGGGACTGTGACCGACGACACGTCCGACAAGTTCGCGGGGCTCCCCGAGAAGCGACGGATCGGCCTGGAGAAGATGGAGCAGGTCTACGGCTTCGACATGACCGACGGCACCGGCGACTTCTTCGGCTTCACCGCCGACCACCTCTTCGCCGACATCTGGACCCGGCCGGGACTCTCCGACCGCGACCGGCGGCTGATCCTGATCGGCATGCTCGCCGGCACCGGCGCCGCCGACGTGCTGGGCATCCAGGTGCCGGCCGCCCACGCCAACGGCGAGCTCGACGACACCGCCCTGCGCGAGATCGTGATCTTCGTGTGCCACTACGCCGGCTGGCCCAACGGCGCCCGGCTCAACTCCATCGTCGAGGACACCATCGCCAAGGCGGCCAAGGCGGCTGCCCGCGCGGCTCGCGACGCCGAGGTCGACCAGACGGAGGCCTGACGTCGTGGCGACCGAGAGCATCGCGACGTACTGCCGGATCTGCGAGGCCGCTGTGCGGTGCTGATCGCCACGGTCGAGGACGGTCGGCTGCTGTCGCTGCGCCCCGACGACGACCATCCGCTCTCACGGGGCCGCGCGTGCCCCAAGGGCATCGCGTTCGCCGAGGTGCAGAACGACCCCGACCGGGTGCTGCACCCGCTGCGCCGACGGCCGGACGGCGAGCTTCGAGCAGGTCGGCTGGGACGAGCGCGCTCGACGACATCGCCGCGCGGCTGCGCCGCATCCGCGACGAGCACGGCGGCGACGTCGATCGGGCAGTACTTCGGCAACCCGACGGCCTTCGCCTACGCGACGGGCTGTGGTCGGGGCTGTTCATGACGCGCATCGGGCGTCGCCGCACCAGTACTCGCCCGGGCTCCCAGGACATCAACAGCCGCTTCGTCGCGAGCAAGCTGCTCTACGGCGCCGCCACGCCAGATCCCCTTCCCCGACCTGCCCCGCACCGACTTCCTGCTCATGCTCGGCGCCAACCCGCTGGTCTCGCACGGCAGCGCGATGCGCAGCGCCGCGCGTGCAAGGACGACCTGACGGCGATCATCGCGCGCGGCGGCCGCGTCGTGGTGGTCGACCCGCGGCGCACCGAGACCGCGCGCGGCCTACGAGCACGTCGCGGTGCGCCCCGACTCCGACGCCTGGCTGCTGCTGTCGCTGCTGCACGTCGTCTTCGACGAGGGCCTGCCGACGACGCCGCCATCGCGACGCAGTCGACCGGGGTCGACGCCCTGCGCGCGCTGCGGCAGCCGACTTCCCGCCGGAGGCGACCGCGGAGCGCACCGGCGTCGACGCCCAGCGCCGTGCGCGCACTGGCGCGCGACTTCGCCGCCGCGCCGACGCGCGGCCGCCTACGGCCGCACCGGGGCCTGCCTCGGGCGCCACGGCACGCTGGTCTGCTTCCTGCTCGACGCGCTGACCCTGGTGACCGGCAACCTCGACCGCGCCCGGCGGCACCCTGTTCGGCCGACGGCGTGATCCCGCTGGAGGACGTCGGCGAACGGGCGGGAGCCTGAGCTACGACCAGCGTCGCGCTCCCGCGTCGGCGGGCTTCCCCGACGTGCTCGGCACCTTCCCCGCCGCGCTGATGGCCGAGGAGATCACCACCGCCGGGCGCGGGTCAGCTGCGGGCGCTGTTCGTCACCGCCGGCAACCCGGTGCTGTCGGTGCCCAACGGCGACCGGCGCTGGCCGCGGCGCTGCCGACAGCTCGACCTGCTCGTCTCGCTCGACCTCTACGTCAACGAGACCAACCGGCACGCCGACTACGTGCTGCCGGCCACGACGTTCCTCGAGCGCGACGACATGCCGTACGGCCTCGCCGCCTCCTCGCCGACGGTGTTCATGCAGGCGACCGAGGCGGTGCTCGACCCGTACGGCGAGGCGCGCAGGAGTGGGAGGTCTTCGACGAGCTCGCCCGCCGGATGGGCATGTCGCTGCTGCGCGCACCGGTCCGCTGGCCCGGCTCAACCGGCTCGCTCGCGCTGGCTGGAGCGCGCGCGGCCTGCGCTCTGACGACCCCGCGGCGGCTGATCGAGCTCGCTGCTGCGGATCGGCCCGTACGGCGACCGGTTCGGGCTGCGCCGCGGTGGGCTCAACCCTGCGGCGGCTCGCGGACAATCCGCACGGCATCGTGCTGGCCGAACACGCGCCGACCGGCGTGCTCGCCGACGCGGTGCCGGCACGCGGACGAGCAAGTGCGCCTCGACCCGCCCGAGATCCTCGGCGAGATCGCCCGCCTCGGCGCACCGGCACCCCGACGACCCGGCGTTCCCGCTGTCGCTGATCGGCCTGCGCGAGCTGCGCTCGCAGAACTCCTGGATGCACAACGCCGCGACCCTGATGAAGGGCGAACCGCGCGCCACCGCGCGCGGATCAACCCCGACGACGCCGCGGCCGCCGGCATCGGTCGACGGCGACAGTCGTGCGCATCGTGTCGCCGCGACGGCGCGATCGAGACCGAGGCGCGCGCTCACCGACGAGGTCGGTCCGGGCACGATCGCGGTGCCGCACGGCTGGGGCCACCGCGGTGGCGGCTGGCGGCGTGCCAACGCCGCGGGCGGCGCCAACGTCAACGAGCTGATGTCGAGCGACCCCGAGGACCTCGAGCGGCTGGCCGGGATGTCGTTGCTCAACGGGGTGGCCGTGCGCATCGAGGCCGCTGCCCACGTCGGTCCCCCCAGGTCTGAGAGGGTGACCGCGTGACCGACCTGTCCACCCCG
>CAWGJR010000006.1:0-49665 GCA_963822915.1 uncultured Actinomycetota bacterium
GTACTCCAGGATGCCCTTCTCGCCGTCGATGTAGGTGACGGCCGAGCGGCAGGAGGCGGTGTTGGTGAAACCGGGGTCGTAGACGGCCAGTCCAGGCTCGTCGTCGTCGGTCCGGATCTTCCCGATGTCGCCGGCCTTGATGGTGCCGTCGAGGATCGGGACGTCGTACTCCAGCCCGGTGCGGTTGTCGCGGACGGTGAGAGAGTCAGTCACCCGACCAACTTAGACGGCCGTCCACAACGCTGTGAAGCCGGTGTCCACCGCCGTGGGCTCCCGCCGCGTTTTGACCCTGTCGACGCCACCGCCGTATCTTGGCCTGTCGCGTCCCTGCCGCGCGTCGGTCTCACGATCGGCTCGCAGATCCGGACAGCCGCCCTGCACGACAGCACCACCGGGCGGTGAAGCCGGGCCGTGTTCGTCAAGGACGTCGCACCACCGCACCACCACGACGGAGTCCTCCGCCGTGGACCAACGAACGAAGAAGAGCGTTTCCATGCGTACCTATGCACCCAAGCCCGGTGACATCCAGCGTGCCTGGCTCGTCATCGACGCCGAGGACATCGTCCTCGGGCGACTGGCCGTGGCCACCGCAGGTCTCCTGCGCGGCAAGCACAAGCCGATCTTCGCCCCGAACACCGACACCGGTGACTTCGTGGTGATCGTCAACGCCGAGAAGGTCGCCCTCTCCGGCACCAAGGCCACCACCAAGCTCGCCTACCGCCACTCCGGCTTCCCCGGCGGCCTCTCGGCCACGCCGATCGGCGAGCTCCTCGAGAAGGACGCCCGCAAGGCCATCGAGTCCGCAGTCTGGGGCATGCTGCCCAAGAACAAGCTCGGACGCCAGATCATCAAGAAGCTGAAGGTCTACAGCGGCCCGACGCACCCGCACGAGGCCCAGCAGGCCGTGCCCTACGTGATCACCCAGGTCGCCCAGTAACCATCCGGCGATCCATCCGACTTGTTCCAGCAGACCCACAGACTTTGAGAGAACCGAGGAATCACCGTGGCTGACACCACTGCTCCTGACAGCACCGAGGTCGAGGAGACCTTCGAGACCAACGAGGAAGGCGTCGCGTACAGCTCCGAGAGCGCGCCGTCGGCCGACGCCCCCGAGCGTCCCGCGACCATCGCCCCCGCGGCGGCCACCGGCCGGCGCAAGGAGGCCGTGGCCCGTGTCCGCATCGTGCCGGGCACCGGCGTGTGGACCGTCAACGGCCGCCAGCTCGACGACTACTTCCCCAACAAGCTGCACCAGCAGGTCGTCAACGAGCCCTTCGCGGCTCTGCAGCTCGACGGTCGCTTCGACGTCATCGCCCGCATCCACGGCGGCGGCATCACCGGTCAGGCCGGCGCCCTGCGTCTCGGCGTGGCCCGCTGCCTCAACGAGATCGACCTCGACGCCAACCGCGCCACGCTGAAGAAGGCCGGGCTGCTCACGCGTGACGCCCGCGTCATCGAGCGCAAGAAGGCCGGCCTCAAGAAGGCCCGTAAGGCTCCGCAGTTCAGCAAGCGCTGATCTCACCGTGCCGAAGGTCTTCGGCACCGACGGGGTCCGGGGTCTCGCCAACGGTCATCTGACCGCGGAGCTGGCCCTGGACCTCGGCGTTGCTGCCGCGCGCGTCCTCGTCGGTCACGGCGAGTTCACCGGCCGCCGCCCGTTGGCGGTCGTCGGCCGCGACACCCGGATCTCGGGGCAGTTCCTCGAGCACGCCGTGGTCGCCGGCCTCGCCTCGGCCGGCGTCGACGTCCTGCGCCTGCGGGTGCTGCCGACGCCGGGGGTCGCCTACTTCACCGACCTGCTCGGCGCCGACGTCGGCGTGGTCATCAGCGCCTCCCACAACGCGATGCCCGACAACGGCATCAAGTTCCTGGCCCACGGCGGGGTCAAGCTCGACGACGCGCTGGAGGCCGAGATCGAGGCCTGCCTCGGCGAGGAGTGGGATCGCCCGACCGGCGACGCCGTCGGACGCGTCGAGCCGCACGACGGCACCGTCGCGCAGTACGCCTCCTACCTCGTCAGCACGCTGGACCACCCACGCGACCGCCCGCTGTCCGGCCTGACCGTCGTGCTCGACTGCGCCCACGGCGCCGCGAGCGAGGTCGGCCCTCGCGCCCTGCAGGACGCCGGCGCCACGGTGATCACGATCGGCGCCGAGCCCGACGGGCTCAACATCAACGACGGCTACGGCTCGACCCACCTCGAGCCGTTGCGGGCCGCCGTGCTCGCCCACGGTGCCGACGCGGGGTTCGCGGTCGACGGCGACGCCGACCGGTGCCTGGCCGTCGACCACACCGGGACGGACGTCGACGGCGACCAGCTGATGGCCGTCCTCGCGCTCGCCCTGCACGACTCGGGTCGCCTCGTCGACGACACGCTGGTGGCGACGGTGATGAGCAACCTCGGCCTGATCCACGCGCTCACCGCGGCCGGCGTCAAGGTGCACCAGACGGCCGTGGGCGATCGCTACGTGCTGGAGGCGATGCGCTCGGGGGGCTACTCCCTCGGCGGGGAGCAGTCCGGCCACGTCATCATGCGCGAGCACGCGACCACCGGCGACGGGATCCTCACCGCCCTGCACGTCCTCCAGCAGATGACCGAGACGGGACGCACCCTGGCCGACCTCGCCTCGGTGATGACCCGGCTGCCCCAGGTGCTCGTCAACGTCGCGGGCGTCGACAGGACCCGCTGCGCGACCGACGAGGTGCTCGCCGCCGCCGTCGGCGACGCGCAGGCGGCCCTCGGCGACACCGGTCGGGTCCTGCTGCGGCCCTCGGGCACCGAGGCGCTCGTGCGGGTGATGGTCGAGGCGCCGACCCAGGAGCAGGCCGACGACGTCGCCCACCGCCTGGCCGCGGTCGTCCGGGAGCGTCTCGCGCTCTGACGCGTCCCGCGTGCTGCCCGTTGCCGGGGCTCGCCTCTCGACTGACTACCCTGGCGCCATGAGACGCACCCTCCCGCCCGCCTCCCGACGCGTCAGCGCGATCGCCGCCACCCTCCTCGTCGGGGCCCTGCTCGTCGGCTGCTCCGAGGAGAACGACACCAACCTCGCGAACGACCCCGCGGGGGAGTCGTCGGAGAGCACCGGGGAGACGGAGCCGACCCCGGAGCCGGAGGCAGACCCGGCCGAGACCGCCCCGGCCGAGACCGCCCCCGAGACAGCCGGCGAGCTGCCGTCCTGGGCGCCGGAGATCCTCACCGAGGGCGACGACGTCGTGGGCCTCGACTTCAGCGACATCGACCCGCTGAGCGACGAGCTGCTGATCGAGCAGGTGACCACCGGCGACGGCCCGCCGCTCGAGGTGGGACAGACGATCACCGCCGACTACTTCGGCCAGATCTCCGACGAGCCCGCGCCGTTCGACGAGAGCTTCAGCAGCTCCCCCTTCACCTCCCCGATCGGCGTGGGGGGCCTCATCCCCGGCTGGGACCAGGGCCTGATCGGCGTCCCCGTCGGCAGCCGCGTGGTCATGTCGGTCCCGCCGGACCTCGGCTACGGCGATGCCGACAACGGACCGATCCCGGGTGGCTCCACGCTCTTCTTCGTCATCGACATCATCGACGCCGCCTGAGCAGGCCGAGCCCCACGGAGGCTGAGCAGGCCGAGCCCCGACGTCGAAGCCCCGTGAGCGGGAGCGACCGCAACCACGGTCACCGGGCTCGTCGACGCTCGCTGGCGCTCGCAGCCACCTCGGTCGCTGGGGCTCGCCGAGCGCTCGCTGGAGCAGCCCACCGGCTGAGCAGGCCGAGCGGCGAGGCCGTGCCCCGTGAGCACGCGAGCAACGAGCCGGCTCGTGGCTCGCTGGTCGCGCTCGAGCGGTGCGGGCTCGAGCCTCCGGTGCGGGCGCTCGCTAGCGCCGGCGACTACAGCTTGCGCAGCCGCACGTAGCGCACCGAGTGGTCGCGGTCCTTGCGGAGCACCAGCGTCGCCCGGGACCTCGTCGGCAGGATGTTCTGCACCAGGTTGGGGCCGTTGATGGTGTCCCAGATGCGGGCGGCCTCGGCGACCGCCTCGTCGTGGGTGAGCGCGGCGTACTTGGCGAAGTAGGAGCCCGGGTCGCGGAAGGCCGTCTCGCGCAGGCGCAGGAAGCGCGAGACGTACCACTCGCGGATCTTGTCGCGGCCCGCGTCGACGTAGACGGAGAAGTCGAAGAAGTCGCTCAGCGCCAGGCCGGCGCGTGCCGTCCTCGCGCGACCCGCGCCGGCTGCAGGACGTTGAGGCCCTCGATGATGACGATGTCGGGCCGCTTGATCACGACCTTCTCGTCGGGCACGACGTCGTAGACGAGGTGGGAGTACGTCGGCGCCTCGACCTCGTCCTTGCCCGACTTGATGTCGACGACGAAGCGCAGCAGCGCACGGCGGTCGTAGGACTCCGGGAAGCCCTTGCGCTGCAGGATGCCGCGTCGCTCGAGCTCGGCGTTCGGGTAGAGGAAGCCGTCGGTGGTGATCAGCGCGACGTTGGGGTGCTCGGGCCAGTGCGCGAGCATCTGCTGCAGCACGCGCGCGGTGGTCGACTTGCCGACCGCGACCGAGCCCGCGAGGCCGATCACGAACGGCGTGCGCGGCGGGGTGCGCTGGTGCAGGAAGTTCTCCTGCTGCGCGGTGCAGCTGCCCGGCCGCACCGACGTACAGGCTCAGCAGCCGCGACAGCGGCAGGTAGACCTCCTCGACCTCCTCGAGGTCGAGACTGTCGCCGAGGCCGCGCAGGGTCGCTGATCTCGTCGGCGCGCAGCGGGTTGCGGGTCTCGGCCGCCAGGGCCGACCAGGCGCCCCGCTCGAGCTCGATGTAGGGCGAGGCCTCCCGGCCCGAGGTCTCGGGCTGGCCGTTGCGTCCACCGAGGTGCTGGCCTGCGCCGTGCGACATGGCGGCGATTGTTGCAGCATCGGCGTGCGTCCGGACCGGCAGGTCCACGCGCCGCGTCCGCGGCCGTAGAGTGGCCGGCTCATGTGCGGCATCGTCGGGTACGTCGGACCCCAGCAGGCCCAGGGCGTCGTGCATCGAGGGCCTGCGGCGCCTGGAGTACCGCGGCTACGACTCCGCGGGGGTCGCCCTGGTCGTCCGGACCACGCGGCAGCGACGGCACGGGACCGTCGTGACGGCGAAGAAGGCCGGCAAGCTGGCCAACCTCGAGAAGGTCCTCGCCGACCACCCGCTGCCGGCCTCGACGACCGGGATCGGCCACACCCGCTGGGCCACCCACGGCCCGCCGACCGACGTCAACGCCCACCCCCACGACGGCAACGCCCACCGCATCGCCCTGGTGCACAACGGGATCATCGAGAACTTCGCCGACCTGCGGGCACGGCTCGAGGCCGACGACCACGTGCTCGTCTCGCAGACCGACACCGAGGTGGTCGCCCACCTCGTCGAGCTCCAGGTGCAGTCGGGGGTCGACCTCACCACCGCGATGCAGCGGGTCTGCCAGCGGCTCGAGGGCGCCTTCACGCTGGTCGCCGTCGACGCCCACGACGCCGACCGGGTCGTCGCTGCGCGCCGCAACAGCCCGCTCGTGGTCGGGGTGGGCGAGGGGGAGTACTTCGTCGGCTCCGACGTCGCGGCGTTCATCTCCCACACCCGCGAGGCCCTCGAGCTCGGTCAGGACCAGGTCGTCACGATCACCCGCGACGGCGTCGACCGTCACCGACTTCCACGGCAGGCCCGCCGAGGGGCGGCGCTTCCACGTCGACTGGGACATCTCGGCGGCCGAGAAGGACGGCCACGACTGGTTCATGCGCAAGGAGATCTTCGAGCAGCCGCGCGCCGTCGCCGACTCGCTGCTCGGACGGCGCAACCGGGCCGGGCTGCTCCAGCTCGACGAGATGCGGCTCTCCGACGACGAGATCCGCGACATCGGCAAGATCATCATCATCGCGTGCGGCACGTCGTTCTACGCGGGCATGGTCGCGAAGTACGCCATCGAGCACTGGACGCGCATCCCGGTCGAGGTCGAGCTGGCCTCGGAGTTCCGCTACCGCGACCCGATCCTCGACTACTCCACGCTCGTCGTCGCGATCAGCCAGTCGGGCGAGACCGCCGACACGCTCCAGGCCATCCGGCACGCCCGCACCCAGCGCTCGAAGGTGCTCGCGATCTGCAACACCAACGGCTCGACGATCCCGCGCGAGTCCGACGCGGTCATCTACACCCACGCCGGACCCGAGATCGGGGTCGCCTCCACCAAGGGCTTCCTGACCCAGCTGATCGCCTGCTACCTCCTCGCCCTCTACGTCGCCCAGGTCAAGGGCACCCGCTTCGGCGACGAGATCGACGAGGTGATGGGTCAGCTCGAGGCGATGCCCGACCACATCGCCACGGTGCTCTCGCGCGCCGACCAGGTCTACGACCTCGCCGCCGAGCACCTCGACACCCGCTCGGTGCTCTTCCTCGGCCGCCACGCCGGCTACCCGGTGGCGCTCGAGGGAGCGCTCAAGCTCAAGGAGCTGGCCTACCTGCACGCCGAGGGCTTCGCCGCCGGCGAGCTCAAGCACGGTCCGATCGCCCTCGTCGAGGAGGGGATGCCGGTCCTGTGCGTCGTGCCACCCCGAGGACGCGACCAGCTCCACGAGAAGATGCTCAGCGGCATCCAGGAGGTGCGCGCCCGCGGCGCCCGCACCATCTGCCTGGCCGAGGAGGGCGACACCCGCATCGAGCCGTACGCCGACGTCCTCATCCGGCTGCCCCAGGTGCCGACCCTGCTCCAGCCTCTCGTGGCCATCGTGCCGCTCCAGCTGTTCGCCTGCGAGCTGGCGAGCGCCAAGGGCCACGACGTCGACCAGCCGCGCAACCTCGCCAAGTCCGTGACCGTTGAGTAGGACCGTGTCGTGGCGGTGATCGGGGTGGGGATCGACGTCTGCGACCTGGAGCGCTTCGCCGAGTCGCTCGCGCGCACCCCCGGGCTGCTCGACCGGCTGTTCACCCCGGCCGAGGCCCGCAAGCCTCCGCACTCGCTGGCGGCCCGCTTCGCAGCCAAGGAGGCCCTCGCCAAGGCGCTGGGCGCCCCCGGTGGCCTGTCCTGGCACGACGCCGAGGTCGTCTCCGAGGCCTCGGGTCAGCCGCGCTTCGAGCTGCGCGGCACGGTCCTCGCCCGCGCCGACGAGCTCGGCGTACGGCGCGTCCACCTCTCGCTCTCCCACGACGCCGGCATCGCCTCGGCGATGGTGGTGCTGGAGGACTGAGCGGCTCCGCGACCTCGTCGCTCGGCCGGCTGCTCGATGCACGAGGAAACCTCCGTGTCGGGCACTCGCTAGCGTGGGCGCATGATCCGAGCCCACACCGTCGAGCAGGTCCGGGCGGCCGAGGCAGGCCTGATCGCCTCGCTCCCGCAGGACGCGCTGATGCAGCGCGCGGCCCACGGACTCGCGCACGCGGTCCTCGACCTGCTCGGCACGGCGTACGGACGACGCGTGCTGCTGCTCGTGGGCTCGGGCGACAACGGCGGCGACGCGCTGTACGCCGGCGCGGTGCTGGCCCGTCGTGGCGTGCAGGTCGCGGCCTGGCTGCTGTCCGAGCGGGTCCACGAGGGCGGCCTGGCCGCGCTGCGGCGGGCCGGGGGCACCGTGGTGTCCACGGCGCCCGACGTGGCCCCCGACCTCGTCGTCGACGGCATCGTCGGGATCGGCGGTCGCCCCGGGCTGAGGCCCGACGCGCGCGCCGCGGTGGGGGCGCTGGCCGGCGTGCCCATCGTCGCCGTCGACCTCCCCAGCGGCGTCGACGCCGACACCGGGGAGACCACCGAGCTGTCCGGTGACCACGTCGAGGCGCTGCTGACGGTCACCTTCGGCACCCACAAGATCGCCCACCTCGTCGACCCCGCCGCGTCGGCCTGCGGCGCGGTGCACCTGGTCGACCTCGGCCTCGACCTCCCCGCCCCGGCGGTCGAGGCGCTGCAGCCCGCCGACGTCGCCCGCCTGCTGCCGCGGCCCGCTCGGGACGCCCAGAAGTACGCGCGCGGCGTCGTCGGCATCCGCGCCGGCTCCGACACCTATCCCGGGGCCGGGCTGCTGTCGGTCGCGGGCGCCGCGAGCGGCCTGGTCGGCATGGTCCGCTACGTCGGCGACGACAGCGTGCTCGACCTCGTGCGCGCCCAGCACCCCGAGGTCGTCGGAGCCGGCCGGGTGCAGGCGTGGGTGGTCGGCTCGGGCAGCGGGGACGGAGCCGCCGAGACGCTGGCCGACGCGCTGGACGACGACGTGCCGGTCGTCGTCGACGCCGACGCGCTGGCCCACGCGCCGCACGGCAGGGCCGACGCGATCCTCACCCCGCACGCCGGCGAGCTCGCCCGGATGCTCGACGTCGCGCGCGACGAGGTGGAGGCCCGGCCGCTGGCCCACGCGCGACGGGCCGCCGAGACCTACGGGTGCGTGGTGCTGCTCAAGGGCCGCCACACCCTGACCGCCCACCCCGACGGCAGGATCCGAGTGACGACCACCGGCACCCCGTGGCTGGCCACCGCCGGTGCGGGCGACGTGCTGGGCGGGCTCGTCGGGGCCCTCGCGGCCGCCGGCCTGACGCCGTACGACGCCGCCTCGGTGGGCTCCTGGCTCCACGGCGCCGCCGCCACGCACGCCTCGCGCGGGGGGCCGATCGTCGCCGGCGACGTGGCGCGCGCCGTGCCCGAGGTGGTGGCGGGGCTGCTCGCACGAGCGGGGATGGAAGAATCGACTCCATGACGTCGCCCCCACGCGCCGAGATCGTGGTCGACCTCGACGCGATCCGGCACAACGTGGAGGTGCTGCGCGACCTCACCGGCGTCACGATGGTCACGGTGGTCAAGGCCGACGGCTACGGCCACGGCATGCTGCCGGTGGCCCGGGCGGCGCGCGAGGCCGGCTCCGAGTGGCTGGCGGTCGCGACGCTCGACGAGGTCGCCGCGCTGCGCGCCGCCGGCGACACCGGGCGCATCCTGACCTGGCTGACGGTGCCCGACGAGGACTACGACGACGCGATCCGCGCCGACGTCGACCTGACGGCGTACTCCCTCGACGAGCTCGACGAGATCGAGGCAGCAGCGCGCTACGTCGGCAGCCCGGCCCGCCTCCAGCTCAAGGTCGACACCGGACTCTCCCGCGGCGGAGCCCTGCGGCGCGACTGGGAGACGTTCTTCGGCCGCGCCCTCGAGGGTGAGCGCGCCGGGCACTGGAAGGTCACCGGCATCTGGTCGCACCTCGCCTGCGCCGACGAGCCCGACCACCCGGCCAACGACGCCCAGGAGGCGGCCTTCCGCGAGGCGCTCGCGCTCGCCGACGACGCCGGGCTCGAGCCGGAGCTGCGCCACCTCGCCAACTCGGCGGCCGCGATCCTGCGTCCGAGCGCCCGGTTCGACGCCGTGCGGTGCGGCATCGCGACGTACGGCCTCGACCCCGCGCCCGGTGTCGACCACGGCACCGACCTGCGCCCGGCGATGACGGCGCGCGCCAACCTCGCGCTCGTCAAGCACCTCGACGCCGGCGACGCGGTCTCCTACGGTCACCAGTGGACCGCGCCCGGCCCGACCACGGTCGGCCTCGTGCCGGTGGGCTACGGCGAGGGCGTCCCGGTGCACGCGAGCAACCTCGGCGAGGTGAGCATCGACGGCAAGCGGTGCCCGATCCGCGGCCGCGTGTGCATGGACCAGATCATCGTCGACCTCGGCGGCGACGAGCCGCCCGTCGGCAGCGACGTCGTCCTCTTCGGTCCGCCCGGCGGGTCCCGCCCGACCGCGCAGGACTGGGCGGAGGCGTGCGGCACCATCAACTACGAGATCGTGACCCGCATGGGAGGGCGGATGACCCGCAGGTACGTCGACACCACGGCCGCTGTCGGAGGTCTCGGATGAGCGGCTCGGGTCGGAGCATCCAGCAAGCGGATCCTCGGTGCCCTCGGCGGGGCGATCGGCATCGCCGCCGCCGGGACCGCGATCGGCCTCGTGCGTCAGCAGCGTCAGATCAGCCGACGCGCCGGTGAGGACCTGCCCTTCGGCTCGCTGCACACGACCCCGATCTCGGTGATCGCCGACGACGGCCTGCCACTGCACGTGGAGGTCGAGGAGGTCGAGCAGTCGGCCGACAGTGGGCGGCGCCGACTCGGCCCCGCGGTGCCGAGCCGGAGCCGGTCACCGTGATCTTCGCCCACGGCTACTGCCTCAACCTCGACTGCTGGCACTTCCAGCGCGCCGCCTACCGCGGGCTGGTGCGCACCGTCTTCTACGACCAGCGATCGCACGGCCGCTCGGCGAGGTCGTCGCGCGAGAACGCCACGATCGACCAGCTCGGCCGCGACCTCAAGCACATCATCGACGTGTGCGCCCCCGACGGCCCGGTCGTCCTCGTGGGTCACTCGATGGGCGGCATGACGATCGTCGCGCTCGCCGAGCAGTTCCCCGACCTGATCGGCGAGAAGGTCATCGGCGTCGCCCTGATGTCCACGACCGCCGGCGGCCTCGACCCCAGCCGGATCCTGTTGCCCCTGCTGCCCGCCCGACTCACCGGTCGGGTCACCGGACAGGCGGTGGCGGCGCTCCAGCGGGGGCACGCGGCGGTCGACACCGTGCGTCGCATCGGTCGGGTGATCGCCACGGTGGCGACCAACCGCTTCGCCTTCGGCGGCGACGTGCCGGCGTCGTACGTGCGCTTCGTCGACGACATGCTCGCGGCCACGCCGTTCGAGGTCGTGGCCGACTTCTTCCCGAGCTTCGGGGGCCTCGACAAGTTCGACTTCGTGGAGATCCTCGACCGGGTGCCGGTCTCGATCATCTGCGGAACCTCCGACCGTCTCACCTCGATCGGTCACTCGCGCAAGCTCGCCGCGCGCATCCCCAACGCCCGGCTGCTGGAGTGCGAGGGCGCCGGACACATGGTGCCTCTCGAGCGCCACGACCAGGTCAACGCCGAGCTCGACCAGCTGATCACCGCGGCGACCATGCGAGCCGGCACACGGTGAGCCTGACCGTACGACGAGTGGGGCCGGCGTCGGCAGCCGTGGTGCTGGCGATCATCCAGGACGCCTTCGGCAACCGCCCCGCGCTCCACCCGCCGGCCGACGCCCTGAGCGACACCGAGGCGTCGATCGCGACCCGCCTCGCTCTCAACGGCGGCCTGCTCGCCAAGCTCGACGGCGAGCCCGTCGGCACGCTCCTCTTCGACCCGGTGGGCGACTCGACCTACCTGCGCCGCGTGGGGATCCTGTCGCAGGCCCAGGGACACGGCATCGCCGGCGCGATGATCGAGTCGGCCGTCGAGGCGTGGACCGGTCGAGCGACCCGGTTGGCGGTGGTCGCGCGCGAGGAGCTGCCCAGGACGGTGGCCTTCTGGGGGCGCCGCGGCTTCACGCAGACCGACCGGCGCTCGCCGTACGTCGAGCTGGGCATGCGCCTTCCCAAGCTCCACCGGGTCGCGACGCCCGAGGACATGCGCGCGCTCGGCGGTCGGATCGCCGACACGTTGAAGCCGGGTGACCTGCTGGTCCTGAGCGGCGACCTGGGTGCGGGCAAGACCACCTTCACCCAGGGCCTCGGCGCGCGACTGGGCGTCGACGGCTCGGTCACCTCGCCCACGTTCGTCATCGCCCGCGAGCACCCGCCG
Source organism: uncultured Actinomycetota bacterium (assembly GCA_963822915.1). Lineage (GTDB taxonomy): Bacteria > Actinomycetota > Actinomycetes > Propionibacteriales > Nocardioidaceae > Nocardioides. The sequence continues at coordinate 11,561 of CAWGJR010000006.1, forward strand.
CTGGGTCATCGTCCGGGGCTCGTCCACGTCGATGCCTACCGGCTGGGCAGCATCGCCGAGCTCGACGACCTCGACCTCGACACGTCGCTGGACGACGTCGTGACCGTCGTGGAGTGGGGCGAGGGAGTCGCGGAGGCTCTGTCGCCCTCGCGCCTGGAGATCCGCATCAAGCACGCCGACGCCGGCGGCGGACCCGGTGACGACGGCGTCGAGCCGCGCGTGGTCGAGGTGCAGGGCATCGGCCCCCGCTGGGCCACCCACCCCAACCGCCCCACGTCCGGCCCCGCCCGGCGGTGAAGCGCCGGAGGCTGAGCAGCGAGCGCCGGCGAGCGTCGACGAAGCTCGGTGATCATGGCTGCGGTCGCCACCCGGCTCACGGGGCAACGCCTGTGGCCTCGCCGGGGGCTCGGCCTGCTCAGCCTCCGCTGCTGGCACCCACTAGCCTGACGCCGTGCTGCTCTGCTTCGACACCTCGTCCCCCTCCGTGAGCGTCGCGCTGCTGGGCGGGGAGGGCGGCGACGAGGTCCTGGTCGAGCTGACGTCGGACCAGGAGATGCGCCACGGCGAGCAGCTCGCACCGCTCATCGAGGAGGCGCTGCGGCAGGCCGGCGCCACCCGTCTCGACCTCACCGCGATCGGGGTCGGGGTCGGTCCGGGACCGTTCACCGGGCTGCGCGTCGGGCTGGTGACGGCTCGCACGCTCGCCTTCGTCCTCGAGATCCCGGTGTACGGCGTGTGCTCGCTCGACGCGCTCGCGGTGCAGGCTGTCGCGAGCGGCGTGCTCGAGGAGCCGTTCGTCGTCGCGACCGACGCACGGCGCAAGGAGGTCTACCTCGCGGCGTACGACGCCACGGCGACGCGCCTGTCGGGGCCCGCCGTCGACAAGCCGGAGGTCGTGGCCACCGACCTGCCCGTCGTGGGGGAGGGGGCGCTGCTCTACCCCGAGCACTTCCCGCACGCCGCCGGTCCGCAGCGCGCCTCGGCCGGCTGGCTCGGCCGCGCGATCGCGCACGAGGCAGCCGAGCTGCTCGACCCGGAGCCGCTCTACCTGCGGCGTCCCGACGCCGAGGTCCCGGGCACTCCCAAGCGCGTGTCGTGAGCGACGCGACGATCCGGGCGGCCGTCCCGGCCGACGCCGAGAAGATCGCGGCGCTGGAGGCCGACAACCTCGGCCGCGACGCCTGGTCGGCCGGACTCGTCGAGCAGGGTGTCTCGGGCGACCTGCCGACCGTGCAGTACCTCGTCGCCGAGGTCGAGGGCGCGGTCGTCGGCTACGCGGCCGCCAGCATCGTGGCCGACATCGCCGAGCTGCAGCGGATCGCGGTCACCCCCGCCCACCGCCGCGCCGGCCTGGCCGCCGCCCTGTTGGCAGCCGTGCTCGGCGCCGCCACGGAGCAGCGCGCCGACCGGATCCTGCTCGAGGTCCGCGAGGACAACCACGAAGCCCTGGCCTTCTACGCCGACCAGGGCTTCGTGGAGATCGACCGGCGCCGCCGCTACTACCGCGACGGCGCCACCGCGATCGTCCTGCGGTTGCCGCTCCTCAAGGGCTGCGGCTGACGCGACCACCCGAGGATCAGCCGGCGTCGCCACCGGCGATCAGGAACGGCTCCGGGAAGTCCACGCCCTCGACGGGGCCGAGGAGCTCCTCGACCGAGCCGTCGACGCCGAGCGAGACGACCTTCCACGCTCCGTCGTCGTTGACGACCGCGACCACGTGGGTGTCGTCCACCCAGGAGTAGTTGCCGACGACGAAGCCCTGCTCGGTCTCCCAGCGGGCGACCTCGTTGCCGTCGTCGCCGGCGTCGAGGATCGAGAAGTAGCGCGGGCCCGACGCCGTCGCCGTACGGGTCCGTGCCGACGACGTAGTCACCGGTCGGGGAGATGTCGAGCACCTGCGACTCGCACGTCTCGAAGATCCACCGACCGCCGCCCTCACGGTCGTAGAGCCCACCGCACGAGCCGGTGTCGGTCGACTCGGTCTGCACCGAGACCAGGAACCCGTCCGCGGCGTCGTTGACGCGGAGCGCGCCGGGCGCCGGGGCGGTGTTCGTCGCCCTCGTAGTTGATCTCGAACGCGTCGTCCTGGGTGAAGTCCTGGTACTCCAGGAACGGGTGGCAGCCGGTCTCGAGCACGCAGTCACCGTTGCCGATGATGGCGGACAGCGTGACGTCGGGCGCCACCTCACCGAACGGCGTCTCGTCGCCGTCCTGCTCGGTCCCGCCGCCGCGCACGAAGAGGAGCACGTCCTCGGTCGTGATGAACGCGACCGTGCCTCCGTCCGGCGCGATCGCCATCTCCGAGCGCACGTCGTACGTCGTGGTCACCTGGCCGTCCTGGACCAGGTCGACAGCCATGCCGTACTCGGAGTCGTCGGAGCGCAGGACGGCGATCCGGTCGCCGAGGTCGGTGGCCGCGAGGTAGCCGGTGTCGGGGAGCGCGGCGGTCGTGCCGTCGGCCCGGTGGTAGATCGACTCGGCCGACCCGACCTCGAGGTAGTCGAAGCCGAGGGCTCCCTCGACTGCGGGCGGCGTCGACGGCGGCGGGACCGGGTCGTCCATCTGGGTCGGGGCCGGGCTGGGCGCCGGGGTCGACGGATCCGTGATGACGGCCGACGGCGTGTCCGCCGGGTCGATCCCGTCCGCCCTGGTGGTCGAGCCGTTCGTCGCGATCACCGCGACGGGCACGAGGACGGCCGCGGCGGCGAGGACGCCGCCGGCGACGGCGGCGCGGCGCCGGTTGCGGATCTTCATGGCCTTGCCCTTCACGGAGCTCAGGTCGAGGGGTGCCTCGTGGAGGTCGCGGACACGGCGTTCGAACTCGTCGCCCATCTCGCTCTCCCAGGTGCCGTTCTCGTTGTCGGGGGTGTCGTCGGGGGTCTTCATCAGGAGTTCTCTCCTCGTCCGGGGTGGAGGTCGGCGGGGACCCGCTCGCGCAGCGCGCCTATCGCGCGGCTGCACTGCGACTTCACGGTGCCGACGGAGATACCGAGCACGTCGGCGGTCTCGGCCTCGCTGAGCTGTTCGTAGTAACGGAGCACGACGACGGCGCGGGCCTTCGGCGGCAGGGTCTGCACGACGTCCCAGAGGGCGGCGCTGCGCCCGTCGTCGTAGTCGTCGTGGTGCGGTGCACCTTCGGGCACCACCTCGGTGGCGTACTCGCGCTTCTTCCAGCCGCGACGCCACAGCGAGTTGTTCTCGTTGACCATGATCCGGCGCACGTAGCCGTCGACCGATCCGCGGTCGTTGATCCGGTCCCACGCGAGGTAGAGCTTGGCCAACGACGTCTGCAGGACGTCCTCGGCCTGGTGGCGATCACCGGTCAGCAGGTACGCCGTGCGCAGCAGGCTCGGTTGGCGAGCGTGCAGGTACGCCGTGAACTCCGCGTCGCGGCGCGCCGTCTTGGACCCCATGGCGCCAGTGTCGCTGGTCGCACGGGTTCGATGATGCAGCTGCATCGTGGCACCTCCTCGATTCACACCACCAAGACGCGACCTCTGCCACGAAGGTTGCAGTGCTCGCCCCTACAGTTGCGGGAGACCGATCGCCGCTCCGCGATCGGTGGCGACACACGACCCACGGAGGTTCGCACGCATGCAGCAGGTCAAGGCCGTCGTCGCCAAGGCGAAGGGCGAGCCCGTCGAGCTCGTCACGATCAACGTCCCCGACGCCGGTCCGGGCGAGGCCGTGGTGAAGATCCAGGCCTGCGGGGTGTGCCACACCGACCTGCACTACCGCGAGGGCGGCATCAACGACGACTTCCCCTTCCTGCTCGGCCACGAGGCGTCGGGCATCGTCGAGGCCGTGGGCGACGACGTCACCAGCGTCGCGCCCGGTGACTTCGTGATCCTCAACTGGCGTGCGGTGTGCGGCGAGTGTCGTGCCTGCAAGCGCGGCGAGCCGCAGTACTGCTTCGCCACCCACAACGCCACCCAGAAGATGACGCTGGCCGAGGGGGACGACGCGGGCACCGAGCTGTCGCCCGCGCTCGGGATCGGGGCGTTCGCGGAGAAGACCCTCGTCGCGGCCGGCCAGTGCACCAAGGTCGACCCCGCGGCCCGTCCCGCTGCGGTCGGCCTGCTCGGCTGCGGTGTCATGGCCGGGATCGGCGCCAGCATCAACACCGGTGCCGCCACCCGCGGCAAGTCCGTCGCGGTCATCGGCTGCGGGGGAGTGGGCGTCGCCGCCGTCGCCGGCGCCGCGCTGTCGGGCGCCAGCCCGGTGATCGCCGTCGACATCGACCCCAAGAAGCTCGAGGCCGCCACCAAGCTCGGCGCGACCCACACCGTCAACTCCAGCGAGGTCGACCCCGTCGAGGAGATCAAGCGGATCTGCGCCGAGACCTACGACGGTGCCGAGGGCGCCGACGTCGTCGTCGAGGCGGTGGGTCGACCGGAGACCTGGAAGCAGGCCTTCTACGCCCGCGACCTGGCCGGCACCGTCGTCCTCGTGGGCGTCCCGACCCCCGACATGAAGATCCCCGAGATCCCGCTGATCGACGTCTTCGGTCGCGGTGGGTCGTTGAAGTCGAGCTGGTACGGCGACTGCCTGCCGAGCCGTGACTTCCCGATGCTCGTGGACCTCTACCAGCAGGGCCGCCTCGACCTCGACGCGTTCGTCACCGAGGAGATCGGCATCGACGGCATCGAGGCCGCGTTCGACAAGATGCACGACGGCGACGTCCTGCGCTCGGTCGTGATTCTCTGATGGCCGAGTCGCTGCGCGTCGACCACGCGGTGGTCTCCGGCACCTTCAGCCTCGACGGGGAGACCCACGACGTCGACAACAACATCTGGGTCATCGGCAACGACGAGGAGTGCCTCGTCATCGACGCCCCCCACGACGTCGACGCGATCATGGACGTCGTCGCCGGGCGCACCGTCAAGGCGATCGTCCTGACCCACGCCCACGACGACCACAGCCGGGTCGCCCCGGCGCTGCGGGAGCGGGTCGGCGCGCCGATCCTCCTGCACCCCGACGACAAGCCCCTGTGGGAGCTCACCCACCCCGACTACCTGTGGGACGTCGACCTGTCCGACGACCAGAGCCTCAAGATCGCCGGAGCCTCGGTCAAGGTGCTGCACACGCCGGGCCACGCGCCGGGAGCGGTCTGCCTCTACGTGCACGACCTCGGCTGTGTCTTCACCGGTGACACCCTCTTCCAGGGCGGTCCCGGCGCCACCGGTCGCAGCTTCTCCGACGCCGACGTGATCGTGGCGTCGATCCGGGCCAGGCTCTTCGCACTGCCCCCGAGACCGTCGTGCACACCGGTCACGGGGACTCCACCACGATCGGCAAGGAGAAGGAGCTGTTGGGGTGATATGCCCTAGGGGGTATTGACGTACGGTGTGCGGGTGCAGCACCACCACTCCCTCTACTGGTCGGCGCCTCGAGGGCGCGGACCGGGTCGCAGCGCTCGCGGTCGTCGAGGACCTGCACGCCTCCGGGATGTCCAGCGGTCAGATCGTCGACGAGCTCATCGCCCCCACCCAGGTCCGCGTCGGGGAGCTCTGGCTCGCGGGCTCCTGGAGCATCGGCCGCGAGCACGCGACGACCGGTCTCAACGAGTCGGTCATCCGCTGGCTCGCGGACCGGGCCGCCCCGCCGTCGAGCAGCCTCCCGCCGCTGCTCGTGGCGTGCATCGATCGCGAGGAGCACGCGCTGGCGGCCCTGGCCGTCGCCAAGGGCCTCCTCGCTGCCGGGTTGGCCGTGCACCACCTGGCCGGCTCGACCGGGTCCGACGGCCTGGTGGCAGCGGTCGAGCGGCTCCAGCCGCGTGCGGTGCTGCTGAGTGCCTCCCTGACCTCCTCGCTGGTGGCCCACCGCCGGTCCTGGCACGCCTGCGTCGACTGGGTGTGCCGGTCATCGTCGGAGGAAGTGCCTGGGGTGGCGACCCGCGACGAGCCCTCGTGCTGGGCGCGACGGCGTACGCCGGGAGCATCGGCGAGGCGTTGACGCTGCTGGAGGAGCTCCCGCACTGTCGCCCGATCGAGCCCGACCAGGAGCCCGGCCCCGACGAGCGGGCCGGGGAGGCGCTGTTCCTGCGACGGCCCGTGGTGACCGCCGACGTCTCCTCACGCCTGCTCCGGCGGCTGGTCGGCTCGGCCCACCGGTCACCGTCCTGGTGGCCGGACCTCGACAGCCAGCTCGATCACGTCGTGGGCTGCCTGGCGGCGGCGATGCTGACCGGCGACGGTCGGATCCTGGACGACTCCCGCCGGTGGCTGGGCACACTGATGGCCTCGCGACCCGGCGCCCCGGACGCCGTGCCCGTGCTCTGGGAGGTGCTGGGCGAGGTCCTCGCCGAGTCCCACCCGGCAGCCGGCCGCTGGCTGCAGGACTCGGGATCGCGGACCAGGCCGCTGCCTACAGCGGCTCGACCAGCAGGCAGCGACCGTCGCCGGCTAGGCGGGTGAGGACGATCGTGGCCTCGGCGTCCCCGGCGAGGGCAAGCCGCTTGCGCAGGACCTCCGGCACGATGTCGACCCCGCGCTTCTTGATGGTCAGACGTCCGACGCCGCGCTCGCGCAGCGCGGCCCTGAGCTGCTTCTCGCGGTAGGGCAGCTCCTCGACGACGCGGTAGCCGCGGGCGTACGGCGTGGACACCTCGCGGTCGGAGGTGACGTAGGCGATGTGCTCGTCGAGCAGCCCGCCCTGCACGACGGCGACGACCGCGGTGACGAGGCCGGCGCGGATGACCGCACCGTCCGGCTCGTAGAGGTAGGTGCCGACGGGGCGCACGTCGGTCGCCGCGCGACCCGGGTCGTCGTCCTCGGTGAGCGTGGCCAGGCCGCCGTCGCCGATGACGGTCGCCCGGCGGCCGGTGGTCGCGAGCCGTCCGGACCACAGCGCGGCCTCCTTGACCTCGCCGCGGTCGCTGACCCACTCGGCCTCCACGCCGTCGGGCACGAGGTCGTGCGGGATGCCCGGGGCGACCTTCACGCAGGCGTCGCGGCGCAGCAGGGTCTCGACGAACGACCACGGTGGCACCCAGTCCTCGACCCGGAAGGACCGCCCCGCCCCGGTGCGGCGCGCGGGGTCGGCGAAGGCCACGTCGAAGGGGGAGGTGTCGAGGGTGGTGGCGTCGGCGACCATCACGGCCCCCGCCAGCCCGAGCGCGGCCAGGTTGGCCTCGGCCACGGCCACCCGCACCGGGTCGAGGTCGATCCCGGCGCAGGTGATGCCGGCGCGCGCCGAGGCGAGCAGGTCGCCGCCGATCCCGCAGCCGAGGTCGATCAGGGTGCCGGTGCCGAAGGCGGTCAGTCGTCCGGCACGGTGCGCGGCGACCGGTTGCCGCGTCGCCTGCTCGAGTCCGTCGGAGGTGAACCACATGCGCGCCGCGTCCGCCCCGAACTTCTCCACGGCCCGCACGCGCAGACCGACCTGGGTCAGGGCCGCCGCGACGCGCTCGGCGCTCGCCGTACGACGCAGCTCGGTCTGGACGGCCAGCTCGGGGCCGCCCGCGAGGTCGGCGGCTCGAGCCAGCAGTGCCGACCCGTCGTCGGTCAGCAGCCACCGGAAGGCGTCGAGGTCCACGAGGCGATCAAAGCAGACGGCCGGGCGACGCGAGGTCGGGCCCGCTCTGGCACTCGTCGGCCGTGAGTGCTAGTTTCGGTTCTGGCACTCTCCTCGTGAGTGTGCCAGTGCAAGCACGAGGTGCGACCCCCGCGACGGCGTACCTCACCGCTTGCCCCAACGTGGGGCGGACGCCCGTTCGCCCAGCACCACAGGCCAGCTAGAACAGAGAAAGTGGAGGTCGACATCGTGTCGGTCAACATCAAGCCTCTCGAGGACCGCATCGTCGTCAAGCAGCTCGACGCCGAGCAGACCACGGCCTCGGGCCTGGTCATCCCGGACACCGCCAAGGAGAAGCCCCAGGAGGGCGAGGTCGTGGCCGTCGGCCCCGGTCGTTTCAGCGAGGACGGCGACAGCCGGGTCCCGATGGACGTCGCCGTGGGCGACAAGGTCATCTACAGCAAGTACGGCGGCACCGAGGTCAAGTTCACCGGCGAGGAGTACCTCATCCTCTCCGCCCGCGACGTCCTCGCCGTCGTCGGCTGAGCTCTCCTCAGCCGCGTCACAGCACCGGGTCGTGTGCCTGAGCGCGACCATCGCCGGTCGTCCTCGGGCACACGACCCGAGCTCGTTTTCCCACAGCCACAGCATCTGACGAAGGAGTCACACCCAGATGCCCAAGATCCTGGAGTTCGACGAGAACGCCCGCCGCGCCCTCGAGCGCGGCGTCGACGCGCTCGCCAACGCCGTCAAGGTGACGCTCGGCCCGAAGGGCCGCTACGTCGTCCTCGACAAGAAGTGGGGCGCGCCGACCATCACCAACGACGGTGTCACCGTCGCCCGTGAGATCGAGCTCGACGACCCGTTCGAGAACCTCGGCGCCCAGCTCACCAAGGAGGTCGCCACCAAGACCAACGACGTCGCCGGTGACGGCACCACCACCGCCACCGTGCTGGCCCAGGCGATGGTCCACGAGGGCCTGCGCGCCGTGGCCGCCGGCGCCAACCCGATGGGCCTCAAGCGCGGCATGGACGCCGCCGCGACCGCCGTCGGCGAGGCGCTCGCCACCGCCGCCCGCGACGTCGAGTCGGTCGAGGACATGACCGCCGTCGCGACGATCTCGAGCCGCGACGCCACGATCGGCGCCCTGCTGGCCGAGGCGTTCGACAAGGTCGGCAAGGACGGCGTGATCACCGTCGAGGAGTCCAACACCATGGGCACCGAGCTGGAGTTCACCGAGGGCATGCAGTTCGACAAGGGCTACCTGTCGCAGTACTTCGTGACCGACCCCGAGCGCATGGAGGCCGTCCTCGACGACCCCTACATCCTGCTGCACCAGGGCAAGATCTCGGCGATCGCCGACCTGCTGCCCCTGCTGGAGAAGGTCATCCAGGCCGGCAAGCCGCTCTTCATCCTCGCCGAGGACGTCGACGGCGAGGCGCTCTCGACGCTGGTCGTCAACAAGATCCGCGGCACGTTCAACGCCGTGGCCGTCAAGAGCCCCGCGTTCGGTGACCGTCGCAAGTCGATGATGCAGGACATCGCGACCCTGACCGGCGGTCAGGTCATCGCCCCCGAGGTCGGCCTCAAGCTCGACCAGGTCGGTCTCGACGTGCTCGGCACCGCCCGCCGCATCGTCATCACCAAGGACAACACCACGATCGTCGACGGCGCCGGCGACTCGGCCGAGGTCGAGGGCCGCGTCAACCAGATCAAGGCCGAGATCGAGAACTCCGACTCCGACTGGGACCGCGAGAAGCTGCAGGAGCGCCTGGCCAAGCTGGCCGGCGGCGTCTGCGTCGTCAAGGTCGGCGCCGCCACCGAGGTGGAGCTGAAGGAGAAGAAGCACCGCATCGAGGACGCCGTCTCGGCGACCCGTGCGGCGATCGAGGAGGGCATCGTCGCCGGCGGTGGCTCGGCCCTGATCCACGCCGTCTCCGTGCTCGACGACAACCTCGGCCTCGACGGGCGACGAGGCGACGGGCGTGCGGATCATCCGCAAGTCCGTCGACGAGCCGCTGCGCTGGATCGCCGAGAACGGCGGCGTCAACGGCTACGTCGTCACCTCCAAGGTCCGCGAGCTCGGCCTCGGCAACGGCTACAACGCCGCCACCGAGGAGTACGGCGACCTGGTCGCCCAGGGCGTCATCGACCCCGTCAAGGTGACCCGCTCCGCGCTGGTCAACGCCACCTCGATCGCGGCGATGCTGCTGACGACCGAGACGCTGATCGTCGAGAAGCCCGAGGACGAGGACGCGGCCGCAGACGCCGGCCACGGCCACGGTCACGGCCACTGATCGAGCACTGATCACGCACTGATCCGCACCGACACGTCGGCCCGCCACCTCCCGGTGGCGGGCCGACGTCCGTTTCGTCCGCGCGAGCCCGCTCCCGCGTGGAAGAGTGACCGCGTGCACGACCTCCAGGAGATCCTCGACCCGCTGAAGAACCCGATCACCTTCGCGGTGCCGTTCTTCGCGCTGACGATCGCCGTCGAGCTCGCCGCCCTGAGGTGGCTCGACCACGACGGGGGTGAGGGCGGTGGCACCGCCGTGCGCGGCTACGAGGCGCGCGACTCGCGCGCCAGCCTGCTGATGGGTCTGGGCTCGCTGGTCAGCACCACGATCTTCAAGGTCGGCTCGTTCTTCGTCTTCACCGCCGCCTTCGTCTACCTCGCGGCCTGGGAGCTGCCCACCGACACCTGGTGGTACTGGGTGCTGCTGACCCTGGTGCTCGACCTGCTGTTCTACGCCAACCACCGCTTCGTGCACCGGGTCAACGTCGGGTGGGCCGCGCACCAGGCCCACCACTCCAGCGAGTACATGAACTTCACCACCGCGCTGCGGCAGAAGTGGAACCCCTGGTTCGAGCTGCTCTTCTTCCTGCCGCTCCCGCTGCTCGGCTTCGCGCCGTGGACGATCTACCTGGCCTTCGCCTTCAACCTGATCTACCAGTTCGCCGTCCACACCGAGCTGGTCGACAAGCTGTGGGCGCCGATCGAGCTCGTGCTTCAACACCCCCTCGCACCACCGGGTCCACCACGGCTCCGACCCGGAGTACCTCGACAGCAACTACGCGGGGATCCTCATCGTCTGGGACCGCCTCTTCGGCACGTTCGTGGCCGAGCAGCAGCGACCGACGTACGGCCTGACCACGCCGATCGGCACCTACGACGTGATGACCCTGCAGTTCGGTCACTACGCGCAGCTGTGGCGCGACCTCCGGGCCGCCACGTCGGTGCGCGCCCGCTGGGGGCTGCTCTTCGGTCCGCCCGGACGCACCGGGCCGCGGGTCTCATGAGCCTCGTCGAGTCGGACGTCCCCACACCCGAGTCGAGCGATTCGCCGCCGGAGCTCACCTGGCGCTTCTGGATCCTGCCGGCGGTGCTGTCGGTGCTGCTCGTCGCCCTGGTGGCGACCTCGGTCGTGCTGCTGCTCGACCGTCGCGACCCCCTGCCCGACCAGACGGCCGTCGTGCCGGCCGACATCGGGTCGGGGGGCGTCGGCAGATGCCCCGGAGCAGCAGGCGGTCGCGCGGGCCCGGCTCGCCGCGCGCACCTACTTCACCCTCGCCTTCTCCTCCGTCGAGGCCGACATGGACCGGTTGCGCGCCTGGGCACGCCCGGCTTCGTCGAGGAGTACGACGAGACGGCCGGAGCGCTGGCCACGCGGGTGACCGGACAGCGGCTGCGCCTCAGCGCCTCGCTGCCGCGCAGAACGGCGTGGCGACCGAGTACCTCTCCCCGAGCGTCGCCCAGGTCCTCGTCTCGGTCGACGTCACCACCCGCCGCGGTCGGGCGAGCAGCACCGGCGCCTACCGCACCCGCGTGACTGCTGCAGCGGGTGGACGACCAGTGGCTGGTCGCCGGGCTCGACGAGGTGGCCTCGTGAGACTGCCGCGGCCGGCGCCCGACGCGCGTCGTACCCGTCCTGATCGTGCTGGTGCTGCTCGCCTCGGCGCTCTGCGTCGTGCTCGCCCTGACCCGGCCCGACCCGCGACCGCCCGGCGACCTGCCCGGGGCGGTGGCGGGGGCCTATCGTCCCGCGGCGCTGGCCGGGGAGGGCGGGTCCGGCGGTCGAGGCGATGGTGGAGTCGCTGCCGATCGTGCTCGGCTACGACTACCGCGACCTCGACGGCGACCTGGCCTCGGCCGTGGCGCTGATGACCCGCGCCTTCGCCGAGCGCTTCACCGAGTCGTTCGACGACTCCGCGCGCCCGCAGGCCCGCCGGCAGCGCGCGCGTGGCCGAGGCACGGGTCCGCGGCGCCGGCCTGGTGCGCGTCGTGGACGACACCACCGTGGTGGCCCTGGCCTACGTCGACCAGGTGCTGCTGAGCAGCGCGGAGCTCGAGGTCGGCGACCGGCCGCAGGTCCTCGCGCGCAACCGGGTGCTCGTGCGGCTCGTGCTCCGCGACGACACGTGGCTGATCGCCAACATCAGCCCCGTGTGACGGGGTCCCGCCGAGCTCGTCGCCTGCGGAAACACGGGGGACTTGATCGAGCAACGTCAACGGGGGATCGTGCACTCATGCTGTGGAGAGTGCGGACGACGATGCCGGACCGGCCGGGCTCGCTGGCGGCCCTCGCGGCCGAGTGCGGGCGGGCCGAGGTCAACATCCTCGGCCTCCAGGTGTTCCCCGCTGCCGAGATCGTCACCGACGAGCTGGTGCTCAGCACCCCCGACGACTGGGGCGCCGAGCGACCTGGTCGCCCTGCTGGAGCGCGCCGGCGGGGAGGGCGTCAACGCCCAGCGCTGCACCGAGGAGGCGCTCGCCGACCAGCCGACCCGCTACGTGCAGGCCGCCCGGACCATCCTGGCCCAGCCGGCCTCCTTCCCCGACGTCATCGCCCACCTCTTCGACGCCGACGCGATCCCCCCGGGGGCGGTCGAGAGCGAGCAGGACACGATGGAGATGTCGGTGGCCGACGTGCTCGTGCAGATCCGGCGCGAGGCACCCTTCACCGCCGTCGAGCGGGCGCGCGGTGCGTCGATGGCCGAGCTGGTCAGCGACGTCATCGGCCGCGAGCGCCCCGCCTTCGCCCCCTCGGGCGGGCGCCGGATGGGCAGCGGCTCGACCCCGACGTACGCCGTGCGGGGGGAGCAGATCGTGGCGATGGCCGACGGCGCCACCGATCGGTCTCGCCGTGGTCCACCCGCCGACCGACGACCCCGTGGTGCGCACGCTCGACATCGACGTCGACGCCGCCTGGCAGCGGCGCGGTGTCGGCACCCGGCTCCTCGGCGACGCCGCCCGCCTCGCCCGGAGGCTGGGCGCCGACGAGATCGTGCTCACCACCGCCCACGACAACCGCGCGGTGCTGCCGATGGTGCTCGCCGCCGGCATGCGCGGGCGGATCCGGATGGCCGGGGAGACCCTGACCGTGCGGATCGCGGTGCGCGAGCTCAAGCCGCTCGCGGAGTAGGGCAGTTTCTCCGCTGAAGCGGTGAACCTCCCGCTTCTGGTAGGAACCTTCGTGACAGAAGCGGCAGTTTCTCCGCCTAAGCGGAGAAACTGCCGACCAGCCTCAGCCGAGCTCGCGGTCGAGGTTCATCGCCGCGCTGATCAGGCTCAGGTGGGTGAAGGCCTGCGGGAAGTTGCCCAGCTGCTCGCCGGTCAGGCCGATCTGCTCGGCGTACAGCCCGAGGTGGTTGGCGTAGGTGAACATCTTCTCCAGCGCCAGGCGCGCGTCGTCGAGCCGACCGGCGCGGGTGAGCGCCTCGACGTACCAGAACGAGCAGAGCGAGAAGGTGCCCTCGGGGCCGTCGAGGCCGTCGGTGGTCTGGCCGAGGTCGTAGCGGAAGACCAGGCTGTCGGAGACGAGACGCTCCTCGATGACCGCCAGCGTCGACAGGAAGCGCGGGTCGTTGGGCGCGAGGAACTTCACCAGCGGCATCAGCAGCACCCCGGCGTCGACGGTGTCGGAGCCCTCCGAGGCCATGAACGCGCCGACCTCGTCGTCCCAGCGAGTGCTCCATGATCCGGGCGTGGATCGCGTCGCGCGCCGCGGCCCACCGGGTCAGGTCGCCGGGGAGGCCGCGCTGGCGGGCCATCCGCATCATCCGCTCGATGGCCACCCAGCACATGAGGCGCGAGACGGTGTGGGGCCGGACGTCGTCGCGGATCTCCCACATGCCGGCGTCGTCGCGCTCCCAGTTGTCCAGCAGCCACTCGAGCAGGCGGGTGAGGTCGGCCCAGGCGTCGACGCTGAGTCCGGCGCCGTACTTGTTGAAGAGGTAGACCGAGTCGATCAGCTCGCCGTAGATGTCGAGCTGCAGCTGGTCGACGGCGGCGTTGCCGACCCGCACCGGGGTGGGAGTCGCGGTGCCCGCGCAGGTGGTCGAGCGTGCGCTCGGCGTCGGGCACCTTGCCGTCGATGTCGTAGAGCACGCGCAGCGGGCCGATGTCGGTGCCGTCGCTGGAGCTGGCGCTCGGCGCTCGGGTCGCCGATGCGCTTGCGAGAGCCACGCCATGAACGCCTCGGCCTCGTCGGTGAAGCCCAGGCGCAGCAGGGCGTAGAGGCGTGAAGGCGGCGTCGCGGACCCAGACGAAGCGGTAGTCCCAGTTGCGCTCGCCGCCGATCTCCTCGGGCAGGCTCGTCGTCGGTGCGGCGATGACCGCGCCGGTCGGCTCGTGGGTCAGCAGCTTGAGGGTGATCGCGGAGCGGTTGACCGTCTCGCGCCAGCGTCCGGCGTAGGTCGAGCGGCCCAGCCAGTCGCGCCAGAAACGCCGCGGTGCGCTCGAAGAGGTCGTCGACGTCGCTGTCGGCGGGGGATCCTCGTCGTCGTCGAGCACGTGGAGGGTGAAGCGCGCCTCCTCGCCGGCCTTCAGCTCACCTCGGCGGCACGGTGTGCGTCGTCGATCGTCAGGTCGTGGGTGGCGGTGAGGCCGAGGCGGATGCCGTCGCCGGTGATCAGCACCCCGTGGTCGACCTCGGTGAGGTCGGGCTCGACCTGGCCGTAGTCGAGGCGCGGCGCGACCGCGGTGCGGATCTTCACGCGCCCGCGCACGCCGTGACCCGCCGCACGACGTACTGGCGGTGGTCGGGGCTCGTGCGGCTGACCAGCGGCATGAAGTCGTGCACCTCGGCCACCCCCTCCTCGGTGAGGAAGCCGGGTGACGAGGATCGGCGGAGTCGGGGAAGTAGAACTGGTGGGTGCGTGACGACGCCGTCGATGATCGTCATGGTCCAGTGGCCGGCGTCGGGGTCGAGGATCGAGCCGAAGACGCTGGGCGAGTCGAAGCGCGGCGCGCAGAACCAGTCGATCGTGGCCTCGTCGCTCGACGAGGGCGCAGGTGCGCAGGTCGCCGATGATGCCGTGGTCTGCGATCGGCGTCCCCTGCTTGTCGGGCGTCGACGCGTCGGACTCGCTCACGCGCCGCCCTCGTCGCCCAGGCGCCAGCCGCCCTCGACCATGTCGACGGCCTTCTGCGGGCCCCACGACCCCTTCTCGTAGGGCAGCACCTCGGGACGGTCGTCGAGCAGCGGCTGGATGACCTGCCAGAGCCGGTCGACCTCGTCGGAGCGGGTGAAGAAGGTGCGCTCGCCGTTGAGGACGTCGAGCAGCAGCCGCTCGTAGGCCTCGAGCGGCTCGCCGTCGGGCACGTCGTCGCCGAGGTCGAGGTGGAAGCTGGCTCCGGTGAGGTCCATCGTCGGCCCGGGCATCTTGGCGCGCACGTCGATGGTGATCCTCGGGTCGTCGGTGAGCTCGAGGACCAGCTCGTTGGCGAGCGGCTCGGCGCCGCGCAGCAGCGTGGTCTCGGGAGTGCGGAAGCGCAGCGTGATCGTGCGGCGCGAGTCGGCCAGGGCCTTGCCGGTGCGCAGGTAGAACGGCACGTCGCGCCACCGGTCGTTGTCGATGTGGACCTCGAGCGCGACGAACGTCTCGACGTCGGAGTCCTCGGCGACGTCGGGCTCGTCGCGGTAGCCGTCGTACTGGCCGAAGACGACGCGGTCGCGGTCGAGCGGACGGATGGCCCCGAAGAGCGTCGCCTTCGAGTCGCGCATGCACTTCTCGTCGAGGGTGTCGGGGTCCTCGAACGCCACGAACCCGAGCAGCTGGCACAGGTGCGTCGAGACCATGTCGCGCAGGCAGCCGGTCGACTCGTAGAAGCTGCCGCGGCCCTCCATCGCCAGGGTCTCCGGCACGTCGATCTGCACCGAGGCGATGCTGGTGCGGTCCCACGCCGGCTCGAAGAGCCCGTTGGCGAAGCGCAGGGCCAGGATGTTCTGGACCGCCTCCTTCCCGAGGAAGTGGTCGATCCGGTAGACCTGCGACTCCTCGACGACGTCCTTGAGGGCGGCGTCGAGCTCGCGGGAGGACTCGAGGTCGAGGCCGAAGGGCTTCTCGATGACCATCCTGGCCCGCTCGGTGAGCCCCTCGGTGTCGAGCATCGCGATCATCGGCTGCATCGCCGCCGGCGGCAGCGACAGGTAGAGCAGCCGGCGCACGTCGGAGGTGTCGGCGCCCTCCTCGTCGAAGTCGTCCTCCGCCTCGCGCACGGCGGCCGCGAGGTCGGAGCCGTCGTCGGCGCTGGCGGTCTGGAAGGAGATCCGCGACAGGAAGTCGTCGAGGGTGTCGTCGTCGAGCTCGTCGTCGACGGTCTCCTGGAGGCCCTCGCGGACCTGTCCGCGGAACTCGTCGTCGGTGCCGGGCGAGTGTCGTCCGCTGCCGATGATGACGTAGTCGTGGGGGAGTCGTCCGGCGGCGGCGAGGCGGTAGAGACCCGGGAACAGCTTGCGGGCTGCCAGGTCGCCGGTGGCGCCGAAGAGGACGAGGACGTGGGCGGGAAGCTTCTCGGTCACGACGACAGCCTGTCCGATCACGCAAGCCGAGGCCACACCCGGGCGGGCGCGGCGCGCCGGTAGACTCACCCCGTGGAGGTCCCCGAGAAGTTCGCCGCCCTTGGTCTCACCTACGACGACGTCCTGCTGCTGCCGGGTCACTCCGACCTGGCGCCGGACGAGATCGACACGACGCAGCCGCCTGACGCGTGAGATCACGCTCAAGGTGCCGCTCGTCAGCGCGGCGATGGACACCGTCACCGAGTCCCGGATGGCGATCGCGATGGCCCGCGAGGGCGGCATCGGCGTGCTGCACCGCAACCTCTCGATCGAGGACCAGGCCTACCAGGTCGACCTCGTCAAGCGCACCCAGACCGGGATCATCTCCAACCCCGTCACGATCACCCCCGACCGGACCTTGGAGGACCTCGACCGCATCTGCGGCGAGTACCGCGTCTCGGGGCTCCCGGTCGTCGACGCCGACAACCTGCTGATCGGGATCATCACCAACCGCGACCTGCGCTTCACCCCGGTCGCGGAGTGGCCGTCGACCAAGGTCGACGAGGTGATGACGCCGATGCCGCTGATCACCGGTCCGATCGGCATCTCCCGCGACGACGCCACGACCCTGCTGCGCAAGCACAAGCGCGAGCGCCTGCCGCTCGTCGACCCCGACGGCCGCCTCGGCGGACTGATCACCGTCAAGGACTTCGTGAAGTCCGAGCAGTTCCCCCTGGCCTCCAACGACGCCCACGGGCGGCTGATGGTGGGCGCCGCGATCGGCTACTTCGGCGACGCCTGGCAGCGGGCGACCACTCTCATCGAGGCGGGCGTCGACGTGCTCGTCGCCGACACCGCCCACGGCAACGTGCGGATGCTGCTCGAGATGGTCCAGCGCCTCAAGAGCGACCCGGCCACCCGGCACGTGCAGGTCATCGGCGGCAACGTCGCCACCCGCGAGGGCGCTCAGGCCTTCGTCGACGCCGGCGCCGACGCGGTCAAGGTCGGGGTCGGGCCGGGCTCCATCTGCACGACGCGCGTGGTCACCGGCGTCGGCGTACCCCAGATCACGGCCGTCTACGAGGCCTCCCTGGCCTGCAAGCCGGCCGGTGTCCCGGTGATCGCCGACGGCGGCATGAAGCACTCCGGCGAGATCGCCAAGGCTCTCGTCGCCGGCGCCGACACCGTGATGCTCGGCTCGCTGCTGGCCGGGTGCGAGGAGTCGCCAGGAGACCTGGTCTTCGTCAACGGCAAGCAGTTCAAGGCCTATCGGGGCATGGGCTCGCTGGGGGCCATGTCGAGCCGCAGCAAGAAGTCCTACTCCAAGGACCGCTACTTCCAGGCCGAGGTCACCAGCGACGACCAGCTCGTGCCCGAGGGCATCGAGGGCCAGGTCGCCTACCGCGGTCCGCTCAGCGCCGTGGCCCACCAGCTCATCGGCGGCCTCAACCAGTCGATGTTCTACACCGGCGCACGCACGGTCCCCGAGCTGCAGGAGCAGGGCCGCTTCGTGCGGATCACCTCCGCCTCGCTCGCCGAGAGCCACCCCCACGACGTCCAGATGACGGTCGAGGCGCCGAACTACTCGGGTCGCTGACCGCCTCCTCGCCGTGTGCGAGGGTTGGCAGCGTGACCGAGATCCAGATCGGCCAGGCCAAGCGCGCCCGGCGTGCCTACTCCTTCGACGACATCGCGATCGTGCCCTCGCGGCGCACCCGCGACCCGGAGGAGGTCAGCATCGACTGGCAGATCGACGCCTACCGCTTCTCGCTGCCGGTGCTCGCCGCCCCGATGGACTCGGTCATGTCGCCGGCCACCGCCATCGCGCTCGGCAACTTCGGCGGTCTCGGGGTGCTCAACCTCGAGGGCCTCTGGACCCGCTACGACGACCCCACCGACCTGCTGGCCGAGGTCGCCGGCCTCGAGGGCATCGAGGCGACGGTGCGGATGCAGGAGATCTACACCGAGCCGATCAAGCCCGACCTGATCACCGAGCGGCTCCGCGAGATGCGCGCCGCCGGGGTCACGGTCGCCGGGTCGCTGTCGCCGCAGCGCACCCAGGAGTTCGCCAAGGCCGTCGTCGACGGCGGCGTCGACATGTTCGTCATCCGGGGCACGACCGTCTCGGCCGAGCACGTCTCCTCCCAGGCCGAGCCGCTCAACCTCAAGGAGTTCATCTACGAGCTCGACGTGCCGGTGATCGTCGGCGGGTGCGCCACCCACCAGGCGGCGCTGCACCTGATGCGCACCGGCGCGGCCGGCGTGCTGGTCGGCTTCGGCGGCGGCGCCGCCCACACCACCCGCACCGTGCTCGGCGTCGCGGTGCCGATGGCCAGCGCGATCGCCGACGTCGCGGCGGCGCGTCGCGACTACCTCGACGAGTCGGGCGGCCGCTACGTGCACGTCATCGCCGACGGCTCGATCGGCAAGTCCGGCGACCTCGCCAAGGCGATCGCCTGCGGTGCGGACGCGGTGATGGTCGGCTCGCCGTTCGCGCGGGCCACCGACGCGCCCGGGTCACGGGTTCCACTGGGGCGCCGAGGCCCACCACGCCGACCTGCCGCGCGGGCAGCGCGTGCAGTTCGAGCAGGTCGGCACCCTGGAGGAGATCCTCTTCGGGCCCTCCCGCGTCGCCGACGGCACCATGAACCTCATCGGCGCCCTGCGCCGCTCGATGGCCACGACCGGCTACAGCGAGCTCAAGGAGTTCCAGCGGGTCGAGGTCGTCGTCGAGTGACCGACGCGCCCGAGGTGTCCGGGGAGACGCTCGACGTCGTCACCATCCACACCGACGGCGCCTGCATCCCCAACCCCGGACCCGGTGGGTGGGGTGCCCTGCTGCGCCAGGGCAGCCACGAGCTCGAGCTCTGCGGCGGCGAGGCCGGCGCGACGACCAACAACCGGATGGAGCTCACCGCCCCGATCAAGGCACTCGACCGCGCTTGAAGCGTCGGGTCCGGGTCGAGCTCTACACCGACAGCACCTACGTGCGCTCCGGGATCACCCAGTGGGTGGAGGGATGGGAGCGCAACGGCTGGCAGACCAAGGCCAAGCAGCCGGTCAAGAACGTCGACCTGTGGAAGCGAGCTGAAGGCGGCGGTCGAGCAGCACGACGTCCAGTGGCACTGGGTCAAGGGCCACGCCGGCGACGCGGCAACGAGCGCGCCGACCGGCTCGCCGCGCGCGGGCTCGAGGAAGCGGTCTCGGCAGCGCGCGTGGCTGACTGAAGGACCGCTGGTCACCGCTCGCGCAGACCCGGGCGGACGGCCGAGCCCGTCGACCGCCTCGCGCACCGACGCGCGTACGGCGAGCAGGTGCGCGTGGTCTCCGACGCCGTCGGCGAGGTCCTGGTTGGACCCTGCGTACCCGGATCGGCCGTCACCCCAGGCGGGCGCGACCCGCGTCGAGGGCCGCCGTGCAGCCGGCCCACATGCCCCGGATCACGTCGGCGACGGGCAGGACCTCCTCGATGCGCGAGGAGACCTGGCCGGTGTTGGCGACGCTGGCCTCCATGTCGCCGTCGAAGTAGAGCTCCGTGATGCGGCCCAGCAACTTGGCGCTGTCACCCTCACCAGCGGTGGCGCCGGTCCCCAGCGCATTGCGCAGCACCCGCATGGTCGGGTTGCCGGGCACGCTGAGCAACGTGGTGCCGTCGTCACCGGCGGCCACGATCGCGTCCTTGAAGTTCTGGTGGACGCCCGACTCGACGGTGGCCAGCATGCGGGTGCCCATCTGGACGCCCTCGGCGCCCAGCACGAACGCCGCGGCCATCGACGTCGCGTCGCAGATGCCCCCGGCGGCGATGATCGGGACGTCGACCTGGGAGGCGACCAGCGGGAGCAGCACCATCGTCGAGGGACTCAGCGTGCCCTTGAAGCCACCGCCCTCGACCCCTTCGACGACGAGTCCGTCGACGCCGGCGGCCACCGCCTTGTGGGCGCCGCGCAGGTTGCCCACGACGTGGAAGACGATCAGGCCCGCGTCCTTGAGTCGCTCGGTGAACAGTCCGGGGTCGCCGGCAGAGGTGGCGACGTAGGAGACGCCGGCATCGACCAGGACGTCGACGATGGACGGGTCGTGCTTCCAGCCCTGGATCATCAGGTTGGCCCCGACCGGCTTGTCGGTCAGGTCGCGCACGCGCTTCAGGTCGGCCTGACCCTCGGGGGTGAGGGTCTCGATGATGCCCATCGCGCCGGCCTCGGAGACGGCCGCTGCGAGGTGGGCACGCGCGATGTAGGTCATCGGCGCCTGGACGATCGGGATGTCGACACCGAGGAGCTGCTGCACGCGATTGGCCACGGCCATGGGTATCACGCCCACCCGGGTCAGGACCGGGAGGCCTCAGGAGGTCAGTGCTTCCAGTCGCCGGGTCGACCCATGGATCCGGCATCGACGCCGGCGATCGCCGGCCACTCGTTGTTGGCGTTGAGCCCGTCGAGGCCGGAGTTGAGCTGGCGCCACAGGTCGGTGTTGACGGTGGCGTTCTCGTCGAAGTACTTGTCCAGGTCGCTCCACAGCTGGATCACCCTCACCAGGCAGTCCCCGATCACCTTGACGGCGGGGCCGAAGTCGAAGGTCACCCATTGGCCCGCGTCGGTGGCGTTCTTGATGGCGTCCAGGATGTAGCGCACGCCGTCGAGCAGGGCGTCGATGACGTCGCGCCAGATGTTCCGCAGCTGCTGGGCACCCTGCGCGCACGCCGTCGCGGCGCTGGTCAGGCCGGCGTCCACCGCAGCGATCGCGAGGGTCTGCCGCTCGGCTGCGTGCTTGTAGGAGTCGTAGGCGTCGCCGGACCAGGACTTGCCCACCGAGAAGGTGAGGTTCTCGATGACGGTCTTCTCGTCGCGCAGCAGCCCTGCCGCGTCGATGTAGTCCTTGTTCATCCGCATCAGCTCGAAGGGGCTGCCCGCCATCTCCTCGACCTTCTCCCAGACCGTGTCGACGAACGACTCGAACTCGTCCCAGAGCTTCTCGATGTTCTCCTTGAGGTGCTTCTCGGCGAAGTGGAAAGCGATCTTCGCGGCAGGGGAGATGAACCACATGTAGCCCTTGGACCCGATGGAGTCGTTCCACTTGTCCCAGATGTTGTCGACGCCCTCCTGGATCTTGCCCTGGAGCTCCTCGAGCTTGGTCTGGGTGTCGGTGGTGAACTCGTCGTAGACGTCGTAGGTCATGCCGGAGTCCCGTCCAAGTTGTGGAAGGTGTCGGCGACGTCGACGTCGGTGGCGCCGAACTCCTTGGCGGTGTCCTGGATCGCGCGCGCCATGGTGTACATCTGGCTGACGCCGGAGAGCAGCGCCTCGGTCATCGCGGTGATGAACTTGTCGTGGGCGGCGGGGATGTGGGCCCGCTCGGCGAACCAGCCGAAGTTGTGGCCGGAGGACTGCTTGCCCACGATCTTGAGCCAGGCGTCGCCACACTCGTCGCCGACACCCTCCCAGCCCGAACCTGCCTGGACCAGGGCCTCGACGGCCGCTTTGATGTTGTCGCTCACGTCCATGCTCCTTCGTCGGTGGTGTGGCCGGTCTGACCGGGTTGCTGCATCTGCATCGCCTGCAGCACGGCGTTCTCGAGGTGCTCGGGGCGAGCACCCTGGAGCCAGAGCTCGTCGACGGTGATCGAGAGGATGGCGCCGATGCCTGATCGGTGGATGGTCAGGAAGCCGTTGTCGGAGGTCGTCGCGGGGGTCGACGGCACCGGGGGGCGGTAGGGAGAGGCGACGTCGGCGCGGGCCTGGCGACGGGCCCTCGATGCGGCCTGGCTGACGTCGGGGACGACCACTGCTCGGGACGCGCCCACGTCGGCCAGCTCTGCCTCGGCCCGTGCCACCCACTCGTCGGCGTGCCCACTGAGCGTCAGCGAGGCGAGTGCGCGCTCACCGTCGGCCATCACGTAGGCCGTGCGCAGCGTCTGCTCGAAGAGGTCGACCTCGCGCAGCTGGTTGACGTCGTGCACCTGCACGGCCACGACCCGCCTGGCCGCGTCGACGGTGATGCTCATCAGCCCGTCCGGGTCGGACCCCGTGGCGTCCGGGACGACACGGAACGCCTCGGGGCCCTCGCGCTCCCCGAGCTGCGAGACGAGCTCCTCGATGCTGGGATCGGTGTGTGGCACGTGGCTCTCCTAGGTGTCCGTGGTCGTGCTGGCGGTGGTCGTGGTCCTGGTGCGGGAGGGTCCTGTCGGCCCGGGGCCGACATCCGGACAAGGCGTCTGACCGGCATGGTGTCCCGGGCGCGGCCCCGGCAAACCCGACATCTCGCAGGTTTGACGGTGTTTCGTCGTGGCAGGCTCACCGAATGACCTCCTCGCCTCGTGCTCACCGACGTCCATCGCTCAGGACGATCGCGATCGCGTCGGCGTTCGGGGTCGTGCTCGGTCTGGCCGGCTGTGGAGGGGGCGACGAGGACGACCCCCCGGTGGACGCTGTCCCCCTGACCAGCGACCTGTGCGGGTTGGTCCCGGCGAGCGTGCTGGAGCGGTGGTCGCTGACACCGGTGGATCCGTCCACCGCCTCCGGGGACGCCGACCTCACCACGTCGATGTGCTCGATGTCCGGCGTCAACGCGGGTGACCCGGTCACTCTCGACGTGGAGCTCTCGTCGTACGGCGGCGCAGACAGCGCTGCCGCTGATGCTGCTGCCGCCCGTGCCCTCGCCTCGGCGTGCGACGAGCTCGACGCCCGTCCCGACGGCACCTTCGAGCCCGATGGCGACTCCGGTTGCCGCTGGTCGTCCCCGACCGACACCGCGGCCCGGGGCACGGTGATCGAGGCCCGCCGGGTCGTCACGGTGCACGGCGTCGTGCGCGTCGAGATGGCCTACGACGGCCAGTACTACGAGCTCGTCCCGGCCGAGGTCATCGCGGTCTCCGGCAGCGTGACGGCGAGCGACGACCTCGCCGGGTGACCGTGCGCCGAGCGGGCCTCGTAGGGTCGGTGCATGGCTGACGGCGACCTGGTGGGGCTCTGGCTCGGTGGGCTCGACGGCACGACGTGGTGGGAGCAGGACGCCGACGAGCGGGTCTACTCCGCCAGCCTGATGAAGCTGCCGATCGCCACCGCGGCCCAGCGCCGTCACGAGCGCGGTGAGCTCGACCTCGACGCCGAGGTGCCCGTGCACGACGACTTCGACTCCGTCGTCGCCGGTGAGCGCTACGTGCTCGACCGTGACGACGACCAGGACGACCGGACGTGGGACGAGTCGGCTGCCGGGGATGCGCGCACGTCGTTGCGCGAGCTGCGGCGACGGGCGCTGGTGATGTCGGGCAACCTCGCGACCAACCTGCTCCTCGAGGCCGTCGGGATCGACGAGGTGACTGCCGTGGTCGCCGGGGCCGGCTGCAGTGACCGGCTGCAGATCGTGCGCGGCATCGACGACACGCCGGCGCAGCGGGCGGGGATCTCCAACGTGGTGACCGCACGCGACCTCGGACGACTCCTGGCCCACACCCCGCCCGAGGTCGAGGAGATCCTGCTCGGCCAGCACTACCGCGACGCGATCCCGGCGGGGCTCCCGCCGGGCACCAGGGTCGCCAACAAGACGGGCTGGATCGACGACCACACCCACGACATGGCGATCGTGCGTCCCCCCGACGGCGAGCCGTTCGCCCTCGTGGTGCTCACCCGCCTCGTCGGCACGTCGTACGACGACGGCAACCGACTGGTCGCCGACCTCGCCGCACAGGCGTGGGAGCGGCGCCGATGAGCGGACCACGCATCGAGCGCGTCGAGACGCGCCTGCTGAGCATCGGCCTGCACACGCCCTTCGTGACGGCGCTGCGGCGCACCACGACGATCGAGACCGTCGTGGTGCGGCTGACCGACACCGACGGCTGCACCGGGTGGGGCGAGGCGCCCCAGGTGTGGCAGGTCACCGGTGACTCGTCGGCGGGGTCGCGCGCCTGCCTCGACGGCCCTCTCGCCGACGCCCTCGTGCAGGCTCCGGCCGACCCTGCCGAGACGGCACCGATCATCCAGCGGGCCGTGGTCGGCAACAGGTCGGCCAAGATGGCCGCCGACATCGCGTTGCACGACCTCGCGGCCCGGCGCGCCGGCGCGCCACTGGCGGTTCACCTCGCGGCCTGGGCCGGTCGGCCCACCGGTGCCGGCACGGCGACCCGGGTGCGCACCGACGTGACCCTGGCCGCGGGCGACGCGGGGAGCCTCGCCGAGGCCGCTCGGGCGCGTGTGGCCGACGGGTTCACGACCCTCAAGCTCAAGGTCGGCACCGACGCGGCCACCGACGTGGCGCGGGTCCGGGCGGTGCGCGACGCCGTCGGCCCCGACATCGCGCTGCGCCTGGACGCCAACCAGGGGTGGGACGCCTTCACCGCGATCGAGGTCATCCACGCCCTCGAGGACGCCGGTCTCGGGGTGGAGGTCGTCGAGCAGCCGGTCCCGGCGCGCGACGTGCTCGGGCTCGCGCACGTGACCGCTCACGTGGACACGCCGATCATGGCCGACGAGTCCCTCTTCACCCTCGAGGACCTCGTCGAGATCATCCGCTGCGACGCCGCCGACCTGGTCAACGTCAAGCTGGCCAAGTGCGGCGGACTCACCCCTGCCCTGGAGCTGCTCGGGGTCGCCCAGCGCCACGGCTTCGGCACCTTCGTCGGCTCGATGATGGAGTCGCCCCTCGGCATCGGCGCCGCCGCCTCGCTGGTCGCGGCCGTCGGCGTGACGAGCCTGCCCGACCTCGACGCCGCGTGGTGGGCGACCTCCTCGCCGTACGACGGTGGCGTGACCTACGAGCGCGACGAGATCGTGCTGCCCACCGCCCCCGGACTGGGCATCGACCGACTCAGAGGATTGACGACATGAGAGCGACCCGTGTGACTGCTGTCCGCGCCACCCCCACCGACGACGGCGAGCTGCTCACCCAGCTGCTGGCCGGCGACCGGGTCGAGATCCACCAGGCGCAGGGGGCCTGGGCGCGGGTGACCGTGCCGGCCCAGCCGTCCTCGAAGGACCCGAGCGGCTACCCCGGATGGGTGGTGCTCGCCGACCTCGCCCACGACGAGGAGAGCGTGGTGGAGGTGGCGCGCGGCTACCTCGGCACGCCGTACGTCTGGGGCGGGCTGACCACCGACGGCATCGACTGCTCCGGCCTGGTGCACATGGCGTTCCGCGCCGTCGGGATCGGCGTGCCGCGCGACGCCTTCGACCAGGCCGAGGCCTGTGCACCGGTCGAGCGCGGCAGCGAGCGTCCCGGCGACGTGTGGTTCTTCGCCAAGGACGGCGTCGGCACGCGCATCACCCACGTCGGGTTCGTGACGGGCCCCGAGGTGATGCTGCACGCCCCCGACTCCGGGCCGCGGCGCTACGTCGTGGAGGAGCCGCTCCCACCGGAACGGCTGGCGACGCTCGTCTCGGCGGGACGGTTCGGCGCGCCGGAGGCGTGAGGCCGCCGGGCCGATCAGCTGGGCGGGACCTCGGTGCGCATGACCCAGCGCCACTTGGCGATCTGGCGGTCGCGGACGAATCCGTACTGCTCGAAGAGCGCCTCGGGACCCGTGTGGAGGTAGGCGCCCCGTTGCGGAGGGCGGTCGTCGGTCTGCTCCGGATAGGCCTCGACCGTGCCACCCCCCGCTTCGGCGATGGCGGTCAGGACGGCTTCGAGTGCGGCCCGCGCGACGCCCCTCTCGCGATGCTTGCTCGCGGTGAAGACGCAGCCGATCCTCCACGCCGGGAGGTCGCCGGCGCCCTGGGTGTACTTCTTGGGGTTCTTGATGTTCGGCAGCTCGGCCGGAGAGCCGTACTGGCACCAGCCGACGCACGCCCCGTCGGCGTACACCAGGATCTGGTGGACGGTGCCGGCGACGACATGGTTCCGCTTGGCCTCCCGGTTGCCCTCCGGGGTGCCGGTGAACCCCTCGGGGTGGAACCCCATGCACCAGCAGCCGCCCCACACCCCGTTGTGCGCCTCGACGAGGGTCTCGAAGTCACCCCAGGTCTGCTCGTCCAGGGGCTTCGTCGTGTAGGCGGCCACATGCCCTCCCGGAGTCGCGTCCGTTGCTCTCTGCCGTCGAGTCTAGGTCCGGCCGGCCGCCGACCCGCCCGCCGCAACCCTCCCGTCATACCGCTTTGGTTGACTGGTGGACATGAACCACAGCGAGCTCAGCCCCCAGGCCCGTGACGCCGCGATCGCCGCCATGTCGGGCCTGGAGGGTGAAGGGGAGCTGGACGTGCTCGTCGTCGGTGGCGGGGTGGTCGGCACGGGTGTCGCTCTCGACGCCGTCACCCGCGGCCTCAACACCGGGCTGCTGGAGCAGCGCGACTACGCCAGTGGCACGTCGTCGCGCTCCTCGAAGCTGATCCACGGTGGTCTGCGCTACCTCGAGATGCTCGACTTCGGACTGGTGCGCGAGGCGCTCCAGGAGCGCGGCCTGCTGCTCACCCGGCTCGCGCCGCACCTGGTCACCCCGGTGCCCTTCCTCTACCCCCTGACCCACCGCTTCTGGGAGCGGCCCTACGTCGGCGCCGGCCTGCTGCTCTACGACGGCATGGCGATGGCCGGCAAGTACGACATGGGCGTGCCCAAGCACCGCCACCTGTTCCGCAAGCAGGTCGCGCGCATCGCGCCCGACTTCAAGACCGAGGCGATCACGGGGGCGATCCGCTACTACGACTGCCAGGTCGACGACGCGCGGCTCGTGCTCGCCACCGCCCGCACGGCGGCGGAGTACGGCGCCCACCTCGCCACGCGCGTGCAGGTGACGGGATTCCTGCGCGAGGGCGAGCGCGTGGTCGGCGTGAGGGCCCGCGACCTCGAGCACGGTCGCGACTTCGAGGTGCGCGCCCGCGTGGTCATCAACGCCGCCGGCGTCTGGACCGACGAGATCCAGGAGATGGTCGGCGGGCGCGGCGCCCTGCACGTGCAGGCCTCCAAGGGCGTGCACATCGTGGTGCCGCGCGACCGGATCCGCTCCGAGGCCGGCTTCATCGTGCGCACCGAGACGTCGGTGCTCTTCGTCATCCCGTGGGGTCGGCACTGGATCATCGGCACCACCGACACCAAGTGGGACCTCGACAAGGCCCACCCCGCGGCCAGTCGTGCCGACATCGACTACATCCTCGACCACGTCAACACGATCCTGCGCGAGCCGCTCGACCACGAGGATGTCGAGGGCGTCTACGCCGGGCTGCGGCCGCTGCTGTCGGGGGAGTCGGAGCCGACCTCGCGGATCTCGCGCGAGCACACGGTGGTCACGCCGGTCTCCGGCCTGGTGATGATCGCGGGCGGCAAGTACACGACGTACCGCGTGATGGCCAAGGATGCCGTCGATGCTGCTGCTCACTCGCTCAAGACCTCGACCAACATCACGATCCGCGACTCGATCACCGACCGGGTGCCGTTGTCGGGGGCCGAGGGGTTCGAGACGCGCTCCAACCAGCGGGTCCTGCTGGCGCGGCGCTCCGGCCTGCACGTGGCGCGCATCGACCACCTGCTCGGCAGGTACGGCGGTCAGGTCGACGACCTGCTCGCCCTGATCAAGGAGCGTCGCGTGCTGGGGCTGCCCCTGGAGGGCGCCGAGGACTACCTCGCGGCCGAGGTCGTCTACGCCGTGACCCACGAGGGCGCCCGTCACCTCGACGACGTGCTGACGCGGCGTACGCGCATCTCGATCGAGACCTTCGACCGGGGCGTCGCGGCGGCGCCGTCCGCCGCCCGACTGATGGCCGGCGAGCTCGACTGGTCACCGGCGCGCATCGACGAGGAGGTCGACCACTACCTGCGTCGCGTCGAGGCCGAGCGGCAGAGCCAGCTCATGCTCACCGACCAGGAGGCCGACGAGGCACGGGTCAAGGTGCGCGACATCGTCTGACGCGGCCGTCGGGGCGTCTCGTCCTCGAGGACCAGGAAGCAGAGCCCGGGGTCAGGTCGACCGGTACTCGCGGCCGATCCCCAGGGAGCGCGATCTTCCTAGCGTCGGAGCATGTCCTCCACCACCGCACCGAGCGCTCCGTCAGCTGCCCCCGTCCGGGTGCCGAACCCGGCACCGACACGGCCTCGACCGCCGTGGCTGCCGCTGATCGTCTCGCTGCTGGCCGTGGCGCTGCTGGTCCCCGGGATCCGCGGGACGCTCCACGCCGCTGCCTCGGAGGTGCGCGACCAGGTGCACCCGGCGGTCTCGGTCGACGAGGAGGGCCTGTCGACGCCGCTGCGGACGGCCTTCGACCGCGCCCGGCGGGCGGCGGCGCGCGACGGGGTGGAGATCACCCTGACCTCGGGGTGGCGCTCGGCCGAGCACCAGCAGCAGCTCTTCGACGAGGCCGTCTCGACCTACGGCAGCCCGGACGCCGCCCGGCAGTGGGTGCTCCCGCCGGCGGACTCGAAGCACGTCAGCGGCGACGCGATCGACGTCGGCCCGGGCGCGGCGGAGCGCACCTGGCTCGAGCAGCGCGGCTCGCGCTGGGGCCTGTGCCGTCGCTACGCCAACGAGCCGTGGCACTTCGAGCTGCTGACCAGCCCCGGAGGGACCTGCCCGGCGCTCGAGGACCACGCTGAGCGGGCCTGCGACACCGGAGCCTGAGCGTCGACGAAGCCCCGGAGGCTGAGCAGCGAGCGCCGGCGAAGCCCCCGGAGGCTGAGCAGCGAGCGCCAGCGAGCGTCGACGAAGCCCGGTGACCGTGGTTGCGGTCCGCACCCGGCTCACGGGGCTTCGTCCGACGGCCTCGCCGGGGGCTCGGCCTGCTCAGCCTCCGTGGGCCTCACCGGGTGCTCGACCGAGGAGCCCGCGTTGCGGGTCGTTGAGCGGCAGCGACGCCGCCACCGCGTCGGCCGCAGCCGCCTCGTCGTCGCGTCCCGAGTCGTCGCAGCAGCACCGCTCGCGAGGCGTGCCACAGCGCGTAGGACTCCAGGCCGGCGATGGCGTCGACCAGGCCGAGACCCTCGGCCGCGCCGTCCCGCTCGGCCACGGCGGCCGCCCGGTTGAGCCGCACGACCGGACCGCGCGTCGACGGTGAGGAGCACGTCGTACCAGGACACGATCGCGCGCCCAGTCGGTCTCCTCCCACGACGGCGCCAGCGCGTGGCACGCCGCGATCGCGGCCTGCACGACGTAGCGGTCGGGGCGTGCCGGGCGTGCGGCGCAAGCCTTCGCCGACCAGGGCGACGGCCTCCGCGATGGCCGCGCGGTCCCACCGCGTGCGGTCCTGGTCGGCGCAGCAGCACCGGCGCGCCGGTCGCGTCGAGGCGGGTCGCGCGACGCGAGTCCTGCAGCAGCATCAGCGCCAGCAGGCCGAGCGTGCCCGGGTCGTCGGGTTGCAGCCGCGACCAGCAGGCGGGTCAGCCGGATGGCCTCGTCGACCAGCCGCGTCCGGACCAGGTCGGCGCCCGAGGTGGCGGCGTACCCCTCGTTGAAGAGCAGGTACGCCGTCGCGAGCACCGCTGCCCACCGGTCGGGCAGCTCGTGGTCCGGCGGCACCCGGTAGGGGATGCGGGCCTGCTTGATCTTCTGGCGGGCACGGGTGAGCCGCTTGGCCATGCGCCGCCTCGCTCACCAGCAGGGCGCGCGCGACCTCCTCGGTGGTCAGGCCGCACAGCGTCCGCAGCGCCAGCGCGACCTGGGTGTCGAGCGCGAGGCTGGGGTGGCAGCAGGTGAAGACGAGCCGGAGCAGGTCGTCGTCGATGGTCGACGGTCGGGCCGACGTCGTCGTCGCTCGTCGCACCGCCGTCAGTCGCCCAGGGGTCGTGCATCGCGGCTGCCTCCTTCGGTCGGCGGGTGACCTCACGGCGTACGAGGTCGATGGCGCGACGTCGTGCGGTCAGCCGCAGCCAGGCCACGGGGTTGTCCGGGCACGCCGTCGCGCGGCCACACCTCGAGCGCGCGCAGGGTGGCGTCCTGGACGGCGTCCTCGGCCAGGGCGAGGTCGCCGGTCCAGCGGGTGAGGGTGGCGAGGACGTCGCGCCCCGACGAGCGGATCAGCTCGGTCAGGGCGCGACGCGCCTCGTCGTCCTCGTGCGGAGGGTCAGCATCCCGAAGTCGATGACCGGCCGCACCTCGACCGCGCCGTCCCAGGCCGCGGGGATCTTCGCGGCCCAGGCGATCGCCTCGTCGAGGTCGGCGCACTCCATGAGGTAGAAGCCGGTCAGGGCCTCCTTGGTCTCGGCGTAGGGGCCGTCGCTGGTGACGACCTCGCCGCCCTTCTCGCTGGTGCGGACGGTGGTGGCCGTCGACGTCTGGTAGAGCGCGGCGCCGCCGCGCAGGATCGCGCCGGCGGCCTGGCCGAACTCGTCGTAGTCGACCATCACGGCCGCTTCCTCGGGCTTGGTCCAGTCGACGTCACGGCTGTAGAGGATGGCTGCGTACTGGGGCATGGTGTCTCCTCGGGTCGGGCGGCCGGGTGCCGCTTCTCAACCTAGAGACGAACGGCCTCGCCCCGCGAGGACATCTTCGGCCAGGAATTCTCGCCCAGCAAGGCCGAGTCGGCGACAAGCTTGGGTCTCAGCCGGTACGTCGACGAAGGCCCGCTCGAGGATCGGCTGGAGGTCGAGGCCCTTCGGCATCGTGCCGAACGCGCCGCCCCAGTCGCGGGAGAGGCGGGTCGCGCAGAACGCGTCGGCCACCGCCTGCGGGTGCGTGCTGCACCAGCAGCGAGCCCTGCAGCACCAGGGCGAGCTGCTCGACGAGGCGCCGGGCGCGCAGCTCGAGCTCGTCGATGTCGGAGAGCTCCTTCTTGAGCAGCGCGACCGCGTCGTCGAGGCGGTGGTCGGCGCCGGCGGCGAGCTCGACCTCGGTGAAGAACGCCTCGAGCGACGCCGGCTCGCGGCCCGATCGCACGCAGCGCGTCGAGGGCGGCGACGTTGCCCGAGCCCTCCCAGATCGAGAGCAGCGGCAGCTCGCGGTAGATCCGCGGCATCCCGGAGTCCTCGACGTAGCCGTTGCCGCCGAGGCACTCCATCGCCTCGCCGGCCACGACCGGGCCGCGCTTGCAGACCCAGTACTTGCTGACCGCCAGCGCCAGCCGCCGGAAGGCCGCCTCGTCGGCTGTCGCCGCGCACCGCGCGGTCGGTCGCCCCGGCGAGTCGCATCGCCACGGTGGTCGCGGCCTCGGACTCCACGACCAGGTCGGCGAGCACGTTGCGCATGAGCGGCTGGTCGACGAGCGCCTTGCCGAAGGCGCTGCGGTGACGTGCGTGGTGGGTCGCCTGCACGACCGCGGCGCGCATGCCCGAGGCGGTGCCGAGCGTGCAGTCGAGGCGGGTCATGTTGACCATCTCGACGATGGTGCGCACGCCGCGCCCCTCCTCGCCGACGAGCCACGCCACCGCCCCGTCGTACTCGATCTCGGAGGAGGCGTTGGACTTGTTGCCGAGCTTGTCCTTGAGCCGCATCAGGTGCATCGCGTTGCGCGAGCCGTCGGGCAGGACGCGCGGCACGAGGAAGCAGCTCAGGCCGGCGGGGGTCTGGGCCAGCGCGAGGAAGAGGTCCGACATCGGCGCGGAGGTGAACCACTTGTGCCCGGTCAGGGCATGGCTGCCGTCGGGCTGCGCGACCGCCTGCGTGGTGTTGGCGCGGACGTCGGAGCCGCCCTGCTTCTCGGTCATCGACATGCCGGCGATCAGCCCGGCCTTCGTCGACGGCACCCGCAGGCCGGGGTCGTACGTCGTCGAGGTGAGCAACGGCTCGTACGTCGCCGCCAGCTCGGGGTCGGCGCGCAGCGCCGGCACGACGGCGTACGTCATCGAGATCGGGCAGCCGTGGCCGGCGTCGACGTTCCACGCCATGAACTTGGCGGCGCGGGCGACGTGGGCGCCAGGTCGCTCGTCGGCCCAGGGGGCGCCGTGCAGCCCGTGGGAGACCGCGGTCTCCATCAGGCGGTGGTAGGTCGGGGTGTAGTCGACCTCGTCGATGCGGTGGCCGTAGCGGTCGTGGGTGGTCAGCACCGGGGGAGTGCGCTCGGCGAGCCGGCCCCACTCCTGCGCCTCGGCGGAGCCGGCCAGCAGGCCGAGCTCGCGGATCTCGGCGCGCGCCCACGCCGGCGCCCTCGCGCTCGAGGGCTTCCTGGGCCGCGGGGTCGGCCGACGTGTCGTGGCCGACGAGCGGCGGGACCTGGTTGGTGACGTCATGGGTGGTGGTCATGGGGTGTGGCTCCTAGTGCTCGGAGGACGAACGCGGTCAGCTCGGGGACGACGTGGTGCTGCTGGTCTGCGGCGAGGTCGCGCTGCAGCGGGACGACGAGGGCCTCGGCCATCGCGCCGACCACGGCCGCGGCGCTGACCGCGGGGTCCTGGGCGGGCAGCTCGCCGCGGCGACGCCGTCGGCGACCACGCCGGCGAACAGGT
This sequence comes from uncultured Actinomycetota bacterium, assembly GCA_963822915.1. Taxonomy (GTDB): domain Bacteria; phylum Actinomycetota; class Actinomycetes; order Propionibacteriales; family Nocardioidaceae; genus Nocardioides. Next base: position 44,145 of record CAWGJR010000006.1, read on the forward strand.
CGCGTCCACGCGCGGCGGTAGACGAGCCGCTCGGCCTCGACCTCGGGGTCGACGGGCTCGGCGATCAGGGCGTAGGCCAGGCGCGGCGCTGCCAGGGCGCGGTGGGCGAAGGTCTCCACGGCCACGGTGATGCGCTCGGCCACCGCACCGGGGACCGACGCGGCGGCCGGCACGGCGTCGACCTCACGCTGCGTGGCGGTGCGGAAGACCTCGGCGAAGAGCGCGCCCTTGTCGGGGAAGTGGCGGTAGACGCTGCCGGTGGCGACGTCGGCGCGGTCGGCGACCTGGGCGATCGAGCAGCCGGCGTACCCGTGCTCGGCGACGAGGTCGTGGGCCGCGGTGACGATGCGCGAGCGGGTCGCGTCGAGCCGCTCCTGCACGGCGGCCGTACGGCGGTAGGCCACCGCTCACTCGCCCCTGGCGTCGGTGACGGCGGACGTGCGGGGCCGGCGTCGTCGTACGGCGCCGCGTCGCGCTCGCGGACCGCCCGACGAAAGCCCACGTCGGCCGCACGCTGCTGGAAGGAGTAGCCCTCCCGCGTGTGGCGCGAGATGCCGTCGAACACCGTCGAGACCATGGTGCTGGTGGCGACCCCCTGCTGGAGCAGGGTGGCGTTGAGGGCGAGCTTGACCATGACGAGCTGGTTGAGCGGCATCGCCGCGATCTTGGCGAGCAGGACCTCGGTGCGTGCGTCGAGCTCGTCGGCCGGCGCCGACTCGACCGCCAGCCCCCACTCGGCCGCCTCGCGGCCGGTCAGGCAGTCGCCGGTGAGCAGGAGCCGCTTGGCGCGCTGGTCGCCGAGCCGGTGGGCCCACATGCCTGCCGCCGGCACTCCCCAGACGCGTGTCGGCGGGTAGCCGATCTTGGCGTCGTCGGCGATCACGACCTGGTCGGCGTACAGCGCGATGTCGGTGCCGCCGGCGACGCAGAAGCCGTGCACCTTGGCCACGGTCGGCTTGTCGGCGTGGAGCAGGCTGGCGAAGCCGCGGTTGAACCGGCTCATCATCGCGTAGTCGAGCATCGGGTCCCAGGTGCGTGACGGGTCGTGGTTGGCCATCTGCACCGCGGGGTCGAGCACCGTGCCGCTGGAGTCGGACTCGCTCGCCGAGAGGTCCTCGGCGAAGGCGGCGAGGTCGTAGCCACCGCAGAACCCCTTGCCGCGCCCCGACACGCAGATCACGTGCACGCGCGGGTCGAGGTCGGCGCGTTCCACGGCGTGGGCGAGGTCGACCGGGGTGTCACGGGTGATCGCGTTGCCCTGGTCGGGGCGGTTGAAGGTGATCCGGGCGATGCGGCCGGTGACCTGGTAGGTCAACGAGGGGTAGTCGATCACCGGGCCGTCGTCCGCCGGATCGGTGGAGGGGCGCCAGGGAGCTTCCATGCAAGTAGTGAACACCGATTCAGTTCTTGTGGCAAGCAGGCGCGAGACCGTGGGGCCATTGACAACTAGAACGTGTTCCAACAATGCTGACGCGCGTCAACTTATGATCCACGTCACACACCGAGGAGAGGGCAGCATGACCCAGGCCCCGCCGCCCGCGGACATGAGGCTCCAGCGATCCAGCCGGGACGCAGCGCAGGTGCCGAAGGCGCTCGCCGACTGGCTCGCCGGCCTGCTGCCGGCGAGCGCCGAGCCCGAGGTGGCGCTGCACTCCGGCATCGACGCCAACGGCATGAGCTCGGAGACGCTGGTCTTCGACGCCACCTGGACCGAGTCGGGGACCCGCGACACGCACGAGTACGTCGCGCGCGTGGCGCCGGCGGCTGCCGACGTCCCGGTCTTCGAGACCTACGCGCTCGACGACCAGTACGAAGCGATGCGTCTCGTCGTCGAGCCTCAGCGACGTACCGGTGCCGCGCGTGAGCTTCATGGAGCCGACCGGCTCGGTGCTCGGCACGCCGTTCTTCCTGATGGACCGGATCGAGGGCGTGATCCCGCAGGACGTCCTGCCCTACAACTTCGGCGACAACTGGCTCCACGACGCCTCCCAGGCCGACCAGCGCCGGCTGCAGGACGGCGCGGTCGCGACCGTCGCCGCGCTGCACGCGATCCCCGACGCCGCGACGACGTTCGCCTTCCTCGACAAGCAGAGCCTCGACCCGGACCGGTCCGACGAGACCCCGCTCGCGCGCAACCTGGCGCGCACCCGCGCCTGGTACGACTTCGCCGTCACCGACATCGGCCGCTCGCCGCTGGCCGAGCGCGGACTGGCCTGGCTCGAGGCCCACCTCGCGGAGGCGGAGGCGGAGGGAGCGGCGAGACCGTCCTGTGCTGGGGCGATGCGCGCATCGGCAACGCGATCTACGAGGACTTCACCCCGGTCGCCGTCCTCGACTGGGAGATGGCGACCATCGGCCCCCGCGAGCTCGACCTGTCGTGGATGGTCTTCGCCCACCAGGTCTTCGAGTCGATCACCGGTGTCCTCGAGCTGCCGGGGATGCCGCACTTCCTGCGCGAGCAGGACGTCGTCGCGACCTACGAGGAGATCACCGGGGTCGAGCGTCGGCGACCTCACGTGGTTCCACGTCTACAACGCCGTGCAGTGGTGCGTCGTCTTCATGCGCACCGGCGCCCGCTCGATCCACTTCGGGGAGATCGAGCGCCCCGACGACATCGAGACCCTCATGCACCACAAGGGGCTCATGGAGTCCATCCTCGACGGAGCCGGAGCCACCGCCTGATGATCAGCCACCTCGACGAGTACCCGATCCACCAGGTGCCCCTCCCGGTCACGTGGGCGGGGCCGAGCGATCGCAACTTCTACGACCGCTCCTACTTCAACGCCCACGACCGCACCGGCGACGTGTTCGCCATCTTCGGTCACGGCTACTACCCCAACCTCGGCACCAAGGACGCGTTCTTCCTCGTGCGGCGCGGTGACGAGCAGACCGCCGTGCACCTCTCCGACGCGATCGACGACGACCGGCTCAACCAGCACGTCGGCGCCTACCGCGTGGAGGTGCACGAGCCGCTGAAGAAGCTGCGGGTCGTGCTCGAGGAGACCGAGGGCATCGCCGCCGACCTCACGTGGGAGGGCTCCTTCGACGCGCTCCAGGAGATGCCGCACGTGATGCGCTCCGGGTCCCGGGTCACCCTCGACGCCCAACGCTTCGCCCAGGTCGGCACGTGGAGCGGGTCCCTCGCCGATCGACGGCGACGGAGTATCGCGGTCACGCCCGACACGTGGGTGGGCAGCCGCGACCGCTCGTGGGGCATCCGACCCGTCGGTGAGGCCGTGCCCGCCGGCGCCCCGCTGGTGCCGGAGTTCGAGGGCATGTGGTGGCTCTACGTGCCGATGCGCTTCGACGACTTCATGCTCTGCCTGATCATCCAGGAGGAGCCCGACGGCTACCGCGCCCTCAACGACTGCCACCGCGTCTGGAAGGACGGTCGCGTCGAGCAGCTCGGCTGGCCGCACGTGCAGGTCCGCTACGCCTCCGGCACCCGCGTCCCGACCGGCGCCACGATCACCTGCACCACCCCCGACGGCAAGCCGCTCGAGATCGAGGTCGAGTCCAAGCTCGCGCGTGCCGCTCCACGTCGGGGGCGGCTACGGCGGTGACTCCGACTGGACCCACGGGGTCTGGAAGGGCGCCGACTTCACCGAGCGGGTCACCTACGACCTCGACCGCGCCCGACGTGGCCGGGCGCGTGATGTTCGGCGTGATCGACCACGTCGGCCGCGCCGTCTGCGACGGCGCCAGGAGGGCTGGGGCCTCTTCGAGCACGGCGCCCTCGGCCGCCACGACCCCAGCGGCTTCGCCGACTGGTTCACCCTCGCCCCGTGACCGCCAGCGGTCACCCGACCCGACACCAGGAGATCCGCATGAGCCTCGACCGCGACACCCTCTTCATCGACGGCGGCTGGGCCGCGCCCGCGACCACGCCAGACGATCGAGGTGATCTCGCCCGCACACCGAGCAGGTGGTCGCCACGGTCCCCGAGGGCACCTCGGCCGACATCGACGCGGCCGTCGCGGCTGCCCGCCGGGCCTTCGACCAGGGGCCGTGGCCGCGGATGACGCCGGCGGAGCGGATCGACGTGGTCGCGGCGTTCTCGGGGCTCTACGCCGGCAAGATGGCCGAGATGGCCGACGTCATCACCACCGAGATGGGCTCGCCCACGTCGTTCTCCAACCTCGCGCAGTCGCCGGCGCCCTGGATGCAGATCGAGGCGTTCCTCGGCATCGCCCGCGAGTACCCCTGGGAGGAGATCCGCCCGGGAGCGCTCGGCTCGCCGGTGATGGTGCGCCGCGAGCCGGTCGGCGTGGTCGCCGCCATCCCGCCGTGGAACGTCCCGCAGTTCACGATCATGTCCAAGGTCATCCCGGCGCTGCTCGCCGGCTGCACGGTCGTCGTCAAGCCGGCGCCGGAGACCCCGCTCGACGGCTACCTGATGGCCGAGCTGCTCATGGAGGCCGGCGTCCCGCCGGGGTGGTCAACATCGTCGCCGGCGGCCGCGAGGTCGGCGAGCACCTCGTCGCGCACCCGGGCATCGACAAGGTCGCCTTCACCGGCTCCACCGCTGCGGGCCGCAAGATCGCCGCGGTCTGCGGTGAGCAGCTCAAGCGGGTCTCGCTCGAGCTCGGGGCAAGTCGGCGGCGATCGTGCTCGACGACGCCGACCTGACCACGGCGATCGAGGGACTGAAGTTCACGGCCCTGATGAACTCCGGCCAGGCCTGTGTCGCGCAGACCCGCATCCTGGCCAGCCGCGCCAACTACAGCACCGTCGTCGACGCCCTCGCCGAGGCGGTCGGCGCGATGCAGGTCGGCGACCCGATGGACCCGGCCACCGAGATCGGCCCGATGGTCGCCCAGCGCCAGCAGGAGCGCGTCGAGAAGTACATCGCCCTCGGCCAGGAGGAGGGGGCCCGCGTGGTGCTCGGCGGCAACGGCATGCCGGACGGGCTGGACCACGGCTGGTACGTGCGTCCGACGATCTTCGCCGACGTCGACAACCGGATGCGGATCGCCCAGGAGGAGATCTTCGGACCGGTGCTGTCGGTGATCGCCTACGACGACGTCGACGACGCGGTGCGCATCGCCAACGACTCCGACTACGGCCTGGCCGGCACCGTGTGGACCGGCGACCAGGAGGCGGGGCTCGACGTCGCCCGCCGCGTCCGCGCCGGCACCTACGGCGTCAACACCTACACGATGGACTTCGCCGCGCCGTTCGGCGGCTTCAAGGCCTCGGGCCTCGGCCGCGAGTTCGGCCCCGAGGGCCTGGGGCAGTACACCGAGCTGAAGTCGATCTACCTGGAGAACCCGCCGACCGCGTGAGCCGGCGCCGGCTCACCACAGCAGGAGGCCGAACCTAGGTTGGTCAACCTGGCTGATCAACCTCGCTCGTCGAAGCTGTGCCCGACAGGTAGGCGCCCTTGGTGACCGCGCGCCGGTTGACATTGTGTGATCGTGTGTAAAGGGACACATCCACCCGGTGGTGTGGCGGCCGAGACCGCGGGCGCACACACCCTCGGTATATGAGTGCTCCCTCTGATCCCTTGCCCGCCGACGGA
>CAWGJR010000007.1:0-37953 GCA_963822915.1 uncultured Actinomycetota bacterium
CGCACCTAAGCCGACCAGCTCCTGTTCATTCATAACGGGCTGAATCGAGGACGTCCTGAGCGACGCCGCGGTCGCTATCCAGGACGTAGACAGCGAAGTCACCGGCCTCGACGTAGCCACCCCATCGAGGCTCGCCTGAAGTGGTCGCCCGCCTGACACCGGGACCTTGTGCCGGGTCAAACGTCGCCGATCCGTAGAAGGCGACACCACGGTCGGGGCGGCAGGCGGATGTCTCCGGCGGTGCCCACGTCTCGAAGTGGAGCTCGCAATCACCCCTGTCCAGCCGCTCCCAGCTGGCAGGGACCTCCACGCGGATGCCTTCGTACTCGAGGGTCGCCCATCCCGCTCGCCCGGTCGAGTCGCCAACTACCTCGGCACGGGGCGCTCGGTCGGAGTACCACCACCCGATGCCGGCAGTCAGAATCGCCAGGGCCACACCAAGGGACAGAAGTCGAGCACGCCACGAAAGGGACACGATCGCCGTCATGCGTCTTTGGACGCGGCACCGCTACTGGCGTCCGTTCCCGAACGCACTGCGCCGACTCGGTCAGCTGGACATCCAGCGCGTCCTTCGGCTGCGACGTCCGTGAGTCGGCGGTGCGCCTGAACTTCGGTGGCTGGACAAGCCATAGCAACGCGGACCGCTGCCGCGCACCGATAGCGTGGTCGGCCGTGACCAGTGACGACCTCGTCAGCCCGACGGTCGACGGCGATTGGCGGGAGAACCCGTTCTTCCGACGAAGGCCGTCCCCCGAAACCCTGGGCTGGGTTGCGGCGTGTGTGGGCAAGGGCGGTCGCGTGGTCGGCCATCGTCGATTGACCGGTGGCGTCAACTCCGCCGTCCATCGCTTGTCAGTCGAGCGACATGGCATCACCACCTTCGTGGTGCTGCGGCAGTACCCGGCAGGGAGCGTCGCCCTCCGGTCAGCCATGGAGGAGGAGATCGCCAACCTCTCGGTGGTGTCTGGCAGCGGACTGCCGGTCCCGACGATCCTGGCGACGGACGTGAACGGCGCAGCGACCGGCGGTGCGCCGTCGCTGCTGATGACACGTCTGCCTGGTCATGTCCACCTCACCCCGGCGGACCATCGTCCATGGATCGAGAGGATTGCCGAGCTCGCCGCCCGACTGCATGCCGTCGACCTGCCAGCTCCGCCTTTTCGACCGTGGGTCGACTCCTGGATCACTCCCGTCGGACAGTTCCAGGTGCCGGCCGGTGCACGAAGGCCGGCGGTCTGGCGGGCCGCCTTCGACGCCATGGAGTCAGCGCCACCCGAGGATGGAGTCGTCTTCCTGCACGGCGACTTCCTCCCCGTCAACCTGCTGTGGTCGCGCGGCAAGATCACCGGGCTCACCGACTGGAACGGCATCCACCGTGGGTCTCGCGCCATCGATGTCGGACAGTGCCGGCGCTATCTGGCCTCGCTCTACTCACCCAGGTGGGCAGAGGAGCTCCGCTCAAGCTACGAGTCGGTTGCGGGGGTACCTCTCCACCCCTGGTGGGACCTGTACGCCCTCCTCCACCACAACGACCACGCACGGCAGTCGATCTCGCGCCAGGTTGCAGGTCGCCGCCCGGTCGACGGGTCGGGCATGACCGCTCGCGTCGAGGTCGTCGTGGAGCAGGCGCTCCGCCGCCTCGGGTAGCACGCTCAACCGCAGACGACCGTGAACCGGGCTCCGAGACCGTGCCGGCGACACGGGCTCGGGTGCTGCACGCTGCTGTCACCGAGGAGCGGTGGGCTCTCGCGCCTCCGGGCCGGGACCGGGCTGGCAGTGCGGGCACCACCACGTACGGCGGTTGGCGGGGTCACCCGGGATCTCCTCGATCATCTCCACCTTGGTGCCGCACCGCAGGCACGGGCGTCGGGCGCGGCCGGCGACCCAGTGGCTGTCGCCCTTGCGTGCCACGCCGGTCGTCACCTGGTAGGCGCCAGGGGAGGTGGCCGAGTGCCTCAGCGCCGTGGCCGCCCGTGCCACGAGTCGCTCCACGTCGACGTCGTCGACCGCGGTCCAGGGACTCACGCCCATCAGGAACGCCAGCTCGTTGACCCAGAGGTTGCCGAGTCCCGCGACCAGCGTCTGGTCGAGCAGCGCCGAGACGACCGGTCGTCCCCCGGCCGCACGCAGACGACGTACGGCCTCGGCGGGGTCCCAGTCGTCGCGCAGCGGGTCGGGGCCGAGGTGGCCGACCAGCGACCCCTCGTCTGCCGTGGCGACCAGTGCCAGGTCGTGGAGCCGCAGGCCCCACGCGGTCGCGCCGTTGTCGAGCTCGAGCACCAGTCGTACGTCGGTCATCAGTCGGCGGGGGAGCACCTTGCCCGCGCCGGTGACCGACCACTCGCCGTCCATCCGCAGGTGGCTGTGCAGGGTCGCCCCGCCGGAGAAGCGCGTCAGCAGGTGCTTGCCGTGGGTGACGTGCTCGAGCACCTCGCGGCTCGCGAGGTCGCGCGTCGCGAGGGTCGGCACGCGGAAGTCGGAGCGGACCACCGTGCGCCCCAGCAGCGACCGGTCGAGGCGCCGCGCCAGCTTGTAGACGCTGTCTCCCTCGGGCACGCACCCAGTCTGCCGACGACATCAAGCCACCGACGGGTCACACGTCGCGGGCGGCGTCCTCCAGCTCGGGAGCGGGCTCCGCACGGCTGGCGGCGATCAACGAGGTCGTGACGGTCAGCGCGAGGATGCCGACGATCACGACGAGCGAGGCGACGGTCGGGATCTCGGGCACCGACGACCAGTTCAGGTGGGCCCAGTGGAGGCCGAGCTTGACGCCGATGAACCCCAGGATCGCGGCCAGGCCGTAGTTGAGGTGCACCAGCTTGGCCAGCGCGCCCTGGAGCACGAAGTAGAGCGCGCGCAGACCCAGCAGGGCGAAGGCGTTGGTGGCGAAGACCAGGTAGGGGTCGCCGGTGATGCCGTAGACGGCCGGCACCGAGTCGACCGCGAACACGACGTCGGTGGCGAAGACCGCGATCACGACGAGGGCGAACGGCGTGAGGGCCAGCTTGGCCTTCGTGCCGACCTGCACGCGCGACGTGAGCCGGGTGCCCTCGTAGTCCTCGGTGACCGGCAGGAACCGTCGGACCACCCGCACGATGCGCATCTCGGCGACGTCGACCTCGTGCTGGCCACCTCGGAGCGCGTCGCGCAGCAGCTTGGCGCCGGTGAGCACGAGGACCAGGCCGAAGACGAGGAACACCCAGTCGAACGCCGAGAGGGCGGCGGCCCCGAGGGCGATGAAGAGGCCGCGCAGGACGAGCGCGCCGACGATGCCGTAGAGCAGCACCCGCTGCTGCAGTGCCGTGGGGACCGCGAACGCGGTGAGCAGGAGCATGAAGACGAAGAGGTTGTCGACGCTGAGCGACTTCTCCACGACGTAGCCGGTGTAGTACTCCACGCCGATCCCGCTCCCGTGCGCCATCACGACGTAGACGCCGAAGGCGAGGGGCAGCGCGATGTAGAAGACCGACCAGGCGATCGCCTCGCGCATCGATACTTCGTGCGGCTTGCGGGTGGCGACGAAGTCGACCGCCAGCAGGACGAGGACGGCGCCGATCGTGACCGCCCACAAGGTGGGGGTGGCGATGGTGTCGAGCGTGCCGGAGCTGTTCATCAGGGCTCTCCTCAAGCAGTGATTGCTTGAGGTCTCCCTCACCGGTGCGCCTGAGCGACCGGCGACCACCCGAGGCGCCTGTGGAGGTGCCGTACTGACCGGGATGATCTGAGTGAGGTACTCCCCTCGAACCCCACCCTAGCGTCGGTGGACAAGGACGAGGTAGTCGACGACGTCGCGTCGGACCGGTCCGCCGCGTCGGCGTTGCTCGGCAGCAGGAACCGCTGCCCGACGACGCTACGGCTTCCTGACGTCGTAGCGGAGCAGGACGACACCGTTGCTGAACCTCCGGTGCTCGATCAACGCCAGGTCGACCTGGCTGTCCGCCGTGTCGAACAGCCGTCGGCCACCGCCGACGAGGACCGGGTTGACGTAGAGCCGGTACTCGTCGACCAGGTCGTGCCGGCGAAACGTCTCGACGAGATCGGGTCCACCGAGCGTCATGTCACCACCCGGCTGCTCCTTCAGGGAGGCGATCTCGTCGGGGTCGACCTCCGCGCGGAGAGTGGCGTTGGGGCCGACGTCCGTCAAGGTCCGGGAGAACACGATCTTGGGCACGGCTCGCCAGATCCCGGCGAACTCACGCATGGTCGGCGGGTTGTCCGGGTCCTCGTCGGCCGACGGCCAGAACGCCTCCATGAGCTCGTAGGAGACTCGCCCCTCGAGGAAGACACTCATGCCGGCGAGGTGCTGGTTGAAGTGGGCGTGGAGCTCCTCGTCCACGAGGTGCCAGCTCAGGTCGCCGTCCGGCCCCTCGAAGTAGCCGTCCAGCGACAGCATCATCTGCACGACCACTCTGCGCATGTGTCCTCCTCGTGGATCCCTCGGTGTCGACACTCAGACAACTGGGCCCGGCCGTTCTCATCGGTCCCGCCGAGGTGCGGGCAGTCGCCGACCGCCACCGACCTAGCCTTCAGGCATGCGATGCGGGGCTGGGACGAAGGCGGCGGGGCGCGCCGCTGCCGTGGTGGTGGGGATCGCGGTGGCCGGCTGCTCGTCGACGCAGCCGGACGTCGATCCCGAGACCCCGGGCACCACGGCGGGCTCGACCGTTGCCCCGGGCGGATCCTCAGACCTCGAGCCCCGCCGCGAGTCCGACTCCCGGTCCGACACCCAGCCCGGGTGCGACCACCCCGTCGGAAGATCCTCCTCCTTCTCGTTACCGACCTTCGCCGGCCGAGGTCGACGGTCCGGCGAAGCGCACCGCCGCCCGCGCGGTCGAGGCGCTGCCGGAGGTCGCGGGGGTGACCTACACGCAGTACTTCGGCTACCTGCCGCCGCGGGCGAGCATCCTGGTGGAGGCCGACTTCCTCGACGGCGGGGGCACGACCTACGAGGTCCCGATCAGCCAGGTCGGCGGGAGGTGGCGCGTCGACTCCGTCGACGCGGCGGACGCCGGCGCCGGCGACCGAGGACCCGAGCGCGCTGATCCGTCGCGTCCTCGACAGCGACCGCATCGACCTGCCCGCGGCCGGTCGGGTCGACGTCGCCTCGGGGCGCGTGGTCGACAGCGTGCTGCGCTCGATGCTCGCGGTGTCCGAGCAGCACCGGATCGGCATCAGCGTGCTCATCTCGGCCCATCCGGTGCAGGTCTTCGGCACCGACCGTCGCAGCAACCATCCCGACGGGCTCGCCTACGACATCGGCAGCATCGACGGCCGCCTCGTCGTCGCCCCCGGCGCGGCCGACCTGGTGAGCGACGTCATGCGGCTCGCTGCGACGACCGGCGCCTACCAGGTCGGCGGCCCCGACCGACCTCGACGGCGGCGGGAGCCAGTACTTCTCCGACCTGACGCACAGCGACCACGTGCACGTCGGCTTCACCGCGTAGCCCGGTAGTCGGTCGGAGACGGGTAGGTCGCCCGCCGATCGCGGCCGGCCCCGGCCGTAGGGTGGTGCTCCACCCCAGGAGAGTCGGTCCCGCATGTGCTTCTCGGTCGAGGCCGATCTGGTCTCGGGTATCGCCCTTCTTCCGGTAGCGGCGCTGTCGCTCCGCGAGGTGCGGTGCCGTCGCGAGGTGCCGTTCGCCGCGCTCCCGCTGCTCTTCGCCGCCCACCAGCTCACCGAGGCCCTGGTCTGGGCGGGCGTCGAGGGTGACGTCTCCTCCCACGTCCAGCAGGTGGCGGCGATGGTCTACGTCCTCTTCGCGTTCCCGGTGCTCCCGACGCTGGTGCCCACCGCCGTGCTCCTCCTCGAGCCCCGCGGCGCGCGTCTGCGGGTGGCGCCGTTCGTCGCGCTCGGTCTCGTGGTGTCGGCCTACCTCAGCTACGTCGTGCTCAGCGGGCCGCTCGTGGTGGAGGAGGAGTCACATGCGCTGGTCTACCGGCGTCGGGCTGGAGAACGGCATCTTCTGGGCCGTGCTCTACATCGTGGCGGTGGTGGGACCGTCGCTGCTGTCCGGCTACCCGTCCATCGTCGCCTTCGGTGTCCTCAACCTGGTGGGCCTGACCCTCGTCGCGCTCGCCTACCGGGAGGCCTTCGCCTCGATCTGGTGCATCTTCGCGGCGCTGACCTCGGTGCTGATCCTGCTGCACATGTACCGCCGCAGGCGGCTGCCCGACCCGCACCGGCTGCGCGGACACCCGCTGGAGCCGGTCGCTCACTGATCACCGCTGGGTGGTGGGCGGGTTGCGTGTCAGGTCGATCCGACGGCGGCGCGCTGCTCGGTGAGGACCCTGCCGATGCCCTGGGCCGAGACCTGGAGCGCCGCCACGAGCCGGGCCCGGTCGCGCTTCAACGTCGGTACGACGATGCCCAGCGCGGCGACGACGTGGCGCCGGCCGATGACGTACTCCCCGGACGGGGTGCGGGCGAGGGGTTGACAGCCGTGGCTAATGACAGTAGCTTTTTGGTTAACACCACTAGCCATAGGAGATCCGATGACCACCATGCACCTGCAGATCGATGACAAGTCCATCGCCTACGACCTCACCGGGGAAGGACCGCTGGTCGTCCTCGCCCACGGCATCGGCGACAGTCGGCACTCGTACCGCTTCATCGCCCCCGCTCTCGTCGCCGCCGGCTTCCGCGTCGCGAGCGTCGACATCCGCGGCTGCGGCGAGTCGAGCATCGGGTGGGACGGCTACAGCCGCACCGACATCGCCGGCGACCTCGTCGCCCTCGTGCGCCACCTCGGAGGGCCTTCGGTCATCATCGGCCACTCGATCAGCGGCGGCGCCGCGACCGTTGCGGCCGCGACGGCACCTGACCTCATCAGCGGCGTCATCGAGCTCGCCCCCTTCACCCGCGCCCAGTCGTTCGACCTGGGCGGACTCATGCGGAACAAGCGCTTCCGCTCCGGCTACACGCAGATGGCTCTCGTCATCGTCCGCGGCCGCCTGGCCAACTGGAAGAAGTACCTCGACGTCGCCTACCCGACCAAGCCGACCGACTGGGTCGGCCGAGGTGGCGCGCATCGAGCACAACCTGAGCGAGCCCGGCCGGATGAAGGCCCTCCAGGCCATGTGCTCGTCCAAGCCCACGGACGCGGGCGACCAGCTTCGCCCACGTCATGTGCCCGGTCCTGGTCGTCGAAGGCAGCCTCGACCCCGACTGGGCGGACCCCCGGGCCGAGGGCGAGAAGATCATCGCCGACCTGCCCGATGGTCTCGGCGAGCTGGCGGTCATCGACGGCGCCGGTCACTACCCCCACGCGCAGACCCCCGACGAGCTCATGGCGCTGACGCTGCCCTTCCTCCAGAAGGTCCTGTCTCGTGCCTAGGGCCGGGCTGACGTCGGCGTCGGTCACCGCCGCCGGGCCGCCCTGGTCGACGAGGTCGGGTTCGACCGGCTCAGCATGGGTCTGCTCGGCCGACCGGCTCGGGGTGAGGGCTCCGTCGCTGTACAAGCACGTGGCGAACCAGGCCGAGCTTCGCCCACTCGATCGCCGTCCTCGCCATGCAGGAGTCTCGCCGAGGCCATCGGCGACGCCATCCAGGGCAGAGCCGGTAGCGATGCGTTGATCGCCGGTGCGAGCGCGATGCGGGCCTACGTGCGTGACCACCCCGGCCGCTATGCGGCTGGGAACGCCGCGCAGGTGACCGGGGACGACGACCCGCTCCTCCCCGCCAGCGGCCACGTCATGGCTACCTGGGCGGCCATGCTGCACGGTTATCACCTCGACCCCGACCAGGAGATCCACGCCATGCGGATGTTGCGGAGCATCCTGCACGGGTTCGCCACCCTCGACTCGGCTGGCAGCTTCCAGGTCGACGTGCCCGCCGACGACAGCTTCGCCTGGATCGTCGACTTCGTCGACCACGGTCTGCAGGCCCTCCCTCGTCCCGACGCCTCGGCGTCCCGCGAGAAGACCGCCAGATGACCGCGCCCGCCGGCGCCCTGCTCGCCGGCCCGCGTCGCGGAGCTCGAGCGCCCCGGCTCTCGTCTTCCACTCAGCAGAAGCAATCGCGACGGGCGTGTCCAGACTTCGCCGTAACGTCGCCACCATGACCGACACCCTCGCCAGCCAGGCACAGATCGACGCCGAGATGGCGGCCGTCAGCACGGCGTACGACGCGTCGGTCGCGGCCGGCGCCGAGCGCGAGACCCAGCCCCGGGCGGACTACCCGCCCTACCGCAGCAGCCTGCTGCGCCACCCCACCAAGGCCCTCCAGCCGGCCGACCCGGAGGGCGTCGAGCTGTGGGCGCCGACGTTCGGCGAGCGCGACGTCGACCCGGTCGAGGCCGACCTCACCGTCCAGCACGACGGCGAGCCGATCGGCGAGCGGATGGTCGTGACCGGGCGGGTCCTCGACGGCGACGGCCGGCCCGTACGACGTCAGCTCGTCGAGGTCTGGCAGGCCAACGCCGCCGGTCGCTACCTCCACCAGCGCGACCAGCACCCCGCGCCGCTCGACCCGCACTTCTCCGGCACCGGCCGGTGCCTCACCGACGACGAGGGCCGCTACCGCTTCACCACGATCAAGCCCGGGCCCTACCCGTGGCGCAACCACCGCAACGCCTGGCGTCCGGCCCACGTCCACTTCTCGCTCTTCGGTTCCGACTTCACCCAGCGGCTCGTCACCCAGATGTACTTCCCGGGCGACCCGCTCTTCGCGCTCGACCCGATCTACCAGGCGATCGTCGACCCGGCCGCCCGCGCGCGGCTCGTGGCGACGTACGACCACGACGTCACCCAGCACGAGTGGAGCACCGGCTACCGGTGGGACATCGTGCTCACCGGCGCCCACCGGACGCCGCTCGAGGCCGACGACTCGTCGAGCGGGGGAGCGTCGTGATCCCCACGCCCGCCCAGACCGTCGGGCCGTTCTTCGGCTTCGCCCTGCCGTTCCCCGGCGACTCCGACCTGGTCGGCCCCGACCACCCCGACGCGATCCGGCTGCACGGTCGGGTGCTCGACGGCGACGGGCAGCCCGTGCCCGACGCCCTGCTCGAGCTCACCCAGCCCGCCGAGGGCTCCCGGGGCTGGGGCCGCTGCGCCACCGACGACGACGGCCACTACACCTTCACCACGGTGGAGCCGTCCGGGCCGTTCTTCGCGCTCACCCTCTTCGCCCGCGGCCTCGGCCACCACCTCTTCACCCGCGCCTACCCGCCGCAGCACGTCGACCCGCCGTTCCTCGCCGACCTCGACCCCGAGCGACGAGACACCCTGCGGGCCGACGCCGACGACGGCGGCTACCGCTTCGACCTCCGGCTGCAGGGCGCGGGAGAGACCGTCTTCCTCACCTACCCGCGACACTGATCACGTGAGCGACCTCTTCTGGCCCGGCGACGACCGGGCGAGCGACCACCTCACCGGCGAGTCCTTCCTCGATGCGATGGTCGCGGTGGAGGAGGAGTGGCTCGACCTGCTCGTCGACCACGACATCGCCCCCGAGGCAGCGCGCGTCGGTCTCGAGCTGGACCCCGAGCACCACGAGTGGGTCGCCGCCGAGGCCGAGCTGACCGGCAACCCGGTGCCGGCCGTGCTCACGCTGCTGCGCGACCACCCGGACACCCCGCGCGACGCGGCGCGATGGCTGCACCGCGGCCTCACCAGCCAGGACGTCCTCGACACCGCGCTGATGCTGCTCGCCCAGCAGGCGGTCGACGACGTGCTCGCCGACCTCACCCAGCAGGTCGAGCGGCTCAGCGAGCTCGCCGAGGCCCACCGCACCACGCCGATGGTCGCCCGCACCCTCACCCAGCACGCCGTGCCGACGACGTTCGGCCTCGTCGCCGCCACCTGGCTCACCGCCGTCCTCGACGCGTACGACGGCGTGGCCGCGCTGCGCTTCCCGGTGCAGGTCGGCGGGGCGGCCGGCACCCTCGCCGGCCTGCTCGAGATCGGGCTCAGCCGACCCGCTCGCCGCCGCCGCCGAGCTCGCCGAGCGCGCTCGGCCTCGACGCCGCGCTGCCCTGGCACACCTCGCGCTCGCCGGTCACCCGGCTCGGCGACGCCCTCGTCGGCTGCACCGACGCCTGGGGACGACTGGCCGGCGACGTCCTGGTGCTGAGCCGTCCCGAGGTCGGTGAGGTCGCGCTCGCCGCCACCGGCGGGTCGTCGACCATGCCCCACAAGGCCAACCCCGTCCTGGCCGTGCTCGTGAAGCGGGCCGCCCTGACCGCACCGGCGCTCGCCTCGACGCTGCACCTGTGCGCCACCACCGCGGTCGACCAGCGCCCCGACGGGGCGTGGCACGCCGAGTGGGCGACGCTGCGCGACCTCGTGCGCCGCGCGGTCGTCGCCGCCTCGCACACCACCGACCTGCTGCTCGGCCTCGAGGTCGACGCCGACCGGATGGCCGCAGACCCTCGCGACGGCGGCCGACGACGTGCACGCCGAGCAGCGCAGCCTCGCCGAGGTGGCCGGCCACCTGCCCTCGGGTGACTACCTCGGGCAGGCGGCTGCGATCGTCCATGCCGTCCTCCACCGAGCCCGCGCCGTCACAGGTCAGGAGACCCCGCGTTGATCCCCGCCATCACAGCCGTTCGCATGAGCGGCGCCAGCACTCGCTCCGAGCTCCCGCTGCTCGTGCTCGGCCCCTCCCTCGGCACGTCGGCCGCGGCGCTGTGGACCGACTGCGCCGCCGGCCTGGTCGACCACTTCGACGTGCTCGCCTGGGACCTGCCCGGCCACGGCCACAACCGCGGCGTGCCCGAGGAGTCCTTCACGATGGCCGAGCTCGCCGCCGGCGTGCTGCGCGTGGTCGACGAGGTGCTGGTGCAGCGCTCCGAGCTCGGCGACGGCGCGGGTGGCGCCTTCACCTACGCGGGCGTCTCGGTCGGCGGAGCGGTCGGCCTCCAGCTGCTCCTCGACGCCCCCGGTCGCGTCCTGTCCGCCGTCCTGATCTGCACCGGGGCGAAGATCGGCTCGGCCGAGACGTGGAGCGACCGGATCGACCAGGTCGAACGCCTCCGGCACCTCGGTGCTGGTCTCCTCCTCGGCCGAGCGCTGGTTCGCGCCCGGCTTCCTCGACCGCGCGGCCCGAGACCGGCTCCGCCCTCCTGACCGCGCTCACCGACACCGTCGACGCCGGCTACGTGCAGGTCTGCGGCGCGCTCGCGGCCCACGACGTGCGCGACCGGCTCGGCGAGGTCGCCGCCCCGGTGCTCGCCGTGGCCGGTGCCCACGACCGGGCGACCCCGCCGGCCGACCTCCGGCTGATCGCCGACGGCGTACCGTCCGGAGCGCTCGAGGTCCTCGACGACGTCGCCCACCTCGCTCCCGCCGAGGCGCCGGAGCACGGTCGCGGCCCTCATCCGTCGCCACGTGCTCGGCGAGGAACCCGCCCCCGAGCCGAGCGCCGACCCCGTACCGACCGAGCGCCACGCGGCCGGCCTCGTCGTACGCCGTGAGGTCCTCGGCGATGCCCACGTCGACCGCGCGATCGCCGCCACCACCGACCTGACGGCCGACTTCCAGCAGCTCATCACCGAGTACGCCTGGGGATCGGTCTGGACCCGTCCCGGCCTCGACCGCCGCAGCCGGTCGCTGATCACCCTGACCGCCCTGGTCGCCGGCGGCCACCACGACGAGCTGGCGATGCACCTGCGTGCCGCCCGCACCAACGGCCTGAGCGTCGACGAGATCAAGGAGTGCCTGCTGCAGTCGGCGATCTACTGCGGGGTCCCGGCCGCCAACACCGCCTTCCGGATCGCCCAGCAGGTGCTGGAGGAGGACGCATGATCGTGTGCGACTCCGCCGAGCAGGCCGTCGGCGACGTCCGCGACGGCTCCACCGTGCTCGTCGGCGGGTTCGGCCCGGCCGGGATGCCCTACGAGCTCATCGACGCCCTCATCGCGCAGGGGGCGAGCGGCCTCACGGTGGTGTCCAACAACGCCGGCAACGCCGACACCGGCCTGGCCGCGCTGATCGACCGGGGCCGCGTCGACAAGATGATCTGCTCCTACCCGCGCCAGCAGGACTCGTGGGTCTTCGACCGGCTCTACCGGGCCGGCGAGATCGAGCTCGAGCTGGTGCCCCAGGGCAACCTCGCCGAGCGGATGCGCGCCGCCGGCGCCGGCATCGGCGCGTTCTTCTGCCCCACCGGCGTCGGCACGCCGCTCGCCGACGGCAAGGAGCACCGGGAGATCGACGGACGCACCTACGTCCTGGAGTACCCGATCAAGGGCGACCTCGCCCTCGTCGGCGCGCACCGCTCCGACCGCGCCGGCAACCTCGTCTACCGCAAGACCGCCCGCAACTTCGGTCCGGTGATGGCCACCGCTGCCGACCTCGTCGTCGTCCAGGTCGACGAGGTCGTCGAGACGGGCGAGCTGGACCCGGAGGTCGTCGTGACGCCCTCGATCTACGTCGACCGCGTGGTCGTGACGGGAGGCTCGCGGTGACCCGCACCCGCGACGAGATCGCCGCGGCCATCGCCGCGGACATCCCGCCCGGCTCCTTCGTCAACCTCGGCATCGGCCAGCCGACCCTGGTCGCCGACCACCTCGCTCCGGGCTCCGGCATCGTGCTGCACACCGAGAACGGCCTGCTGGGCATGGGTCCGGCGGCGACCGGCGGCGACGACGACCCGATCGACAAGGACCTCACCAACGCCGGCAAGCAGCCGGTGACCGCGCTGCCCGGCGCGTCGTACTTCGACTCCGCCGACTCGTTCGCGCTGATGCGCGGCGGCCACCTCGACGTGTGCGTGCTCGGCGGCTTCCAGGTCTCGGCCACGGGCGACCTGGCCAACTGGCACACCGGTGCCCCCGACGCGATCCCGGCCGTCGGGGGAGCGATGGACCTCGCCATCGGTGCCAAGCAGGTGCTGGTGATGATGACGCTCTTCACCAAGGACGGCACGTCCAAGCTGGTGCCGTCGTGCACCTACCCGCTCACCGGTGTGCGGGTGCGTCGACCGGGTCTACACCGACCACGCGACGTTCGTGATCACCGAGGACGGCGTCGTGGTGAGCGAGCTGTTCGGCACGACGTACGACGACCTGGCCGCGCGGCTGGACGTCCCGCTGCTACGCGCCTGACTCCCGGACGTCTGACGGCCAGCCGGTGTAGCCCTCGGCGAGGTAGCGCGACCCCGCCTCGGAGGTGACCAGGGACTCCAGCTCGCCGAGCTGGCGGCGCTCGTCGAAGGCTCCGGACTCCGACGTCTCCGGCTGTCGGTGCAGCAACGTGGTGAGCCAGTAGGAGTAGTGCTGCGCCTTCCAGACCCGGGCGAGCGCGCGGGTCGAGTAGTCGTCGAGCAGGTCGAGGTCGCGGTGGCCCAGGGCCCGCTCGAACTCCTCGGCCAGCACGCCCACGTCGGCCAGCGCGAGGTTGAGCCCCTTGGCCCCGGTCGGCGGCACCGTGTGCGCGGCGTCGCCGGCGAGCAGGAGGCGGCCGTGGCGCATCGGCTCCTGCACGAAGCTGCGGAACGGCAGCACCGTGCGCTCGATGATCGGGCCCTCGGCCAGTGTCAGGCCGTCGGGGCCGGCGACCCGTGCCTGGAGCTCGGCCCAGATCCGGTCGTCGGACCAGTCGGCGACGTCGGTGGAGGGGTCGCACTGGAAGTACATCCGCTGGACCGACTCGGTGCGCGAGCTGATCAGCGCGAAGCCGTGGTCCGAGCGCGCGTAGATCAGCTCCTCGGAGCTCCGCTGTGCCTCGCAGAGGATGCCGAACCACGCGTAGGGGTACTCGCGGAAGAAGCGGCGTCGTCCTGCCTCGGGCACCAGCCCGCGACACACGCCGCGCGACCCGTCGGCCCCGACGACGAGCTCGCAGGCGATCTCCTGCTCGACGCCGCCTGAGTCGACGAACCGGACCATGGGGCTCGACCCCTCGATCCCCTCCACGCGCACGTCGCTGACCCCGAAGCGCACGTCACCGCCGTCGCGCTCGCGTGCGTCGGCCAGGTCGACGAACACCTCGGTCTGGGGGTAGAGCCAGGTGGAGGCGCCGGCCAGCGACGGGAAGTCGATGCGGTGGCTCTCGCCGCCGAAGCGCAGGTCGATGCCGCGGTGCTCGTGGCCCTCGCTCAGCACCCGGTCGGACACCCCCGACTCGACCAGCAGTCGCACGGAGTCGCGCTCCAGGATGCCGGCGCGGTGGGTCTCCTCGATCTCGCGGCGGGTGCGCAGGTCGATGGCCACGGAGTCGATGCCGACACGTGCGAGCAGGTGGGCCAGCATCAGGCCGGCCGGACCGGCGCCGACGATCCCGACGCGCGTGCTCAGGGAGACCATGGCGCCGACGCTAGCCCGGTGCCGGTCTGCGACGAGCCGGCACCTTCCGGTCAGCGGAAGCATCGGCCCGGTGGCGACCACGCGGCGCCGCCGTCGGCAAGACTGCCGCCATGCACGTGCACCGCACCCCGGACGAGCGCTTCACCGACCTGCCGGACTACCCCTTCACCCCGCGGTACGCCGACGTGGTCCCGGCCGACGAGCCGGGCCTCGACCCGCTCCGCCTGCACTACCTCGACGAGGGCCCACCCGACGGGCCGGTGGTGCTGCTGCTCCACGGCCAGCCGACGTGGTCCTACCTCTACCGCTCGGTCGTGCCGGTGCTGGTCCGGGCCGGCCTGCGCGTGATCGCCCCCGACAACATCGGCTTCGGACGCTCCGACAAGCCGGCCAGCCCCTACGACTACACGCTGGCCCGCCACGTCGGCTGGACCCGCAGCCTGGTCACCGGACTCGACCTGCGCGACATCACGCTCGTCGCCCAGGACTGGGGCGGCCCGATCGGCTTCAGCGTGCTCGCCGCGGAGCCCGACCGGTTCGCCCGCGTGGTCGCGGCCAACACCATCCTGCACACCGCCGACCCGTCCCTCGCCGGACGCCTCACGTGGGCGGTGCACGGCGAGGGCGACTCGCGCGTGGTCCTGGAGGAGGGCCTGCTCGACTACCTGCTCCACACCCAGCGGGCGCCCGAGCTGCGGGCCGAGCGACTTCGTCGGCGCGACCGCCGCGACCCCGTTGCCACCCGAGGTGCTGGCGGCGTACGACGCCCCGTTCCCGACCGCCGAGCTCACCGCCGGGCTGCGCCAGATGACCGCGCTGCTGCCGCTCACCCGCAACGACCCGGGCGCCCGGATCGGGCGGCGCACGATGCGCGCGCTGGAGGCCTTCGACCGACCGTTCCTCACCGCCTACTCCGACGGCGACCCGGCGACCCGGGGGTGGGAGACGATCTTCGCCGAGCGCGTGCCCGGAGCCCGTGGCCGCGACCACGTGACGATCGCCGGCGCCGGTCACTTCCTCCAGGAGGACGCGGGTCCGGAGCTCGCCCGGGTCGTCGCCGAGTTCGTCGCCACCACCTGACCCGCTCGTGATGCAGACTGCCCTGATCGACACCGAGGAGACCTGAGTGAGCGAGCACGACCGATCCGCCTACCTGTACGCCGCCGCGCGCACGCCGTTCGGCCGCTTCGGCGGCGCCCTGGCGCAGACCCGGCCCGACGACCTGGCCGCGGTGGCCCTGCGCGGCGTGCTGGCGAAGGCGCCCGGCCTCGACCCGGCGCGGATCGGCGACGTGGTCTGGGGCAACGCCAACGGCGCCGGCGAGGACAACCGCAACGTCGGCCGGATGGCCGTGCTGCTGGCGGGGCTGCCGACCTCGGTGCCCGCGACCACCGTCAACCGCCTGTGCGGGTCCTCGCTCGACGCCGCGATGATCGCCTCGCGCACGATCGAGTCCGGCGACGCCGACGTCGTCCTCGCCGGTGGCGTGGAGTCGATGACGCGAGCGCCCTGGGTGCTGCCGAAGCCCTCGCGCGCCTTCCCCGCCGGCAACACGACCGCGGTGTCGACGACGCTCGGCTGGCGCCTGGTCAACGAGCAGATGCCCGCCGAGTGGACCGTCTCGCTGGGCGAGGCCAACGAGCTGCTCGCCGACCGGTTCGGGATCGGTCGTGAGCGCCAGGACGAGTTCGCCGCGCGCTCGCACCGGCTGGCCGCCGCTGCCTGGGACGCCGGCTTCTACGACGACCTGGTCGTGCCGGTGCCCGGCGTCGACCTCGCGCGCGACGAGAGCCTGCGCCCCGACACGACCGCCGAGAAGCTCGCCGGCCTGAAGCCGTCCTTCCGTGACGCCGACGCGGGCGGCACGATCACCGCCGGCAACGCCAGCCCGCTCAACGACGGCGCCTCGGCCCTGGTGCTCGGGCTCGGCGAGCGCCGGCGTCGAGCTCGGCCTCGAGCCGCTCGCCCGGGTCGCCGGACGCGGCGCCCACGCCCTCGACCCGCAGGACTTCGGCTACGCGCCGGTCGAGGCGGCCAACCGAGGCGCTGACGCCGCGCCGGCATCGGCTGGGCCGACGTGGCCGCGGTCGAGCTCAACGAGGCGTTCGCGGTGCAGTCGATCGCCTGCGTCGACGCCTGGCTCGCCGAGGGCCTGGCCGATCCCGAGCTCGTCAACGCCAAGGGTGGCGCGATCGCGATCGGCCACCCGCTCGGCGCCAGCGGTGCCCGTGTCCTGGGCACGCTCGCCGCGCGGCTGCGCGAGTCCGGCGACCGCTGGGGCGTCGCCGCGATCTGCATCGGGGTCGGTCAGGCGCTGGCCGTGGTGCTGGAGAACCCGGCCGCCCGCTGATGGACCTGCTCACCGCCGCCGCCGACATCGACCAGCTCTCCCTCGACCTCAGCGACGGGCTCCAGCTCGGCACCAAGATCATCGTCGCGTTCTTCCTCTTCGGGGTCGCCCTCGACACCCGCCTCGGTGACTTCCGCGACGTCGTACGCCGTCCGTGGGTGATCGTCGTCGGCGTCGTCGCGCAGTACGTCGTCGCCCCGGGCCTCACCCTGCTGCTCACCCTCGCGCTCGGCGTGAAGGGGTCGGTGGCGATCGGGATGCTGCTGGTGGCCTGCTGCCCGGCCGGCAACCTGTCCAACATCCTCACCCACCGCGCCCGCGGCGACGTCGCGCTGTCGATCTCGCTCACCGGCGTCTCCAACGTCCTCGCCGTGCTCGTGACCCCGGTGGCCCTGGCGTTCTGGAGCGGGCTCAACCCGAAGGCCGAGGCGCTGCTGCGCGACATCGAGCTGTCGCCGACCGACGTCATCGGTGAGGTCGCCCTGCTGATCGGCCTGCCCTTCGCGCTCGGGCTGCTGGTGGCCTGGCGAGCGCCCGGCTTCTCCCAGCGCGCACAGAAGTACGTCGAGCCCGGCGCGCTGGTCCTGCTGCTGCTGATCGTGGTCGGCGGCCTCGCCGGCCAGCTCGACGTCTTCGTCACCTACATCGGCGTGGTCGTGCTGCCGATCGTCGCGCAGAACCTGCTCGCGCTCGGCGTCGGCTACGGCACCGGTCGCGCCTGCCGGCTCCCCGAGGCCGGCACCCGCGCGATGACCTTCGAGCTCGGCGTCCGCAACACCGGCCTGGCCGTCGTCCTCGCGCTCGGCTTCTTCTCCGACCTCGGCGGCGTCGTCTTCGTCGCGGCCCTGTGGGGGCTGTGGGACGTCGCGACCGGCCTGGCGCTGGCGAGCTGGTGGCGCGGGCAGCCGGTCGAGCCGGCACTCGAGAGCGTGGAGGTGGCTGATGTCGTTCTCCCTCGTGCTGATCCCCGGTCGCCACCACGGCGTGACCCGGTTCCAGGTCGACTACCTGCGCCGGCTGCTCGACGGCGAGGAGGTCGACACGACCGGGCGCGCCGGTCGCGATGGCGCCGGACGCCTCGCTCGTCTGGGCGGTCACCTCGGCGTCGCACGCCCACACCCGTCGCAACCCGATCTCGGGCGCGCGGCGCCAGGGGCTGCTCGAGCGGGTGGCCGCGGTCGCGGGGTTGCCGAGCTATGTCGTGCAGGTGCCCGACGTGCCACCGCACCCGCGCTTCAGCAGCCTGGTGGTCACCACCGCCGCCACCGAGCTCGGCCTCGAGATCACCCCGGCGACGACGGTCGTCGCCTGCTCGACCGCCACCGTGGCGGCGGAGTACGCCGCGCTCGGCTTCACGATCGCACCGGTGGAGGCCTGGCGTCGGCCCGACGGCGACATGGAGGTCTGTCCCTGGGACGTCGTCGAGCTGTGCGCGGCCGGTGACGACTCGTGGGAGGAGCTCGCCCACCCGGAGACCGTGGCCTACTGGAAGCGCTACGGCTGCGACGAGACGATCCGCGAGCTCTTCGCCGACCCGGTCGTCTCCGACGAGGGCGACCTCACCGAGACCCGCGACTACCGCACCTACGCGGCGTCGTTCGAGACCGCCTCGGACCGCAAGTGGGACATCGTCGGACCGCACCTGCGCCCCGGACGCGTCGTCGACATCGGGTGCGCCACCGGCGGTCTGCTCGGCCAGGCCGCCTCGGACCCGCGCTTCTTCGAGTCCGACCTGTTCGGCGTCGACATCGCCCGGCCGCTGCTGGCCGAGGCCGAGCACAAGAAGGCGGCGGGTGCCTTCGCCAACCCCAACATCTGGTTCATCAGCGCCAACGTGCTCACCGCGCCGGTGATGCCCGACCGCAGCACCGACTCCACCGTCACGGTCGCCCTGACCCACGAGGTCTGCTCCTACGGTCACGGACGGGCCGACCTGGAGGTGTTCGCCCAGCGGATCTACGCCCACACCCGCGTCGGCGGCGTGTGGGTCAACTCCGACGTGCTCGGTCCCGAGGGCGGCGACCGGGTGGTGCGGCTGACGCTCTCCACCACCGACGGCGTCACCGGCGCAGGCGCCGCACGAGGGCCTCGACGACCTCGCCCGAGAAGAGGTGCGCGACCACGTCGCGGCGCTGTCGACCGACGCGCGGCTGGTGCAGTTCGGCCACGACTTCCCGCGCCTGTCCGGGTGCCGACCCTGGACCGCGGTGCCGCTCGGCGACGGTGTCTGGGAGCTGCCGCTGTGGCAGGCGATGGAGTTCATGACCCGCAAGGACTACGTCGACAACTGGCTCTCGGAGTGCCACGAGCGGTTCTGCGACCTCGCCTACTCCGACTGGGTCGCCCTGCTCGGCGAGGCCGGGTTCGTGCTGGACGCCGCCTCGGGGCCGGTGCGCAACGAGTGGCTCGTCGAGCACCGCTTCGACCCGACGGCCTCGCTCACCGACCTCGACGGCACACCGCGTGCCGTGGCCGGACACGCACGTGCTCACCGTGGCGCGTCGTACGACGGCCGAGTGAGGCGGCGCAGGGCTCAGCGGGGCAGCCGCACCCGCACCGTCGTGCCGCCCCCGGGCGTCTCGTCGAGCCCGATCGTGCCGCCGTGGGCGTCGACGACGCGTCGGCAGGTGGCCAGCCCGAGGCCCGAGCCGGGCACCGAGGTGTCCAAGCGGGTGTGGGCGGCGAAGATCAGGTCGCGCGCTTCCGGGGGGACGCCGCGTCCGTGGTCGACGACCTCGAGCATCCAGGCGTCGCCGTCGACGTGGGCCTGCACCTCGACCGGCCCGCTGCCGGCGTGCTTGGCGACGTTGGTGAGGAGGTTCTGCAGCAGCAGTCGCAGCTGGAGGCCATCTGCCCGGACCGACGGCAGATCACCGACCGTCACCGCGACACCGCCGAGCGTCGGCACGTCGTCGAGGACCGACGCGACGAGGTCGGCGACGTCGAGGTCGTGGAGCGCGAGCTCGCCGCCGACCACGGCGTAGCGCAGGACGTCCTGCACGAGCACCGACATCCGCGACGCGCAGCGATGGCCCCGAGACACCAGGAGACGCATGGCGTCGACGTCCGGCTCGTCGGCGGTGAGCTGCTCGTCGAGGAGCTCGAGGTTTCCTGACAGCGCGCCGATGGGGTTCTGGAGGTCGTGGCTGACCTGGGCACCCAGGGTGGCGAGGTGCTCGTTGCTGCGCTCGAGCTCGGCCACCAGGTCGGCCGAGGCCATCACCAGCTCGCGCTGGGCGATCTCGGCCGAGCAGGCAGCAGCCAGGTCGCTGAGGTTCTCCAGGTCGACGGTCGACCAGCTGCGTGGCTCGCCGTCGATGGCGCACAGCGACCCGACGACCTGCCCGTGGCTGTTGGTGATCGGCCAGCCGGCGTAGGCGATGACGCCCAGCACCGGGATGGCGAGGTTGTCGACGAGGAACGGCTCCTTGCGGGCGTCCTCGATGATCAGCGGCTTCTCCTGCGCCACGACGTACTTGCAGAACGAGTGCGACAGCGGGGTCTCCCGCTCCTCCTGCCACGGGTCGGGGAGGCCGAGGGCGCCCGGGAAGACCTGGCGGTACTCCTCGACGATGCTGACCAGGCCGACCGGGACGCCCAGGGAGCGTTGCACCAGTCGGGCGTAGTGGTCGAAGGAGCCGAGCTCGGGGAGGACGTCGAGCGTGCTCACGGGACGGCCACGACTCCATGTGGGGGGCATGACGAGAATCTAGCGACCCACAGGGGTGAGGCGGAGTGCTTCAGCGATAGTTCCGGAGCCAGCGTCCGTCGATCCACCGCTTGAGGCGCAGCGCGCCGGTGCCCCACCACCACAGTCGACCCCTCACCGCGAGCCCGATGCCGCCGCCGAGGTCGAGCACCGACAGCACCCGGCGCTGCGGGCTGTACGTCGGGAGCGGGTCTCCGGCGGCGCGGGCCAGCAGGCTCGCCAGCAGCACCGGCCCCTGGCGCACGCCGTGGACCCCGACGCGGGGGAGCGGCTGCGGCGTGAAGTGGGCGCAGTCGCCCGCGGCGTACAGCTCGGGGTGCTCGGGGTGGTGCAGGGCGGCGGTGACCGGGACGCCGTCGGCGTCGCCGAGGCCGAGGTGGGCCAGCAGCGGCGGGGCGACGAGGCCGGTGGCGAGCAGGGCGACGTCGTGGGGGAGGGAACGTCCGTCGGCGAGGACCACGTGGTCCTCGGCGACCTCGCGCACGTCGGTGCCGGTCAGCACCTCGACGCCGCGGTCGTCGAGGAGTCGGAGCAGCCGGCGCCGCGCACGCTCGGGCAGGTCGGCGCCGACCCGGTCGCCGGCCTCGACGAGGCGCACCTGCGTGACCCCCTCGCGCAGTGCCAGGTGGGAGGCCAGCTCGAGGCCGGTCGCGCCGCCGCCGATGATCGTGACGATCGCACCGTCGAGGTCGTCGAGGCGCCGGGACAGGGCGGCCAGGTCGCTCAGCGGCTTGACCCGCAGCACCCCCTCGCCCACCGCGAGTCCCGCGTCGGCGGCGACACTGCCGAGGTTGAGCGAGGCCACGTCGTAGGTCAGGCGTTCCCCGGACGACGTCGTGGCCACCCGGCTGATCGGATCGAGGTCGACCAGCGTGTCCTCGACCAGCTCGACCCCGTGAGCGGACGCCAGGGCCCGTACGTCGATCCGCTCGGCGTGGGCGGGCAGCGCGCCGGCCGCGACCGCCGAGGCCATCCCGCTGTAGTGGAACCACCGCGGCGCCAGCACCCGCACGCGGTACCCCGCCGCCGTGAGGTCGGCGGCGTGGAGCATCAGGTGCAGGTGGGCGTGGCCCGCGCCCACGAGCAGGAGGTCCGGCATCCGCGCCAGCCTACGACCACCGGAGGCTGAGCAGCGAGCGCCAGCGAGCGTCGACGAAGCCCGGTGAGGTTCCTACCCGCGGTCCCCACCGCGGTGCCCGGGTCGCGGGGCTTCGTCGACGGGCTCGCCGGGGGCTCGCCCTGCTCAGCCTCCGTGGGACCAGCGGAGGCTGAGCAGCGAGCGCCAGCGAGCGTCGACGAAGCCCGGTGAGGTTCCCTGCCCGCGGTCCCCACCGTCGCTGGTCGGGTCGCGGGGCTTCGTCGACGGGCTCGCCGGGGGCTCGCCCTGCTCAGCCTCCGTGGGACCAGCGGAGGCTGAGCAGCGAGCGCCAGCGAGCGTCGACGAAGCCCGGTGAGGTTCCCTGCCCGCGGTCCCCACCGCGCTGGTCGGGTCGCGGGGCTTCGTCGACGGGCTCGCCGGGGGCTCGCCCTGCTCAGCCTCCGCGGAGTGGTCCGCGGGGCTCGCCCTGCTCAGCCTCCGCGGGTGGTCCGCTCAGCCCCCGAGGACGCTCGCGGCGCCGGACGGCTCGGCGAGCAGGTGGTCGGGGGGTGCGAAGCCGGCCGCGCGGAACGCGTCGTCGACGGCGGTCGTGACGGCCTCGACCCGGTGGGTCTCGACGACCGAGATCGCCGAACCGCCGAAACCTCCGCCGGTCATCCGGGCGGCCACGGCGCCGTGCTCCACCGCGGTCGCGACCACGGTGTCGAGCTCGGGGCAGGAGATCTCGAAGTCGTCGCGCATCGAGGCGTGCGAGGCGGCGAAGACGGCGCCGAGGTCGGCCCAGGCCGATCGCCCGACGATCTCGACCGCCGCCCCGACCCGGGCGATCTCGGTGACCACGTGCCGCGCGCGTCGGCGTACCCGCTCGTCGGTCAGGGACGCGACACCGTCGAGGTCGGCTCGGCGCAGCGAGTCGACGCCGAGGGCCGCGGCCGCCTCCTCGCAGTCGGCCCGACGGGCGGCGTACCCGCCGTCGACGAGCGCGTGGGACACCCGGGTGTCGGTGACGAGCAGGGTCAGCCCCGCTGCCTCCAGGTCCAGCGGCAACCGACGTCGTCGAGTCGTCGTCGAAGTCGATCAGCAGCGCCGCGCCGGACCGCGCCAGCATCGCCACCGTCTGGTCCATGCCGCCCGTCGGGGCGCCGGCCATCTCGCTCTCGGCGCGGATGCAGAGGGCGATCAGCGCGCGTCGCAGGGGCGCGTCCAGCGCGAGACCCAGCAGGTCGACGACGCCGACCGCGACCGCGCACTCCAGCGCCGCGGAGCTCGACAACCCCGCGCCGACCGGCACCGTGCTGTCGACCACGACGTCGAGCCCCGGCACCCGGTGCCCCGCCTCGCCCAGCGACCAGACGACGCCGGCGACGTAGGCCGCCCAGCCGTCGACCGAGCCGGGCCGCAGGTCCGCGACCGCGCCCTCCCACCCGCCCTCCTGCTGCGCGCTCGCGAGCCGCAGGCGGCCGTCGGTGCGCAGCGAGAGTGCCGCGACCGTCGCGTGGGGCAGTGCGACCGGCAGGCAGGGGCCCGCGTTGTAGTCGGTGTGCTCGCCGATGAGGTTGACCCGGCCCGGAGCGCGTGCGCAGACCTGCGGCGCGTGCCCGAAGGTGGCCGCGAAGCGGGTCGAGGCCGAGACGGCGAGGTCGGCGGCGCTTCCGGGGTCCAGCAGGGGCACGACGCTCACCGTAGTCGGGCCGTCGGCGGACCCTTCTCGAGCGCCGTCACCTCGGTGGACCGCCCGGTGCGGCAGGCTGGGTGCATGGAGCCACCGCCAGAGGCCGAGCTGTCCCAGGCCATCGCCGACCGGCTCGACGCACTCGGGCTGGGCGCCCACCTGAGCGAGGCCGGCCTCCCGACGTACGAGCGCGACGACGACGGCCGCGCCCGGTGGACCGACCCGGTGACCGGCGCCGAGCTGAGTCCGGACCAGCTGCGGCAGCTCGACGCGCTGCTGCGGAGCCAGGGCGACGACCCCGACCACGCCGTACCGCTCCCGCTGCTGCAGCTGGCCCGCCAGGCGCGGGTGCGCGCGGCGCTGCTCGAGAGTGAGTGGCACACCTACGAGACCTTGGCGGCGGTGCGGGGCGCCAGCCTGGAGGCGACCCGGTTCGCGGTGCACAAGGGCTGGCGGAGCGCCAGACGTTCGCTGGTCGTGGCGGAGGGGGGCGCACGATCGTGCCGGCCTTCCAGCTGACCGAGGACGGCGAGCCGCGCGCGGACCTGGAGACCGACGCTGGCGCCGCTGCTGGCCGCCGGCATGGATCCCTGGCGCGCGTGGGGCTGGCTGACCCAGCCGGCCGCGCTGCTCGGCGGGTAGGTGCCCGAGCTGGCCGTCGGCCGATCCGGCGGGTGCCGAGCTGGTGGCCAGGGCGGCGGTGCACCTGGCCGAGCGGG
Organism: uncultured Actinomycetota bacterium; assembly: GCA_963822915.1. GTDB lineage: Bacteria > Actinomycetota > Actinomycetes > Propionibacteriales > Nocardioidaceae > Nocardioides. The sequence goes on from CAWGJR010000007.1 coordinate 23,795, forward strand.
TCGCTCGTGGCTGACCCGCACCCGACCTGCCACCACGGGCGGCAGCAGGGGGGTTTGGAGCAAGGGCGCCCGGGGGAGACCGACCCCGGTGGCCTTCGTCGGGGCCGGGACGCGGGGGTCGCACGATGAGGTCGGTTCGTCAGTCCGGTACGCCGGGTCCCGTGCGGCGCCTCGTGAGCGCCATCGTCGTCTCCGCCCTGGCCGGCGCCGGGGTGGTCGGGCTCGGCTCGCCGGCCCAGGCCGCCCCCACCGGCTCCGTGGTCGTCTACGCCTGCGGCACGTCGGTGTGCGCGATCGACCCGGACGTCGCCGGGACCGAGCGGGTGATCGCCACCAACGCCATCCCCGCCGGCGTCACCCGCGACGGAGCGACCGCGGGCATCGTGGACCGCTCGACCAACCAGGTGCGCACCGTGGCGCTTCGCGCCGGCGGGGTCACCCGCGTGCAGGCGAACCCCGGCGACCTGCCGGAGTTCGCCACCATCTCCGACTCGGGCAACAAGACCGGCTGGGTCTGGTACTACGCCGGCACCGGCTGGTACGCGCAGGTCGCCCCCGTCGGCGCGCCGTGGTCGGCCCAGGCCTCGTCGACCTCGCAGGTCAGCATCGGGTGGCGCGGCGACGACCTGCTCACCACCCGACGCGGTGCCACCGGGTTCGACTCGCGGATCTGCATCGAGGTGGCCGGCGGACCGGTGTGCGACCAGCAGCTGGCGAGCGAGCCCAACCGCAACCTGCAGCTCGCCTTCCCCGACATCAACCCGGCCGGCAACAGCGTCGTCGTCGTGCGCGGAGCCGAGGGCACCGGGTTCGGCCTGCCCTACTACGACTCGTTGGCCACCTATGCCGTCGGTTCGTCGTCGGGTCCCTCGCGGGTCCTGACCAACGGCCCCGACACCCACCCCGAGTTCAGCTTCGAGGGCGACCGGGTCGTCTTCGAGCGTCAGGGCCAGGGCATCTTCGTGATCGGCGCCGACGGCACCGGGCTGCGCAAGATCGCCGACGGATCGATGCCGTTCTGGGGTGGCGACCGCACCGACACGCCACCGCCGCCACCCGCCAACGCGCCCCCGATCGGCGTCTACGACGCCGTGGACGGTGGCGTCGGAACCGTGCGCGTGGCGGGCTGGGGCTACGACCCCACCGTGGCGTCCGAGTCGATCGACGCTCGCGTCTGGGTCGGTGGACCGTCCGGCACGCCCGGAGCGGAGGCAACGGTGATCCCGGCAAACCTGCAGCGCGACGACGTCAACCAGGCCAACGGCATCACCGGCAACCACGGCTTCGTCTCCACCCTGACCACCGCCAAGCGCGGCACCGTCCCGGTCTGCGTCTACCTCATCGACCGACCCATCGGTTCCAACACGTTCCTGGGCTGCAAGGACGCCACGGTCACCGCGCCGCCCACGGACCCGCCGCCCAACCTGCCGCCCACCGGCGCCTACGACACCGCGGAAGGCGGCGTGGGCACCGTGCGCGTGGCGGGGTGGGGCTTCGACCCGACGGTCTCGTCGGAGTCGATCGACGCACGGGTCTGGATCGGTGGCCCCGTCGGCACACCCGGTGCGGTGGCGACGGTGATCCGCGCCAACGGTGTGCGCGGTGACGTCAACACTGCCTACGGCATCTCCGGCGACCACGGGTTCGACGCCACGATCCCCACCAACGCGCGCGGCAGCGTCCCGGCCTGCGTCTACCTCATCGACCGCCCCGTGGGCGTGAACACGTTCCTGGGCTGCAAGGACGTCACGGTCACCGGCCCGGCGCCGCGGCCGCTGGGGATCGTGCGGACCCTCCCGGTCGCGCGGCCCGGCAAGCCGGTCCGCGTCGTGGTCCGCTGCCCGGACGGCAACACGGCGGGCTGTGCCGGTGGGCTGACGGTCTCCACGGCGAAGAAGATCCGCCTGTCCGGCTCCAAGAAGCGGGTCCTCGTCGCCCAGGGCTCCTACCGGCTCGCAGCCGGGGCGCGGAAGACCGTGCCGATCAAGGTGACCAGGACCGGCAAGAAGGCCCTCGCCCGGTTCCGGTCGATCAAGGCCGTGGTGCGCTCGCGTGACAGCGGTGCCTCGGGTCTCGCCTCGCGCAAGGTCCTGGTGATCAAGCGCGCGAAGTAGGCCCGGCCAGGTAGTCGAGAGGCGGGTCCGAGCGAAGGAGTGCGCGTCCTGCTGCGGTCCCCTATCGTGACCGTAGTCACAACTGACATGCACGAGATGGGGATCGCGTGCGCGTACGACCTCGCAGGACCTCGGCCGCGGCCGCGACCACGGGCCTGGTGGTCGGTCTGCTCGCCACGACGGTGACGAGCGCACCCGCCGCCGTCACGACGTACGACGAGACGCCGACGCGCCCGGTCGCCGCGGTCGCCGCGGCCGCCGCGCCGGCGAAGCCGTGCCCGACCCAGCAGGCCCACCCCTGGTGCGACCGCGACCTGGGGCCCGACCGGCGCGCGCAGCTGTTCGTCGCGGCGATGACGCAGGACGAGAAGATCACGCTCGTCGGTGGCCAGGGCATGGGCGCGGCGCCGCACACCGGCGGCACGTACGCGATCCCGCGCCTCGGCCTGCGCGAGATCTACTTCACCGACGGGCCGGTCGGCGTGCGCCAGGGCACCGCGACCGCGATGCCGATCCCGATGGCGCTGGCCGCGACGTTCAACCCCCACCTGGCACGCGCCTACGGCGCGACCGTCGGCGACGAGGCGAAGAAGAAGGGCAACGACGTCGTCTACGCCCCGACGGTCAACGTCATGCGCACCCCGCAGAACGGTCGCACCTACGAGGGCTACGGCGAGGACACCTACGTGCTCGCCCGCACCGGTGTCGAGTGGATCAAGGGCGCTCAGTCGACCGGGGTCATCGCCAACGTCAAGCACTACGCCGCCAACAACCAGGAGGGCTTCGGCGGCGTACCGCCGCTCACCTCGGTCGACGGGGGCCGGATGCTCGTCGACGTCAACGTCTCCTACCGCGCGTTGCGCGAGACCTACCTCCCGCAGTTCGAGGCGGCGGTCAAGCAGGGCGGCGTCGGCACCGTGATGTGCGCCTACAACCGGATCAACTCCTCCTACGCCTGCCAGAACCAGCTCATCCTCCAACGGATCCTGCGCGACGACTGGGGCTTCCAGGGCTTCGTGCTCTCCGACTACGGCGCCTCGAAGGACACCGTCAAGGACATGAACCGTGGCCTCGACTTCGTGCCCTTCCAGGGTGTCACCGACCAGTCCTACGCCCCCGCGCTGATCCGCGCGGCCCTGGCCGCCGGGCTGGTCAGCGAGGAGACGCTCGACGAGCACGTGCGGCTGATGCTGCGCACCTTCTTCGCCTTCGGCGTCTTCGACCGGGCCGGCTACGTCGACGACGCGAGCCGCATCGACAGGCGCGGTCACCAGCTCGTGGCCGGAGCCGTCGAGGAGCGCGCGATCACGCTGCTCAGGAACGAGGGCGTCCTGCCGCTGAGGAAGGGCGTGAAGAAGATCGCCGTCATCGGTCCGTACGCCGACCGGTTCGTCACCGGTGGCGGGTCGGGCACGGTCAACGCCTTCGATGCGGTGACTGCTCTGGAGGGCATCGCCAAGCGGGCCGGGCGGGACGTGAAGGTGACCTACGCCGACGGCAGCGACACGGCCAGGGCGCGGCAGCTCGCCCGCGAGGCCGACGTCGCCGTGCTGGTGGTGGGCGACGTCCAGACCGAGGGACAGGACAAGGACTGCCTCGGCCTCAACTGCCCGGCCGACTTCGTCAACTCCAACGGCGTGCTGTTCCTCCAGGGCTCCACCTGCCTCCAGGAGTCGTGCCCGCTCAACGGCTCCGACCAGGACGGCCTGATCTCCGCGGTCGCCGCCGTGCAGCCGCGGACGGTGGTCGTCCTCGAGACCGGGGGACCGGTCCTGACCCCCTGGCGCAACGACGTCGCCGCGGTGCTGGCGGCGTGGTACCCCGGCCAGGCCGGCGGCACCGCGATCGCCAAGGTCCTCTTCGGCGACGTCGACCCGGGCGGCCGGCTGCCCGCGACGTTCCCGGCCACCGCCTCCCAGATCCCCACCGCCGGCGACCGGAGGCTCTACCCGGGCGTCGCCGAGGAGGTCTACTACGCCGAGGGCCTCAAGGTCGGCTACAAGTGGTACGACGCCCACGGGTTCCGGCCGGCCTACGAGTTCGGCGCCGGGCTGTCCTACACCTCCTTCCGCTACGGGCGGCTCCGGGTGGAGCGCGCGCCCGGCGGCAACCCCAACGTCGTGGCGACCGCCACGATGCGGGTGACCAACACCGGGCGACGCGACGGCGTGGCGGTGCCGCAGCTCTACGTGTCGAAGCCGGCGCGTGGCCGGCTGCGCCAGGTGCCGAGGCAGCTCGTCGGCTATGCGTCGACGACGATCCCGGCGGGGGAGAGCGTGCGGGTGCGGTTCCCGCTCAACCAGCGGAGCTTCGCGAGCTGGACCGGGCACCAGGCCGGCTGGCGCACCGTGCCCGGCTGCTACACGCTCGGCGCGGGAGCCTCGTCGCGCACGATCGAGCGGCGCGCCGTGCTCGCGCGCGGGAGCGCCTGCGATCGCGGCCGGATGCGTCTGGGGGCGGGCGGCGACGTCGACCTGCCGCTCCCTCCCGTCGCGACGGTCACGCGCCTGCGCCGCTGATCCTCGGTGTGGCTGGCTAGTCTCGGGGGAGACGACGAGCGGGAGGCTCCAGCATGACGGCAGTGCCAGGCAGCGTGTCGCGCCTCGAGCGCGGCGTCTGCGTGGGCCTCCTGAGCGGGCTCGGGGCACTGGTGGCGCACGCCTTCTCGGGCGGTCACCTGGCGCCGTCGACCTCCGTGGTCGTGCTGGCGAGTGCGTTGGCGGCCGGACTGGCGCTGTCGCGACGGCGCCCGGGCATCGCCTCGCTGCTCGCGCTCGCCGCGGGTGCCCAGCTCGCCTCGCACGTCGTCCTCGCCACCGCGGCCGGGCCGTCGGGCCACGCCGGGATGGCGGGCATGCACCACGCCGGCGGTGGGCTCGGCATGCTCCTCGCCCACCTCGGGGTCGCGCTCGTCACCGTGGCTGCCTGCCGCGGCGCCGACGACGCACTGCTCGGCCTGGCCCGCAGCCTCGTACGACGCCTGTTCCCCCTGGTGCGACCCGGCCGGGGACCGGCGGTCGCGCCGCGCCTGCACCACCGGCTCGACACGAGCCTGCTCCCCGTCCGCCAGCTCGTGCTCGCCACCCCGACGACGCGCGGCCCGCCCCCTGCGCCGGTGCTCCTCTGAGCGCTGCCCCGTTCTCACCCTCACCAGCCTCGGTCGCCGACGACCGAGGCCCCCTTTGCCCCGCCCGACACCTGCACGCAGAAGGACTCATGACATGAGCAAGAACGCTGACAAGAGCGCGCGCGCCGCCGCTGCGCAGAAGATCCTCGACGACGCCAAGCGTCGCCGGCGCCGGACCGTGATCATCCAGGTCGCCGTGGTGGCCGTCGTCGTCGCCGCCGTGATCGGCGGGACGGTCATCGGGCTGAAGAACTCCGACAGCGGGGTCGAGGCGGGCGCGGCGCCGTCGGCGGTCACCAGCGACGGCTCCTACGTCGTGGGCAACCCCGACGCCCCGGTCACCGTGCAGGTCGTCGAGGACTTCCAGTGCCCCGTCTGCCAGCAGTTCGAGGCGGCCTTCGGCGAGATGCTCGACACCTACGCCGAGGGCGACGACGTCAAGGTCGAGTACCGCGGCATCGCCTTCCTCGACCGCGCCTCGACGACCGAGTACTCCAGCCGCGCCCTCAACGCCTCGGCGTGCGTGATGGAGGCCGGTGACACCGACATCTGGAAGGAGTTCCACCGCCAGATGTACCTCCAGCAGCCGGCCGAGGGTGGTGCCGGGCTCCCCGACTCCGAGCTGATCCGCATCGCCGAGGACGCCGGGGCAGACGACGTCGAGTCCTGCGTCGACGACCGCGCCTACGCCGACTGGGTGAAGTCCACGACCAACGCCTCCTCCGACGACGGCGTCGACGGCACGCCGACGATCTTCGTCGACGGCGAGAAGATCGACGGCTTCAACCCGGCCGACATCACCGCGGCGGTCGACGAGGCCCTGGCCTCGTGAGCCCCACGACCGCGACCGGCACGACGTACGACGAGGGGGACGGCGTCGACGTCGGCGACCCGTCGGTCGCGTCGGGAGCCTCCGCGCCGCTGACCCGGTTGCACGGGTGGCTCTTCGTGGTGCTCGGCGGGTTCGGGCTGTACGCCGCCTTCTCGCTGGCGATCGACAAGTACAAGATCCTCGAGGACCCGACCTTCCGGCCGGGCTGCGACCTCAACCCGGTGCTGTCGTGCGGGTCGGTGATGGTCACCGACCAGGGCTCGGCCTTCGGCTTCCCCAACCCGGTCATCGGGCTGATGGCCTTCGCGGTCGTGGTCACCCTCGGCGTCCTGGTCGCCTCCGGCGTCGCTCTCCCGCGATGGGTGCTCGGGGGGCTGGCGGGCGGTGCTCTGCTCGGGGTCGTCTTCGTGCACTGGCTCGCCTTCCAGAGCATGTATCGCATCGGCGCGCTGTGCCCCTGGTGCCTGGTGGTCTGGACGGTGACGCTGGCGATCTTCGTGTGGAGCGCCCTGCTCGCCGCCCGCCAGGTGCCGGCGCTCGCGGGGGTCGCCGGGGCCCTGTGGTCGGTGCGCTACCTCGTGCTGGTCTTCTGGTACCTCGGGTTCGTCACTGCCGCGCTGATCCAGTTCTGGGACTACTGGCGAACGCTGCTGTGACGCGGGTTTCCGGGTGGGCTTCGACGCCCCGTGGTGCAGCACCCGGGGGTGAGTCGTAGGCTCGCCGGGTTCGTGAGGCCGGTGTGTCGCCGGCACGAGGGATGAGGGTGAGCCTGATGGTCGATGCGGTGTCGCGCGAGATGATCCTGCCGGCGTTGCGGCTCGACGTGCCGCCACGTCCCTCCGAGCAGCAGGTCTCGGCCTTCGTCGAGCTCACCGCCGACACGTGGACGAGCAGCCCCCGCGAGTGGGTGACCCACCAGGTCACGCGCCTCGCCGTCGCGGCGGTCCTGCGGGCCCGCCTCGACCAGGCCGCCTCGCTCCCGACCGAGCGGCACCCGCTCCCCGGCGACCCGGAGCAGGTGACGCTGGGCGAGCTGGTCGCCGCCTTCCGCCCGCACGTCGGGCTGTCCGCGCAGGCCTTCCAGCTCGGTGTGATCGAGGCCGCCAACGCCCACGTGCCCGCGGCCGTCGACCCGCTGCGCGAGGGCCTGCGCCGCCTCGGCGTCACAGGACGCGACCCGCTCAAGCTGGTCGCTCTCGGCCTCGACAAGGTCCCCGCCCGCGCGGCCGGCGACTTCTTCCAGGGCGTGCGCAGCGCGCCCGCCCTCACCGCCCTCGTCGACGCGCTGGCCGGGTCGGACCGCTCCGACCTCAGCGGCCTCGACCGCAGCCAGCTCGCCCGTGCCGACGCGATCGTGCTCGGCGGCGGCAAGGCGACCGCGGTGACGATCGGGACGCCGCCGCGCGGCCGCGAGGGCCAGAAGGGTCGTCCGTGGCTGACCGTCCCGCTCGCGGTGGGCCGTCCGACGCGCGGCGACGGACGCGGGGGCTCCGGCTCCGGAGGTGGGGCCGGTGCCGGTGGAGGTGCGTCGTCGGTCGAGGTGTCGCTGAAGTCGTCGGGCTGGGTGGAGGTCTTCGAGACCGCCCTGGACGCCGTCGGCAGCGCGATGGCGCAGATCGACTCCGGCGGCAAGGCGCGCCTCGGCAGCCGCGGTGGCCGCCCCGACCCGTTGGCCGAGGTGATCGCCCAGCGGCTCGTCGCCGCCAAGGCACGCACGGTCGCCGGCGTCTGCGCGTCGCTGCGCGAGCTCGACCCGCTGCTGCTCGAGATGTTCGACCACCAGGTCGTCGTCACCCCGGTGCGGGTGCCGGTCCCGGTCGTCGAGGACGACGCGTTCCTCCAGCTCTGGCTGCCCAGCTCGGCGCTGGCCGGGCCGCTGTTCACCGGCAGCCCCGACCTGTTCCTCGGTGAGGGCTCCGACGTACGCATGTCCGGCACCCGACCGCCCGGCAAGGGCCCCGGTAGGCCCGGCGGCTGGCAACGGTGGCAACGGTGGCAACCAGGGCTCGAAGCCCTCGGGAGCGCGAGGCCCAGGCGGTCAGGGCGGGCGCGGACAGGGTCGGCCCGGCCAGCCGGACGGCCAGGGCCAGCGTGCGGCGGGCGAGCCCCGGCCGCCCGGTGAGGGTCGGCGCGGGCGTCGTGGCAAGGGACGGGGTCCCAAGCCCGAGGGCACCACCCCGCCGGTGGCCGACGCTCCGACCGAGGCTCCGCCGACGGGTGCTCCGCCGACCGAGGCGCCGCCGGCAGTCGGCCCCGCCGACATCGGCCCCGCCGAGCGTGGCGCCGTCCGGCAGCGGCTCCGCCGACCGAGGCGACCCCGCCGCAGGGTGACTCACCCAGCGCCACCTGAGCGGGCCCGACATGCGGGCAATCCTGCTGAGTGGCGCGCTGGCGGCGATCGTGTCGCTGCTCGGCACCCGACTGGCCATCGGCTGGTTCACGCGGCACGGCTTCGGTCAACCGATCAGGCACGACGGGCCGGCGACCCACCACGTCAAGCGGGGTACGCCGACGATGGGCGGCCTGGTGATCCTGGTGAGTGCCGTGGTCGCCTACCTGCTGGCCACGCTGGTCACGGGGGGTCTGCCGAGCGCGAGTGCGTGGCTCCTGCTGCTGCTCCTCTTCGGCTGTGGCGCGGTCGGGTTCCTCGACGACTTCATCAAGGTCTACCAGCAGCACAACCAGGGCCTCTCCAGTCGCGCGAAGATGGCCGGGCAGACCGTGGTCGCCCTCGGGTTCGGGCTCCTCGCGACCCAGCTCTTCGCCGACGACCGCGGCGTGCGGCCCGCGTCGCAGTACATCTCCACCACCCACGACTGGGGGATCAAGCTGCCGCTGGTGGTGATGCTGCTGGTCATCTGGTTCATCGTGACCGCGACGTCCAACGCGACCAACCTCACCGACGGGGCCGACGGCCTGCTGGCCGGCTCGGCGGCGATGGTCTTCTTCGCCTACACCGTGGTGAACATCTGGCAGAGCAAGCAGCGGTGCGGGTCGGCGGACGCCTCGGTGGTGAAGGCGCAGTGCTACGAGGTCCGCGACCCGCTCGACCTCGCCGTGCTCGCCTCCGCGATCGCCGCAGCCTGCGTCGGCTTCCTGTGGTGGAACGCCAAGCCGGCCCAGATCATCATGGGTGACGTCGGCTCGCTGGCCCTCGGCGGTGCCCTGGCCGGTCTGGCGATCATGTCGCGGACCGAGCTGCTCATGGTCGTCATCGCCGGACTGTTCGTGATGGAGACCATGTCCGTGCTGCTGCAGATGAGCTACTTCAAGGTGACCCGTCGGCTCACGGGCACCGGGAGGCGGATCTTCCGGATCGCGCCCATCCACCACCACTTCGAGCACCTCGGCTGGGACGAGGTCACCGTGGTCATCCGGTTCTGGATCATCGCCGGGGTCTGCGTCCTGGCCGGCCTCGGGATCTTCTACGCCGACTGGTTGGCGTAGTCGGGCCGGGTCGTCGTTCGTGTCACCGGGTTTCGACACGCTCCGTCGTGGCTTCGTGCCTCAGCCACGGTCGCTGCTCAACCACCGACGATCACGCTCTCGCAGGCTCGGTCGTGATCAGGCCGGACAGGTGTCCTGGAGGTAGGCGTCGAAGGCGCCCGGGTCGGCCTCGCCCGCGTTGGCGGGGTCGGGGGCGGTGTCGACCTCCACGGACGGCACCTCGCTCAGCTGGTCGAGGGTGCCGGCGACCAGCTCGTCGAGGCTGACCCGTGCGCCGGGGCTCATCCCGGTCGGTGTCGGCAGCTCGAACATCGTGCGCGCGGCATCGAGGAGCACCCGTCCGGACACCTCGTCCACCTTGGCGGAGAACTCCGAGTTGGCGTCGACGAACGTCAGGAAGAGGTCGCAGAACTCGTCCGGAGCGATCTCGGCGGGGGAGCTCGGCTGAGGGGTCGGCGTTGCGGCTGCCGCGGGTTCTCCGGCGGTGGACGGCTCGTCGTCGGCACTGCACCCGACGAAGGACGTGGCAGCGATCAGCGCCACCGCCGGAGCGAGCAGCATCCACGGTCGTCGTGCAGAAGTCTGGGCCACACGGGAATGGTAGGACCCGGCTCCGCGCGAACCGGTCCGACCTACATGTGGGTGCCGCCGTCGACGCGGATCTCGGTGCCGGTGATGTAGGCGCCGTCGTCGCTCACGAGCATCGCGACGACCCCGGCGATGCTGTCGGGGGTGCCGAACTTCCCTCGCCCGAGGGTCGGCATGAGCTTGGCGAACTTGTCCCAGTCGATGTCGGAGGGCAGGTTGTCGGGGGTCGCGCCGGTGATCGCGGTCTCGATGCCGCCGGGCACGACGCTGACGGCGCGCAGCCCGCGGTCGGCGTACTCCAGCGCGATCGCGTGGGTGAACGACATGATCGCGCCCTTGGTCGCCGAGTAGGCCGCCATGTAGGGGTGGGCGAAGAAGGCCGAGGTCGAGGAGAAGTTGACGATGACGCCCCCGTGCGGCGACTCGAGCAGCGCGGGGATCGTCTCGCGCACCATCAGGAAGGTGCCGGTCAGGTTGACCGAGAGCAGCCTGTTCCAGCGGTCCAGCGACATCTCGTGGGTGTGGTCGCCGTAGTGGATGGCCGCGGCGTTGACGACCGCGTCGATCCCGCCGCGCGCCTCGGTGACGGTGCCGATCGCGGCCTTGACCGACTCCTCGTCGGCGATGTCGACCGCGCCGGCGACGATCTGGCCCTCCGACCCGTTCGCGTCGCCGAGGTCGTCGGTGAGCCCCGCCAGCCCGTCCGGTACGACGTCCAGCGCGGCGACGTAGGCGCCCTCGCGGGCGAGCCGCAGCGCCGTACCGCGCCCGATGCCGGAGCCTGCTCCGGTGACCACGATCGTCCTGCCGCTCAGCCGTCGGCTCAGAGTGTCCACGGCGTCGACCTTAAAGCAGGCTCCTTAGAGCTGCAGGACAGTTCCAGAATCGACCTGCCACCGCTCGTCGAGGTGCACCGCGTCGAGCAGTCGCCGGTCGTGGGAGACGAGCAGCAGCGCGCCGGTGTAGGCGTCGAGCGCCTCCTCGAGCTGTTCGATCGCCGGGAGGTCGAGGTGGTTGGTGGGCTCGTCGAGCACCAGCACGTTGACGCCCCGGGCCTGGAGCAGGGCCAGTGCGGCGCGGGTGCGCTCCCCAGGCGACAGGGCGCCCACCCGGCTGGTGACCTGGTCGGCCTTCAGTCCGAACTTCGCCAGCAGGGTGCGCACCTCGGCCGGCGCCAGCTCGGGAGTCTCGGCCTCGAAGGCGTCGCCGAGCGAGAGGTGCTCGGGCAGCACCGAGCGCGCCTGGTCGATCTCGCCGACGGCCAGCGACGCACCGAGCGAGGCGCGTCCCTCGTCGGGGTCGAGCCGCCCGAGCAGGAGCTGGAGCAGGGTCGTCTTGCCGGCGCCGTTGGGCCCGACGATCCCGATCCGGTCGCCGGCGTTGACCTGCAGGGTGACCGGTCCGAGGGTGAAGCCGCCGCGACGTACGACGGCGCCGTCGAGGGCGGCCACGACCGTGCTCGAGCGCGGCGCCGCGGCCACGCGGAACTGCAGGGTCCACTCCTTGCGGGGCTCCTCGACCTCGTCCAGCCGGGCGATCCGCGACTCCATCTGACGCACCTTCTGGGCCTGCTTCTCCGACGACTCTGACTGCGCCTTGCGCCGGATCTTGTCGTTGTCGGGGCTCTTCTTCATCGCGTTGCGCACGCCCTGCGAGCTCCACTCACGCTGGGTGCGGGCCCGACCGACGAGGTCGGCCTTCTTGTCGGCGTACTCCTCGAACGCCTCGCGCGCGTGACGGCGGGCGATCGCGCGCTCCTCGAGGAACGCGTCGTAGCCGCCGTCGTAGACGCTCACCTGGCCCTGCGCCAGGTCGAGCTCGACGATGCGGGTGACGCACCGGGCCAGGAACTCGCGGTCGTGGGACACCAGCACCACGCCGGCCCGCAGTCCCTGCACCCACGACTCGAGCCGGGCCAGCCCCTCGAGGTCGAGGTCGTTGGTCGGCTCGTCGAGCAGCACGACGTCGAACCTGCTCAGCACCAGCGCGGCGAGCCCGACCCGCGCGGCCTGCCCGCCCGAGAGCGAGGTCATCAGCGCGTCGGCGCCGGTCTCGGCGCCGAGGCCGAGGTCGGCCAGCACGCCCGGGATGCGGTCGTCGAGGTCGGGGGCGCCGCTGGCGAGCCAGTGGTCGAGGGCGACGGCGTACGCCTCGTCGACGCCAGGCGCGTCGGAGCCGAGGGCGGCCGCGGTCGCCTCCATCGCCTCGGTCGCTGCGGCGGCACCAGTACGTCGTGCGAGGTAGGCCGCGATCGTCTCGCCCTCGACCCGCTCGTGCTCCTGCGGCAACCAGCCGACGAACGCGTCGCTCGGCGCCGTCGACACCGAGCCCGCCAGCGGCGCGGCAGCGCCGGCGAGCAGGCTCAACAGCGTCGTCTTGCCGGCTCCGTTGGCCCCCACCACCCCGACGACGTCGCCGGGCGCGACCGTCAGGTCGAGCGCCTCGAAGAGCGTGCGGTGCGCGTGGCCACCGGAGAGGTCCTTGGCGACCAGCGTGGCACTCATGGCGCCAGCGTACGGAGGCGTTGACGTCGAGCGACGAGTGCCAGTCGGTCCGGAGGTTGAGCAGCGAGCGCCGCACCCCACCGCCGGAGGTTGAGCAGCGAGCGCCGCACCCCATCACCGGAGGTTGAGCAGCGAGCGCCGTACGCCACTGCCGGAGGTTGAGCAGCGAGCGCCAGCGAGCGTCGACGAAACCCGGTGACATACCCACCGAGTTGTCCACAGACGCAGTAGCCCCGAAAGTTCTCCACAACCCCATGGTTGAGCGGGAAACTCGATCCCGGAGTGTCGGTGGTGGGTGCTTGAGTAGACCCATGAGCAGGCACCTCGACGACACCAGGACCGGACACCCGATCCTGCGTTTCCTCGACCAGCTCGAAGACGGGTTGGACCAGATCAAGGACACCCCGGCGTGGTCACTCAACGCCGAGGAGACCACCCAGGCGTCACCCGACTCACCAGGGACCTGTCGCAGGTTGGCCGAGGTCGAGACCCGCGCTCTGCTCCAGGCCCAGACGTTGGACCTACCCGGTGCGATCGGTGCGAGGGGTCTGTCGCAGTGGCTGTCGCGAATCACGATGATGACCTCCGGTGAAGCCGGACGCCGCACGAAGCTCGCCAAGACGTTGGCTGCCCACGACCAGACCAGGGAGGCCCTCGCGGCCGGTGAGGTGTTGGCTGAGCAGGCGGCCGCGATCGGGGTCGCGATCGACAACCTGGACGAGGAGTTCGCCACCGAGGCCGTGCGGGCTGAGGCCTACCTGATCGGCGAGGCAGCCGACCACGACGCCTACGACCTGCGCGAGATGGGGCACAAGCTGTTCGAGACCATCGACCCCGAGGGTGCCGAGGCACGTGAAGCCAAAGCGTTGGCGGCCCAGGAGGAGCGGGCGAAGAAGAGGGCCGAGCTGCGGATGGCCAACAACGGCGACGGGACCGTCCGCGGATCGTTCATCCTGCCCGAGCTCCAGGCCGAGATGTTCCGCAAAGCCCTCCAAGCCCTCGCCTCACCCAAGCACGTCCGTGCCACCGAGGGTGCCGGTGCCTACGACCACGAGACGCCCACCCCGCACAAGATGGGGTTGGCGTTCATCGAGTACATCGAACGCTACCCACTCTCCAGCCTGCCGAAGATGGCCGGGATGGCAGCCACGATCATCGTCACCGCTGAGGCCGACCTCTTCACCGACCATCCCACGGCAGCGCAGAAGGCTGGTCGCACCCAGGACGGCACCGGTGTCTCACCCGGCCAGCTCCTGCGCCTGGCCTGCGAGGCAAAGGTCATGCCCGCGGTGCTGGACAAGGTCGGCCACGTCCTCGACCTCGGTAGGTCCCACCGGTTCCACACCGAACCCCAGCGGATCGCGCTGATCATCGAACAGAAGCAGTGCCAACACCCCTCCTGCGACGTCCCCGGCGCCTACTGCCACGTCCACCACACCCGGTCCTGGTAAGAACGGCGGCGGCACGAACACCCGAGACGCCGTCCTCCTCTGCCCCTTCCACCACCACCAAGCCCACACCCACGGCATCGACTACCCCATCCGCAC
>CAWGJR010000008.1:0-28058 GCA_963822915.1 uncultured Actinomycetota bacterium
AGGCCGGGGGCATGGCGAAGGCCATCGAGCAGGGCATCCCGAAGATGCGCATCGAGGAGGCGGCAGCCCGCACCCAGGCCCGCATCGACTCCGGCGCCCAGGCCGTCATCGGCGTCAACACCTACCGGCTGGCCGCCGAGGACAAGCTCGACGTGCTGCGGGTCGACAACGACGACGTCTACCGCCAGCAGATCGCCAAGCTGGAGCGGTTGCGCGCCGAGCGCGACGACGACGACGTACGACGTGCGCTCGAGGCGCTCACCAACTCGGCCGAGCGGGGTGCATCCGGCGGGGGAGACCTCGACGGCAACCTGCTCGCGCTGGCCGTCGACGCCGCTCGGGCCAAGGCCACGGTGGGCGAGATCTCCGACGCCATGGAGAAGGTCTACGGCCGCCACCAGGCCGTGATCCGTACGATCAGCGGGGTGTATCGAGACGAGTCCGGTGTGGGCGAGGACGGCAACACCCTCGTGCAGCAGGTGCTCGACGCGACGGCGGAGTTCGACGAGGCGGAGGGACGCCGCCCGCGCATCCTGGTCGCCAAGATGGGCCAGGACGGCCACGACCGAGGCCAGAAGGTCATCGTCTCGGCGTTCGCCGACATGGGCTTCGACGTCGACGTGGGTCCGCTGTTCTCCACGCCCGAGGAGGTCGCTCAGCAGGCGGTCGACGCCGACGTGCACCTGGTCGGGGTCAGCTCGCTCGCCGCCGGCCACCTCGCGCTGCTGCCTGCGCTGCGCACCGCGCTGGCCGAGCAGGGTCGCGACGACATCATGGTCGTCATCGGCGGCGTGATCCCGCCCGACGACGTGCCCACGTTGCTCGAGATGGGGGCGGCCGCGGTGTTCCTGCCCGGCACCGTCATCGCCGAGTCGGCGCTCGACCTGCTGGGCAAGCTGCGCGAGCAGCTCGACCATTGAGCCTGTCGGTGACCGACCTGGTCGCCGGGATCCGCGAGGGCCGGCGCGCCGACGTGGCCCGAGCGATCACGCTGGTCGAGTCGGCCAAGCCGGCCCGGCGCGCCCAGGCGCGCGAGCTGCTGACGGAGCTGACGGCCGATCCCGCCGCCGGCGTGCACTCGCCCGCCGTACGCGTCGGGATCAGCGGGGTGCCCGGCGTCGGCAAGTCGACGTTCATCGAGACCCTCGGCACCCGCCTCACCGCGGCCGGCCACCGCGTCGGCGTGCTGGCCGTCGACCCGTCCAGCGTGCGCACCGGGGGCTCCGTGCTCGGCGACAAGACCCGGATGCCACAGCTCAGCATCGACCCCGACGCCTTCATCCGGCCGAGCCCGTCGGCCGGCACCCTCGGCGGGGTCGCCCGCGCGACGGTGCAGGCGATGGCGGTGCTCGAGGCGGCGTCGTACGACGTGATCCTGGTCGAGACGGTCGGCGTCGGGCAGTCGGAGGTGACCGTGGCCGGCATGGTCGACACGTTCCTCTTCCTCACCCTCGCTCGCACCGGCGACCAGCTGCAGGGCATCAAGAAGGGCATCCTCGAGATCGCCGACGTGATCGCGGTCAACAAGGCCGACGGAGATCGCGAGATGGAGGCGCGCGGGGCAGCGCGCGAGCTGGCCGGCGCGCTGCGGATGGTGCGCGGCCACGGCGAGTGGGCGCCGCCGGTCGTCACCGTCTCGGGTCTCACCGACGTGGGTGTCTCGGACCTGTGGGACCACGTGCTCGGCCACCGCGAGCACCTGGGGGTCCAGGGCCTCGCGGCCAAGCGGGCCGACCAGCAGCTCGCCTTCACCTGGGCGCTGGTGCGCGACGAGCTCGACCAGCGCCTGCGCCACTCGCCCGGCGTCCGCGCGATCCGCGACGGCGTGCGCGCCGAGGTGCTGGCGGGAGACCTGCCGGCGACGGTCGCCGCCGATCGGATCCTGGCGGCGTACGACGAGGGGTAGCACCGCCGTCCCGAGGACGTTCAGCGCAGGGCGTACGTCGCCAGCGAGACCGCCGCGTAGTGCGCGATGAAGGCGAGGATCGTGAAGGCGTGGAAGACCTCGTGGAAGCCGAACCACGCGGGACGGGGGTTCGGCCTCTTGAGCGCGTAGACGACGCCACCGAGGGTGTAGAAGAGGCCGCCGACGACGAGCAGCACGACCACCGACACGGCGGTGGCGGTGCTCAGGCGGGAGGCGCCCTCGACGAAGTCCGGGATGAAGAACACCGCGAACCAGCCCAGTCCGATGTAGATCGGCGTGTAGAGCCAGCGAGGGGCGCTGGTCCAGAAGACTCGGAAGAGCACTCCGAGCAGGGCGCCGCTCCAGATGCCGACGAGGAGGTGCACGCGGGCGTCTCCCTGCAGGAGGAGCATCGCGAAGGCGGTGTAGGTGCCGGCGATGAGGATGAAGATGTTGGAGTGGTCCAGCCGACGCAGCAGCGCCCAGACAGCTGGCTGCCAGGTGCCGCGGTGATAGATCGCGGACACGCCGAACAGCAGGAGCGCCGAGCCGGTGAAGATCCCCGCGCCGACCTTGGTCTCCGTGCTCGGCGACAGCACGATCAGCACGACTCCGGCCGCGATCACGAACGGCACCGAGCCCGCGTGCAGCCAGCCCCGCAGCCGTGGCTTCACCTCGGCCATCTTGTCGGCCATCACCACGAGGGCAGCGTCGTGATCGAGGAACTTCCTCACGACCGGACCCGCAGGGTCGCGGGTCGGACCTCGACCACGCCCGCGCTGGTCACCGGCCCCGGTGAGGGCGGCCCACTGATCTCGACCTCGGCTACGCGCACCACCGTCACCTGCTTCAGCTCGATGTGCCCCGTCGTGGATCGAGGCAACGCCCTCATCATGGCGCCCCATCGCACGAGCCGGTGCCTCGGGACGGCAGGCGGTCGACCGCCCGCCACCGATGCGACGCCGCAGCATGACCCACCCGCACGCGGATGGGTAGTCTTCGAGGCAATGTCCGAGCTGTCCGCGTCCCCTGATCCGACGTCCGCTCTGATCGCCGACGTCGTGAGCAAGTACGACGCCGAGCTCATCGAGCTGCGGCGCGACCTGCACGCCCACCCGGAGCTGTCCTGGGCCGAGATGCGCACCACGCGGCCTGGTCGCCGAGCGGCTCGAGCGCGCCGGGTGGCAGCTGCGGTCGTTGACCACGACGGGTGCATCGCCGACCTGGGTGCGGCCCCGGCATCGACGGGGGACCGGTCGTGGCGCTGCGCGCCGACATGGACGCCCTGCCGGTGACCGACGTGTCCGGGGAGCCCTGGGCCAGCACCGTCCCCGGTGTCGCCCACGCCTGCGGGCACGACGTCCACACCACCGCGCTGCTGGGCGCGGCGATCGCCCTCGGCGAGCTGCACGAGCGCGGCGAGCTGCCGGGCCGGGTGCGGGTGCTCTTCCAGCCGGCCGAGGAGGTCATGCCCGGGGGAGCCAAGCAGCTCATCGCCCAGGACGCCCTCGAGGGCGTCTCCCGGATCTTCGCCCTGCACTGCGAGCCGTCGGTCGACGTCGGCCGGATCGGGATGCGCGCCGGCTCCCTGACGAGCGCCGCCGACAAGATCGAGGTGCATCTCGAGGGCACCGGCGGCCACACCTCGCGTCCCCACCTGACCGGAGACCTGACCTTCGCGCTGGCGAAGGTGACCACCGAGCTGCCGGCCGTGCTGAGCCGCCGGCTCGACCCGCGGGCCGGCGTGAGCGTGGTGTGGGGGATGGTGCGGGCCGGTTCGGCCGTCAACGTCATCCCCGACCGCGGCATGGCGGGCGGCACGGTGCGCATCCTCGACGCCGACTCCTGGGCGCGCTGCGAGCCGATCGTGCGGGAGGCGGTGCTCGACATCGTGCGCCCCTACGCGATCACCGCCCGCGTCGACTACCTCCAGGGCGTCCCGCCGGTCGTCAACGACCCCGGGTGCAACGCGATCGTCGCCGCGGCGGTGCGCTCGGTGCTCGGGCCGTCGGGCCGGACCGGGGTGCCGCAGAGTCTCGGCGGGGAGGACTTCGGGTGGTACACCGCCCAGGTCCCGGGCGCGATGTTCCGCCTCGGCACGCGCACGCCGGGCGGTCCGACGTACGACCTGCACCAGGGGAATCTGCGCGTCGACGAGCGCGCGATCGGGCTCGGAGCCCGGATCCTGGCCGAGTCGGCGGTCGCCGCTTTGGTCACCGACGTGTAACAACCCGGGATTTGTCTGAGTTAGTCATGCATTGATGGCCCCGGCGTGGTTAGGGTGACGTCTGATTTCGTGTCCCAACCCCACGTGGACACCCTTACCCGAGGAGGAATCTTGCGTCGTACGACCAAGATTGCAGCACTTCTGAGCGCCGGCATCCTGGCGCTCACCGCGTGTGGAAGCGATGACCCTGAGACGGGCACCGACCCTGGCACCGCCGAGACGAGCAGCACCGGTGGCGAAGTCCACCGACGCCGAGCCCGCCGCTCCCGAGAGCGACGTCATGGTCGGCATGGCCTACGACGTCGGCGGCCGCGGAGACCAGTCGTTCAACGACTCGGCCGCCGCCGGTCTCGACCAGGCCGTCACCGAGTTCGGTGTGACGTCGCAGGAGTCCGAGGCCGAGGACGGCGAGGCCGAGAACGCCCGCGAGGAGCGCCTGCGCACCTTCGCCGACGCCGGCTTCAACCCGATCATCGCCGTGGGCTTCGCCTACGGCCCGTCGGTCGGCGTCGTCTCCGAGGAGTACCCGGACGTCAACTTCGCCATCATCGACGACGCGAGCCTCGCTGACTCGGCCAACGTCGCCAGCCTGGTCTTCGCCGAGGAGCAGGGTTCCTTCCTCGTCGGTGCGGCCGCCGCGCTGAAGTCCGAGACCGGCCAGGTCGGCTTCGTCGGTGGCGTCGAGACGCCGCTGATCCAGAAGTTCCAGGCCGGCTACGAGGCCGGTGTGGCTGCGGTCGACCCCGACATCACGGTCGACGTCACCTACCTCACCCAGGTCCCGGACTTCTCCGGCTTCGGTGACCCGGCCAAGGGCAAGACGGCCGCGCAGGGCATGTTCGACAACGGCGCCGACATCGTCTACCACGCTGCCGGCGGTTCCGGTGGCGGTGTGTTCGAGGCCGCGTCCGAGTCGGGCAACCTGGCCATCGGTGTCGACTCCGACCAGTACAACACCGCCGACCCGTCGGTGCAGGACGTCATCTTGACCTCCATGCTGAAGAACGTCGAACGTCGCGGTCTACACCTACCTCTCCGAGGTCGTCGGCGGGCACCGTCCCGACGGGTGTCACCACCTACGACCTCGCGGTCGACGGTGTGGGCTACTCCACCAGCGGCGGGTTCGTCGACGACATCGCCGGCGACCTCGACGCCTACAAGCAGCAGATCATCGACGGTGAGATCGAGGTCCCGACCGCTCCCTGATCGGAGCCGGTCTGACCAGCACGACAGTCTCCACCGGGCCGCGGGTGCGCTTTCGAGCGTATCCGCGGCCCGTTCCGTCTGCGAGCGACTCCGAGCGAGTAGCCTCCGCGAGACCCCCACGAGTAGCCTGCAAACCCGCCGCCGACGAAGGAGACCCCTGTGTCGAACCCCGCGCCCCTCGAGGCGTCCGAACCACCGCTCGACCAGGAGCAGGTCCCGGCCGTGCGACTGCGCGGGATCGGTAAGCGTTTCCCCGGTGTCATCGCCAACGACGACATCAACATCGACGTCCAGCGCGGCACCATCCACGCCATCGTGGGGGAGAACGGCGCCGGCAAGTCGACGCTGATGAAGATCCTCTACGGCGTGCAGCGCCCCGACTCGGGCACGATCGAGGTCAACGGCACCCAGGTGTCGATGGGCTCGCCGTCGGACGCGATCAAGGCCGGCGTCGGCATGGTCTTCCAGCACTTCCAGCTCGCCGACAACCTCACCGTCCTGGAGAACGTCGTCCTGGGAGCCGAGAAGCATGCACGGCATCGGTGGCAGGGCCCGCGCCCGGATCATCGAGATCTCCGACTCCTACAGCCTCGGCATCGAGCCCGACCGCATGGTCGAGGAGCTCGGCGTCGGAGCGCGCCAGCGGGTCGAGATCCTCAAGGTGCTCTACCGCGGCGCGGAGACGATCATCCTCGACGAGCCGACCGCCGTCCTGGTGCCCCAGGAGGTCGACGAGCTCTTCGGCAACCTGCGCGGCCTCAAGGACGAGGGCCTCGCGGTCATCTTCATCTCCCACAAGCTCGACGAGGTGCTCTCCGTCGCCGACGAGATCACCGTGATCCGCCGCGGCACCACCGTCACCACCGTCACCGACCCGTCGTCGGTGACCGCCCGCGACCTGGCCGAGCTGATGGTCGGCTCCGAGCTGCCCTCGCCGAGCAGCGAGGCCTCCACCGTCACCGACGAGGTGCTCCTGAGCGTCTCCGGCCTCTCGCTGGCCGGTTCCGGCTCCAAGCCGCTCCTCGACGACATCTCCTTCGAGATCCACCGCGGTGAGATCCTCGGCATCGCCGGCGTCGAGGGCAACGGCCAGGCCGAGCTGGTCGAGGCGATCATGGGCATGCGCTCCGCGGCGACCGGCGAGATCCGGCTCGCCGACGCCGACCTCACCGGCGCGTCGACCCGCGAGCGCCGCGAGAGCGGGATCGGCTACATCCCCGAGGACCGGCACCGCCACGGGCTCCTGCTCGACTCCCCGCTCTGGGAGAACCGCGTCCTGGGCCACCAGGGACGGGCCCCGAGCGTGCGCCACGGGCTGGTCGACAAGCGCGCCGCCCGCGCCGACACCGTGCGCATCATCGAGGAGTACGACGTCCGTACCCCCGGTCCGGGAGTGCTCGCGCGGGCCCTGTCCGGCGGCAACCAGCAGAAGCTGATCGTCGGCCGCGAGATGAGCGGTGACCCGATCCTGCTCATCGCCGCCCACCCGACCCGTGGCGTCGACGTCGGCGCCCAGGCCGCCATCTGGGAACACATCAAGAACGCCCGCCGGGAGGGCCTCGCCGTGCTGCTCATCTCCGCCGACCTCGACGAGCTGATCGGTCTGTCCGACACGATCGAGGTCATCCTGCGCGGCCAGCTGGTCGGCACCTTCGACCCCTCCGACGTCACCCCGCAGCAGCTCGGCTCCGCGATGACCGGTGCGGGGGCCTCGGTATGACCGCCCGCGTGACGCAGCTCGTCCTCGGCTGGCCGCCGCCGTGCTCGCACTCCGGCCGCCTTCGCCATCACCAGCCTGGTGCTGATCATCGCCGACGACCCGGTGGGGGAGGTCTGGAAGACCATCTTGTCGGTCCCCGAGCAGCGCAACCTCGCCAACATCATCAACAACGCGACCGTGCTCTACCTCTCCGGCCTCGCGGTCGCGGTGGCCTTCAAGATGAACCTCTTCAACATCGGCGTCGACGGTCAGTACCGTGTCGCCGCCTTCGTCGCCGCCGTCGTGGCCGGTGAGGCGTGGCTCCCCGGCTACCTCAACACCGCCCTCGCCATCGCCGCCGCCGTCCTCGTCGGTGCTGCGTGGGCCGGCATCGCCGGCCTGCTGCGCGCGACCCGAGGGGTCAGCGAGGTCATCTCGACGATCATGCTCAACTTCATCTCCACCTCCCTGGTCGCCTACTTCCTGCGCAAGGCAGCCGTGCAGCGAGGAGGGCAGCAACACCCTGGGCACCAAGGAGATCCCCGAGGGGAGCCGGATCCCCGGCTTCACCATCGGCGACACCGCCAACACCGAGATCTACGGCTTCATCTTCATCGCGGTCGCGGCCGGCTTCGCCTACTGGTTCGTCCTCAACAAGACCCGCTTCGGGTTCAACCTGCGCGCCACCGGTCAGTCGACGACGGCAGCCGTCGCCTCGGGCATCAGCGTCAAGCGGATGACGATCGGAGCGATGCTGATCTCCGGGGGCGTCGCCGGACTGGTCGGCCTGCCGATCCTCTTCGGCGACTCCTACTCCTACGGCTCGACGTTCCAGTCCGGGCTCGGCTTCGCCGGCATCGCGATCGCGCTGCTCGGCCGCAACCACCCGATCGGCATCGCGCTCGGAGCCCTGCTCTTCGCGTTCCTCGACGAGCAGTCCAACCCGTTGCAGATCCTGGTGGGAGTCTCGCCCGACATCGTGGCGATCACCCAGGGCGTCATCGTCCTGACGGTCGTCATCTCCTACGAGGTCGTACGCCGCGTCGGCGTGCGCCTGGAGCAGCAGCAGGTGGCCAGGGCGCTCGACGTCCGAAGGATCCCGTAGGACCGACTGACCCGAGCGGTCCCAGCCACAAGAAGGAGGTGCCGGCATGAGCACGACCACGCGACCTCCCGCCGCCCAGGCCGTGAAGCGGCCCCACCCGCTGTCCGGCCGTACGCCGCGATGGTGGCTCATCGTCGGGCTCGTCGTCGGCTTCGTCCTGCTCAGCGTGCTGCGCGTGGTCACCGGGGCCGACGACATCACCTCCTCGGGCACGATCGCCGCGACCCTGGTCGCGACGATGCCGATCATGCTGGCCGGCCTCGGCGGCCTGTGGGCCGAGCGAGCCGGGGTCGTCAACATCGGCCTCGAAGGCATGATGATCCTCGGCACGTACGGTGCCGGCTACTTCGGCTACACCTACGGCGCCTGGGCCGGCATCATCGGTGCGATCGCGATGGGCATGATCGGTGGCCTGATCCACGCAGTCGCCACCGTGATCTTCGGCGTCGACCACATCATCTCCGGTGTCGCGATCAACATCATCGCCCTCGGCGCGGTGCAGTACCTCGCCGCGCTCACCTTCGTCGGGCTGCCCGGAGGCGGCGCCACGCAGTCACCGAAGATCGCCAGCCTGCCGACGATCACGATCGGTCCACTGAGCGACAAGCTCGGCGAGGTCGAGGACAAGAACATCTTCCTGGTCTCCGACGTCGCCTCCCTGCTGGGTGCCCTGTGCACCAACCTGTCGGTGCTGATCGTGATCAGCCTCGCGGTGCTGGTCGCCAGCTACTTCCTGCTCTGGCGCACGGCCTTCGGCCTGCGGCTGCGCTCGTGCGGCGAGAGCCCCTCGGCCGCGGAGTCGCTGGGCGTCGCGGTGATGCGCTACAAGTTCGGCGCCGTCATCGTCTCCGGTGGTCTCGCCGGGATGGCGGGTGGCTTCCTGGCCATGGTCGCCTCCAGCAACTACCGCGACGGCCAGACCGGCGGCCGCGGCTACATCGGCCTGGCAGCGATGCTCTTCGGCAACTGGCGACCCGGTGGCCTGCTGGCGGGCTCCGGTCTGTTCGGCTACACCCAGACCCTCGGGCTGCGCCAGGGCGGCACGTCCGTGCGTGCCCTGCTGCTCGCCGTCGCCGTGCTCGCCGTGGTCGGCGGGGTCGTGCTCCTGCTGCGCGGCAAGCGTCTGGGCGGGCTGCTGACGATGGGGATCGGCGGCGTCGTCGCACTGGTCTACCTCCTCATCGACGAGGTGCCGGGTGACTTCGTGTCGGCGACGCCCTACGTCATCACCCTGCTCGTGCTCGCCTTCGCCTCCCAGCGACTACGCATGCCCGCAGCAGATGGCCAGACCTATCGGAAGGGGTCGTCCGGTTAGCGCCGGGGACTTCGACTGGGGCTCGCTCCAGGCTGCCGCCGTCGAGGCGATGGGGCACGCCTATGCGCCCTACTCGCACTTCGCGGTGGGGGCCGCGGCCCTGGTCGACGACGGTCGGGTCGTGGTCGGGTGCAACGTCGAGAACGCCGCCTACGGCGTCGCGCTCTGCGCCGAGTGCGGGCTGGTCAGCCAGCTGCACATCACCGGCGGCGGGCGCCTGACCCACTTCGCCTGCGTCAACGGCCAGGGGCAGATCATCATGCCGTGCGGGCGCTGCCGACAGCTGCTCTTCGAGAACGGTGGTCCCGACCTGTTGCTGATGACGGTCTCAGGTGTGAAGCGGATGGACGAGGTGCTGCCGGATGCCTTCGGTCCCGACGACCTCGCTTGACCTCTCCGACCCGGAGGTCGTGGCCGACCCCTATCCCCACTTCGCCGCCGAGCGGGCCCGCCACGCGGTCGCCCGGCACGAGCCGTCCGGGACCTGGCTGACCTTCGACCACGCCGCAGCGGGGGCGGTGCTGCGTGATCGCCGCCTCGCGCGGCTCTGGAGCGACCGGCAGCCGACGGAGGTGATGGAGCCCTTCAACCTGCTGCACCGCAACCAGATGATGGAGAACGAGCCGCCCGACCACACCCGACTCCGACGGCCGGTCGCCCGCGCCTTCAACCGCGGCCACATCGAGCGGCTGCGACCCCGCGTGCAGGAGCTCGCGTCGACGCTGCTCGACGAGGTCGCACCCGTGGTCGCCACGACCGGGTTCGACGTGATCGGCGCCTACGCCGAGCCGTTGCCGGTGCTGGTGATCGCCGAGCTGCTCGGCGTGCCGGCGAGCCACACCGCCGACCTGCGGCGCTGGTCGCAGGCGATCGTGCGGATGTACGAGCCGTCGCCCTCGGCGCAGGTGCAGTCGGCCGCGGTCGAGGCGGCCGCCGACTTCGCCGCGCTCGTGCGCGACCTGCTCGTCGTACGACGGCGGCGGGGTGCCGACGACCTGATCACCGACCTGGCGGCCACCGAGCTGAGCGACGACGAGGTCGTCGCGGCGGTCGTCCTGCTGCTCAACGCCGGTCACGAGGCCTCGGTCAACGTCTTCGGCAACGGGCTGGTCGCGATGCTGCGACGGGGGCTCCGCCCGGGCGACGACGTGGCGCTGACCGTCGAGGAGATGCTGCGCTTCGACTCCGCGCTCCAGCTCTTCGAGCGGACCGCCACCGAGGACGTCGAGATCGCCGGCGTGAGCATCGCCGCGGGCGAGAAGGTGGCTGCGCTGCTGGGCGCGGCCAACCGTGACCCGGCGGTCTTCGACGCTCCGGACACCTTCGACGTCGCCCGCGCGAGCAACCCGCACGTGGCCTTCGGCGCCGGCGTGCACTTCTGCCTGGGAGCGCCACTGGCCCGGATGGAGCTGGTCGAGTCGGTCGGTGCGCTGTGGGCGCGCCACCCCGACCTGCGGCTCGTGGGCGAGCCGGAGTCGCGCGGGACCTTCGTGCTCCGGGGCTACGAGTCGGTCGCCGTCGGTACGCCGTAGGGTCTCCCGCATGACAGCCCATGATGCCGTCGAGGTCATCCTCGCCAAGCGTGACGGCGGCACCCTCAGCGACAGCCAGATCGACTGGGTCATCGACGCCTACACCCGCGGTGAGGTGGCCGACGAGCAGATGGCCGCGCTCGCGATGGCGATCCTGCTCAACGGCATGGAGCGTCCCGAGATCGGCCGCTGGACCGCCGCGATGATCGCCTCGGGCGAGCGGATGGACTTCTCCTCGCTCTCGCGACCCACCGCCGACAAGCACTCCACCGGCGGGGTCGGCGACAAGATCACCCTGCCGCTCGCGCCGCTGGTCGCCGCCTGCGGCGTCGCGGTCCCGCAGCTGTCGGGCCGCGGGCTCGGCCACACCGGCGGCACGCTCGACAAGCTCGAGTCGATCCCCGGCTGGCGCGCCGCACTGTCGAACGACGAGATGATGGCCCAGCTCGAGTCGGTCGGCGCCGTGATCTGTGCGGCCGGCGACGGCCTCGCCCCCGCCGACAAGAAGCTCTACGCCCTGCGCGACGTCACCGGCACGGTCGAGGCGATCCCGCTCATCGCCTCCTCCATCATGAGCAAGAAGATCGCCGAGGGCACCGGTGCGCTCGTGCTCGACGTGAAGGTCGGCTCGGGTGCCTTCATGAAGAACGTCGACTCCGCGCGCGAGCTGGCCGAGGTCATGGTCGCCCTCGGCACCGACGCCGGCGTCCGCACCGTCGCCCTGCTGACCGACATGTCCACGCCGCTCGGCCTGACCGCGGGCAACGCGATCGAGGTCGCGGAGTCCGTCGAGGTCCTGGCCGGGGGCGGCCCCGCCGACGTCGTCGAGCTCACGGTGGCTCTCGCCCGCGAGATGCTCGTCGCAGCCGGACGTGACGACGTCGACCCGGCCGACAAGCTGGCCGACGGGTCCGCCATGGATGCCTGGAAGGCGATGATCCGTGCCCAGGACGGCGACCCCGACGCCGTGCTGCCCACCGCGCGGGAGTCCCACGTCGTGACCGCGCCGTCGACCGGTGTCCTGACCCGGCTCGACGCGATGGCCGTCGGCCTGGCTGCCTGGCGTCTCGGAGCGGGCCGAGCGCGCAAGGAGGACCCGGTGCAGGCCGGTGCCGGCGTCGTCTGGCACGCCCGCCCGGGCGACCCGGTCACCGCCGGCGAGCCCCTCTTCACCCTCCTCACCGACGAGCCTGCCCGCTTCGACCGGGCGCTGGCCTCGCTGGAGGGCGGCTACGACGTCGGCTCGGCGGACGAGGTCGTCGCGCAACCGTTGATCATCGACCGCATCGGCTGAGCAGTCCGAGCAGGCTGAGCAGTCCGAGCGGAGGCTGAGCAGTCCGAGCGGAGGCTGAGCAGTCCGAGCCCCTGGGCGAGGACGTCGACGAAGCCCCGTGAGCCGGGTAGCGACCGCAGCCAGGGTGTCCGGGACTTCGTCGACGCTCGCTGGCGCTCGCTGCTCAGTCTCCGGACGCTCGCTGGCGCTCGCTGCTCAGTCTCCGGACGCGTTGTCGCCGCTCGCTGCTCGGTCTCCGGGCGCCTCACTCAGCGAGCAGGAGGACGACGGTCTCGGCGACGCAGGCCGGCTTGGACTCGCCGTCGATCTCGATGACGTGCTTGAGGGTGACCTGCTTGCCCATGGGGAGGTCGTCGCAGGCGGTGAGGGTGATGGTGGAGCGGATCTGCTTGCCGACCAGCACGGGGTGGGGGAAGCGGACCTTGTTGGCGCCGTAGTTGAGCTTGGCGCCGGGGGTCTCGAAGCCGAAGATCGTGGTGCCGAGCATCGGGATCAGCGACAGGGTGAGGAAGCCGTGGGCGATGGTGCCGCCGAAGGGTCCGGCGGCCGCCTTGTCGACGTCGACGTGGATCCACTGGTGGTCGCCGGTGGCGTCGGCGAAGGTGTCGACGCGCTCCTGGTCGACCGTCAGCCACTCGCTCGTGCCGAGCTCCTCGCCGACGGCGGCGGCGACTTCGTCGAAGGTGGTGAAGGTGCGCATGTGTTCTCCAGGGGCGAGTGGTTGGATGGCGTCATGGAACCTACACGCGAGCAGGTACGCCAGGCTCCCAAGGTCTTGCTCCACGACCACCTCGACGGCGGGCTGCGTCCGGCCACCATCGTCGAGCTGGCCGCTGAGATCGGCCACGAGCTCCCCGCAGCGGACGCCGAGTCGCTCGGCCGCTGGTTCGCCGAGTCGGCCGACTCGGGATCGCTGGAGCGCTACCTGGAGACCTTCGACCACACCGTCGCGGTCATGCAGACCGCACCGGCGCTGACCCGCGTCGCGCGCGAGTGCGTCGAGGACCTGTCGAGCGACGGGGTCGTCTACGCCGAGGTCCGCTACGCGCCCGAGCAGCACGTCGCCGAGGGCCTGAGCCTCGACGACGTCGTCGCGGCCGTGCAGGCCGGCTTCGACGAGGGCACGGCCGATGCCGCCGCGGCGGGTCGTCCCATCGTCGTGCGCCAGCTGCTCACCGCCATGCGTCACCAGGCACGGTCGATGGAGATCGCCGAGCTGTCCATCGCCTGGCGCGAGCGCGGGGTCGCCGGCTTCGACATCGCCGGCGCCGAGGCGGGCTACCCGCCCACCCGCCACCTCGACGCCTTCGAGTACCTCCAGCGCGAGAACTCCCACTTCACGATCCACGCCGGCGAGGGCTTCGGCCTGCCGTCGATCTGGCAGGCGCTGCAGTGGTGCGGCGCCGACCGGCTCGGCCACGGCGTGCGCATCATCGACGACGTCACCGTCCACGACGACGGCACCGTCGAGCTCGGCCGGCTGGCCTCCTACGTGCGCGACAAGCGGATCCCGCTCGAGCTCTGCCCGGCGTCCAACGTGCAGACCGGGGCGGCGGCCTCGGTCGCCGAGCACCCGATCGGGCTGCTGACCAAGCTGCGCTTCCGCGTCACGGTCAACACCGACAACCGGCTGATGAGCGGCACGTCGATGACCGACGAGATGGTCTCGCTGGTCGAGGCGTTCGGCTACGGCTTCGACGACCTCCAGTGGTTCACCGTCAACGCGATGAAGTCGGCCTTCCTGCCGTTCGACGAACGACTGGCGATCATCGACGACGTCATCAAGCCCGGGTACGCCGCGCTGCGGGGCTGACCCGGTGATCATCACCAACCACGTCGTGTCCGGCGCGCTGGTGGGTGTCGCTGCTCCGGGACCCGCGTCGGCGTTCGTCCTCGGGGTCGCCTCGCACTTCGCCCTCGACAGCGTGCCGCACTGGGGCGACGAGGCGATCTTCCTGCGGGTCGCGGTCGTCGACGGGTTGGTCGGGCTGACCGCGATGGGCGTGATCGCCCGAGCGACCCCGCCCCCACGCCGTCGGCGGGTGGTGGCCGGCATGCTCGGCGCCTGCGCGCCCGACGCCGACAAGCCCAGCGAGCTGTTCTTCGGACGCTCGCCCTACCCGGTCGCGCTCGACGACTGGCACCGCGGCATCCAGCGGGAGTCCCCGCGCCGGCTGCTCCAGGAGGTCGTCGTCGCGGCGGTGGGTGCGCTTCTCGTCAGGAAGGCACTGCGGGCGTGATCGCGAACCACGGGTAGGGCCAACCGGCCGACACGAGACGTCCCCCGACGAACTCGTCGCGGGTCAGGGTCACCACGGTGCCCCGCGAGGGCTGGTAGGCCGTCAGGCCGTCCTGCGCGCCGCCCACGCGGCTCGGGGGCAGCACGAGCAGCACGTGCCGGGGGAGTGCCCGGCTGCCGACGTACAGCGCGCCGCCACGCGCCGCCAGCAGGTCGTACGCCGACGCCCGGGACCAGCGGGCCAGGTGCAGGTCGTGGTCGCGTCCGGTGATCGCCTCGAGCTCGCGCCGGACCGCCCACGGCGGCGTGCCGATCGCCCGCGGCCAGGGCAGCTGCCGGCCGTGGCCGGGGTGCGACGAGGTGAGCCGCCGGTGGCAGCCGAGCACCTCGTCGCGGAAGTCGTCGGGCGTGCAGGTCGAGCCGTCGTGCAGCAGCCGCGCCATGACCATGCTGGCGGCCCCGCAGGAGCGTGGGTCGGGCTGGCGCAGGCCGGCGTCGAGCGGGCGCACGACGTCAGGTCCGGGCGCCGACGACCAGGGCCGCCACGTCGTCGAGCGCCTGCTGGTTGCCGACGGGTCGACAGCCCAGGGCGACGGCGTTGCCGACGACGCCACGCTGGGCACGCATCAGCACCACGCCGCGACGCAGCAGGACCAGCGGCGGCTTGCGGTGCTCGCGCAGGTCCCTGGTCAGTCGGCGCCAGAACGTGACGGCCGGGTGCTGGCGCAGGCAGAGGGCGTCGGCCAGCAGACCCGCCTCACGGGCGCGAGGGACGATCTCCTGGGCGAAGATCCCGTCGGCGACGAACAGGGCCGAGCCGCCGAGGTCGAGGTGCTGGGTGCCGGTGCGCGCGTTGTCGGGGATGCTGTAGACGGGCACGTCTCCGGAGCCGTCGCGACACAGTGCCTCGAGCGCTGCGAAGGCGTCGTCCTCGTGCCACGAGCCAGGGTGGTCCCAGTCGACCAGTCCCGCATTCGCCAAGCCGTCGGCGATGCGCGGCAGGGTCGGGTCGTCGCCGTCCTTGTAGAAGTCGTCGAGCCGGAGCACCGGCAGCCCGGTGCGCTCGGCGAGGCGGGACTTGCCGGACCCGGACGGGCCGGCCACGACGATCACCCGGGCGCTCACGGCTGCATTCTCGCAGGACACGGGTGTGGACCCACCGGTGCGTCGGTCCCCCTGCTCGTCAGCTCGCCGGTAGCGAGGACACTCAGCCGCGTACCGCGGCCGCCAGGTCGTCGCTCAGCTCGTAGTAGCGGCTCTGCTCGTCCGGGTCCGGCCTGCTGTCACCGATCCCGCCCATGAAGGCGACCATCAGGTCGGCGCTGTCGTCGGCGTCCGGGTGCTGGCTCAGGTAGCGGTCGTAGGAGTCGAGGTCGCCGGCGGCGTGCAGCGCTTCCACCACGACGACTCTCGACATGCCGTCGGCCGGCTGCACAGCGTCGTCGTCCGCCACCCACAGGCTCTGCAGCAACGAGGCACCGCGCTCGACGGTCACCTCGACCGAGGCGCTCTCGGTCGTGCGAGCAGCCCAGCGACCGATGACTTCCCACTGGCTCTCGCGGGAGTCGTCGGCCTCGTCCTCCTCGTCATCGAGGAAGGCCCCCGAGAGGGCGTCCTCGCGGGCCGCGTCGTCGAGCTCGTCCAACGCGCAGTCGATGGCCCCGGGCTCGGACCAGAGCTCGCGCTGGCGGGTGGAGTCCCAGCCGTCGCTCCCGTCGAGCGAGACGCCGGCTCTCCCGAGGCACCGCTCGAAGTCGGGATTGTCGCCACCGATCTCGGAGAGGTCGGCCGAGCAACCGGCGATCGTCGCCACCGACAGCACGGTCGTCAGGGCCAGGACGAGGCAACGTGCCCTGGTCCTGGCACCGCCGCCGTCTCGACCGTGGCGGCGTCTCGGCGCCGCGGGTGTCCTGGCAGGGTCGTGGGTCACCGGCGCTGCCTCCTGGTTCGAACGGGCCGTGAGCCCGCTCCGTGTCGACGCGTGCTCGACGCGCCACCTACCCGAGCGGGCCGAGATCGAAACGCGGGTGCGCCTCAGACTCCCATCGGGTGCCACACGGTCTTGATCTCGACGAAGTCCGTCATGCTCGTCAGCGACGGCGTGGCGCTCCAGTCGGGCTCGGCGGCAGGCGCACGTCGTACGCGCTTGAGGTTGTCGGCGGCCGCGACCTCGAGGTCGGTCGCCAGCTCGCGGTCGCCCGCGACACCGACCAGGTCGATCGCGTTGACGTCCATGTGGGCGGCCAGCCACGGCGCGATCGTCGCCGCCGAGCCGGTCAGGAGGTTGACCACGCCGCCGGGGACGTCGGAGGTGGCGAGCACCTCGGCGAAGGTCACCGCCGGGAGCGGCCGGTCGTAGGAGGAGACGACCACGACGGTGTTGCCGGTGACGATCGCCGGCGCGACGACCGAGACCAGGCCCAGCAGCGACGACTCCTGCGGCGCCAGCACGGCGACCACGCCGGTCGGCTCGGGCGTGCTGAGGTTGAAGAAGGGTCCGGCCACCGGGTTGGCGTTGCCGACGACCTGGGTGAGCTTGTCGGCCCACCCGGCGTACCAGACGAGACGGTCGATCGCGGCGTCGAGGGCGGTGTTGGCCCGGGCGGCCGTCAGTCCCTCCGACTGCTGGAGCGCAGCGATGAACTGTGGACGGCGGTCCTCCATGATCTCCGCGACGCGGTAGAGGATCTGGGCCCGGTTGTAGGCGGTGCGGCTCGACCAGGACCCGAAGGCCTTGCGGGCGGCGACCACGGAGTCGCGGGCGTCCTTGCGGGAGGCCAGGGCGGCGTTGGCCACGAAACGTCCCTTCGCGTCGTTGACGACATAGGAGTGGCCCGACTCCGAGCGGGGGAAGGCCCCGCCGATGTAGAGCTTGTAGGTCTTGCGGACGTCGATGCGTGCAGCCATGTCAGCGGCCCCCCTGCTCGGTCTTGAGATAGGCGGCGAGGCCCTGACGGCCGCCCTCGCGGCCGTAGCCGGACTCCTTGTAGCCACCGAAGGGGCTCGTCGGGTCGAACTTGTTGAAGGTGTTGGCCCACACGACCCCGGCGCGCAGCGCGCCGGCCATGTGGAGGATGCGCGAGCCCTTCTCGGTCCAGACGCCGGCCGAGAGGCCGTACGGCGTGTTGTTGGCCTTCTCCACCGCCTCGGAGGGGGTGCGGAAGGTGAGGACCGACAGGACGGGCCCGAAGACCTCCTCGCGGGCGATCCGGTGCGCCTGGGTGACCCCGGTGAACAGCGTCGGCGGGAACCAGAAACCCTGCGCGGGCAGGTCGCAGGCGGGTGCCCAGCGCTCGGCGCCCTCGGCCTCACCGATGTCGCTCAGCTCGCGGATCCGGGCGAGCTGCTCGGCGGAGTTGATCGCGCCGACGTCGGTGTTCTTGTCGAGCGGGTCGCCCACGCGCAGCGTCGACATCCGCCGCTTGAGCCGCTCCAGCAGGTCGTCGGCGATCGACTCCTGCACCAGCAGTCGCGAGCCGGCGCAGCACACGTGGCCCTGGTTGAAGAAGATGCCGTTGACGATGCCCTCGACGGCCTGGTCCAGCGGGGCGTCGTCGAAGACGATGTTGGCGGCCTTGCCGCCGAGCTCGAGCGTCGCCTTCTTGTCGGTGCCGGCGATGGCCCGGGCGATCGCCTTGCCGACGGCGGTGGAGCCGGTGAAGGCGACCTTGTCGACGTCGGGGTGGTCGACCATGGCCTGGCCGGTGCCACCGGCGCCGGTCACGATGTTGACGACTCCCGGCGGCAGGTCCGCCTGCTGGCAGATCTCGGCGAAGAGCAGCGCGGTCAGTGGCGTCGTCTCGGCCGGCTTGAGGACGACGGTGTTGCCGCAGGCGAGTGCTGGGGCGATCTTCCACGCCAGCATCAGGAGCGGGAAGTTCCAGGGGATGATCTGCGCGGCCACGCCCAGCGGGCGCGGTGCGCTGCCGTCGGGGCCGGCGTACCCGGAGAGCTCCAGCTTGTCGGCCCAGCCGGCGTAGTAGAAGAAGTGAGCCGCCACGACCGGGATGTCGACGTCGCGCGACTCCTTGATCGGCTTGCCGTTGTCGAGCGACTCCAGGACCGCGAGCTCGCGGCCGCGCTCCTGGATGATCCGCGCGATGCGGTAGAGGTACTTGGCCCGCTCGCTGCCGGGCATCCGCGACCAGACCCGGGTGTAGGCACGCCTGGCCGCCTTGACCGCGGCGTCGACGTCGGCGTCGTCGGCCTCGGCGACCTCGGCGAGCACCTCCTCGGTCGCGGGGCTGATCGTCTTGAACGAGGACCCGTGGCCGTCGACGAACTCGCCGTCGATGAAGAGGCCGTAGGACGCCTTGAGGTCGACGATGCTGCGCGACTCGGGGGCGGGGGCGTAGTCCCACACGGGGTTGGTGGAGGTTGTCGTTGCCATCGGTGCCTCAGTCCAGGGTGAAGTAGTCGGGGCCGGAGTAGCGGCCGGTGGTGAGCTTGGTGCGTTGCATGAGCAGCTCGTTGAGCAGGGTCGAGGCGCCGAAGCGGAACCAGTCGGGGGACATCCAGTCGGGTCCGGCGACCTCGTTGACCATGACGAGGTACTTCAGGGCGTCCTTGCCCGTGCGGATCCCTCCCGCCGGCTTGACCCCGATCATCTGGCCGGTGGCCTCGCGGAAGTCGCGCACCGCCTCGAGCATGATCAGGGTCACCGGCAAGGTGGCGGCCGGCTGGACCTTCCCGGTCGAGGTCTTGATGAAGTGGGCGCCGGCCATCATCGCCAGCCAGCTGACCCGTCGTACGTTGTCGTAGGTCTGCAGCTCGCCGGTCTCGAAGATCACCTTGAGGTGCGCGTCCTCCTGGCCTGCGGGACGCGCGCAGGCCTCCCGCACGGCGACGATCTCGTCGAAGACCTGGAGGTAGTGGCCCGAGAGGAACGCTCCCCGGTCGATCACCATGTCGATCTCGTCGGCGCCCGCCTCGACGGCGTCGCGGGTGTCGGCCAGCTTGATGTCGAGCGCCGCCCTGCCGCTGGGGAAGGCGGTTGCGACGGCGGCGACCTTCACGCCTGAGCTGCCGAGGACCTCCTTGGCGGTGGCGACCATGTCGGGGTAGACGCAGACGGCAGCGGCCGCCGGGCACGACGGGTCGGCCGGGTCGGGGCGCATGGCCTTGGCGGCGAGGGCGCGCACCTTGCCGACGGTGTCCTGACCCTCGAGCGTGGTCAGGTCGACCATGGTGATCGCGAGGTCGAGCCCCTGTGCCTTGGCCGTGGTCTTGATGGAGCGGGTGGCGAGCGAGGCCGCGCGCGCATCGGCGCCGACCTGGTCGACGCCCGGCAGGCCGTGCAGGAAGCGGGACAGGGAAGCCTGGGACCGCGTCACGTCGGAGAAGTCGGTGGGGTCAGCCGTAGCGGGTGTAGCCATAGCGGTCAGCATAGGGTTGGTGCATCAGGAGTGGGAAAGCTGCCACACGTGCACCAGGAGGACCCGAGCGAGTGACCGGTCAGGACAATCCATGAGCGGGGCCACCGGCGACCGCGAGATCCAGCGGTTCAGCGTCACGTCGGGCCGGGTGCTGGGCACCTTCGCCGTCGCGGCTGCGGTCGGTGTGGTGCTCGCCGCTGTGCTCGACGCCGAGGGCGATCCGTCGTACGCCGTGATCTGCGTCGCCGTCTTCTTCGGCACCCTGGCGTGGTCGGCGATGCTGCGTCCGCGCCTCGAGCTCGACGACACCCGGCTGGTGATGCGCAACATGCTGGAGACGGTCACGCTGCCGCTGGCCGCGATCGAGTCGGTCTCGGTGCGCCAGGTGCTGGTCGTCTTCGCCGGCGACAAGCGCTACACCTCGACAGCGGTCGGGCGCACCCGGCGTCAGCTGCACCGTGACGGCAGTGGCGGACGCGCGAGTGGCTCGCCCGGGGCGATGATGGGGATGGTGCCGTCGTTCCCCACCACCCCCGAGGCGGCCGACACCGCCAGGACGTCGTACGGGTTGTTCGTCGAGGAGCGGATCCGGTCGCGAGTCGCCGACGCACTGGCGATCGAGGGCATCAAGGCCCGCTCGACCGACCAGGGACGCTTCGCCGAGGACATCACCCGGTCGCCGGCCGTGGCCGAGATCGCCCTGCTGGCGGTCTCGCTCGTCGTCTTCGTCGTGCTCCTGCTCGTCTGACCTCAGAGACCGGCCGCGGCGCGGATGTCGGACCCGATCGCGTCGAGACGACCGGCCGCGACGATCCGCGCCGCCGGCACGCCGCCGGACGGCTCGACCGGGATCACCACCTCGAGGTAGCACTTGATCTTGGGCTCGGTGCCGCTGGGACGCACGATCACGCGTGCCCCCTCGGCGAGGCGGTAGCGCAGCCCGTCGGTCGGGGGGAGCCCGGCCGAGCCGAGGGCGAGGTCCTCGGTGGCCACGACCTCCAGGCCGCCCAGGGACGTCGGCGGGGTCGCCCGCAGCCGCTCCATCGCCGCAGCGATGATGCCGAGGTCGTCGACCCGCACCGAGACCTGGTCGGTGGCGTGCAGCCCGTGCTCGGTGGCGATGTCGTCGAGCAGGTCGAGGAGTCCGCGTCCCTCGGCCTTGAGCTCGGCGGCCAGCTCGCACAGCAGGAGCAGGGCGGAGACACCGTCCTTGTCGCGGACGTGCTCGGGGTCGACGCAGTAGCCCAGTGCCTCCTCGTAGCCGAAGGCAAGGTCGTCGACCCGCGAGATCCACTTGAAGCCGGTGAGGGTCTCCTCGAACGGCTGGCCGGAGGCGGCGGCGAGCTTGCTCAGCAGCGACGAGGAGACGATCGAGCACGCATACGTGCCCTGCTTGCCCGAGCTCAGCAGACGGTGCGCCAGCAGCGCCCCGACCTCGTCACCGCGCAGCATCTGCCAGCCCTGGAGCCCCGGGACCGCGGCCGCGCACCGATCGGCGTCCGGATCGTTGGCCACGACCAGGTCGGCGCCGGTCTGCTCGGCGAGGGCCAGGGCGAGGTCCATGGCGCCGGGCTCCTCGGGGTTCGGGAAGCCGACCGTGGAGAAGTCCGGGTCGGGCTGCTCCTGCTCGGGGACGATCGTGGGTGCCGCGAAGCCGGCCGTCTCGAGCACCTGGGTGACCGACGTGCCGCCGACGCCGTGCAGCGGGGTGTAGACGATCGCGAGGTCGCGCGGACCGTCGGCGGCCAGGCCGGCGACGGTGTCGAGGTAGTGGTCGACGATGTCCTCGCCGAGGACCGTTCCCGCAGGTCCACGCGGGACCGAGTCGAGGGCACCGACGGCGGCGATGTGGCGCGCGATGTCGGCGTCTGCCGGTGCCACGATCTGGCTGCCGTCGCCCAGGTAGACCTTGTAGCCGTTGTCCTGCGGCGGGTTGTGGCTGGCGGTCACCATGATGCCGGCGACCGAGCCGAGCTCACGGATCGCGAAGGCGAGCAGGGGCGTCGGCAGCGCACGAGGCATCACCCAGGCCGTGAAGCCCGCGCCGGTCATGACGGCCGCGGTGTCGCGGGCGAAGACGTCGGAGTTGTGTCGCGCGTCGTACCCGATCACCACCGAGGCACCGTGGCCCCCGGCCGTGGCGTGGCCCTGCTCGTGCAGGTAGGCCGCCAGCCCGGCGGCCGCCCGGAGCACGACCACGCGGTTCATCCGGTTGGGACCCGCGCCGAGGGCGCCGCGCAGACCGGCGGTCCCGAAGGCGAGGGTGCCGCGGAAGCGGTCGGCCAGGTCGGCTGCGGCTGCGGGGTCGTCGGCGATCACGTCGGTGATCACCTGCTCGAGCTCGGCGCGGGTCTGGGGGTCGGGATCCTGCGCCGCCCACGTGCGGGCTCGCTCGACCAGGACATCGACGTCGGGGCTCATGCGGGGTCCCCGCGGCGTTGTCCACCGGAGGAGCCAGCGAAGCGGGGGAGGTGGAGAATGGCGTGGGGTGCTCATGTAGGGCACGGTAGCGGCATGGTCGAGTCGCGGCCGCCGGTGGCGGAGCTCATCGAGGACCTGGCCGCGCGCCTCGGCACGCCCACCTTCGTGTCGGTCTGCGTGGACCTGCTCGGCGGGGCGCCGCGCGAGCGGTACGTCGAGGAGCTGCGCTCGCTCACCGGTCACGACTGGCAGGCGGGGGACGGCGTCCTCGACCCCGCCCGGTGGAAGGACTTCTGGGTGCGCTCGTGGGGCGCGCGCGGGCTGCTGCACGTCTGGCACGACAGCGCGAGCAGCGCGATCGTCGCGGGCCTCGCGGACGAGCACTACCGCCCGGCCGAGATGTGCCTCAAGGTCGTCGCCCGGCACGACGTCGCCGGGGCCGGTGACGGCGCCGCCCTGCTGGCGGAGCACGACCTGCCGCGGGTGCGCGCGCAGGCGATGCGTGCGCTCGCGGTCGTCGGCGACTCCGAGCACCTCGCGGCGGTCGAGCTGGCCGCCGACGACGCGGACCCCGTCGTACGGCGTCAGGCGGCGCGGGCGCTGCAGGCCCTGGTGCGCCGCCTGGACCGCTGACCCGCGCGGCGCGGGCGCCCGCTGTCAGTCGTCGTCGTCGACGAAGTGCCCGTCGACCATCTTCCGGCCGGTGTTGTCGACCTCCGCGCCCTCCGGGCGGTTGGCCGGGTCGAGGCGCCGCTCCCGCTCGGCGGCCATCTCGGCCTTCTCCTCCTCGGAGATCTCCATCTCGCGGAAGACCTGGCTCGGGTCGGAACGCCCCGGAGTCCCGTCCTCGGCGTGCTCGGCCTCCCAGGCCTCGAGGGTGGGCAGCGTCGCGTCGGTGTTGTCCACCTCCGCGCCGTCGGGTCGGTTGGCCGGGTCGAGGCGCCGCTCGCGCTCGGCCTCGATCGCTTCGAGGTCGTCGGGCGGAGCCGGGGCGTCGGTGTCGGCGTCGTCGGGGGTCTCGGACATGGGGATCCTCTCGTCAGGTGTGCCGAGGCCACCACGTCCGTGGTGACCCCGGCCACACCCGACCGGACGAGTCAGGCGTCGATGTGCGACATGTCGCCGTAGCGCGCGCCGGCCACGGCGTCGGTCGGCACGGCCTCCTCGAGCGCGCGCAGGTCGTCGGCGTCGAGCGTGACCGCTGCCGCGGCGACGTTCTCCTCGAGGTAGGGGATCCGCTTGGTGCCGGGGATGGGCGCGACCCCGAGCTCGTCGTCCCCCTGGGCGAGCACCCAGGCGAGCGCCAGCTGGCCCGGCGTGCAGCCCTTGGCCTCGGCCAGGGCGCGGACCCGGTCGACCAGGACCAGGTTGGCGTCGAGCGCGTCCCCGTTGAGCCGCGGGAAGTAGGCGGTGCTGCGGGAGTCGTCCTCGGCCAACGTGCCCTGCGTGATGCGTCCGGTGAGCAGTCCACGCCCCAGCGGGGAGTAGGGCACCAGGCCGATGCCGAGCTCGCGCAGGGTGGGCGCGATCTCGGCCTCGAGGTCGCGGGTGAAGAGCGAGTACTCGGTCTGCAGGGCGGTGATCGGGTGCACGGCGTGGGCGCGCCTGATGGTGGCGGGCGACGCCTCGGAGAGCCCGAGGTGGGTGACCTTGCCGGCCTCCACGAGCTCCTTCATCGCACCCACGGTCTCCTCGATCGGGACCGACTGGTCGACCCGGTGCTGGTAGTAGAGGTCGATGTGGTCGACCCCCAGGCGCTGGAGCGAGGCGTCGCAGGCGGCGCGGACGTAGTCGGCACTCCCGTTGATGCCCACGCGGGTGCCGTCGGGAAGGCGTTCGTTGCCGAACTTGGTCGCGAGCACCACGCCGTCGCGACGGCCGTGCAGCGCACGACCGACGAGCTCCTCGTTGGTGAACGGGCCGTACATGTCCGCGGTGTCGAGGAACGTGACGCCGAGGTCGAGGGCGCGGTGGATGGTCGCGATGCCGCTCGCCTCGTCGGAGGGGGTGCCGTAGAACTCCGACATCCCCATGCAGCCGAGGCCGAGGGCGGAGACGGTCAGGGGCGCGGTGCGTCCGAGGGTGCGGGTCTGGAGGGTCTGCTGAGTCATGCCTCCACTGTGTCCCTTGGAGTGCGCTCCAGGTCAAGCGAGCAGCCAACGGAGGCTGAGCAGGCGAGTCGCCGTCGACGAAGCCCCGCGAGCCGGGTGCAGACCGCAGCCACGGTCACCGGGCTTCGTCGACGCTCGCTGGCGCTCGCTGCTCAGCCTCCGGTGGGTTCCGACGGGCTCAGGCGGCACCGGTCTCGCGGTCGGCGAGGGTGTCGTCGTACAGGCCGATCTTGTAGTCGATCGCGCCGAGGTGGGACTGGACCTCGGCGAGCTGGGCGAGGACCTTGGCGCGGTGCTCCTGGAGGAGGTCGAGCCTCGCCTGCTCGTTGCCGGTGCCGGCGCGCACGAGGTCGGCGTAGCGTCGTACGTCGCGGATGGCCATGCCGGTCGACCGGAGGCGGGTCACGAGCTGGATCCAGCGCAGGTCCGCGGCGCCGTAGCGACGGTGCCCGTTGGCGCCCCGCCCGACCGGGGCGAGCAGCAGGCCGTCGCGCTCGTAGTAGCGCAGGGTGTCGGCGGTCAGGCCGAGCTCGGCGGCTGCCTCGGCGATGGTCAACCGGGAGGTCGGC
This sequence comes from uncultured Actinomycetota bacterium, assembly GCA_963822915.1. Lineage (GTDB taxonomy): Bacteria > Actinomycetota > Actinomycetes > Propionibacteriales > Nocardioidaceae > Nocardioides. The sequence continues at coordinate 25,000 of CAWGJR010000008.1, forward strand.
GGGGAGGTCGGATCGGTGGGCACCGTGGCAGTGAAGCCTGGAGCACACTCCAACGTCAAGCGGAGGCCGGCGCCGAGAGCATCCCCACGACCACGTCGACGAGGTTGCGGGCGAACGGCTCGGTGGCGAGCTGGGCCCGGCCGGGCGTGACCCGCTCGCCGGCCCTGCTGCGATCGGCGATCGCGCGCAGCACGAACGCCGTGACGAGGGAGAGCCGCTCGGAGCGGACCTCCTCGGGCATCGGGGGCATCCGCTGCTCCAGCAGGCCGTAGACCTCGAAGCCGCCCAGCCGCTCGAGGGCATGGACGACGTCGGCGTCGAGCGCCTGGGGGTCGTCCTCGATCAGCTCGCCGAGGATCATCAGGTAGCTGCGCCCCTGGCCGCCGAGCTCGGCGAGCTCGATGGCGGGAAGCGTGAGGGCCCGCACGACCGAGATCAGGTCGTCGTCGGGGGAGCCCTGGGCGACGGTGAGGAGCTCACGCTCGCGGGCGGCGAGGACGTCGAGGTGCTGCTCGAGCACGGCGACGAGCATGCCGGTGCGCGATCCGAAGTGGTAGTGGACCGCGCCGCGGTTGCGCTGACCGGCCTGACGGGTGATCTCCAGCAGCGAGGCGGTGTGGACGCCGTGCTCGGCGAAACCGCTGGTCGCGGCCTCGATGAGTCGCTGCCGGGTCTCGTCCGCGGGGCCCATCAGCTGGTCCTCATCAGATCCCGGGAACGATGCGACCCAGGAGGTCGCCCATCCTGGTGGCTGCCGAGCGGCCGGCCTCGAGCACTTCCTCGTGGTTGAGCGGCTCGCCACTGATGCCGGCGGCGAGGTTGGTGACCAGGCTGATGCCCAGCACCTCCATCCCGGCCTCGCGGGCCGCGATCGCCTCCAGCGTCGTGCTCATGCCGACCAGGGTGCCCCCGATCGCGCGCACCATGCCGATCTCGGCCGGCGTCTCGTAGTGCGGCCCGGGGAACTGGACGTAGACGCCCTCGTCGAGGCTCGGGTCGGCCTCGCGGCACATGGCGCGCAGCCTGCTGGAGTAGAGGTCGGTGAGGTCGATGAAGGTGGCACCCTCGACGGGCGACTTGCCGGTGAGGTTGATGTGGTCGCTGATCAGCACGGGCGTGCCCGGCGACCAGGTCTCCTTCAAACCGCCGCACCCGTTGGTCAGGACGATGGCCCGGCACCCGGCCGCCGCAGCGGTGCGCACGCCGTGCACGACGGCCGCGACGCCCTTGCCCTCGTAGAAGTGGGTGCGACTCAGGAAGACGAGCAGCTGCTTGTCACCGGCGCGGACCGAACGGATCTTGCCCGAGTGGCCGGCGACCGCCGCCGCCGAGAACCCCGGCAGGTCGGTGGTCGAGATCTCGGCGGTCGCCTCGCCCAGTGCGTCGACCGCCGGGAGCCACCCGCTGCCCAGCACGAGCGCCACGTCGTGGTGCTCGATGCCGGTCAGCTCGGCGAGTCGGGCGGCCGCCTGCGCGGCGAGGTCGTGGGGGGTGATGTCGTCGGTCACAATCCGGAAGCCTAGGGCGTCGTGGGGCAGCGCCGCTTCCGGGTGATCTCGTCGGCCCAGGTGGTGGTGCCCTCGACGCCGTCGAGCAGGTAGGTGACGACGAGGTCGTCGATCCTGGCCCCTGGGCGGATCGAGAGCTCGACGAAGACGGTGTAGTCGGTGCGCGGCCTCGATCTCGTAGCCGGCCACGCGCTGCCGACCGTCCCAGCCCGGCTCGTCGGTGATCTGGTTGCCCTTGGCCTGGGTGGCGAGGATGCCGCCCGAGTTGAGCTGATCGGGGTCGTCGCTGATCCAGGACCGGACTACTTCTGCGTCGACGGCCCCGGGAGCGGTGATCGAGACCAGCTCGATGTCGGTATCCGAGCTGAACTGCTCGAACTGCACGTAGGTGAAGAACGGTGTGCACGAGAAGGCGATCTTGCCCTCGGTGGCGAAGTCGAGGGTGACGACGGCGGGAGCGGGGTCGGCGACCTCGGTCCCGCCCTCGGACGGGCTGCTCGTCGGGTCGGGGACGGCCGACGGCGTCGGCCGCGTGTCGTCGGACGAGCAGCCGGCGGTCACCGTCAGGAGGAGCGCAGCGGTGACGAGGGTCGAGAGGGTTGTCTTCACCACCGGATCATGTCGTCGCGAGACGCCGCGCAAACCTGGTCAGAGGCCGGTGGACCGGCAGGGGCGGCGGCGGAGGGCCCCGACGTAGTCGTCGGGGGCATCGGCCGCCTCCGCGGCGTCGGCGAGGACGCCGAGGGTGACGCCGAGGGCAGGCCGCCCTCGAAGGCGTCGAGCACGTAGGTCCAGGCGACCACCTCGCCGGTGAGCGTCTTGATGCGCACCTTGGCCTTGCGGTAGAGCCCGGAGTCGGCCTGCTCCACCTGGTCGAGGGCCGACTCGTCCTGGGACGGCACGTCGTAGACCGCGACGAAGACCTGCTCGAACGGGTCCTGCACGATCGTCGACAGGGCGCCGTCCCAGCCGTGCTCCTCGCCGCCGAACGTGAGGCGCCAGCCCTCCAGCCAGCCGGTGGTGCGCAGCGGCGAGTGGGGGCAGCGCTCGCTCATCCGGGCGGGATCGAGGTTGGTCCCGTAGGCGGCGTACAAGGTCACACGCCCAGAACTAGTGGCCGGCGTGAACGGGCCGGGCAGGACACTAGGCTGGACGTCGTGAGCCACTTCGATGTCCTTGTCCTCGGTGCCGGCCCCGGTGGGTACGTCGCTGCTATCCGCGCTGCCCAGCTCGGCAAGTCCGTTGCCGTCGTCGAGGAGAAGTACTGGGGCGGTGTGTGCCTCAACGTCGGGTGCATCCCGTCCAAGGCGCTGCTCAAGAACGCCGAGCTGGCCCACGTGCTGACGCACGAGAAGGAGAAGTACGGCATCGAGGGTGACGCGACGATGTCCTTCGGCCCGACGCACAAGCGCTCACGTCAGGTGAGCGCCGGCATCGTCAAGGGCGTCCACTTCCTGATGAAGAAGAACAAGATCACCGAGATCGACGGCTGGGGCACCCTCACCGGGCCCACCTCGCTCGACGTCAAGGGCAAGGACGGCGAGACGACGT
>CAWGJR010000009.1:0-56951 GCA_963822915.1 uncultured Actinomycetota bacterium
GAAGCCGTCGCGCTGGGCGATGAGCTCGGGAGGCATGTCGGCGTAGACGTGGTCGAACATGCTCATCGGCTCGGGGTCGGGCATCGCCTTGCAGCCCTCGCGCAGGGTGTGTCCGAGCTCGTCGGCCTCGGCGGCGATCGAGTCGTAGAAGTCCTTGTCGGCCAGTCCGTTGCGGTCGAGCCAGACCTTCACCCGGGCGATCGGGTCCTTGAGCTTCCAGCGCTCGACGTCGTCGGAGAGGCGGTAGCGCGTGGGGTCGTCGGTGGTGGTGTGGGCACCCATCCGGTAGGTGTAGGCCTCCACGAACGTCGGGCCCTGGCCGTCGCGGGCGCGCTGGAGCGCGGCCTGCGTGACGGCGTACGTCGCGAGCACGTCGTTGCCGTCGACGCGCACGCCGGGGAACCCGAAGCCCGAGCGCACGCTGGTAGAGCGGGATGCGCGACTGGCGCTCGATCGGCTCGGAGATCGCCCACTGGTTGTTCTGGCAGAAGAAGACGACCGGGGCGTTGTAGGAGGCGGCGAAGATGAAGGCCTCGTTGACGTCGCCCTGGCTGCTGGCGCCGTCGCCGAAGTGGGCGACCACGGCGGCGTCGCGGTCGGGGTCGCCGGTGCCGACGACGCCGTCGCGCTGCATGCCCATGGCGTAGCCGGTGGCGTGCAGGGTCTGGGCGCCGATGACGATCGTGTACTGCGCGAAGTTGACCTCGGCCGGGTCCCAGTTGCCGTGGTCGACGCCGCGGAAGAGCCCGAGCAGCTTGAGCGGGTCGAGCCCACGACACCAGGCGACGCCGTGCTCGCGGTAGGTCGGGAAGACGTAGTCCTGGGGCCGCAGCGCGCGACCGGCGCCGATCTGGGCGGCCTCCTGGCCGAGCAGCTGGGCCCAGATGCCCAGCTCGCCGTGGCGCTGCAGGGCGGTGGCCTCGGTGTCGATGCGCCGGGTGAGCACCATGTCGCGGTAGAAGCCGCGCAGGTCCTCGGCGGAGAAGTCCATGTCGAACTCGGGGTGGTGGACGCGCTCGCCCTCGGGAGTCAGCAGCTGGATCAGGTCCGGTCCGCCGTCGGCCTGGTGGGGTCCGAAGACGTCGACCAGGTCGGGGCCGAACGTGCCGCCGGGTGCATTCATGTCCATGCTGACTCCTTCTCGTCACCCGTAGGCGGGGTTGCCGCTGTCGGGAGGTGGGGACCGTGGGAGTCCCGGTGCACCGGTCCGCGCTGGGTGTGGCGTCCTGTGACCCGGGACACAGTCCGGATGTCGCCAACCTACAAGGGCCGGCGCCGGCGGGCCAACCCAGCGACGCGCCGCAGGACGACGACGTACGCCGTCGCGGGCCGGCGCGGTCCTAGGCTTCGGCCACCGCCGTGGGGACCTGGCGCCCATGGCACCCGACCGTCTGGACCCCGTGAGCGCGACGCCCTCCCCACCCGGGACCTGCCGCCGACCGACCGTGGCGACGTGGGCCGCGGCGCTCGCGATGGGGTTCGCCGCCCTGTCGGGCCTCAGCACGCCGGCCCACGCGGAGAGCGCCCGTCCCACCCCGTCGCTCGGGCTCGACACCGCGGGCCGACCGATGCCCATGGCCGACCCGGCGATCACCGACTTCCCCGAGGTCGGCTACGTCGCCTTCGCGACCGGCCCCCGGGTCTCGCGCTACGTCGCGACCCGCGCCGGCGGGCCGTGGGAGCGGGTGGACGCAGCCCTCCCCCACGACGCGATCCCGTCCTGGATGCGCCAGCCCGACGGCACCCACACCGCCGCGACGATCTGGGCGCCGGAGATCGTCCACGACACCGCCTTCGGGCGCGACCGCTGGCTGCTCTACTACGCGGCCGTCCCGCGACCGGGGCTCCGCGGGGGCAACCCGGCCTACCGCTGCCTGTCCGTCGCCGTCGCGAGCGACCCCCTCGGCGACTTCCGCACCCCGCCCTCGCTGAGGCGTCGCCCGCTCCACTGCCTCCCCGGGTCGCTGGGGATCATCGACCCCAGCGTGCTCCAGGTCGGCGACGCCGCCTACCTGCTCTACAAGACTCGCTCGCTCCCCGCCCGGATCCGGATCGCCGAGCTCACCCGCGACCGCCTCGGCCTGCGCCAGCGCGGGCAGCGCGAGCTGGTGCGCGACGCCGACGACGTCATCGAGAACCCCGTCATCCAGCAGTTCGGCGACCGGTTCGTGCTCTTCGTGTCCCACGGTCACTACCGCAGCTGCAGCTACCGCACCGACTACTGGGTGGCCGGTCGCGGTCTGCGCTTCCACGGCCCCGCGCGCACCCTGCTCAGCCAGCACGGCCGCGGACGTCGTACGACGGTGTGCGGTCCGGGTGGCGCCGACGTCGTCGGGCCGCCACGACACCGGATCCTGGTGTTCCACGGCACGCTCGTCTCCCGCGGGGCACGGTGGGTGCCGGGCGTGCGGGACGACGCCGACGTCCGCACGCTCTACGGCGTCAACCTCGGCTTCAGCCACCGCCGGGACCGTCCCGTGCTCGGGACGTGGCTGCAACGCCTGGCCCCCAGGCGTCCCTCGGCGCAGCGACTCTCCCCACCGTCCCGGACCGCGGGCGCCTCCCCGCTGCCGCCCGCCACGTCTCCGGTCGCGCCCGCAGCCGCCGCGCCACCCACCCCACCGACGTCGTTCGGGCTCCCTCCGCTGGAGGACCTCAGCGCGCGCCCGTGGGCACGACCCCGCTGGCGCTGATCCACCGATATCGTGGCGGCCATGGGTGACAAGAGCAGGTCCGCCAGCACGACCATCGCCGCACCGCCGGCCACCGTCTTCGCGATCCTGGCCGACCCGCGCCAGCACCCGCGCATCGACGGGTCCGGCAACGTGAAGAGCTCCATCTCCGGACCGGATCGGCTCGAGCTCGGCTCGAAGTTCGGCATGGACATGAAGCAGGGCGCGCCCTACAAGATCAAGAACACGGTCGTCGAGTTCGAGGCAGATCGGCTGATCGCCTGGCGTCACATGAACCCGCACATCTGGCGCTACGAGCTCGCGCCGACCGCCGACGGCGGCACGGAGGTCACCGAGACCTGGGACCTGTCGAAGTGCAACCCGGTCGTCCGGGCGGTGTTGTCGGCGACCTTCGGCTCGAAGACCCAGAAGTCCCTCGAAGGCACCCTCGTCAAGCTCAAGGCCGCCGCCGAGGGCGACGCCTGAGGCTCAAGCGCCCCGGAGGCTGAGCAGCGAGCGCCAGCGAGCGTCGACGAAGCCCCGCGACCGTGGCTACGGTCCGTACCCGGCTCACGGGGCTTCGTCGACGTCCTCGCCCAGGGGCTCGGACTGCTCAGCCTCCGTGAGGCTCGGACTGCTCAGCCTCCGGGTGGCTACAGGTCCCACACCACGTCGCCTCGCGAGACGACCACCGGCTCACCGGCCGCCTCGGAGAAGGCATCGAGGGCTTCGACGAAGACCTCCCTGGTCTCGGGAGGCAGCTTGCGCGCGATCAGTCCCAACGCCTGTCGACGTCGGGCGACGACCCGACCGACGAGGTCCTCACCCGTGCCACTGAGCCGCAGCACGATCTCGCGACCGTTGTCGGGGTGACGCTCCCGCACCACGAGCCCCCGCCGCACCAGGCGCTCCACCATCCGCTGGGCCGTCGAGGCCCCGACATCGAGCCGAGCCGCCAGGGTCACCAGGTTGAGCGGATCGGGACCGTCGAGGAGCAGCAGCGTGCGGAACTGGGTCACCGTCACGTCGGTCTCCTCGGTCAGCGAGCGAGCAGCGACGCCCACCATCACCCGCGCCGCGCGCACGAGCGCGGTCGCCAGGTCGTCACCGACGCGACCTCCGCCTGATTTCCTTTGCATAGTGCAACCATTGCATACTGCACGAATGAATGTCCGCTCTCGACTGCCCTCCCTGGACGATGTCCGCTCGAGCGAGACGAGCCTGCTGGGCCTCGCGGTCGTGGTCGGCGCAGGCGCGGGCCTGGGTGCCGTGGCGTTCCGCTGGCTGGTCGACCACATGACGGTCCTGTTCAGCGGCTTCGACGACTACTCCGACCAGGGCGGCGCGGCCCACCCCTGGTTTCCGTGGCTGGGCGCCGGCTTCGTCGTCCTCACCCCGGTCGTCGCCGGGCTGATCTACGGGCCACTGGTCCACACCTTCGCCCGCGAGGCGCGCGGCCACGGCGTTCCGGAGGTGATGGACGCCGTCGCCAACAAGGGTGGGCGGATCAAGCCACAGGTGGCCGGGGTCAAGGCGCTCGCCTCCGCGCTGACGATCGGCGGCGGCGGGTCCGTGGGCCGCGAGGGCCCGATCGTCCAGATCGGCGCCGCGCTCGGCTCGACCCTGGGCCGACTCACCCGCAGCGACGAGACGGTGATGCGCATGCTCGTCGCGTGCGGTGCCGCCGGCGGGATCGCGGCCACCTTCAACGCTCCCCTGGCCGGCGTGTTCTTCGCGATGGAGCTGATCCTGGTCGACTTCGGCGCGCGCCACTTCGGGATGGTCGTGCTCGCCGCGGTGACCGCCAGCGTCATCGGCCGCGCGGCGCTGGGCGACGACCCGTTCCTGGTGCTTCCGACCTTCGCCGTCGACCACGTGCAGCAGTACCTGCTGTTCGGCCTCCTCGGCGTGCTCGCCGGGGCCGTCGGCGCGGTCTTCATCCGGGTCCTCTACGCCATCGAGGACGGCTGCGACCGTCTCTGGCGCGGCCCCGAGTGGCTGCGGCCGGCCGTCGGCGGGCTGGTGCTCGGACTGCTCCTGCTCGCGATCCCCCAGATGTACGGCGTCGGCTACCCCGTGCTCGGCAACGCCGTCGACGGGCGGTACGCCGTCGGCTTCCTCGTCGTCCTGCTGCTCGCCAAGATGGTCGCCTCGGGCCTGACCATCGGCATCGGCGGCTCCGGCGGCGTCTTCGCACCGAGCCTGTTCATCGGCGCCATGCTCGGCTCGGCGTTCGGCCAGGTCGCCCACCAGGTGGCGCCGGGCGTCGCCGGCCCCAGCGGCGCCTACGCCCTCGTCGGCATGGGCGCGGTCTTCGCCGGCTCGGCACGGGCTCCGATCACGGCGGTCGTGATCCTCTTCGAGCTCACCGGTGAGTACATCATCATCCTGCCGCTGATGACCGCGATCGTGCTGGCGGTCGGCGTCAGCCACCTGCTCTCGCACGACTCGATCTACACCGCCAAGCTCCGCCGCCGCGGCGTCGACCTCACCGGCCACCCCCAGCTGTCGGTGCACGGACCCCGCTTCGGCAGCGGAACCGGCAGGTCAGGACCGGCCGACGTCAGCGATCCGGGGTCTCCGCGCTGAGCCGCAGCGCGATCGAGGCGAGCGACAGGGCCTGCACCGCCTCCCACGTGCCGGGCTCGAGCTTGGAGGCGACCTCCTCCGCGCGGCGGGCGAGGGCAGCGGCTTGGGCGACCTGAGCATCGTCGAGGGGCATGTCGCGAGCCTACGAGTAGCGTCACGGCATGGCCGCCGACCACCCACCAGCAGTCTCGCGCGCCGGCGACACCGCCCCCGTGCCGCGTCGGGTCCGAGCAATGCTCGACGGCGAGTACGTCGTCGACACCCGCGCAGCGACCTACGTGTGGGAGCACCCCTACTACCCGCAGTTCTACCTGCCTGCCGACGCCATCGGCTCGGGTCTGCTCGACGACCCGCGGGTGGCCGGTCGGGTCCGGACCCACGAGGCGGCGCCGGGTCTCGTCCGGATCGAGTGGGACGCCCTCGACGCGTGGTTCGAGGAGGACGAGGAGGTCTTCGTCCACCCCCGCAGCCCCTACGTGCGCGTCGACGCGCTGCGCTCCTCGCGCCACGTGCGGGTCGAGCTCGACGGACTGGTGCTGGCCGACTCGCACGCGCCGGTGCTGGTCTTCGAGACCGGCCTCCCCACGCGCTACTACCTCGACCGGTCCACGGTGGACTGGACACACCTCGAGCCGTCGCCCACCTGCACCCCGTGCCCCTACAAGGGACGTACGTCGGCGTACTGGTCGGTCCGCGTCGGTGGGCGGCTCGACACCGACCTCGCGTGGTCCTACGACTTCCCGACCCGCCAGCTCGCACCGGTGGCCGGGCTCGTCAGCTTCTACAACGAGCGCGTCGACCTCGTCGTCGACGGCGAACGCCTCGACCGGCCGCACACCAAGTTCAGCTGAGTCGAGCCGCACACCTCATCCGGGCGGCTGAGGCACCACGGACGTCGACGCCCTAGGCTGGAACCGGAGCGCGCTCGCTGTCGAGCCGCTCCCCGACGAGGAGGATCCGCATGCCGTGGTGGGGTTGGTTGATCGTGGTGCTGGTGGTGGTCGTGGCGATCGCCGCGCTGCTGCTCGCTGTCCAGGCCAGACGACGCAAGGGCGGCGTGATCGTGGCTCCCCCCGGGACAGGTCCCCGCGAGGGCAGGGGTGGCGGCTCATGAGCCACCTGATGCGCACCTCCGAGATCGCCTCGCTGCCGGTCGTCACCCTGGCCGGCGACGACGTCGCCCAGGTCAAGGACGTCGTCTTCTCCGCCGACGGTGGCGCCGTCTCCGGCTTCACCCTCGCCGGTCGCGGACTGCTGGCCGGTCCGCTCAAGCAGGGCCTCGCCTGGACCCGCGTGGTCGGGCCTCGGGCCGGACGCCGTGATGATCGCCGACGAGGACGCCCTCGAGCCCGTGGCCGAGGTGATCGAGGCGGCCGCCTCGACAGCGACCGGCGCCGGCAGCGGCGGCAACGTGCTCGGCGACCGCGTCCTCACCGACACCGGCACCGACCTCGGGAAGGTCGCCGACGTCGTCATCGAGTACGACAACTCCTCCGGCGGCCCGTGCGACGTCGTGGGCTACGAGATCGAGGCCTCCGAGGCGCTGCAGAACAGCCACTCCAAGGGCAGCAAGAACACCCGCCTCCTGATCCCGCTGCCCGACACCCTCGCGGTCTCCGGCGAGCACGTCATGGTGCCGGCGAGCGCCGAGCAGTTCGTCAGCAACGACCTCGCCGGGTTCGGCGCCGCCGTCCAGGCCTTCCGTTCCCAGCTGGGAGGGGCGAGCTGATGCTGTACTCCGACCTCAAGGGCCGCAAGCTCGTCGACACCAGCACCGCCGACACGGTGGGCAAGGTCGACGGGTTCCTGCTCGACCCCTCCTCCCGCACCGTCGCCGCGCTGGAGTTCAAGAAGACCGACTCCGGCTCGACCGTGCGCGTGGTCCGACCTCACCGCCGTCGGCGCCGACGCCGTCACCGTCGCCGACACGCGGCGTGATCACCGACCCCGACGGCCGTCTGGCCGACCTGGCCACCAAGGACGGCACGGTGCTCAAGAAGCGCGTGCTGACCGACGCCGGCGAGGACCTCGGCTCGGTGCGCGACATCGACCTCGACCCCGAGACCGGCGCCCTCACGGCGCTGGTCGTCGGCGACAAGAAGAACCCCGGCCGGTCGACGGCTCGCGCCTGCTCGGCGTCGGCTCGTACGCCGTGGTGGTCAAGGCCGAGTAGCACTCGCCTGCGGCGCCGTCCCCGCTGGAGCTCGTCGTACCCGCTTCCCAGCGCGTGATCCTCCTGCACCCGGTGCCGGTGGTCACGCGCTTGGGCGAACGGTCAGTGCACCTCGCCGAGGTCCTCGTGCGCCCCGTGCGAGGCGGGCTCGACCTGGAAGGTCGCGTGCCGCACCTCGAAGTGGTCGGTGACGCACGCGCACAGCTCGTCGAGGATCGCGCCCACGCCGCGCGCGGCGAGCGCCTCGTCGGTGACCGTCACGTGGGCCGACAGGCTGGCCATGCCGCTGGTGATCGTCCAGGCGTGCAGGTCGTGGACGTCGAGCACGCCGTCGACGTGACGCAGGTGGTGCTCGACGGCGTCGACGTCGAGGTGCTCGGGGGCGATCTCGAGCAGGACCACGGCGGCATCGCGCAGCAACAGGGCGGCCCGAGGGAGGATCAGCGCGGCGATCGCGAGGGAGGCGATCGCGTCGGCGCGCTCGTAGCCCGTGGTGACGATGACGATGCCGGCCGCCACGGCGAACACCGAGCCGAGCAGGTCGGCGCCGACCTCCGCGACCGCCGCGCGCATGTTGAGCGATCCGGTGTCGGAGCGGTTGAGGATCATCAGCGACGTGCCGTTGGCGAGCAGCCCGATGGCCGCGAAGGCGATCATCGGCCCGGCCTCGATCGACGATCGGGTCGGCAGCCGGGAGATGCCGGCGTAGGCGAGGTAGCCGCACACCCCGAACAGCACGACGGCGTTGACAGCGCCGCGAGCACCTCCGCGCGGTGGTAGCCGAACGTCGAGCGTCGCGTGGCCGGCAGCGAGGCGACGTACGACGCCCCGAGCGCCAGGACCACGGCGCCCGCGTCGGTCGCCATGTGGCCGGCGTCGGCCAGCAGGGCCAGCGACCCGGTCAGGAGGGCGCCGACGACCTCGACGACCAGCACGACCAGGGTGACCAGCAGCGCCCACCGCAGGCGGGAGCGGTCGGCCGCACGCCCGGCGGCGTGACCGTGCCCGTGTCCCTGTCCCATGACCTCAGGATAGTGACGGGCGGCCCGCGGGGTCAGCCGCGCCCGTGCGGCTCCTGCCACACCGAGGGGTCCGGGCCCTTCGGGACGATCTGCGTCGGGTTGATCTGGGTGTGCACCACGTAGTAGTGCTCCTTGATCTGGTCGAAGTCGATCGTCTCGCCGAAGCCGGGCGTCTGGAAGAGGTCGCGGGCATAGCCCCACAGGGCGGGCAGCTCGGTCAGCTTCTGCCGGTTGCACTTGAAGTGACCGTGGTAGACGGCGTCGAAGCGCGCGAGCGTGGTGAAGAGGCGGACGTCGGCCTCGGTGATCGCCTCACCCATGAGGTAGCGGCGCGTGGTGAGCCGCTCCTCGAGCCAGTCCAGGGCGGTCCAGAGGCGGTCGTAGGCGTCCTCGTAGGCCGACTGCGAGGAGGCGAAGCCGCAGCGGTAGACACCGTTGTTGACCTCGGTGAAGACCCGCTCCATGACCTCCTCCATCTCCTCGCGGAGCTCAGCGGGCCACAGGTCGGGAGCGCCCTCCTTGTGGTGCTCGCGCCACTCGAAGGAGAGGTCGTGGGTGATCCACGGGAAGTCGTTGGTGACGAGCTTGCCGCTCGACTCCTCCACGATCGCCGGCACCGTGATGCCGCGCTCGTAGTCGGGGAAGCGCTTGAGGTAGGCCTCCTGCAGACGCTCGATCCCGAGCACGGGGTCCACACCGTCGGGGTCGTTGTCGAAGGTCCACGACCGCTCGTCGTGCGTCGGACCCGGCGTGCCGAGGGAGATGACGTCCTCGAGGCCCAGCAGGTGCCGCACGATCATCGCGCGGTTGGCCCACGGGCAGGCCGGGGCGGCCACGAGCCGGTAGCGACCCGGCTCGACCGGCCACAGGTCGCCCAGCACCGCCCCGTGCTCGGGCCGGCGCGGCGCGCCGTCGACGACCTGGGTGATCCGGTCCGGGACGTAGTTCATGTCCCGGTCGAACGAGCCGCCCTCGCCGCTGACGTTCTGCGTGGCTCCCTGCTTGGCATCTGTGCTCATGCCGCCACCCTACCCGCGTAGATGATTCTTCAACCATCTACGCGGGAGGGCGGCGCCGACTAGCGCGGCAGCAGCGAGGCCACGAAGTCCAGCTTCTCCAGGACCGGCGGCGGGATGACGAACGGGTAGACGTCGTCCTTGCCCATCGAGCGATTCATCTGGTTGAGCGCGATCGAGAGCGGGATCCACACGCCGCTGACGACGTCGCGGAAGCTCGAGAACGCCTCCAGCCCACCGATGGTGATCAGGCTGTACTCGCGCGCGGTCTCGATGGTGTCGCAGATGTGCAGGTAGTGCGACCAGGTCTCGGCGAAGTCCTCGAAGGGGTGCATCGTGGCGTACGTCGAGATGTAGGAGCGCGCCCAGTCGTCGGGCGGGCCCTCGGCGTAGTGCCGCTTGATCGCGTCCTGGTAGTCGGCCGACTCGTCGCCGAAGAGCTCGCGGCAGCGCGTCATCCGCTCGTCACCCCGGACCAGCTGCCACTCGGCGTAGTGGCCGAACTCGTGGCGGAAGTGGCCGAGCATCGTGCGGTAGGGCTCGGCCAGCTTGGCGCGCACCTTCTCGCGGTAGGCGTCGTCGCTCTCGGCGAGGTCGATCGTGATGACGCCGTTCTCGTGGCCGATGACGACGTTCTCCTCGACGCTGGAGAGCAGGTCGAAGGCGATCCCGTCGTCGGGGTCGACGTCCTTGCCGACCACGTCGAACCCGAGCGTGTCGAGCTCGACGAGCAGGTGGCGCTTGGCGGCCTCGGCGGCCGGGAAGTTGACCAGGCCCTCGAGGTCGTCGTCACTGGGACGGGTGCGGGTCAGGTCGCAGCTCGAGCACTGGCCGCCCTCGACCGGTGCCAGCCAGGTGCACCCGGACAGGTTCAGGTTGGCGCAGACGTGCCAGACCAGACCGGTGCTGTCGACGTAGGTGCCGTTGTCGGCTCACCGGCACGATGGCGCGCTCGGCGCGGGAGAACGCCGAGCGCGCTCCCGCAGGAGACGCAGACGGAGTTCTCGAAGTGCAGCGGGTTGTCGCAGACGCGACAGCGGAAGGACTTCACCCGGTCGGCAGATCGGAGAGGAAGTCGCTCGGGAAGTCGGACAAGTAGTCCTCCGGGTCGAAGTCGGAGAAGAAGTCCGAGGGGAAGTCGGACAGGAAGTCCTCCGGGTCGAAGTCGGACGGGAAGTCCGAGAACAGATCGGTGGGGAGGTCGGAGAAGAGGTCGGTCGGAAGATCGGAGAACGGGTCGTCGGGGAGGTCGGAGAAGGGGTCGTCGGGGAAGTCGCTCGCGTCGGGGAGGTCGAGGTCGGGCAGGTCGACGTCACCGAAGCCGAACCCGTCGATCAGCCAGACGCCGTCGGTCTTCTTCAGGTTGAAGTCGACCGCGAAGTCGCCCAGCCCGAGGTCGCCGGCCTCGTCGGAGCTGTCGGTGATCGTCACCGGGACGGTCGCGTCGTCGCCGTCGATCGTGGCCTCCCCGACGTCGAGGGAGACGTCGTCGCCGAACTCCCCGGCGGGATCGGCCGACTCGCAGTCGTCCCCGCTGGCGTTGAACACGTCGATCGCGTTGTCGGTGAGCAGCTCGAGGGCGGCGTCGCAGTCACCGTCGCGGGCGGCGTCGAAGAAGGACGAGACGGTCTCGGCGGGATCGTCGGAGGAGGCGCCGTTGCCGCCCCCCAGGGCCAGGACCAGGATGACGATGACCACTGCGAGACCCACGAGTCCGCCGACGATCCCCAGCACCAGCTTGGTGTTCTTGCCCGAGGCACCGCCACCCGACGGGTCCTGCCCCGGAGGCGGGAAGCCGGCTGCGGCGGCGTACGGCGTGCCGAAGCTCGGCTGGGCCTGACCGGGCGCACCCGGACCGCCGTACCCGCCCTGGCCGGCGGGGTCCTGCGGCGGCGCGTACTGCGGGGGCGGCGAGGTCGGCATCGGGGTGGTCGGCGGCGAGGGCTCCGCGGCCGGCGGCTGACCCTCGGGTCCCCACTGGGTGCCGTCCCACCACCGCTGTCCGCCCTGGCCGTCGGGATACCAGCCGGGAGGGGTCGTGCTGCCGTTGTCGCTCATGGATCTCAGGCTTTCGAGGAGGGGGTGGGGTGTGGGGTCGGACGAGGCCGTCAGCTGCCGGCCAGGGCGTCCAGGGCCGCCTCGAACCGATCGGTCGCGTCGTCGTCTCCCCCCGGAGCGTAGTAGCCGATGAGGTTGCCCGAGAAGTACGCCGCGCGATCGGCCTCGCTGTCGGCGGCCTCGAAGACCGTCGGGTCGCTGCGGGCGAAGACCACGGCGGCCTCGACGCTGTCGAACGACAGGACGGCGTAGCGCCCCTCGTCGCCGTTCGGCGCGTCGGTGTTGCCGGCCAGGCCGAGGAGCCCGGCGACCTTCTCGGTGTCGAGCGCCACGCCGTCGACGGGGCCCACGGGGTGGTTCAGGGCCGGCAGGCGCTGGGCGATCAGGGCGTCCCGGACCACCTCGGGGGTGGCCGCCGCCGGCTGGTCGATCGACACCAGGGCGATGTCGAGGTCGGCCAGGATCGCCGGGGCGCCGGCCCGCAGCGAGGAGTAGGTGCCGTCGTCGACCGGGCCCTCCTCGCCGCTGCACGCCGACGCCCCGGCCGCCAGGGCGAGGACCATCGCCCCGGTCACCAGGGCACGACGCGCAGACATGGGTGGAGTCTCCCAGACCGCCCCAGGCCTCACTCCACGACGGGTGCGACGACCGGTGCCACGTCGACCGCGACCCGCATCGTCGAGCGCTTGGCCTCGGTGAAGATCACGCCCTTGAGCGGCGGGACGTCGCCGTAGTCGCGGCCCCAGGCGATCGTGACGTAGCGGTCACCCGCCCACTGGTCGTTGGTCGGGTCGAGGGCCAGCCACTCGTCGTCACCGAGCCACACCTCCACCCACGCGTGGGAGGCGTCGGCGCCGACGACCCGCTCCTTGCCCGGTGGCGGCGTGGTCGCGAGGTAGCCGCTGATGTAGCGCGCGGCGATCCCGTGCGAGCGCAGGCAGGCGAGCATCAGGTGGGCGAAGTCCTGGCACACCCCCGCGCGCCGCTCGAGGATGTCGCCGACCGTGGAGGTCACCGTGGTGGCCGTCTTGTCGTAGTCGAAGTCGGCGTGGACGCGGTGCATCAGCTCGGTGACGGCCTCCCCGATCGGTCGGCCGCGGGTCAGCGACGTCGCGGCGTAGGCGTGCGCCGAGTCCGTCTGCTCGACCAGGGGCGACGCCAGCGCGAAGTCGGTCGCGCGCCACGCCCCGGCCCGCGCCGGTTCGCGCAGCGGACGCAGGGTCTCCCAGGCCCGGGCGAGCGCGGCGTCGGAGTGCACCGGGGTCGACGACTCGACCTCGCTGAGTCCCTCGACGACCAGCGTCTGGTGCCGCTCGGTGACCTGGAAGTACGTCACCCGGTTGCCGTAGTAGTCGAGGTCGGAGGAGGTGTCGACCGGCGTCGGCGTGACGCGCACGTCGTACGACGCGACCGCCTGCCACGGCAGGGTCCGCGGCACCAGGTAGGCCACGCCGAGGCTGTCGCTGACGCCGTCGTCGTAGGTGTAGGTCGTGGTGTGCCGCACGACGTACTTCATGCCGGGCCCCTCACGGCTGCGGCCTCACCAGGAGCTCGCCGGTGAGCGGCGGGGTGAAGGAGTCGACGAGCGGCAGGCCACCGAGCAGGCGGGGCGCCGGACCGCTGGTGTGGTGCAGCTCGGTCACGGCCTCGCCGAGGCGCACCAGGGCGGCGATGGTCTGCTCGAGGTAGGCCTCGAGGTTGGGTCGACCGACCCCGCCGATCGCGACGAGGGTCGCGATGTCGGTCTCGGCCAGCGCCTCCTGGAGGTCGGTGACCAGGCGCTCGGGCCGGCTCGAGCCGGTCGAGGCCGGGAGCGCGGCGAGGTGGGTGGCGATCTCGTCGAGGCAGAACGCCAGGGAGCGGGGGTTCTGGGTGTCCTCGAGCAGCAGCTCGAGCACCCCGCCGGGTCGCACGTAGCCGCGGTAGCGACGGCGGTGGGTGACCGAGCTCTCCGCGCAGACCAGGACGGAGTTGAGCACCTCCCGGTCGACGTCGATGCCACGCCGCACGGTCGTCGTGGCCGCCAGGAGCTGGCACAGCTGCATCGCCCGCTCGAGCGATCGACCCACGCCGATCATGTGCCAGCCCTCGTCGCGGATCATGCTGGCGGTCACGCCCTGCAGGGAGAGGATCCCGGTCAGCATCCGGCCGGCCGACTCGGTGACCTGCTGGCTGTGCGTGCTCGTCTCGAGGGCGTGCGAGGCCCGGTCGGTCGTGCCGAAGGCGCGCCACACGTCGCGCGAGAGCTGGTCGCGCACGCCGGCGAGGGCCTCGCGGAGCCCGGCGAGCCCGTGGCCGACCGACCCGGTGCGACCGCCGTCGAGCAGCACCGAGCGGATCTCGCGGTCGAGGTCGGTGTGGACGCGTCCGGTGAGACGACGTACGGCGCCCATCATCACCTCGAGCCCCGCACCCCCGGTCGAGCGCGGTCGAGCGCCGAAGTCCTCGGCCAGGCCGTGGGCCACGATCACCAGGCGCAGCAGGTCCTCGACGCGCTCGGCGTAGCGGCCGAACCAGTACATGTCCTCCAGGATGCGGGGGACGGTGCCCATCGTGGCGCGCGCGTTGGTCATCGGGAGGATGTCGGGGAGTCCCTGGTCGGGGTCGCTGGGGTCCTCCTTGAGCACCCACAGGTCCTTGCTGCCGCCCGACAGGTCGTCCTCGACCAGGCTGACGAGACCGCCGACGAGCGTGCGGTAGGCCGAGCCGTAGCGCAGGGTGAACGTCCGCAGCGTGAGGGTCTGGGGCACCGCACCCCCCACGCCGTACGACGTGCGCTGCCACGTGGGCGCCTGGGACAGCGCGAGCCGCTCCTGCCCGACGTAGCGGTGCGGCTCGGCCAGCAGCAGCCGCACCAGCTCCTCGCGCGAGACGTCACTCAGGGCACCGGAGGGGGCGTCGATCGGGCGCACCATCAGCGCCCCCGGTCCGTCGAGCCGGTCGAGCACGTGCTCGAGCCCCTCGGGCTCGCCGCACCACCAGGTGGGCGTGGAGTCCAGGCGCAGCGGCTCGCCGAGGAGCGCCTCGCACAGGGCCGGCATGTAGGGCAGGAGGGCTGGGTTCTCGAGGATCCCGGCGCCGAGGCCGTTGACGATCCGTACCCGGCCGCGGCGCGTGGCCTCGACCAGCCCGGCCACCCCGAGCTGGGAGTCGCCGCGCAGCTCGAGCGGGTCGGTCCAGGGCGAGTCGACGCGGCGCAGGATGACGTCGACGCGCTCCAGGCGCCCGAAGACCCGCATCTGCACCCAGCCGTCACGCACCACCAGGTCGCTGCCCTGCACGAGGGGGAAGCCGAGCGCGGAGGCGATGAACGCCTGGTCGTAGGCGGTCTCGGAGGCCGAGCCCGGCGAGAGCACCACGACCCGCGGGTCGGGGAGGTCGCCGGTCGCGGACTGCAGCAGTGCCGAGCGCAACGCCGAGAAGAACGGCTCGAGGCGGTGCAGCCCCGCGGCGCGGTACATCTCCGGCAGCACGCGCGAGAGGATGCGACGGTTCTCCATCGCGTAGCCGAGGCCCGAGGGCGCCTGGGTGCGGTCGGCCAGCACCCGCCACTCCCCCAGGGCGTCGCGGCCGAGGTCGGTGGCGGACAGGACCAGGGGCCGCGGGTCGGTGATGGACTTCCGGGCGACCCCGCGCATGAAGCCCGGGTGACCCAGGACCAGCGCCGGGGGCACCAGCCCGTCGCGGAGCAGTCGCTGCTCGCCGTACACGTCGGCGAGGATGGCGTTGAGGAGCTCGGCGCGCTGGGCGAGCCCGACCTCCAGGGGGGTCCACGTCGCGGCGTCGAGCACCAGCGGCATGGGGTCCAGCCGCCAGGGGCCCTGGCGCTCGCCGGGACGGCTGTAGGTGACGCCGTCGTCCGACAGCGCCCGGGTGATGTCGTCGTCGACGCGCCCGAGGTCCTCCGCGGTCAGGTCGACGGCGACCTCGGCCAGGGGCTTCCACGGGGCCCGGAGGGTGCCGTCGATCCCGACCACCTCGTCGAAGCGGGCGACCTCACCTCCCAGCGTGGGTTGGGTGACGCCGTCCGCGTAGTCACGCAGCAGGCTCACGCGTCAGGCTCTCCCGCATCCGGCTCGGCGGCGTCCGCCGCGGCGGTCGAGCCGGCAGGCGACGGCACCCGGCGCAGGTCGAGGGTGTGCGGGTACTCCGGGCTGGCCGCTCGGCGCGCGGCCTCGCGCAGGGCACCGACGTCGAGCCGCCCGGCGGTGTGGCCGTGGGCGGTGAACCGGCTGGCCCGACGCGACTCGGCCTCGTTGGCGTTGACCGGCGGGGAGTCGTAGGACCGACCGCCCGGGTGGACGACGTGGTAGGTCGCGCCGCCCAGGCTGACCCCGGAGACCGCGTCGACGACGTCGAAGCGCAGGGGGGCCTGCACCTCGATGGAGGGGTGCAGGGCCGACCACGGCTGCCAGGCGCGGAACCGCACACCGGCGTAGTGGTCACCCGCAGGGGTGAGGGTCAGGGGCACGGGGACACCCTGACACGTCACGAGGTGCCGGTGGGGGTCGATCCCGGAGACGGACACCTGGACCTTCTCGACGCTGCTGTCGACGTAGCGCGCGGTGCCGGAGCCGGTGGCCTCCTCGCCGAGCACGTGCCACGGCTCGATCGCCTGGCGCAGCTCGAGGCCGACCGGTCCGACGCTGACCTGCCCGATGCGCGGGAAGCGGAACTCGGTGAAGGGCGCGAGCCACTCCTCCTCGAAGTCGATCCCGAAGGCCCGCAGGTCGGCGACCACCGCGTTGATGTCGGCGATGGCACCCTGCGGCAGCAGCGGGTCCTCGTGGAGCCGGGTGCCCCACCGGACCAGCGGCGCGCTGAGCGGCTGCTCCCAGAACATCGCGACCAGGCTGCGGACGAGGAGCGCCTGCACCAGCGCCATCTGGCCGTGCGGCGGCATCTCGAACCCACGCAGCTCGAGCAGCCCGAGCCGCCCGCGCGAGGAGTCGGGGCTGTACATCTTGTCGATGCAGAACTCCGAGCGGTGGGTGTTGCCGGTCAGGTCGGTGAGCAGGTGGCGCAGCGCCCGGTCGACCAACCACGGTCGTGGCCCCTCGCCGTCGGCGGCGGTCCGGGCCGTCAGCCGCTCGATCTCGGCGAAGGCGATCTCCATCTCGTACGTCGCCTCGGGCCGGCCCTCGTCGAAGCGCGGCGCCTGGCTGGTGGGGCCGATGAAGCGCCCGGAGAACAGGTAGCTCAGGCTCGGGTGCCGCTGCCAGTAGGTGATCAGGCTGACCAGCAGGTCGGGCCGACGCAGCAGCGGCGAGTCGATCGGCTCGAAGCCGCCGAGGGTGATGTGGTTGCCGCCGCCGGTGCCGGTGTGGAGTCCGTCGAGGTCGAACTTCTCGGTGGTCAGCCGCGCCTGGCGGGCCTCCTCGTAGAGCGTGAGCGTCAGGTCGCGCTGGTCGGCCCAGCTGCGCGTCGGCTGCACGTTGACCTCGATGACGCCGGGGTCGGGCGTGACCACGAGCATCGTCAGGCGCGGGTCGGGCGGCGGGCCGTAACCCTCGATGACGACCGGGCAGCCGACCTTGCGCGCGGCCACCTCGACGAGCTTGAGCAGGTCGGCGTAGTCGTCGAGCCTCTCGGTCGGCGGGAGGAAGACGTGGACGTGCCCGTCGCGGGCCTCGAACGCCAGCGCGGTGGTGCCCTCGCCCTCGGGGTCGACCACGGTCACGACCGGGACCTTGGGCTCCAGCGGCGTACCGGCCTCGAGGTAGGACGCCTCGCCGGCGAAGTCGGGCTCCTTCCACGCCACCGAGTCGAGCGGCAGGCGCAGGCCGACCGAGCTGGTGCCGGGCACGAGCACGAGGCGACCGCGCCGGAAGCGCCAGGCCGGGCTGATCCAGCCGTCGTGGTCGGCGGTGCTCGTCACGATCGGCAGGACCCAGCCGGTGGGCGTGTCGATCTCGGCGTCGAGCACCCCGAGGCCGTGGGCGTCGAGCTTCTCGGCGCCCTCCTCCGGCTTGTCACCCTGCGGCTGGCGGACCTCGGAGGCGAGCGCCGCGAGCGGGTCCTCGTAGGCCGGGTGGACGTGCTCGGCGGGCAGCGCGAGCACCTGCGCGACCCGGCGGGCCAGCGCCTCGGCCTGGCCGGTCGCGACCTCGGGGTCGCTGCCGGGGCCCCACGGGTCGGCGAAGAGCGAGGAGTCGCGCCACAGCGGGACGCCGTCGGTGCGCCACTGGAGGCCGATGTTCCAACGGGGCAGCGGCTCGCCGGGGTACCACTTGCCCTGGCCGCGGTGGACGATGCCGCCCTGGGCGTAGGTCTCGCGCAGCCGCTCGGCCAGGGTGTTGGCCAGCGCGCGCTTCTCCGGGCCGTCGGCGTCGGTGTTCCACTGCGCGGTCGTGGCGTCGTCGAGGGAGACGAACGTCGGCTCGCCGCCCATCGTCAGGCGCACGTCGCCGTCGGTGAGCCGCTGGTCGACGGCCGTGCCGAGCGCGTCGATGCGCGCCCACTGGTCGTCGGTGTAGGGCTTGGTGACGCGCGGGTCCTCGTGGACGCGGGTGACCTCGTTGTGGAAGGAGAAGGTGACCTCGACCGGGTCGGTGGCGCCCTCGATCGGCGCCGCGCTGCTCGGGTGGGGGGTCGCGCTGAGCGGGATGTGGCCCTCGCCGGCGAAGAGGCTGGAGGTGGGGTCCATCCCCACCCAGCCGGCGCCCGGGAGGTAGACCTCGGCCCAGGCGTGCAGGTCGGTGAAGTCCTGCTCCGGACCGCTGGGGCCGTCGAGGGCCTTCTGGTCGGAGGCGAGCTGCACGAGGTAGCCGGAGACGAAGCGGGCAGCCAGGCCGTGCTGGCGGAGCAGGGCGACGAGCAGCCACGCGGAGTCGCGGCACGAGCCGATCTTGCGGTCGAGCGTCTCGTCGGGACTCTGGACGCCGGCCTCCATCCGCACCGAGTAGGCGATCTCGCGGTTGACCGCGGCGTTGAGCGAGGCGAGGAAGTCGATGGTGCGGGTGCGACCGCCAGGACCGTCCTGCGGCTGCGGCAGGGTCTGGCGGAACGCCTCGGCGGCCGAGGCGTCGTCGACCGAGCGCAGGTAGGGGAAGAGGTCGGCGTGCAGGCTCGACTCGTAGACGAACGGCATCGACTCGGCGTACTCCTCGACGAAGAAGTCGAAGGGGTTGATCACCATCAGGTCGGCGACGAGACCGACGGTGATGTCGAGGGTCGAGACCTTCTCGGGGAAGACCAGGCGCGCCATCCAGTTGCCGAACGGGTCCTGCTGCCAGTTGAGGAAGTGGCTCTTCGGCTCGACCGTCAGCGAGTAGGCCTCGATCGGGGTGCGGGTGTGCGGCGCCGGGCGCAGTCGTACGACGTGGGGCGCGACGTTGACGGGCTCCGCGAACCGGTAGGTGGTGCGATGCTCGAGCGAGACCTTGGTCGACATGTTCCCTACCCTGCCCGCTCGTGGTTGCGGAGCGGTAACGGGACCATCGCAAAGATTTGTTTGCAAAGATTCGTTTGGCGTTTTACCGTGATGCCATGACCGACCCACGCGTGGCCACACCGAGTCCCCACCAGCTGCGGGCCCTGGCCCATCCGGTGCGGCTGCGGATGCTCGGCATGCTGCGGATCGACGGCCCGGCGACCGCGACCGCGCTCGCGACCCGGCTCGGGCTCAACAGCGGCGCGACGTCCTACCACCTGCGCCAGCTCGCGACCCACGGGTTCATCGAGGACGACGACTCGCAGGGCAACGGCCGCGAGCGCTGGTGGAAGGCAGCCCACTCCTCGACCCGCACGGAGGCACCCGCGCCCGACGACCAGGAGGGGTGGGAGCAGAACGACGCCTACCTGCAGACCGTGGCGACGGTCTACACCGAGTGGCTCCAGCGCGCCGCCGAGGAGCGCCCGCTGCTGCCGGCGCGCTGGCGGGAGGTCGGAACGATCAGCGACTGGGTCCCCCGCCTGACCCCCGAGACGGCCGACCGCATCACCTCGCAGATCGACGACCTCCTCAGCGCCGTGGAGGACGAGGACGACCCCGAGGCGCAGCGGTTCGTGTTCCAGCTGAGTGCCTACGTGCGTCCCGGGCAGGTCGGCGGGGACCCCGCATGAGCGCCGCCCGACAGCGCACCCCCACGGCCGGACCCACCGCACGCCGCCCGCTCTACGGCTGGCTCCTCGCCGACGCGCTCTCGGTCACCGGCACCCGGATCTCGATGATCGCGATCCCCCTGTTCGTGCTCGACGTGACCGGGAGCGCCACCAGGACCGGGCTCGCCGCTCTGGCCGAGATGCTCCCGCTGGTGATCTTCAAGGTGCTCGGCGGTCCGGTCATCGACCGGGTCGGCGCACGCCGGGTGGCGATCACCTGCGACGTCGGGTCGATCGCCGCGGTCGGCGCGATCCCGCTGTTGTACGACGCCGGGCTGCTGTCGTTCTCCGGCTTCCTGGCGCTCGTCGCCGTCGCCGGCGCCCTGCGCGGACCCGGGGACGGCGCCAAGCACTCACTCGTCCCGGCGCTGGTGGCCGAGGCCGACGTGCCGATGGAGCGGGCCACCGGCCTGAGCGGCACGGTCGAGCGCACCGCCTCGATGCTCGGCGCCGGCCTCGGCGGTCTCCTCATCGCCGCCGTCGGACCGGCCGACGCGCTGCTGATCGACGCCGCGAGCTTCGGGCTGTCCGCGCTGGTGCTGGCCTGGGCGACGGTCGGGTTCGGCCCGCACGCGGTGGACGAGGCGGTCGGGGCCGGCGGCGGGTCCGATGACGCGGGCGACCCTGCGCCGTACCTGCGTCAGCTCGGCGAGGGCTGGCGGTTCCTCCGCGGCGACCGCGTCCTGCTGGGCATCACCGTGATGGTGGCGATGACCAACCTGCTGGATGCTGCCTGGGCGTCGGTGCTGATGCCGGTGTGGTCCCTCGAGCCCGGTCGCGGCGCCGCAGCGCTCGGCCTGCTCTTCGGGCTGTTCAGCGGCTTCTCGGCGCTGGGCGCGCTCTGCGCCGCGACCTGGGGCGAGCGGCTGCCGCGCTACCGGATCTACCTGGGCGCGTTCCTCCTGGCCGGCCTCCCCCGCTTCCTCGTGCTCGCCCTCGACACCCCGCTGGCCGGCGTGCTGGCCGTCTTCGCGGTCGGCGGCTTCGCCTGCGGGTTCATCAACCCGATCCTCGGTGCCGTCATCTTCGAGCGCATCCCCAGCCCCCTGGTCGGCCGGGTCTCCTCGCTCAGCACGGCCATGTGCTGGTCGCTGATGCCGCTGGGCGGCCTGCTGGGCGGACTCCTGGTCGACACCGCCGACCTCCAGGTGGCGATGATCGCCACCGGCATCGCCTACTTCGCGGTCACCATGCTGCCGGCTCTCGACCCGCGGTGGCGCGAGCTCGACCGTCGACCGGGGCCGCGCCCCGAGCGACGTCCGACCCGCTCACGGATCAGCAGCGTGCGGATGCGAGCCTGCCCGAGCCGGCGGCTCCGCCAAAGGGGTGAAATCCCCTGGTGGCGACCGCCTGGCGTTGCCGTGACCTCGCACTTCCTGCAAGGTGGGAGAGGCGTGCGCCACGCCGTGTCGCCGCCGCGTCACGGTTGGAGGACTCGTGGATCCCATCACCCCGGCATACGGCACGACGACGTTGCTGCTATCGCTGCGGCCGCGGTCGCCCTGCTCCTGTTCCTGATCATCCGGGTGCGCCTGCACGCCTTCGTGGCCCTGGTGCTGGTCAGTGCGGCGACAGCCGTGGCCGCCGGCATCCCGGTGGCCGACGTCCCGACGGCGCTGATGTCGGGATTCAGCAGCACGCTGGGATCCGTGGCGCTGCTGGTGGGCTTCGGGGTGATGCTCGGCCGCCTCCTGGAGGTCACCGGCGGCGCCCAGGTGCTCGCCGACACCCTCATCGGCCGCTTCGGCGAGAAGCGTGCGCCCCTGGCGCTCGGAGTGGCAGCACTGCTCTTCGGCTTCCCGATCTTCTTCGACGCCGGCCTGGTCGTCTTCCTCCCCATCATCATCACCGTCGCCCGCCGCTTCGGGGGCTCGGTGATCCTCTACGCCTTCCCCGCAGCCGGCGCGTTCGCGGGGATGCACGCTCTCGTGCCGCCGCACCCCGGTCCGGTCGCCGCGGCCGGGTTCTTCGACGGTGACATCGGCGTCATCCTGCTGATCGACCTCCCGGTCGCGATCGTGGCCTGGTACGTCGGCGTCTACCTGGTCTCGCAGGTCCTCGGCCGCCGCATCCACGTCGACGTGCCCGAGCTGCTCTTCGGACCGGCCTCCGGCGGCAACGGACCGGAGCCCACCGCCGGGGGCGAGCGCACCGGCGAGGCCGGCGACGGCAGCGACGGCAGCGCCGCGGAGCCGGGCGGCAGCCGCACCGCCGTGGCCGACAAGCCCGACTCCTCGCCCCTGGTCGACGCGGCGCCCTCGGCGCCCTCCTTCGGGCTCGTCCTCGGGCTGCTGCTCCTGCCGATGCTGCTCATCGCCGGCAACACGGTGATCACCACCCTGGCCTCCAACGGCACCGTCGACGACGACGCCACCTGGGTGACGACCCTCCAGCTGCTCGGGAACACCCCGATCGCGCTGCTGATCACCCTGCTGGTCGCCATCGGGTTCCTGGGGACCCGCGGCGGCCGGAGCCTCGAGCAGACCACGAAGCTGCTGGACGAGTCGCTGGCGCCGATCTGCTCGATCATCCTCATCACCGGAGCCGGCGGCATGTTCGGTGGAGTGCTGGGCATCAGCGGGATCGGCGAGTCCCTGACCTCGTCGTTGTCCGACGTCGGGTTGCCCATCCTCGTCCAGGCGTTCCTCATCGCGACGCTCCTGCGCGTGGCCCAGGGGTCGGCGACGGTGTCGCTGACCACCACGTCCGGGCTCCTCTCCGCCCAGGTGCTCGCCGGCGACTACAGCAGCGTCCAGGTCGCCGCCCTGGTCATCGCCATCGCGGCCGGTGCGACGGTGCTGTCGCACGTCAACGACTCGGGGTTCTGGCTGATCAGCCGCTTCTTCGAGATGGACGAGATCACGACGCTCAAGACCTGGACCGTGATGGAGACGACGCTGGGCCTCTCGGCCTTCGTGCTCTCCATCCTCGTCTGGAGCATCGGGTGACGACGCCACTGGCCGTGGTCGTGATGGGCGTCTCCGGCACGGGCAAGTCGTCGGTCGCCGAGCTGCTCTCGGAGCACCTCGGCATCGATTTCGTCGAGGGCGACGACTACCACCCCGAGGCGAACATCGCCAAGATGAGCGAGGGCGTCGCGCTGACCGACGACGACCGCCGGCCGTGGCTGCAGGTCCTCGCCGACCTGGCCCACGAGCGCTCGGAGGCCGGGCAGTCACTGCTGCTCACGTGCTCGGCCCTGAAGCGGAGCTATCGCGACCTGCTCCGCTCCGGTGTGCCCGAGGGCCGGATGTTCTTCGTCCACCTCGATGCCGAGCCGGACGTGCTGACCGACCGGATGGAGCATCGCACCAAGCACTTCATGCCGACGTCGCTGCTCCAGTCGCAGCTGGAGACCCTGGAGCCGCTCCAGGACGACGAGCTCGGCTGCGTCGTCGACGTGGCCGCCCCGCTCGACGTGGTGGCCGCCAACGCCGAGGCCGCGATCCGGGCGGTGCCGTAGGCGGGTCCCCGTCGGGTCCGCTCAGACGAGGAATCCCGCGCGACCTCGATCATCCGGTCGTTGCCCTCGGGCTCGCCGATCGACACCCGCACGCCCTCGCCGGCGAAGGGCCGCACCGTACGCCGGCCGCATCGGCGGCGGCCGCGAACTCGACCGAGCGCTCCCCCAGCGCGAACCACACGAAGTTGCCCTGCGGCTCGGGCAGCGTCCAGCCCTGCTCCTGGAGCGCGGCGAAGACGCGGGCGCGCTCGACGACCAGCGCGTCGACCCGCTCGAGCAGCTCGTCGCGCGCGGCGAGCGAGGCGATCGCCGCGGCCTGGGCGACGGCGTTGACCCCGAACGGCAGCGACACCGCGCGCATCGCGGCGGCGATCGGCTCGTGCGCGACGGCGTACCCGACGCGGAAGCCGGCCAGGCCGTAGGCCTTGGAGAAGGTGCGGAAGAGCACGACGTTGGGGTGGGCGCGGTAGGTCGCGAGCCCGTCGACGGCGTCGTCCATCGCCACGAACTCGAGGTAGGCCTCGTCGACGACGACCACGACGTGCGGCGGCACGGCGGCGATGAAGGCGTCGAGCTCGGTCTGGGTGACCGACGGGCCGGTCGGGTTGTTGGGCGTGCAGACCATGACGATCTTGGTGCGGTCGGTGATCGCGGCGAGCATCGCCGGCGAGGTCGTGGCGACCGTCGGCGGTGCACCGGCACCTGCACCGAGACGCGCCGGCGGCGGTGACCGCGATCGGGTAGGCCTCGAAGGAGCGCCACGCGTAGACGACCTCGTCGCCGGGCTCGCAGAAGGCGCTCGGCAGCTGGTAGAGCAGCGCGACGCTGCCGGTCGCCACGGCCAGGTCGGTCACGGGCACGCCGAGGTCGGCCGCAGCGCGGCGTACAGCGCGCTGCTGCCCATGTCGGGGTAGCGGTTCATCGCCGCCACCGCGGCCGTCGCGGCCTCGACCACGCCGGGCAGCGGCGGGTAGGGGTTCTCGTTGCTCGACAGCTTGTACGACGTCATGCCCGGCTGCACCGTCGGCGGCTTGCCGGCGCACGTAGGCCGGGATCTGGGCGACGTTGGCGCGGGGCTGGGGAAGTGCCATGGCGTCGAGGCTAGTCAGCGCGCCTGCGCGGCGCCAGGGCCGCAGCACGAGCGCGAGCACGATCCCGATGCCGACGCCGATGCGCCGCGCCGGTGGCGTTGTCGATGATGTCGGTGACGTCGCAGGCGCGGTCGAGGCGGGCCAGCGCGAGCTGGGTCGCCTCGATCGCCGACGGAGTACGCCGCCAGCAGCACCAGCCCGACCGGCACCGTCACCCACGCCGACGCGCCACCGCGCCGCGGCGACCACGAGCAGGGCGCCCGGACGGCACGAACACCACGGCGTTGAGCAGCCGCTGGCCGCCGGAGAAGATCCAGAACCCGTCCGGCGCCGGGCCGCCGATGTCCCACGAGCAGGTGTCGAGCCGACCCTCGGCGGAGACGACGCCGGGCGCGCCGTTGGCCGGCAGCAGCGTGATCAGCCCGATCACGACGAGCGACCAGAGCAGGCCGGCGATCGCGACCGCGGTCACCCAGCCGAGCCGGCGGCGCAGCGCGAGAGCGAGCAGCAGGCACGACGACCCCGGACACGGCGGCGCCCAGGAGCATGACCCCCACACCACCGACCGGAAACACCGGGCCGAGGCTACCGACTCGCGCGACGGGCTCCGACAGCGACGCGACCAGGTGGCCGAGCATCGGCCACAGCAGGGCGTGCTCGGGGTCGTCGACGACCTGGTGGAAGCCGGACAGCTCGAGCATCACGTAGCCGTGCAGGGCGGTCCACAGCTGACCGGCCACCGCCGCGGGATCGTCGCGCGCAGCCGGCCGGCGTCGATCGCCCGGCGGGTCGCGGTGACCAGCTGCTCGAACGCCGCCAGCCCGACGTCCTTCTCGTCGTCGGTGAGCCGGTAGCCACCGAGCGAGGCCGAGCCGAACATCACCGCGTAGGCGTGCGGGTGCGCGAGGGCGTTGGCGCGGTAGGCGGCGGCGATCGCGGCGAGGTCGGCGATCGGGTCGTCGGTGCGCGGCACGGCGTCGAGCTGGCCATCAGCTGCGCGAAGCCGTCGGCCACCACCTCGCGCACCAGCGCGGGCAGTCCCGCCGAAGTGCGTGTAGACCGCCATCGTCGAGGTGTCCGCCTCGCGGGCCAGCCGCCGGGTCGTCAGGGCGCCCGGCCCCTCCTCGCCGAGCAGCCGGGCGGCGGCCTCGAGCAGGCGGCGGCGTACGTCGGGCTCGCTCGCGCTCGAGGTCGGGTTCGGCTGACGACACCTTGCCAGCCTCGCATAACGGCGTTATCGTCGTCCAATAACACCGTTATAGCACTCGCCTGCGAGGAGCACCGCCATGACCAACCGCTACCTGCAGCGACAACTTCGCGCCCGGTCGCACGAGGAGCTGACCGCCTTCGACCTCGACGGTCACCGGCAGCTGCCCGACCACCTCGACGGCCGCTACCTGCGCATCGGGCCCAACCCCGACCTCCGGCCGGCGACCCGGGCGAGGACTACCACTGGTTCATCGGCGCCGGCATGGTCCACGGCGTGCGACTCGCGCGACGGTCGCGCGCGAGTGGTACCGCAACCGCTGGGTGCGCCCCGAGGGCGCGGAGTTCGCGCCCAACACCAACGTGCTCCAGCACGCCGGCACGACGATGGCGCTCGTCGAGGCCGGCTCGCCGCCGTACGAGCTGACCGACGAGCTCGACACCGTCGGGCGCTGCGGCTTCGCGGGCGACCTCGCCGCCGGCTACACCGCCCACCCGCACGAGGACCCGGCGACCGGCGAGCTGCACGCGGTGTCGTACTCCTGGACCCGCGGCAACCGCGTCGACTACTCCGTGCTCGACACCGCCGGCCGGATCCGCACGCAGGTCGAGGTCGAGGTCACCGGCAGCCCGATGATGCACGACTGCGCGCTGACCGAGCACTACGTCGTGATCTACGACCTGCCGGTCACCTTCGACATCGACATGGTCGCGGGCAAGATGCCGCGCCCGATGCGGCTGCCGGCGCGGCTCGCGCTCAGCCGGGTCATCGGCCGCAACCCGCTCCCCGACCGCATCGTCGACACGCCTCGCCCGCGGCGGCGAGCCGACGCGCCCGTCGCAGCTGCCCTACTCGTGGGACGACGACTACCCCGCGCGCATCGGGCTGCTGCCCCGCGACGCCGACGGCCGAGCGAGCGCCGACGTGCGGTGGTTCGACATCGACCCCTGCTACGTCTTCCACACCCTCAACGCCTTCGAGGTGCCCGAGACCGGCGAGGTCGTCATCGACGCCGTGCGCCACGAGCAGATGTTCGCCACCGACTTCACCGGCCCCAACGAGGGCCCCGCCTCGCTCGTGCGCTTCACCCTCGACCTCGCCGTCGGGCAAGGCGCGCGAGCACCGCTACGACGAGCACGCCCAGGAGTTCCCGCGCTACGACGAGCGCCTCACCGGCCAGCGCCACCGCTACGGCTACGCCGTCGGCTTCGACCTCGCCGTGCCCGGCGACCGCGTCCTCAAGCACGACACCGTCGCCGGCACCACGCAGGTGCGCGAGCTCGGCGGCGGCAAGGAGGTCAGCGAGTTCTGCTTCGTGCCGTCGTCGCCCGACGCGGCCGAGGACGACGGCGTGCTGATGGGCTACGTCCACGACCGCGCCACCGGCCTCAGCGACCTGGTCCTGCTCGACGCCGGCACCCTCGAGGACGTCGCCGCCGTCCACCTGCCCGGCCGCGTGCCGGCCGGCTTCCACGGCAACTGGGCGCCCACGGCGCGGCTGAGCAGCGAGCGCCAGCGAGCGTCGACGAGCGGTGACGCGACTGCGGTCCGAAGCGCACGGCGCTTCGAAACGCCTCGCCCGGCGGCTGAGGAGCGAGGAACGAGCGTCTACGAAGGGCCGGCGCAGCCGTCAGGCGACGTTCTCAGGCGGCCGGCGGCAGCACGACCTCGCCACCGCGGCACGGCCGGCAGGTCGCGGCCGATGATGACGTCGACGGGGTTGGTGAGGCAGCGGATCGACCGCCCGCCCTTGTGGAACTCCGACACGTCGACGAGCACGACCTCGAAGCCCCACTCCTCGAGCTGCGCGCGCACCCGCGGCGGGGCAGGCCGGCATGACGACGGTGCGAGCCGACGACGACCGAGTTGGCGCAGAGCGAGTCGATCGCCTCCTCCTCGGTGAGCACCAGCGGCTCGGGCACCAGCGCGAGCAGCGCCTCGGCCGACGGGCCGTCGAGGGCCGAGGGGCAGACCATCGCGCGACGCTCGTCGAGCGGGCAGAAGGCCAGGTCGAGGTGATACATCGCCGGGGTGGGTGATCCGCAGGCCCCGCACCCGGACGCCGAGGTCGGCGGCGAGGTGCTTGAGCGCGAGCCTCCTCGGTGCGCGGGCCGTAGCCGACGACGAGGGCGTCGCCGAACGCGAAGGCGTCACCGGCCTCGAAGTGGGCGCCGACGCCGTCGCGACCGACGTACGACGTGGTCCAGCCGTGCTCGGCGAACCACGGCTGCGCCGAGGCGGTCTCCATCCGGCGCTGCGGGTAGCGCATGTGCGACATCACGACGTGCGGGCGTGCCGTCGGGGCGGACGACGCCGAGGCCGAGGTTCATCGCGTAGACCATGTCGGGCGCGTCCTCGCGCTGCTCGATGACGTCGACGCGCGCGCCGAGGCCGCGCAGGGTGGCGACCATGGTGTGCCACTGCTGCAGCGCGAGCGCGGGATCGGGCTGGACGGCGGGGTCCATGAACGGGTTGATGACGTAGTCGATGCGGAAGGGGGTCGGCTCGACGGCCAGGTAGTGACGACCCCACGACCACGACGGTGCGGCGTGCTCGGACGACATCGGCGGCTCCCTCGGCGGCTCCTCGATTGTCAGACAATCTGACAGACCAATGGTGGCCGACGACGCCGACGTCACGCAAGCCGACACGGCATGATGGGCCCATGCCCGGCGCCCCCACGCCGCGCCTTCGCGACGCTGCACGTGGAGCACACCTCGACCGTCGACCGCGCCGTCGCGGAGCTGCGCCGGGCGATCTTCGACGGCGAGATCGAGAGCGGCACGCCGCTGCGCGAGCTGGCGCTGGCCGAGTCGCTCGGGGTCTCCCGCCCGACCGTGCGCGAGGCGCTCGGCATGCTGGTCGCCGAGGGCCTGGCCACCCGCGAGCCCAACCGCGGCGTCAACGTCGCCACCCCCGAGGCGGCCTCGGTGCGCGACGTCTGCCAGGCGCGCTTCGTGCTCGAGGGCGCCGGCGTCCTGCGCTGGGACACCGCCGACGAGGTCGACCGCGACCACGTGCGCACGACGCTGCGCGACTACACCGACTCGGTCGCCGCCGGCGCGTCCTACCAGGAGCTCAACGAGCGCCACCTCGCCTTCCACGTCTCCCTCGTCGGCCTCACCCAGAGCGCGCGACTGGTGGCGATGGCCGAGATCCTCGTCGTCGAGCTCAAGCTGGCCCTCGCCCAGGTCGACCGGCTCCGCCGCAACGCCCACGACCAGGCCGACTCGCACACCGCGCTGCTCGAGCTCCTGGAGCGCGGCGACCTCGACGGCGCCCACGAGTTCCTGCGGGCCCACCTCGAGGAAGCCGCCGACGCGATCCTGATCGCGCTCCAGGTCAGCTGATCGCGGATCCGCCGACGCCTGACACACTGGCCCCCATGCGCATCATCCTGCGACTCCTGACCACCGCGCTCGGGGTGGCCGCGGCCGCCTGGCTGTTCGACGGCATCCGCTTCACCGGCGGACCCAAGCAGGGCATGGAGGAGATCCAGCACAACCTCGTCCCCCTGCTGATCGTCGCCGCGATCCTCGGGATCATCACGTCCTTCGTGAAGCCGGTGCTGACGTTCTTCTCGATCCCGCTGATCATCCTCACCCTCGGGCTCTTCCTGCTCGTCATCAACGCGCTGATGCTGCATCCTCACCAGCTCGCTGGCCGACGCCCTCGACATCGGCTTCAGGGTCAAGGGGTTCTGGACCGCCGTGGGCGGCTCGATCGTGATCACCCTGGTCACCTGGGTGGTCGACAGCTTCGTCGGCGACGACAAGTGACCCTCGCGTGCCGCTGACGCTCCCCCCGCCCCGCACTCCCGGCCACTACCGGGTCGGCTTCGTCTGCCTCGGCAACATCTGCCGCTCACCGGTCGCCGACGTGGTGCTGACCTCCCTCCTCGACGATGCCGGCCTCGCGGGACCGGTCGAGGTCGCCAGCTGCGGCACCGGCGCCTGGCACGTCGGGGAGCCGATGGACCGTCGTTCGGCGGCCACCCTGACCGCCGCCGGCTACGACCCGACCCGCCACGTCGCCCAGCAGTACGACGCCACCTGGCCCGACCGCTACGACCTCCTCCTGGCCATGGACGAGCAGAACCTCGCCGACATCGGCGGTCGTGACGACCGCGTCGGGCTGCTCCGCGACGCCGACCCGGAGGCGCCTGCTGCACGTCGACACCGGCGTGCCCGACCCGTACTACGGTGGTCCCCGCGGGTTCGAGGAGGTGTTGGCGATGGTCGAGCGCAGCTGCGCCACCCTGGTCGCGCTGCTCCGCGAGGCGCTGGCGCCCGTGGGGTCCACCGAGCCGGGGCCGGTCTCGTGACCCGCCAGCCCACCTTGGCGCGCCGCGCCGAGATGCTCCTCGAGTCGGCCGTCGTCGCCACCGCCCCGGTCGCCGGCGGCGACATCTCGACCGCCACCAAGCTGCGGCTGAGCAACGGCACGACCGCGGTGATGAAGACCCTCACCGGCGCGCCGGCCGACTTCTTCACCACCGAGGCCGCCGGCCTGCGCTGGTTGGGCGAGGTCCCCGACGGGGTGCGGGTGCCCGAGGTGCTCGCCGTCGACCACGACTGCCTGATCATCGCCTGGGTCGAGACCGGACGCGGCGGTGGCGACGACGCCGCCGACCTCGGTCGCCGCCTCGCCCGCACCCACCTGGCCGGGGCATCGGCGTACGGCGACTCGGGCGCCTCGGACGACGGCTCCCGCGACGGCTACATCGGGCGGCTCCCGCTGCCCAACGCCACCGCCCCCACCTGGGCGGAGTTCTACGCCACGCGCCGCCTGCTGCCCTACGCCAAGCTCGCCCACGACCGCGGCGCCCTGACCGCGGGTGAGTCCGCCACCATCGACGCGGTGGTCGGTCGACTCTCGGCGCTGCTGCCCGACGAACCCCCCGCACGCCTGCACGGCGACCTCTGGAGCGGCAACGTCCTGTGGGGCCAGGAGGGTCGCGTCACCCTCATCGACCCGGCGGCGTACGGCGGTCACCGCGAGGTCGACCTGGCGATGCTCGCCCTCTTCGGACTGCCCCACCTGCCGCGGATGATGGAGGCCTACGAGGAGGTCCACCCGCTGGCCGACGACTGGGAGGAGCGCCTCGCGCTCCACCAGCTCTTCCCGCTGCTCGTGCACGCCTGCCTCTTCGGGGGCGGGTACGGCGCGCGCGCGGCCGCCGCCGCCGCGCGCTACGTCTGACGGAGGCTGAGCAGTCCGAGCCCCCGGCGAGGACGTCGACGAAGCCCCGTGAGCCGAGCACAGACCGCGCCCACCCTCACCCGGCTTCGTCGACGCTCGCTGACGCTCGCTGCTCAGCCTCCGTGCCGCTTCTTATCTCGGACTCAGGCCGTTCTGGCACATTAGGGGGGTGAACGTCGTCTCCGCAGGCCCGTCCGGGGCCCCCACACCCGCCGGCTCCACCGCTGCCACCGCCGGGGCCGCCTCCTCCGGCAAGCCGTCGGTGCTCGTGGTCGACGACGACCGGGCGGTGCGTGAGTCGCTGCGTCGCTCGCTGGAGTTCAACGGCTACGACGTCCATCTCGCCGCGGACGGCGCCGAGGCGCTCGCCGGCATCGGCGCGCTGGCCCCCGACGTCGTCGTGATGGACGTGATGATGCCGCGCCTCGACGGCCTCGAGACCACCCGCGCGCTGCGCACGGCGGGCAACGACGTACCCATCATCGTGCTGACCGCGCGCGACGCCGTCGGCGACCGCGTCGAGGGTCTCGACGCGGGGGCCGACGACTACCTCGCCAAGCCGTTCGCCCTGCCCGAGCTGCTCGCCCGGCTGCGGGCGCTGCTGCGCCGCGTCGTGGCGGCCGACGAGCTCGAGGAGGAGACGCTCACCTTCAGCGACCTGACGATGAACACCTCCACCCGCGAGGTGATCCGCGCCGGCCGCGCGATGGAGCTGACCCGCACCGAGTTCACCCTGCTCGAGATGTTCCTGCGTCGGCCGCGCCGCGTCCTGGACCGCTCCTTCATCCTCGAGGAGGTCTGGGGCTACGACTTCCCGACGACGGCCAACTCGCTCGAGGTCTACGTCGGCTACCTGCGCCGCAAGACCGAGGCCGAGGGAGAGGCGCGCCTGCTCCACACGGTGCGCGGGGTGGGCTACGTGCTCAAGGAGTCATGAGCGGGGCCTCCCCGCCCCCCTCCCCCGTCGGCGTCCTCCCGACGTCGCGCCGACGCACGAGCGGGGCTGGCACTACCGGCGCTCCCTCGCCAGCCGGGTGACCCTGCTGACGACGATCGCGGTCGGCCTGTCGGTCGCGTTCCTCGCCGCCGGTGTCTACGTCACCGCGCGCATGCAGCTGCAGTCGCAGCTCGACGACTCGCTGGTCCAGCGTGCCTACGGCACGGTCGACGTGCTGCGCGACCGTCCTGACGTCGGCACCGCCATCCTGGTCGGTGGCGGCGACCTACGAGGCGGGACCCTGACGTTCGAGGGCCTCGACCAGTACGGCGACGGGCCGGACCTCCCCACGGCGCCGCGGAGGTCGCGGTGGCTCACGGGCGCGCAACCCAAGAGCCTGCGCTCGGTCGTCATCGCCGGCGTGGAGTACCGCATGGTGGCGGTGCCGGGCGTCGGCCGCGGCGAGGCGCTCGTCCTCGCCGAGTCGCTCACGCAGCAGGAGAAGCTCCTCGCTCGGCTCGGAGGAGTGAGCCTCATCTTCGGCCTCCTGGGCGTGCTCGGCGCCGGGATCGCCGGCTGGGCGGTCGCACGCAACGGCCTGCGCCCGGTGCGCCAGCTCACCGACTCGGTCGAGCAGATCGCCGTCACCGAGGACCTCACTCCGCTGCCGGTGGAGGGCGACGACGAGATCGCGCGCCTGGCGACCGCGTTCAACCAGATGCTCACCGCCCTGGACGCCTCGCGCGATCGCCAGCGCCGCCTGGTCACCGACGCCGGGCACGAGCTGCGCACGCCGCTCACCTCGCTGCGCACCAACGTCGACCTGCTCACCCAGGCCGACGAGGCCGACCGCGCGCTCGACCCCACGGCGCGCGTCGAGCTGCTCGCCGACATCCGCGCCCAGATCGACGAGCTCACCACCCTGATCGGCGACCTCACCGAGCTGGCCCGCGAGGAGCCGCTCGCCCCGGTCGTCGGCGAGGTCGACCTCAGCGACATCGTCTACGCGGCCGTGGCCCGCGTCCGTCGGCGCGCGGTCGACGCCACCTTCGACGTCGAGACCGAGCACTGGGCCGTCGTCGGCGAGGCGGGCTCGCTCGAGCGGGCCGTGACCAACCTGCTCGACAACGCCGCCAAGTGGAGCCCGCCCGGTGGCACCGTGCGGGTGCGGCTCGCCCAGGGCGTCCTCACCGTCGACGACGAGGGTCCCGGCATCGCCCCGCTCGACCGCTCCCGCGTCTTCGACCGGTTCTGGCGATCGGAGGAGTCGCGCACGATGCCCGGCTCCGGGCTGGGGCTCTCGATCGTGCGTCAGGTGGCCGAGCGCCACTCCGGATCGGCCGAGGCGGTGGCGTCCCCCACCGGTGGCGCCCGCCTGGTGCTGCGGCTCCCCGGCGTCGGCAGCGGGGTGCCCGCCGGTGTCTAGGAGCCTCGTCGCGGCGCTGGCCCGGCCGCGGTGGCTCGTCACCGCCGGTTGCTCGGGCGACGACGAGCCACCGCTGCCGCCGCGCACCCCGATCCCCAGCGACCTGGCCGAGCCGCTGTGGAACCCGTGCGACGCCCTCGACCCGGTCGCGGTCGCCGACCTGTTCGGGGCGACGTTCGACCAGCAGACCGGCACCGACGACGCCCCCCGCTGCACCTTCACCCCGACCGTCGAGGGCGAGACGGTGCTCGACATCAACTACGAGCTGTACGGCGGCGTCCTGGAGGACATCGTGACCCAGCTCGGCAACCCCGGTGACACCTCCGAGCTGCGCAAGGCCCGCGTGCCGGGCGCGAGTGGGGCGCGCGTCGTGATCGACGCCGACTCCGACGCGCTGGCGGTCACCGGGCTGGTGCGCAACGGCGGCTGGTGCAGGTCGTCAACGCCCTCGACGTCGCGCCCTACGACAAGGAGTCGACCGTGGCCGGCGTACGACAGCTGATGGAGCAGCTCGCCGCGAAGGCCGAGGACTCCGGCCTCAACCTGGAGTGACGTCGGCGCCGCGTGGTGCACCCGGCCCGATCGCGCGCAGCACCCGCTCGGCCTTGAGGGTGGCTTCCTCCCACTCCTGCGCCGAGGTCGGACTGCACCGTGATGCCTCCGCCCGTGCCGAGGACCCAGTCACCGCCGGGGCCCGGGTCGGCGGTCATCAGGCTGCGGATGACGACGCCGAGGTCGGCGCGCCCGTCGGAGGAGATCCACCCGAACGCACCGGCGTAGGCGCCCCGCGGGGTCTGCTCGACCTCGTCGATGATCGCCATGGTGCGCAGCTTGGGGGCACCGGTCATCGAGCCGGCCGGGAAGAGCGCCCGCAGCGCGCCCACCGTCGAGACGTCGTCGCGCAACCGCCCGCGCACCGTCGAGACGAGCTGGTGGACCGTCGCGTACGACTCGACCTCCATCAGGTGCGGCACCTCGACCGAGCCGACCTCGCACACCTGGGCGAGGTCGTTGCGCAGGAGGTCGACGATCATCAGGTTCTCGGCGCGGTACTTCGGATGGGTGGCCAGCTCGGCACGCTGCCGCTCGTCCTCCTCGAGGGTCGCGCCGCGCGGGGTGGTGCCCTTGATGGGCTTGGTCTCGAGGGTGCGCTCGGCGGTGATCAGGGCATAGCGCTCGGGGCTGCTGCTCAGCAGCCAGGCGCGCGCGCCGGCGACGTCGTGCTGGAGGTAGCCGGCGTACGGCGCCGGGTTGAGCGCGCGCAGCCTCAGGTAGAGCGCCGCGGGGTCGGCACCCGGCGCCGGTCGGCGCAGGCGGTGGGTCAGGTTGACCTCGTAGGTGTTGCCCGCGTGCAGCTCGTCCTGCACCCGCGCGAAGGCGGCGGCGTACGCCGGGGTGGGTGGCGTGGGGATGGGATCCCC
The DNA here is from genome assembly GCA_963822915.1 of uncultured Actinomycetota bacterium. Taxonomy (GTDB): domain Bacteria; phylum Actinomycetota; class Actinomycetes; order Propionibacteriales; family Nocardioidaceae; genus Nocardioides. The sequence goes on from CAWGJR010000009.1 coordinate 34,381, forward strand.
GGGTCCCCGGGGATCCCCGACGTCAGGGGACGTTCCGCCCGGGAACGTCTGGTTCTCCCTGAGGACCTCGTGCTCGAAGGCCCGCACCTGCCCCGGGCCCGGCCGCATCCACACCGCGTCGGGCAGGTCGGGGTCGGGTCGCGCCGGGAGGTCGGGGCGGCAGGCGTAGCCCAGGTAGCCGAACCACTGACCGGCGTCGGCGCCGTCGAGCTCGGCCTCGAGCACCGCGAAGATGTCGTCGCCCACCACGCGGGACCGACCGCCCTCGTGCCGGGTCACCTCGCGACGGGCCGCGGAGTAGGTCAGTGACACGTCGTCGTCCTCGAGCCAGCCGATCACCGAGCGCCGGCCCGACCACTCCCGGGCCCCGCCCCCGTCGAGCCAGAAGCAGCGGCGGTGCCGGGCTGCGACGGCGGCGAAGAACTCCGCCGGGTCCCGTGGGGCGCTCATCTCACACCCGCCAGGAAGTTGGCGACCAGCATCGCGCCGTGCTCGGAGAGGATCGACTCGGGATGGAACTGCACGCCCTCCAGCGGTCGCGTGCGGTGCCGCACGCCCATCACCGTGCCGTCCTCGGCGCGGGCGGTCACCTCGAGGTCGGCGGGGAGGTCCTCCTCCTCGAGGGCGGCGAGTGAGTGGTAGCGCACGGCGGCGAAACCCTGCGGCACCCCGGTGAACACCCCGCGGCCGTCGTGCTCGACCCGAGCGACCTCGCCGTGGGCCGGCCGCACGCGGGTGACGTGACCGCCGTACGACGTCACGAGGCCCTGCATCCCGAGGCACACCCCCAGCACCGGTCGAGACGCAGCGAGCAGCACGTCGCGACCGACGGCGAAGTCGGCCGGCTCGTCCGGCGTACCGGGTCCGGGCGACAGCACCACGTGGGAGTGCGCCAGCACGTCGCCGACGCCCGCCTCGTCGTGCTGCACGACCGTCGGCAGCGTGCCGGTGACCGAGGCGACGAGGTGGACGAGGTTCCACGTGTACGAGTCGTGGTGGTCGACCACGACGACGTCCGGCACGTCGTCGGGAGGGGCAGGCACCGCGCCACCGTAGCGGCCGCGGCTACGCCCGAACGGCGGCCAACCGCTCGGCGACGAGCACCCAGACCCGATCGGTCACCTGCGCGGGCGTCAGGTCGGTCGAGTCGACGACCAGGTCGGCGCGGGCCGTCATCCAGGCGCGGGCCGAGCCGTACGTCGTCAGGTGGTCGAGCCGCCACTGCCGCGCGCCCTTCTCCACCTCGTCGGCCTCGATCCGCGCGGTCATGACGGCCGGGTCGGACTCGACCACGACGTGCACCACCTCGTGGCCGAGGTCGGCGAGGCCGGCCGTCAGCTCGTCCCAGTAGCCCTCGTCGAGGACCGCCTGGATCGCGACCAGCGACTGCCCGGTGAACCTCGCCACCTCGTCGGCGACCACCGGCACCAGCCGGCGCCACGACTCGTAGTGCTGGAAGTCGGTGACCGGGTGGTCGGCGAGGTTGTTGGCCAGCAGGTAGCCCACCCACTCCGGGTCGAAGACCCGCAGCCGCTGGTCGCGCTCGGACAGCAGCGTGCCCGTCGTCGTCTTGCCCGCCCCGAACGTCCCGTTGACCCACACGATCACGACCCCACGCTAACCACCCGTGCCGAGTCGGCGCGTCTAGGCGCCGACTCGGCGCGGGGTTCAGGGTGAGTCGGCGCGTCTAGGCGCCGACTCGGCGCGGGGTTCAGGGTGAGTCGGCGCCTACTGGCGCCGACTCGGCGTCCTCGGCCCACCGGTAGTCCATGAGGTGGGCGGTCGCGAGGGCGGTGTCGCGGTCGACGAGCACCTCCACGAGGTGGAGCGACAGGTCGATGCCGGCCGAGATGCCGGCGGAGGTGTAGAGCTCGCCCCAGGCGGTGCGGTCACGCACCCAGCGCACGTCCTCGACGACGTCGAGCCCCGGCCAGCGGCGCCGCAGCTCGGCGACGTCGTCCCAGTGGGTCGTGACCCGCTGGTCGGTGATCACGCCGGCCTCGGCCAGCACGAACGCGCCCGTGCAGACCGACACGACGTACGGCGTGACGCGGGCGCGCGCCGCGACCCACTCCACGACCGCCCGGTCCTGCTCGACTGCCTCGGTGACCCCGCCCGGCACCAGCAGCACGTGCAGGTCGGGCACCTCCCCGACACCGTGGGTCCCGACCTCGACCGACAGCGGCAGCCCGCCGCGCGCCCGCACCGGCCCGGGCGCGCCCGCCGCGACCAGCACCACCTCGAACGGCGCGTCGCGCCCGGCCTTCGCGCACACCCGGTTGGCGACCGAGAACACCTCGAACGGACCACACGCGTCGAGCACCTCGACGTCGTCGAACACCAGGATCCCGATCCGCATGCGCCCAGCCTGACCGCATGCGTCGCACCACGCCAGCCGTCCGTCAGCCACGGACCGACGAGAAGCGGTCAGCGAGAACCCCGTCAGTCCAGCAGCAGGTCGGCGACCAGCTCGTGGAGCACGTCGTAGCCGCGCTCGGTGAGGATCGACTCGGCGTGGAACTGGATCCCGCGGTAGTGCGGGCCACGCAGGTGGTGCACGTCGCCGGTGGGCTCGTCGACGTCGACCGACACCCCGTCGGGCAGCGCGTCGTCGCCGCCCACCCGACCCACGAACGTGTTGTAGAAGCCGACGCGCTCGGTACGGCCGTCGTAGGGCACCGCCGACTGGGTGCCCTGGAAGACGATGTCCTTGTAGGCGAGGGGGATCCCGAGCTGGTGGCACAGCGCCTGGTGACCGAGACACACCGCGAGGAACGGCTGCTCGGACTCGAGGAGCGCGGCGACCGCGTGGCGCAGCTTGGCCATCTTGGGGTCGTCGCCGTCGCGCGGATCGCCCGGCCCCGGGCCGACGATGACGAGGTCGAAGCCGTCGAGGCAGCCCGGCTCGTAGTCGTCGTGCCGCACGACCTCGCTGGTCAGCCCGAGCACGCCGAGCACGTGGCGCAGCATGTTGACGAAGTCGTCCTCGCCGTCGAGGATCACCACGCTCTTGCCGGCCAGCCGCGGGTCGGGCGGCGACCCCTGCTGGTCGGTCAGCCAGAACGAGCTGAGCCTCCGGTTGCGCGCGTTGAGCGAGAGCAGGACGTCCTCGTCGTTGACGAGCTCGGCGAGCGCGATGTCGGGGGTCGGCGCCTGCGGCACGAGACCGAACGCCGACAGGATGCCGCCGGCCTTCGCGTGCGTCTCGGCCACCTCGTACGCCGCGTCGGAGTCGCGCACCAGGGTGGCCCCGGCCGTGACCTTCAGGCGACCGTCGAGCGACACGTCGGCGGAGCGGATCACGATCGGGCTGTCGACGACCGCCCCGCCGCGCTCGTCGCGGCCGAGGATCGCCAGCGCCGCGCCGTAGTAGCCGCGCCCCTCGGTCTCGTAGGCCTTGATGAGCCGGCACGCGTTCTCCACCGGCGAGCCGGTGACCGTGGCGGCGTACATCGTGTCGCGCAGGACCTCGCGCGGGTCGCGGTCGGTGCGTCCGGCGAGGAGGTACTCGGTGTGGATGAGGTGGGTCATCGGCTTGAGGAACGGCCCGAGCACCTGGCCACCCTCGTGGCACAGGTCGCACATCATCTTCAGCTCCTCGTCGACGACCATGAAGAGCTCGTAGATCTCCTTCTCGTCCTTGAGGAAGTCGAGCAGCGGTCCCTTGACGCCGCCGGACGCGGCCTCGCCGCGCGGGATGCGGAAGGTGCCGCTGATCGGGTTCATCCGGACGTCGCCGTCGTGCACGCTCACGTGCCGCTCGGGGCTCGCGCCGATCAGGTAGCGGTCGCCGGTGAAGAAGACGTAGGTCCAGTAGGCCCCGCGCTCGCGCTCGAGCAGCCGGCGGAAGACCGTCAGCGCCGTCGCCGGGCCCCAGTCGGCGAGCGTGGCGCGGTAGTGGCGCCCGATGACGAGGTTGGCGCCCTCGCCCTGGCCGATCTCGTCGGAGATGATCGACTCGACGAGCGTCGCATACTCCTCGTCGCCGGTCTCGAACCCGCCGCGGTCGGAGAACTCCACCTCCACCGGGTCGATCGCCTCGACGACCTCGGCCACGGAGAACTCGTGCTCGACCTCGACGTCGACCACCACGAGCGGCGTGCCGTCGTCGTGCGCCTCGAAGCCGCGCTCGGCGACCTGGCGGAACGGGATCGCGAGCAGCCGGTCGGCCACGCGGCCCGGCTCCGGCGTACCGCTCTCGAGGGGGACGTCGAGCAACGACTGCACCACCGAGCGGCGACCGCCGAGCAGGCCCACCGTGTCGCGGTCACCGGCCCGCGTCGAGCGGCGGATGATCGCCCACGCCTCGTGCCCCATGAGCGCGGCGATGGCGTCCTTGGCGGCGGTGGCGTCTGGCGGCATGCGGGCAGCCTATTCGGCGGCGTCGGTGGGTGAGTAGGGACTACTCAGTGCACGGCCCGGCGCCGTGGCCCGATGCTGCTCGGATGCGCCCACACCTCAGCTCTCCCGCCGCTGCCCTGTCCGCACTGGTCCTGACCCTGGCCGTCTGCGTGAGCGCGTGCGGGGGTGACGACGACCCCGCTCCCTCCGCGTCCTCCGGGTCCACCGGGTCCGCCGGGTCCTCCGGGACCACGGCCCCCTCCGGGTCCGACCCGGCTCCGGGCCCGGTGGAAGGGACCGACATCGTCCCGGACGTCGCGGCCAACCCGACGACCGACATCATCGCCAGCTCGATCGAGACGGTGATGGAGGACGTGACCGGCTACGAGATCGACGGCGACGCCATCACGATGATGGTCGACGGCCCGAAGTCGAGCGCGGGCTCGAAGTGCGTCATCGCGACCAGCGTGCTCGACTCCTTCGAGGTCCCCGAGGCCACGACGATCACGTTCCAGTACTCCGACGGCAGCGAGACCTGCTGACCCCGTCCGTCCCGGCCGCCGGCGGGGTCCGCGACCGTTTGGGAAGTCCCGCCTCGGGTAGGTTCGGGCGGTGAGCGTTTACCTGGTCCTCGGCATCGTGGGTCTGCTCGTGCTCGCCGTCTCCCTGCTCGTCGGTGACGTCCTGGACGGCGTCCTCGACGGCGCTCTCGACGGTCTCGGTGGCGACTGGTTCTCCACCGAGGTGATCGGCGGGTTCGTCTCGGCGCTCGGCTTCGGCGGTGCCATCGCCGTCTCGCCGGTGCGCCCGGTCCGGTCGCGCTCGCGGTCGGCGTGGTCACCGGTACGGCGTTCGCGTGGCTGGCGGCCAGGCTGACCCGCCTGGTGCGCGGTGCCGGCACCGACGAGGCACCGGCCGCAGCCGACATGGTCGGCCAGCGAGGCGGTGGTGCTCTCCGACATCCCGGGCACGGGCTTCGGCACGGTCCGGGTCTGCCTCGGCGGCCACACCCTGCGCTACAACGCCAGCGCCGACCTCCAGCTCGAGGCCGGCTCGCGGGTGCACGTCACCAGCGTGCTCTCCCCCACCGCGGTCACGGTCGCTCCCATGTGGACCGACCTCCCGCCCACTCAGGACTGACGAAGGAAACTCATGGATTCACCGCTCGCCCCCATCATCGGCCTGGTCGTCCTGGTCGTGCTGATCGTGCTGCTGGTCACCAGCCGCTACAAGGTCGCCGGCCCCAACCAGGCCTTCATCGTCACCGGCCGCAAGGGCAAGGCGGTGCTCAACCCCGAGACCGGCCAGCTCAGCACCGACCTGTCCGGCCAGAAGGTCGTGCTCGGCGGCGGGGTCTTCGTCATCCCGTTCGTGCAGAAGCTCTCCAACCTCGACCTGTCCTCGCGCCGGATCTCGGTGCAGATCCGCGGCGCCGTCTCCGGGCAGGGCATCAAGCTCAACGTCGAGGGCGTCGCGATCGTCAAGGTCGGCGGCAACGCCGACCAGATCCGGCTGGCCGCCCAGCGCTTCCTCTCCCAGCAGCAGGACGTCGAGCCGTTCACCCAGGAGGTCCTCGCCGGTGCGCTGCGCTCCATCGTCGGTGGGCTCACCGTGGAGCAGATCATCCGCGACCGTGCGGCCTTCGCCCAGCGCGTGGCCGACGAGTCGGAGAACTCCCTCACCGGCCAGGGCCTGATCCTCGACACCTTCCAGATCCAGGACGTCACCGACGACGGCTCCTACCTCGCCGACCTCGGTCGCCCCGAGGCCGCACGGGTGAGCCAGACCGCCAAGATCGCCGAGGCCAACGCCCGCCAGGCCGCCGAGCAGGCCCAGATCGCGGCCGAGCAGGAGATCGCGGTCTCCCAGCGCACGCTGGCCCTCAAGCAGGCCGAGATCAAGTCCGAGACCGACGCCGCCTCCGCGCAGGCCGCGGCCGCGGGCCCGCTGGCCCAGGCCGACCGCGACCAGGCGATCCTGACCGAGCAGGAGAAGGTCGCCGTACGGCAGGCGGCGCTGACCGAGCGCAAGCTCGAGACCGAGGTCCGCAAGCCGGCCGACGCCGAGCGCTACCGCGTCGAGCAGGACGCCGAGGCCAAGAGGTCCGCCGAGATCGCCGCCGCCGACGCCCGCAAGGCCTCCACCATCGCCGCCGCCGAGGCCAAGGCCCAGCAGGACCGCCTGTCCGGTGAGGCCGAGAAGGCCCGCCGTACGGCGCTCGCGGAGGCCGAGGCCATCGAGGGTGCCAAGCGCGGTGAGGCCGAGAAGGCCCGTCGTGTCGCCGAGGCCGACGCCACCCGCGCCGAGGGTGAGGCCCAGGCGGCCGCCACCCTCGCGATCGGAGCAGCCGAGGCCGAGGCGATGGACAAGCGCGCCGAGGCGTTCGCGCACTACAACGACGCCGCGGTGCTGCAGATGCTCATCGAGGTGCTCCCGCAGATCGCCCGCGAGGTCGCCGCCCCGATCGCCGCCATCGACCAGCTCACCGTCGTCTCCACCGACGGCGCGGGCGCCCTGCCCAAGCAGGTCACCGACAACGTCGTCCAGACCCTGTCGATGCTCAAGACCACCACCGGCATCGACCTCGAGGGACTCATCAAGAAGTCCGTCGAGGGTGCGGTCGGCGGGTCGGACAGCAAGCAGACCCCCGCCGTCGAGGGTTGATCCGGCCCCGGAAGCCGCTTGACGCGTGAATCGCCGGCACCCGGTGCCGGTGATTCACGCGTGTAGGCGTGGGACGGCTCAGCCGCGACCCAACCGCGTCCACGCGCGGTCGGCGGGCGGCCTCGCGATCAGGTCGGCGACGGCGCGAGCGCCCACCTCGGGCGCCGCCGCCGTCGTGTCCACCGTCAGGTCGCAGTCGCCGTGGGCGAAGGCCACCCCCAGCTGCTCGACCGCGGTGCCGGGGATCCGGTCGTCACGCGCCGTCTCGCGCGCCACCAACACCTCGGGCGCGCAGGTCACGTGCACCAGCAGGACGTCGAGGCCCTCGGTCGCGGCCAGCAGGTCGGGCAGTCGCCACGGCTCGCTCAGCACGAGGTCGCCGACCACGTCGCAGCCGCCGCGTGCGAGGGCTCCGAGGGCACGGTGATAGCCGCGCCGGGTGGCGGTGAAGACCTCCTCCCACGCGATCCCGGTGACCCCACGCAGGTCCGGTCGGGAGCGCGTGGCGTGCAGCAGGTCGACCGGTACGACGTGCCAGGGCGTGTCGAGCAGCTCGACCAGCGCGCCCGCCAGGGTGCTCTTCCCCGCGCTGGAGGGACCGTTGAGCAGCACCAGCCGCCCGGGCTCCACGGCGGTCAGGAGACCGTGGTCAGCAGCTGCGTGGCGCGGGTCAGGACGACGTAGAGGGTCGCGCGACCGGTCTGCGACTCCTCCTCGATCTCCTGGGGCCTCACGACGACGATCGCGTCGAACTCGAGGCCCTTGGTGTCGAGGCCGTTGAGGACGACGACCCGGTCGACGCCGGACGGCGCGACCGACGAGTCGATCGCGGCCCGGGCGCCGGGGGCGTCGTCGGCGCGCTCGGGCCACGACGCCAGCCAGGCGTTGACCTCCGAGCGGCGGGCGACAGGGACGACGATGCCGACCGTGCCGGAGACCTCGTCGGCCACCTCGGCGACGGCAGCGCGGGTCGCGGCCTCGAGGTCCGGGACCGGCCCGACCACCTTCGGCTCCACCCCGGTCGAGCGCACCGCCGTCGGCAGGTCGGCGTCCAGGCCGACCCGGGCGGCGTACGCCGCGGCGAAGGCGTAGATCTCCGAGGAGTTGCGGTAGTTGGTCGAGAGGTGGAACTCGTGGAGCTGCTTGCCGGCCAGCGCCTCCGCGCGCGCGGCGGCCGACTCCTCGGGCACCGGCCACGACGACTGCGCCGGGTCGCCGACGATCGTCCAGGACGCCGTACGGCCACGCCGTCCGACCATCCGCCACTGCATCGGCGTGAGGTCCTGCGCCTCGTCGATGAGCACGTGGGCGAAGCCGTCGTCCTCGATCGAGTGGGTGGGCGGGGTCCAGGCGCGCCCGGTCGGGGCGTACTCGCGGTCGGAGGCCGTCATCAGCTCCTGCATGTCGACGCCGCCCTCGACGACCGAGATCTGGTCGTCCCGCTCGTCGTCACCTCGCGTCGGCACGTCGCCCAGCGCGTAGCGCAGCTCGTCGATGAGGGGGATGTCCTCGATCGACAGCCGCGACTCGTCGCCCCACGACTTCAGCAGCAGGCGCTGCTCCTCGGGAGAGAGGAGCCCGTCGGAGACCCGCGCGAGCAGCTCGGGGTCGCGCATCCAGCCGAGCACGTCGGGCGCGCTGAGCGGCGGCCACCACCCGACCACGAAGTCGAGGAAGTCGTCGTTGCCGAGCAGGTCGTCGTTGAAGTGCTCGCGGCCGCGCTCACGCCCGCGCTCGCTGCGCACCTGGCGCCACATCGCGTCGAGCAGGGTGGGGGTGACGCGCGGCATCTGCCGGTTGCGGCGGCCCTGCGACATGAGCTGACGCCGGATCTTGCCGAGCGCACCGCGGTCGAGGGTGATCCGCGAGTCGTACCAGAACAGGCTGAACTCGCTCGGGCTGGTCGGGGCCTGCTGGCGGGCGACGCGGCGCATCACCTCGCTCATCCGGGCCGAGCCCTTCACGTCGGCGACCGCCGGCTCGTCGTGCCGGGTCGCCCGCATCCCGTCGACGACCTCGCCCAGCGAGCGCAGGGCGATGGCGGTCTCGCCGAGGCTCGGCAGCACCCGCTCGATGTAGCGCATGAAGACACCGCTCGGTCCCACGACCATGACGCCGCCGGTCTCGTAGCGTCGGCGGTCGGTGTAGAGCAGGTAGGCCGCCCGGTGCAGCGCCACGACGGTCTTGCCGACCCCGGGCCCGCCGGAGATCGTCACGACCCCCCGGCCGGGCGCGCGGATCGCCTGGTCCTGCTCGGCCTGGATCGTGGCGACGATCGAGTGCATCGTGCGGTCGCGGGCCCGCGAGAGCTGCGCCATCAGCGCGCCCTCGCCCATGATCGGCAGGTCCTCGGTGTTGCCCTCGGCGTCGAGCAGCTCGTCCTCGACGCTGAGCACGGTGGTGCCGAGCGAGCGCAGCACGCGCCGTCGTACGACGTTCTGCGGCGTCGCCGCGGTGGCCTGGTAGAACACCGCGGCCGCCGGCGCGCGCCAGTCGATCAGCAGCGAGTCGCGGTCGGCGTCGCGCAGCCCGATGCGCCCGACGTAGCGCGGCTCCGGGTCGAGCTCGGGGCGCAGGTCGAGGCGCCCGAAGACGAGTCCCTCGTGGGCGGCGTCGAGCTGCGCCATCCGCTTGGCAGCCTGGAACACCATGGCGTCGCGCTCGACGAGCCCGCCCTCGTGGCCGAGCCGGCCGCGGTCGTGTCCCTCGCGGGCCAGCTCCTGCGCGGCCTTCCCGGCGTCGACCAGCTGACGGTGGACGCGGTCGACGAACGCCTGCTCTCGAGCGATCTCCTGCTCGACCAGCTCTTCACTCACGCTTCAGGTTCCCCCAGATTTATCAGGCCAGAGGTCGTGCTGTCAGACGTGGCAAACGTCTACTCTACAAACTCCCCAGGGGTGACCGCGCATTTCGGCGCACTTCCTGATCCCGTTCGTGATCCTGGTCAACCGAACACCGTCGCCACCAGGTTGGTGAGGAGGTGGGGACGATGAGCGAGCAGAGCGGGTTCACGGCGTACGTCGCCGCCCGCGGCCGCGCCCTGTGGCGCGCCGCCTGGCTGCTCACCGGCGCCGCTGATCGAGAACCTGGCTGGTCATCACGGCTAGGGCTGCTCCCGCTGTCACCAGACGTCAGCAACAGCAGACGCAGAGGTGCGCCGCCCTACTTCTTGCGCGACAGGAACGCCGTCATCGCCTCACGGGCCTCGTCGGAGCCGAACAGACGGGCCGACAGCGCAGCCAGCTCGTCGCGGTCGGCGTCGATGCGCGCCACCAGGTCGCGGGCCAGCAGCGCCTTGGTCTCGCGCAGGCCCTGCGGGGCGCCGGTCGCCAACGACGCGCACACCTCCGTCACTCGTGCATCGAGCGCCTCGGCGGCCACCGCCTCGGTCACCAGCCCCATCTCGGCGGCCGCGGCGCCGCCGAAGGTCTCGCCCGTCAGGCAGGTGTACGCCGCGGCGCGCGACGTCATCCGCGGCAGCACGGTCATCGAGATGACCGCCGGCGTGAGGCCGAGCTTGACCTCGGTGAGCGCGAAGGAGGCCTCCTCGGAGGCGATCACGATGTCGCACGCCGCGATCAGCCCGATCCCGCCCGCCCGCACCGGCCCGGCGATCCGCGCCACGACCGGCTTCGACATCGTGATGATCGAGCGCATCACGTCGACGATGCCGCCGACACCGCCGGCCCCTCCCGCACCGCCGCCGCCCGCCGCCGCCTCCGAGAGGTCGGCGCCGGAGCAGAAGACCCGACCGGCCGACTCCAGCACCACGACCCGCACCTCGGGGTCGGCCTCAGCCTCGGCCAGGCACGCGGCCAGCTCGGTCACCAGCTGGTGCGACAGGGCGTTGCGGTTGTGCGGCGAGTCGAGCGTGATGGTGGCCACGGCACCGTCGACGGCGCCCCTGACCAGCTGGTCGTGAGTCGTGTCCTGTGACATGGGACCCATCCTGCCCGACCCATCCGTCGGGCCCCCCGGCGACGAACACCCACCATGATGTCCCGTCGTCTCTACGCCCTTTTCGGTCTCCTTGCGACCTTGTTCGGTATGGCGGTGGGTCACCTCGTTGCTGCCCTCCTCCGACCTGACTCCTCCCCCGTGCTCGCCGTCGGCTCCGCCGTCATCGACAACACGCCGGCACAGGTCAAGGAGTGGGCGATCAGGAACTTCGAGTCCACCGACGGCTTCAGCATCCTCTTCATCGACTTCCCGGCCCAGAACTACGACAAGGTCATCCTGGTCGGCTCCGTGCTGGTCGGCGTCCTCGTGCTCGCCGCCGTCGCCGGCATCCTGACCCGCAAGCGCTTCGAGATCGGCGGCGGCATGCTGCTCGCCCTGGTCGTCGTCGCGGGCGTGGCTGCGGTGACCCGCTCGGGCGCCGGCTTCCTCGACGTCATCCCCAGCCTCTTCACCGCGATCGCCGGTGTCGGCGGCCTGTGGGTCCTGCACCGCACGGCGACCGGTCAGCCGCTCGACCCGCGGGTGCGCTCCGGCGAGCCGCAGCGCGTCACCGAGCGCGGCCACCTGCCGGCCGGCATGGCCGACGTCGTCTCGAACGACTCCGAGCGGCTGCCCGTCACCACCGTCACCGACAACCGCCCGGCGCCCACGCGTCGTACGGTCCTGATCACGTCGGGCATCCTGGCCGGTGCCGCGATCGTCATGGGCTCGGCCGGCCGCTTCATCGGCAACCTCCGCGCCCGCGCCGAGGACATCGTCCTGCCCGGCCCCGCCGCCGGCGAGGCCGCTCCGGCGTTCCCCGCGGGGCTCGAGGAGCAGTACCCCGAGATCACGCCGCTGCGCGTCAGCAACGCCGACTTCTACCGCGTCGACACCCGCCTCGACACCCCCGTCGTGGCCTCCGACGGCTGGACCCTCACTGTCGACGGCGACGTCGAGAACAAGCTCGAGATCTCCTTCGACGAGCTGCTCGAGATGCCGATGGTCGAGCGCGACATCACCCTGACCTGCGTCTCCAACTCGGTCGGTGGCAAGTACGTCGGCGGCGCCCGCTGGCTCGGCGTCCCGCTGAAGGACGTCCTCGACCGCGCCGGCGTCGGCAACACCGCCGACCAGATGCTGCAGACCGACTTCGACGGGATGACGATCAGCACCCCGCTCGACCTGGTCACCGACGGCCGCGAGGCCCTGATCGCGGTCGGCATGAACGGCGAGCCGCTCCCGCGCGAGCACGGCTTCCCCGTGCGGATGGTGATTCCCGGCCTCTACGGCTTCATCAGCGCCACCAAGTGGCTCACCAAGCTGACCTTCACGACGTACGCCGAGCAGGAGGCGTACTGGACCAAGAAGGGCTGGGGCACGATCACCCCGATCAAGCCCTCGACCCGCATCGACACCCCCCGGTCGCTCACCACCATTCCCGGCGGCGAGGTCCTCGTCGGCGGCGTCGCCTGGGCCCAGAACGACAACGGCGTGTCGAAGGTCCAGGTGCAGCTCGACGGCGGACCGTGGAAGGACGCCGAGATCGGCGCCGACGTCAACAACGTCTACTGGCGCCAGTGGTTCTTCAAGGCCACCGACCTCAAGTCGGGCTCGCACAAGGTCTCCGCACGCTGTGTCTACGGCGACGGGAAAACCCAGACGGCCGCTCGCGCCGAACCCTTCCCGGAGGGTGCCAGCGGCATCCACACCGTGCTGTTCAGCGTCGAGTGATCCCCCGGTCGCACGCCACGCACTGAGCAGCACCCCCGGAGCCATCCGGGAGCACCGACAGCGGGTCCGTACACGTCATGGGGCGTGGGCGGGCCCGCTGTCGTGTGCGGGCCGGCAGGGCCCCGATCCTGTGACCGCGATCACCGCCGAGCGGGTCATTTCTGACGATCCGGACCAATCCAAGGCCCCCCAGGCAGCGAATAACCCCCCGTAAGTCCCCTTAACGGAAGGCATCACCCATGAAGCTCAACACCGTGCGCCGCGGCACCGCCGCAGCCGCTGTCCTGGCCCTCTCCCTGTCGCTCGCCGCCTGTGGCAGCGACGACGACACCGACGCGACCGGCAACGACACCCCGGCGGCCACCGGCGGGGACGACACCGGTGGCGACGACGCCGCCGCCGGCGACCCGCAGGCCCAGACCTTCGGTCCCGCCTGCGACCAGGTCCCCACCGATGGCGACGGCTCGTTCGTCGGCATGGCCGACGACCCGGTCGCCACCGCCGCCAGCGCCAACCCGCTGCTGGCCACCCTGGTCACCGCCGTCACCTCGGTCGAGGGCCTGGCCGACACGCTCAACGGTGCCGAGGCCCTCACGGTCTTCGCCCCGTTCGAGGGTGCGTTCGAGGCCATCCCGGCCGACGACCTCAACGGTCTGGTCGCCGAGGCCCAGGAGAAGGGCGACAAGTCCGCCCTCTTCACGATCCTCGCCAACCACGTCCTGCCCGAGAACGACGACCCGACCGCGGTCGTGGGCGACAAGGAGACCCTCGCCGGCACCACGCTGACCATCGCTGGTGACCCCGAGTCGGGCATGACCGTCAGCGACGGCACCAACACCGCCAACGTGCTGTGCGGCAACATCCCCACCGCCAACGCCACGGTCTACGTCATCGACACCGTCATGACCGACGTCAGCTGATCTCGGATCCTCGAGACTGACGGCAGCAGGCAGATGAGCCAGCTCAAGCGAGTGCCGACCGGCGCCCCCCTCGTGGGGGCGCCGGCGGTGCCCGCCGCCGAGCGGCTCGCCGACCTGCTGCGGCGCTCGGCCCGAGGCGACCAGGTCGCCTTCGCCGAGCTGTACGACGCCACCCAGGCCCGTGTGTTCGGCTTGGCGGTGCGGGTCGTGCGCGATCCTGCGCAGGCCGAGGAAGTCACCCAGGAAGCGTTCTTGGAGGTGTGGCGGACCGCTACCCGGTTCGACGCCGACAAGGGCAGTGCCCTGTCGTGGTTGATGACGATCTGTCATCGCAAGTCGGTCGACCGCGTGCGGTCGGCCGAGGCGTCCACCCGACGCGACACGTCGTACCACCAGCAGAACCACACGGTCGACACCGACACGACTGCCGATGCCGCGCAGGCCTCCATGGAGGCCCAGCGCGTGCGCAGTGCCTTGACCAGCCTGACCGACGTACAGCGCGAAGCGATCGAGCTCGCGTATTTCGGGGGCTACACACATACCGAAGTGGCAGGGATACTTGACCTCCCTGTCGGGACAGCCAAGACCCGCATCCGAGATGGACTCATCCGGTTGCGCGACAAGATGGGAGTGGGCTCATGAGTGGAGACATCCACGCTCTCTCGGGGGCCTATGTCATCGACGCCGTCGACGACTTCGAGCGCGCCCAGTTCGAGCGGCACCTCGTCGGCTGCGCCGACTGCCGCCTCGAGGTGGCCTCGCTGCGCGAGGGGGTCGCCCTGCTCGCCGAGTCCGTCGCCCAGCCCGCGCCCACCGCCCTCCGCTCCCAGGTCCTCTCGACCATCGAGACCGTGCGCCCGCTGCCGCCCCTCCTCGCCGACGTGCAGGACCGCGCCCGTGCCCACCGTCGCCGCATGCCCACCCTGATCGCCGCGGCCGCCGCGCTCGTGGTGATCGGCGGCGCCGGCGCCACCGTCTGGCACCCGTGGGAGCGCCCCGCGGCCTCCGACATCACCGCCTCCCCGCTCGAGAGTGCGCCGGACGCCGAGGTGCTCACCCAGAAGCTGGCCGGCGGCGGTGCGATCACGCTGACGCGGTCGAAGTCACTCAACTCCGCCTACGTCTCGACCCACAACATGCCGCGCCTCTCGAGCGAGCAGACCTACCAGCTCTGGACGATCCACGACGGTGTGGAGGTCCCGGCCGGGCTGGTCGACGGTGACGCCAGCAAGGTGCTCGTCGACGGAGACACCCGCTCGGCCCAGGCTGTCGCGATCACGATCGAGCCGGCCGGTGGGGTCGACGAGCCCACCACCGACTTCATCGTCGCGTCGTTCGACCTCTCCGAGACGTGAGCTCCGCGATGACACGTCGACCTCGCCGGGTCGCCGTGGTCGGGTCCGGCGTCGCCGGGCTCACCGCGGCCTACATCGCCTCCCGCACCGCCGACGTCACCCTCTTCGAGGCCGACGACCGGCTGGGCGGCCACGCCGACACCCACCAGGTGCCCGAGACCCAGCCCGACGGCAGCACGCGGATGCTCGGCATCGACACCGGCTTCATCGTGCACAACCCCCGCACCTACCCGACGCTGCTGCGGATGTTCGCCGAGCTCGGCGTGCCCACGCAGGCCTCGGAGATGTCGATGTCGATCGTCGACGACGACTCCGACCTCGAGTGGGCCGGCGCCCTCGGCCGCTCCGGGCTGTTCCCGACCTCGGCCAACCTCCGCAAGCCGCGCTACCTCGCGATGCTCGCCGAGATCCCGCGCTTCCACCGCCAGGCCAAGGCCCTGCTCGACGTGGAGTCCGACGACCGCACGCTGCGCGAGTTCCTCGACGCCGGCCACTTCAGCGCCTACTTCGTGCGCCACTTCATGGAGCCGGTCGTGGCGTGCGTGTGGTCGTGCGAGCCCGAGGTGGCCCTCGACTACCCGGCGCGCTACCTCTTCACGTTCCTGTCCCACCACGGCATGCTCGGCATCTTCGGCTCGCCCCAGTGGCGCACCGTCACCGGCGGCTCGCACTCCTACGTCTCGAAGATCGGCGCCGCGCTCAGCACCGCGCCCCACGAGATCCGCCTCGACGCGAAGGTCACCTCGGTGCTCGAGGTGCCCGGGCCCGACGGTGGGGTCGAGATCACCGACGGCAGCGGCGAGGTCACGACGTACGACGCCGTGGTCATCGCCACGCACCCCGGCCAGGCGCTGTCGATGCTCGCCGAGCCGACCGACCTCCAGCGCGAGCTGCTCGGCGCGATGCCCTACTCCCCCAACACCGCGCTGCTGCACACCGACGTCTCGCTCCTGCCGCAGGCGCAGGGGGCCTGGGCCTCGTGGAACTTCCGTCGGCCCGGTGTCGACGTGGCGCGCCCCATCGACGACGGGGTGATGGTCACCTACGACCTGACGCGTCTGCAGCGCCTCGACACCGACGTCCACTACCTGGTGACCCTGGGCGGTGAGGACCTCGTCGACCCGAGCACGATCATCGACCGGATGGCCTACGAGCACCCGCTCTACAACCCGGCCTCGGTCGCGGCCCAGAAGCGTCTGCCCGAGATCGACACCGACCGCGTGGTCTTCGCCGGCGCCTACCACGGGTGGGGCTTCCACGAGGACGGTGCGCGCTCGGGTCGCGCCGCGGCCACGCGCCTCGGGCTCGAGTGGCCGCTGTCGGTGGCGCCCGGGCGCGATGCCGCACCGGCCATCGCCGCCGGCGTCTTCGACACGACGATCAGCCACACCCGTCGCGCTCCGTTCAAGCGCCGCTTCACCCACCACTCCCGCACGTGGCTGGTCGACCTCGACGACCTGCCCGACCACGGCTTCCTGGGCCGGTTCGAGGCACGCGACCACCTCGGTGACCCCGACGAGTCGATCCGCGCCAACGTGCTGGCGTTCCTGCGCGGCAACGGTGTCGAGGTCGGCACCGGCCGCATCCTGATGGCGGCCAACGCCCGAGCCTTCGGCTACAACTTCAACCCGATCAGCGTGTTCTGGTGCTGGGACGAGGCCGGCGTGCTCGCCGCGACCGTCGTCGAGGTCCACAACACCTACGGCGACCGTCACGCCTACCTCGTCCACCCCGACGAGAACGGTCGGGCGACGACGCCCAAGGCGATGTACGTCTCGCCCTTCCACGGCACCGACGGCACCTACGACCTCACCGTCCCGGTGCCCGGCGACAAGCTCACCATCGTCGTCGACCTGACCACCGACGACGGCGACCGCTTCAGCGCCTCGCTCGTCGGCACCCGGGGCACCACCACGCCCCTCCGCGCCGCTCCGGCAGCACTGCGCGGCTCCCTGCTCATCCGCGCCCACGGCATCTGGCTGTGGCTGCGTCGACTGCCGATCCGACCGCGGCCCGCCCACGCACAAGTGGGCGTGCAGCGGACCGAACCCACGAAGGCTCCCCGATGAAGGACTGCTCATGACCGTCGCCCCCGAGCGCATCAGCGCCAACCACTGGCCCGGCCTCGACGTCGTCCCGTCCGGACCCCGAGCGGCGGTGTCGGCGAAGGTCGCCCGCAAGCTCTTCAAGGCCGCGATCAACCGCCTCGACGTGACCGTCGTCGTCGGCGACGAGACCTGGGGCAAGGGCGGGCCGACGGCCGTCGTCCACCGCCCCGACGAGTTCTTCGCGCGCCTCGGTCGCCACGCGCTCATCGGGTTCGGCGAGGCCTACCAGGTCGGCGCCTGGGACGACCCAGGACCTCGGCGGATTCCTCGAGGTGCTCGCCTCCGAGATCCAGGACCTCGTGCCACAGAGCCTGCAGAAGCTGCGCGCCGTGGTCGTCAAGCGTCCGCCGCGCACGCAGAAGAGCTCGAAGAAGCACTCCCAGGACAACATCGCGCACCACTACGACCTGTCCAACGACCTCTTCGAGACCTTCCTCGACCCGACCCTGACCTACTCCAGCGCGCTCTTCGAGGGCGACCCGATGGCGGCCGGCGCGGCCGACCTCGAAGCCGCTCAGGGCCGCAAGATCGAGCGTCTGCTGGACCAGGCCGGTGTCGGTGCGGGCAGCCGCGTGCTCGAGATCGGCTCCGGCTGGGGCGAGCTGTGCATCCGCGCCGCCCGTCGCGGCGCGACGATCACCTCGGTCACCCTGTCGACCGAGCAGAAGGCCCTGGGCGACCAGCGCGTCGCCGCGGCCGCGGCGAAGGAGGGCTTCAGCGCCGAGGCGGTGTCGATCGAGCTGTGCGACTACCGCGACGTGCAGGGCACCTACGACGCCATCGTCTCGGTCGAGATGATCGAGGCCGTCGGCTGGCAGTACTGGCGCACCTACTTCGAGACCATCGACCGGGTGCTGGCACCCGGCGGCAAGGTCGGCATCCAGGCGATCACGATGCCGCACGACCGGATGCTCGCCACCCGCAACACCTACACGTGGATCAACAAGTACATCTTCCCCGGCGGGTTCCTCCCGTCGGTGCAGGTGATCGACGAGATCACCCGCGAGCACACGTCGCTGCGCATGGCGGCTCCCTTCTCGATGGGCGACCACTACGCGCGCACGCTGACCCTGTGGGACCAGGCGTTCCTGGCGTCGTCCGACCGGGTGCTCGAGCTCGGGTTCGACGACATCTTCCTGCGCATGTGGCACTTCTACCTCGAGTACTCCCGCGCCGGCTTCGCCTCGGGCTACATCGACGTCAACCAGCTCACCTTCACCCGGGAGGGATCCGCGTGACCACCACCGACTCCACCCACATCACCACGTCGAGCCCCTCGGCGGGCATCGCCCAGCGCCTCGCCGAGGCCCTCGCGCCCTTCATCGGCGGCGGCGAGCTGCCCGTGCGGCTGCGCGCCTGGGACGGCTCGGAGACCGGCTCGCCCGACGGCCCGCTCGTCGTCCTCACCTCGCGTCGACGCCGTACGCCGCCTCCTCTGGCACCCGGGCGAGCTCGGCGCCGCGCAGGCCTACGTCACCGGTGAGCTCGACGTGCCCGAGGTCGACGGCTGGGACCTCGACAAGGCGCTCACCTACGCCTTCGCCGTCGCCAAGGAGCGCGGCCTGTCCGGCGCGCGCCCGACGCCGACCGCGATGCTCAAGGCCGTGCGCACCGCGCTCGACCTCGGCGCCGTGAGCCGCCCGCCGGCCGCGCCCGCCTCGCAGGCCCAGATCAAGGGACGGCTGCACAGCGCGCTGCGCGACCGTCGCGCGATCGCGCACCACTACGACCTCTCCAACGAGTTCTACTCGTTGATCCTCGAGCCCAACATGGCCTACTCCAGCGGCTACCACTCCTCGCCCGACCAGCCGCTCCAGGAGGCGCAGGAGGCCAAGCTCGACCTCGTCTGCACCAAGCTCGGCCTCGAGCCCGGCTCGACCCTCCTCGACATCGGCTGCGGCTGGGGCTCGATGTCGCTGCGCGCAGCGGAGAAGTTCGGCGCGAAGGTCGTCGGCGTCACCATCGCCGCCGAGCAGAAGAAGTTCATCGACGCCCGGATCAAGGAGCGCGGCCTGGAGGGTCAGGTCGAGATCCGGCTCCAGGACTACCGCCAGGTGCCCGAGCGCGGCACCTTCGACGCGGTCTCCTCGATCGAGATGGGCGAGCACGTCGGGCAGAAGAACTACCCGACGTACGCCGAGGTCCTGCACCGCTCGGTCAAGCCCGGCGGGCGCGTGCTGATCCAGCAGATGTCGCGCACCGGCAAGTGGCCCGGCGGCGGACCCTTCATCGAGTCCTTCATCGCCCCCGACATGTACATGCGCCCGATCGGCGACACCGTCGCCTTCCTCGAGCGCTCCGGCCTCGAGGTGCGCGACGTGCACGGCCTGCGCGAGCACTACGTGCACACCGTCGCCGGCTGGCTGGAGAACTTCTACGCCAACCGCGACCGTCTCGTCGAGCTGATGGGCGAGGAGGTCTACCGGGTCTGGGAGCTCTACCTCGTCGGTGGCGCCATGGCCTTCCGCGACGGCCGCATGGGCGTCGACCAGATCCTGATGGTGCGCCCCGGCGGCGCACACACGCTGCCGCTCGTCCGCACCTGGTAGTCGCCGCCGGAGGCTGAGCAGCGAGCGCCAGCGAGCGTCGACGAAGCCCGGTGACCCTGCCTGCGGTCCGCACTCGGCTCACGGGGCTTCGTCGACGGCTCGCCCAGGGGCTCGCCTGCTCAGCCTCCGTTGCGGGCTACGCCCTAACCTCGGAGCATGGACACCTTCCCCTCGCTCGTCGTCGTGCTGCTCGCCACCCTCGCGGCGGTCGTGCTCTCGATGGGCGCCGCGGCCGTGCGCGCCAAGCAGCTCGACAAGGTCGCGGTCGTCGACATCGCCTGGGGCCTGGGCTTCGTCGGCGATCGCCCTGGTCGCGGCGCTGGTCGGGCTGGCCGCCGACGGCGCCGATGCCCGCCGCTGGCTGGTGCTCGCGCTCGTCGCCGTGTGGGGCGGACGGCTCGGGTGGCACGTGCGCTCGCGGGCGATCGGCGACCACCAGGGCAAGGAGGACCCGCGCTACGCCGAGATGCTGGGCGGCTCGCTCTCCGAGGTCGGCATGGGGGTCGCCGTACGCCGGGTGTTCGCGGTGCAGGGGGGCGTGCAGTGGTTCGTGGGGCTGCCCGTCGCCGTCGGCGCGGTCCTGGCGACGCGCTACGCCTGGCTCGTGCCCGTCGGGGTCGTCGGTCTGGGCGATCGGGTTCGCCTTCGAGACGATCGGCGACCGCCAGCTGGCGGCCTACAAGGCGAAGCCCAAGGAGGAGCGTCCGCAGCGTCATGGACACCGGCCTGTGGGCCTGGACCCGCCACCCCAACTACTTCGGCGACGCCTGCATGTGGTGGGGGCTGTGGCTGACCGCCGGGCTCGCCGCGGGCTGGGTCGCCGGACTGGCGACGATCCTCTGCCCGGCCGCGATGACGTTCTTCATCCGCAACGTCACCGGCGCCAAGCTGCTCGAGAAGACGATGAGCCAGCGCGAGGGCTGGGCCGAGTACGCCGAGCGGGTGCCGCTGTTCTTCCCGCGCCCGCCTCGATCCGGAGGCTGAGCAGGCCGAGCCCCTGGGCGAGGACGCAGACGTTGCCCCGTGAGCCGAGTGCAGACCGCAGCCACGGTCACGGGGCTTCGTCGACGCTCGCTGGCGCTCGCTGCTCAGCCTCCGGTGCGTGGGGCTGTGCTCAGCCTCCGGTGCGTGGCGCTCGCTGCTCAGCCTCCGGTGCGTGGCGCTCGCTGCTCAGCCTCCGTGCGTGACGCTCGCTGCTCAGCCTCCGGTGCTGGCGCTCGCTGCTCAGCCTCCGGTGCGTGGCGCTCGCTGCTCAGCCTCCGGTGCGTGGCGCTCGCTGCTCAGCCTCCGGTGCTGGCGCTCGCTGCTCAGCCTTCGGCTGCTGGGTCACCCTCGGCCGACCGGGCGGTTCGCGCGGTAGCGCAGGCGCTCCTCCTCGGCCAGGCGCTCCCGCTCGCGGCGGGCCTGCTCGTGGCGCGTGCGCTGCTCCTCGGCGCGGGCGCGCACACCCTCGAGGAATTCCGAGTCGCGCCCCTCGTCGAGGGCGGCGGCGCGACCGGGACGGTCGTACTCCGGGTAGGCCGGGGCGTGGCGCTCGTAGGCACCCATGGCGCGCGGGCCGTTCTGGGGGCGACCGGCGACGAGCCAGGCGATCGAGCCGACGAACGGGAACAACAGCACGATCAGCAACCACAGGACCTTCTGCAGGTTGCGGACCGCGCCCTCCGGGGTGCTGATGACGTCCACGAGGCAGTAGACCCACAGGGCGAAGGTCGCGAAGCCGAGGAGGAGCTCGATCTTGATCACCGGAGAAGTGTGCGGCGCGAAGACCCGCGGCGTCCAGGGAATCCGCAATACCCGGTGGCGTAGGAGGAAGAGCGACCGACCCGAGTCGGTGCCTTCGCCGTCCACCCGGATGCGCCTCCGGGCTTCGGACCTGCGGGTGGTCTGCTCCACCGCTTGCGCGAGAGCAGATCTCCCTCCCATGTGGCGACTCTCCCCAGTGCCGCCGCCTCACGACCTTAGGGGGCGCGCGCTCGGGCCGACCAGACCCGTTCGGGCTGACTCATCGTGATTAGGGGCCGCGCGACCACCTGACCTGTTCGGGCCATTGACGGTCTGGTCACTCGACCATCGACACGCACAGTGAAGAGGTCTCCCTACGCTGGTCCGGTGAGCACCCTGGGCGACAGACCTGATCCGGCTGGCCTCGGCCGACAACTTTCGCGACGTCGCCGGTGACGGCTACGTCACCGCCGACGGGCGGACCGTGGCCCGCGGCGTGTTCTTCCGTTCCAACGAGCTGCAGCTGACCCACGAGGACGCCGCCGCGATCTCGCGGCTCGGCATCACCGCGATCTACGACCTGCGCGAGAGCGGCGAGATCGAGGCACACCCCGACGTCGAGGTGCCCGGCACGACGTGGCACCACGTCGAGGTCACCGGGATCCCGCACGGCGTCGGCGCCGAGCTCGCCGATCCCGTGGCTGCAGAGGAAGCGATCTGCGAGGTCTACCGTCGCTTCGTCGACGACCCGGCCTCGCGAGCCTCCTTCGCCGATCTCCTCACCGGGCTGGCGACCTCGACGACGCCGCAGCTGTTCCACTGCACCGCCGGCAAGGACCGCACGGGCTGGACCGCGGCGCTCCTGCTGCGCATCGCCGGCGTGCCGGAGGCGACGGTGGTCGCCGACTACCTGCGCACCAACGACATCGGGCTGTCCACCCGGAAGAAGTACCTCGGAATGGTCGCCGAGCACCTCGGCGCCGACCGGGTGCCGGTCTTCGAGCGGATCATGCTGGCCGACACCGCCTACCTCGCGGCTGCGGACGCGGCCGTGGCGACGTCGTACGGCGACCTGGCGTCCTACCTGCGCGACGGCCTGGGGCTCGACGACACGACCATGGACGCGCTCAGGAGTCGGTTGGTCGCCCAGCCGGCGGCGGAGGAGCGGCGGGCCTAGGCGTCGGCGGGAGCGGCGACGCACCCACCGAGTCCGGCTCGATCTGCGGCCCCGGCACG
>CAWGJR010000010.1:0-64197 GCA_963822915.1 uncultured Actinomycetota bacterium
GACCGGCGAGGGCGACGATCTTGGCCTCGTCGGCGTGGACCTTGGCGTTGAGCACGCTGTGCGGGATGCCCTTGGCCTTGAGCTTCTCGGAGAGGTGCTGCGACTTCTCGACCGACACGGTGCCGACCAGGACCGGCTGCCCGAGCGCGTTGCGCTCGGCGATGTCGTCGACGACGGCGTCGTACTTCGCCTCCTCGGTGCGGTAGACGAGGTCGGCCTGGTCCTGGCGGACCATCGGCTTGTTGGTCGGGATCGGCGTCGACGCCGAGCTTGTAGATCTTGTCGAACTCGCTGGCCTCGGTCATGGCCGTGCCGGTCATGCCGGAGAGCGTCTCGTAGAGGCGGAAGTAGTTCTGCAGGGTGACGGTGGCGAGGGTCTGGTACTCCTCGCGGACCTCGACGCCCTCCTTGGCCTCGATCGCCTGGTGCAGGCCGTCGTTGTAGCGACGCCCGACGAGCATGCGGCCGGTGTGCTCGTCGACGATGAGCACCTCGCCGTTCATGACGACGTACTCCTTGTCGTTGCGGAACAGCGCCTTGGCCTTGATGGAGTTGTGCAGGAACGAGATCAGCGGGGTGTTGGCCGACTCGTAGAGGTTCTCGATGCCGAGGTGGTCCTCGACCTTGGTGATGCCGCCCTCGAGGACCGAGATGGTGCGCTTCTTCTCGTCGACCTCGTAGTCCTCGTCCTCGACGAGGGTCGTGGCGATCTTGGCGAACTCGCCGTACCACTTCACCTCGTCCTGGGTCGGCCCGCTGATGATCAGCGGGGTGCGCGCCTCGTCGATGAGGATCGAGTCGACCTCGTCGACGACGGCGAAGTAGTGGCCGCGCTGGACGCAGTCCTCGATGGAGCCGAGGCCATGTTGTCGCGCAGGTAGTCGAAGCCGAGCTCGTTGTTGGTGGCGTAGGTGACGTCGCAGTCGTAGGCCTCGCGACGCTCGGCCGGACGCATCTCCGGCAGGATCACGCCGACGGTGAGGCCGAGGAAGTGGTGGATGCGGCCCATCTGCTCGGACTGGAACTTCGCGAGGTAGTCGTTGACCGTGACGACGTGGACGCCCTTGCCGGCGAGCGCGTTGAGGTAGGACGGCAGGATGGCGACGAGGGTCTTGCCCTCACCGGTCTTCATCTCGGCGATGTTGCCGAGGTGGAGCGCCGCGCCGCCCATGATCTGGACGTCGAAGGGGCGCATGCCGGTGACCCGGTTGGAGGCCTCGCGCACCGTGGCGAACGCCTCGGGCATCAGGTCGTCGAGCGTGGCGCCCTCGGCGTAGCGCTCCTTGAACTCGCCGGTCATCGCCTGGAGCTCGGCGTCGCTCATCTTGACGAAGTCGTCCTCGATGGCGTTGACGGCCTTGGCGATGGTCTCGAGCTGACGGAGGATCTTGCCCTCTCCGATGCGGAGAAGCTTGTCGATGATGACGGGCACGGGTGGTGACTCCTGGGTCTGGCGGATGACCGGCCCGGTAGTGGGCCTCGACCATCCTAACGAGCCACCGTGGTGCGTCGTTCCTCGCCGGCCGTCAGGCGAGGTCCGTCAGCGTCCGAGAGCCGAGCGAGCGCGGGCGCGAGGTCGCCGCGTGCCTCGACGACGCACGTCGTCGAGACCGAGCCAGGCGGCGAGGCGACGCAGCTCGGCGGCGAGCTCGTCGGCGGTGTCGGCGGGCGCGCCGTCCTCGGCGATAGGCGCCCTTGACCAGCAGCACGCCGGTCGCGCGGTCGGCCTTGAGGTCGACGCGGCCGACGATCTCGTCGCGCAGCAGGAACGGCAGCACGTAGTAGCCGTGGACCCGCTTCTCCTGCGGCGTGTAGATCTCGATGCGGTAGTGGAAGTCGAAGAGCGCCTCGGTGCGCTCGCGCTCCCACACGACCGGGTCGAAGGGGCTCAGCAGCGCCCGCGCCGCCACGGCACGGGGCGGCGGGCGTCGCGGTGGAGGTAGGCCGGGCGCTTCCACCCCTCGATGCTCACCGGCTCCAGCTCGCCGGCCTCGACCAGGGTCGCGACGGCCGGCCGCACCTCGTCGACGCGCATCCGGAAGTAGTCGTTCAGGCACGCGCACGGTCGCCACCCCGTGGGCGATCGCGGCCCGGCGCACGAGAGCGAGGTGCTGCTCGGCGGTGCTGAGGTCGGGCAGCGTCGAGCACGCGGTCGGGCAGCACCCGCTCGGGCAGGTCGTAGCGGACCTCGAACTGACTGGTGCGTCCGGCGATCGCGAGCTCGCCGGAGCTGTAGAGCATGTCGAGGCCCCTCCGCGCCTCCGACCAGTTCCACCCCCAGTGCTCCTTCGACCGTGGCGCACCGGTGTCGAGGTCGCGGGCCGTCATCGGTCGGCCCGCGTCGCTGATCCTGGCCATCAGCGCGGTGGCGGTCGCGTCGGAGACGTTGCGCCACCACTTGCCGCGCAGGGCGCGGAAGCTCGTCGCGTCGGAACCGCATCTCCGGCCACAGCTCGACCGGCATGAACGCCTGCACGTGTGCCCAGTACTCGACCAGCCGCCGCTGCGACCGACCCGTCGAGGCCGGGTCAGCAGGTCGGTGTCGTAGGGACCCATGCGGGAGTAGAGCGGCATGTAGTGGGCGCGTTGCAGCACGTTGACCGAGTCGACCTGCAGGACGCCCGTGCGGGTCAGGGTGCGTGCCAGGGTGCGCATCGTCGGCGGCTCGTGGGGCTTGTCGAGGAAGCCCTGCGCGGCCAGGGCGATGCGGCGGGCCTGTGCGCGGGAGAGGGACTGGGTGGCGAGCGACCCGGTGGTTGATCGCAGGCTCAGGGGAGCTCCAGCAGGTTCTCGCGCACGGCGTACATGACCGCCTCCATGCGCGAGTGGAGCTGGAGCTTCTCGAGCATGTTGCGGACGTGGTTCTTGACGGTGTTCTCGCTGATGAACAGCCGAGCCGCGATCTCCTTGTTGCTGTGGCCCTGGGCCACGAGGCGCAGGACGTCGAGCTCGCGCTCGGTCAGGCGCAGCGCCGGGCCGGTCTCGCGCTCGGGGCGCGACATCTGCTTGAACTCGTCGATCAGCTTGATGGCCATCGACGGGCTGATCAGCGACTGTCCGTCGGCGACGACCCGGATCGCCTGGGCCACCTCCTCGATGGAGGAGTCCTTGAGGAGGTAGCCCGAGGCGCCGCTCTTGACGGCCTCGTAGAGGTCGGCCTCCTCGTCGGAGACCGTCAGCATGATGATCTTGGCGGACGGGACGGATTCCTTGATCGCCAGGCAGGCCTCGATGCCCGACTTCTTGGGCATCCGGACGTCGAGGAGGATCACGTCGGGCGCGGCGCTCTCGGCGAGGGTGACGCCCTCGGCCCCGTCGCCGGCCTCACCGACGACCTCGAGTCCTGGTTCGACGGCGAGGAGCATCGTGAGGCCCCGCCGGAACAGCTCCTGGTCGTCGACCACGAGCACCCGGATCGGCTCGCGACCGCCCTGACGCATCTGCCCTGGATCTGCCACGGCGTGATTATGTCACGAGGACCCGGCGCTTCCGCACACCGCGACCAGGATCATTCCTCGAGGTCGAGGGAGATCACGCCGTAGTCGTAGCCGCGGCGTCGGTAGACCACCGACGGCCGCTCGGACTCCTTGTCGACGAAGAGGTAGAAGTCGTGGCCGACGAGCTCCATCTCGTAGAGGGCCTGGTCGAGGGTCATGGCGGTGGCCGGGTGGGTCTTCTCGCGCACCACCATCGGGCCGTCCCCGGTGACCTCGATGGGGCCGACGGAGCGGTCGCGCTCGGTCTCCTCCGCTGCCGAGGTCGGGTCCGCAGCAGCGAGGGCCTCGCCGACCGAGACCGGCGTACGCCGTCCGTGGTGGACGCGCCGACGGTCGGCGGCGCGGCGCATCTGCGAGGCCATCTTGTCGAGGGCGAGGTCGAGGGCGCCCATCTGGTGGTCGGCGGCGGCCTCGGCGCGGATGACCGGGCCCTTGGAGAACGCGGTGAGCTCCACGTGGACGGAGGTGTCGTGCTGTCGGGGGTTCGCTTCGCACTCCACCTCGACGTGGACCCGGATGATCCGGTGATCGTGCTTCTCCAGCTTGGTCAGCTTCTCGGCCGCGTGGCCCCTGAACGACTCGCTGATCTCACAGTGACGCCCGGTGACGACAACATCCATCGTGAACCTCCCGCTTGCAGTTGGTTTCCTTGGTTGCGCACCACGTGCTGCTGGTGCTGAGGAGCCCGCCCGGCCGACCTGGTCTTCGACCCCACAATCGCCTGCTGAGACGTTCGCAGCTCATCTGCCATCTCTGGCGCCACTACTGGCCTTCTCGCCCCCACCCTCACGGGCCCTGACGGCACAGCCGTATCTGACGGCGGGAGGGCGGCAGGACTTACCTCTAAGCCGCACCGTGATCGAAGCGCACGGGGGCGAGCCCCCACGCACGTTCTTACGTGGACCGTTTCGCCTGCGACTGGCATCGGCTTGCCACCCACGAGTGGGGTGACGCAACCACGGACCCGGACGGACTCCATGACAAGACGTTAGTGGGGTAGCGGCCGCGGCGAAAGTGGACCCGCTGAAGTTTCACCGTGAACCTCCGGCCTGCCCCGCCGCGGGGTCGCCGCGACCGTGGCGTGCCCGAGGATCCCGACCCCTGCCGCGGCCAGGGCGCGCTGGGCCTCGCGCAGGGTCGCCCCGGTCGTCAGGACGTCGTCGCACACCACCACGTGGGCGGCTCCGACGCGCCGGGCCACCCGCGCCAGCGCCGTCGAGGAGCACGCCATCGACCCGGCCAGGTTCGCCCGTCGGGCCTCCACGTCGAGGCCCGCCTGGTCGACCACCCCGGGTCGGGATCGCAGCAGCGACGCCACCCGTACGTCGTGGCGCCCACCGCTCGTGGCGGCGACGCTGCGCGCGGCGCGGCGGGTCATGTCGCGGGTGGCGTCGCGCCCCCGCTCGCGCACACTGGCTCGTCGTGACGGCACCGGCACGAGGATCACAGGTCCCTGCGCACCGCGGTCCTCGAGCAGCGCGAGCACCGACCGGGCGAGCAGCTCCCCGAGCACGACGCGCAGGCCGGCCAGCTGGCGGTCCTTGTGCCCGATCACCATCGCGCGCACGAGCCCGTCGTAGGGCGCGACGGCGTACGGCGTGAGCAGCCCGGGCGGCGCGGGGGTCGGCCACTGCTGGCCGGCCGACCGCGGCAACGTCGCGGCGCACGAGCGGCACAGCAGTCGACCGGGGGCGCCACAGCCCAGGCACGACCCGCCCAGGAAGAGGTCGAGGAGTCCGTCACGCACCCTCCGATCGCAGCAGACGACCGCGCCGCGCACCAGCAGCGTTGCCCCGGCTGTGGAATCAGCCGGCGTAGCGCAGACCGGTGGGCGACTCGCCGAGGAAGGCGAACGGGTCCTGGGCGAGCAGGTCGACCAGGCCACCGGTCGCCGTCGCGCCGAAGGTCGGCACGTCGACGGACTCCGAGCCGACCAGCCCGATGAGACGGCCCGAGACGGTGGTGGAGAAGCCGTCGGCGCTGCTCGGCGACCCGTCGACGCTCACGGTGCGGACCTCGAAGGACTCCCCCGGCACGACCGCGGTGAGGACGGCGATCGAGGTCGGGGAGTTCCACGCGACGTCGGTGATGCGCAGCGGCAGACCGGGGTCGGTGACGAGCAGGGCGGTGGCGGTGACCCGGCTCGGCTCCCCGCGGTCGTTGACGGAGATCCGGCCGATCCGCAGCTCGTCGCCCTCCCTCCCCCGGACGACCGCCGCGAACCTGGTGCCGTCGCGCGAGACCAGGAACGACTTCACGTTCGTGCCGCTGACCGACGGCACCGAGATGCGTCGTGTGCGGTCCCCGTCGACGACGAGGACCTCCGCGCCCGTGTCGGTCCGGTCGACGAGCCAGATCCGGTCGGCGAAGTCCCACGCCGGCGGGAGCAGGTCGACGGCGTCGGTGAGCACCGTGGTGACCGCACTGTCGATCCGGGTGGCGCCCTCGTCGCTGGGCGCCGTCAGCAGGGTGGTCCCGTCGGCGCTCACCCCGGCCGCCAGGGTGGCGTCGAGGTTGACCGCGGCCGAGCGCAGCTCGCGTGCCTGGTCACCGAACGGGCCGGGCACGTTGCGCAGCTGGTTGCCGTCGCGCACGACCAGGGCGCCGGAGCGGATGCCGAAGATGTCGGTCGAGGCACCCTGGACCGCCGGGTCGTACTGGTCGGCAGCGTCGACGGGGTACTGCGACCCACCGTCGGGCACCTGCACGAGGTCCTCGCCGATGGTCACCGTGAACGACGAGATGAGCGGCTCCTGCCGCAGGGTCCACGCCAGCTGGGCCATCATCCGGTCGACGCCGGCCACGGTCTGCGACGCCGGGGTCCCGTCGAGCTGGATGTCGGCGACCCCGTCGGTCGACACCGGGACCGAGAGCCGCAGCGTCAGTCCCTTGGGCAGGAACGAGCGGGTCACCACGTCCTCCCGACCAGGACCGGGTCCGGCCAGCAGGCCCGCGATCAGCGAGGTCGCGAGCTGCTCACCACGCGGCAGGTAGACCGGTTCGGGCACGAGGATCTGTCCGGAGGGGTCGAAGAAGTAGAGCGAGGTGGGACGGAACCGCTGGTTGAACCACGGCTGCGGCACGATCAGCGCGTCGGGCGGGTTGGTGATGCGGTACTCGCCGTCCTCGATCGTGAGGTCGAAGCGCAGTGCCTCGTCGAAGGAGGACAGCTCGCCCTCCCACGCCCCGGAGCGACCGATCCGGTCGGCGTCGATGAGCGGGATGGTGATCCGGGTGACCTCGTCGCTGGGCGGCAGCTTGTCGGCGTAGATGATCGTCGAGGCCTCCGGGTCCCAGGCCTCGGCCGCCGAGGAGGAGAGGTACTCCTTCGCCACGTCGACCCGGATGGGGGACGCCGTCATCGCGTCGAGGAAGCCGCTCGCTATCTCGACGCCGGTGGCGTTCTCGGGTGGGGGCACGGCATTGATGTCCGGGGCGCTCGCCACGTCGGAGACGCTCGATCCCTGGGCGTCGACGACCGGACCCGGACTCAGGGAGCCCGGTGCAGCCCGCCAGAGCCAGCGCGCCCACCAGGAGCAGCGCAGGAGCAGCACGGCGGTTCATCGCACGACCTCCGGGCCGCGGGCCCTCCTGATGTCCTGGGGCTCCAGGGACAGCGGGCTGCGACGCAGCGGTGTCGCGGTGGTGCGCGGCAGCGTCAGTCGGAACTGGGCCCCCTCCCCGGGACGGCCCCACGCCTGGAGCCAGCCACCGTGCAGGTGGGTGTCCTCCACGGCGATCGCGAGACCGAGTCCGGTGCCCCCCGAGGTGCGGGCGCGTGCGGGGTCGGCCCGCCAGAAGCGGTTGAACACCATCGCCGACTCCCCCGGCTGGAGACCGACGCCGTAGTCGCGCACGACGACGGCGGAGGCGCTGTCGCTGATGCCGAGTCGTACGACGATCGACGGGTCGTGGGAGGGGTCGGCGTGGTCGATGGCGTTCGTCACCAGGTTGCGCACGATGCGCTCGACACGGCGTACGTCGGCCTCGGCCAGGCAGGGCTGGGGTGCGTCCTCGATGAGGATGCTGACGCCGCGCTGCTCGGCCAGCGGCCGGGTGGAGTCGACCACCCGTCGCACCACGTCACCGAGGTTGACGTCCTCGAGGTCCAGCTGGGCCGCTCCGGCGTCGAAGCGGCTGATCTCGAGCAGGTCGCCGAGCAGCGTCTCGAAGCGGTCGAGCTCGTTCTGCAGCAGCTCCGCCGCCCGCGCCGTCACCGGGTCGAACGACGTGCGCGCGTCGTGGAGGACGTCGCCGGCCATGCGGACGGTCGTCAGGGGGGTGCGCAGCTCGTGGGAGACGTCGGAGACGAAGCGGCGCTGGACCCGGCTGAGCTCCTCCAGCTGCCGGATCTGGCGCTGCAGGCTGGTGGCCATCTGGTTGAACGACATGGCCAGGCGAGCGAGGTCGTCCTCGCCGGTGACGCGCAGCCGCTCGGTCAGACGGCCGGCGGCGAGGCGCTCGGCGACCTGACGGGCCATCCGGACCGGCGTGACGACCTGGCGGGTGACCAACCAGGTGATGCCGGCGACGAGCACGAGCAGGAGCACCGCGGCGGTCAGCAGCGCCCGGGTGACCAGGGCCAGGGTCTCGGCCTGGTCGTCGAGCGGGAAGAGGAGGTAGAGCGCGTAGGTGCGACCGTCGGCGGGCAACCGGATCTGGGAGCCGACCACGATGCCCGGGGTCGTCACCGCCGCAGCGTCGGTCGACTCCTTCGTGACGATGGAGGTGTAGGTCCAGGCCGGGGTCGCACCGACGGGCTCGAGGCGTCGCTCGAGGGAGGCGGGGATCGAGGCCTCCAGGTCGAGACCGGTGCTGTAGTCGGCGTCGCCGTCGATCAGGGCGACGTCGTCGTCGACCGGGCCCGGCCAGGACGACGCTGAACCCGCGGGTCTCACCGCGAGCGATGATGGGCCGGGCGAGGTCCTGGATCTGGCGGTTGATGTCGACCTCGGTGCGCAGCGTGGCCTCGAGGCGCAGCTCGGCCTCGTTGGTCTCGCCGGCCGACTCGGTCACGACGGCGTCGACCCGGTTGGACAGCAGTCCGTCGCGGGTCTGCTGGAGCAGGAACCAGCCGACGGCGGTGATCACCACCGCCGAGAGCACCAGGGTGCTCGCCACGACGCGAGCCTGCACCGAGCGCCGCCAGAACGTGAGGGCGCGGCGCAGGCCGGCGGGGAGCCACGGGCGAGCCATCGGCTCAGACCTTGCCCGCCTTGTAGCCGACCCCGCGCACGGTGAGCACGATCTCGGGGTGCTCGGGGTCGTGCTCGACCTTCGAGCGCAGGCGCTGCACGTGGACGTTGACCAGGCGGGTGTCGGCGGCGTGGCGATAGCCCCAGACGCTCTCGAGGAGCATCTCGCGGGTGAAGACCTGCCACGGCTTGCGCGCCAGGCAGAGCAGCAGGTCGAACTCCAGCGGCGTGAGCCCGATCGGCTCGCCGAGCCTGCTGACGGCGTGGCCGGCCACGTCGATGGCCAGGTCGCCGACCTCGATCGTCTCGGCCTGCTCGACCGACGCGCTCTCCTTGCGGCGCACCCGCGCGCGGATCCGCGCGACGAGCTCCTTGGGCTTGAACGGCTTGACGACGTAGTCGTCGGCCCCCGACTCGAGGCCGACCACGATGTCGACGGTGTCGCCCTTGGCGGTGAGCATGACGATCGGGACGCCGGACTCGGCCCGGATCTCCTTGCACACGTCGATGCCGTCGCGGCCGGGGAGCATCAGGTCGAGCAGCACCACGTCGGGCTTGTAGTCGCGCATGGCGTCGAGGGCCAGGTCGCCGCGCGAGACGGTGAAGGAGTCGAAGCCCTCCTGGCGCAGCACGATCGAGAGCATCTCGGCCAGGGCGGCGTCGTCGTCGACGACCAGCACGCGACCGTTGGTCGCGAGGTCGTGGGACGGCTCTGTCATGTTCTCCATCCTAGGTGCTGGGTTGTCAGACAAGGCGAAACGCCCGGGGTCGTGACCCCGGGCGTCTCGGTTGCTTGCCGTCCTGGTCCGAGCAAGCTCGGGCCAGGCGCCGTGATCAGTAGCGGTACGCGTCGGTCTTGTACGGCCCCTCGACGGGCAGGCCGAGGTAGGAGGCCTGGTCGTCGGAGAGCGTGGTGAGCTTGACGCCGAGGGCGTCGAGGTGGAGCCGGGCGACCTCCTCGTCGAGGTGCTTGGGGAGCACGTAGACGCCGGTGGGGTAGTCCTCGGTCTTGGTGTAGATCTCGATCTGCGCCAGCACCTGGTTGGTGAAGGAGTTCGACATCACGAAGCTCGGGTGCCCGGTCGCGTTGCCGAGGTTCATCAGGCGACCCTCGGAGAGGACGATGATGGCCTTGCCCGTCGGGGAAGGTCCACACGTCGACCTGCGGCTTGACGGTCGTGCGCTCGGCGACGCCGGGGGCCTCGAGGCCGGCCATGTCGATCTCGTTGTCGAAGTGACCGATGTTGGCGACGATCGCGTTGTGGCGCATGTTCTTCATGTGCTCGACGGTCACGACGTCGATGTTGCCGGTGGCGGTGACGATGATGTCGGCGGTCTCGAGAGCCGTCCTCGAGCGTGGTGACCTGGTAGCCGTCCATGGCCGCCTGCAGCGCGCAGATCGGGTCGATCTCGGTCACGATGACGCGGGCGCCCTGGCCACGCAGCGACTCCGCGGAGCCCTTGCCCACGTCGCCGTAGCCGCAGACGACCGCGACCTTGCCGCCGATGAGGACGTCGGTGGCGCGGTTGATGCCGTCGATCAGCGAGTGGCGGCAGCCGTACTTGTTGTCGAACTTCGACTTGGTGACCGAGTCGTTGACGTTGATGGCGGGGAAGAGCAGCGAGCCCTCGCGCATCATCTCGTAGAGGCGGTGGACACCGGTGGTGGTCTCCTCGGTGACGCCCTTGATCGAGTTGGCGATCGGGCCCCAGTGGTCGGCTTCTCGGCGAGGACGGTGTTGAGGACCTCGAAGATGATCCGCTGCTCGTTGCTCTTGGCGGTGGCCGGGTCGGGAGCGACACCGGTCCTTCTCGGCCTGGACGCCGAGGTGCACGAGCAGGGTGGCGTCACCACCGTCGTCGAGGATCATGTTGGGCAGGTCGGTGCCCCAGTCGAGGATCTGCTGGGTGCACCACCAGTACTCCTCCAGGGACTCGCCCTTCCAGGCGAAGACGGGGGTGCCGGTGGGGGCGTCGACGGTGCCCTCGGGCCCACGACGACCGCGGCGGCGGCGTGGTCCTGGGTCGAGAAGATGTTGCAGGAGGCCCAGCGGCACTCGGCGCCGAGCGCGGTCAGCGTCTCGATGAGCACGGCGGTCTGGATCGTCATGTGGATCGAGCCGACGATGCGGGCCCCGGCGAGGGGCTGGGAGTCGGCGAAGCGCTCGCGCATCGCCATCAGGCCGGGCATCTCGTGCTCGGCGAGCTTGATCTCGGTGCGGCCGTAGTCGGCCAGCGAGAGGTCGGCAACCTTGTAGTCCATCAGGTGCTCCTAAGGAGTCTGGTAAGGCGTCTGCGCCGCGCATCTGCGCGTTCTTGGGATCTCCCACGC
Source organism: uncultured Actinomycetota bacterium (assembly GCA_963822915.1). GTDB lineage: Bacteria > Actinomycetota > Actinomycetes > Propionibacteriales > Nocardioidaceae > Nocardioides. The sequence continues at coordinate 11,025 of CAWGJR010000010.1, forward strand.
GACCCGGTCAGCGTAGGACAGCCGTCGGTAGATCCAGGAATCCTCGCGGGCCCGGGTCCGGGTCAGTGCGAGGTCGGCGCCGTGCGTGACGGCAGGAGGTGCACGACGGTCAGCACCACCGCTCCGACGATCAGGCCGATGACCGCCGACAGTGCGGTGTTGACCAGCCAGCCGACCACGCCGCCGGCCGCACCGACGGCGTCGTGGGCAGCCTCCTCGAGGTGGTGCACCAGGTCGTAGGGGCCGTTCCAGCCGAGGACGAAGTCGAGCTCCGCCAGCTCGTGGAACTGGGCGAGCAGGATGTGGCCGCCGACCCAGAGCATGGCCGCGGTGCCGACCACCGCGATCACGGTGAGCAGCCGGGGCATCGCCCGCACCAGGCCGAGGCCCGACCCGCTTGGCCAGCTGCGAGGGACGCTGGGCGAGGGCCAGCCCGACGTCGTCCATCTTGACGATCGCGGCGACGACGCCGTAGACGACCGCGGTGATCGCGACGGCCACGACAGCCAGGACGATCGCGCGGGTGAGGAACGGCTCGTCCAGCACCTCGTTGAGGGAGATCACCATGATCTCGGCGGAGAGGATGAAGTCGGTGCGGATCGCCCCAGCCACCATCGTCTTCTCCTGCTCGGGCCCGATCTCCGCGGCGGTCTTGACCTCGGCGGGAGCGTGGTGGCTGAGCTTCTCCCACACCTTGTGGGCGCCCTCGTAGCCGAGGAACGTGCCGCCGCCGACCAGGATGAGCGGCAGCGCCCACTCGGGGGCGAACTGGCTGAGCAGCAGGGCCGCGGGCAGGATGAACAACAGCTTGTTGCGCACCGAACCGACCGCGATCTTCTTGATGATCGGCAGCTCGCGCTCGGCGGCGACCCCCTGGACGTACTGCGGGGTGACCGCGGTGTCGTCGACCACCACCCCGGCGGCCTTGAAGCTGGCGCGACCGGCCGCGGCTCCGACGTCGTCGACCGACGCGGCGGCCAGCTTGGCCAGCACGGCGATGTCGTCCAGCAGCCCGAATAGTCCTGCGCTCATGGCGTCAGGCTAGTCAGACGGTGGTCAGTCGTCGACCAGGCCGAGGCGGAGGTACTCCGCGGCGTAGGTGCCGGTGAGCAACAACGAGGCGTAGCGACCCACCTCGGTGCCGGCGTCGGTGGTGACGTGCTCGACCCGGACGCCCCGCTCGGCTGCGGCGCTCAGCAGCCGGCCGCGCTGCTCGCGGACCACCGGGTCGTCGGCGTCGTCGGCGTCGTCGCCGAGCACCACCAGCACCGGGCGCAGGTCTCCCCCGCCCTCGGCGAACGGGTCGTCGAAGACGTCGTGCGGCTTGGCGGCCTCGATGACCGGCAGCAGGTGCTCGGCGTCGCCGGCGAGCGCGGTGCGTCCGCTCGTGCGTCGGATCGACTCGGCGATGCGGCGAGCCGCGCGTGCCTCCAGGACCGAGCCACCCCAGACCAGGGGTGCGGCGTCGGCCAGGCAGATGGCCAGCATCTTCGCGGGGTTGATCGACAGGTCGCGGTGCGGGGAGCAGCTCTCGGCGACCGCGTCGAGCGCCTCGGCGACCTTGTCGGGGTCGGCCTCCGGACCGAGCCCGACCTGGTGGAGGTAGGCCAGCATGACCACAGCGGTCGCCAGCTGGTCGTCGGTCGCGGTCGGCAGGATCGAGGCGTAGCGGCCGACGGCGTGCTCGGCGACCATCGATCCGGCGGGGCACGCCACGACGACCTGGCAGCCGCGACGGTTGGCCTCGGCGACCGCCGAGGCCGTGCCGGCGTCCGAACCGACGGGGGCGAGCACGACGACGAGGTCGAGGCTTCCCGCCCAGCCGGGCAGGGCGGGTCCCGGCCACGCGACGAACGGGACGGGGCAGGAGGGCTCGAGGACGGCACGGAGCAGTCGCGAGTCGGGCCCGGCCGCGATCACGGCGCGTGGTCGGGCGTCCTGGCTGCCGGCGACGCCGAGCGCGGTCGCCTCGGCAGCACCTCCCGCCTCACGCCGTACGCGGGCACCGGTCTCGGCCAACGTGCGCAGCCGCAGGTCGGCCGAGCCGAGCGCGGAGGCGTCGTCGAGACGCGACTCGTCGAACCAGGTCATGTCGGCTCCTCGTCCTCGGGCGATCTCACTCGGGCCGGCGGGCTTCGTCGACCAGCAGGACCGGGATGTCGTCCTTGATCGGGTAGGCAAGGCCGCACGACTGGCAGACCAGCTCGGCGCCGGTCAGTGCGAGCGTGCCGTGGCAGTCGGGGCACACGATGATGGCCAGCAGGTCGTCGCTGATGCGGGGCTGGGCGGCGTCGCTGCCGGTGCCGGCGGGGCCGGTGCCGCTCATGCCGTGACCTCCGATCGGATCAGTGCCAGTGCTTCGTCGCGCATCGCCACCATGGTCGCCTCGTCCTTGCCCTCGACGTTGAGACGCAGCAGCGGCTCGGTGTTGGACGCACGCACGTTGAGCTGCCAGTCGGCGTGGCTGAGGGTCAGCCCGTCGAGACGGTCGAGGCTCACCCCGTCCCGGGAGCCGAGGCTCGACTCGATCGCCGCGATCGCGGCGCCCTGGTCGGCGACGGTGGAGTTGATCTCGCCCGAGAGCGGGTAGCGCTCGTACTGCGCCAGCAGCTCGGACAGGGTCAGGTCGGTGTCGGCGAGCGCCGCCATGGCGTGCAGCGCGGCGAGCATGCCCGAGTCGGCGCGCCAGAAGTCGCGGAAGTAGAAGTGACCGCTGTGCTCGCCGCCGAAGATCGCGTTGGTCTCGGCCATCGTCGCCTTGATGAACGAGTGCCCGACCCGCGACGCGCACCGGGACGCCACCGAGGTCGGTGACGAGCTCGGGGACCGCGCGGCTGCAGATGAGGTTGTAGATGATCGCGGCGCCGGGGTCCTTGGCGAGCTCACGCTCGGCGATCAGGGCCGTCAGGGTCGAGGGCGAGACCGCGCGACCCGGTCTCGTCGACCAGGAAGCAGCGGTCGGCGTCGCCGTCGAAGGCCAGCCCGATGTCGGCCCCCTCCTCGAGCACCTTGGCCTGCAGGTCGACGAGGTTGGCCGCCTCGATCGGGTTGGCCTCGTGGTGGGGGAAGGAGCCGTCGAGCTCGAAGTAGAGCGGGACCAGCTCGACCTGGTCGTCGAGCCGGTCGAAGACCGCGGGAGCGGTGTGGCCGGCCATGCCGTTGCCGGCGTCGGCGACGACCTTGAGGGTGCGCCCCTTCACCGGTGCCAGCGAGATCAGGTGGGCGGCGTAGGCCGCGAGCACGTCGTGCTCGGTGATCGAGCCGGTGCGGGTCGGCGGTCCGCGAAGTCGCCGGAGACCACCAGGTCGCGGATCTCGGCGAGCCCGGTCTCGAGCCCGATCGGCTGCGCCAGCGCCCGACACATCTTGATGCCGTTGTACTGCGCCGGGTTGTGGCTGGCGGTGAACATGGCACCGCCCATGTCCAGGTGGCCCGAGGCGAAGTAGAGCTGGTCGGTGGAGGCCAGCCCGATCATCGTCACGTCGGCGCCGGCCCAGGTGGCCCCGTCGGCGAAGGCCCCGGCCATGCCCGGCGAGCTGGGGCGCATGTCGTAGCCGACGACGACCTCGGTCGCCCCGGTGACCTGCACGTAGGCCTTCCCGGTGGCCCGGGCGAGCTCCTCGTCGATCTGGTCGGGGACAGTGCCGCGGACGTCGTAGGCCTTGAAGATGGCGTTGACGTTGGCGGGATCGAGAGTGGCCATGCAGCGACCCTAGTAGACGCCCTCGGCGACCTCGATCCTCAGTCGGGCATCAGTCCGGGCTGAGGACGCGCAGGTGTCCGCGACGCGCGGTCTCGTGCCCGCTCTCCTGCTGGGGGGCACTGCGCTCGACCGGGGCGGGACGGGCTGCCTCGCGCACGGCGTCGGCCAGGGCGAGCAGGTCGTCCTCGGACGGACCGCGGTCGCTCAGGTCGCTCGCCAGGCGCAGCACCTCCCACCCGCGCGGCGCCGAGAGCCGCTCGCCATGCAGCGCGCACAGGTCGTAGGCGTGCGGCTCGGCGTAGGTCGCCAGCGGACCGAGGACGGCGGTCTGGTCGGCGTAGACGAACGTGAGCGTCTGGACGGCCTGGCGGCCACAGGGGGTGCGCGAACAGCGCCGGGCGAGACTCACGCCGCCGAACCTACCCCGCCCCGGGCCCGGGGTTCACTAGGCTCGCGGCGTGGCACCACCCCCAGCACCTGCGCCCTCGCGCCGTCCCGGCGCACTGCGCGACCGCCACGGACGCGGCCTGCGCGGGCCCGCGGTGCTGGCCGGACCGCACGGCGCACCGCCGCGGCGTACGGCCCGCGATCGCTTCGACGACCTCGTCCTTGCCGTCGTCACCGACATCGAGAGCCGCTGGGCGGCTCACCTCGGCCTGGTCGAGTACGCCGTCGAGGACGCGCCCCAGGTGCCCGACGACTGGGACTCGGGCACGGTGCCGCTGTCCTCGCTCGTGCGCGGATCGGGGTCGCGGCCGACCCGGCTCGTCGTCTTCCGACGGCCGATCGAGCATCGCACGGCATCGCGCGGCGACCTCGAGGCGCTGGTGCTGACCGTCGTCGTGGAGCAGGTCGCCGAGCTGCTCGGCATCGACCCGGAGGTCGTCGACCCGCGTGTGGGTGACGACGACCGATGACCTGGGCGGTGCCGGACCCTCCGCACGCGCCGGTCGACCCGATGGGGGTCGAGCCGGTCGCCGACGCGCTGCTCACCCCGGTCAAGCGGGGCAGGCTGCGCGCCCTGGCGCGCCCCGACCAGTGGGTGCGCGGCGCGGTCCACGACGCCGAGGGCAGGCTCGTGCTGTCGTCGCAGAAGATCGGCGGCCTCGGTGGCAACCAGCTCGTGGCGGCCGACCCCGAACGCGTCCCGCCGCGACCCAAGGCACGTCGCCTCGACGGCACGTGGCTCTACGGCGGCCACTGGATCGGGCACTTCGGTCACTTCTTCACCGAGACGGTCACCACGCTCTGGCCGGACGAGGTCGCCCTCGGCGCGCCGCTGGCCGGTCTCGAGGGGATCGTCTTCCACAGCTACTCCAACCGCTTCCGAGGGATCGCGCCGTGGCAGCGGGACCTCCTCGACCTCACGGCGTACGCCGGGGTGCCGGTGGAGGTCGTCGACGCCGACCCCGTCAACGTCGATCGTCTCCTCGTGCCGACCCGGTCGGTGATCGTCAACGGCCGGGCCGAGCCCGAGGCGGTCGCGGTGTGGCGCGGAATGGCCGCCGCCGCCGGCGGCCCCTCGGTCCTGGATCCGGCTGGTGCGCGGGTCTTCCTCTCACGTACGGCGTTCAACGAGGGCAAGCGCCAGACCGAGAAGCACGTGCGCACCTCGGTGGGACGGGACCGGGCGCTCGACGCTGTCTTCGCTGCGGCCGGCTTCGACGTCGTCGCGCCCGAGACGCTGTCGATCCGCGACCAGATCCGCCTGGCGGCCTCCGCCTCGATCCTGGCCGGCTCGGCCGGCACCGCGCTGCACCTCGCCGCCTTCGCCCCCGCCGGCGTGCGGGTCCTCGAGCTCGGCGACGACCGCTCCCCCGACGTCCAGGTGCCCCACCAGCTCGTGATCGACGCTGCCTGCCACCACCCGTCTGCCTTCGTGCCCTACGACGTCGCTCCCGACGCGCTGCCCGACGTGCTGGCCGGCCTCGGCCTGTGACGGCGTCGCGAGGTCGTCGGCTGGGTGGGTTGCGGTCCGCGCTCGGTGCACGGGGCGGAGGCGAGCTGCGAGCGTCGATCGAAGCGCGGTGAGCCGAGCAGCAACCTTCGGACATGCCGGTGGCCCCGCCGGGGTGGGCGGGGTGTGGAGGCTGGGTGGTCAGGGCTCTGCTGGTGGCGGGTCAGGGGTGAGGCGGGTGGTGATGGGCATCCGCCCGTGCCGCCGCCCGCGGACGACGCGGAACCTGTGCCGGAGGGGCTGGTCCAGTCGTAGACCCCCGGCTCGGGTGAGTCTCGTAGCGCCAGGGGGAGAAGGTCTTGGTGCGGTGGTGTCGCCGGCAGAGCAACGCCAGGTTGCGAGAGGTGGTCTTCCCGCCCGCATCCGGGTCCTTGTGGTCGAAGGGGACGCGGTGGTCGAGGTCGCAGAACCGGGCTCGCCTGGTGCAGTTGGGGAACACACAGCACTGATCGCGCAGACGCACCTGCTCGGCCAGCTTCTCGGTCGGCGACGTAGGCGTTGGTGGAGATCTCGGTGTTCAGGTCGATGACGGGGCGGACGGTGACGACGTTGCCGACGGCTTGGCACCAGGCCTTGATCTGCTCGACCAGGACGTCGCTGCAGCCGGGGTTGTCGAGGGTGGCGTGGAGGGTGTCGGGGTCCAGGTGGGCGTAGATCGTGACCCCACGCCCGGAGCCGGCTGCCAGGTCCTCACCGTCGCCTGTCAGGTCGAGGGCGAGCTGGTTGCGGGCCATCTCACCGACCGCCATGGCCCGGCGTGCGTCCAACGACTCCTCGCACCCGAGGTCGCCGAGGACCTTGGCGCCGTCCTTGACGGCCTGCTCGAGGTCGAGGGCGTCCTCGAGAGCCAGACGTGCCCTCGACGGCCGACGGTCCCGTCGGTCGACGCACCGCCGAGGTGGATGTCGAAGGACGGTCGTCAGCGGCCTTCGACCCGGCGCGCTCTGCTTCGTCGGGATCGATGAGGTCGATGCCCATCGCGACGGTCGCGGTCGATCTGCGCCCAGGTGCAGGAGTGCAGGACCGGTGCGAGCATCCGGTCGATGTAGGAGGCGGCCTCCCAGGTGAGGTTCATCGTCAGCTCGGCGACCCGGAACGCCTTGTACTTCGGCACCTCCAGCGCGACGACCCGTTCCCAGGTGCGGCGCAGGCGGTAGCGCAGCTCGAGGGTCTTCCCGACGAAGCCGCACCCGGCCTCCGACGACATCCCCAGCGTCGCGGCGAGGTCGTAGACATCGAACTCACTGACCAGCGGGCACCCGACCCCACCGAGCAGCACACCGTTCTCACCGAAGGTCTTCTCGGTCACCACACCGAGCTCGACACGGTGCTCGACAGCCCACGCCACCACGGCCTGCAGCGTCGCGACCTCAGCCGCGGCACGCGCGGTCTGGGCGTCGAGGACCGCGTCGATCGCGGTCGGGGTGGTGGTCTGGGCATGCCTCGATTCTAGGACCGGCCACCGACATTCGCTAGCGTGTTCGACAGCCTGTGGATGACCCTCCCCACCGCCGCCGGTCCCCGATCAGGATGGTCGGCTCGCCGTGCGTCTCGATACGCCGCGCCTCGCTTCGCTCGCCCGCCGGCTACTCGACGACCCGGCCCGCCCACCGTCGGTCCCCGACGAGGACGGTCGGCTCGCCGTGCGTCTCGATGCGCCGGCGTCTCGCTTCGCTCGCCTGCCGGCTGCTCGACGACCGACGGGCCCGCAGCCGGCAGCGGCCGTCAGGGCAGACCGGGTCGGACGTACGGCTCGAGACCCGTCAGCACGGGCTCCCGCAGGCGCACGAGCGCCGCTCCGTCGCCGGTCAGGAGCACCACGCCGGAGATGGTCGTCCGCTCGGGGAGCACGGTCATCAGGCGTGCCTTGCGGGGCAGGTCGACGACGTAACCCCGGTCGCCGGTGACCTCGACGCGCTCGGAGTCCAGGCTCGCGCCCTTCTTGTCCCACAGCGACACCGTCACCACGCCCTGCGACGTGGCGCCGCCCAGGACCAGCTCCTTGTCCGCCTTCGGCAGTACGACGGTCGCGGCACCGCCGAGCGGTGGGGTCGCGACCCCCTCGGCCAGGTCGCCCTCGACGAACATCACCAACCCGACGGTCGCCTCGACCGTGGAGTCCACCTGGACGCCGAAGGCCCGTGCCCCGTCGCCCTTCCCGAGCTTGTTGAGCGCAGGCGTCAACCCGACGCGCACCACGCTGCGCGGGGGGAGGACGACGTCCTTGGAGTCGGCCGGGGCGAACACGGAGTCGGCGGTGACCAGCTTGATGGTGGCGCGTCCCTCGTCGTCGCCCGGGTTGGCGATGACGAGCTTGCGCTGACCCTTGCCGGCCGGGATCCCGAGCAGCAGGTTGGAGGTGCTGGGCTCGTCCTGCGACGCGAGCTCGTCGGTGCCGCCCTGGCCACGGCCGAGCTCCTGGAAGCTGTCGCGCACGCTCGCCGAGATCCGTCCGCGCAGGGTCGTGACGTGCAGCGCGAGGTCGTCGCGGCGTGGGACGATCTCGGCGAGGTCGAAGCGCCGCGTCGCTCCACCGGACACGGCGAGCCCGCGCAGCGCCGGGACGTCCACCTCCCCGCGCCGGCCGAGCACGACCACGTCGACGACCGCACGTCCGCTGTCCGGGTTGACGAGCTGGAGGGTGGACTGGTGCTTGGCACCGGCGCCGACCCCGGTGAACCACTGGTCGACCACCGGTGGGCGGCAGTCGGTGCTGGCCCAGGGTCGGTCGTAGCGGTTGGCGACGAGTCCCGGCGCCAGGTCGTCACGTCCGGTGATGACCGCCGCGCGACGATCGAGCTCGAGGGACGTCGCGCGATCGGGCTCGAGGTCGAGCTCGGCCTCGTCCTCGTCGGCGCGGACCGTGACCTCGCCCGTCGCACCGGACACCGTGGCGACCGACAGGTCCGGTCCACCCGGCGGGCAGATGAGGGTCGACCGGGTCAGGGGACTCAGGGTCGGTGCCACCTCGTCGGGCACGGCCCGGTCGGTGTGGACGAGCAGCGCCGCGAGGACGGTCAGCAGGGGCAGCAGCACGACCACCGCGGTCGAGAGGTCGGGGCGCCACCGTCGGCGCGGCGCGGGCTGGCGCGGCTCGCTCATGCCGACCTCGCCGTCCGCACGCTCGGGGCGCACTGCACGAGCACGACGAGCAGCCCCACGCCCTGCACCACCAGCAGCAGCACGTGCCACCAGGCGCCGGGACCGGCGACGGCATCGGGGTCCAGGACCCGGTCGACTCGCCAGGCACGCGTGCCGGGGTCGGTGCTGGCCTGCACCAGCCCGGTGGTCGCGTCGAGGGAAGCGGCGACGACGCCGTCCGCCGGGGCCGGCATCAGGATCCACTCGATGCCCAGGTCACCCATCTCCTGCACGGCCGTCACGGTGGGTCGAGCGAGCAGGGTCGCGACCGCGGAGTCGGCAGCCGGGTCCGGGCTCGAGAGCGCCAGGACCTCGTCCTCGCCGAGCGTCACCCCGTCGTCGCGCCGCACCGTGTAGTCGAGTCCCTCGGACAGCGTGCCGCTCACCACCAGGATCCCGTGCTCCGGGCCGGTGACCGAGCTCTGCAGCATGTAGGCCGGCACGATCTTCTCCGGCTCGGAGGCCAGCTGGTCGGCTCCGTCCAGGGTCCAGAACAAGCCGACGGCAGGCACGACGACGGCCGCAGCCGCCGCCACGAGGCCGGCTGCACGGAGCCCGGTGACCAGGGCGGGCCGCGCGCTCGACGCCGTGCGTGCGCGCAGCGCTCCCTGCGCGCCGAGCAGCGTCGCGGTGACCAGGCCGGCTTGGACGACCGCGATCGCGATGCCGGCTCCGGCCGGTCCCGAGAGCACCACCAGGTCGACGTCGACGGCCGAGACCGCCGCAGCCGACGAGGGTCGCGCTCAGCACGACCAGCCAGCACAGTCCCACCGGGATCCGACTCGATCGTGGGGCCAGCGCCAGCACGGCGAGCACGAGCAGCACGACGCCCGACCACACGGGGGCGGCCGCGACGTCGAGGCGGCCGGTGAGCACGTCCAGCGGGACGAGCTGCGCGGCGGGTTGCCGACCCGACTCCGCGACCAGGGCACCCTCGCTCCCACTGCTCAGCGCCGCGACCCACCAGGGAGCGAGCAGGACCACGGGCACCGCGAGGGCGAGCAGAGGGGGCCCGAGCACGTCGCGGGCGAGGATCGCGCCGCGCGCGACGAGCGAACCGGCAGCCACCACGGCGACGAGCACGGCGAGCGTCAACCACCAGGCGACGGGTGAGAAGGCACTGGCCAGCGCCAGCAGCAGCCCGGTGCGCCAGCCCGCACGCCAGCGTCGTGCAGGCTCGGGCTCGGCGAAGCCGAGCGCGGCGTGAGCGATCCAGGGCACCAGCGCGGTGCTGACGACCAGTCCGAGCCGCCCGCTCCCCCACGCCCCCGACGTGATGGGCACCAGCGCGTACGTCGTCGCGGCCACGACGAGCAGCCAGCGCGGGGCACCCTGCGGGCTGACCAGGCGGGCGGCGACCCGCAGGAAGCGCCACGCCCCCCACAGGCCGAACGGCACGGCGCCCACCATGAGCAGGCTCACCGCGCCGGTGGTGCCCAGGACCGTGCCGAGCAGCGCCAGGACCACGACGTACGCCGGAGCCGGGACGTCGGTGCCGAAGCCGAGGGGGTGCCAGGCGTCGGTGGCCAGCGACCACCAGGTGCCGACGTCCTCGGGCACCGGGGAGAGCGCACCGCCGGCGACGCTCCCGAGCGCCGTCCGCGTGCCGACGAGAGCGAGCACCACGACCGCGGTGAGGGTCAGCGCCACCGGGTTCGTCAGGTAGCGCGCGACGACGCCGGTGTCCTCGAGCTCGTCGTCCTCGTCGCGGTCGCGCTCGGCCCGGAGCCGGCGGGCGGCCGACGAGGAGGGATCGCGCTCGGCCTGGTCGATCCGGCGCCGCTCGGCGACGTCGGCCGCCTGGTTGGTCAGGGCCGCCGCCACGTCACCGACGGCGTCGAGGCCGTGGCGGTAGGGCAGCCAGGCGGGCGCCAGGAGGCTCCGCACCCGCGCCTCCCCGTCAGACGTGTCATCGCGCCCGACCACGTCCTGGCGACGCTCGCGGCGCTCGCGGCGCGCGGCCAGGATCGCTCCGGGTCGCGAGAGCACCGACACGAGCGCGGCCAGGTCGTCGAGGGCCTCCCCGACCGAGCGCAGGACGAGGAAGCCGATCATCCGCAGCACGGTGCCGAGGCTGAGTCGCACCACGCGCCACGGCAGGGCGCGGGCCGAGGAGTTGACCAGCAGCGTGTAGAGCGCGGCGCGGCGCTCCTGGTAGTGCGTGTGACGCCCGGTGAGCGGCGTGCGGCGCAGGCCGCGGTGGGCGGCCTCGGCGTGGAAGACGATCGCCGACGGGACGATCAGGGTGCGGTGCCCCTGCGCGGCGGCACGCCAGCCGAAGTCCAGGTCGTTGCCGAACACCGGCAGCTGGTCGTCGAAGCCCCCCAGCTCGTCGAGCACGCGACGGCGTACGAGCATGCCGGCGGTGTTGACCGCCAGGACCTCGCGCTGCTCGTCGTGCTGACCCTGGTCGTACTCGCCGCGCTCGAGCCCGGTCTCGCGCCGACCCGTCCCGGAGATGGTCACGCCGAGCTCGAGCAGGCGCCGCAGCGACGGCCACTCGCGCAGCTTGGGTCCGAGGACGTCGACGTCGTGACGCGCCTCGGCGGCGGCGAGCAGCGCCGTGAGGGCCCCCGGTGCCGGACGCGAGTCGTCGTGGAGCAGCCACACCCACTCCGCACGGCCCCCGCCCCCACCGTCGAGGGCCTCGACGGCGTCGAGGCGCTCCAGGCCGATCCGCACCGCGGCCGGGTAGGACGTCGAGGAGGGCGCCGACACCACGTCGGCCGAGGCGGCCAGCAGGGTCGCACTGGCGTCCTTGCTCCCGGTGTCGACCGCGATCACGCGCCGTACGACGCTCGGGTCCTGCTCGGCCAAGCCCTCGAGCACCCCGGGGAGCCAGCGCTCGCCGTCGTGGCTGACGACCAGCACGCTCACCTGGGCGGTGACGGGAGGAGCAGTGGGCACCTCGGCACACTAGAGGGTGTCGAGAGGGATCCGAAAAGCACCAGGACCCCGGTCGTCATCGACCGGGGCCTGTCCACTGGTGGTGCTGTGGGGCTCCTGTGGTGCTCCTGTGGCGTCTGCGCGAGCCGTCAGACAGCGCGCTTCTTGAGCTTGCGACGCTCACGCTCGGACAGACCACCCCAGATGCCGAACCGCTCGTCGTTCATCAGGGCCGACTCGAGGCACTCGTCGCGCACCTCGCACGTGAGACAGACCTTCTTCGCCTCACGCGTCGACCCACCCTTCTCGGGGAAGAACGCCTCGGGGTCGGTCTGAGCGCACAGTGCACGCTCCTGCCAACCCGCTTCGTCCGTCTCCGGTTCCAGGAGAAAGAGTTCCCTCATGGCTATCTCACCTCTCGACCCGGTCCCCCTCCGCCTGGATGACGGTGGGGAAGACCCCGGATGTTGCTGAACAACACTGTGAGAATTACATGCCTGTCGTACCCGGAAGTCAAGCCCCTCATCTGCTATGGCCCCCGACCCGGACGACAGCCCCGGCGACCTGCCCGTCCTGGGGCCCGGCAGAGTAGGGCCCATGGTGAACATCACGGTGCTGTGCGGTGGCATGGGCGGAGCCCGCTTTCTCCAGGGCCTGCGCCACGGGATCGCCTCCGGAGTCCTTCCCGGCATCCCCCCCGACGCCGAGATCACCGCGATCGCCAACACCGCCGACGACCTGTGGATGCACGGGCTCAAGATCTGCCCCGACCTCGACACCGTCATGTACACCCTCGGGGACGGCATCGATCCCGAGCGCGGCTGGGGCCGGCGCGCGGAGACGTGGAGCATGAAGGAGGAGCTCGTCGAGTACGGCGTGGAGCCGACGTGGTTCGGGCTCGGAGACCGCGACCTGGCCACCCATCTGGTCCGCACCCAGATGCTCGACGCCGGCTACTCCCTCTCCCAGGTGACCGAGGCGCTGTGCCGTCGCTGGCAGCCCGGCGTCCGGCTCCTGCCGATGAGCGACGACCGCGTCGAGACCCACGTCGCCGTCGCCGACGCCGACTCCCCCTCCGGGCGTCGGGTCGTGCACTTCCAGGAGTACTGGGTGCGGCTGCGCGCGGAGGTGCCCGCCGAGGCCGTGGTGGTCGTCGGTCTCGACGACGCGACTCCTGCGCCCGGGCGTGATCGACGCCATCACCGACGCCGACCTCGTCATCCTGCCGCCGTCCAACCCGGTCGTGTCGGTCGGGACGATCCTCGGTGTCCCCCGGATCCGGGAGGCCCTCCGCAGCACCCGTGCCCCCGTGGTCGGCGTCTCCCCCATCGTCGGCGGGACCCACGTCCGCGGGATGGCCCACCAGATGCTCACCTCGATCGGGGTCGAGGTCAGCGCCGGCGCGGTCGCCCTCCACTACGGGGCGCGCGCCGGCGGCGAGGATGCCGACGGGGTGCTCGACGGGTGGCTCGTCGACGAGCGCGACGCCGACCAGGTCGCCGCGGTGCAGGCCGCGGGCATCGCCTGCGCCGCCGTACCGCTGATGATGACCGACGAGGTGGCCACCGCGGCGATGGCCGCCGCTGCCGTCTCGCTGGTCGCTCCGGGTGAGGTCACCCCCACGTGAGCGAGCCCGGCCCGGTCACGGCGATCGCTCCCGAGGGCGTCCCCGAGATCACCACCGGAGCGGACCTCGCGGCCCTCCTGCTCGCGGCGCTGGAGCCCGCCGGACTGCTCGACGGCGACATCGTCGTGGTCACCAGCAAGGCGGTGAGCAAGGCGGAGGGGCGGGTCGTCACCGGGTCGCGCGAGGAACACCTCGAGCGGGCCACGGCCCGCGTCGTGGCCCGGCGCGGCCCGACCGCCATCGTGCGCACGCACCACGGACTGACGCTGGCGGCCGCCGGCATCGACAACTCCAACGTCGTGCGCGGCTCCTCGGTCCTGCTCCCGCTCGACCCGGACGCCTCGGCCCGCCGACTGCGCGCCGACCTCGTCGCGCACACCGCCGCCCGCGTGGGCGTGATCGTGACCGACACGGCCGGGCGAGCCTGGCGCGAGGGGCAGACCGACATCGCGATCGGCGCCGCCGGCGTGGTCGTGGCCGAGGACTTCGCCGGCCGGGTCGACGCCTACGGCAACGAGCTGGCCGTGACCGCTCCGGCCGTGGCCGACGAGGTCGCCGGACTCGCCGAGCTCGCCCAGGGCAAGCTCGGCGGCCGACCCTTCGCGGTGGTGCGGGGCCGGGCCGACCTGGTCCTGGCCGCCGACGACGACGGGCCCGGCGCCGTCGCGCTCATCCGGGCCGAGGGCGGCGACCTGTTCGGCTTCGGTGCTCGCGAGGCCGTGCTGCGGGCGGTGCGCGGCGACTCGGAGGATCGCGCCCCCTTCGGCGCCCCGGTCGATGCCGCCGAGGTCGTCGATGCCTTCGCCGCCGCGATCGGGGCGGTCGCCGAGGTCGTGTCGAGCGACGAGGTGCGCTGCGCCTCGGATCGCACCACCGAGCTGGCGATCGTCGCCTTCGCCCTCGGCTGGTGCGCCGTGGGACCGGGCGACGACACCGACCTGCGGTTCCGACCGCTGACTCCGTAGACTCTGCGCGATACCGAGCACCGCCCGACCACGAACTGAAGGTAAGCCGACTGTGGCCAAGTCGTCCAAGTCCGCCAAGAGCGAGCGGCAGGCACTGATCGACAGTGCGATGAAGAAGCAGCGCAGCGCCGAGAAGCGCCGCAGCAACGCCATCGTCGGTGTCTGCATCGTGATCTCGCTGGGACTCATCGGAGCAGCGTCCTACAAGCCCATCAAGGGCTACTTCGACGAGCGTCAGTTCAGCAGCCTGGAGATCTCGGAGGTCGGTGCCCCCGCCTCGGTGTGCGAGGACGTGGCCACCGCGGATGCGACCGGCGTCAACAACCACGTGCCGCAGGGCACCTCGGTGACCTACGATGCCGCGCCGCCCGCCTTCGGCCCGCACTGGAACGTCCAGGGCGTCGCCCCCGCGCCGTTCACCGACAAGTTCTACGACACCGACGACCGCCCGCCGCTCGAGGCGCTCGTGCACAACCTCGAGCACGGCTACACGATCCTCTGGTACGACCAGTCCGTCGCCGACGACTCGGGCCAGATGAGCGAGATCCGCTCGATCGCGAAGAAGTTCGACGCCGACGACACCAACTACCGTCTCAAGTTCATCGCCGCACCGTGGACCTCCGACGACGAGGACGGAGCCGACTTCCCCGACGGTCAGCACGTCGCCTTCACCCACTGGATGGGTGACGACACCAGCTCGTCCGGCGTCACGCAGTACTGCTCCGAGACGAGCGGCGCCGCGCTGGAGACCTTCATGGCCGACTACCCCTACACCGACTCGCCCGAGGCCACCTCCATCTGATCCACGCGCGGGTCGGTCAGGTCAGCTCTGACCGACCGTCGTCGTGGAGTCCGGCGACGATCTGCTTGACGGCCTGCGCCTGCGCACGGGTCGTCACCAGGAGCGCGTCGGGGGTGTCGATGACCACGACGTCGTCGAGCCCGATGACCGCGATCATCTTGCCGGCTGCCGGGACGACCAGGCCGGTGGACGCGATCGAGCGCACCAGGCTCGCGTCACCCAGCACCGTCGTGGTGGCGGTGCTGTCGTCCTGGAGGAGGTTGGCCAGGGAGTCGAAGTCGCCGATGTCGTCCCACCCGAACGACGCGGGCACGACCGCGACCCGGCCGGCCGCTGCCGCCGGCTCGGCGACGGCGTGGTCGAGCGCGATCTTGGGCAACGAGTGCCAGGCACTCTCGAGGGAGCCGGGGTCGGCGGCGATCGCCCGCAACGACGCGGCGAAGTGCGGCTGCTGCTCGGCCAGCAGGTCGAGCAGCACGCTCGGGCGCACGACGAACATGCCCGCGTTCCAGCGGTAGCGACCGGTGGCGAGGTAGCCCTCGGCCACGTCGACCGACGGCTTCTCGACGAACTCCAGCACCGAGCGCGCGCCGGGGTGACCGACCAGCTCGTCGCCGAGGTGGATGTAGCCGAACGCCGCCGACGCGAAGGTGGGGTCGATGCCGATCGTGACCAGCCACCCCTCGCGCGCAGCGGCCACGGCCACCTCGACCGAGGCGCCGAACGACGTCGGGTCGGTGATCACGTGGTCGGCGGCGAAGGAGCCCATCACCGCGTCGGGGTCGCGCGCCTCCAGCATCGCCGCGGCCAGGCCGATGGCGGCCATCGAGTCGCGGGCCGAGGGCTCGGCCACGACGGCGCCGTCGGCCACCTCGGGCAGCTGGGCCACCACCGCCTCGCGGTGCGCCTCGCCGGTCACGACGAGGAACCGGTCCTCGACGAGGGGCGCCAGGCGGTCCCAGGTGTCCTGGAGCAGCGAGCGCCCGGACCCGGTGAGGTCGCGGAGGAACTTCGGCGAGGACGAGCGCGAGAGGGGCCACAACCTCGTCCCGGCCCCGCCGGCCGGCACGACGGCCCAGAAGTTCTCGATGGAGGTCATGGAGGGACCCTAAGGGGCTCGCGACACACTGGGTGCATGCACTCACCCACGACGTTCGCCGAGGTCCTCTCCGAGCAGCTGCGCTCCGACGCGGGACGGCCGCTGGTGACCTTCTACGACGGCGAGAGCGGCGAGCGCGTCGAGCTGTCCGTGACGACGTACGCCAACTGGGTGGCCAAGGCCGCCTCGCTGCTCGTCGACGAGCTCGGGCTCGAGCGTGGCGACCGGCTCCGCATCGATCTCCCCACCCACTGGCTCGGTCCGGTCTTCCTCGGCGCGGCCTGGACGGCGGGACTGGTCGTGGTCGACGACGACGCGCCCGACGCCGTGGTCTGTGGCCCCGGCACGCTCGACGTCTGGGCCCCGAGGGCGGCCGACCTCCCGGTGCTGGCCTGCGCCCTGCTCCCGCTCGGGGTGCGCTTCGCCGACCGGGTCCCGCCGGGTGTCCACGACGTGGGCGTGGAGATCTGGGGACAACCCGACGCGTTCACCCCGTGGGACCCGCCCGGCGGCGACGACCCTGCCCACGACCTCGAGGGCGCCACGACCACGCAGGCCGCCCTGTGGGGTGCGGCCGCCGCCGGGACCATGGTCACCGACGGCGGCCGCCTCCTGTCGGAGGCGAACCCGGCTTCCCCACCGGGGATCGCCACCTTCACCGAGCCGCTGACGCGCGGCGGCTCGTTGGTGCTGGTCACCCGGGCCGGACGGGAGCGGCTGGAGGCGACGTACGTCTCCGAGCGCGCGACCGCCCGCTTCCCTGCCTGAGGACCAGGCTCTCGCGTGGTCGGGCGAGGACCTACTCGACCATGTTGTAGCCGGCCCAGCCCCCACCCAGGGGCACCGGGGTGCCGAAGGAGCCGGCCCGGCCGGGGATCAGGAAGAGCTGGCCCGTGCCCTTGGCCCGCACCACGAGGTCGGGATGACCCTTGAGGTTGACGTCGCTGATGCCCACGATCCAGTCGTAGGGCGAGGCGTCGAACGGCAGCGTGCGCGAGGCGGTGAAACCGCCGGGACCGTTGCCGCTGTAGAGCGTGAGCGTCTTGCCCTTGCGCACCAGGGTGTCCGGCGAGCCGTCCTTGTCCCAGCGCCCCACGCTGACCTGCTTGCTTCCCTTGACCCGGCTGTAGGCGACGTACGGCGTCCCGATCCCGGCAGTGCCACGCGCCGGGGTAGATCATCATCGGCCGACCCTTGGGCTGACCCATCAGGTCGGGGTAGCCGTCGCCGGTCATGTCACCGACCGCGGAGAGGAGCTTGACCCCGCCGAACCCGTCCGCCAGGAACCGCACCGGCTTGAAGGTGCCGTTGCCCAGACCGAGACGGAGGGAGAGCCGCCCGTCGGACTTGCGCCGGGTGATCAGGTCGGTGTGACCATCGCGGTCCCAGTCGCCGGCGTTGAGGATCCGGCTCGTCCCGACGAACGGCACCTGGACCGGTAGCGCCTTGCCTGCGCGGTAGCCGTCGTCGGTCTTGTTGATCGGGATCAACATGGCCTTGCCGTCCCGGGCCCGCCGCACGAAGATGTCGGGGTAGTCGCTGCCCGCGACGTCCGACTCGAGCTGGCGCCCCGAGAAGTCGGCCTGCGCCTTCTTGGCCAGCGCGCGGATCTGGGGGATCTCCGCGTAGAGGTACTTGCCCGGGCAGGCCGTCGAGGCCGCGTCGCGGTGGCCGTTGATCGCCGCGAACGTCCTCGAGGTGACGTACTGGCTCATCGAGCCGGCCTTGACGCCGTGCAGCGAGAGCTTCCAGGCGAAGACAGCCGCGTAGGCCTCGATCATCGCCTGCGACGGCTTGACCTCCTCGAAGTTGCCGATCGCGCTCATCGCGAAGGAGTCGTCGTTGTAGCCGAGGGTGTGCGCCCCGACCACCGGGCGGGCGACGCCGCCGAAGCGTCCCTCCCAGACCCGGCCGAAACGGTCGACGAGGAAGTTGTAGCCGATGTCGCTCCAGCCCCGCGACTGCGTGTGGTAGGCGTAGATGCCGCGCATGATCGCCGGCACGTCGCGCTTCTTGTAGCCGTTGGCGTTGACCGTGTGATGGACGAAACCGGCGTGGACCTCGTAGTAGCGCAGCGACGAGGCGTCGCGCAGGGACTCGTCGGCGCCCCACTGGGCGCGGCTGAAGATCTTCGGCTTCGGGGTGAACGTCCCGGCGGACAGCTCGGCGTCACCGGACGGCTCGCCCGACTGCTCGGCGTCCGTCCCGGCGCCCATCTCGGCCTCGGTCGCGGGCGCCGGGGTCTCCGACGCACCCGGCAGGGTGGCGGTGTCGATCGCCGCCGCCTCCCGCGAGCTGGAGGTGGCGATGCCCGGGTCGATCACGGCCAGGCTGAGGTCGGCCGGCGCGGAGCCGGCGCTGTCGACGCGCACCTGCACCTCGTCGACCTCACCGACCAGCAGCTCGTCGGTGCCGGGACGCGCGCGCACGCCCTCGGCGCTGTCCGGGTCGGGACCGTGCTGGTCGCTGTAGTGGGCCTCGGTCCACTCCGACCAGCCGTCCTCGTCGCGGGTGCGGACCTCGACGGCGATGTCGCCCTCGGGCACCGTGACGCCACTCGGGTCGGCGGCCCACGTGACCCCGACGGCCCCGTAGCCGGTGACCGGCTGGGGGTCGCTGACCAGGACGTCGGCACCCGCCGTCGTACGACGGCTGCTCACCGCCAGCGAGCCGGGCGCGAGCCGGGCCCCGGAGGGCGCGGTGAGCGGGTACTCCTGGATCGTCGGGTCGACCACGGCGGTGGGGACGTTCGCCTTCAGGGTCGTGGCCCGCGCGTAGGCGGCCATCGAGAGGTCGGGCAGTCTCCCGGCAGCGTCGCCACCGGCGGACTGCGTCGGGCCGTCGGCCCCGGCCGGCCCACGGGGGACCAGCTCGAGACTGACGATGTTGGCGGCCGGCGTGAGCGCGGCGCAGATCACGCCGAGGACCAGCAGCTGCTGGCAAGCGGTCACGAAACGGGGGTATCGAGGGGACATCAGTACCTACTCCAGTGCGGCGGGGAAGAGTCACACGAGAAGCAACTGTCACACCCGTAACACGCCCTGGGAAGGGCTCGTGAGTAACTACACGACTGTAATTACCACTCGACACGCCGACGACTCCGAGATTTGTCAAGCCGGCGGGCCCACCGATCAGATGTCGGCGCCGAGCTCCTCGTCGGAGTCGAAGTGCTCTTCGTCCTCGGGTCGCTCGTCGTCGTACTTGAGGAGCTGGATCCCCTCCTTGACGTCACCGTCGAAGATCAACCGTCCCTGCTCGAGGATCAGCACCCGCGTGCACATCCGCTTGACCGACCCGCCTGCGTGGGAGACGTAGAAGAGCGTGCGACCGGAGTCGCGCACCTCCTCCATGCGCTCGAGGCACTTCTTCTTGAACGGCTTGTCCCCCACCGCGAGCACCTCGTCGGCGAGGAAGATCTCGGAGTCGACGTGGATCGCGACGGCGAAGCCCAGCCGCGCAGACTGCCCCGAGGAGTAGTGGCCGACCTCGGTCTGGAGGAACTTGGTCGGGATCTCGGCGAAGTCGATGATCGCGTCGTACTTGCGGGCGATCTCGGCCTCCGACATGCCGAGGATGGCGGCGTTGAGCATGATGTTCTCCTTGCCGCTCAGCTGCGGGTGGAAGCCCGCGCCGGTGGCGATGAGTCCCGCGATCCGACCACGGGTGCGCACGGTCCCGCTGTCGGGGCGCATCACGCCGTTGATCATCTTCAGCAGGGTGCTCTTGCCCGAGCCGTTGAGGCCCATCAGGCCGATGGACTCGCCCTGGCTGACGGTGAAGGAGACGTCGTCGACGGCCGGGAAGGTCTCGCTCATCGCCCTGCCCTTGGCCAGCGCGACGGTGACCTGCTTGAACGTGCGGTGGTAGCGGAGGGTGAACTCCTTGGTGACGTTCTCGACGCGGATCGACTCGGCCATCAGATGCGCTCCGGGATCTGCTTCTCCAACCTGCTGAAGACGAGCTGGGCGATCACCAGGATCACCAGGGACACCCCGATCATCGCGAAGCCGAGCTGGAACAGGTTGTCGGGCAGTCGGTCGATCGTCTGTCCCTGGGCGTTGGTGACCGTGCGCTCACTCTCGTCGAGCGTGCCGATCCAGAACGCGTGCTGCATCAGCATCACGGCGTCGGCGATCGGGTTGAGGATGTAGTAGTCGGCGAAACGACCGAAGCGCTGACCGACCATCGTGTAGCTGTAGATCATCGGGACACCGAAGCGCACGAAGTTGGTCAGGATGTTGACGAAGCTCGAGAAGTCGCGGAACAGCACGTTGGCCGCGCTGAAGAACAGCGCCATCGCGGTGCCGAGGATCATGATGATCGTCAGGGCGATCGCCACGGCGAGCAGCCCGCCGAGCGTCGGCGTCCACCCCATGAACAGCACCGCGATGATCAGGATCACCAGCTGCGGTCCCACGTGGTAGAGCGACACGAGCATCGAGGCCACCGGGAACATCTCCGCCGGCACCGCCATCTTCTTCACGATGGCCTTGTTGCGCACGATCGAGCGGGTGCCGGCGTTGAAGGTCTCGGTGAAGAAGCCGACGACGATGATGGCGGAGAAGATGTGGATCGAGAAGTTCGGGACCGACTTGTGCAGCTGGAAGATCACGCCGATGACCGCGAAGTAGATGAAGAACTGCGACAGCGGGTTGATGTAGCTCCAGATGAGACCCAGGAACGAGCCGGAGTAGCGCGCACTGATCTCCCGCTTGAACAGGAGCTTGAGCAGGTAGCGGCGCCGGAAGACCTCCAGCAGGCCACGGCTCGGCGCCGGGTCCTCCCAGGGTCGGTCCTCGCCCAGGTCGGCATCCGGGAGCGGATCGCTCAGCACCGGAGTCTCGGCGTGCAGGCTGTCGGTCATTCGGCGTCCTCCGGCTCAGCGGTCCAGGGTGCGAAGGTCTCGTCCCAGGCCTCGGGGGAGGTGATGTCCCCCAGCTTGGCACGGTACTCCGCTGCTAGTCGCGGCCACTCCCGCTTGAGCCGCTCGTGGATCTCCAGGGTCTGCTTCATCATCGTGCGGAACTGCTCGGGGTCGCGACGGTAGAGCGCGGCCGACGTGCCGTCGGCCATCGAGACCACGGCGGAGTCGTAGACGGCCAGGCGCCACCACTTGGCGTCCATGGCGCGCACCTCGGCCTCGGGATAGTCCCGCGAGAGCACGCGCGGCTTCTTCAGCTGACGCAGCGGCTGGACGGCCGCGGTCAGGAGCCCGCTGACGCGTCCGGGGTCGCGCACGGCGTCGCGGCCCTTGCGCGGCGGCTTCGTGCGACGCACGGGCGGGAAGGCGTCGCGATCGGCCTCCAGCACCGCGTCGGTGTGGAGCTTGCGCATCGCGTTGATCTCGGGCAGCCGGGTGGCGAGGTTCTGGTGCAGCGCGTCGGGGCCCTCGAGCACGTCGAGGAGGGCCTGGTGGCGCAGCTCGACGGTGGAGTACTGCATGGACACCAGGTGGGAGATCTGGTGGTTGCGGCTCTCCCGGATCATCCGTCCGCCCTTGGAGTAGGGCGAGTGCAGCAGCGCGGCGATGAACCGGTTGCGCTGGTGGAAGTAGGACTGCCAGTCGAGGCCGTCGTTCTTGTCGCTCCACGGGACGTGCCACACCGCGGCGCCGGGGAAGCTCACCGTCGGGTAGCCCGCCTCGCGCGCCCGCAGGCCGTACTCGGAGTCGTCCCACTTGATGAAGACCGGGAGCGAGAGCCCGATGTCCTCGAGCACCACGCGCGGGATCAGGCACATGAACCAGCCGTTGAAGTCGACGTCGATGCGCTTGTGGAGCCAGTGAGCCGAGCGCAGGTTGCGCGCCGAGAGGTCCCAGTCGGAGTGCGTGCCGGGGACCGACTGCCACCAGAAGTACCAGGGCTGGACGATCTCGCCGAAGCTGTGGAGGCGCGAGCGGGAGTAGATGGAGAACATGTGCCCGCCCACGATCGTGGGGCGCCGCGCCAGGTCACCGAAGGTGACGGCGCGGATGATGCCCTCCGGCTCGCAGACGACGTCGTCGTCCATCATCAGCGCGTAGGTCGCGGTGCCCTTGCGGACCGACTCGAGCTGACCGCGGGCGTAGCCGCCGGAGCCGCCGAGGTTGCCCTGGACGATGATCCGCAGCTTGTCCCCCAGCGCCTGCTCGGCGGCAGGGAAGTACTCCGACTCGGTCACCGGCTTGGTGCCCTGCTCCATCACCATGACGCTGTCGAGGAAGGGAGCGAGGTCCTCGTCGTCGCCCATCTGCCCGAGGAGCTCGGCGCAGAAGTCGGGACGGTTCATCGTGGTGATGCAGATGTCGGCGGTGCCGTGCTGGGCCCGGTCCTCGGGGACCTCGGCGTCCCACTCGGCCCACTCGACGACGACGTCCTCGTCGCCGGCCACGACGTCGTACCAGTACCAGCCACCGTCGACGAACGGCTTGAGGCTCAGGTCGAAGGTGAACGTCTGCGGCTCGTGGTCCTCGGCGATGGCCGCGTCGACACGCTGGGAGTTGCCGCGCGCCATCGACTTGTAGACCATCACGTGCGCACCGCGGCCGCTCACCGTGATCGTCAGGCGGATGGAGGTCACGACCGTCCAGCGGCGCCAGTAGCTGGCGGGGAAGGCGTTGAAGTAGGTCGCGAACGAGATCCGGTCGCCGGACTTGATCCGCAGGGCCGTGCGCGACTCGATCTGGTCGGGGTGGATCGAGCGGCCCGACGAGGTCGCCGCGCGCGACACAGCGCCCTGGAGGTCGCGCGCGACCTTGCTCATGGTGTCGTCGGCGCCGCCGACCTCCACCTGTCCGTGGTCGGTGTCGACGTAGAGCGCCAACACGTCGAAGTCGCCGTCGAGGGGCAGGATCTGGCGCTGCAGCAGGCGGCGCGCGGTGCCGGGCGTTGCGGCGCTCGTGGTCTCGGTGGCCGTCGCGGTGTCGGTGTCGCCGCCGCCGGGGGCCGTCTCGGTGCTGATGGAGGTCATCGGGCGTCTTCTCCGCTCGTCAGCGGCACGTCATCGGCGAAGTGCGGCTTCAGCTTGTTCTCGAACATCGACAGCGCCGACCCGATGGCCATGTGCATGTCGAGGTACTGGTAGGTGCCGAGCCTGCCACCGAACAGGATCCGGTGCTCGGCCGCCTCCTGCTTGGCCAGTGCCCGGTAGGCGAGCAGCTTGGCGCGGTCCTCGGCGGTGTTGATCGGGTAGTAGGGCTCGTCGTCGTCCTCGGCGAAGCGGCTGTACTCGTGGACGACGATGGTCTTGCCCGGCAGGTAGGTGCGCTCGGGGTGCAGGTGCTTGAACTCGAGGATCCGGGTGAACGGGACGTCCTGGTCGTTGTAGTTGACCACGCCGGTGCCCTGGAAGTCGTCGACGTCGAGGGTCTCGGCCTCGAGGTCGACGGTGCGCCACGACAGCCGGCCCTCGCTGTTGGCGAAGTACTCGTCGATCGGCCCGGTGTAGACGACCGGCACCTTCCCGCGGAACTCCTCGATCAACCCCGTCTCCGGGTCGAGGTAGTCGGTGTCGACGAGCACCTCGATGTTGGGGTGGTCGGCCATCCGCTCGAGCCACGCGGTGTAGCCGTCGACCGGCAGACCCTCGTAGGTGTCGTTGAAGTAGCGGTTGTCGAAGGTGTAGCGGACCGGGAGCCGCGTGATGATGTCGGCGCTGAGCTCGGTGGGGTCGGTCTGCCACTGCTTGGCGGTGTAGCCCTTCACGAACGCCTCGTAGAGCGGGCGCCCGATCAGGCTGACCGCCTTCTCCTCGAGGTTGGTGGCGTCGGCGGTGGCGATCTCGCTCGACTGCTCGGCGATCAGCGCCCGCGCCTCGTCGGGCGTGTGGGACTTCCCGAAGAACTGGTTGATCAGGCCGAGGTTCATCGGGAACGAGTAGACCTGGTCCTTGACCTTCGCGAAGACACGGTGCTGGTAGCCGGTGAAGTCGGTGAAGCGGGTGACGTAGTCCCAGACCTTCTTGTTGGACGTGTGGAACAGGTGGGTGCCGTACTTGTGCACCTCGATCCCGGTCTCGGGGTCCTTCTCGGAGTAGGCGTTGCCGCCGAGGTGGTAGCGCCGCTCGACGACGAGCACCTTGAGGTCCAGCTCGGCCGCGCAGCGCTCGGCGATCGTGAGCCCGAAGAAGCCCGCGCCCACGACGACGAGGTCGGGGTGCTCGATGCGGCGCCGGGGGCGGCCGGCAGGGGTCGACGCCGGGGCAGACGGAGGGGCAGACATAGGATCGGACACGATGGGTGAGTCTACGGACGACCGGTGCCTGAGCCCACTCGACGCGACGGAGGGGCTGAGTCGATCTCGTCACGTCGGGCAGAAAGTAGCGCCCGATGATGCGACAGGCGGCCCGGACTCGTCCTAGAGTGACCGAATGCAGGAGACTGGATCTTGGCGCGCCGTCGTCGAGCGCAACTTCGGGGCCGCCTGGCTGACGGGCATCGCGATGGTCGTGGCGACCATCGTGTTCGCTGCCATCAGCGAGCTGCCCGTGCGCGACCCCGACAGCCTGGTCCCCGGCTACATCCGCTTCCCGGCGATCGTGCTGGGCGCCATCAGCCTGGACATCGTCCCCCGGGTGCTGTGGCGCTCGCGACGCTCCCTCCGCGCAGGCGCGCACCCACTGGCGCGACGTGCTGCGCGAGCGCTGGCCGGCCTCGCACTGGCGCTACGCCGTCGGCGGCGTCACCGCCTGGTACCTCTGCTACGCCGCCTTCCGCAACCTCAAGTCCATGGCTCCCTTCATCAACAAGAAGTCCTGGGACGCCGACTTCGCACGCCTGGACCGTGAGCTGTGGTTCGGCAACGACCCGGCGACGGTGCTGCACGACCTCTTCGGCACCGGTCTCGCCGCGCACGTCTTCTCCACCGTCTACTTCGTGTGGATCGCCCTCGTGCCGGTGAGCATCGCGATCGCGTTGGTGTTCACCCGGAGCACCCGGGCCGGCTCCTGGTACGTCACCGCCGTCGCCTTCGACTGGGGCCTCGGCGCCCTGTTCTACATCCTCTTCCCGTCGGTCGGGCCGATCTACAACGCCCAGCAGCGCGGCCAGTTCGCCGGGCTGCCCGACACCTACAACACCCAGCTGGCCGACAGCATGTGGGACGACCGGGTGGCCGTCCTCGGCGACCGGTTCGCGGCCGGCACGCTCCAGACGATCGCGGCCTTCCCCTCCCTGCACGTCGGGATCATGGTGACGATCTGCCTGGTCGTCACCTACGTCGGGATGGCGCGATGGATCCAGGTCGTCTCCTGGATCTTCCTGGGGCTGACGATCCTGGCCACCATCTACCTCGGGTGGCACTTCTTCGTCGACGTGCTCGCCGGTGCGGCCCTGGGCTCGTTCACCGTGTGGGCTGCAGCGATGGTCACCGGCAACCGGATCGGTCTGCGCCCGCAGCCTCGAGCAGTCCGCGGACAACCACACGACCGCACCCGTCAGCGCGGCCACGTCCCGTTCCTGAGGGGAGCGCGTGCGGTCGGCGACAACCGCCGCATCGCGCGGGCGTCCCGGAGCGCACGCAGCACGTTGCGCGCCTCGGCCGGACCGCCACGCACGCGGGCTGATCAGCACCACCACCAGCGCGATCAGCCACGGCTTGAGCCGCACCAGGACGTTCTCGCCGTAGCGTCCGTGCACGACGAAGAGGTTGCGATACATGTAGTAGCCCTTCCACCCGGCCAGGTCGTGCTGCTGGTCGAAGGGCAGCTGGCGCACGAGCACCGCGTCACGCACCGCCCAGATGCGGTAGCCGGCGCGCCGTGCGCGCAGGGCGAAGTCGACATCGTCGTAGAAGATGAAGAAGTCCGGGTCGGGCAGCCCGATCGCAGCGATCACCTCGCGCCGGACCATCAGGCCCTCGAACGCGACGTTCTCCACCTCGACCCTCGGCGGCATGGCCGCCCGGGTGCCGTAGGCCGTCTCGACCATCTCGGTCTTGGGCTTGATCACCCAGGGTCGGCGCAGGTCGAAGTGGGTCGCGGCCTTCTCGGCCAGGGCGCCGTCGACGGTCTCACGCACGCTGAAGAGGCAGGGCTCGTCCTGGGCGAGCAGCACCCCGAGGCAGTCGGGGTCCGGGACGACGTCGTCGTCCATCACCCAGATCCGGTCGAGCCCGCGGTCGTAGGCGGTCCGCATGCCGAGGTGGAAGCCGCCCGCACCGCCGAGGTTCTCGGCCGTCCGGAGCACCTCGAGCATCGGGAGCGCGCAGCGCTCGAGGACCTCGGGGGTGTGGTCGCTGCTGGCGTTGTCGATGACGAGCACCAGGTCGGGGGCGGGGTCCAGCCGGGCGAGACCGGCGAGCATGCCCTCGAGGAGGTCGGCGCGGTTGTAGGTGACGACGACGATGGCGACGCTCTCGCGACCGTCGCGCGGTCGGAGGTCCGCGCTCACCGGAGGTACCGCCGGTGCCCGGTGAAGTCGCCGCGCAGGCCGGCGTACGCCGCTCTCGCGCTGAGGACGACGCGACCGGGCTCGGGCCGGGTGAACAGGTAGAACCACACGCGTCTTGACCCAGAACATCAGCACGAAGACCCAGCCGCGGTAGTCGCGCAGGTTGAGCGTGTTGTTGCGTGCCATGCAGTAGTGCTTGAGCTCGCTCGAGGTGTGGTTGTAGGTCGTGCGACCGAACATCATCGGGGTGCCGAGGTCGTCGGTCGCCGGGTGGGCGAAGTGCGCGTCGACCACGGTGGCGATGCGGGCACCGGCCTGCTCGGCGCGCCAGAGGTACTCGACGTCGTCGCCCCAGATGAAGAACTCAGCGCGTGGCGTGCCGATCCGCTCGACGAGGTCGCGGGTCACCAGGACGCCGTTGAACGGGATCACCACACCAGGGATCAGCCCGACGTGCTGCGGAGCGCGCGCCGCGGCCCGCACCTCGCTCATCGCATGGACCACGCGGGTGCCTCCGGGGAGCCGGATCGGGAAGCACAGCCGCGACGGGTCGTGCTCGGCGAGCACGGCCGGCCCCCAGAAGTCGAGGTCCTCGCGCTCGAGGAGGACGCGCCAGGCAGTCGGGCTGGGGGATGCCGTCGTCGTCCATCATCCAGGCCAGGTCGGCCCCTCGCTCCATGGCCCAGGCCAGCCCCACGTCGAACCCGCCGGCCCCGCCGGTGTTGGTCTCCAGGGTCCGGACCACGAGGTCGGCCTGGGTGGAGAGCCAGGCGCCGGTGCCGTCGGTCGAGGCGTTGTCGATCACCACGATCTCGGCGATCTCGGTGTGCTGGGAGACCTCACGCAGCCGCTCCACGAGGCGCTGGAGGAGGGCGATCCGGTTGTAGGTCACCACCACCGCTGCCACGTGCACGCAGCACACCCTACGGGGCTGTGCTTGAGTTGCCGTGTGGACACCGACGCGATCACCGCCTTGTTGAAGGACGTCGCGGACGAGGTCGTCACCCCGCGGTTCCGATCGCTCGCCGCAGGTGAGGTGCACGAGAAGAATCCCGGCGACCTGGTCACCGTCGCCGACCACGAGGCGGAGGTCCTCATCACCCTCGCGCTCCAGGCCGCCTACCCCTCGGCCGTCGTGCTCGGTGAGGAGGCGACGGCCGCCGATCCGGCGTTGCTCGACCGGTTCGCAGCAGCGGATCACGCCTTCACCGTCGACCCGGTCGACGGCACCAAGAACTTCGTCAACGGCTCCCCCGACCATGCTGTGATGGCGTCCGAGCTGCGGTCAGGTGTGGTCGTGCGCTCGTGGATCTGGCAGCCGCAGCACGAGCGCGCCTACGTCGCCGAGCGCGGCGCGGGAGCGTTCTGCAACGGCACCCGCCTGCACGTCCCGCCGCCCTCGGACCCGATGCGCGGGCGGACGTCCCGGCGCTCCTGGGTCGGGCGGACGCTCCCGGCGCTGCCCGCCCTCACCCTGACGTGGGCCAGCTGCGGCATCGACTTCCCGCACCTGGTCGAGGGCGACGTCGACTACCTCCTCTATGCCGGTACCAAGCCCTGGGACCACGCCCCGGGCGGCCTGCTCGTCACCGAGGCCGGCGGCGCGATCGGCACCCTGCACGGCGGTGCCTACGACCCCCGCCACGAGAGCCGCGACGGGATGGTCGCCGCCGGCGACCTCACCACGTACGACGTGGCACGAGGCGGCTGGGACAGCACGCTGCGCAAGCGCTGACCCGCGCACCACGTCTGCGCACGCGATCAGCAGCTGGCGCCGAGGTCCTCCGCCTGGTTGGCGGCGTAGCCCTCGCTGAGGCTGCCCAGCGACCCACCCGTGACGGGCTGGGTGGTGGCGGTGCTCGGCTCCTTGCGCTTCTTCTTCCTCGACACCGGCTCCGGCGCGGGGGCGTTGCCCTCGGCACGATCGATGCCCTCGGCCACCATCTTCTGGACCAGCGCGATGTCGGGGTCGCCGGTGACGATCATCGGTGGGACGAGCGAGACCGTGGAGACCTTCTGGCTCTTCGCCTTCAGCGCCAGCTCGGCGAGGTCGTCGAAGTCGGAGGCCGGGATGTTGGTGGAGATGGTCGCCGCGGAGGCCTTCGCGAGGTCGGCGAAGTTGGCGATGACCTTCTGGGGGCTGACCTGGTCGAGCATCGCGTTCATCACGCACTTCTGGCGCGCCATGCGCGAGTAGTCGTCCGAGCCCTCCCGGGCCCGGGCGTACCAGAGCGTCTCGAAGCCGTCGAGCTTGCGCGTGCCAGGGTCGATGTAGCCGGTGACGTCGGAGCCGAGGCCGCCGACCGGGATCGGCTGACGGACCGTCAGGGTCACACCGCCGACAGCGTCGACGAGGTCCTTGAACCCCTGGAGGTTGACCATCGCCCAGTAGTTGATGCGCAGGCCGGTGATCCCCTCGATGCCCTCGATCGTGGCATCGACCCCCGGGTTGTCGGAGTCCGGGAAGAGATCGGTGTGGTCCTGCGCCCAGGTGCTGACGCCGTTGAGGTAGCACGGGTCGTCCTCGTGACAGCCGACGAAGCCGTCCGGGAACTGCTCGTCCATGACCGACCCGGCCTTGAAGGGGAAGTTCTCCATGTTGCGGGGCAGGGCGATCAGCACGGTGCGGCCGGTCTCGACGTCGATGGAGGCCACCGTCATCGAGTCCGGGCGCAGGCCCCAGCGACCGTCACCCGAGTCGCCGCCCATCAGCAGCACGTTGTAGCGGCCGTCGTGGGCCGAGCTCGAACCGCCGCTCCCGGACAGCGCGATCGTCAGGTCCCGCTGGACGCCGACGAGGTGGGCGCCGAAGAGGAGCGTGCCCGCGACACCGAAGCACAGGATCCCGTTGACGAGGACCGACACACGACGGTGCTGCATGCCGTAGCTGAGCGGCGCGCCGAGCCGCCAGGCGTCGACGAAGAGGAAGGCCCACCCGATCGCGAGCACGAACAGCAGCAGCCTGACCGCGAGGAGCAGCGACGGGTTGAACGCGAAGGACAGCGCCAGGCTGCGGTCCAGCAGGACCGCGACCACGGTGGCCGAGCCGACGGCCCACAGGCCCAACCAGGTGCGGAACGCGACCGTGCCGACCGTCCGGTTGCCGGCGGCCAGCTGGGCCGACCCGGGCGCGACGAGGGTCATCGCCATCAGCGACAGGGCGCGGCGGAACCGCACCTGTGCGGCACGCTCCGAAACGGGAGACATCGGTGGATCACTTTCTGCTGGGGGAAGGAAGCAGAACGACGTTCAGTATCACCAGTCACTCCAGTCACATCGCTCCCGACGCGCCGAGCGACCCCGTCGACTTCGGCGCGGGTGCAGAAGGGTTCACCGCCGTCGACCCCCGTGTCGTGGGCAGGGTCCTGCGGCCACCGGGTAGCGTCTTGTTCCATGTCAGACGAGCGCCCGGGCAACGGAGGTCCCGACGAGGGACCCGAGTTCGGCTGGCTGTACGGCCGGCGCGACGGGTCCGCCGGCGCGGACCACGGCTCCGACGCGACCGAGCGGATCCCGGTCCAGCCCCGGCCCGAGGGTTACCGGGGGGCCGACCCGACTGCTGTGCGACCCCCGGCACCGCGGCGTCCCGTCCCCCCGGCACCGGCGCCCACACCGGTGCCGGCCCCCACACCCGTCGCGCCCGACGGGCCACCCGGGCGGACCTACGGCGGCGGCTTCTGGGCGCGACGCCTGCGCCGGCCGGGCTTCTACGTCCGCACGACCCTGCTGCTGCTCCTGCTGTGGGTCGTCTACCTCGTGGCGGTCCCGTTCGTCACGTGGAGCAGCTCGGACCAGGTGGCCTTCGAGCCCGAGGGGTCGCGGCCCGCCGAGCAGGACGGAACGACGTACCTGCTCGTCGGGAGCGACTCGCGCGCCGGCCTCAGCGCCGAGGACCGCAAGCGGCTGACCACCGGCAACCCGTCGAGCGAGCTGACCGACACGATCATGCTGCTCCACACCGGCAGCGGTCCCAACGTCCTGCTCTCCATCCCGCGCGACACGATCACCGACTCCTCGCTCTACGGCGTCGGCAAGATCAACGCCGCCTACGCCAGCGGAGGCACCCCGCTTCTCACGCAGATCATCGAGGACACCACCGGCATCCGGGTCGACAAGTACGTCGAGATCGGCCTCGGCGGCGTGGCCGACGTCGTCGACGCCGTCGGCGGTATCGAGGTCTGCCCGCGCGAGCGGATCGACGACAAGTTCGCGGGGCTCGACATCAAGAAGGGCTGCCAGGAGGTCGACGGGACCGTTGCCCTGGCCTACTCGCGCTCGCGCAAGTTCTCCCAGTTCGGCGACCTCGAGCGCGTGCGCCGTCAGCGCGAGGTCGTGGCCGCCATCGGCGACAAGGTGCTCTCCCCGTGGACGGTCGTCAACCCGGTGCGCTGGTGGAACCTCAACAAGGCCGTGCCGAGGTTCTTCGTCTTCGGCGAGGGCACCAGCAAGCTCGACGCGAGTCGGTGGGCCCTGAGCATGAGCAAGGTGGAGCTCACCTGCACGATGCCGGTGACCGACCTGTCGGCCAACTACTGGGACATGGATCGCGCCGGCCCGATGTTCGAGGCGATCATCGACGACAGCACCGACGACATCACCAAGCAGCAGTGCACCGGCAACGGCATCGTCAAGTGAGGAACAGCACGTGACCTATCAGACCCTCCAGTGGGACGTGGACGCCGACGGCGTCGCGACCCTCACCCTCAACCGTCCGGAGGCCCTCAACGCCTTCGACCTCGTGATGGCCCGCGAGCTCCTCCAGGTCTTCACGACCGATGCCTGGGACGACGCCGTCCGTGCGGTCGTGGTCACCGGTGCGGGCAAGGCCTTCTGCGCCGGGATGGACCTCTCGGCCGACGGCAACGTCTTCGGGCTCGACGAGTCGCTCGACCCGACGCCGGAGTCCCTGCGCGAGCACTTCGACGACCCGGCGTACGCCGACGGCGTGCGCGACACCGGGGGGCGCGTGACGCTGGCCATCCACGCGCTGCCGAAGCCCGTGATCGCCGCGATCAACGGCGCCGCCGTCGGGATCGGGGCGACCATGACCCTGGCGATGGACCTGCGGCTGGTCTCCACGAAGGCCCGCATCGGCTTCGTCTTCGGGCGCCTCGGCATCGTGCCGGAGGCCGCCTCCACCTGGTTCCTCCCCCGCATCGTCGGGGTCCAGCAGGCCCTGGAGTGGGTCTACTCCGCCGAGATCCTCACCGCCGAGGCCGCGCTCGCGGGTCGGCTGGTGCGCTCGGTCCACGAGCCGGAGGACCTGCTGCCGGCCGCGCTCGAGCTCGCGCGGTCCTTCGTGGTCGACCGCTCACCGGTCGCGCTGGCGCTCGCCAAGCAGCTCGTCTACGGCAACGGTGCCGCCGACCACCCGATGCAGGCCCACCTCTCGGACTCCATCGCCATGTGGCACACCTCGGTCGGCGACGGCAAGGAGGGGGTGGCGGCGTTCATCGAGAAGCGCTCGCCGAACTTCACCGGCAAGGCCTCCGACCCTGCCGCGGATCTTCCCCGGAGGCTGAGCGCGCCCTACGTCACGCGGCGATGCGGCGGCGCAGCCTGAGCAGGATGCTGCTCAGCAGACGCGACACCTGCTCCTGCGAGACCCCGACCTCGGCGCCGATCTGGGCCTGGGTGCGGTTCTCGAAGTAGCGCAGCTCGATGACCCGACGGTCGCGCTCGTTGAGCGTGGCCATCAGGGGGATCAGCGCCAGACGGGCCTCGGCGCTGGCGAAGGCCGGGTCGACCTCGCCCATCTTGTCGGCCGGCGACTCGCTGACCTCGCTGTCGTTGCGCGAGGCGTCCAGCGACATCGGCGTGAAGCAGCCGCTGGCCGCCATCGCGTCCATCACCAGGGCGAGGGACACCTCGAGGTGCGCGGCGATCTCGGCCGGACGGGGTGCGCGGCCGAGTCGCTGCGTCAGCTCGGCCTCGGCGGAGACGACGCGGGCCTGGATCTCCTGGACCGACCGTGGGGGGCGGATGGTCCAACCGGAGTCGCGGAAGTAGCGCCTGATCTCGCCGCGCAGGGTGGGCACGGCATAGCTGAGGAAGTCGTCGCCGACGGTCGGGTCGAAGCCGCGCACGGCCTTGACGAGACCCAGGAACGCGACCTGGTTGATGTCGTCGGCCGGGATCCCGCGACCGTGGTAGCGGCGGGCGACGTCGGCGGCGACGGACATGTTGAGGCGGATGACGTCGTCCTCGTACCGGGCGCGGGTGTCGCCCTCACTGGCACGGGCCCGCGACAGCAGCCGCGCGGTGTCAACTCTGCGACGAGCGTCGCCTAACGTCTGGCTCGGGGCCATGTGAATCCTCCGGGGGGAAGTGAGGACATACTCCGAGTCGTATGCCAGGACTCGGCCATACTGGCACGTTCGGAGGAGTCGCGCTACAAAACGAGATGACAGGTCATGACTGCTTGGAAATGTGGCCGAGCCGCCGAGTGGGGGGATCCCGGCGGCTCGTTCAACCGTGCCGTACCCGGGCGACCCTCGTGTATGCAACCCGACCGGATAATCTTCTCGCCGCTGCTACCCGGTCTCGTGCCACCCACCGAGGGCCTACCGTGGACGCCATGACCACGACCTGGCAGGACCCCCGTGCGGTGGACCTCATGCTCGACGCGTGTGAGACGTGGGCGGTCGTCGGCCTGTCCACCGACACCTCGCGCACGGCGTACTCGATCGCCGAGCTGCTCCAGTCCCGAGGCAAGCGCGTGGTGCCCATCCATCCGGCGGCTCCCGTCGTGCTGGGCGAGCAGGGCTACGCCACCCTGGCCGAGGTGCCGTTCGAGATCGACGTGGTCGACGTCTTCCGACGCTCGGAGGCAGCCGGGGAGTTCGCCGACCAGGCGGTCGCTGTCGGCGCACGCGGCGTGTGGTTCCAGCTCGGTGTGATCGACGAGGCGGCATTCGAGCGCACGTTGGCAGCGGGAGTGCCCATGGTCATGGACACCTGCCCGGCGATCGAGTGGCGCAAGCGCGGCCGTGGGTGACCTCACCGTCGCCGCCGGCCCGGGACTGCCCGACGGCCTGGTGATCCCGGACGGCGAGCTGGTCGAGCGCTTCTCGCGCTCCTCCGGCCCGGGCGGTCAGTCGGTCAACACGACCGACAGCCGCGTCGAGCTCGAGTACGACGTGCTGACCAGCACGGCCCTCACCGACGCCCAACGGGCGCGGGCCGTGGGCACCCTGGGCTCCCCGGTCGTCGTGGTCGCCTCCGAGCACCGCTCCCAGCACCGCAACCGGGTCGCTGCGCGCGAGCGGCTCGCCGACCGACTGCGCACCGCGCTGGCTCCGCCGCCCCCTCCCCGACGACCCACCAGGCCCACCCGCGGTTCCCAGCGACGACGGCTGGAGGCCAAGAAGCAACGGGGCCGGACCAAGTCGCTGCGTGGCCGGGTCCGCGACGACTGAAGCCCCGTCGAACCTGATCCGGGCTCGTCCTGAGGTCCCGCCGGGCGGGACCACAGGACGATGTGCGGCCACCTCGCTCGCGCCTAGCGTCGTCGACATGACCCTGCTCCTGCCCGACCCCTCCCCCTCGATCCTCACCGTGGGCCCGACCCTGCAGGTCGACCTCGGGGCCGTCGCCGCCAACACCCGCACCTGTGCCGGGAGCACCTCCGGCGCGATCATGGCCGTGGTCAAGGCCGACGGTTTCGGGCACGGAGCCGGCGCGGTCGCCGAGACCGCCCTGGCCAACGGCGCCTCCTGGCTCGGCGTCACCTCGATCCAGGAGGCCCTGTCCCTGCGCGACGCGGGGCTGACCGCCCCGCTGCTCAGCTGGCTCAACCCCGTCGAGGCCGACTTCGCCACGGCGCTCGGCGCGCAGGTCGACCTGGCCGTGCCGAGCCAGGCCCACCTCAGCGCCGTGGCCGGCGCCTGCTCGGCGGTCGCCCGCGTCCACCTGCACCTCGACACCGGCATGTCCCGCGACGGCGCGGCCACCGCGGAGTGGCCGTCACTGTGCCGGGCTGCTCGCGCCCTCGAGCGCCAGGGCGTGCTGCGCGTCGTCGGCGTGATGGGCCACCTCGGCTGTGCCGACGTGCCGGAGGATCCCGCCAACGCCACCGGTCGGACCGTCTTCGCGTGGGGCCTGGGGATCGCGCGTGCAGCCGGACTGCGCCCGCCCCTGCGCCACCTGGCCGCGACGTCGGCGACCCTCACCGACCCGGCCTCGCACCACACGATGAGCCGGGTGGGCGCCGGACTGGTGGGGATCGATCCCAGTCGCACCACTCCCCTCGCGGCAGCCCTCACCCTCACCGCGCCGGTCGTCGCAGTCCGCAGGGTGCCGACGGGCGCCTCGGTCGGCTACGGCCACACCTGGGTCGCCGAGCGCCCGACCACGCTGGCGCTGCTCCCGCTGGGGTACGCCGACGGGCTCCCCCGTGCCGCGTCCGGCAAGGCGGAGGTGCTGGTGCGCGGACGGCGGCGGCGGATCGTCGGGCGGATCTCCATGGACCAGACCGTCGTCGACGTCGGGGACGACGCCGTCCTCCCGGGCGAGACCGCCATCGTGTTCGGGCCCGGCGGCGGTGGGCTCGACGGCTCCGGCGCGCCGTCGGTCGCCGACTGGGCCGGGTGGGCCGACACCATCGAGCACGAGATCGTCACCGGCATCGGCGACCGGGTCGCCCGGGTCACGCACCGGACGGGCGCACGGCGATGAGCGCGCGCACCACGGACCGCATCCGGGTCGCCGTGGTCGGCGGCGGCGCCAACTGCGAGCACGCGGTCTCGCTGTCGTCCGCGCGCGCGATCGCCGGCGCCCTCGACGCGGCGGCCTACGACGTCGTGAGCCTGACGATCGACCCGAACGGCACGTGGCTCGACCCCGGAGGTCGCCCGGTCGGGCTGACCGGCGCGGCCTGCCTGCTGCGTGGCTGCGACGTCGTCGTCCCCGCCGTCCACGGACCCCGCGGGGAGGACGGGACCCTGGCCGCCCTGTGCGACCTCGCCGGCCTCCCCTTCGTGGGTTCGGGGGTCCGCGCCGGTGCGCTGGCGATGGACAAGTGGGCCACCAAGCTCGTCGCCGGCGCCGTCGGCGTGGCGACCGCCCCCGGCGTGCTGCTGACCGCCACGACCGCCGACGCTCACCGGTGGACCCACCCGGTCGTGGTGAAGCCCGTCGCCGCCGGGTCGAGCCATGGCGTCTCCCTGGTCACCGAGCCGGGCGACCTGATCGATGCCCTCGACCGCGCCCTCGCCGTCGACGACCGGGTGCTGGTCGAGGATGTCGTGCTCGGTCGCGAGGTCGACGTCGCGGTCCTCGGTCGCCCCGACGGCTCGCGGATCGTGGCGCCGATGCTCGAGATCGTCGCCGACGGCGTCTTCGACCTCGCCACCAAGTACGACGGCACGGCCGACTTCCGCCTGCCGGCCGCCCTCGACGACCCGGACCGCAAGGCCCTGCACGATGCGGCCGTCGCGGTCTACGACGCGCTGGGCTGCGCGGGGGTGGCGCGCGTCGACTTCTTCCTCACCGGCGACGGCCCGGTCCTCAACGAGGTCAACACGATGCCGGGTTTCACCGAGCAGTCGCAGGTGCCGAAGATGTTCGCCGCGGCCGGAGTCCCCTACGCCGACCTCCTCGACCTCCTCGTGCGCGACGCGCTCGGGCGGCCGCGCCCGGGCGGCCGGTCATGATCCAATGGCGCCGTCAGCGGCTCACCGAACCGGCAGGAACCCACCGATCATGACGAGCAACCGCCCCGGCGGCCCCGAGCTGGTCCTTGCCGCGATCGTGGCGACGCTGGGCACCCTCACGGCGCTCGACAACGCGCGCTTCGCCGGCGTGGACGAGGTGCTGGCCGGCATCGTCGTCAGCCTCGCCACGGCTGCGATCGTGGCGATCAGCCGACTACGACCGGGCCTCGCCCTCGCGCTCGTGTGGGCGATGGCCCTGGTGCACGTGACCACGGGCACGCAGGTGCGGTTCGTGGAGATCTCCTTCGTCGTGGTGGCCTTCACCACCGCTCGGTGGGGCCGCCCCCTGGTCGCCGCCCTGGGTGGCGTGTCCATCGTGGCGGTGGGCCTGCTCGGCCTGCTCCAGGTCGCGGCCTCGCGCTACGACGCGGTCAACCTGCTCCCCGTGGGTGCGGAGGAGTCGCTGCTCGGCCTGCAGGACCGCGTCGGCAACGCCGTCTACCTCCTGGGCCCGGTCATCGGCCTGGCCCTGCTGGGGGTTCCGTGGCTGGCCGGGCTGGTGCTCCGCTTCCGCGACGACGCCGCTGCCTCCCAGGTCGGTCAGGTGCAGGCCGAGGAGCTGGCACAACAGGCGTTGCGGGAGTCCGACCAGGCCCGCGAGATCGCCCGCCTGCGCGACGAGCAGGCCCGGCTGGCACGCGACGTGCACGACGTCGTCGGGCACTCCCTCGCGGTGATCCTCGCCCAGGCCGAGTCGGCGCAGTACGTGCCCGACACCGACACCGAGAAGCTCAAGGCGACGATGGCCACGATCGCGACGTCGGCGCGGTCCTCCCTCCAGGACGTCCGGCACGTGCT
The DNA here is from genome assembly GCA_963822915.1 of uncultured Actinomycetota bacterium. Lineage (GTDB taxonomy): Bacteria > Actinomycetota > Actinomycetes > Propionibacteriales > Nocardioidaceae > Nocardioides. The sequence goes on from CAWGJR010000010.1 coordinate 48,082, forward strand.
CACGGCGGCGTCCGGTGAGGAGGCCCCGCCGGTCGCGCCGCGGGGCCTCGACACCCTCGTCGACGGGCTGCGCAGCGGCGGGCACGAGGTCGTCTCGCGCGAGCTCGGCACACCCCAGCCGATGCCACCCGAGCTCGAGGTCGTCGCCTACCGCGTGCTGCAGGAGATGCTCACCAACGCGATCAAGCACGGCAGCCGCGACGAGCCGGTCTTCGTCGAGCGGCTCTGGCCGGACGGCGCGTGGGCCGGCGAGCTCCGCATCGAGGTGCGCAACGCGCTGGCCGCCACCGCCGCGGTGGTCGCACCGGTGACCGACGAGACCCAGCCCCTGACCTCGCAGCCGCCCTCTCCGCCCCCTCCCCCGGCGGCGTCCGACGACGGCCGCGGGCTCGACGGCATGCGCCGCCGCCTCGAGTCGTGCGGCGGGCGGCTCGACGTACGACGCCGCGACGCCGAGCAGCCCGGCGCGGCGGCGACCTTCACCACCACCGCGTGGGTGCCGGTGCGTACCGTGTCGCCGTGACCGACGACATCCGCGTCCTGCTCGTCGACGACCAGGACCTCTTCCGCGAGGGCGTGATGGTGATCGTCGACGCCCAGGAGGGCATGTCGGTGGTCGGGTCGGCCGGAGACGGGCGGGAGGCCGTCCGCCTGGTCGACGACCTCTCCCCCGACGTCGTCCTGATGGACATCAGGATGCCGGAGATGGACGGGGTCGAGGCGACCCGCCAGATCTTCTCGCCCGCGCGCGTCGCAGCCCGCCAGACCAAGGGGCTGCCGCCGGTGCGGGTGGTGGTGCTGACCACGTTCAACCTCGACGACCGAGCCGCCACCGCGATCCAGCACGGTGCCAGCGGGTTCCTGCTCAAGGACGTCACGCCGGTGATGCTGCGCGACGCCATCCGCACCGTCCACGCCGGCAACGCCGTCCTCGCACCCGACGACCTGTCGCTGCTCCTCGAGGGCAGGTTCCGGGCCGCGAAGCCGCCCCCGGCCAGCTATGCAGGCCTGACCGACAAGGAGCGCGAGGTGTTCGCCGCCGTGGCGCGTGGGCTCTCGAACACCGAGATCGCGACGAGCATCTTCTCCTCGGAGTCGACGGTCAAGACCCACGTGGGCGCGATCCTGCGCAAGCTCAACCTGCGCGACCGGGTGCAGATCGTGGTCTTCGCCCACGAGCACGCCCTGGTCTGACGCCACGGATCCGGTCGGGCACGACGCCGACCGCCCGCTCGAGCGGTCCACGGCGCCCCAGGGCGGCGTACAGGCCGCCGACCCACAGCACGATCAGCACGTGCCAGAGCAACGCGTTGTCGGTCTCGGGCGGCAGGAAGCTCTCGGTGCGCAGGGCGACGTGCAACGAGTAGAGCGACAGCGTCATGGTCCCGGCACCGAAGACGATCGCCACGACCCGCTCGCCGGCGGGCGCGACCGCGCCGAGACGACCGACCAGCAGCAGGCACGTCCCGAGCACGAACGCGGCGCTGCCGCCGGTCTGGAGGAGGTCGAAGGGCGTGGTGCTGTGGGGTGAGACGAGCAGCAGCCAGTCCCACCGGTCGGTCGGGGTCTGACCGAACTTCCCCCCGGCGTAGTCGTTCAGCTGGGCGTCGGTGAAGCCGGCCGACCGGGCGAGCACCCCCGAGACCAGCGTCGCACCGACGGCGACCAGGAGTCCGGTGGCCGCGGTGGCGCGCTGGACCCGCTCCGAGGCCAGGTCGAGCCGACCGAGAGCCAGGCCGAGGAGCAGGTAGGCGAGCCACGCCAGCGCCGGGTAGTAGCCGGTGAGGAGCAGCTCGGAGAGCAGTCGTCCTGGTGTGGCGAGCTGGTCGAACGCCGGGCTGGCGAACTGCCGCTCGGGGAGTGCCGGCCGCACGAGGTGGGACAGCACCGGCACGACGAGGGCCCACCCGACCGCCAGCGCCAGCAGGGGCGTCGCGCGCAGCCCCAGGAACGGCAGTCCGAGGACGAACAGCACGCCGTAGTAGGTGAGGATGATCGCGATCCCGCTGTCGAGCTCGGCCAGCAGGAGCCCGACGAGCACCAGGGAGAGGGCCCGCACCGCGATGGCACCGCTGGCGCGGGCTCGCGCCGAGCCGCGGAGCGGCACACGGCGTCCGGTGGTCAGGGCCAGCGAGACGCCGGCCAGCACCGCGAAGAGTGCCGAGGCCCGGCCCCCCGCCAGCCACTGCAGGGTCGTGAGCGAACCGTCCGGGTCGCGCTCGGCGACCAGGTGGGTGGCGATCATGCCCAGCAGCGCGAGGCAGCGCGCCACGTCGACCCCGACGAGGCGTGCGGTCGAGCCGGAGGTCGGCTCAGAAGCCGAGTCGTCGAGCCCCGGTGTCGCCACGGACGGCAGCACCCTTCTCCTGGGCGGACTTCCTGAGCTCGGCCTGGAAGTCGACCATCCGGGCGCGCAGGTCCGGGTCGCCACCGGCGAGGATGCGGACGGCGAGCAGGCCGGCGTTGCGGGCACCGCCGATCGCCACCGTCGCGACCGGGACGCCGGCCGGCATCTGCACGATCGACAGCAGCGAGTCGAGCCCGTCGAGGTTCTTCAACGGCACCGGCACCCCGATGACCGGGAGCGGGGTGACCGCGGCGAGCATGCCCGGGAGGTGGGCGGCGCCGCCGGCGCCGGCGATGATGACGTCGATGCCCCGGTCGGCGGCCTCGCGGCCGTAGGCGAGCATCTCCTCCGGCATCCGGTGGGCCGAGACGACGTCGGCCTCGTAGGCGACGTCGAACTCGCCCAGCGCCTCGGCGGCGGGTTTCATCACCGGCCAGTCGGAGTCCGACCCCATCACGATCCCGACGCGTGCCGTCATGTCACTCACTCTCGTTGCCCAGGTCGCCGCGGAACCACGCGGCCGCGTGCCGCGCGCGCTCCAGGGCGTCGTCGAGGTCGTCACCGTAGGCGTTGACGTGACCGACCTTGCGGCCGGGGCGCAGGGCCTTGCCGTAGAGGTGGACGCGGAGCCGGGGGTCGCGCGCCATGGCGTGCGGGTAGCCGTCGTACAGCCGACCGACCGTGGCGGTCTCGTCGGGTCCTCCGAGGATGTTGACCATCACCGTCCACGTGCAGCGTGCCGCCGGGGAGCCGAGCGGGAGGTCGAGCACGGCGCGGAGGTGGTTCTCGAACTGCGAGGTGACGGCCCCGTCCTGTGACCAGTGCCCGGTGTTGTGCGGCCGCATGGCGAGCTCGTTGACCAGCACCCTGCCGTCGGTGGTCTCGAAGAGCTCGACGGCGAGGACGCCGGTGACGTCGAGCTCACCGGCGATGCGCAGCGCGATCTCCTGCGCCGCACTCGCGAGCGCCGGGTCGAGGCCCGGCGCGGGCGCGATGACCTCCTGGCAGATCCCGTCGCGCTGGATCGACTCGACGACCGGGTAGGCCGCCGCCTGCCCGCTCGGCGATCGGGCCACGAGGGCCGACAGCTCGCGACGGAAGTCGACGCGCTCCTCGGCGAGGAGCGCCACGCCGGCCTCGGCGGCAGCGGCGAAGGCCGGGGCGCAGGCTGAGGCGTCGTCGACGAACCAGACCCCCTTGCCGTCGTAGCCGCCGCGCGTGGTCTTCAGGACACACGGGAAACCGAAGGCGGCGACCTCCTCGACCGAGGAGACCACCTCGTTGCGCGGGCACGGAAGCCCCAGCTCGGCGAGCCTGGAGCGCATCACGCTCTTGTCCTGGGCGTGCCGGAGAGCAGCGGCACCGGGCCGTACGGCGACGCCGGCGGCCTCGAGGCTGAGCAGGTGCTCGGTGGGACGTGCTCGTGGTCGAAGGTCATCACCGCCGCACCGTCGGCCATGGCGAGCAGCGCGGCGAGGTCGGTGTGGTCGCCGACGCGGTGGTCGGGGATGACCTGGGCCGCCGACACCCCCGGCGCCTCGGCGAGCAACCGCAGCGGGATCCCCAGTGCTGCAGCAGGCTCGGCCAACATTCTGGCGAGCTGTCCACCGCCGATCACCGCGACGACGGGAGCGAGTTCGGGCACGCCCCGATCCTACGCAGCCTCAGCTGGTCCGCGGCTCCGCGCCTCGCTCGAGGGCGTCGACTGCTCGGCGTCGGAGGGATCGACGGTCTCGAAGCGCAGCCCCTTGCCGCGGATGGTGGTGATGAGACGGGGATGGCGACTGTCGTCCCCGAGCTTGCGACGGATCCAGCCCAGGTGCACGTCGATGGTCTTCGACGACGTCCAGAACGTCGTCTTCCAGACGTCACGCATCAGCTCGTCGCGGGTGACGATGTGACCGGCGCGGGCGATCAACGCGCACAGCAGGTCGAACTCCTTGCGCGAGAACACGATCTCCGCGTCCCCGAGCCAGACGCGGCGCTGACGAGGGTCCACGCGGACGTCCTGGGCTCGGAGCATCGATCCAACGTAGGAAAGACACGACGACCCATGGGCGGAATGGCCGAATTGGGCCACCTTTCGTGGGGCGAACTAGACCAGCCGCGCTGGGGTTCGTCAGTGGCGGCGTACGGCCACGGGCTCGATCAGGCCGAAGCCCCGCACCGGTCGCGCGGGGAGCCGACGCGTCTCGAACTGGTCGGGTGGCAGCAGCTCGGCGGTCGCGGCGTCGATGATGATCCGGTTGCGCCGCGCCACGGCCGTCAGTCGCGCCGCCATGTTGACCGGCGGGCCGAAGACGTCGCCGAGACGCATCACCACGTCGCCGCTCGCCAGACCGACGCGGACGTCGGGCATCCGGGAGTCACGCCCGATGACGTTGATGATCCCCTCGGCGGTGTCGTAGGCGCGGATCGGGTCGTCGTTCACGAACAGCACCGAGTCGCCGATGCTCTTGATGACCCGCCCGTGCTGGCTCGCCACGACGTCGGAGCAGCGCGACTCGAAGAGCTCCACCAGGTCGCCGATGCGCCCGCGCGAGATCTGGTTGCTCAGCGCGGTGAAGCTGACGATGTCGGCGAAACCGACGCTCAGCCTCGTCGTGTCGAGGTCCTGCGCCCCCGCGCCGTCCTCGTCCAGGGTGAAGATCCGCGAGACCGCGGCAGCGAGGTGGCGGCGCCAGACGTAGAGCAGCAGCTCCTCGAAAGGTGCGCTGAGCTCGTCGATCAGGGCGACCGCGGTCTCGGCCCGGGTGGAGCCGGGACGCTCCTCGGCGAGCTCCTCGACCCGGTGGGCGAGGGCGCTGACCTCCCAGTCGGCCAGCCGCGCCATGTTCTGACCCAGGGCACGGGTGAGGCTGAGGGAGAGGTCGAAGTCGATCAGCCCGCTCGCCATCGACTCCCCGAGCGTGCGCAGCGCCTCGGCGTCGGCCTGCGTGTAGGCGCGCGCACCGTCACCCTGGGCGAACCCGAGGGTCCGCCACAGTCGCTGGGCCTGCTCGAGCGGGATGCCACTGGCGGCCGAGACCTCGTCGGCGGTGAGGTCGGGTCGCTCCCCGAGGATCTTGCGCAGCACGTCGCCGCTGTCCGGGACCTCCGGTGGCTCCTGTGGTCCGCGGGGCACGCCTCAGTGCCCCTCGTGGGCCCGGGTCTCGCCTCCGTGCAGGCGGTGGAGCAGCTCGTTGAGCTGGCGCTGGGTCGACTCCACCCGGGGGATGTCGTAGATCAGCACCTGCCCGTTGGTGCTCGCGTCGCTGATGACCAGGGTCCCGCAGCCGAGCACCCGGTCGATGAGGTCGAGCTCGTAGGCGACGTCGCTGATCCGGCCGAGGGGGATGTCGTGCCCGCGCCGGGTGATGATCCCGTTGCGGGTGATCAGGCGCCGGTCGGTGATGGTGTAGGACGACGTCAGCCAGTCAAGGAAGGGCCACAGCACCCGCCACAGGATCAGGACCACCACGAGGATCCACACGACGAGCCGGGCGGTGCCGTTGTCGACGTAGACGCCGAAGGCGACACCGGCGGCCAGCAGGACCACCAGGGTCAGGATCGGCAGGATGAGGGCCTTGGGGTGCGTGCGCGTGCTCACGACGATCTTCTCGCCGGGGTTGAGGAGCTTCTGGGAGATCACCACGAGGCGATCATGTCACTCCGCGACGCGCACGTGCACCACGTCGCCGGCCGAGACCGCGGTCTCCACGCCGTCGGCGACGACGATCAGCCGGCCGTCGGGGTCGATGGCGGTCGCTCTGCCGGCCAGGACGCTCCCGTCGGGACGATCGACGCGCACGTCGTGCCCCACCGTGACGCAGGCAGCGGCGTAGGACTCGGCGAGGCGGATCCGGTTGGGCTCGCCACCGACCTCCCACGCCTCGTAGGCCTCGCGGATCGCCGAGATGGCCTCCACGAGCACGTCGGTGCGATCGACGGGGCGGCCGAGCTCGAGCTCGAGCGACGTGGCGTTGGGCACCGGCAGCTCCTCGGCCGTCAGGGCGACGTTGATGCCGACGCCCACCACCGCAGCGGGGCCGGTCGGGGTGTCGACCCGCTCGACGAGGATGCCGGCGACCTTGCGCTCCCCGATCAGGACGTCGTTGGGCCACTTCACCCCCGCCTCGAGGCCGGTGGCCTTGATCGCCTTGTCGACGGCGTACCCGGTGAGCAGGGGGATCCACGGCCAGGTGGCGGTCGGCGACCCGGGTCGCAGCACGAGCGAGAAGGTGACCGAGGTGCCGGGTGGCGAGGTCCAGGACCGGTCGAGCCTCCCCCGTCCGGCGCTCTGGTGGTCGGCCACGACGACCAGGCCGTCCGGAGCACCGGCACGGGCGCGCTCGATGGCGAGGGCGTTGGTCGAGGGCGCTTCGTCGACCACCTCGAAGCTCAGCCCCGGCAGGAGCTCGGGGTTGGCGTCGCTGAGACGCGCCTTGTCGAGGGGTGGGCGCGCAGTCTGGTCCGAGGTCACGCGCACTAGCCTGTCCTACCGGAACGACATGACCAAGCACCGACGAGCATGCATTGAGCAGGAGAACCGTGAGCGCCCAGCCTGACGTCCCCGAGGACCTCGACCTCCACACCACCGCCGGCAAGCTCGCCGACCTCGATCGGCGCCTCGACGCAGCCGTCCACGCCGGCTCGGAGAAGGCGATCGAGAAGCAGCACGCCAAGGGACGCCGGACCGCTCGCGAGCGCATCGAGATGCTCTTCGACGAGGGCTCGTTCGTCGAGCTCGACGAGCTGGCACGGCACCGGTCGGTGGCGTTCGGGCTGGAGAAGAACCGGCCCTACGGCGACGGCGTCATCACCGGCTACGGCACGATCGACGGCCGTCAGACGTGCGTGTTCTCCCAGGACTTCACCGTCTTCGGCGGCTCCCTCGGCGAGGTCTACGGCGAGAAGATCGTCAAGGTCATGGACCTCGCGCTGAAGACCGGCTGCCCGATCATCGGCATCAACGAGGGTGCCGGCGCCCGGATCCAGGAGGGCGTCGTCTCCCTGGGCCTGTACGGCGAGATCTTCCGCCGCAACGTGCACGCCTCGGGCGTCATCCCGCAGATCTCGATGATCATGGGCAACTGCGCCGGGGGCCACGTCTACTCCCCCGCGGTCACCGACTTCACGATCATGGTCGACAAGACGTCGGCGATGTTCATCACCGGCCCCGACGTGATCAAGACCGTCACCGGCGAGGACGTCACGATGGAGGACCTCGGCGGCGCGCGCACCCACAACACCAAGTCGGGCAACGCCCACTACATGGCCTCCGACGAGGAGGACGCGATCTCCTACGTCAAGGCGCTGCTGAGCTTCCTCCCGCAGAACAACCTCGACGAGGGCGTGGTCTACGAGGACACAGCCGACACCGAGATCTCCGACCTCGACCGGACGCTCGACACGATCATCCCGGACTCCCCCAACCAGCCCTACGACATGCACGACGTCATCACGGCGGTGCTCGACCCAGATGGTGATGAGCCTGGGGAGTTCGTCGAGGTCATGGAGCTCTTCGCACCCAACCTGATCATCGGCTACGGCCGGGTCGAGGGACGCGCCGTCGGCGTCGTGGCCAACCAGCCGATGCAGTTCGCCGGCACCCTCGACATCGACGCCTCCGAGAAGGCCGCACGCTTCGTGCGCACCTGCGACGCCTTCAACATCCCGGTGCTGACCTTCGTCGACGTGCCCGGCTTCCTGCCCGGCACCGACCAGGAGTGGAACGGCATCATCCGCCGCGGCGCCAAGCTGATCTACGCCTACTCCGAGGCGACCGTCCCGCTCGTCACCGTGATCACCCGCAAGGCCTACGGCGGCGCCTACGACGTCATGGGCTCCAAGCACCTCGGCGCCGACATCAACGTCGCCTGGCCGACCGCCCAGATCGCCGTGATGGGCGCGCAGGGTGCGGCCAACATCGTGCACCGCAAGACGCTCGCGAAGATCAAGGACGACGGTGGCAGCGACGAGCAGGTGGAGGCTCGTCGCGCGGAGCTGGTCGACGAGTACGAGACCACGCTGGCCAACCCCTACATCGCCGCCGAGCGCGGCTACATCGACGCGGTCATCTCCCCCCACGAGACCCGCGTCGAGATCGTGCGTGCCCTGCGCCTGCTGCGCACCAAGCGCGCGACGCTGCCGCCCAAGAAGCACGGGAACATCCCGCTGTGACCGGGGAGTCCGAGGAGACCGAGGAGACGGCGAGCGAGGCGAGCACCACGCCGTCGGTGCCGATGCTGAGGATCGTCACACCGGGCACGACACCCGAGGAGGTCGCCGCGATCGTGGCGGTCCTCGCGAGCCTGGGTGGTGGCGAGCCGCCGACTCCGAAGAAGCGTCCGCAGTGGAACGCCCCGCACCGGATGGCGCGTCGGCCCGTCGCGCACGGCCCGGGCGGCTGGCGCGCCAGCGCCCTCCCCGGAGGCTGAGCACACGCCCTCCCGGAGGGCTGAGCAGCCGAGCCCCTGGGCGAGGCGTCGACGAAGCCCCGTGAGCCGAACCACCACTCCGACCACCGCCGGCTACTCCACGCAGAACTCGTTGCCCTCCGGGTCGGCCATGACCACCAGGTCCCCGTCGTCACGCACCACTCTCGCACCGAGGCTCTCGAGCCTGCTCACCTCGTCACGGACGTCGCCGATGGGCCTGAGGTCGAAGTGCTGGCGGTTCTTGGCGACCTTGCCCTCAGGGACCCGCGCGAACCACAGGCTCGGCCCACCCCACCCAGCAGCCTCCACCCACGCCCGGTCGGCGGTGCTGTCCTCGTCGACGTTCGAGCCGAGCGCGTCCGCCCAGAAGGCGGCACGAGCAGGGGCTCGTGGCAGTCGAAGGTGACCGACTTGATGAACGAGGTCATGGCGCCACCCTAGGTCCGTGAGCGGCACCGAGGGACCCTCGCGTCCGAGCTGGTGGCGCGAGCAGCCGGCTGGCGAGCAGAGCGAGACGCCGGGCGTACCGGGACGTCCCGCACCCGATGGCGACGCGCCACCCGCCCTGGCCGTCGAAGCAGGCGCCTGGCCGATGTCCGGTCAGCGTCCAAGCGCCCCGTTCACCGGCCAGCCGGTGAACGGGACACGGGGCGGGCACGCGCCCCGGGGCCCCCAGCGCCACCCTCGCACGGCGGGCCGGAGGCTCCGTCCGGTCCGACCGTTCGATAGCGTCGCGAGCATGACGACCCTCGTCCTGGCCTCCGCCTCCCCCGCCCGCCTCGCGACCCTGCGCAGCGCCGGGGTCGAGCCGGTGGTGATCGTGTCGGGGGTCGACGAGTCGCAGGTGACCGACGTCCCGCCCGCCGAGCTCGCCCTCCAGCTCGCCGAGCTCAAGTGCGCCGCGGTGGCCGCGCGCGACGACCTGCCCGCCGACTGCCTGGTGCTCGGGTGCGACTCGGTGCTCGACCTCGACGGCGAGGCGCTCGGCAAGCCGCACGACCCGGACGAGGCGACCCGGCGCTGGCAGGCGATGCGCGGCCGCACCGGGGTGCTCCAGAGCGGGCACAGCCTGCGCGACACGACGACCGGGCGGGTCGCCGCGGCCACCGCGTCGACCACCGTGCACTTCGCCGACGTCACCGACGAGGAGATCGCGGCCTACGTCGCGACCGGCGAGCCGCTGCACGTGGCCGGCGCCTTCACCGTCGACGGGCTGGGGGGCGCCTTCGTGACCGCCATCGAGGGTGACTACCACAACGTGGTCGGCGTGAGCCTGCCGTTGCTGCGGGTGCTCCTGGCCGAGCTCGGCCACTCCTGGACCGACCTCTGGGGCGGCGAGGTCACTACCCCGTGAAGAGGCTCGAGGCCTTGCGGATGGTCTCGACGAGTCCGTAGACCAGCGGGATGCCGACGGCGATCCACGCGGTCGCGATGCGCGCGTTCATGCTCTGCTCCCCTCGGTCGCTCGGGACGATGTCTCACCCTCCGGCTCGTGGAAGCGGGCGTCGACCTCGCGGATGAGCAGGTTGGCGACGAACCCGACGGCGAGCACCCCCACCATCGTGAACAGCGCCGGTTGGTAGGCGCCGGCGGTCAGCTTGCCCGGCTCCCCCTCCGCGTCGAGGAACGAGTTGACGATGAGTGGTCCCGCGACGCCGGCTGCCGCCCAGGCGGTGAGCAGCCGCCCGTGGATCGCGCCCACCTGGAAGGTCCCGAAGAGGTCGCGCAGGTAGGCGGGCACGGTGGCGAATCCCCCGCCGTAGAAGCTGATGATCACCGCGGCGAGCAGCACGAACAACGCGGTGGAGGACTGGCCGACGGTGGCCAGCAGCACGTAGAGCACGAGCCCGACGCCGAGGTAGACGAGGTAGATGGTCTTGCGGCCGACGACGTCGGAGGTCGAGGACCACACGAAGCGCCCGGCCATGTTGAAGATCGAGAGCAGACCGACGAACCCGGCCCCGGCCGCGGCCGTGCACGGTCGAGGAGCCGCCGTCGCGGAAGAAGTCCTGGATCATCGGGGCGGCCTGCTCGAGGATGCCGATCCCGGCCGTGACGTTGCAGAACAGCACGAGCCAGAGCAACCAGAACTGGGGAGTGCGGATGGCGTTGTTGGCCGAGACGCTCGCCGTCGTGACCAGCTTCTGCTGCTTCACCTCCGCCGGGTCGAACCCGTCGGGGAGCCAGCCGTCGGCCGGCACCCGCACCGTGAAGGCACCGAACATCATGAAGGCCAGGTAGACGATCCCGAGGGTCACGAAGAGGGCGGCTACCGCCCCACCCGAGGCCACGCTGCCGGCGGTCGCGGAGTCGAAGTCGCCGTCGTAGAGCGAGAGCAGGCGACCGCTCAGCGGGCTCGCGACCAGCGCACCGCCGCCGAAGCCCATGATCGCCATCCCGGTGGCCAGCCCGGGACGGTCGGGGAACCACTTGATCAGCGTCGAGACCGGCGAGATGTAGCCGATGCCGAGCCCGATCCCTCCGATCACTCCGTAGCCCAGGTAGTAGAGCCACAGCTGGTCGGTCGCGATGCCGAGCCCGCCCACCAGGAACCCGGTGCTCCAGAAGCACGCGGCGACGAACATCGCGGCACGTGGGCCGTTGCGATCGACCCAGGTGCCGAAGATCGCTGCCGAGACGCCGAGCACCACGATGGCCAGGGAGAAGGCGATGCCGATGGCGGTGAGCCCGGTGTCGAAGTTGCTCACCAGCGCGTTCTTGTAGACCGAGGTCGCGTAGACCTGGCCGATGCTCAGGTGCACCGCCAGGGCAGCCGGTGGGATGAGCCAGCGGTTGAAGCCAGGACCCGCGATGGTGTGCGAGCGGTCGAGGAAGGACGGGAGCTGCACAGGACATCGCCTCCGGGAACGACGAGCAGGACTCGGTCATGGTCCACGGCGTGCTGTGACGCGCGTTACACCCCGACGGGTGCGGGGTGCCGGAAGACGTAGCGGCGGAACAGGTAGAACCGCGCGCCGAACGCCAGCACCAGTCCCACACCGTTGGCGGCGAGGTTGTCCGACAGCGCGTCGTCGAGACCGAGCACGTGTCGACTGATGGCCAGGCACCCCACCGGGAGGGCCATCGCGGCGAAGTTGATGACGACGTACGCCGTCCACCCGCCGTCGGCCTGCTGCGGCGGGCGGTCGGGGAACACCCAGCCCCGCGCCCCGTGGTAGCTGATGATCATGCCGACCGAGTTGGCGACGACGTAGACCGGGATGGCCTGGTCGGGGAAGAGGGGGTCGCCGACCAGCCATCCGTGCAGCGCGACGTTGAACAGCAGGAACGACACCCACGTCGCCGCCTGCGCCACTGCGAAGAACCGCCACACCTCGCCCAGGAGACGTCGCCAGCGGTCACTCACCACTCAACCCTAGGGGTCGTCGGCACCAGGACGTGGGACCAGCCCGCGTCGTCGCCTACTCGACAGGCAGGCCCAGACCGCGCGCGATCAGCATCCGCTGCACCTCGGAGGTGCCCTCGCCGATCTCGAGGACCTTCGCGTCACGGTAGAAACGCGCGACCGGGTACTCCTCCATGAAGCCGTAGCCGCCGAAGACCTGCGTCGCGATCCGGGTCGCGGTCACCGCCGACTCCGTCGTGTAGACCTTCGCGATCGACGCAGCCTGCTTGAACGCCTGGTACGTCGGTGCGCCGCCGCCGTCACCGGCCTGCGCCATGGCGTCCTTCATGGCCGCGGCCTTGTAGGTCAGCAGCCGGCTCGCCTCGAGCATCACCTGGAGGTCGGCGATCTGGAAGGCCACCCCCTGCTTGCGACCGATGGGGCCGCCGAAGGTCTGCCGCTCCCCGGCGTACTGGACGGCCATGTCGAGACAGGCCTGGATGCACCCCACGCTCAGCGCCGAGATCGCCACCCGACCGTCGTCGAGCGTGGCGAGGAACTGCGCGTAGCCGCGGCCCTGCTCGCCGAGCAGGTGGTCGGCGGGGACGTGCACGTCGGTGAAGCTCAGGGGGTGCGTGTCGGAGGCGTGCCAACCGAGCTTGTCGTAGGCCTTCTCGGCCACGAAGCCGGGCGTCTCGCTGGGCAGCATGATCGCGCTGATCTCCGGACGGCCGTCCTCGCGGGTGCCGGTGCGAGCGGTGACCGTGACCAGGCTGGTGATGTCGGACCCGGAGTTGGTGATGAACTGCTTGGAGCCGTTGACGACCCACTCGCCGTTGACCAGCTCGGCCTTGGTCTTCGTCGCGCCCGCATCGGAGCCGGCACCGGGCTCGGTCAGTCCGAACCCGGCCAGCTTCTCGCCCGCCACGAGCGCCGGGAGCCAGGCGTCCTGCTGCTCCTTCGTGCCGAAGTTGAGCAACGGGTTGATGCCGAGGCCGACCCCGGCCTGCAGGGTGATCCCCATCGACTGGTCGACGCGGCCGAGCTCCTCGATGGCGACGCACAGACTGGTGAAGTCGCCGTCCTCGCCGGCTCCGCCGTACTCCTCGGGGGCGGTGAGGCCGAAGAGGCCGAGCTTGCCCATCTGCTGCACCACGTCGACCGGGAAGTGGTGGTCACGGTCCCACTGCGCGGCGTACGGCGCGATCTCTGCCTCCGCGAAGTCGCGGACGCTGCGGCGGAACTCCTCGTGCTCACGGGACAGCTCATAGCTCATGACTCCATGCTAGGCCGGTTAGCGTTCGTTAACCACCCGGCGACGTCAGCGAGAAAGGTCCCCGCGACCTGCAACATCGGCGACCTCCACCCACTCAGAGAGGGAGGAGCGCACCACCACGCCAGCCGCCCGGCCCGACCTGTCCCTGCGACCGCCTCCGAGGAGCCCGATGCCGACCGCCGAGTCCTTCGAGGAGTTCGCCACGTCGGCGTCCCCGATGCTCATGCGCACCGCCTGGCTGCTCGCCGGCGATCGAGCGAGCGCCGAGGACCTCGTCCAGGAGACCCTGACGCGCGTCTTCGTGCGGTGGCGCAAGCGCACCCCGATCGACAACCCCGCCGGCTACGCCCGCACCGTGCTCGTGCGCCTGCACGTCGCCGGACGCAGGCGCCGCAGCGCCGGTGAGGTGATCACGGCCCACGTCCCCGAGCGCGCCGCCGAGTCCGACCCCACCGTGTCGCTGGCCCTGCACGCCGCGCTCGCCACGCTCGACCGCCGCGACCAGGCGGTGCTGGTCCTGCGCTACTTCTCCGACCGCAGCGTCGCCGACGTCGCCGCCGACCTCGACCTGAGCGAGTCCGCGGTGCGCACTCGCACCAGTCGGGCGAGCGCCCGGTTGCGCGCCCGGCTCGGCCCCGACTTCCTCGCCCCCTCATCCCTCTCCTGCACTGACTCCTCCGACGAAAGGCCCAGCAGATGACCGACCCCGCCCTCGACCACGACCTCGCCGTCCTCCTGCACGGCGCAGCCGACGAGGCGCCGCTGCCCCACCACGACCTGGTGACCCGGAGCGCGCGTCGCGGCGCCGTCCGGCGCGGCCTCCGGATGGGCGCGAGCGTCACTGCGGTGATCGCGGTCGCCGCCGTCGGCAGCGTCACGGTGCTCGCACTCGCGGGCGGGCCCGACGCCCCCACCACCCAGGTCGCCGCCGACCCGGCTCCCACGGCTCCCCCGACCACGGCGCCGACGGACCCCTCGGCGACCGACCAGTCCTCGACCCCGCCCGAGTGGACCCCGCCGCCGCGGGGTGACCGCTCCGATGTCGCTGTCTTCTCCGACGTGGTCGGTGAGGTGTCGCGAGGGGTCGGGGTCCTCTCCGACGCCGCCTCCTACCCCTACGGCTACCGCGGCATCCGCAGCGTGAGCGGCGTGCTGACCGACGCGGTCGGCCCGGCACGGGTCCAGGTCGCGGTGACGACCCAGGACCCGTCCCAGCCTGGCATCTTCCTGGTCCCCGAGGCCGCCAAGGAATGCGCACGAAAGTCGGATACCCCGGCTGAGGGGGTGGAGTGCCTCGAGGAGGCGGGCCTGACCCTTGCGACGGCGCCGACGGGCCTGAGCTGTGCGACGCAGGCGATCCGCGGGTGGGAGTGTCGAGAGCTTCCCGACGGTGGGGTCCTGCGGTGGGGCGTCGAGCGCACCTACACCGACGAGCGCGACCAGGGCGAGTACAGCAACTCGGCGACGCTGCTCCAGGCTGACGGCCTGGTGGTGAACGTCTATGCCTTCAACGGTGCCGGCGAGAAGCTCGGCGTCTCACGCGCCACCCCGCCGCTCGACCTCGCGGCGGTCAAGGAGATCGCCCTCGACCCCCGCTGGGCCGACGTCGACCTCGCAGGCTGAGCCCCGATCGAGGCTGAGCCCGACCGCACGTGATCGAGCAGCCGACGCTCAGTCGCAGTTGTCGCAGAGCCCGGTCGCCGGGATGGCCATGAAGCAGCGCGGGCACACGTTGACGGGGCGATCGGTCGCCGCGACCTTCCGGGGCACGACGACCTTGGGCTCGCGCGGCGTCCGGGGTGCGCGCGACGCGGACGGGGACGCCGACGCGGCGCGGGGGGCGCGGGCAGCGCGGGCAGCGCGCGGCGGCTTCATCTCGACGATCTCCGGGTGGCCGCCGTCCTCGGGCGCGGAGCCGGCCCACTGGTAGCACTCGAGCCGGGCGCGCGAGGCGTGCCGCTCGCGAGCCGTCGGGTCGGTGATCGGGAGCTGCTCGGCGGCGCGCAGGACGTCGTCGTACCGCTCCCCCACCCAGCCGCGACCGTCGACGACCAGGGCGGTCAGGGGCGGGTAGTTGTCGCGGTGGTGCAGTGCGGCGAGCGGCTGGAGGAGCTTGGGCAGCCACCGGGGGTGCGGTCGGGCGGTGGCGATGCCGGTCTCGGTGAGCAGCCGGTGCGCGAGCGCGCCCTCGGTGATCGTGGCGTGGTAGACCGCCGAGGTCTGCTCGAGGATCTCGTGGGCCGCGCGGGCCCAGGTCTCCAGGGCGATCGCCTCGGACGTGCCGGTTCCCTCGGGCTCGTACCAGAACCCCTTGCGCTCTTGTTGGTACTCGGACACCCAGCGAGCATAGAGGCCGATCCGGCGTCCACCCAGGGAGCCTGCGTCCGGAACCTCACCACGGAGCGATAACCTGCCCGCCGGAGTCACCATCTTCACGTCACGCGTATCACCAGGCCACCACAGGAGCGTCCCCGTGCCCGACAACAAGCCGCTGCAGAAGGTCCTCATCGCCAACCGCGGCGAGATCGCCGTCCGGGTCATCCGGGCCTGCAAGGACGCCGGCATCGGCAGCGTGGCCGTCTACGCCGACCCCGACCGCGACGCCCAGTTCGTGCGGCTCGCCGACGAGGCCCACTCCCTGGGTGGCGCGACCCCGGCTGACTCCTACCTCGACATCGCCAAGATCCTCAAGGTCGCCGCCGACTCCGGAGCCGACTCGGCGATACGT
>CAWGJR010000011.1:0-35836 GCA_963822915.1 uncultured Actinomycetota bacterium
GAGCAGTGTGTCGACCGGCTCGACCCGGAAGGAGCGGGGCGCCATCCAGGCACCGACTCCTCGGTCAGTCCCGCGCCGCCGAGCTACCCCACTCGAGGGCGCTCTCACGCGATCGGGCGCGACCGCGGAGCGAGATGGTCGTCCCCGGGCGGCCCGTCTTGCCGCGCTCGGCTGCGCCGCCGGGCCCCGGCGACGACGTGCACGCGCTGGGTGAACACCACGAAGCGAGACTCCTCGACGAGGCTTCCCGCCGGGGTCACGTCCACCGCGAGCCACAACCCGTCCGGCTCGAAGCCGACGGAGGCCTTGCCCGTGCCGGGGCGCTCCTTGCCCACAGCGGACGACGTGACCTGGAGGTCGAACTCGACCGCGCGGGCGTGGCCACCGCGGGTCCTACGGAGCCGCTGCGTCGCCTCGACGAACGACCGCTCCTCCGACGAGATGACGCCGGCCGGGATCCACGGCGCGCCGGGGCCGGTGGCGTCGATCCCGGGGCGGACCTTGTCCCCGTTGACCCAGACATCTCCCCAGCTCATCCCCGCATCCTCGCACCGGTCGACCTCCCGGCGCCTACACCTCCAGCTTCTGCACGGTCTTGGTGACGTGCCCGCCCACGTTCTCGAGGAAGACGATCTCGCCGAACTCGAGGTGCGACCAGCCGTCGTCGCTGTCCGTCAGGGGCTCGGAGGCGAAGATGGCGGCCGTGGCCTCCTCCTCGGAGCACACCTCGAAGTCATAGGTCGTCTCGTCGTGCTGGAAGTTGCTGCCCAGCTGCAGGTACATCGGCTCGAGGAGCATCGAGAGGGCGAAGTCGCTCGTCCCCGGGCCGGACTTGCGCAGCTCTCGCCAGTCCCCGGCCGGGTTGGTCTCGCCCTGGTGTCCGAGGCCGACGTTGACCCCGATGATGCGGTTCGGCGACACCAGGGCCATCTTCAGCTTGGTCAGGCCTGCGAGGTCGAGATCCTTCATCGCCTGGGCGATGAGCCCGACCATCTCCTCGATCGCCCGTTGGACGTCCTCGTCGCTGTCGCCCTCCATCAAGGAGAGCAGGAGCACGTAGAGGAACTCCGTGTCGGTCGTGCCCCGCATCTGCTTCAGGTACTTGTCCTCGCAGTGCTGCAGCAGCTCGCGCTGCAGGAGTATCCAGTTCGGCAGGTCACCGTTCTGGGCGATGATCCACGGGGTCTCTTCGACGGAGAAGGGGTGGCAGTTCTCGTCGGCCAGCACAGTCTTCGAGTTGTAGGCGGCTGCTCGAACATGAGCGAGCATCGTGCTGGCCTGGAGGCTGGGAATGATGCGGTCGGCGTTGTCGTCGTAGAAGGCAGCCATGGGCCGGCGGTAGATGAAAGGCTTCTCCGGTCTGAGCAGATGCTCGCTCCAGGCCCCGAATCCCCAGCCCTGGCCAGCTGGAGCTCCGGGTGACGCTCTGCTCACGCCGGTACGAGAGAGTCGACGTCGTTGCAGTGCCCGAAAGCCGAGCTTTCATGTGGAATCCGATCGGCGCGTGGCCACAGGGCGGTGAACGAAGCTGACTGGGCTAGCCTTGCCGCGATGAACAAGCCAGAGCTGGGCAACCGCTACGGAACCTCGAATGTCGCGCTGAAGATCCTGTGGTCTCTGGTCGAGCTGGCCATGATTGTCCTCGGAGCGATCTGGACCTTCGCAGGTCGGGCGCCGCCCGGTCGCTCGGTCCGGTCGTTGCAGGTGCTGGGCGTATCCCTGGGCTACGTCGTACATCATTCAGAAGCGGCAGTGATCCAGCTCGGGCTCCGTCCGGCACGCCGACGTCATCGCGCTTCTGCTGCCGCAGCCGCGGCCCGCTCCACCCACCTCGGGATGTCTCCGTAGCGCTGGTTCGGCACGAGCTCGCCCGCGGCGCAGCACTCGATCAGCTGGGTCATCCGACGCTCGCGGGTGGCTTCCTGCTTGGCGGAGGCCACCCAGACGGCGCAGACCTTGCGGTAGCTCGCGGTCGAGGCGTCCCAGAAGGCGGTGGCCGCCGGCGACGCGGCCAGTGCCTCGGCATACGACTCCGGGAGCCCGGCCCACGGTCGCTCGTGGCTGTAGGGCGCCTCCTCGAGGCTGCGCTGCTCCCAGATCGCCAACCCGCTGGGCTGCATCCGCCCCTCGGCCCGCAGCTTCTCGACCAGGTCGAGGTTGACCCGGCTCCAGTGCGACGTCTTCTTGCGAGGGGTCCAGCGCTGCCGCCTCGACTCGTCGTCGATGCGCTGCGCGACCGAGTCGATCCATCCCCAGCACAGCGCCTCGACGACCGCTTCCTCCCAGGTCAGGCCGCGATCAGCGACGCCCTTCTTCCGTCAGGCCCATCCACAGCACCGTCTCGGTGTCGTGGTGCAGGGCCAGCCAGGCGCCGAACTCCTCGGGGCCGTCGAAGAAGCGCGCGGGTCGCTCGGGTGAGCCGCCCATCCGCCCCGGGGTCCGGGCACCTGCCCGATCGCCTGCCATGCAGCGAGTGTGCCGCCACGAACCGCTCTCGTCACCCGGACGGGCCAGGAATCCCAACCTCGCGAACCTCCAGCGGCGCCCGGCACGTTCCCCTACGCTCGCGCGGGTGACCTCCGCCCCGCGCCCCGCCGCCGGCCTCAGCCGACGCAAGCGGCTCGTGCACCGCGGCGTCCACGCGGCGTGGGCGTGGCTCGACCGGGCAGGCGAGATCGTGCCGGGCACGCAGGCTGCCGAGGCGTTCGGCAGCTTCGGAGAGGCCAGCTGCATCAGCTTTCCGACCGCCACGCTGATGAACGTCGGCTCCATCCACCTCGGAGCGCGGACCCTCGTCGGACGACAGTCGACGCTGTCGGTCGGCTACGGACCGGGGGAGACCCACCTGCCGCCGCGCGCGCTCGTGATCGGTGACCGCTGCGTGATCGGCGCCCGGGTCGCGATCACCGCACACTCCTCCATCACGATCGGCGACGACGTCTGGTGCGGGCAGGACGTGTTCGTCTCCGACGCCGGCCACGGCTACCAGGAGCTCGAGACCCCGATCGGGCGCCAGCTCGGCGAGCACCACCCGGTGGTCATCGGGTCGGGGTCCTGGATCGGCCACGGCGCGATCATCCTGCCCGGCACGACGATCGGCGAGAACGTCGTCGTGGCGGCCGGGTCCGTCGTCCGCGGCACCGTCGAGGACCGCGCCGTCGTCGGCGGCGCCCCCGCCCGCCTGATCCGTCGCTACACCGAGGGGATCGGGTGGGTCACCGCGGACGGTGACGTGCGTCCGGTGCTGCCTCCGCTGGACCGCGACGTCGACCGGACGAGCGCCGGTCTGCGCGCACAGCCGAGTCGGCGCTGAGCTCGCCCGTCCCGCCCCTCCCGCCCACCTCGGCCACCGCGACGTACGGCGTGCGCCCAGCCAGGCGGGTGACGATCAGGGCGGTCACCGTCATCGCCAGACCCAGCCCGGCCAGCACCACGAGCTGGAACTGAGCGGCCTCGACCGGCGAGGCCCCACCGAACAGTGCCCCCACGAAGGCCCCGGGCAGGGTCACCAGCCCGGTCGACTTCGTCTGGTCGAGGCCGGGCAGGAGCGCCTCGCGCGCCGACGTGCGCCCGAGCTCGGCGTGGGCCTGCGCGGGGGTGGCGCCCAGCGACAGCCACGCCTCGACCTCGTCGGCGCGCTCGCGCGTCGTGCGCAGGAAGTTGCGGCCCGACAGGGTGGCGGCGGTCATCGCGTTGCCGATCACGATGCCCGCGACTGCGATGACGTACGTCGCGCCGGTGTCGACCAGGCGCAGCGCGAAGATCGCGGCCAGCGCGACCGCCGCGCCCACGACCACGCCGAGCGCGGCGATGCGCCGCCCCCGGTGCAGCTCGCCGAGACGCCCGGCGGCGGTGACGGAGGCGGTGGTGAGCATCAGCGCGACGAAGGCCGCCACCGTGGCCGGGGCGTCCAGGATCCCGCGGAGCAGGAGCGCGACCAGGCCCAGCTGCACGACGGCCCTGGCGAGCGCCCACAGCGGCAGCCAGCGGAGCTCGATACCCCCTGCGCGGGCGAGGGCGACGACGAGCAGTGGCAGCACGAGCAGCCGCAGGCCGAAGCCGAGGAGGTCCGGAAGGTCGGTCACCGCTCCAGTGTCGCGCCCGACGACGTGTCGGTCACCCGGTCGGGTGGTGAAGCCTGCCGCGCGGCTGCCTAGCGTCGAGGACATGCATCACGACTACGAGTTCGTCATCATCGGGGGCGGCATGGTCGCCGACACCGCTGCCAAGGGGATCCGCGAGCAGGGGGCCGACGGGTCGATCGCGATCCTCGGTGAGGAGAAGACCGCGCCGTTCCCGCGGCCGGCGCTCTCGAAGAAGCTCTGGACCGACCCGGACTTCTCCCGTGACGACGCCGCCCTCGAGACGGCCGAGCAGACCGGGGCCACGCTCCACCTGGGCTCGCCCGTGGTCGCGGTCGACCCCGACACCAAGACCGTCACGACCGGCGACGGCGACACCTTCGGCTACCAGCGCCTGCTGCTCGCGACCGGCGGACACCCGCGACGCCTCGAGGGGCTCGAGCCGTCCGAGCGAGTGCTCTACTTCCGCAGCCTCACCGACTACGAGCGCCTGCGTGAGCACAGCCGCTCGCACCCCGAGGTCGTCGTGGTCGGTGGCGGCTACATCGGCTCCGAGATCGCCGCCGCGCTCGTGCAGCACGACTGCTCGGTGACGATCGTCCACCCCGACGAGGTCCTCGGCGGCTCGATGTTCCCCGAGCCGCTGGCGCGTGAGTTCGAGAAGCTCTTCGACGACGCCGGCTGTCGGCGGGCCGCCGGGCTGTCCGTCGAGTCCGGCGAGGAGCAGGACGGCGAGGTGGTCCTGCGCCTGTCCGACGGTTCCTCCCTCAGGGCCGACGTCGTCGTGGTCGGCCTCGGCATCGAGCCCGCGGGCGACGTCGTCGAGGGCGTCGTAGGTCGTTCGGACGACGGCGGCATCGTGGTCGACGAGCACCTGCTCACCTCGGTCGCCGACATCTACGCCGCCGGTGACGTCGCGGAGTACCCCGACCCGATCCTCGGCCGCACCCGCGTCGAGCACGTCGACAACGCCAACGAGATGGGGGCCGCGGTCGGTCGGATGATGGCCGGCTCGACGGAGTCCTACGACCACACGCCGATGTTCTACTCCGACGTCCTCGACCACGGCTTCGAGGCGGTCGGCACCCTCGACTCCTCGCTGGAGACGGTCATCGACCCGGTCCCGGAGGAGGACGGCGGCGGCACGGTCGTCTACTACCTCGACGACCGCGCGGTGCGCGGCGTCCTGCTGTGGGACTGCGAAGGGGGGCTCGACGCTGCTCGGCGCCTGCTGGCCCGCGGCGACCGGCCCGACGACGCGCGCGACCTCGTCGGCAGCCTGCAGGAGAGCGAGTCGGCAGCCGGCTGAGACCGGCTGAGACCATCGGCCGGTGCGTACGACGACGACGGTGACCCCGGCCGACTGCCTCCACGACGCCGACCAGGTCGACCCGACCGCGCCGGGCTACGGAGCACACCTGCCGTTCCACGCCATCCTCCAGCGCTGCGGGCTCGCCTGGCGTGCCCACCTGGCCTCACTGGGCGACGGCGCCGCAGCGCTCGGCACCGGGGTGATCGTGCCCAACGTCGACGCCGACTTCCTCGCCGAGGTGCACGTCGGCGAGCTGCACATCGACGTGAGCCTCACCGCCGTCGGTCGTACGTCGTTCACCCTGCGCTGCGACGTGGTGCAGGACGAGGCCGTGGCCGCCCGGGTGAGCGTCGTGATCGTCAGCTTCGACTACCCCACTCGGACGTCCCGGCCGCTGACGGACGCGCAGCGAGCCGTGCTCGTGCCGAGCCTTCAGGTCCCGCAGTAGGTGACGTAGGGCCCGAAGCTCTGCGGTGCCGGCTCGGCGTACCGCTCGAGGCCTGCGCGCTCCTCGAACGGTCGGGCGAGCACCTCGCCGAGCCGCTCGAAGGGGGCGAGGTCGCCGGCCGTCGCAGCCGCGAGAGCCTCCTCGACCAGGTGGTTGCGTGGGACGTAGACCGGGTTGACCCGGTCCATCGCGTCGCCGTCGGGGTCCAGCGCCAGCCAGCGCTCGGCCCACGCGTCGAAGCCGGCGACGTCGAGCACGAGGTCGCGAGCCGCAGCCACGTCTCCCCGCGCGGCGCGACCGAGCGCCCGGAAGAAGCCGGTGTGGTCGGCCTGGCCGCGGATCAGGGCGTAGATCTCCTCCGCCAGAGCGCCGACGACCCCCACCTCCGCGTGCGGCACGCCGAGCTTGGCGCGCATGCCCGCCGCCCACGCGGCGGCGTACTGCTCCCGGAAGCCACCAAGGGCCTCGACGGCGATCGCCACCGCGGCATCCTGGTCGTCGTGGAGGAGCGGGAGCATCGCCTCGGCGAGGCGGGCGAGGTTCCACTCGCCGATCGAGGGCTGGTTGCCGAAGGCGTAGCGCCCGCCCTCGTCGATCGAGCTGAACACCGCGGTCGGGTCGTAGACGTCGAGGAAGGCGCACGGCCCGTAGTCGATGCTCTCCCCCGAGATGGTCATGTTGTCGGTGTTCATCACCCCGTGGACGAAGCCGACCAGCATCCAGTGGGCGATGAGTCCGGCCTGGGCGGTGACGACACGGCGGTAGAGGGCGAGGTAGCGCTCGCGGTCGTCCTCGATCGCGGCCAGGTCGGGGTAGTGGCGCCGGATCGCGTGCTCGGCGAGGGCGCGCAGGGTGTCGGGCCCGTCCGGCCGACCCGGCCCGCCCGCGTCGTCGAGGCCGCGGGCGTACTGGAAGCTGCCGACCCGCAGGTGGCTGCTCGCCACCCGCGCCAGCACGGCGCCCGGCAGCGGCACCTCGCGGCGCACGGTGACGCCGGTCGCGGTCACCGCGAGAGCGCGGGTCGTCGGGATGCCCAGGGCGTGCATCGCCTCGCACAGGACGTACTCGCGCAGCATCGGGCCGAGCGCCGCCAGTCCGTCGCCGCCGCGAGCGAACGGCGTACGCCCCGAGCCCTTGAGGTGCAGGTCGCGCAACCGACCCTCGGTGTCGGTGAGCTCGCCGAGCAGGAGGGCGCGTCCGTCGCCGAGCCGGGGGGCGAACCCGCCGAACTGGTGGCCCGCGTAGGCCTGGGCGACCGGGTTCGCGCCGGGCGGCGGGGCGGTGCCGGCGAGCAGGGCGAGGCCGTCGTCGGTGCGCAGGGCGGCCGGATCGAGCCCGAGCTCACGGGCCAGTGACTCGTTGAGCGCCACCAACCGGGCGTCGGTGGTCTCGGCCGCGGTCCACGGGAGCGCCAACGCGGGCAGGTCGTCGGCGAACCGGTGGGTCAGTGGGCGAGGGACGTGGCGGGGACGGTCACACCTCCCAGGCTAGGGCGTGTCCCGCATTGGCGGGCGGATGCCAGCGTCGTCCACGTCGTGCGGGGGCAAGGCGCCGCCGCGATGACATACCGGGCGTCTCTCGAGCGGGGGCAACGCCGCCGGCGTGCGGCGTGGGCGGCGCTGGCGCCGCCCACGGCCATTGCGGGACGGGCCCTAGCCATGGTGAGAAGAGCGACGGCTGCGTCACAAAGCGGGTGATCCCGTACCCGGGGCGGTATCGTGTGCCGACTTGGTCGCGACTCTGGGGGGAAAGGGGATCCGGCCGTTGCCCGAGATCCAACTGACGTCTCGGCGCCGGACCCTCGACGAGGGCCGCGCCGTCGGCGCGCTGAGTGCTGGCCTCCTCGCCCTCGTGGCGGGATTGGTCGGCGTGGTCGTCGTGCCACTGATGGACGAGGAGCCACCTGCCGTCCTGGCGGTTCCCGGGCCCGACCAACCCTGGGGCGGCGCCGCTCCGGGGATCGACCCGATGCCCTCTCCCACGCCCGCGGGACGGGCCGAGCGCTTGCGCGACCGGGCAGGTCGTGTCGTGGAGGCCGACTTCGTCGTCGACGCTCCGACGTCACCCTCGGGACCCTCCGCCGACGCGACCGACGCGACCGACGACGGCCCCCCGGACGTCCCCAGCCCGAGCCCCACCCCCGCGCCGACCCCCACCCCCGACGCGGATCAGGAGCGGGGACGAGGCGCCGACGGTGGCCGCGTCTCGCAGGCGCTGTCCCCGGTCGAGCAGGTCCTGCTCGGCGCCCTCGGGGTGGCGGTCCCGGGGCTCGCCCCGGTCGCCGAGGACCTGGTCGAGACCACCAACGGGTTGCTCGACGACGTCGAGGGCGGTCTGCCGGTCAGGGGACCGCGCGGTCTGCTGGGCCCGCGGCGCTGACCACCACGTCGTACGTCGGGATCTCGCCGTCCCACGGCTGACGCTCCAGCATGTCGGCGACCTTGACGATGCCGCGCTCCCTCTCGCCGGTGGCGCCGTCGACGATGCGGTAGCCCTGACGTGGGTCGAAGAAGCGCTGGGACTCCAGCATGATCACGCGGACCTCGCCGGGCTCGAAACCGCACCGCTCCTGGAGCGCGGCGAGCAGCTGCTCGTCGTGGAGGTGCCCGTCGCCGAAGTTCCACCCCAGCGAGATGCCGGCGACGAACTCGCCGTCGTGGATGGCGTAGCGGCTGTCGACGACGTCGCGGTCCTCCTCGCAGGCCCGGGGCACGAGCCCGAAGAGGGCGCGGCCGTGGGTGTGCATCGACGCGGAAGGCGTAGACCTTGTGGCTGAGGGCCGTGGCCATCTCCGCGTCGTAGAGCGTCTCGAGCTGGGCGCTGGGCAGCCGGGCGACCTTGACGACCGAGCCGTCGAGCTTGGCGATCGCCTCGGGCGTGAGGCACCACAGCGAGGTCGCCCAGTTGCCCGCGTAGTAGCGCATCGAGGGAAGGAAGGAGAACTGGTCGGGGAAGAAGTTGCCGGTGACGACGACCGCTGCCGCGGCCAGGACGATCGCGAGGACGAGCACGGGGTGGTCCATGTCGGCCACGGCGACGTCGGCCTTGTCGACGAAGAGGAAGCCGATCGCGAAGATCATGAAGACGTTCCACTCCAGCGGCACGCCCATCGGCAGCGACGTGAGGATCTGGAGGTGGAAGGCGATCATCACGACCGCCGCCACCGTGGTGAGCCAGCCGCCGTTGGAGAACAGCAGCAGCAGGGGCACGCCGAACTCGATGACCGTGCCGCCGTGGGCGAGGTTCTCCGAGAGCTTGCCGGGGCGCAGGTCGGTGGGGAAGTCGCGGTGGAAGCGACGCTTGATCGCCTTGACGCGCAGGATCGGGGAGTTGCTCATCATCACCGCGACGACGTGCGGGAAGTGCTGGTTGAGCTTGGAGAAGGCAGCCCCCCACCAGATCAGGACGATGACGAGCTTGAGGCCGACGACCATGTCGGCGCCGCTGAAGAAGAACATCAGCGCGAGCGTGCCGTAGACCTCGGTGCGCGCGGCCAGGAAGATCGTCTTGTCGCGCAGGCCGATGAGTCCGAGGGAGACGAAGAGCGGCAGCAGGCGCAGCGGTTCGAGGGTGCCGACGCCGCCCTGGTCGGTGCCCTGACCGGGCGAGAACAACAACCACAGCGCGGAGAGGACCACCGCGACGTAGAGCGCGACGTCGCCCATCGAGCGGGTCGTGCCCTCGGTCAGCGGCACGTGGCGCGGCCACGGGGGCAGCCGGATCGTGCCGGGACGCAGCCAGTGCAGGGGGGCGCCGACCGGAGGCAGGAAGCGCAGGGTCAGGGGGCCGAAGCCACAGCCGAGCCCCAAGACCTCGAAGAGCAGGGTGAAGATGACGACCTTCTGGAAGAAGATCGGCTCGGTCCACCAGTCCCCGATGTCGCCGAGATCGCCGATGCCGGGCGTCAACGCGGTGATCGCGGCCGCGCCGAAGGCGTACAGGCCGATCTTGATCACGTAGAGGAGCAGCACCGCGTCGGGCGTGCCGAAGCCGCCCTCGGCCCAGTCCTGCGCCATCGGCTTGATGCGTTGCATCAGCGGCTTGCGGCCCCACTCCTCGTAGTCGAGGTCGGGCAAGCGCGGCGAGATCAGCCCCATGCGATCACAGTCCCCATCACCGGAGTGACTTTAGGGCACCGGCGGGCTCGATGTGGCGTGTGTCACGAGGTCGGGTCGGGCGCCGTGCCGACGCCGTGCTGCAGGCACCACACGACCGCCTGGCTGCGGGTGCGCACCTCGATGCGCCGGTAGGCGCCGCGGATGTAGGTCTTGACCGAGTTGATCGACAGGTAGAGCCGTTCGGCGATCTCGGTGTTGCTCAACCCGGCGGTGATCAGCTCGAGCATCTCCAGCTCGCGCGGAGCCAGGTGCGGCAGGTCGTTGTCGTGACCGGGGTTGAGCGTGAAGTCGGTGGCTCCGTCGTCGTCGGCGCCGGAGAGGTCGCCCCACGCGGCCGCCTCGACCGCCGCGATCAGCTCGTCTGCGGAGGCATCGAGCGAGACGCACCCGTCGACCCCCTTGCGGAGGGCGACGTCGGCGAGCTCGGGGCGCAGGTCGCGGGTGACCGCCAGGACGGCCACGTCGCTCTCCTTGACGATCCGGTCGAGCTCGGACCCGTCGTTGTCGAGCAGACCCATCACGTCGTAGAGCACGACGTCGGCACCGTCGAGCAGCAGTGCATCCACCGCGCCGAGCCCGGTCTCGATGGCGGGGTGCTCCTCGAGCACGGTGGTCAGTCCGGTGGCGACGATGTCGTGGTCGGTCGTCACCAGCACCCGCGTGGGCCGTGTGGTCATGAGCCGAATAGTACGGCGGTGGTCGCGACCACCCCACCCAGCACGGCCAACGCGCAGCGCCCACGGTCGGCCACGAGCAGGCGGTGCAGCAACGCCGGGTCGGGAGTCCCCAGTCGCCCGTGCGTGGGAGCGGCCAGCGCGCCGGTGACCAGCACCGCTCCCCACGCCCCGCCGAGCCCCAGCAGGTCGAGGATCCCCGGGCCGGAGGCGAGCAGCCACACGCCGCTCGCGAGCAGCGCGACGTACACGAAGCCGACGACGGGGACGATGCCGCGCGAGTGCCGATCATGCGCTGCCGACCAGTCCTCGGGGTGCTCGCGGCCGACCCGCGCGAGCGCGGGGTAGACCAGCGCCGTCACGGTCACCTGGAAGCCCGCGTGCAGCACCGCGGCCAGCGCGAAGGCGATCGGGGCGTGGTCCACGCGCCGCAGGCTAGACCTGGCGGCGTACACCAACGGGTGTACGTCGGACCCGCGCGCGGCCGCAGGAGCCTCCCGCGGGCGGACGCGGTGCACCCCCTCGCCGCCGCAGGCTCGACCCATGACCACTTTCCTCGCCGACACGCTCGGCCGCGCCCCGCGCCGCACCCTCGCGGCCACCTTCTTGTTCCTCGTGCTGGCTGCCGTCTTCGGCGGGCCGGTCGCGGGGGCCCTCGACTCCTCGGGCGGCTTCGCCCCCGCCGATGCCGACTCCGTCACCGCCATCGAGGAGATCGAGGCCGCGACCGGCCAGGCACCCTCGCCCGGGGTCGTCCTGCTCGTCGACAGCACCGATGTCGCGCGCGATCGACGCCGTCGCCGCCGAGCTCGCGCTCGGTCGACGGCATCGTCGACGTGGTCTCCGGCGCCGGGGCGCCGCCCGGCGCCGGGCCTCGTCTCCACCGACGGGTCCCGGACGCTGGTGCTCGCCACCCTGACCGGTGACGCCGACGACGACGTGGTCGCCGAGGACGTCCTCGACACCTTCGACGACGCCTCCGACGTCGCGGCCGGTGGCCAGACGATCGCCAACCTCCAGCTCGGCGAGACCGTCGGTGAGGACCTCGGCCGGGCCGAGACGTTCGCCCTGCCGATCCTGATCGTGCTGTCGGTCCTGTTCTTCGGCGGCCGCGCCTCGTGGATGCCGCTGCTCGTCGGCGCCACCACGGTCCTGGGCACCTTCCTCGCGCTGGCCGCGATCAACACAGGCCTACGACCTGAGCATCTTCGCCCTCAACCTGGTCATCGGGCTCGGTCTCGGCCTCGCGATCGACTACTCGCTCTTCCTCGTCACCCGCTACCGCGAGGAGGTCGCTCGCCAGGGGGCGACGGCCGCCGCCATCCGCACCACGATGAGCACCGCCGGACGGACCGTCGTCTTCTCCGCCGCCACCGTCGCCGTCGCGCTCGCCACGCTGACCGTCTTCCCGCTCGGCTTCCTCCAGTCGATGGGCATCGCCGGCGCCACGGTGGCGGTCGTCGCGGCGCTCGCGGCCCTGGTGATCTCGCCGGCGCTGTTCGGGCTGTGGGGTGACAAGCTCGTGCGCCGCTCGGCACGCACGGCGACCGCAGGACGCGGCCACGGTGCGTGGTACCGCCTGTCGCACGGCGTCATGCGTCGCCCCGGCATCATCGCCGCCGTCACGATGGTCGTGATGATCGTCCTGGCCGCCCCCGCGCTCTCGGCGAGGTGGACCCCGGTCGACTCGACCGTCGTCCCGACGAGCCAGAGCGCGCGCACGGTGTCCGACGCCGTGGAGCGCGACTTCGGCGGGTCGGCCGACACCCCGATGACGATCAGCGTCACCACCGGTGCCGACGGCGACGCCGCCGCCGTCGCGGCGTACGCCGCCCGGATCGCGTCGCCTCGACGGCGTCCGCGTCGGTCGCCGACCCCGTGCGGCTCGACGCCGACAGCTGGCAGGTCGACGTCGCGGTCGTCGGCGAGCCCAGCAACGCCACCGCCCAGGGGCTCGTCGACCAGGTACGCGACCTCTCGGCTGCCGGCGCCTCGGCCTCGACGCCAAGGTCGCCGGACCCGCCGCCGACTTCGTCGACCAGCAGGACGCGATCGGCTCCCGCCTGCTGCTCGCCGGGCTGCTGCTCGTCGGGCTGACGCTGATCGTCCTGTGGCTGATGACCGGGTCGGTGATGCTGCCGATCAAGGCCGTGGTGATGAACGTCCTCACCGTCGGCACGGCCCTCGGGAGCGCTGGTGTTCGTCTACCAGGACGGGCGATTCGCCGACCTCCTCGGCTACACGCCCAACGGCGGCATCGAGCCGACCGACTTCCTGGTCGCCACCGCGCTGGTCTTCGCCCTCTCCACCGACTACGGCGTCTTCCTGCTGGGCCGCATCAAGGAGAACCGCGATGCCGGACTCGGCGAGCGGGAGTCGGTGGCGGTGGGCCTCCAGCGCACCGGGTACGTCGTGACGGCGGCGGCGATCCTGCTGGCCGTGGCGATCGGGGCGTTCGCGACCAGCTCGATCTCGTTCATCCAGCAGATCGGCATCGCCACCGCGGTCGGCGTGCTCGTCGACGCCTTCGTCGTCCGCTCGCTGCTCGTGCCCGCCCTGATGGGCCTGCTCGGGAAGTGGAACTGGTGGTCGCCGATGCCGCTGCGCCGCCTGCACGACCGGATCGGCTTCAGCGAGGGGGGTTCGGCGTCCGAGGCCGCGGACCTGCCCGAGCTGGTGGGCGCCCGCGACTGAGGCGTGCGGAGATCTACTCCTCCAGGACGATGCCGAGCGGGTCGCCTGCCGAGTACGTTCGGCGGGTGGCCCGCTCGCTCCGTCTCCTGCCCGCGCGCTCCGTCGACCTCGCGGTCGACCTGGGCGTGATGGTGCTGCTGGCCGCGACGATGCTCCTCGAGGCCCGCATCGACGACTCGACCGACGTCGACGCGGTGACCGTCGCGGTCGTCGTCGTCGCCGTCCTGCCGCTGCTGGTGCGTCGCCGCCACCCGATCGCGTCGCTCGTGGGCTGCTTCCTCGGCGATCTTCCTGCTCGAGTCGGTCATCGACATCTACCAGACCATCCCGCTCCCGGCGATGCTCGCCGGCTACAGCGTCGCCCGGTCGGGCGACCGGAAGCGGGCGATCTGGCTGTTCGCGGTGCTGGTGCCGGTGGTGCTGCTCAACGTGGCCATCGTGTCCGAGCACGCGTTCCTCGAGCTGGGAGACCCCGAAGAACATCGCGTTCGTCGCCCTGCCGGTCGTGCTCGGCATCGCCGCCCGCAACCGGCAGGACTTCCTCGACGCCCTCGTCGAGCGCGCCGAGACCGCCGAGCGCACGCGGGAGGAGGAGGCGCGGCGTCGCGTCGACGAGGAGCGGCTGCGCATCGCGCGCGACCTGCACGACCTCGTCGCCCACGCGCTCGTCGCGATCAACGTGCAGGCCGGGGTCGCCGCCCACGTGGCCGACCCCGACCCGGAGACCAACCGCCGCACCTTCCGCGACATCAAGGACGTCAGCGGCGAGGCGCTGGCCGACCTGCGCGGCACCCTCGGCATCCTGCGGGCGGCCGACGAGTCGGCGCCCGATCGCGCCGACCGCCGGTCTCGGACGACCTCCCCGACCTCGCGGCGCCGGCTCGAGGGGGCCGGGGTCGAGGTGCTGTTCGCCGTCGACACCGGCGACGAGCCGCTGCCGGCGGCGGTGGAGAGCACCGGCTTCCGGATCGTCCAGGAGGCCCTGACCAACGTGTGCGGCACGCGGCGCCCACCGCCGCCCACGTCGTCGTACGGCGTGAGGGCGACGAGGTCGTCGTCGAGGTGACCGACGACGGGCCCGCGCGAGCAGCGCCCGCGTGGCCGGGAGCGGGCAACGGCGTCCGCGGCATGCGGGAGCGGGCGCGAGCGGTGGGCGGCACCCTGCAGGCGGGGCCTCGCGACGAGGGCGGCTGGCAGGTGTGCGCCCGGCTGCCGCTGGTCGCCGACGCCTCCGTCGAGGGGGCCGAAGCGGGTGGCCGCCCGATGATCCGGGTGCTGCTGGCCGACGACCAGGCGCTGGTGCGCGGCGGCTTCCGGGTGCTCCTCAACGCCGAGGACGGCATCGAGGTCGTCGCCGAGGCGATCGACGGCGAGCAGGCGGTCGCCCTCGCCGTCGAGCACCGGCCCGACATCGTCCTGATGGACATCCGGATGCCGCGTCTCGACGGACTCGAGGCGACCGCGATGATCACCGCCGAGAGTCGCTCGCCGACACCAGGGTCGTGGTGCTGACGACCTTCGAGCTCGACGAGTACGTCTTCGGCGCCCTGCGCGCCGGCGCCGTCGGGCTTCCTGCTCAAGGACATGGAGCCGGCCGCGCTCGTCGACGCCGTCCGCACGGTCGCGGCGGGGGAGTCGCTGCTCTCGCCGCGGATCACCCGCACCCTCATCGAGGCGTTCGTCGCCCAGGAGCCCGCCGCTGCGGCCGGTCCAGGCGCGCCACCGGCCGTGCCCGACGACCGCCTCGCCGACCTCACCCCGCGCGAGCGCGAGATCCTGGGCCATGTGGGGCGCGGGCAGTCCAACACCGAGATCGCCGTCGAGCTGGTGCTCTCGCCGCTGACGGTGAAGACCCACGTCTCGCGGCTCTTCCTCAAGCTCGGTGCCCGCGACCGTGCCCAGCTGGTCGTGCTGGCCTACGAGACCGGGCTGGTCAGCCGCGCGGTGTGAGCCGGCCCGTCCTGGAGCGTGGGCGCCCGGAGGTCATCGCCCCCTTCACCGGCTGGCCGGTGAA
Organism: uncultured Actinomycetota bacterium; assembly: GCA_963822915.1. Taxonomy (GTDB): domain Bacteria; phylum Actinomycetota; class Actinomycetes; order Propionibacteriales; family Nocardioidaceae; genus Nocardioides. Next base: position 15,343 of record CAWGJR010000011.1, read on the forward strand.
CGGGGTGCCTGGACGACGTCCGGACATCGTCCCAGCACACCGTTCATCGGCCAGGTCGCCCACCTCGAGCCCGGTGCAACTTTCCTCGCCGGCCTCGCGTCGTAGGGGCATGACTCACCTCCAGCTGCGCCGCGGCCTGGCCGCACTGTCCGTGTCCCTGCTCATCGCGATCGTCGGGTCCAGCACGAGCCCCGCAGCGGCTTCTGCTCCCGATCCGTACGTCGAGCCGGTCCTGACCAGGATGCCGACGTTCTCGGCGGTCGTGATGACCGGTTCGACCGTCCACCACGACGGCACGAAGCGCGACACCGGCATCCGTGACGTCGCGACGTACGTCAATCTGCGCGGCCGGCTGCTCGTCGCCACGACCGACGGCCGTCTGGTCTCCTGGCGCAACGGCCACACCCACCGGGTCGCCCGGTTCAAGGTCGAGGAAGGCGTGCGGATCGTCACCGACCGCACCTCGCGCTATGCCGCCATCGTGCGCGGCACCTGCTACGACGGGCGTCAGCACGTGCGCGTCTACGACCGGCGGGCCGACAAGATCGTGCTCGAGGGCTTCCCGACGATGTCGGACTGCTCAGGGCTGACGGTCGACTCCGGTGCGCTCTACTACCCGCGCGGCGACCAGCTCGTGCGGCTCGGCCTCGACGACGGCGAGGAGCAGCTCATCGACGTCGACCCCGACGACGTCAGCGACGTCGTGGCCGATCACCTGCTGATGTTCGAGCCCGGCGGGGCCTACGTGCGCCCGATCGACGACCTGAGCAGCGGTGGACGCCTGTCGCTGGCGGCCGACTACCTGTCCCCCAACCTGCACTGGTCCGCTGCCCTCGAGCAGGGGTTGACCATCGACAACACCACCCGCAAGCCCGTGAGCCCCGCGATGCGGGTGCCGAAGTGGAAGAAGTGGCGCGTCGACGTCCACGGCTGGGTCGGCCCCGACACGATCGCGTACGACGCCGCCCGTCGCGGCGGCAAGCGCGTCGCGGTCTACGAGTGCGACGCCACGCAGAGCTCCTGCGAGAAGGTGATCAACGCGCCCACCCGACACCTCGTGCAGCCCGGCGGCTGGTACCCGTTCGTCGACTGACGCCCCCGCGGGCGCAGGGTCAGGACAGGAACCCGACCTTGTCCACCAGCAGCGCGTACCCGACGAACGCACCGATGTCGAGGAGGGTGTGGGTGATGACGAACGGTGTCACCCGCCCCCACTTGGTGTAGAGCCAACCGAAGAAGAGGCCCATCGCGGCGTTGCCGAGGAACCCGCCGATGCCCTGGTAGAGGTGGTAGCTGCCGCGGACCAGGGCGCTGATCACGACGCCGTTGCGGCGGGAGAGGCCGAGCTGGTCGAGGCGCGTGAGCAGGTAGCCGAGCATCACCACCTCCTCCAGCACCGCGTTGCTCAGCGCCGAGAGCACCAGCAGCGGGTAGCGCCACCAGACGTCGGGCAGGTCGGCGGCGACGACGGTGAGGTTGATCCCCAGCTCGCGCGTCACGACGTAGAAGGCGACGCCCAGCGTCCCGACGCCGGCCGCCAGCGCGGCGCCGCGCAGCGAGGTCGCGGGCCGACGACCGTCGTGGCCGACCATGATGGCTCGCGCACCCGGTCGCCGGTGCGGTAGAGCAGGTAGATCACGAGCAGTGCGGGCACGATGCGGAACGTCGAGGCGAGCAGCTGGTAGGTGAGGTCGAGCCAGGGGCGGTCGGGCGCCAGGCTCGGGTTGAGCACGGCGCTCTGGGCGCTGAGGGCCCCCGGCTGGGTGAGGGAGTCGACGAAGCTGACCACGGCGTAGATCGCCGAGCGGCCCAGCGAGACCGCCAGCACGAGCAGCACCTCGAGCAACAGGAGGGTGCGGGTCAGGACACCGGCCCAGCCGGCCGACGCACCTCGTCCTGGGTCGTCACGAGGCTCAGCCTGCCACCGCCGCCTGAGACCGATCCGAAGAAACCGTCGGTCAGACCTGTCGGGTCACGTCGCCGTCGCCGGTTCGCCGCCCATGTGCTGCAGCATGTCGCGCCCGCCGTTGCGGAAGGAGCGCACGACCAGGACGACGGCGAGCAGGCCGAGAGACGAGGTCGAGCCAGGTCGTGTAGTTGAACGAGAGCCCCTCGGCGCCGACCTTGGCGTCGCGCTCCTCGGGCGTGAGGCCGGTGAGGAGGAAGAGGGCTTCGACGACGTAGGCGGCCACGACGATCGTGGTGTAGAAGATCCCGAGGATCCGCAGCATCATCGCGGGTGCCGTAGTACTGGCTGGTAGATCAGCAGGATCGGGACGATCAGCAGGTCGGCGTAGACGAAGGCCATGACCGCCACCGAAGCTGGCGCCGCCGTTCCAGAGGACACCGGCGAGCGGCACGTTGCCGACCGAGCAGACGAAGCTGATGATGCCGACGAGCGGAGCGATCAGGGGCCCGACCACGGCCGACAGGAACGGGCTGTCGGTCAGGAACAGGCTCTGCCAGAACGACTCGGGCACCCAGGCCTGGAGGGCGCCAGCGACCAGCAGACCGAGCACGATGTCGCGCAGGACTGCGCCCCACTCCATCACGAAGATGTGCGAGACCGCGGTGAACGCCTTCGGGCTGCGCAGCCGCTTCCACCACGTGTCGCCCTCGTCGACCGACATGTCCATCGAGGCGTGACCCTCCATGGACCCCGCCAGCCCGCGCTCGGCCTGCTCCTTGGCAAGCCGGACCGCCTCGGGGCTGACGAAACGTTCGAAGGCCACGGCGACCAGGGCGATCATCACGGCGCCGCCGACGAACTCGGCGAGGGTGAACTCCCAGCCGAGCAGGAGCCACATCACGATCCCCAGCTCGAGCACCATGTTGGTGCTGGCGATCTGGAAGACCATCGCCGACGAGAACGTCGCGCCCTTGGTGAAGAGCGACCGCGCCAGCGCCACGGCGGCGTAGGAGCACGAGGACGCGGCTGCACCGAGCCCGGAGGCGGTGACTGTCGTGCGCGGACCACTGCTGCCGAGAGCCTTCGACACCACGTCGCGCCGGACAACGGCCTGGATGACCGCCGACAGAGCGAACCCGAGCACCAGGGACCAGCCGATGCGCCACGCCATCGTGCCGGAGGAGGCGAGCGCGTCGCCGAGGTGCTCGAGAAGCCACATCACGCGGACTCAGGCGTCGGCGGCGCGCAGCTTCTCGAGCAGCGGCCCGGCAGCCTCGGCGAGGAACTGCTCCTGCAGGGCATCGCCGACCTGCACCACGGCCACGTCGGTGAAGCCGGCGCTCTTGAACTCCATCACCGCCTCGACGATCGCGTCGAGGTCGGGGCCGCAGGGGATGTTGTCGGCGACGTCGTCGGGCGTCACGAACTGGGTGGCGCCGGCGAAGCCGGCCGGGGTCGGGAGGTCGGCGTTGACCGACCAGCCACCGGCGAACCAGCGGAACTGGTCGTGGGCGAGCTCCTTGGCGGCGTCGACGTCCGGTCCCCAGCAGATCGGGATCTGGCCGATCGCGCGGGCGCCGTCCGGGCCGATCTTCGGAGCGCCGTCGACCGCGTTCCAGGTCGGGACCAGCGAGTCGTCGGGCTCGACGGCGATCAGGTGGTCGGAGAGCGGGGCGAAGCGCTCGATGGAGCGATCGCCCGACACGGCGAGCGCGAGGTCGACGCCGTCCTCCGGCACGTCCCAGATGCGGGCGGAGTCGACCTGGAAGTGCTCGCCCTTGTAGTCGGTGAGGTCGCCGGTGTGCAGCGCGCGGATGATCTCGACCGCCTCGAACAGCATCGTCTGGCGCTCCGCCAGCGCCGGCCAGCGCTCGCCGACGACGTGCTCGTTGAGGTTCTCGCCGGAGCCGAGGCCCAGGGTGAAGCGCCCCTCGGCGAGCAGCTGGAGCGTCGCTGACTTCTGCGCGACGACGGCAGGGTGGTAGCGGATCGTCGGGCAGGTCACGTAGGTCATCAGCTCGACCCGCGAGGTCGCCTGGGCGACCGCGCCGAGCACGGTCCAGGCGTACGGCGCGTGGCCCTGCGTCGTCAGCCAGGGCGAGAAGTGGTCGCTGCTCACCTCGAAGTCGAAGCCGATCTCCTCGGCCTGCTGGGCGTAGGCGACCAGCTGGCGCGGGCCGCTCTGCTCGGTCATCAGGGTGTAGCCGAATCTCGTCATGCTCCGATCCTCCGGGGCCGCACGAGTGCCGTCATCACCCGGAGGGACGGTGGCAGCCGCACCGCACCTCAGTAGCGTCGGTGCCATGCCCGAGAAGAAGGACCACGGCCCGAGCATCAACGACGACGAGCTGTACGAGAAGCTCCGCGACGAGGGCAACAGCAAGGCGAAGTCGGCCGCGATCGCGAACGCCGCCGCCCGCGACGGCCGCTCGGAGGTCGGCGAGCGCGGTGGATCCTCACCCGCCTACGAGGACTGGACCGTCGACGACCTACGCAAGCGAGCCGCCGAGCTCGAGATCGACGGGCGTTCCGACATGCGCAAGGACGAGCTGATCGAGGCCCTGCGCGATGACTGAGTCTGTCCGGCACCACTTCGCCTTCGCGACGGCGTACCGGTGGGCGGGGCTTCCGTTCGGCATCACGCCGAGCACCGCGTGGGTGGAGGTCGGTCCCGCGGGCCTGGAGGTGCGCTACGGGCTCTGGCGGCTGCGCACCCCGCTGGCCAACATCACCGGCGCGACGATCACCGGTGACTTCGGCTTCCTCAAGACGGCCGGCCCGCCGCACCTGTCCTTCTCCGACCGCGGGGTCAGCTTCACCACCAACGCCCGCGAGGCGTTGTGCGTGCAGTTCCGCGAGCCGGTCAAGGGCATCGACCCGACGGGACGGATCACCCACCCCGGCGCCACGATGTCGGTGGTCGACCCGTCCGCGCTGCTCGACGACCTGCGCGGCCTGGTGCCCGACCTCGGCTGAGTGCCACCTTCAGCGGACCGGCGGGTCCTCGATCCGAGCGCAGGACATCGGGACTCAGCAGTCGAACGCGAAGAGACCGGAGCCACCCGCAGGGTCACCACCGGGCAGAGTCCCGTCCACCTTCAGCAGCCCACCGGACCCACTGTCCCACGTGACGCTGTAGGAGCCCGTCGACACCGGTTGGAACCCGTCGTCAGTGCTGTAGCTCCCCACCTCCGGGGCGAACGGCCCCCACCGGCCGGCGACATGCACCGTCCCCGACCCGGTCAGGAAGAAGCTGCTCTCCGCCACCACAGCTCGGCAACCACCGGACCCTGCCGGCTCCACCACGACGTAGGTCGGCCCTCCGAACCCGTTGGCGACTGCCGTCAGCGGGACCAGCACCCACGCGCACGCCGTGACCGTCGGGAGCGACCACCGCCACCGTCCCTCCGGTGATGGCGTCGGCACCCGCGACGCGCGCAGGCCCAGTCGGACGGCGGTCCCGGCGAGCAAGAGGGCGGGTGCAGCCGCCCAGGTCGGTACGACGGTCGATCCGACCACGACCAGGACTCCACCCCACGACAGCAGTACCCAGCCCAACGCCAGCCCGATCAGCCCGTGCGCCGCGAGCCACGACCTGCGAGCCAACGGCGAGGCCACGATGGCAACCTTTGCGTCAGCGGTGCTCATCTCACCGACCGTACATACGGACCGCCGCTACAACTTATCTCGGCCGTGACGCCCCGCCCCCGGACGAACCGCGGTGCCCGCGGAGGCTGAACCTTCGCTGAGAAGTCGCCCCGCCCTGAACAGGTGATCCACGGTTGCCGTATGGACCGGCAAGGCGCGCCCCTCCGCGCGCCTCGGACATCAAGGGGACAACCACATGGGACACGCACGACGTACGACGAGGACGACGGCCGGTCTCGCGACCGTAGGCCTGCTGACGCTGGCGCTGGCCGGCGTGCCGACCACGGCCTCGGCCGACACCGCCGTGGCCGACGCCGCTGTCGCGGCGAAGCCGGGCACCAGGGCCGCGACCGCCGCCACCATCACGCAGCTGCGCACCGCCGTCAAGCGCGCCAACAAGCGTGACGGCAAGCAGGTCGTCAAGCTGACGTCCGACATCGCCTTCGACAGGAGCGACAAGAAGGCCGGTGACCTGACGGTCACCGACGACCTGGTCGTCAACGGCGCCGGCAAGACGATCGACGCGCGCAAGGTCGACCGGATCTTCGACGTCGCCGACGGCGCCACGCTGACGCTGCGCAACGTCAAGCTCACCGGTGGTGCACCCAAGGCCACCGAGAGCGGCGGCGCGGTGCTCGTGGCCGGCACCCTGAAGGCCAAGAAGGTCTCGATGGTCGGCAACACGGTCAGGGGCGAGCTCGCCTCGGGCGGTGCGATCTTCAACGACGGCGGCAAGGTCGTCGTCGTGAAGTCCCGCCTGGCCGGCAACGACGCCGTGCGCGCCGGTGGCGCGATCGAGGCCCTCGAGGGCACGACCGTCGTGCGCGGCAGCGCCCTTGCCAAGAACACCACGGGCGCCGAGCCCGGCAACGGCGGCGCCCTGCACCTCACCGGACCCGGTGACGTGAAGGTCACCAACTCCAAGGTCGTCAAGAACAAGGCCAGCGCCGAGGGCGGTGGTCTCTGGAACTCCGCAGACGGCACCATGCTCGTCAAGGACTCCGTGATCGTGAAGAACAAGGCCGGCGGCGACGAGGCCGACCAGGGTGGCGGCGGCCTCTACAACGACGGCGGCGAGCTGACCGTGATCGACTCGTCGGTCAGCAAGAACAAGGCGACCGGCGAGTCCGGCTCCGGCGGCGGCATCCTCAACGTGCTCGGTGACCTGGTGGTCGAGAAGTCCTCGGTCGCGACCAACACGTCCAAGCGTGCCGGTGGTGGCATCGAGACCAGCGCCGGCACCGTCGAGCTCTCGAAGGTCGACCTCACCGGCAACAAGACCGGGGCCAACCCGGGCAACGGTGGCGGCCTGCACCTGACCGGCGACGCGGTCGTCACCTACGACGGCGGCAGGACCACGGGCAACTCCGCCGCCGCCCAGGGCGGCGGTCTCTGGAACAGCGAGACCGGCGTGCTGACCGTCACCGACGTCAAGATCGCCAAGAACAAGGCGCCGGAGAAGAAGAACAACTACAACGACGGTGGCACCTTCACCGTCGACGGCGAGCCCGTGGCGAGCGACGGCGACGGCGGTGGCGGCGGTCTGCCGATCCCGCTGCCGCTGCCCTTCTGATCGCCAGGAGGTAGCCCGGCCGCAGCCGGCTCAGCGGCCCTCGGCGGCCTTGATGACGCCGCCGAGGAGCCCGCCGATCCCCTGCTTGAGCACGGGGCCCAGCACCAGACCGAGTCCGGGGAGGATCGGCGTCGACTGCACGTGGTAGTCGATCCTGGTCCCCCCGGGCACGGCCACCAGCTCGACGGTGCCGACGTGGTCGCGTACCGGCAGTCCGCTGATCAGCTTGTAGGCGAAGCGGTTCGGGCGGTCGTAGACCGTCACCTCCTCGACCTGCGTCGGACCCACGACGCCGATGCGGCGCTGCGCCCCGACCCCGTTTGCCTCGGGGCTCCCGGCCCGCTCGAGCACGCTGGTGCGCAGCGGCGTCATGTCCTTGTAGGACGCGTGGTCGGTGAGCACGTCGAAGAGGGCCTCGGGGGAGGCGCTGCTGGTGCGGGTCACGTGGAAGTCGATCATGCGCGACATGATGTCGCAGGTGTCGCGGTCGGTGGTGCGTGGTTCAGTCCGCGATCGACAGCAGCGCCCCGTCGACCGTCCCGATGAGGAGGGCGCCGTCGCCGGCCAGGGCGGGGTAGGAGTCCACGGTCGTGCCGGCACGCAGCTCCCAGAGCAGCTCGCCGTCGCGGGTCACGGCGTAGACCAGCCCGTCACGGGTGCCGACGTACGTCGTGTGCTCGGCGTCGACGACGACCGAGGTCCAGATCCCGATCCCCCCTGGGTTGCGGTCCTCCCGTGAGCCGGCGTAGCGGAACCGCAGCGCCCCGGTCGCCGCGTCCAGGCCGATGACCCGGTTGTCGTGGTCGCCGAAGTAGGCGATGCCGTCGCGGGTGACCGACGGTGAGGAGTAGGTCCAGAAGTCGCGTTGCCACCGCCACCGCACGCTGCCGTCCTCGGGGTCGAGCCCGTACTGGTGGGGATCGTTGCTGCCGACCACGACCGTCCCGTCGGGAGCGACGGCCGGGCTGACCTCGACGAGGTCTCCGTCGCCGGACGGCTCGCTCGTGCGCCACAGCACCTCCCCGTCGCGCAGGGCCACGACCCCGGAGACCACGGACTGGTAGACCGTCTCGCCGTCGTCGGCCACGACCACCGACCCGTACGACGCCTCGCCGAGGTCGACGTCCCACACCACGCCGGCGTCGGCCGCGGTCGGCTCCAGCAACAGCACCCGCCCGGTGTCGTCGCCCACGGCCACGGTGCCGTCGGCGAGGGCCGCGGGGGAGGTGACCAGCCCGTCCAGCTCGAGGCGCCAGGCGACGTCGCCGGCCGGGGTCACCGCGAGGAGCGTGCTCTGCGGACCCGGCCAGAGCACCAGCCCTGAGGGAAGCACCGCAGGGCTCGTCGAGAGGTCGATCCCGTAGGACCCTCCGCCGTCGACGGTCCAGAGGTCGCGCCCCGTCGCCGGGTCGAGGGCGTGCAGGACGCCCGCGTTGGAGGCGGCATAGATCGTGCCGTCCGCCGCCACGACCGGGCCGGGAGTGACGTTGCCCTCCAGCTCGCGGCGCCACCGGACCGCTCCGGTCTGCGGGCCGACCGCGGTGCTTGCGCTGGTGTGCTGGGCGTCGTGCAGCGCCTGCGGCCACGGCGTCCAGGCGTCGTAACCGGGGTCGCCGGTGCTGTCGGCCAGTGCGACGGTCGCCCGGTCGGCGACGCGGAACTCGGTCTCGGCGTCCTCGCCCCCATCCCCGCCGACCGTGCAGCCGGACGTCAGCAGGAGCCCGAGCGCGACGAAGCCGGACGCGGCGCTGGAGCGGGCTCTCACCCCTCGATCATCGTCGCCGGTTCACGGCTGCGGTGGCGACGGAGGTGACGAAGTCGTGACGCCGCCCGCGGCGACGTCCCCGGCTTCGCGCCGTCGCGCCCGACGGCGACGCCACCAGACGACGCCGATCGTCGTGACGCCGACCACGGTGATCGCCAGGTCGATCGGGGCCACGATCGAGCCGTGGTGGGCGGGGTCGTAGTAGCTCACCGGACTGGCGAAGCGGATCGACCACTCGAAGGGGAACAGCAGCAGGGGCCCGTCGTCGTGGTGGACCGGGATGTCGACCGCGGTGTGCACCAGGCAGCCCACCCCGAAGGCCTGGAGGGCCCCGCCGAGCCGCACCCGCGTCGTACGCCGACGCAGCCAGGCGCCGAGGCCGATCACGCCGGCAACCACCAGCGGCGCGTGCAACAGGTTGTGGGCCACGATGAAGGCGGGGGCGTTGTAGAAGAGGTCGTCGAAGACGAGCTCGAACGTCTCGGACAGGCTCATCCCGCGCACGGTCGGGTAGTAGAGCGCGGCCAGGGTGGTCATGGCGTAGAGGCCGACGTCCGGCGCCAGACCACCCAGGACGAACAGGCGGCGTCGCAACGGGTCGCCCAGGAGCCTCGCGGGCTCGGCGGCGTCGCCCCGGTTCGCCCGCCAGGCGAGGGCGACGTTGATGACGACGTGGGTGGGAGTGATCATCGACGCCTCCCGTTCCTCTCGCCCGTGGACCCGGCCGTCCGACGCGTGGCCCCTCGCGGGCTCGGGCACCATCCTCGCGGACTCACCTGAGGACGGCGGTCGGTGGTGTCGGCGGAGGGTAGGTTGGTCGGGGTGAAGGCCGAGCAGTCCCCGACCCAGCGGGAATCGACCGGAGCCGCGACGAGTCCGCGGTCGACGCGCCAACGTCGAGCGGTCGAGGCCGAGATGGCCGACTCCGACGACTTCCGCAGCGCGCAGGAGATCCACGAGTCGCTGCGCTCGGCCGGTGAGGCGATCGGCCTGACCACCGTCTACCGCAGCCTCCAGTGGCTGGTCGACGCCGGGCAGCTCGACAGCGTCAAGACCGACGCCGGTGAGGCGGTCTACCGCCGGTGCAGCCCGTCGCACCACCACCACCTCGTGTGCCGACACTGCGGTCGCACCGTCGAGATCGCCGGTCCCGCGGTCGAGAAGTGGGCCGAGGCGATGGCGGAGCAGCACGACTACGCCGACGTCAGCCACACCGTGGAGCTCTTCGGCACGTGCACGTCCTGCGCCGCGGCGCTCGTGCGCGAGAGCTGACCGCTACCGGTTCTGCTCGAGGCGCCGCTCGTGCAGCCGTTGCTGAGCCTCCGGCAGGTAGGCCAGGCACGGCGCCTGGCTGTCGGCGTGCTGCTCGTGCAGGTGGAACGTCCAGCGGTCCATCGCGGCGAGGTAGCCGTTGTCGGCGCCCGGGCGGTACGTCGACCACGACCGCGCGGGCCGTTCCTTGGTCGCTCCCTTGGCAGACCCCTTCGCCGGGCTCCTGCCCGGCCCGGCGGTCGTGCACGTCGTGCAGCTGATCGTGTAGGCGAAGCCACCCTGGGCGTCGAGGTCGATCTTGACGAGCGCGAGGTCACCGGCTTCGGTCGCGGCCTTGCGCTGGCGGGCGGACCTGCTGGCGACCATGCGTCCTCCTGGTGAGTCGTCACGACTGTGCGAGAAGCCCGAGCATCTCAGACGTCGTGAGGTCGCCGTCACTCCCTGAGCAGCCAGCCGAGTCGTTCCGCCTCGCTGCGCAGCGCTGCCTCGGGTGCCGGCCCGTCGCCCAGCCACGTCGGCGTGACGACGTCGCCCGAGCGTGTCCAGGTCCCGCACACGACGCCGTCCTCGATGATCGGGTTGGCCTTGCGCGTCATCAGGTCGCGCAGCGCCGGCGGGGTCACCTGCGCGTCCTTCGTGCCGGGACCGATCACCCACTGGTCGTGGCCGGGCAGGAAGCGCACCGCGCCGGACGGCTCGGCGGCCAGGAGGTCGGCGACGTCGTCGCGGACGACGTGGGCCTCGGTGCCGTCGACGTCGACCGTGACCACCTGGTCGCCGAGGCCGGCCAACCAGCCGGTGAGCCGCTTGCGCCCGGCGCTGAGGCCGTCGCCCAGCCAGTAGTGGAGGTTGGCGAGGGGTGCTGGACCGTACGTGCGGAGGTAGGCGGTGATGGCGCTGGGGCCGGCCTCGTCGAGGTCGGGGATGCCCGCCCACCGGGGGTTGCCGTCGAGCCGCTGGAACGTCGCGGCTCCGTCGCGCCCGACGCCGAAGCTCATGTCGCCCTGCCAGGTGAGTGGCTTGATGAGCGTGCCGGCGCCCTCGTCGAAGACGTGCCGCAGGTGGCGGTAGGCGCGGCGCGCGGTCACGGCCTCGCCGAGCTCGCGGACCGTCAGCGGTCCGGGTGCGAGAGCCTCGCGCACCGCCGCGCGGAAGTCCGGCCACGCCTCGGCGCTCAGTCCGTAGTGCTCCACCCAGCTCGGCAGCTCCCACTGCCGTCCCGCCGACCGCAGGGCCAGGTAGGCCCCGCCGTCCTCGGGGGAGAGGTAGTGCACGGACCCGCGGAAGGCGAAGACCTTGATCACCTCGCCGGACTGCAGAGCCGCTGCGAGCCCGCCCGCCCCCGACGTCTGCTGCCGGGTCCGCACGGCGAGCTCGGCCAGCGACTCGTCCATCGACAGCACCGCGCCGAGGCGACGTACGACGTCGGCGGTCGAGGTCGACCCCACGGGATCGAGCAGGTGGCGCTCGGCGCGCCAGGCCAGCGCGGTCGCCCACGTCACGGACACCTCAGCCGCAGTCATGCGTCCAGCCTCGCATCGCATCCGGTCAGATGACGTCCGAGTGCCTGGGTGCCTGCAGCCAGAGCGCCGCTCCGGCGACCCCGATGACGACGCCGGCGATCGCCAGGGCGGACGGGAAGGGCGCGTAGTCGTAGCGCATCGGGTAGGCGATGGCGATCAGGAAGACGGACAGCACGAAGGAGGAGACGGCGCACGCCCGGCGGCGGCTGCTGAAGAGCACGACGGCTGCCAGCGCGAGTACCGGAAGCCCGGCGGCGACGAAGAGCGAGCCGAACGCGAAGCCGAGGCCGTCGTAGCCGGGGCCGTCGAGACCGTCGAGGTAGTCCGGGATGCCGATGTAGGCGCCGTACGCGATGAAGCCGGCCGCCGCGACAGCCAACGGGGCAGCCACGACGCGGGCGACGAGCAGGGACGGGGTCACGGAGCGGTGGGTGGTCATGACCTCACCCTCGGCGTCGCGCGGGACGGGAGACAGAGCACGACTACTCAGTCCGGGCTCAGTCGGTGTGCGGTGCCCGTCCCGTGTTCGCCCACGACGAACACCGGAACAGGACGCCACATCCCCGCCGTTGAGCGGGTATGAGCCAATCGCTTCCCGTTCTCTTCGTCACCGACCTCGTCGTCCTGCCCGGCATGGTGGTCCCGGTCGAGCTCGACGAGGCTGCCCGCGCAGCCATCGACGCCGCCCGCGCCTCCAGTGACTCCGAGCTCCTCATCGCCCCCCGGCTCGACGACCGCTACGCCTCCTACGGCGTCGTGGCGACCATCGAGCAGGTCGGCCGGTTGAGCGGGGGAGCGCCCGCCGCCGTCCTCAAGGCCGTACGTCGGGCCCGGATCGGCAGCGGGGTCAGCGGCCCGGGTGCCGCTCTGTGGGTCGACGTCGACCCGGTCGCCGACCCCGAGGGCGAGCCGAGCGACCACGTGCGCGAGCTGGCCGAGGAGTACAAGCGCCTGGTCGTGGCCGTGCTCCAGCGCCGCGAGGCCTGGCAGGTGATCGACACCGTGCACCGCCTGACCGACCCGAGTGCGATCGCCGACACGGCCGGCTACGCGCCGTACCTCTCCGACGAGCGCAAGCGCGAGCTCCTGGAGACCCCCGACGTCGAGCAGCGCCTCGAGACGGTCATCGCGTGGACCCGCGACCACCTCGCCGAGGCCGACCTGACCGACAAGATCGCCGACGACGTGCGTGACGGCATGGAGAAGACCCAGCGCGAGTACCTCCTGCGCCAACAGCTCGCCGCCATCCGCAAGGAGCTCGGCGAGGGAGAGCCCGAGGGAGCCGACGACTACCGCGCCCGCGTCGAGTCCGCCGACCTCCCCGAGGCCGTGCGCGTCGCGGCCCTCAAGGAGGTCGACAAGCTCGAGCGCTCCAGCGACCAGAGCCCCGAGACCTCCTGGATCCGCACCTGGCTCGACACCGTGCTCGAGCTGCCCTGGGGCACCCGCACCACCGACTCGACCGACATCCCCGCTGCCCGGGCGATCCTCGACGCCGACCACCACGGCCTCGACGAGGTCAAGGACCGCATCGTGGAGTACCTCGCGGTGCGCGCCCGCCGCGCCGAGCGCGGCCTCGAGGTCGTCGGCGGACGCGGCTCCGGCGCGGTCATCCTGCTCGCCGGACCTCCCGGCGTCGGCAAGACCTCGCTCGGTGAGTCCGTGGCCCGCAGCCTGGGCCGCGAGTTCGTGCGCGTCGCCCTCGGCGGCGTGCGCGACGAGGCCGAGATCCGCGGCCACCGTCGGACGTACGTCGGAGCGCTACCGGGCCGCATCGTGCGGGCGATCAAGGAGGCCGGCTCGATGAACCCGGTCGTCCTGCTCGACGAGGTCGACAAGCTCGGGAGCGGCGCCTACTCCGGCGACCCGTCGGCCGCCCTGCTGGAGGTGCTCGACCCGGCGCAGAACCACACCTTCCGCGACCACTACCTCGAGCTCGACCTCGACCTGTCCGACGTGCTCTTCATCGCCACCGCCAACGTCGTGGAGCAGATCCCGGGCGCGCTGCTCGACCGCATGGAGCTGGTCACCCTCGACGGCTACACCGAGGACGACAAGGTCGCGATCGCCCGCGACTTCCTGCTGCCGCGCCAGCTCGAGCGGGCGGCGCTGACCGCCGAGGAGGTGACGCTCACCGATGCGGCGCTGCGCGAGCTCGCCGCCGACTACACCCGCGAGGCGGGCGTGCGGCAGATGGAGCGGCTGCTCGCCAAGACGCTGCGCAAGGCGGCGACCCGCCTCGCGACCGACGGCGCGGTGACCCGGGTGCACATCGACCAACCCGACCTCAAGGACCTCATCGGCCGACCCCGCTTCACGCCCGAGGTGGCCGAGCGGACGACGGTCCCGGGTGTCGCGACCGGCCTGGCCGTGACCGGCCTCGGGGGTGACGTGCTCTTCATCGAGGCGAGCGCCCACGACGGGCCCGCCGGGCTGACGATCACCGGCCAGCTCGGCGAGGTGATGAAGGAGTCGGCGCAGATCGCGCTCACCTTCGTCCGCTCGCACGCGGCCCAGCTCGGTGTCGACCCGGCCACCCTCGACCGCGCCATCCACCTGCACGTGCCGGCGGGCGCCGTGCCCAAGGACGGTCCGTCCGCGGGTATCACCATGGTCACCGCCCTCACGTCACTGGCGACCGGGCGACCGGTGCGCTCCGACGTCGGGATGACCGGGGAGGTGACCCTCAACGGCCGGGTGCTGCCGATCGGCGGGCTCAAGCAGAAGCTCCTCGCAGCGCAACGGGCCGGCCTGACCGACGTCTTCGTCCCGCTGCGCAACGAGCCGGACCTGGACGACGTGCCGGCCGACGTGCTGGAGACCGTCACCGTGCACCCGGTCGCCGACGTCCTCGACGTCGTGACCGGTGCCCTGGAGCCGGCCGGGGTGGACGCGGCCGTCACGGCCGCCTGATTAGATCGGGGGTTATGACCGAGCAGAAGCTGCCCACCGGCGTGCGCGTGATCGACCGCCTGATGAAGGCCAACAAGGGCCTGTCCATCGAGCACATGGACGCCGCGAGGCTCGAGCGCATCCAGACCTCGGTCATCCCCGACGCGGGGCCCGGCGCCTGGATCGCCGGGATCTTCCTCGGCCACGCCCGTCCCGGCGTGCAGATCACCACCAGCGCGTTCACGACCGAGCACGGCGAGGTGCCGGTGCGCATCTACACGCCGAAGGGGCGAGGTCCGGGTAGTGGAGCGTTGCCGGTGGTGCTCAACTTCCACGGCGGCGGGTTCGCGCTCGGCAACGCGCGGCAGGGCGACTGGATCTGCTCGACCGTGGCGGCCGACCTCGAGGCGCTCGTCGTCTCGGTCGACTACCGCCTGGCGCCGACGCACCGGTTCCCCGCCGCCGTCGAGGACTGCTACGCCGCGTTGATCTGGACCGCGGCGCACGCCGCGGAGCTGGGGGGTGACCCCGATCGTCTCGGCGTCATGGGCGACAGCGCCGGCGGCAACCTCGCTGCCGTGGTGTCGATCATGGCGCGCGAGGAGGAGGGTCCGCGGGTCTCCCACCAGGCGTTGCTCTACCCCGCGACCGACATGACGGACGGCCTGCGCGAGAGCGCGTCGTACCTCGCCAACACCCGCGGGATCATCCTCAGCAACGCCGACATGGACGTCTTCCTCGAGCACTACGTCACCGAGGGCGACGACCGCTCCGACTGGAGGATGTCGCCGCGGCACGCACCCGACCTGTCGGGCCTGCCGCCGGCGGTGATCGTGGTCGCCGGTCTCGACCCGCTCCACGACGCGGGGGTCGAGTACGCCGAGGCGCTCGCCGCCGCGGGCACCCATGCCCGGGTGGAGGACTTCCACTACATGCCCCACGGCTTCCTCAGCTCGCCGTACTTCTGTCGCAGCGCCGGTCCGGCGATGGCCTCCGTGGTCGCCTCGCAGCGGGCGGCACTCCGGGGTGTGCAGAGCGGGGACGGAGCCCTGGCAGGCTGACCGCATGCAGCCGACACCGGACCCGTCCTCCCCCGTGCGCCCTGTCGTCGTGGTCGGTGCCGGCATCGCCGGCGTGGCCTGCGCCCGCGAGCTGCGCGCCGCCGGCGTGGCCGTGCGGGTCATCGACCGCGGCCGGCGGATCGGCGGGCGGATGGGCTCGAAGCGCCTGGCCGACCGCACCACCGACCTGGGGGCGTCCTACTTCACCGTGGAGGACGCCGGCTTCGCCGAGGTGGTGACCGACTGGGAGCGGCGCGGGCTCGCTCACCCCTGGACCGACGCGTTCACCGTCCTGGAGGCCGGGGAACCGACCCGGACCACCAGCGGCCCGACGCGCTGGGGCGCCCCCGGTGGGCTCCGCTCGCTCGTCGAGGACCTCGCAGCGGGGCTCGACGTGCAGGAAGGTGCCGTCGAGGTGGTCGACCGGGACGCGGACGGTGGCCTGGTCGTCGACGGTGAGTCGGCCGCCGCGGTCGTCCTCGCCATGCCTGACGAGCAGGCCGTGCGGCTGCTCGGGCCGGGGGTGCGTGACGAGGTCGGCCGGCTCGACCGCCCCTCGGAACCGGTGATCGCGCTGGTGGCCTGGTGGAGCGCACGTACCTGGGACCACATCAGTCCCGACGGTCGGTTCCACGGCGCGTTCGTCAACGGCGACGACGCCCTGGGGTGGATCGCCGACGACGGGCGGCGACGTGGCGACGACGCCCCGGTCCTGGTCGCCCACTCGACGCCCGCGCTCGCCGCGCAGCACCTCGAGGAACCCGCCGCCGCCGGCGCCCCGATGCTCGCGGCGCTGCGCCGACTGCTCGACCTCGAGGCCCCCTTGGGCACCCACGTGCACCGGTGGTCCCTGGCCCGCCCCACGGCGGAGCGCGCTGCGGCGTACCTCCTCAGCGAGGGTGGCGTCGGGGTCTGCGGCGACGGGTGGGGTCCGAGCCCGAAGGTCGAGACCGCGTGGTGCTCGGGGCGGGACCTGGGGCGAGCCCTGGCGCGGCAGGTCGGCACGGACTAGAACTTCTACAGCCCGCTCACCCTCGAGGGTGAATACCTAGACATGACGTTGAGGTTTGCGGTAAGTTCCTCTACAGAGAGTCAGGCAAGGCCCATCGACCGCACGGGCCCCGGACTCCGCCAGCAGAGGAGTGAGTACCGATGACCACCACCACGACCAGCACCCCGAGCGCCCCGCTCCGGATCACGCTCATCGACGACTCGGCCTTGGCCTCGGCAGGCCTCGGCGCGCTCCTGGCGCCGTTCGGCCACCGGGTCGAGCTGGTGGACAACCGCGAGGCCATCGCGCACCCGGAGACCCTCGACATCGTCCTCTACGAGCCGCTGGGCCTCTGCGGCACCGCGGAGACGCTCCTGCGCGACCTGCAGCGACGCGTCCAGGCGCCGACCGCGGTGTTCAGCTGGGCTGACGTCCAGGACCTCCCGGTCCCCACGGCGCGTCCCTACCTGAGCAAGAACCTGACGGCCTCGCGCCTGGTGGTCGACCTCGAGGACCTCGCCTCCGGCCGCTTCGTCGAGCCCGAGGTCCCGGTCGGTGTGTCCCGTGACGACGCCGCCGCTGCCGAGGAGGCCGACGAGAGCGAGGAGCGTCGTCCTCCCGAGGCCGCGCTGCGCGTGCTCACCGCGCGCGAGTGCGACATCGTGGAGCTGATCGTGGCGGGCATGAGCAACCGCGAGATCGGCGACGAGCTCTCGCTGTCGGTCAACTCGGTCAAGACCTACATCCGCACGGCCTACCGCAAGATGGGCGTGCAGCGGCGCACCCAGGCGATGCTCTGGGCCCTGGAGCACGGCCTCGGTGTGCGACCGGACGCCCTGGTCGGATGAGCGACAGGGACGCCCTCCACAGGCCCATCAACAGCGTGTGGAAGTCTGACGACGCGAGACGCTCGTGAACGCGGGCGCACGACCGGTGACACGACAGGTCACACGACAGGGAAACGGGGTGGGCGCGGACGTGGACGTCATGGACCCCACGTTGAGCATCGGCGACCTCGCCGACGCCACCGGCGTGTCGACCGCGACCCTGCGGATCTGGGAGACCCGGCACGGCTTCCCCGAGCCGACCCGGCTGGCCAGCGGTCATCGACGCTACGGCGAGACCGACGTGCGCGCCGTACGGCGCGTGGTCGACCTGCGCGACTCCGGCGTCCGGCTGGACGCCGCGATCGCGCAGGCGCTGGCCGCCACCCCGGCCGGAGCCCGCGAGCCGGGGTCGGAGTCGGTCTTCGCCCGCCTCCGGCACTCCTACCCCGCGCTGCTCCCCGGACGCCTCTCGAAGAGCACGCTGCTGGCGATGTCGTGGGCCATCGAGGACGAGTTCTGCGCGCAGGCCCGTCGTGGGCACGTCTTCGGCGCCTTCCAGGAGGCCCACCGGTTCGAGTCGGCCCGGGCGCGCTGGACCGACCTGGCCCGGGTCTCGTCCTCCACCTTCGTCTTCGCCGACTTCGAGGCCCTCGTCGAGACCTCCCCCACCCTGGTCCCGCTCGCCCCTGACGCCCCGATGGTCCGGGAGTGGGCCGTGGTCTGCGACACCCCCGAGATGCCGATGGCGCTCACGGCCTGGGAGCTTCCCGGCCAGGGACATGCTCGCGACGGCGACCGGGTCTTCGAGTGCCTGTGGACCGTCGAGCCGGGTCCGGTGCGCGAGGCGGCCCGGGTGTGCGCCGGCGTCGCCGCCCAGGCGGGATCGACTCTCGCCGCCGAGGTCGTCGAGGAGCTCGCCGCTCCCGTCGACTCCAGCCACATCGACATCGCCGCCCTGACATCGCTGTTCAACCGGTCGGTCTCCTACGTCGACGCCGCCCCGCGCGGCTGAGCGACCCAGGACGCTGCCCCGTGGATGCCGACGTCGTCGTCGTGGGTGCCGGCCTGGCCGGACTGCGCTGCGCGACCGAGCTGGTCGGCGCCGGACGCGAGGTGCTGGTCGTCGAGGCCGCTGACGACGTGGGTGGCCGCATCCGCACCGATCGCGTCGACGGGTTCCAGGTCGACCGCGGCTTCCAGCTGCTCAACCCGGCCTATCCCGCCGTACGCCGCTGGATCGACGCCGACGCACTGGCTCTCGGCACCTTCGAGGCAGGCGTGGCAGCCCTGACCGAGGAGCGTCTGCTGCGACTCGGACACCCGCTGCGCGCGCCGCGACTGCTCGGAGGGACCCTGCGCGGCGTCGGCAGCGACCTGGGCGACCTCCCGGGGCTGCTGCGCTGGCTGCGACCGCTGCTGCACCGGCCCGGACGCCGTCACCTCGACGCGGTCACCGCGCGACCCGACACCACCCTCGCCGCGTCCCTGGACGCCGCCGGGCTGTCGGGCACGCTGCGTCGCGTGCTCGAGCGCTTCTTCGCCGGGGTCCTCCTCGACGACACCGGTGCCTCCTCGGCCGCCTTCGCCCGGTTGCTGACCGCCACCTTCGTCGCCGGCGATCCCGGCCTGCCCGCCGCGGGCATGCAGGCGCTCCCGGCGCAGCTGGCCGCGCCCCTGGGGTCGCGCGTCCGCCTGGACTCCCCGGTGCGCGACATCGCCCGCACCGGTGACGGCTTCGTGGTCGCGACCGACGGTGGGTCGCTGCGGTGCCAGGACGTGGTGGTGGCCACCGGTGCGGTCGAGGCGGCCGGCCTCGCCGGCACGGTCGCGCCGCCGACCCACGGCGTCGTCACCCACTGGTACGCCACCCAGGAGCCCCCGACCCCGCACCGCGTGCTCCACGTGGACGCGCGCCGCCGGCCGACCGGCCCCCTCGTCAACACGGCGGTGATCACCCACGCGGCCCCGACCTACGCGCCCGCCGGGTGGCACCTCGTCCAGGCGTCGGCCCTGCTCGGTCCGGACCGGCCGCACCCCGAGCGAGCCGGCCGTACGACGTCATGCCGCCGAGCTGCTCGGGGCCGGCGCCGGTGGTTTCGCCGACTGGACCCACGTCGCCCGACACGAGATCCCGCACGCCCTGCCGGCGCAGTCGGCACCCCTCGACGTCGCCCGCCCCCTCCTCTCGGACACGGGCGTCGTGGTGTGTGGCGACCATCGCGACACCGCCTCCATCCAGGGTGCGCTGGTCAGCGGGCACCGGGCCGCCCGGCACCTGCTGTCCTAGGGCGTCCTAGAGCACGTCCGGCGCGAGCGTCAGCGCGCCGACGGCGAGCCCCGAGAGGTTGGCGGCCAGGAGCAGCAGGGTCCACACCAGGGCCGGCACCCGGGTCAGCCGGGCGAGCTGGTCGGGGTCGGTCGTGCGACGTCGGGTGCGTCCGCTGCCGAGCAGCTCGACCAGGGGCCGCGGTGCGGCGAGGAGGAGCAGCCAGGCGATGAGGTAGGTGACCACCGCCTGCGTCTCGGGCTCGCCGTACCACGTGAGGAGGGCGAGGCCGGTGCCCCCGACCACCAGGGTGAGGAGGCCGTAGAGGTTGCGCACCCAGACGAGCAGCGCGGCCATCAGGACCAGCAGCAGCCACAGCATCGCCAGACCGCGCCCGGCCGCCAGCAGCAGGGCCGCCCCGACGCCGACCACCGCCGGCGCGAGGTAGCCGGCCGCCAGCATCGCCACCATCCCGGGACCGGTCGGCCTGCCCCGCGAGACGGTCAGTCCCGAGGTGTCGGCGTGCAGCCTGATCCCCTGGAGTCGCCGACCGACCAGGACGGCGACCACCGCGTGGCCGGCCTCGTGGACCACGGTCACACCGAGGCGCACCCGCGGCCACGTGAACGGCGCGACGACGAGGGCCAGGGCGAGGGCGCCGGTGAGCAGGACGAACCCGACCTCGGGCACCGGCTGGACCGCCGTGGCGCGGTCCCAGACCTCGCGGAGGGCGTTGGGCCCGTCGGTGCGCATGCGTCCAGTGTGCC
>CAWGJR010000012.1:0-117440 GCA_963822915.1 uncultured Actinomycetota bacterium
ATCGCCGAGGCGCCGCCACCGACGACGAGCGTGCGTCGTCCGCGGAAGTGCTCGGGGCCGGGGTAGTCGTGGGTGTGCAGCTGCTCGCCGCGGAAGGTCGCGGCCCCCGGGTAGTGCGGCACGAACGGCTGCGACCAGGTGCCGGTCGCGTTGACCAGGGTGCGGGTGACCCATCGTCGGGCTCCGGCGTGCACGACCAGCAGGCCGTCCTCGTCGCCGGTCCCCGGCTCGACCCGGTCGACGATCACCGGTCGCTCGACGGGCAGACCGTGGTCGGCCTCGTAGGTGGCGAAGTAGTGCGGGACGGCCACGTTGGCGCGCTCGGAGCCCGGGACCTCCGGTCCTGATGCGTCGGGCAGGGCCGCGATGCCGTGCACGTCGGCCATGGTGAGGGAGTCCCAGCGGTGCTGCCACGCGCCGCCCGGCGAGGCGTCCGCGTCGAGGACGACGTGGGTCAGGCCGCGACGGACCAGGTGGTACGACGCCGACAGGCCCGCCTGACCGGCACCGATCACCACGCTGTCGAAGACGTCCCTCACACCGGGAGAACACCGAGCGCCGCCCAGGTATTGCCGCGTTCTACGCTGGCCGGGTGACCGGCCCGACGACTGCTCCCCACCTGGCGCTCAGCGCCGACGCGCACGACCGGATCGGTCATCGCCGGACGGACGAGGCCTGGCTCGATGCCGCCTGGTCGGCGCCGACGTCCCGGGTCCTGGTGGTCTCCGGCACGCGGGTGCGCCCCGTCGACGGCGCCCTGGAGTGGGTGGCCCCGACCGCGGCCCCGGACGGCGTACGCGTGCTGCTCGGCGAGCGTGACGACGTCGTGTCGTGGGCCGTGATCGCCGACTCCGCGCTGGCTCGTGAGGGCGGCGACTGGCTCCCGCTGCGCGGTCTGCTCCCCGCCCTCGCCGGCGGCGACTTCGCCGATGCGCCGCTGCTCCTGCACGCCATGGGTCTGGCGGAGTGGCACTGGGCCACCCGCTTCTGCCCCCGTTGCGGAGGCTCGTTGGAGGCTGCGGCGGGTGGCCACGAGCTGCGCTGCACGTCGTGCGGCAAGGCGCAGTTCCCCCGGACCGATCCGGCGGTGATCATGCTCGTCAGCTCCGGTGAGCCCGGTGCCGCCGACGAGCGCTGCCTGCTCGGGCGCTCGCCGCTGTGGCCGGCGGGTCGGTTCTCGACCCTGGCGGGCTTCTGCGAGCCGGGGGAGAGCCTGGAGGACGCCGTACGGCGCGAGGTCGCCGAGGAGGTCGGGGTCCGCGTCGGTGAGGTCACCTACTTCGGCAACCAGCCCTGGCCGCTCCCGCAGAGCCTGATGCTGGGCTTCGTCGGCCGCGCCTCGAGCGAGGAGATCACCGTCGACGCCGACGAGATCGTCGATGCCCGCTGGTGGACCCGCGAGGAGCTGCGCGCCGAGGCCGAGAGTGGCGAGATCGTCCTGCCCGGCGGCGTCTCCATCAGCCGCTCCCTCATCGAGCACTGGTACGGCGGCCCGCTCCCGGGTCCTGGTGACGAGGACGCGGCAGCGGACTCGTCGTCGGTGGTCGAGCAAGCGGCGCGGGTGAGGGACGAACCCGCGACCCGCGTGTCGAGACCCCGTGAGCCGACGAACGACGTCAGCAACTCAGCCCGCGAGGGAGGCGATCTTCTCCTGGACCTGCTTCAACGACGGGTTGGTCTGGGCGGTGCCGTCGGAGTAGACGAGGGTCGGGACGGTCTGGTTGCCGTTGTTGGCCTGCTCGACGATCAGGGCGGCGTCGGGCTGCTGCTCGATGTCGACCACGTCGTAGGCGATCCCCTCGCGGTCGAGCTGGCTCCTGAGGCGGTGGCAGTAGCCACACCACGGGGTGCTGTACATCGTGAAGCTGCTCATCTGGGAGTGTCCCCTCCGGCGTCTAGTCTCGTGCCTGTCGCCTGATCCAACCACCTGCCTCCAGGAGTTGTTCCATGTCCCACGGGTCCGCGGGGTCCCTCGTGTCCGGGCTGCTCTCCGGTCTCGACCCCGAGCAGCGGGAGGTCGCCGAGACCCTGCGCGGTCCGGTGCGGGTGCTGGCGGGTGCCGGCACCGGCAAGACCCGGGCCATCACCCACCGCATCGCCCACGGCGTCCTCACCGGCGTCTACGCGCCCACCGAGGTGCTGGCGGTCACCTTCACGACCCGCGC
Source organism: uncultured Actinomycetota bacterium (assembly GCA_963822915.1). GTDB lineage: Bacteria > Actinomycetota > Actinomycetes > Propionibacteriales > Nocardioidaceae > Nocardioides. Next base: position 2,166 of record CAWGJR010000012.1, read on the forward strand.
CGCCGGCGAGATGCGCGGGCGCCTGCGCGGCCTCGGCGCCGGCGCGGTGCAGGCGCGCACGTTCCACTCCGCGGCCCTGCGCCAGCTGCGCTACTTCTGGCCCCACGTCCACGGCACCGAGCTGCCGACCCTGACCGAGTCGAAGATCCCGATGGTGCGCGAGGCGCTGCGCGGGCTGCGCATCAACGGCGACATCGCGGTGTGGCGTGACCTCTCCTCGGAGATCGAGTGGGCCAAGGTCAGCAACGTCCGCCCGGAGGACTACCCGGCGATCGCGGCGGCCCGCAACCGCTCGGTCGCCGACCCTGGACGCCGACACCGTCGCGCGCGTGCTGTCGGGCTACGAGGAGGTCAAGCGGGGTCAGGGCCGCATGGACATGGAGGACGTCCTGCTCCTCGCCGCCGGGCTCCTGGCCGAGGACGAGCGGGTCGCGGCCCAGGTCCGGCGTCAGTACAAGTGGTTCGTCGTCGACGAGTTCCAGGACGTCTCGCCCCTCCAGTCGGCGCTGCTCGACCTGTGGCTCGGGGGTCGCGACGAGATCTGCGTCGTCGGCGACCCGGCGCAGACCATCTACTCCTTCGCCGGGCGCCAACGCCGACTTCCTGCGCGACTTCCCCCGCAAGCACGCCGCCACGACCTCGATCGAGCTGGTCCGCAACTACCGCTCGACCCCGCAGGTGGTCGACGCCGCCAACACGCTGCTCGCCGGCACCGCCAGCACCGAGCGTCGAGCTGCGCGCCCAGCGACCGGCCGGGCCCGCGCGTGGTCTTCGAGGGCCACCCCGACGAGGTGGCGGAGGCAGCAGCGGTCGCCGCCCGCATCAAGACGCTGCGCGCCGCGGGCCACGCGCTGTCCGAGATCGCGGTCCTGTTCCGCATCAACGCCCAGTCGGAGGCCTACGAGGAGGCGCTCACCGACGCCGGCATCCCCTACGTCATCCGCGGGGCGTCGCGCTTCTTCGACCGCCCCGAGGTGCGCGAGGCGGTCACCCGGCTGCGCGGTGCGGCCCGCTCCGGGGCGATGCCGGCCGACGGCGACACCTGGGTCGACCTCGTCCGCGACACCCTGGCCGGGATGGGCTGGTCGTCGCAGGCCCCCGAGGCGCGCGGGCAGACCCGCGACCGGTGGGAGTCCTGGCAGGCGCTGGCCAGCCAGGCCGAGGCGTTCGCCGCGGCCGTGGCCGCACGCCGGCGACGCGCGGCAACGCACCACGCCTCAACGCCTTCGTCGACGACCTCGACCGGCGCGCCTCCGAGCAGCACGCGCCGGTGGCCGAGGGCGTCACCCTGGCGACCTTCCACGCCGCCAAGGGCCTGGAGTGGGACGCCGTCTTCCTGGTCGGGCGTGCAGGACGGCACCCTGCCCTTCACCTACGCCACGACCCCGGCGGCGATCGAGGAGGAGCGCCGCCTGCTCTACGTCGGCATGACCCGCGCCCGCAACGACCTCGTCGTCTCGTGGGCCCAGGCCCGCAACCCCGGTCAGGCCGCCCGCCGCAAGCCGTCGCGGTTCCTGACCGAGCTGCTGCCGGCCTCGGCGACGCCGCCGGCCACGAGCAGCTCGCGACGCGGCGCGCGCACCTGCGCCGAGTGCGGCAAGCCGCTGGCTCCCGCCGACAAGGCGCGGCGTCGGTGCGCCGACTGCCCGGTGCCCTACGACGAGGAGCTCTTCGAGCGGCTGCGCGAGTGGCGCAAGGAGCGCGCCCGCACCGAGGAGATCGCGGCGTTCATGGTCTTCAGCAACGCCACGCTCGAGCTGGTCGCCGAGCTCAAGCCCCGCACCAGCACCGCGCTGCGATCCATCAGCGGCATCGGTCCGGAGAAGCTCGAGAAGTACGGCCCCGAGCTGCTCGAGCTGGTCGGCTGAGCGAGGCTCGCAGTCGGCGAGCGGCGAGATCGAAGAATCTCGAGAAATGGTCATAAAATGGTTTGCCCCTTACACACAGGGGCGCGTAGCGTGCACGCACATCGGATAACCAACCGCGCACCAGGGTCCTGACAAGGCCCGCGCACGAATGCAACGAAGGAGGTGGCCTCGATGGAGAACATCAACACCATGGCGAAGACGAACGCTAGCCCCAGCACCATCAGACATCTGCACCCCGGGCAGCACGTCTGCTTTTGCCATGTCCACGCGCGGTTGCACCTTCGCTGCTGCGGAGGCCGGTCAGCTTGCCGGCCGGCAGTGGATCGACGCCACCGATCTGAGGATCGACCCGTCGGCCACCATCCGCGAGCGCAAGGTCTCCGCCAAGGGACACGTGGGCCTCGTTGCCTACACCCCGGGGATCCATGCCTGGAGTCCACCTCTGTGTTGAGAACCATCACCACAGAGCAGCCTCCAGGCCGCGGAACCCGATAAGGGATCCGCGGCCTTTGTGTTTGTCAGGAGATGCATGACCCAGCACCACAGCACGACCAGCACCACCCACATCAGCGATCAGACAAGAGAAATTGGAGGTGACCGAATGAACGCCAGCACTCTCGACCAGGCCGACATCCACGCAGAAGGCCACCAGGTGGCCAGCCTCGGCGGGCTGCACGACGAGGCCGGGAAGGTCGACGAGGCGCTGCTGCCGTGCCGGGTCAACAACCCGGAGCTGTGGTTCGCCGAGCTTCCCGCCGACGTCGAGTACGCCAAGGCCCTGTGCCAGGCGTGCCCGGTGCGCGAGATCTGCCTCGTCGGAGCACTCGACCGGCGCGAGCCCTGGGGCGTCTGGGGCGGTGAGCTGTTCCTGCAAGGAGTGGTGATCCCCCGCAAGCGGCCCCGCGGTCGGCCCCGGAAGGACGCCGCCGCGTGAGCACCGTGAGCACCGACCAGCTGACCCGCGAGCGCACCCACGCGCTCGCACCACACACCACCCACGAGAACCGGAGCACCAACGTGAACACCATGCATGAAGACCTCGCGCGGTCACAGATGACCGCGCGCCTGGGAGAGGCGCAAGAGTTGCGCGCAGGCCACCAGCTGGCCCGCGCTCGTCGCTTGAGCCGTAGGGCCGAGCGCGCCGCGCAGCAGGCCCGTCTCGCCCTCGCTCGCGCTCTGTAGGACCCCCGGAGCTGTCACCTCCGGACACCCTGATCGCGGGTGATTCCACCAGGAGCCGGACACGACGTCGTCACGTCGTGTCCGGCTCCTTCCACATTTTTCGGGTGCCACGAGCCGGTCCGGTCCGGGCTCAGTAGGGCAGCTCGTCCCAGCAGCAGCCGCAGTCGGGATGGCGCGGCCAGCGCACCACCTCCGGCGCCGGGTCGTGGGCATCGAGCGTGGCTGACCAGGTCGACGCGGATGATCCGCTCGCGTGGGCCACGACGTCGCGCGCGGCCCAGGCCAGCCCGAGAGCCAGGACCAGCGGGCTGATGCGGTCCGGCCGGGAGCACGGCCAGCTGCTCGAGCAGCAGGGGTCGGCGAGGGTCGGCTGCGGACTCGGCGGCGTCGACGCAGCGCAGGCAGGCGGTGACGCCGGGCTCACCAGCGGCCCCACCCGCAGCGAACCCGGGTGGCCGGTGCCGGCCACCACCAGGTGGGCGGTGCCGTCGGCGAGCAGCGGGTCGACGAGGGAGCGCGGCAACGGCGCCGCCGAGCAGGTCACGACGAGGTCGGCGGTGTCGTTGCTCGGACACCTCGAGGTCGGCCGAGCCGGCAGCAGCTGGCGCAGGCGGCGGGTGGCCTCGGTGAAGCCGTGGTCGCGCAGCGCCACCGTGGTCGGGCGATGTCGCGGCGGCCGCGGCCGAGGGTCTGCGCAGGAGTCCCGCAGCGTCCAGCGCCTCGACGTGGCGCGACTGCTCGCCCGCGAGGGGGCCGGCGACGCCACCGTCGCGCAGTCGCGCGACGAGGTCGAGGGTCGCCGCGTCGGTGGGCAGCAGCACCCGGTGGGGCGCGTCGAGACCCACCTGCAGCAACGCGCCGTCACGCCGTACGACGTGGACGCCGGGACGCAGCCGGGTGGTGGCGGGACTCACCGGTCGAGGATCACACGAACGGCCGGCGCCGTGCAGCGCTCCTCCACAGGGCCTCGGCGACCCGGGCGGACACACGGCGACGGCGGCCCTCCCGTGGAGGAGGACCGCCGTCGATGATCGTGCGGCAGGCTCAGGCCTTGCCGAGGATCCGGTTGAGGTTGGTGCTGCACACGGGGCACACGGCCTTGGCCATGCGGGTGCCCTTGTCGTTGACGCGCACCTCGCCCTCGGCCTCGCGCTTCTCCTTGCACTTGACGCAGTAGAACTCGCCGCTCCAGGTCTCGGCCATGCGGACTCCTTGTGGTTGGTGACAGGTGGGTGTGGCAGGTGACGCTGGGCGAACCCGGGGAAGTCTGACGCGATCCAGCTGTCGGACCTTACGCCACGGCGCGTGACGCAGGCCACACCGCGGTCTCGGCGCGGCGCAGCGGCGGCCGTCGCTGGTCAGTAGGGTGCGGTCATGGCTGACCTGACCCACCTGCGCCTCGAACGACCCGGCGACGGCGTCGCCCTGCTCGTGCTCGACAACCCCGACCTGCGCAACGCGATGTCGACCGAGATGACCGACTCGTGGGTCGCCGCGATCGACGAGCTCGCCGGCGACCCCACGGTGCGCGCGGTGGTGGTCACCGGCGAGGGCACCGCGTTCTGCTCCGGCGGCATCACGTCGTGGATCGCCGGCGAGCCCGAGGCGAGCGTCGACGAGCTGCGGACCCGGATGATCGCCTTCTACCGCGCCTGGCTCTCGATCCGCCGGCTCGAGGTGCCGACGATCGCCGCGATCAACGGCGCCACCATCGGCGCCGGGCTGTGCATGGCCCTGGCCTGCGACATCCGCTACGCCACCGACACCGCCAAGATGGGCATGCCGTTCCTCAAGCTCGGGCATGCACCCCGGCATGGCCGGCACGTTCCTGCTGCCCGACGCCGTCGGCGCCGCGGCGGCGCGCGACCTGCTGCTCACCGGCCGCGCTGGTGCAGGGCGAGGAGGCGCTGCGCCTCGGCCTGGTCTCGCGGGTGCTGCCGCGCGAGGGGTTCCTCGACGACGGTCCTCGAGACCGCGGCGCAGGTCGCCGCCAACGCCCCGATCGCCACCCGGCTCACCAAGATCGCCCTGGCCGGCGGCGGGCACGCCGACCTCGACACCGCGCTGCAGTGGGAGGCCCTGGCCCAGCCGATCACCCTGGCCACCGCCGACCTCCAGGAGGGGATCGCGGCGGTGCCAGGAGAAGCGGGCGCCGGTCTTCGAGGGGCGCTGAGCGGGCCGAGGTGACCGCCGGGCAGCAGAAGAGGCCCCCGGGCCACCGTGGTGAGACTCGCCTTCCCCTGCGAGTCTCACCGGATGGCCCGGAGGCCTCATCTGGGCGCAAACCTAGGGAGGCGGCGGTGCTCGTGGTCAATGCGATCGCGTCCGCGAGCCGCCCGCCCTGTGGACGAGGCCTGTGGACAGGGCTGTGGACAACTCCCGGATCCGGGGGAGAGCCGGGGGAGGGTGCTGTGGACGAGGATGGGTCGCAGGTGTCCTGAACCGCGCTGACCAGCGACAATGACCATCCACCGACTGTGGAGAGAAGAAATGACAGACGCTGCTGACTCCTCGGCCTACGACGGCGGCCCGGTCGCGGCCCTGCGCCGCATCGCCTTCCTGCTCGAGCGCGCCCGCGAGGACACCTACAAGGTCAAGGCCTTCCGCGGCGCGGCCGCGGCGATCCTGCCGCTCGCCGAGGACGACGTACGACGCGCCGCCGAGGAGGGGACGCTCGTCGACCTCCCCGGGGTCGGGGCGAGCTCGGCGAAGGTGATCGCGGCCGCCGCGCGCGGCGAGCTGCCCGAGCGCCTCGCCGCCCTGGAGAAGCAGTACGCCGGCCCGCTCACCGACGGCGGGGCCGACCTGCGCGCGGCCCTGCGCGGCGACCTGCCACTCGCACTCCGACTGGTCCGACGGCGGCTCGCCGATCGAGGAGATGGCGATGACCGCGATCGAGCTCGGTCACGACTACCTCGTGCTCACCGACCACTCGCCGCGACTCAAGGTCGCCCGGGGGCTCTCCGCGCGAGCGGCTCACCCGCCAGCTGGGGGTGGTCGACGCCGTCAACGAGCACCTCGGAGCGCGGCGCCGGCGGTGGGTTCACGCTGCTCAAGGGCATCGAGGTCGACATCCTCGACGACGGGTCGCTCGACCAGACCGACGACCTCCTCGCGCGGCTCGACGTCCGCGTGGCGAGCGTGCACTCCAAGCTGGCGATGGACGAGGCGCCGATGACCAAGCGGATGATCGCGGCGGTCCGCCAGCCGCACACCAACGTCCTGGGCCACTGCACCGGCCGCCTGGTGACCGGCAACCGCGGCACCCGCGCGCAGTCGGCCTTCGACGCCCGCGCGGTCTTCGAGGCGTGCGCCGAGAACGACGTGGCGGTGGAGATCAACTCCCGCCCGGAGCGCCGCGACCCGCCCTCGGACCTGCTCGCGCTGGCCCGCGACGCGGGCTGCGTGTTCTCCATCGACTCCGACGCCCACGCCCCCGGACAGCTCGACTTCCTGGTCCTGGGGTGCGAGCGCGCCGAGGAGGTCGGCATCGAGGCCGACCGGATCGTCAACACGTGGGAGCGCGAGCGCCTGCTGGAGTGGGCCCGCCCCACGCCGTAACGTGCGCGCCATGGGCAGTGCTGAGACCCCGGGGACCACCGGGACCCCCGGCGTGGAGGTACGACGCTCCAAGCGTCGACGCCGCACGGTCTCGGCCTACCGCGAGGGCGAGGCGCATCGTCGTGCTGATCCCGGCGTCGTTCAGCGAGGCCGACGAGGCCGAGTGGGTCGCCACGATGGTGCGCCGCATCGAGAAGGCCGAGGCGCGCGAGGCGCTGAGCGACGAGGACCTGCTGGTGCGGGCCCAGCGGCTCAGCGACGCCTACCTCGGCGGTCTCGCCACCCCGGAGTCGGTGCGCTGGGTGTCGAACCAGAACTCCCGCTGGGGCTCGTGCACGCCGTCGCGACCGCTCGATCCGGCTCTCCGAGCGCCTCCAGGCGATGCCGGGCTGGGTCGTCGACTACGTCATCGTCCACGAGCTGGCGCACCTGCTCGAGCCTGGCCACGACGCGCGGCTTCTGGGCCTGGGTCGACCGCTACCCCAAGGCGCGCAAGGCGCAGGGCTACCTGCTCGGGCTGGTCGGAGGGAGCGCGGATCACTCCGCCGCAGGAGTTCCAGGACTGACCCGTCGCTGCCGCCCGGGCCAGCGCCAGCCGCACGAACGGCTCGCAGCTCGGGGTCGGGCAGGGCGTCGACCGGCCACCAGGCGCACGTCGAGCGACTCCTCGCTGACCGCGTGCTCGGCTCCGTCGCGCGCGACCGCGCGGTGCATCACGTCGAGGTGGTGCACGCCCTCGCCGGGCCCGCAGAACGGCACCAGGTGCGCGTCGAGCAGCGACCGGTACGGCGTCCAGCGCGAGATCGTCGGGGCCGAGGCCGGACTCCTCGAGCGCCTCGCGCAGGGCGGCGGCGGCCAGGGTGGCGTCGCCGGCCTCGGGGTGGCCGCCGAACTGGAACCACCGCCCGACCTTGGCGTGCAGCGTCAGCAGCACCCGGCGTGCCGGCGCTGTCCAGCACCAGCGTGCTGGCCGTGAGGTGGTCGGGCCGACCCTCGCGGGTCATCGCCTCGCGGGTGCTGCTCGAGGTGGGCGACGAAGCGCTCCCGCAGCGCCTCCTGCGGCGGTGTCGGGCGCCGCCCACGAGCGCAGGGTGGTCAGGGCGTCGGCGTGCAGACCACGGGGACCGCTCACGCGTCGGGGCCCGGCTCCTCGGGCTGGTCGCCGTCGAGGAGCTTGCGCAGCTCGGCGTCGAAGTCGTCCTCGCCCAGGGTCTCGGGGGCGCGCGGCGTCCTCGCGGAAGCCCAGCGGGTCGTCGAGGTCGGCCGACGTGGGCAGCAGGTCGGGGTGGGTCCACACGCCGTCGCGGGCCTCGGGGCCCTGGCGGGTGCGCAGCGAGGCCCACAGGGTGGAGGCGTCGCGCAGCCGGCGCGGGCGCAGCTCGAGGCCGACCAGGGCCGCGAAGGTCTGCTCGGCCGGCCCGCCGGCGGCGCGGCGACGGCGTACGAGCTCCTGGAGCTTGGTGGCCGCGGGCATCCGCTCGGCGGTGGCCTGGCCGACGACCTCGTCGACCCAGCCCTCGACCAGCGCCAGCGCGATCTCGAGCCGCTCGAGCGCGGCGGCCTGGGCGGGGGAGCGGGGCAGGTCGAACAGACCGCCCTCGAGGAGCTGCTGCATCGACTCGGGGTTGGCCGGGTCGATGCCGCGCAGCTGCTCCTCCATGCGCTGCTGGAGGGCCTCGGCGTTGATCTCGACGCCGCGGGCGTAGTCGGTGACCGCGCCGATCAGGTGCTCGCGCAGCCACGGCGCGTGGGCGAAGAGGCGCTGGTGGGCGGCCTCGCGCAGGGCGAGGTAGAGGCGTACGTCGTCCTCGGTGACGTCGAGACCGTCGGCGAACGCGCGCCACGTTGGACGGCACGAGGGCGACCTTGCCGGGGGCGCTGAGCGGGATGCCGATGTCGGCGGCGCCGAGCACCTCGCCGGCCAGGACGCCGAGGCCCGAGCCGACCTGGTTGGCGAGCATCGCGCCGACCGCCTTGCCGACGATGCCGAGGATCGGTCCGGCGGCGGCCTGGGCCTCGGCCGGCAGCGCGCCGCCGATGCCCTTGACCGACTGCTCGGCGACGGGCTCGACCAGCACCTTCCACGTGTCGAGGGTGCTGACGATCCAGTCAGCGCGGCTCCACGCCGCGGTGGAGGTGACGCCGGAGGGGAAGTCGGTGACCTCGTCGAGCCAGTGGTCGGCCAGGCGCACGGCGTCGGCGACCGCGTCGCTCTCGCGGGCGGTGGGGCTCGGGTCGGGCGTGGTCGCCACGCTCTTGCGCGCCAGGTCGGTGGCGACGTCCCAGTTGAGGGCGCCGTCGTAGGGCTGCATCAGCGACTGGAGCTGGCCGAAGAGCGCGCCGAGGTCGGGCATCTGACCGCCGGCGCCGCCGGCGCCGCCGAACATCGACGCGAGCTGGCTGAAGTCGAAGCCGCCGGGACCGCCGAGGCCACCGGCGCCGCCGGAGAAGAACTGCTCGAACGGGGTGCCCTTGAACGGGTTGGAGTCGTCCCCGGACGCGTCGTCGGGGCCGTTCTGGGGGTTGTCACTCATGACTCCAACCTACGCCGCTCGGCCAACGTGCGGGAGCGCGCCGGTAGGGTCGCGGCTGTGACCAGCACCGCCTCCAGCGCACCCCCGGGTCCGGCGCCGTCCGGCTCGTGGACATCCGGGAGACCTCCCTCGACGTCGACCGAGGTGCTCGACAGCCTCGACGAGGCCGCCGACGGCGGCGTGACGCTCTTCGTCGGGCGGGTGCGCGACCACGACGGCGGCCGCGGCGTCGACGGCCTCGACTACTCCGCCCACCCCAGCGCGCTCGACCGGCTGCGCGAGGTCTGCGCGCTGGTCGCCTCGCGCCACGACGTCCACGGCGTCTCCGCGGTCCACCGCACCGGCCACCTCGACATCGGCGACATCGCGGTCATCATCGGCACCGCCTCGGCCCACCGCGGCGTCGCCTTCGACGCCTCCCGCGACCTCATCGACACCCTCAAGGACCAGGTGCCGATCTGGAAGCACCAGGTCTTCACCGACGGCTCCGACGAGTGGGTCGGCACGCCGTGATCACGACGGCGGAGCCGGCGTGATCGATGGTGGTTGAGCAGCGAGCGCGGGTGAGGAACGAACCCGCGACCGAGCGTGTCGAAACCCGGTGAGCCAGCCGCCGACCTACCCTGGCCCGTGGTCCTCCTCTGGCTCCTGCCCCCCGTCGTGGTGACGCTCGTCGCCATGGTCTGGGTGGCTGGCTGGGGCGCGAGGGCCGCGGCGAGGTCGACCGCGACGAGGCCGTACGCCGCCTCGGGGTCGCGCTCGAGGCGCGCCAGGGCCGCGGGTCGCGGCGCTTCCCCTGGAGCAGGCACCCGCCACCCCCGGGATACGCCGTGGCGCCGCGCACACCGGACCGCAGCAGCGGCGTCGCCGTGCGCCGGCGCGGGTCGACACCGCGACCCGATCCGTCGCCCGGCCCTGGCGATGAGCCTGCGGCAGGTCGTCCTTGGCCGCGAATGAGAGGCTTGCGGCATGAACCAGCGCCTCATCGCCGCGGTCGTCGCCGTGCCGGCGGTGCTCGCGCTCCTCGTCTTCGCCGGGGTGCAGGGACTGCCGTTCGCCACGTTCGCGCCCGGCGGCACGATCGACGTGCTCGGTGACGACGCCGCGGACGCCGAGGTGGTGCAGGTCGACGGGCACGAGGTCTACCGCGACGACGGGCCAGCTGCGGATGACCACGGTGCGGGTCTCGCCGTCCGCGCCCGACGGCGAGTCGCCGTCCGCGGCCTACCTCTCGCTGAGCCGGCTGATGGCGACGTGGTTCAGCGGCGACAAGGCGGTCTACCCCTACTCCTCGGTGCACCAGGAGGGCGAGACGGCCGAGAGCAGCCGCGAGGAGGGCGCGGTGCAGATGGCGACCTCGCAGGACGACGCGGTCTACGTCGCCCTCACCGAGGACGGCATCGAGGTGCCGCAGGTGCTCCAGGTGGCTGCGGTCACGCCGGGCGCGGCCTCGGACGGCGTGCTCGAGGTCGGCGACAGCCTGCTCAGCGTCGACGGCGTCGACGTCGCCGACGACCTCGAGCTGCGCAAGCAGATCCAGAAGGGTGCCGCCGGCGAGCCGCTGAGCATCGGCATCGAGCGCGGCGGCAAGGCCGAGACCGTCGAGGTCACCCCCGTCGAGGAGCAGGTCGACGGCAAGTCGCGCCTGCTCATCGGCATCGCTCCCGGCTTCGACTACGACTTCCCCTTCGACGTGCGGATCAACATCTCCGACAACATCGGCGGTCCGAGCGCCGGGCTGATCTTCTCCCTGGCCGTCTACGACACCATCACCCCGGGCTCGCTCACCGGCGGGGCACGGGTGGCCGGCACCGGCGAGATCGCCCCCGACGGCACCGTCGGACCGATCGGCGGGATCCAGCAGAAGATCGCCGGGGCCCGCGCCGAGGGCACCGACCTGTTCCTCGTCCCGGTCGACAACTGCGCCGACGCGATGGGCGCCGACAACGGCGACATGAGCCTCGTGCGCGCGAGCACGATGCACGAGGTGCGCCTCGCGCTCGAGGCCTACGCCGCCGACCCGAGCGCCGAGCTGCCGTCGTGCGAGGACGTACCGTGAGCGACGCCGAGACCGAGCCCCTGACCGCCGACCCGCGCTGGGGCGACCTCGACGCCGACCCCGCGCTGGCCAGCGCGGTCCTCGAGATCGAGCAGCCACCTCGCCGGCGACGGCTGGGACCAGCCCGGCCGCCTCTACGCCCTCGTCGACACCGCCGACCTCGTGCGCCAGGAGCCGCAGCTCGCCGCCGCGATGGGCCTCGACTCCGCCGCCGAGCACGGCTCGCTGACCGCCGTCGAGCAGGACCAGCTCGACCCGGCCCAGGCCGCTGGAGGCGGTGCTCGAGTCGATCGTGTGGCCGGCCGGAGTGGCCGGTTGCGCGGCGATGGTCGAGCGCCTCGTGCTGCCGCCCGGCTCGGACGCCGGCCTGCCCGACGACCCGGTGGAGGCGCGCGCCTTCGCCCGCGACCACCCCGACCGCCAGGAGGTGCGCATCGTCGCCGGCGCCACCCGCAGCGGCTCGACGTACTGCGCCCTGCGCCTGCGCGCCCACGACGACGACGCCTCCGTGGTCGGCGGCATCGACCTGGTGCCCGGCCTGCTGACCCTGCTGCGCGACACCCTGACCGACCCGACGACGACCCGCACTGATCAGCACGACGACCCGGCTCTCCACGAGCCGCTGGAGGAGAACCCGTGAGCGAGCTGTTCGACGACGACCCGAGGGCCACACCGCCCCCGCGCCAGGCCGCCCCGCGGCGCTCGCGCGCCCTGCTGATCACGGCGGTCGTGGTGATCGTGGCGATCTTCGCGCTGACCGGCTTCTCCTCGATCTACACCGACCGGCTCTGGTACCAGTCCGTCGGCTACGGCGGGGTGTTCAGCACCCTGCTGTGGACCCGGATCGGGCTGTTCCTGGTCTTCGGCGCCGTCCTGGGCGGCATCGTGGCGCTCAACATCTACCTCGCCTACCGGTTCCGGCCGCTGTTCCGCCCCAACTCGCGCGAGCAGACGAACCTCGACCGCTACCGCGACGTCGTCACCCCGATCCGCGTGTGGGTCGTGCTCGGTGTCGCCCTGGTCGTCGGCGCCTTCGCCGGCGCCTCGGGCATGAGCCACTGGCGCACCTACCTGCTGTGGCGCAACGGCGGCTCCTTCGACCAGGACGACCCCTACTTCAACCGCGACATCGGCTTCTACGTCTTCGACCTGCCGTGGCTGCACTTCATCGTCGACTTCTCGATGGCCATCTTCGTGATGGCGATCATCGCCGCGCTCGTCACCCACTACCTGTACGGCGGCATCCGGCTCCAGTCCGCCCCCGACCGGCTCTCGCCGGCCGCCCAGGCGCAGCTGTCGGTGCTGCTCGGCCTGTTCGTGCTGGCCAAGGGCGTCGACTACTACCTCGACCGCTTCGACCTGGTCAACCAGAAGAACTCGCTCTTCACCGGCATGAACTACACCGCCGAGAACGCCGTGCTGCCGGCCAAGAACATCCTGATGGGCGTCGCGGTGATCTGCGCGATCCTGTTCTTCCTCAACGTCTGGCGCCGCACCTGGCAGCTGCCGTCGGTCGGGCTGGCGCTGCTCGTGCTGTCCGCGATCCTGCTCGGCATGATCTGGCCCGCGATCGTGCAGCAGTTCCAGGTCAAGCCGTCCGAGGCCGACAAGGAGGAGCCCTACATCGCCCGCAACATCGAGGCGACGCAGGCGGCCTACGACCTCCAGGACGTCGAGACGACGCCGTTCTCGCCCAACACCTCGCTCGACGCGACGCGCGGCCGCCGCTCGGCCCCGCTGCTCAGCTCGGTGCCGCTGGTCGACCCCAAGCAGGTCTCGCCGGCGTTCGAGAACATCCAGCAGGAGCGCGGCTACTACTCGGTGCCCGAGGTGCTCGACGTCGACCGCTACGAGATCGACGGCTCCGACCGCGCGATGGTGCTCGGCGTCCGCGAGCTCGACCAGGACGGGCTCAGCCCCGACGCCCGCAACTGGTCCAACCTGCACACCGTCTTCACCCACGGCAACGGCATCATCGCCGCCTACGCCAACCAGCGCGACGCCGAGAACGCCGTCACCTCCGACACCGGCGCCGACGCGCCGCGTCCTCGGGCGGGCTCGAGTGGGCGCAGGGCATCAACTCCGCCGAGACCGACATCTCCGCCGAGCTCGGCGCCTTCGAGAGCCGCATCTACTACGGCGAGCAGAGCCCCGACTACTCGGTGGTCGGCAAGTCGTCGGAGCGGCCGAGGACGTCGAGCTCAACCTGCCGGTGCCCGGCTCCGACCTCGGCACGACCACGACCTTCGACGGCCCCGGCGACGCCTCGGTCGGCAGCACGTTCAACCAGCTGATGTTCGCGATCAAGTTCGGCGAGCCCAACTTCCTGCTCTCGGGCCGCGTCAACGACAACTCCAAGGTGCTCTTCGACCGCGACCCCAGGACGCGCGTCGAGAAGGTCGCCCCGTGGCTGACCGTCGACAGCGACGCCTACCCGGCGGTCGTCGACGGACGCGATCCCGTGGATCCTCGACGGCTACACCACGACCGACCGCTACCCGCACTCCCAGCGCGAGTCGTTCGAGGACATGATCGACGACGCGCTGCAGGTGCAGACCGGCATGCAGACGCTGCCGACCGACGAGATCAACTACATGCGCAACGCGGTCAAGGCGACCGTCGACGCCTACACCGGCGAGGTCACCCTCTACGCCTGGGACGAGAAGGACCCGATCCTGCGAGGCCTGGATGGGTGCCTTCCCCGGCACCGTCGAGCCGAAGTCGGAGATGTCGGAGGACCTGCTCGAGCACGTGCGCTACCCCGAGGACCTCTTCAAGGTCCAGCGCTACCAGTTCGCCCGCTACCACGTGAGCGACGCCAGCGACTGGTACGAGAACAACGACCGCTGGGACGGTCCCCGAGGACCCGCAGGACCAGGGCGACTTCCAGGCGCCCTACCGGCTCTTCGTCGGCGGGAGCGGACGCCTCGAACTTCTCGCTGACCTCGGTCTACGTGCCCTGCAAGCGCAACAACCTGGCGTCGTTCATCTCGGTCAACTCCGATGCCGACAGCGACGACTACGGCCAGCTCAAGGTGCTGCGCCTCAACGACGCCGATGCCGAGGGCGACGACGGCAACCAGACCAGGGCCCCGGCCAGGTCGCCAACGACTTCATCTCCGACGAGCGCATCAACACCGCGCTGCTGCCGTTGAAGAACTCCGGCGCGAGGGTCGCCTACGGCAACATGCTGACGTTCCCGATCAACAACGGGCTGATGTACGTCCAGCCGGTCTACGTCTCGCGTCAGGTCACCGACGCCAGCTATCCCGAGCTGCGCTTCGTGCAGGTGAGGTTCGGGGACGAACATCGGCTACGGCACGACGTTCCAGCAGGCCATCCAGGACCTCTTCAACGCCGCCAACAACGGTACGACGACCCCGACCGATCCGCCTCCGGGCACCGAGCCGGGCACGGATCCGGGACGGATCCGGCCGGATCCGGGTCAGACCGACCCGCCGCCGGCCACCGGGGGCACCCTGCAGCAGCAGCAGGACCGTGCTCTGAACGCCGCCATCGACGCCTTCGATGCCGCCGACGCGGCGCTCGCCGACGGCAAGCTGGGGCTCTACCAGAAGCAGGTCGCCAAGGCCCAGAAGTTCCTCGAGCGGGCCCTCGCCCTGCGCGACCAGATCGACCAGCGCGGCGCGGACGCCACGGCGACCTCCAGCAACGGAGGCTGAGCAGGTCGAGCCGCTGGGCGAGACCGTCGACGAAGCCTCCACACCCCGGGGGCCCGCCGTGACCCACCTCTCCACCGCACGATTTGGACGCTCCACCCCGAGCCGGTAACGTTCTGTTCACCGACGCGGGGTGGAGCAGTTCGGTAGCTCGCTGGGCTCATAACCCAGAGGTCGCAGGTTCAAATCCTGCCCCCGCTACAGAGAAACAGGGCCTGATCTGCAGACATGCGGATCAGGCCCTGTCGCTTCGTGCGGGGGAGGCAGTAGATGACCGACGGCCGTGACCACGTACGCCGCAGCAAGCGCTACACGTGGGCGGCGACCGAGACCGGGTATCCGTTCTACGGGCGGTGGGACCTCTGGCTCGGCACCCTGCTGACGGTCTACCCGGCCGTCCTCCTGGTGTCGGTCCTGGTGCCGTCGGTCGCGGTGCGCGTGGTCGTCGCCGTCGTTGGGATCGGGGTCTCGCTCGAGGTCTCGCGCGCCGCCCTCGGGGTGCTGCGCGCCGATCGCTCACACCGCCGTCACGTCGCCGAGGCGATGAGCGAGGAGACCGGCGCCGAGATCACGGTCGACCAGCTGGCCCACCTGTACGCCAGGCTGCACCGCAACAGCGCCGACTCCAGCCGCAGCACGCCCAAGAAGGCCAGTGCGGACCACACCGCCCCCGACGGCAGCACCGTCACCATCACCATGTTCCGCGACGAGACCGTCACCGCGGTCCGGAGGCGGCCGACCGAGTGACGCCTTCAGTCGCTTATTGCGAAGGACTTGCAATAAGCGACTGAAGGCGTCATCCTGGGATCGGTTTCCTCCCAGAAATCGTGCCCGCACCCCCTTCGCTCGGGGGTGCGGGCTTTCTGGTGCCCGGTGTGTGTCGGGTCGAGGTCAGAAGTCCTCGTCGAAGCCCACCGACGCCGGTGACGCCGACCTGGTAGGCCGAGACCTTGCGCTCGAAGAAGTTCGACAGCTCCTGCACGTCCTGCAGCTCCATGAAGGCGAGCGGGTTGCCGGGAGCCGTAGATCACCGGCAGGTCCAGTCGCTCCATGCGACGGTCGGCGACGTACTCGAGGTAGGAGCGCATGTCGGCCGTCGAGAGCCCGGCGACGCCACCGCCGAGCAGGTCCTCGGCGAACTGTGCCTCGGCGTCGACCCCGTCCATCAGCATCTGGCGCACCTGGGCGGCGAGCTCGTCGTCGAACAGGTCGGGCTCCTCCTCGCGCACGGTGTCGACCACGTCGAAGGCGAACGCCATGTGCATCGACTCGTCGCGGAAGACCCAGTTGGTGCCCGACGCCAGCCCGTTGAGGAGGCCGCGCGAACGCAGGAAGTAGACGTAGGCGAAGGCACCGTAGAAGAAGAGACCCTCGATGACCGCGGCGAAGCAGATGAGGTTGAGCAGGAACTTCCTGCGGTGCTCCTTGGTCTGCAGCTCGTCGAGGTCGAAGACGGAGTCGATCCAGCGGAAGCAGAAGTCGGCCTTGGCCTTGATCGAGGCGATGTTGTCGACGGCGGCGAACGCCTCGTGACGCTCGGTCTCGTCGGTGACGTAGGTGTCGAGCAGGGTCAGGTAGAACTGCACGTGCACGGCCTCCTCGAAGAGCTGGCGCGAGAGGTAGAGCCGGCCCTCGGGGGAGTTGATGTGCTGGTAGAGGTTGAGCACCAGGTTGTTGGCCACGATCGTGTCACCGGTCGCGAAGAACGCGACGAGCCGCGAGACCAGGTGCCGCTCGGCCTCGGTGAGCCGCTGGAGGTCCTTGAGGTCGGAGTGCAGGTCGACCTCCTCCACGGTCCAGGTGTTCTTGATCGCGTCGCGGTAGCGGTCGTAGAAGTGCGGGTAGCGCATCGGCCGCAGCGTCAGGTTCATGCCCGGGTCGAGCAGCATCCGGGTCGGCTCGGTGGAGGTGGCGGGGTGGGACGTGGTGTCGGTCGTGGTGGTCACTGGCAGGCCTCGCAGCTCTCGGGGTTCTCCAGGGAGCACGCGATGGCGTCCTGGTCGGTGGTCGGGGTGGGGTTCGGCTCGGTCGTGGTCGCCGGTACGGCGGTGCGCTCGACCGACGTCGTCGTCTGGGTGATCCGGGTCGCCGGTCGCGAGCGCAGGTAGTAGGTCGTCTTGAGGCCTGCCTTCCACGCGTGGAGATACATCGACGACAGCTTCCCGATCGACGGGCCGGCGATGAACAGGTTGAGCGACTGGCTCTGGTCGATGAAGGCCGAGCGCTCGGCCGCCATGTCGATCAGCGCACGCTGCGGCAGCTCCCAGGCGGTGCGGAACAGCAGTCGTACGTCGGCCGGGATCGCCTCGATGCCCTGCACCGAGCCCTCCGCCTTCTTGATCTGCTCGCGCACCTCGGCGGTCCACAGCCCCCGCGCCCGGAGCTCGCGGGTCAGGGCGGCGTTGACCTGGAGGAACTCGCCCGAGAGGGTCTCGCGCTTGAACAGGTTCGAGACCTGGGGCTCGATGCACTCGTAGCAGCCGGCGATCGAGGCGATGGTCGCCGTCGGGGCGATCGCGATCAGCAGCGCGTTGCGCAGGCCGTGCTCGGCGACGGCCTCGCGCAGTGCGGCCCACCGCTCGGGCTGGCGGCACGCGACGTCCCAGTGGTCGGGCTGCAGCACGCCACGGGCGGCGCGCGTCTCGGCGTACGCCGGGTGCGGGCCGTGCTCGCGGGCGAGGTCGCAGGAGACCTCGAGAGCCGTCAGGTAGATCTCCTCCGAGACGCGCGTCGACAGCTCGCGTGCCTCGTCGCCGTCGAAGGGGAGACCGAGCGCGAACATCGCGTCCTGCAGGCCCATCAGCCCGAGCCCGACCGGACGCCAGCGCGGGTTGGACCGCGCTGCCTCGTCGCTGGGGTAGTAGTTGACGTCGATGACGCGGTCGAGCAGCGGGACCGCGGTGCGCACCGTCTGGCGCAGCTTGTCCCAGTCGATGCCGACGCCCGTCGTGCCGGACTCGTGGGTCGTCGAGACGGTGTCGGTGAGGACGTCGGTCAGGTGCTGGGCGAGGTTGATCGACCCGAGGTTGCAGACCGCGGTCTCGGTGTCGGAGGACACCTCGATGATCTCGGTGCACAGGTTCGACAGGTGCACGACCGGGCCGCCCGGCTCGTCGGAGGTCTGGTTGCAGGTGCGGTTCGACGCGTCCTTGAAGGTCATCCACCCGTTGCCGGTCTGGGCGAGGGTGCGCATCATCTTCGCGTAGAGGTCGCGGGCCGCGACCTGTCGCACGACCCGGCCCTCGTCCTCGGCCCGACGGTAGGCGCGGTCGAAGGCCTCGCCCCACAGGTCGACGAGCTCGGGTGCCTCGTGGGGGTCGATCAGCGACCACGCCTCGTCCGCCTCCACCCGTCGCATGAACTCGTCGGGCACCCAGTGGGCCAGGTTGAGGTTGTGGGTGCGACGCGCGTCCTCGCCGGTGTTGTCACGCAGCTCGAGGAACTCCTCGACGTCGGGGTGCCACGGCTCGAGGTAGACGCAGGCCGCGCCCTTGCGCCGTCCGCCCTGGTTGACCGCGGCGACCGAGCTGTCCAAGGTGCGCAGGAACGGCACGATGCCGTTCGACTGGCCGTTGGTCCCACGGATGAGGGCGCCGCGCGAGCGCACGCGCGAGAAGGCGATGCCGATGCCGCCGGCGAACTTGGAGAGCTTGGCCACCTGGGCGTAGCGGTCGTAGATCGAGTCGAGCTCGTCGCGCGGGCTGTCGACGAGGTAGCACGAGGACATCTGGGTGTGGCGGGTGCCGGAGTTGAACAGCGTCGGGGACGACGGCAGGTAGGCCAGCGAGGACATCAACCGGTAGAAGTCGATGGCCTCGTACGGCGTGCGCGCGAGGCCGCAGGCGACCCGCAGCAGGAAGTACTGCGGGGTCTCGATGACCAGGCGCGAGACCGGGTGGCGCAGCAGGTAGCGGTCGTAGACCGTGCGCAGCCCGAAGTACTCGAAGCGCCGGTCCGCGTCGGCCTCGATCGCGAAGTCGAGCTTGCGGGCGTTGTCCTTGACGAACCGGGCGGTCTCGTCGCCGATCAGGCCCTCGGCGTGACCGAGCCCGACCGACTGGCTGAAGGACGCGACGCCCTGGTTGCGGACCTCCTTGTCGATGTAGCCGGCCAGCAGGCGAGCGGCGAGCCGGGAGTACTGCGGCTCCTCGCCGATCATCTCCGCCGCCGTCTGGATCGACAGCCGGTCCAGCTCGGCGGTCGTCGCACCGTCGTACAGCCCGCTGATCGTGCGGGTCGCGACCCGCATCGGGTCGACGTCGGTCAGGTCATCGGCGACGCGGTCGACCGCGCGCACGATCTTGTTGACGTCGACCGGCTCGGTCTCGCCGTTGCGCTTGCGCACACCCATCGTGGTGCGCGCGGGAACTTCTGTGACCGTCATGCTCTCTCCTCGCGAGAATCGGTCCGGAAGGTCCGGGTCTCGAGCGAGGCGACAGCTGCAGACGACGAGTCACACCGGGGGTGCACCGTGCGCTGCGGAGCCGTCAGCCCTCCCTCGGGGCGTCGGACCACCACGCCCGACGGGCGTGGTGCGCTGGCAGGTCTTCGGACTCGCGGGCGCGTCGCACCGATCGCTCGGTCTCGACCCCTACCGGCCGTCGCTTCCCAGGTGCTGGCTCGCACCCAGTGCTGTTGACGGCGTTCGTTCCCACTCACCGCTGCGGGGCAGTCCCGGACTCACACCGGGTTCCCTCTTGCCTCGACCCCCCTGGCTGACGGGCCGAACCAGCTACGACGACCACCATATATGGAGAACTACACCGATGTAACCCCTACATCTGGATTCCGTGGCGAGATGTTGCGGGGAGCCCCTCAGTCGGCGAGCGCGGCCGCGACGAGGTCGCGCGCGGCGTCCTGCACCTGGGCGAGGTGCTCGGGACCCTGGAAGGACTCGGCGTAGATCTTGTAGACGTCCTCGGTGCCCGAGGGGCGCGCGGCGAACCAGGCCGACGCGGTGGTGACCTTCAGGCCGCCGATCCTGGCGCCGTTGCCCGGCGCCTCGGTGAGCTTCGCGGTGATCTTCTCGCCGGCCAGCTCCGTGGCGCTGACGTCGTCGGGGGAGAGGGCGGCCAGCTTGGCCTTCTGGGCGCGATCGGCCGGCGCGTCGATCCGGGCGTACGCCGGCTCACCGTGCTCCGCCGTGAGGTCGGCGTAGTGCTCGCTGGGACTGCGTCCGGTCGTGGCGAGGATCTCCGAGGCCAGCAGGGCGAGGATCAGCCCGTCCTTGTCGGTCGTCCAGGTGCCGCCGTCGCGGCGCAGGAAGGACGCCCCGGCCGACTCCTCACCGCCGAAGCCGAAGGACCCGTCGATCAGGCCCGGGACGAACCACTTGAACCCGACCGGGACCTCGACCATCGGCTTGCCCAACGACTCGGCGACCCGGTCGATCATCGAGGAGGAGACGAGGGTCTTGCCGATCCTCGCCTCGGTCGGCCAGTCCGGTCGGCTGCCGCCGAAGAGGTAGCCGATCGCCACCGCCAGGAAGTGGTTGGGGTTCATCAGGCCCGCGTCGGGGGTGACGATGCCGTGCCGGTCGGCGTCGGCGTCGTTGCCGGTGGCGATGTCGTACTCGTCCTTGCGACGGATCAGCGAGGCCATCGCGGACGGCGAGGAGCAGTCCATCCGGATCTTCTCGTCCCAGTCGAGGGTCATGAACCGCCACGTGGCGTCGACCAGGGGATTGACCACGGTGAGGTCGAGGCGGTGCCGGTCGGCGATCTCGCCCCAGTAGGCGACACTCGCGCCCCCGAGCGGGTCGGCGCCGATCCGCACCCCCGCTTCGCGGATCCGGTCGAGGTCGAGGACCTGCGGCAGGTCGTCGACGTAGGTGCCCAGGAAGTCGTAGGCGCCGGCGGCGCGACGCGCGGCCTCGTAGGGCACCCGACGTACGTCGCCCAGCCCGGCCGCGATCAGCTCGTTGGCGCGCTGCGCGATCACGCTGGTGGCGTCGGTGTCGGCGGGCCCGCCGTGCGGCGGGTTGTACTTGAAGCCGCCGTCGGCAGGCGGGTTGTGCGACGGCGTGACGACGATCCCGTCCGCCAGACCGGACGTCCTGCCCCGGTTGGCGCGGATGATCGCGTGCGAGACCGCCGGCGTCGGCGTGTAGCCGTCGCGGTCGTCGACGAGCACCGTCACGTCGTTGGCGACCAGCACCTCCAGCGCCGAGGCCCAGGCCGGCTCGGAGAGTCCGTGGGTGTCGCGACCGACGAACAGCGGCCCGTCGTACCCCTGCTCGCGGCGGTAGTCGCAGATCGCCTGGGTGGTCGCCAGGATGTGGGTCTCGTTGAACGAGGTCTTGAGGCTGCTGCCGCGGTGCCCGCTCGTGCCGAAGGCGACCTGCTGGTCGACGTCGTCCGGGTCGGGCACGCCGGTGTAGTAGGCCGTGACGAGGTGGGCCACGTCCACCAGGTCCTCGGGGAGGGCCTGGGTGCCGGCCCGCGAGCCGGTCACCGCCGACCGTCCTGGTGCGCGAGATCTGGACAGCTCCGCAGGACCCACTGCTTCGGCGAGGACATGGTGTCAACGTAGCCGCACGGAGCCGGGCGCCACGCTCGCCGCTTGTAACTCACCGTTAGATCAACTACCTCGCCGTTCAAGCGGTGTGCTGGATGGTCGAACGGTGAGTTACAAGCGACCGACCGCCAGCCGACCGCCAGCCGATCGGGCACCCCGCACCGCTCCACCACCCCGGTGGTTGGCTGGACGCATGACGATCGAGAAGCGTGAGCTGGGACGAAGTGGACTGCGGGTGTCGGCCATCGGGCTGGGCTGCATGGGCATGAGCTCGGGGTACGGCGCCGCCGCCGACCGCGGCGAGATGATCGGGCTGCTGCGTGGGGCCGTCGAGGCCGGTGTCACCTTCTTCGACACCGCCGAGGTCTACGGGCCCTACGTCAACGAGGAGCTCGTCGGCGAGGGACTGCGCCCGGTGCGCGACGACGTCGTGATCGCGACCAAGTTCGGCTTCGACCTGTCCGGCGACGGCCGGCGCAAGGGCGTCGACAGCCGCCCCGAGCACATCAAGGACGTCGCCGACGCCTCACTCGGGCGCCTCGGGATCGAGACGATCGACCTCTTCTACCAGCACCGCGTGGACCCCGACGTGCCGATCGAGGAGGTCGCCGGAGCAGTCGGTGAGCTGATCGAGGCCGGGAAGGTACGCCACTTCGGTCTGTCCGAGGCCGGCGCGCAGACCATCCGGCGCGCGCACGCCGTCACCCCGGTGACCGCGCTGCAGAGCGAGTACTCGTTGTGGTGGCGCGAGCCCGAGACCTCGGTGCTGCCGACGCTCGCCGAGCTCGGGATCGGGTTCGTGCCCTTCAGCCCGCTGGGGCGAGGCTTCCTCACCGGCGCGATCGACGAGTCCACCGAGTTCGGTGAGGGTGACATGCGCGCCACGCTGCCGCGCTTCACCGCCGAGGCGCGCACTGCCAGTGCTGCCCTGGTCGATGCCGTCGGCTCCGTGGCCGGACGCCACGACGCGACCAACGCCCAGGTCGCCCTGGCCTGGCTCCTCGCCCAGCAGCCCTGGATCGTGCCGATCCCCGGCACCACCAAGACGGCCCGGCTCACCGAGAACCTCGGCGCGGGCGACCTCGCCCTCACCGACGACGACCTGAGCGAGCTCGACGCGGCCTCCGAGCAGGTCGCGCTCGTCGGCGACCGCTACCCCGAGCAGATGCAGGCGCTCATCGACCGGTGAGGGTCAGCCGTGCTCGGTCGTGTGGTGGCTGATGTCGCCGGCGGGGCCCTTGTCGAGGTGGCGGGAGATGACCATGCGCTGGATCTGGTTGGTGCCCTCGAAGATCTGCATGACCTTGGCCTCGCGCATGTAGCGCTCCACCGGGTAGTCGCGCGTGTAGCCGGCGCCGCCGAGCACCTGGACGGCGTCGGTGGTGACCTTCATGGCGTTGTCGGTCGCGGTGAGCTTGGCGATCGACGCCTCGCGGCCGAAGGGGAGACCCGCGTCCTTGAGGCGTGCGGCGTGCAGGGTCGCCTGACGCGCGGTCTGAACGGCTACCTCCATGTCGGCCAGCACGAACGCGAGGCCCTGGTGGTCGAGGATCCGCTGACCGAACGCGGTGCGCTCGCGGGCGTAGGCCAGCGCGTGGTCGAGCGCCCCCTGGGCGAGACCCACCGCGACCGCGGCGATGCCGAGCCGCCCGGCGTCGAGGCCCGCCAGGGCGATCTTGAGGCCCTGGCCCTCCTCGCCGAGGCGCCGCTCGCGCGGGGATGCGTACGTCGTCGAAGCGCATGGTGGTCGTGTGGGAGGCGGTGAGGCCCATCTTCCGCTCCGGGGGGTCGGAGGTCAGGCCGGCGGTGTCGGCTGGGACGAGGAAGCAGGAGATGCCCCGGGCGCCGTCGTCGGAGGTGCGTGCCATCACCTTGTAGAAGTCGGCCTGGCCGCCGTGGGTGGTCCAGGCCTTGGCGCCGTTGAGGACGTACTCGTCACCGTCACTCCCTGACGATCGCCGTGCGGTGGTGCGCATCGCGGCGGGGTCGGAGCCGGCGTGGGCCTCGGAGAGGCAGTAGGCGCCCAGCAGGTCGCCGGCCAGCATGTCGGGCAGCCACGCCCGACGCTGCTCCTCGGTGCCGGCCGTGACCAGCCCGAAGCAGGACAGGGCGTGGACCGAGACTCCGACACCCACCGACGACCAGACGGCCGCGATCTCCTCGAGGACCTGGAGGTAGACCTCGTAGGAGAGCCCGCCCCCGCCGTACTCCTCGGAGTAGGGGAGACCCAGGAGCCCGGTCTTGCCGAGCATCCGGAACACCTCGCGCGGGAACGTCTCCTCCGCCTCGGCCTCCGCGACCAGGGGCAGGAGCTCGTCGGTGGCGATCTGGCGGACCAGTCGCAGCAGGTCGGCGGCTTCCTCGGTGGGTAGGACGCGACGTGCGGGCATGAGACCTCCAACGGTGCCGAGAGTGCGACCACCAGCCTACGGGGCGCCACCGCTGCCGACTGATCGCCGTCGCCCCACGTAGCCTGCAGGTGGACCGGCGTGCCGTTCGGAGCACGTCCGGTCGCACCGGACACCAGGAGGATCCACGTGAGTGGCGAGCAGCCCGTCTCGGGCACGAAGAAGGCGGGGGCAGCGGCCACCGGCCTGTCCAGCGCCCAGCGGATCGGTGCCATCGTGGCCGGGGTGGTCGTGCTGGCGGCGGTGGTGGGGTTCACCCGGCTGCCGACGAGCGAGTCGAGCGCGGCGGCGGGACCGGCCGGTCCGAGTGACGACGACCTGGAAAGACCGCTTTCACCGTCGCGTGTCGCGCCGTGGTCACCGAGCTGGCGGCCTCCGACGTCGACTCGGTGCTCTACGACCTGGAGACCCTGACGATCGTGGCGGCGGCCTACGGAGAGGCCCCCTCGCGCGAGGACTACTTCCGCGTCGAGGTGGACTCGCCGGAGAATGATCCCGAGCCGGCCCTCGCTCGGGTGTCGACCGTCGTGGAGGCGGCAGCGACGACGCCGAACCTGCCCGAGGCGACCTTCGAGGTGCTGACGACGCGACCGGGGCGCTGTCGGACCTCCGCTCGACGCTGTCGTCCTTCGAGACCTCGAGGAGCCGATCGCCGCCATCGACACGGCGCGTTCGGCGCTGGAGGCGACCGCAGAGGAGTGCGCGGCGGTGACCTGAGCGCACCGGCAGCCGCCGGATGCAGCGCTGGTCGCGGGTGGGGGGTACTCTTGTCAGTAGTTGAAGGGATGGCGCCTCAGGCCATCCGGTGCCGCACACCATGTCGCGGTCCATGTTTCGTACTTCTGGTCTTCGGTTCGCTGGACATCAGCACAGGTGGATGTCTTCAGCGGCCCGGGAGCACGGTGCTCCCGGAACCGAACAAAGGAACAGATCATGGCTCAGGGAACTGTCAAGTGGTTCAACGCTGACAAGGGCTTCGGCTTCATCGCCCAGGACGGCGGCGGCGAGGACGTGTTCGTGCACTTCTCCGCGATCCAGTCCAACGGCTACAAGTCGCTCGACGAGAACCAGAAGGTCGAGTTCGACCTCGCCCAGGGCCCCAAGGGTCCCCAGGCCGAGAACGTGCGCGTCTCCTGATCTCGCACTGAACTGACCGAGAGGGCCCCGACCACCTGGTGGTCGGGGCCCTTTCGCATGCCTGCAGGGTCAGCGGCGCTGGCTTCCTGCCTTCCGCGTCTAGGTGCTCGGCCACGAGGTCGGTCATGCGCTCGGTGCCTGACGCAGGCGGGATCGCCGGCCGAGCCCGAGGGTCCCCTCAACTGAGGACGTGGGGGTCGATCCCTCATGCCCCGGGGGTGGCCGGACATCGAGGATTCCAAGCATCGGGAGAGCACCAGAGCGCTCCCACCGCCAAAGGACCTCGCCATGACCCGCACCACCCGCTCGATCCGCCTCGTGCCCGCCCTGCTCGCCGTCATCGCGGTGATGCTCGTCTCGATCGCCGGCACCGCGACTGCGGCCAAGCTCATCACCGGCAAGCAGATCAAGAACGGCACCATCACCGGCGTCGACGTCAAGAACGGCAGCCTCGCCCGTGCCGACCTGCGCCCGCAGTCGCGGACGACGGTCGTCGCCGACCTCGACGACACCACCGGCATCGACCTCGCGTCGTGCAGCGACACCTCCCTGGACGACTGCGCGGACCTGCTGAGCATCGTGATCGTGCCCGGTAGCCAGCTGGTCACGGCCTCCGGTGTCCTCGACAACGTCAGCGCAGCTGTCCCCGACATCAGCAACCGGTGCGGTCTCGTCCAGGGCGGCGACGTCCTGACCGAGGCCCGCTTCGCCCTCGCCCCCAACGGTCAGCCCGGCGAGCTGTCCTCGTTCACCCTGCAGCAGGTCGTCAGTGTTCCGGACGCGTCGCTGCCCGTGACCCTGCGCTGCACCGAGCTCCCCGGCGAGTCCCTGCGCCTGACCCAGCCGCGCCTGACCTCGGTCCGCACGGGCTTCTGACCCCTCCCGAGCCGCCGCCCACGATGTCGACCCGATCGCGCCAGCGCGACGGGTCGGCATCGACTGCGGTCGTCCCCCGCACGTCATGTCCTCCCCCCTTCCCGCACCTTGGGGGTCTTTCCCTCATGCCCCGGGGGTGCGCCGAGGTCCAGAGTCGTCGTCATCGGGGCAGCACCGGGCCGCCCCGCTCCTCCGAAGGAAACCATCACCATGAACCGTCCGCTCCGACTCGTCCCAGCCCTCCTCCTCGCCGTCGCCGTCGTGCTCGTCTCGGTCGCCGGGTCCGCCACCGCCGCCAAGCTGATCACCGGCAAGCAGATCAAGGACGGCTCGATCGCCTCGATCGACGTCCGCAACAACAGCCTCACCGGCGCCGATGTCAAGAGCTCCTCCCTCACGGGCGGAGACGTCGCTGACGGCTCCCTGGCCGGCGCCGACGTCGCTGACGGCTCCCTGGCCGGCGCCGACGTCACAGACGGGTCACTGACCTCCGACGACACCGACAACCTGTCGGAGCCCTTCGTCTACCCCAAGAGCCTGTCCTTCCTCGAGCTGCCCGCGTGCAACGACTTCACGCTCGCCTCGTGCGCCAGCGCGCTCGACATCGCGGGAGGCGGCTACAAGCAGGTGCTCTTCACCGGCCAGCTCGACAACGCCGCCAACACCCCCGCGTCGTCCAGCAACTCCTGCGGCCTGTGGTTGGGCAACACGCTCCTGGTCAAGCAGAACTCCGCTCTCGCCGCCAACGGCCAGCCCGGGGAGTTCGCTGCGTTCGCACTGCAGGCCACGGTCACCATGCCCGAGGAGGCCAACCTGGCGGTCGAGCTCCGCTGCAGCGAGCTGCCCGGTGAGAACATCCGTCTCACCAACGTCCGCGCGAGCTCGCTCAACCTCACCTTCATCGACTGACGCGGTCGCTCAAGCGCGCTCGGGCGGCCGGGCGCCGGGGCCGACGTAGGTGCCACGGCCGGTGGGAAGCGGCAGGTCCAACGTCGTACGGATGCCGGGCGCTGCTGCCAGCACGTCGGGGATCGCGTTGACGATGCGGCCGCACGCCGCGACGATCGCGGCGTGGTTGTGGTCGCCGTGCTCGCTGCTCGGCACGACGTCGACCACGTAGCTCGGCTCGCCGATGATCTCGACGCGGTAGGACCCGCCGCCGGACGCGGGGCGCGCCCAGTCGGGACGTAGGTCGTCGCGGGTGCGCGTCACGTGCTGCACGACGATCGCCGGGTGCCCGGCGACCATCCCGCTGATGGAGAACTTCAGCGCCGCGATCGTGCCCTGCTCGATCCGTCCGGCGGCGATGTCGTAGCTCTCCGGGGCCGGCTCGGCCTCCCAGTGCTCGGCGATCTCGTCGACCTCGATGCCGAGCCCGGTGGCCATCATCCGGATCGCGGTGCCCCAGGCCATCCCGAGCACTCCGGGAAGGAAGAGCAGGGGAGTGGCGTCCATCGGCTGCCCGAACCCCATCAGGTCGAACATCACCTCCGCGCCGTCGTAGGTCGCGTAGTCGGCCAGCTCGTAGCAGGTGATCTGCTCGATGCGCTGGCACGTGCTCGCGAGCGCGAGCGGGACGAGATCGCTGGCGAAGCCGGGGTCGACCCCGGTGATGTAGACGCTGGCGCCACCGGCGAGCGCCGAGGCCTCGACCTTGTCGATCACCTTCTGCGGCATCGTCCCCCACGGGTGCTGCAACGTCCCGGGCGCCGAGCCGACCACGTCGATGCCGGCCTCCAGCAGGCGGCGTACGTCGTTGGTGGCCTCGACCGGACGGGTGTCGCCCATCGCGCAGTAGACGACGCAC
Organism: uncultured Actinomycetota bacterium; assembly: GCA_963822915.1. Taxonomy (GTDB): domain Bacteria; phylum Actinomycetota; class Actinomycetes; order Propionibacteriales; family Nocardioidaceae; genus Nocardioides. The sequence goes on from CAWGJR010000012.1 coordinate 29,794, forward strand.
CGGGGCCCGGCTGCGATCAGGGCGTCGAGGTCGCCGACCGCAAGGACGCCGGTGCGGACGTCGAGGCCCGCGAGCTCGCCGGCGTCGGTGCCGACCTTGTCGGGGTTGGAGGTGCTGACGGCGACGAGCTCGAAGCGCGCGTCGCTGATGAGCTGCCTGAGGGTGAGCGTGCCGGCGTTGCCGGTCGCGACCTGCGCGACTCGGATGGGCGTCGAGCTGGTCATGGAGGTCCTCTGATCTAGAACGTGTTCTACCCGGTGGAAAACGATGTTATCTTCACCCGCATGGGACGTGTCGAGGGCAAGGTCGTGCTGATCAGCGGGGGCGCGCGCAACATCGGCGCCGCCAGCGCGCGGATGCTGGTCGCCGAGGGTGCCCGCGTCGTCATCGGTGACCTGCTGGACGACGAGGGCGCAGCGCTGGCCGACGAGCTCGGCGAGGCGGGGCGCTACGTCCACCTCGACGTCACCGAGGAGGACGACTGGGCCGGGGCGGTGTCGACCGCGGTGGCCGAGTTCGGCAGGCTCGACGTGCTCTTCAACAACGCCGGCATCTTCAACGGCGGCACCCTCCAGCGCTACAAGCGCAGCCAGTGGCAGGAGATGCTCGACGTCAACCTGACCGGTGCGTTCCTCGGGATCCAGGCCGCGGCGGACGCCCTCATCGCCGCGGGCGGCGGATCGATCATCAACACCTCCTCCATCGAGGGACTGCGCGGCACCCCGTGGGCGCACGGCTACGTCGCGTCCAAGTGGGGCCTGACCGGTCTCACGAAGTCGGCGGCCATGGAGCTGGCTCCCCACGGCATCCGGGTCAACTCCCTGCACCCCGGCCGCATCAGCACCCCGGCCACCGACCAGATGCCCGAGGGGCTGATCCCGATCCCGCTGGGTCGCGCGGGCCGGCCCGACGAGGTCGCCACCTTCGTGGTGTTCCTCGCCAGCGACGAGTCCTCCTTCTCGACCGGGTCGGAGTACGTCGTGGACGGCGGCACCGTGATGCACATCCCCACCAACCTCTGACCTGACTGACGCTTCGCGATGACCGGGCCATGACCAGGCCGCCCCTCACGGCCGAGCAGATCTACGCCACCGGCCTGGACCTCCTCGACGACGCGGGCCTGCCGGGCCTCAACGTCCGCAACGTCACTCGCCCGCCTGAGCTGCTCGACCAAGACGGTCTACCGACTCGTCGGCAACCGGCACGCACTGGTCCGCGGGATCGTCGCGCACGCCTTCGCCGGCATGGAGCTGGACTTCCACCCCGGTCCCGACTGGCAGTCGAGCCTCACGGCCTGGGCACACACGCTGCGCTCTGCGCTGCTGGCGCGGCCCTACCTCGGTCGGCTGATGACGCCCGAGGACCGCGACGCCACCATCACCTACGTCCTGCGCCTGGTCGACGTGCTGCGGGACCACGGATTCTCCCAGGGGCGTGCGATCGAGGTCGCCGGCAACGTCGGTCACTGGACGATCAGCTCGACGCTGCTGGACCTGCGGGCGCCGGGGGAGTGGGACCACCCCGAGCGCTTCGAGGCGACCCTGCACTGGTTGGTCAGCGGCATCGACCGGGTCGTCGTACCGGGCACGTGACCGCCGCGTCGCGCGCCGCCCCTAGTGTGGCCGGATGGACGAGGCGCCGTCGCTGCACGCCACCGAGGTCGGGGACGCCGGGCCGCGGGTGGTCTTCCTGCACGGGCTCTTCGGTCAGGGCCGCAACTTCACCCAGATCGCCAAGGCGCTCCTGCCCGACCTGCGCTCGGTGCTCGTGGACCTGCCCAACCACGGGCGCTCGGCGTGGACCGACTCGGTCGACTACGAGGTCGTCGCCGACGCCGTCGCGACCTGGCTGCGCACGACGTACGACGGGGAGCCGGCATCGCACGTCGTCGGGCACTCGATGGGGGGCAAGGTCGCGATGGCGCTCGCCCTGCGGCACCCCGACCTGGTCGACCGCCTCGTGGTCGCCGACATCTCGCCGGCCGCCAGCGAGGGGGCGGGGGAGTTCGAGCACCTCCTCGACAGCCTGGCCGGGCTCGATCTGGCGACGCTGACCCGGCGCAGCGACGCCGACGAGCAGCTCGCGCCGCTGATCCCGGACGCCGGCGGTGCGCGGGTTCCTGCTGCAGAACCTCCGCAGCACCGACGACGGCTTCGCCTGGCAGGCCAACCTCGGGCTGCTGCGTCGCGAGCTCGGCGGTGATCGGCGGGTGGCCCGAGCCGTGCGGCGCGAGCTTCGACCACCCGGTGCTGTGGCTGGCGGGGGAGACCTCCGACTACGTGCGTCCCGAGCACGAGGCGGCGATGCGCGCGCTGTTCCCCCGCACCCGACTGGCGACCATCAAGGGCGCCGGGCACTGGATCCACTCCGAGCAGCCGGAGTCGTTCGTCTCCGCGCTGCGGGTCTTCCTGCTGGCCGCCGACGCCGGGTGAGGTGGCTGTCGCCCGCCGCGCGGCTGACCGAAAGTCAACCCGGGAGTGATAGCCATCACACCGTGACCCTCTCCGGGGGTCGCGGGGCCGAGGGCTGCCACGGGTCGCGGCCCGGCGACACGAGCGGGTGGAGCGATCCATGAGCCGAGAGCGCGGGTCAGGTTCGACATCATCGTGATCGGGGGTGGGTCGGCGGGCGCGGTGATCGCGGCGCGACTCAGCGAGGACCCGTCGCGTGCGGGTGGCGCTGGTCGAGGCCGGCGGACCGCCGCCGCCCCACGAGGCGATGCCCGCCGCGGTCGCCTCGCTGCAGCTCGACCCCGACGTCGACTGGATGTACACCGGCGACCCCGGCGAGGCCGGCAAGGGACTGACCGACAACCGGATGATGGTGCCGCGCGGCAAGATGCTCGGCGGCTCCTCCGGGCTCAACTACATGGCCTACGTGCGCGGTCACCCCGGCGACTTCGACGGGTGGGCCGCCGGCGGCGCGAAGGGGTGGTCCTACGACGACGTGCTGCCCTACTTCGCCAAGAGCGAGGACCTCGCCCCGGTCGACCCCGAGGACGGCGCCGAGGGGATCGTCATCGACGAGGAGGCCCACGGGACCGGTGGCCCGCTCGGGGTCTCGGTGCGAGCGCCTCGCACGGTCGCGGCCCAGCAGTTCGTGCAGGCGGCCGAGGCGGCCGGGATCCCGGTCGGCGACTACAACGGGCGTGACCGCGGCGGCGAGGTCGGTGTGACGTCGCTGTTCCAGACCACCACGCGTGACGGCAAGCGCTCCTCGACGTTCCACGCGTTCCTCGAGCCGGCCATGGCCCGGCCCAACCTCACGATCATCACCCACGCCCTGGTCGAGCAGATCCTCCTGGAGACCGACGGTGCCGGGCCGCGCGCCACCGGGATCCGCTACCGCGACGCCGCCGGGGCGACGGCCACGATCCACGCCGAGCGCGAGGTCGTGCTCAGTGCCGGCGCCATCGGCTCGCCCCAGATCCTGCTGCTGTCGGGCATCGGACCGGCGCGCCGAGCTCGCCGAGGTCGGGGTCGAGTGCGTCGTCGACAACCCCCACGTGGGCAAGCACCTCAAGGACCACCTCCACGTGCCGCTCGCGTTCCCCGCACCGGGCGTCGCGCTGACGATGACCGAGATCGCGATCTCGCTCGGGCCCGACGCCCTGCGGGCGCCGGCCGGACCGCTGCCGGCCGACCCGGCCGACGACGCCGACCTGCCGCCCGAGCTGGCCGCCCTCAAGGCCGAGGCCGAGCGCCGGGTCACCGAGTGGGCGACCACGGGCAAGGGGCTGGCGTCGTCGTCGTTCTACGACGCGGTGGCCTTCTTCTCCACCGGGCTCGGCGACCTGCACACCCACGACGCCCAGATCGGCCTGCTCGCCTGCGGCTACACCCCCGACATCTGGCGGCACCTCTTCCGGGTCGACCCGGCCGACTACTTCGCCGACCCCGACGCCGCGCTGTCGCCCGACGCCGAGACGGTCGTCGTGCTGCCCAACCCGGTGCAGCCGCACTCCGAGGGCGAGGTGCGCCTGGCCTCCTCCGACGTGGCCGACGCCCCGCGTCATCGACCTCAACTACCTCGTCCGACCCCCACGACATGACGGTGATGGTGGCCGTGATGCGGCGGGCGCTGGACATCGTCGACCACTGGCCCGGCGACGGGATCGGGCCGCTGATGGTGCCGCCGGCGCTCGCCGCCGCCCACGGGCACAGCGAGGGCGACGGTCCCCAGCGACGAGCTGCTTGCCGACATCGCCCGCCACTACGCGCTCACCGTCTACCACGAGACGTCGACGTGCCGGATGGGCGACGTGGTCGACCCCGAGCTGCGCGTCCACGGCGTCGCGGGCCTGCGGGTGGCCGACGCCAGCGTGATGCCGACGGTCGTGAGCGGCAACACCAACGCCGCCACGATCATGATCGGCGAGAGGGCTGCCGAGCTGATCGCGTCCGACCACGGGATCTCGCTGGCGAGCGTGGTGGGGTGAGCCGCGCCTGAGGTGAGCCGACGGCGTGGTGGGTGGGCGCTCGACCTGCCGTTTTTCCACAATTGTGGAGTATCGGAAGGTCGGGGCGGCCTGACCGTGCCACAACGGCACAATTGTGCCGTCATGGCAGGTCGGAGCCGGCCCACCGCACGTTTCTCGCCCCGGCTCCAGGGTGGGTAGGATCGACCCTCGACCACACCACCCGGCACCCCGACCAGATCAGGTAGGCCATGTCCCCGACCTCTCCCTACTCCGGCGCGACGGAGCAAGCAGCCAAGCTGCGCCGCGACGCCGAGATGGCGGCGGCCGAGCAGGCCGCGGAGAGGCTGGTCGCCGAGGAGCTCGCCACCGAGGCGATCCAGGCGCGCACGATCGCCGAGCGGGCCGCCGCCGAGCAGGCCTCGGCCGCGCGGGAGGCCCACGAGGCACGGGTGGCGGCCGAGGCGGCCGCCGTCCGCTATGCCGAGCAGCGCCGCTCCGCCGAGGAGGCCGCCCAGCGCGCCGCCTCGGCCCGCGAGTCCGCGGAGAAGTCGGCACGCGACCACGTCGAGATGGCCGAGGCCGAGTCGTCCAAGCGGGAGTCGGCCGAGCGGCACGCCACCGAGCTGGCCGAGCGTGTGGTCACCACCCTGGCCCAGCGCGAGGCCGCCGAGCTCGCGGCCCGGCGCGACGCCGTCCAGGCCCAGGAGGCGACCGCCGCCCGGGCGCGCGCCGAGGAGAACGCCCGCTACCACACCGAGCTCGCCGAGCAGGCGCTCGCCGACCGCGCCGCGAGCGAGCAGCGCTCCCTCGAGCTGTCCGAGGCGGCCGTCGTCGCCGCCGACGAGCACCTCGTCGCGATCCGCGAGGCCCACGAGGAGCGCGACCGCCTCGAGCGCGCCGCCCGCGAGCAGATCCGGGCCCGCACCACCGCCGAGGAGGCTGCCGAGCGGCACGCCCGCCTCGCCGAGGAGGCCCACCAGGCCGCGCAGGACGCCGAGCTGCGCGCCCGCAGCGTCGCCGAGCAGGCCTCGACCAAGGCCGAGGAGCACACCGCCTTCACCCGGCACGCCGCCGAGGACCGCGAGGCCGTCGAGGTCGCCCTCGGCGAGCTCGCCGACGCGCGTCGGGCCGCCGAGCTCGCCGCCGCGGAGCAGTCGGCGCTCGCCGAGCAGGCCATGGCCCAGCGCGCGGCCGCCGAGGACCGCGCCCGGGAGCTGGCCGACGCGGCCGGGGTCGCCGCCGAGGAGTACGCCGAGTTCGTCCGGCAGGCCGCCGTCGATCGCGACACGCTCCAGAGCGCCGCCGCCGAGGCCGTCAAGGCGCGCACCCAGGCCGAGGAGCTCGCCGTGCGCCAGAGCGAGGTGGCGCGCCAGGCGCAGCTCGCCGCGGCCGAGGCCGCGGCGATGGCCCAGCGCGTCGGCGACCAGGCGGCCAACGCCGCCGAGGAGCACATCGCCTTCGCCCGTCAGGCGCTGGAGGAGCGACGCACGATCGAGGCCGGTGCCGCCGGCCAGGCCGAGGCGCGCCGCGTGGCCGACGAGGCGGCCGCGGCCCAGGCCGAGCAGGCCCGGGTCGCCCAGGAGCAGCGCACCGAGGCCGAGGAGGCCGCCCGCGACATCGCGGTGCGCGCCGCCACCGCAGCCCAGGAGTTCGCGACGTTCGTCGAGCAGGCCGAGCAGGAGCGCTCGGTGCTCCAGGAGAACGCCCAGGAGCAGACCCGGGCGCGCGGCGAGGCCGAGCGCGCCGCCAGTCGCCACGTCGGCCTGGCCGAAGAGGCTCACATCGCCGCGATGGAGGCCGAGAACCGCGCGCGCGAGGTCTCCGAGACCGCCGCTGCCGCCGCGGAGGAGTACGCCGCCTTCTCGACGCGCGCGCTCGAGCTGCGGCAGGTCGCCGAGCTCGCCGCCACCGACCAGGCGCGCCTGGCCGAGCAGGCCTTCCTCGACCGCGGCCAGGCCGAGATCAAGGCGCGTGAGCAGATCGAGCTCGTCGTCGAGGCCAACCGCATCGCCGCCTCCAGCCAGGAGCAGGCCGCGGCGGCCGCCGAGGAGGCGCGTCTGGCCAGCCAGCTGCGTCACTCGGTCGAGGACGCCGCCAAGACCGCGTCGCGCGCGCGCCTGGAGGCCGAGGAGGCTGCCCGCACCCAGGCCAACCTCGCCGAGACCGCGTCGGTGCAGCGCCGCGAGGCCGAGGAACGGGTGCGCGACGTCCACCTCCAGGCCGAGGCCCTGCTGAGCGAGCACCGGGAGTCGCTGCGCGTCGCCCAGGAGCAGCTGTCCAGCGCCAAGCGCGAAGCGGCCCAGCAGGCCCAGTCGCGCGCCGACGCCGAGCGCACCGCCGCGCGGCACGCCCAGGCCCGGGCCGAGGCCGAGACCCGCGCCGCCGACCTCGCCATCCAGCTCGCCGAGGCCCGCGCCCGGCTGCTCGCCGTGCCGCGACCGGCGACCCTGGTGGCCGCTGTCGCTGCCGAGGCGCCCGCCGAGCCGGAGCCGGTCGGCTCGCCGCGCCCGAGCCGGACCCGGTCGTCGAGCTCCCCGACGCCCACGAGGCGCCGGTGGAGCCGGCGAGCCGGCCACGGAGCCGACCACCGGCGTCGTCGAGACGCCCGATCCCGCAGCGGTCGCCGAGGCCGACGCCCCGGTGGCCGCCGACGCCGCCGTGCCGAGCGTCGCTGCCGTGCCGCGCGTCAGCCTGCCGCTGCCGGCGGCCGAGCCTCGCTCCCACCCGGTCGCGGGCGCTGCTGGTCGACTGGCCTCGCGGGTCCAGCGGATCGGTTCGCGCGCCGACAAGACCGACAAGGCCGACAAGGCCGACAAGAAGGCGCAGCCGAGCAGCGTCGAGGTCGTCCCACCGGCCGCGGTGCAGGCCCCGGCAGCCCCGCTCGCTCCGGCGGTCGTCCCCGCACCACCGGCTGCCCCCGCCGTGCCGGGCGCCTTCCACGAGGTGCGCAGGTACCCCACCCTGATGCTGGCCGGGATCGCCGTCGTCGTCGTCGCCGGCGCCACGACCGCGGTGCTCGCCCTGGTCAACGGCGGCCTGCCCGCCGTCGCGCTGGTCCCGCTCTTCCTGACCCTGCTGGCGCTGTTCTTCGTGATCTGGCTCGGCGGTCGCTCCACCGACGTCGAGATCGTCGACGGCGTGCTCAACCTGCGCCTGGGCGACATGCGCCACACCTTCGACCTGCGCGGGGAGGGGACGGCCATCGAGATCGCCGGCACTCCTCAGCAGGGTGACTGGACGATGACGATCGTGCGGCGCGGCCTGAGCCCGGTGCAGATCGACGACCAGTCGGTCGAGCCCGTCCCGTTCATGGCCGCCCTGGCCCACTGGCGCCCCGACGTGCTCACCACCGCCCCCGGCGACTGAGAGACCGCCCCGATCGCCGATGAGTCTGACGCTCGCGGCTGGTCTGTCCAGGGGAGTGAGGCGCGAGTAGCGTCGCCTCCGACACCAACGGACAGGAGCATCCGGTGAGCGGCACACGAGTCCTGGTCGGCACCCGCAAGGGCGCCTTCATCCTCACCTCCGACGGGGCCCGCGAGGAGTGGACGGTCGACGGGCCGCACTTCCCGGGCGCGGAGATCTACCACCTCAAGGGCTCACCGCTCGATCCGCAACGGGTCTATGCGTCCCAGAGCAGCGGGTGGTTCGGACAGGTGATCCACCGCTCCGACGACGGTGGCGCCACCTGGGAGGTCGTGGACAACGACTTCACCTACGACGGCGTACCCGGGCAGCACCAGTGGTACGACGGCAGCCTGCGGCCGTGGGAGTTCACACGCGTGTGGCACCTCGAGCCCAGCGTCCACGACCTCGACACCGTCTATGCCGGGGTCGAGGATGCCGCGCTCTTCAAGTCGACCGACGGCGCGCGCACGTGGACCGAGCTCTCCGGGCTGCGCCGAGCACGACACCGGCCCGCAGTGGCAGCCCGGCGCCGGCGGGATGTGCCTGCACACCATCATCGAGCACCCGACCGACCCGCAGCGGCTCTTCGTCGCCATCTCGGCGGCCGGCGCCTTCCGCACCGACGACGGTGGAGCGACCTGGCTGCCGATCAACAAGGGCCTGCGCTCCGGCGAGATCCCCGACGAGGACTCCGAGGTCGGGCACTGCGTGCACCACCTCGACCTGCACCCGAGCAACCCCGACGTGCTCTACATGCAGAAGCACTGGGACGTCATGCGCAGCAAGGACGCCGGCGACAGCTGGCACGAGGTCAGCGGCAACCTGCCGACCGACTTCGGCTTCGTCATCTCGGTGCACGCCCACGAGCCGGAGACCATCTACGTCGTCCCGATCGAGAGCGACATCCACCACGTCCCACCGGAGGGCAGGCTGCGCGTCTATCGCAGCCGCACCGGCGGCGAGCGAGTGGGAGGCGCTGACCGAGGGGCTGCCGCAGGAGAACTGCTACGTCAACGTCCTGCGCGACGCGATGGCCGTCGACACCCACGAGTCCTGCGGTCTGTACGTCGGCACGACCGGCGGGCAGGTCTATGCGTCCAACGACTCCGGCGACTCGTGGACCGCGGTCGTGCGTGACCTGCCGGCGGTGCTGTCGGTCGAGGTCCAGACCCTGCCATGAGCGACACCTCGACCCGCACGATCCGCGTGGTGCTCCCGGCCCCGCTGCGGACCATGGTGGGCCTGGGCAAGGAGCTGCAGGTCGACGTCGAGGAGCCGGTGAGCCAGCGCGCGGTGCTCGACGCGGTCGAGGCGGCCCACCCGGCGCTGCTGGGGACGATCCGAGGACCGGTCCGACCAGCGCCGACGCGCCTTCATCCGGTTCTTCGCCTGCGAGGAGGACCTGTCCCACGAGGACCCGGACGCGGTGCTGCCCGACGCCGTGCGTCGAGGGGCGCGAGCCCTTCATCGTGCTGGGGGCGATGGCGGGCGGTTAGGCCTGCCAGCGCTGCTCGAGGAGCCGGCTCAGGCGCAGTTGTCGCACTCGCCGGTCGCCGGGAGCTCCATGAAGCAGTTGGGGCACTGCGGCACGACGCGCTCGGCCAGACGTGCCTTGCGGGCGCGGTCGCGGGTGCCGGCGAGGCGCGGGGTGAGAGCGGCGAAGCCGCCGCCCTCGGGGAGCCCGACGGCGTCGAAGCGACGGTAGATCGCCAGGCGCTGGGCGGCGGCATGGTCGTCGCCGTCGCGGGCTCGTCGCCGGTCAGCTGGGCGACGGTACGGGCGTAGCCGTCACCGACGCTGCCGACCGCGTTGACCACAGCGCCGAGAGCAGGGGCTCGGAGCTTGGCGTCGCACTCGGTGGCGACGACGGTGAGCACGTCGCCGATCCAGTGCCGCAGCTGCTGCTTGGTGCGGACCCCGCTGTCCTCCTGCACCTGGGCGCCGAGCTCCTTCTGGGTCACGACGCCCTGGTAGGTGCGGGCGGTCTCCTCGAGGATCGGTCGAGCTGCCTGCGGCCCAGGCCTGCACAGCGGCCTCCTGGCCGATGTCGGCGGCGTCCTGCCACGCAGGGGCTTCCTCCGCGAGCTCCAGATCGGTGTCGTGGGACTGGTCGTCGATCTCGAGGTCAGGCATCTTGCGACACTAACCCCGATGCCGTCCCGAAGGGCGAACCGGGTCAGCGCTTGAAGGCCCGCGAGGTGACCTCGAAGCGCTCGCGCTGGTCGCGGGGCTGCCCCTCGCAGGCGAACCCGCTGCCCCGGCCGCAGGCGTAGCGGGTCGAGGCGTTGGCGAGCGTGACGCTGACGGCGCGCACCTTCCTGCTGCTGAAGGCGACGTCTTCGAGCCCTTGCCGGAGGCGGTCGAGCGCGATCGAGCGGCGCTGCGACCGTGCCGTTGGCGCGCACGCACGAGCAGCGACGACGGCCGGGGACGGTGGTCCGCGACGGGTCCGTCGACGGCGACCTTGATCCGCCACTTCTTCGACGACAGCGCCTTGGGCTTGAAGCGACACCGTCTTGGCCGTCGAGGTGGTTGACCCGGGTGCGAGTCGGCGCGCGCGGCGCTTGCGCTGGCTCAGCGGCGGCCTTCTCGGCGGGTGCGACGCCGGGGAAGGCGCGCGCCCTCGGAGTAGCTGCGTGCGCGGCTGGGTGTTGGCGGCCGCGAACGCGGCGTACAGCTGCGGGCAGGCCGCCCTTGCTCCGACAGCACCTTCGCGAGCGCCTGGGTGGAGTAGTCGTCGGGCAGCCCGCCGCCGGTGCCGGTGCGCTCGATGACCTGGCGCACGATGGTGTTGCCGTAGCGCTCGGAGAGGAACTCCCAGAAGACCCAGTTGCCGTAGTGGGCCAGGCCGCTGCGGGTCGAACAGGTCGAGCGAGGTCGCCGGAGCGCGCGGCCTGGCCGTACTTCAGGTAGGCGCGGTTGTCGTTGACGTCGTCGGCGAAGCGCTCCTCCATCCAGGTGGCCGTCGACTCCAGGAGCCAGGGGTCCTCGGTGAAGTCGTAGGCGAACTGGATGGCGTGGAAGAACTCGTGGGCGGCGGTGACCCGCAGGCTCTCGATCGGTGCCCGGCCGAACTGGCTCTGGGCGAAGTCGTCGTCGAGCACGCAGAAGCCGGAGGCCTGCTTGCGCTGCCCGCTGACGCGCTGCTCGGGCGCGCAGTAGCCGTAGAGGCCCCTGTCCGCCGATCTCCTTGAGGTAGACGTCGAACTTGGCGTTGCCGCCCCGCGAGCCGTCGCGGGCCGGCTTGCGGTAGCCGAGCGAGCCGATGTGGTGCGCCACACCTGCTCCATGACGGCGAGGTTCTTCTTGGCCCACGCGTCGCTGGGCGGCGCGTCGGCGCCCGGAGCGCACCCAGTGGACGCACACGTGCTTGGCGCAGCGCTTGGTCGACGAGGTCGGAGTAGCCGTCGCCGTAGGGGTCGCTGGCGCCGTCGGTGGGACGTGCCAGCAGCCGGTCGGCGGCCACGCCGTCGGCGCGGTCGAGGGAGGGGCGGGCGAGGAACAGGTCGCGCAGGGCGAGGGTGGCCTCGGCCGGTCGACCTCGGCGGGCGCGACGACGGCGCCGGCCGTCCTGGCCGCTCGAGCGGCTCGAACGGCGCGGTCGAGGGTGCGCGAGGTGTCGCTGAGGGGAGCGGCGCTCGGGCTCGGGACGCGGGTCGCGCGCCGGTGACCGGGCGCGGTCCGGTCGTCGCACCGGCGGTCGCGCCGGACCCGGCGGAGGCCAGGGTGAGGAGCAGCGGTCACCGTCAGCGCCTGCGGAGGAGCGAGACGGCGGGAGGGGAGGAGCGAGGCTGGCGCGGCGCATGGGTCGGCTCCGGGTCGGGGGATGGGTCAGCTGCCGGTGGAGATCTTCTCCACGATGGCGGTGGTCGAGATGGCGGGCGTGCGGGGGAGGTAGACGACCTGGCAGATGTCCTCGAACTCGTCGAACTTGCCGGCCCAGTCGTCACCCATCACGAGGGTACGGGCCCGGTGTTCGAGTGATGTAGTCGACGCTTGAGCTCGAGGCTCTCCTCGACGAAGACGGCGTCGACGGCCCGCAGCGCTCCGACGATGGCGAGGCGCTCGTCCTGGCTGAAGACCGGCTCGCGGCCCTTCTTGCTCACGTTGAGGGCGTCGGCCGACACGCCGACGACGAGTCGGTCACCGAGCGCGGCGGCGCGCTCGATGACCCGCAGGTGTCCGACGTGGAACACGTCGAAGGTCCCGAAGGTGATCACGGTGGAGCTGGCAGACATGCGGGTGAGTGTCCCACGCCGCGGCTGGGCAGACGCGCAAGGATGGGGCGCGTGAGCACTCTTGTTGCGCCGCCCGCGTCATCCCGTGCGGCCGCCACCCCTGACGACGTACGACGACGCAAGCTGCGGACGATGCGGCGGCTCGCGCTGTCGCTGCTGATCGCGGCCGCGGTCATCTACCTGCTGACCCTCGACCGCGAGGGGGCGCTCGGGTTCGTCAACGCCGGGGCGGAGGCGTCGATGGTGGGAGCGATCGCCGACTGGTTCGCCGTGACCGCGCTGTTCCGCCACCCGCTCGGGCTGCCGATCCCGCACACCGCGCTGATCCCGCGGCGCAAGGACGAGCTGGGCAAGGGCCTCGAGGACTTCGTGGCGGAGAACTTCCTCTCCGAGGAGATCGTGCGAGAGCGCATCGACTCGGCCCAGATCGCCGGCCGGGTCGGGGAGTGGCTCGCGGTGGAGGCCAACGCACGCCGCGTCGTGGTCGAGGTGGCCGAGGTGGCGGTGGTCGGGCTCGGCAAGGTGCGCGACGAGCACATCGAGGCCCTGGTGCACGAGGCGCTGGTGCCGCGGTTCCGCGAGGAGCCGATCTCACCGCTGCTGGGTGGGCTGCTGACCGAGGCGCTGCACGACGACCTGCACCACGGTCTGGTCGACCTCGCGCTCGAGGAGCTGGGCGAGTGGCTGCGCGACAACCCGGACACGGTGCGCGAGGTGCTCGGCGAGCGGGCGCCCTGGTGGACGCCGGACCGGCTCAACGACCGGGTCACCGGCCGCATCCACACCGAGATCGTGCGCTGGGTCGAGGACATCGCCAGCCAGCCCGACCACCGTGCCCGCGTGGCGCTCGACTCGCTGCTCGAGCAGCTCGCCGCCGACCTGCTCACCGACTCCGACGTCCAGCGGCGCGCCGAGGGGCTCAAGGACCGTCTCCTGGAGCACCCGGCGGTGCTGTCGTCGGGGATCTCGCTGTGGAACGCGCTGCGCCGGGTGCTCACCGCGTCCCTGGACGACCCCGAGGGCGCCGTACGCCGCCGTCTGCTGACCGAGGTGGAGGCGTTCGCCGCCCGCCTGGGCGACGACGCCGCCCTGCGAGCGAAGCTGGACGCCACGATCGCCGACGCCGCGGTCTTCGCGGTCAGCCGCTACGGCACCGAGGTCACCGCGGTGATCACCCACACGATCGAGCGCTGGGACGGTCGCGAGGCGGCCGACCGGATCGAGCTGCACGTGGGGCGCGACCTGCAGTTCATCCGGATCAACGGCACCCTGGTCGGCGGTCTCGTCGGGGTCCTCATCCACACCGTGGCGGTGCTGATGAGCTGAACCGGGCCGCGAGGTGATTGACTTCGGCCATGGCAGCAGACCCCGTCAACGTCGCGATCAGCGACTCCTCGATCAAGCTCGGTCAGTTCCTCAAGCTCGCGAACCTCGTCGAGTCGGGCTCGGACGCCAAGGCGCTCCTCGCCGCCGGCATGGTGCGCGTCAACGGCCAGCCCGAGACCCGCCGCGGTCGCCAGCTGGTCAACGGCGAGGTCGTCTCGGTCGCCGCCCAGGCGGCTCGGGTGTCGGACGGCTCGACGCCCGACGACTTTCCCTGGTGACGGGTCGGCAGTCTCGGCGAGTCTTCATCCGCTGAAGCGGAGAAACTGCCGCTTCTGGCATGAAACTTCGTGACAGAAGCGGGAGCTTCACCGCCTAGGCGGAGAAACTGCCGCGACGCGAGACGCGGTCAGCTGACCCCGAGCAGGTCCACCACGAAGATCAGCGTCTCACCGGGCTTGATCACGCCACCGGCACCGCGCTCGCCGTAGCCGAGGTGCGGCGGGATGACGAGCTGGCGGCGACCGCCGACCTTCATGCCCTGCACGCCGGTGTCCCAGCCGGCGATGACCTGGCCGATGCCGAGGCGGAACTGCAGCGGCTCGCCGCGGTTGTAGGAGGCGTCGAACTCCTCGCCGGTCGAGTGCGCGACGCCGACGTAGTGGACCTTCACGGTCTGGCCGGCGGCGGCCTCGGCGCCATCGCCCTCGGTGAGGTCGGTGATGACGAGGTCGGTGGGCGGCTCGAAGTCAGGGAAATCGATCTCAGGCTTGTCCATGGCGACCACCCTAGCCAACCTCCGTGACGGCTAGCAGGGGCCGCCCTCGTGGTCGCAGGCGCTCACCAGGGGTGGTGCTCCGACGGCGCAGTGCGGCAGCGCGCGCTCGGGCTCGGCGGCGGGTGCGTCGTCGTCCTCGAGCAGGTCGTTGCGCACGGTGAGGGCGGCCAGCACGCCGGTCGCGGCGAGGATCGCTGCGGAGATCCACAGCGCGTTGCGGTAGCCGTCGGCGAACGACGGCGAGTCGTAGCCGTCGGCGCCGATGCCGGCCAGGATCGGGATCGCGGCCACCGCGAGGAGGCCGCCGGTGCGGGCGACGGCGTTGTTGACCCCCGAGGCCATGCCGGCGTGCTCGGCCGGGGCGGCGGCGAGGGCCGCCGAGGTCAGCGGCGCGACCATGATCGCCAGGCCCAGGCCGAACACGACCATGCCCGGCAGCACGTCGCCGACGTACGACGCCCCGGGTCCGATCCGCGACAGCAGCAGGATGCCGACCGCGCAGACCATCGGGCCGACGCTCATCTGCAGGCGCGGGCCGATCCGCGAGGCCAGGGCACCGGAGCGCGACGAGAGCAGCAGCATGATGACGGTGACCGGGAGCAGCGCAGAACCCGCGGCGACCGGGCCGAAGCCCGCGACCACCTGGAGCTGCACCACGAGCAGGAAGAACAGCGCCCCGAAGCCGCCGTAGACCCCGAACGTCACGGCGTTGGTCGCGCTGAACTGGGCGGAGCCGAACACCGAGAACGGCAGCACCGGGTAGGGCGCCCGCCGCTCGCGCAGGACGAAGAGCAGGGCGCCCAGGAGCGCCGACGCCCACGGCCGGGCCCACCACGACCGGGCCCGCGTCGGCCTCGATCAGGGCGTAGGTGAGACCGGCCAGCGCGATCGCGCCGAGCACGCCGCCGCTCCAGTCGGCCGCGGCGCCGTCGGAGGTGGCGTCGCGGGTCTCCGGCACGTGGCGCAGCGTGACCACGACCACGACCGCGGCGAGGGGGAGGTTGATCAGGAAGACCCAGCGCCACGAGGCGACGTCGACGAGCCAGCCACCGAGCAGGGGCCCGATCGCGGTCGCGACCCCGCCGAGGCCCGACCAGGCGCCGATGGCCCGCGCGCGGTCCTGGCTGCGGAAGGTGGCCTGGAGGATCGAGAGGCTGCCCGGGGTCAGCAGCGCTGCCCCCACGCCCTGCAGGGCTCGGGCGGCGATGAGCATCTCGACGTCGAGGGCGAGCCCGCACAGCGCCGAGGCCGCGGCGAACCAGACCACCCCGACGAGGAAGACGCGACGCCGGCCGAAGCGGTCGCCGAGGGTGCCGCCGAGCAGGATGAAGGACGCCAGCGTCAGGGCGTAGGCCGAGACCGTCCACTGCAGCGAGGTGAAGTCGGCGTCGAGGTCGGCCCCGATGTCGGGCAGCGCGACGTTGACGACGGTCGCGTCGATGCCGGCCAGCGCCGAGCCCAGGATCGTGGCGAGCAGGGCCCACCGACCCGCGGCGGTGCCGAAGGACAAGAGCGGTGCCGAGTCGACGTCGGGTCGCATGGTGGTGGTCGCCCGCCTGGCAGGGGGAGGGATCAGGTCCGGGGTCAGGTCTGGTTGATGTAGCCGTCGAGCTGGTCGCGCTCGAAGGTCAGCTGGCCGATCTTGTGCTTGACCACGTCGCCGATCGACACGATGCCGATGACGCGCCCGTCGTCGCAGACCGGGATGTGGCGGAAGCGGCGCTGGGTCATCGTGGTCATCACCTCGTCGAGGTCGTCGTCGGGGCCGCAGGTCTCCACCGTCGTGGTCATGATCGCCGCGACGGTGTTGTTGACGACGGTGCCGTCGTTGTGCAGGTGACGCACGACGTCGCGCTCGCTGACGATGCCGTCGAGGGCGACCCCGTCGGAGGAGACGACCAGCGCGCCGATGTTGTGCTCGGCCAGGGTGGCGATCAGCTCGCGCACCCCTGCTCCCGGCGTGATCGTGACGACGTCCTGGTTGTCCTTGGCCTTGAGGATCTCACCCATGCGCATGCGCGTGACGCTACTCGGGTCGACGACGGGTGACCAGACTCGTCGCGGGGGACCTCACGGGTCGAGACGGTCCTCGCGCCGGTGCGAGCGCAGGTCGCTGACCGTGCCGGGTCCGGTCGAGGGCCAGTCGGGGTCGTGCTCGTCGTCCGCGCCCGCACGAGCTCCCAGGAACGAGAGCGCAGCCTCGTGCAGGTGGCCGTTGGAGGCCAGCGCGTTGCCGCCCCACGGTCCGTCGGTGCCGTCGAGGGAGCTGAACCGCCCGCCGGCCTCGCGCACGATGACGTCGAGGGCGGCCATGTCGTAGACCTCGAGCTCGGGCTCGGCCGCGAGGTCGACGGCCCCCTCGGCCAGGAGCATGTAGGACCAGAAGTCGCCGTAGGCGCGGGTGCGCCAGCAGCGGCGCGTCAGCGCGGTGAAGTCGTCGAGCAGGTGCCGGTCGTCCCAGCCGCTGAGCGAGGAGTAGGACAGCGAGGCGTCCTCGAGCCGACGTACGTCGGAGACCTGCATCCGGGTCGCCTTGAGCAGCGAGCGACCCGTCCAGGCGCCGTTGCCGGTCGAGGCCCACCAGCGGCGCTGGAGCTGCGGCGCCGAGACCACGCCGAGCACGACCTCGTCGTCGACGGCGAGCGAGATCAAGGTGGCCCAGACGGGTACGCCGCGGACGAAGTTCTTCGTGCCGTCGATCGGGTCGACGATCCAGCGCCGCGCCGAGTGGCCGGTGGTGCCCTGCTCCTCGCCGGTCACGGCGTCGCGGGAGCGGACCCGCGACAGGGTGCGCCGGATGCCCTCCTCGACCGCCTCGTCGGCGTCGGTGACCGGGGTCAGGTCGGGCTTGCTCATCACGTGCAGGTCGAGCGCCTTGAACCGGGTCGTCGTGAGCGAGTCGGCGTCGTCGGCCAGCACGTGCGCGAGCCGGAGGTCGTCGGTGTAGTCGATCTGGGTGGGTGCCACGGGAGCCAGCGTAGGCGGAGAGCACCTGATTCAATGGGGACATGGAGATCAACGGGCTTCCCCTGCACGCTCTCGTCGTGCACGCGGCGGTCGTCTTCGCGCCCGTGGCTGCTGTCGCGGCCGTGCTGTACGCCGTCGTGCCGCGCTGGCGCGAGCGGCTGCGCGTGGCCGATGGTCGCCCTCGTCGCGGTGGCGCTGGTCTCGGTCTGGGTGGCCGGCTTCTCCGGCGAGGAGGTCCAGGAGGCCAACCCTGGCAACTACGCCCCGGGCAGCCCGCTGCACGACCTCTTCGAGGAGCACGAGGAGCGCGCCGAGCTGCTCCGCATCTTCACGACGCCTGTTCGCCGTCGTCGCGTTCGCGGCCGCATGGTTCCACACCCGCACCGGCCCGGTGCGGATCGTGCTGTCCGCGGGCATCGTCGTCCTGGCGGTCCTCACCCTGGTCTGGACGGTGCTCACCGGCGAGGCCGGCGCCCAGATCGGGTGGTTCGGCATCGAGGGCTGACCGCCCCTCGGCGGTCGCCGACGCTCGGCGTCAGTAGTCGCTGACGCTGCGCGCGGTGAGCAGTCGACGGAACGACGTGACCCGCTCGGGGTCGGCCTGACCGGCCGCGACGGCGACGTCGAGCCCGCACTCCGGCTCGTCGGTGCCGTGGGTGCACCCGCGCGGGCACTCCCCGGTCATCTCGTCGAGGTCGGGGAAGGCGCCGATGAGGTCCTGCGGCTGCACGTGGGCGAGACCGAACGAGCGGATGCCGGGGGTGTCGATGATCCAGCCCGGCGCCTGCGACTCCGACCAGCGTGGCAGCGCCAGCATGTAGGCCGAGGTGGAGGTGTGGCGCCCGCGCCCGGTGACCGCGTTGACGACCCCGACCTCGCGGTCGGCGTCGGGCACCAGGGCGTTGACGAGCGTGGACTTGCCGACCCCGCTCGAGCCGACCAGGACCGACGTACGGCCGGCGAGGGCGGCGCGCACCTCGTCGAGGTCGCCACCGCGCTCGGTGACGACCCACGGGACGCCGAGGGAGCGGTAGGTCGAGAGCAGCGTCTCGGGGTCGGCGAGGTCGGCCTTCGTCAGGCACAGCAGGGGCGCCATGCCGGCGTCGTAGGCGGCCACCAGGGCGCGGTCGAGCAGGCGGGGCTGCGGGTCGGGGTCGGCGAGCGCGGTGACGACGACGAGCTGCTCGGCGTTGGAGACGATGACCCGCTCGACGGGGTCGTCGTCGTCGGCCGTACGACGCAGGGTCGTGGTGCGCGTCGTGACCTCGACGATGCGCGCCAGGGCGCCCTCGTCCCCGGAGGTGTCACCGACCACCCGCACCCGGTCGCCGACCACGACGCCCTTGCGACCCAGCGGCCGGGCCTTGACCGCGAGGACGATCTTGTCGTCCAGGAGCAGGGTGAAGCGGCCGCGGTCGACGGTGACCACGCGCGCGTCCACCGCGTCGTCGTACGACGGTCGGTCCTTGGTGCGCGGGCGGGTACGACGGCGGGGGCGGTCGTAGTGCTCGATGTCGTGCGTGGAGTAGCGCCCCGTCACGCCGACCTCACCACGACCTCACCGGGCGCTCATGTCAGCAGCCCGGACCAGACACCGGCGAAGTCGGGGAAGGTCTTGGCCGTGGTGGCGACGTCCTCGACGAGCACGCCGTCGACGGCCGCGCCGATGATCACGCCGGCATGGGCCATGCGGTGGTCGGCGTAGGTGCGCCACAGGCCGCCGTGCAGCGGCGCCGGGGTGATCGAGAGACCGTCGGGCCGCTCGACCACGTGCGCGCCCAGGGCGGTGAGCTCGGTCGCGAGGGCCGCGAGGCGGTCGGTCTCGTGGCCGCGGATGTGTGCGACGCCGCGCAGGTGCGAGGGGGAGTCCGCCAGGGCGCACAGCGCGGCGATCGCCGGGGTGAGCTCGCCGACGTCGTGCAGGTCGAGGTCGACCCCGGACAGACGTGCGGGGCCGCGCACGCGCAACCCGGCGTCGACGTGCTCGACCGTGCAGCCCATCAGCGTGAGGATCTCCCGCAGGTCGTCGCCGGGCTGGGTCGTCCGCAGTGGCCAGTCGCGCACGACCACCGACCCGCCGGTGACGGCCGCCAGCGCCAGGAACGGCGCTGCGTTGGAGAGATCGGGTTCGATGACGTGGTCGACCGCGCGCACGACGCCGGGGGCGACCTTCCACCGGTCGGCCTCGCTGTCGTCGACCTCCACGCCGTGCTCGCGCAGCATGCCGACCGTCATCTCGATGTGGGGCAGTGACGGCACGGGCTTGCCGTCGTGGAGGACGTCGACGCCCCGCTCGTAGCGCGCTCCGGCGAGCAGGAGCGCGGAGATGAACTGGGACGAGGCGGACGCGTCGATGACCACCGTGCCACCGGGGACGGCACCGGCGCCTCGGACGGTGAACGGGAGCAACCCGGTCCCGCGGTCGTCGACGTCGACCCCGAAGGCGGAGAGCGCCGTCAGCACCTCACCCATCGGACGGCGGCGCATGTGCTCGTCGCCGTCGAAGGAGACGGTGCCGGTCGAGAGCCCGGCGATCGGGGCGACGAAGCGCATCACCGTGCCGGCCAGCCCGCAGTCGACGTGGGCGTCCTGGGTGAAGGGTGCCGGCACCACGCGCCAGTCGTCACCGGAGGTGTCGACCGAGGACCCCAGGGCCGTCAGGGCGCCCGCCATCAGCAGGGTGTCGCGCGAGCGCAGGGCGCGCCCGACCACGGACGGCCCGTCGGACAGCGCCGCCAGGACCAGTGCCCGGTTGGTCAGCGACTTGCTGCCGGGAAGGGCGACGGTGAGGTCGACCGGCTCCACGGCGCGGGGAGCCGGCCACGGATCGGCGATGGCGACGGAGTCGAGCGGGCTGGTTGCGGGCACGCGGGCAGGCTATCGGCTCACGTGCTCGCGACCCGCGAGCCTCAGGTGATCTTGTCGGTGGCCAGCTTGGTGGCGCGCTTGGTCTCGCGACGCGCGTCCTTGGCGGCCCGCTTGGCGCGCCAGGCGACCCCGGGCTTCCCGTCGGTGTCACCGGCGGCGATGATCGCCCCGCCGAGCATGGAGAGGTTCTTGAAGAAGTGCATCTGCATCGACTTCTTGACCGCGGGGTCGCTCTCGCTCCAGAACGGGTGCCCCGAGACGGTGCTGGGCACCATCGTCGCGGCCAGCACGAGGCCGCCGAGGCGCGGCGCCTTGCCGGTGGCGAGCGCCAGGGCCGCCGACGATCTGGAGGCCCGCGTTGATCTTCACGAGGGAGGCCGGGTCGTCGGTGAGGGGGATGCCGGCGTTGCGCACCGCGGGCACCACCTTGTCGGCGACCGGGGAGGCCTTGGGCGCGAAGGCCTCGGCGTTGCGCAGGGCGCTCTGCGCGCCGTAGACGAAACCGGCGGCGAGGAGGGGACGGGCGATCAATCGGCTCACTGACATGGTCCTTTCCTACACGATCCGCGGTCGGCGCCTCTTCACCCCTGCACGCGAGTGCGCGACCGACGTCGTCGTCGCCGCGCTCCACTAGGGTGCAGGTCATGTGTGGCAGGTACGCGTCGAGCCGACGACCCGAGGACCTCGTGGAGGAGTTCGAGATCGTCGAGTCCCGCGTGAGCACCCCCTTGGCGCCCGACTACAACGTGGCCCCGACCAAGGAGGTGTACGCCGTGGTGGAGCGCCCCGACAAGGCCGACGCCGCCGCTGCGCCCGAGCGCCAGCTGCGCGTGCTGACCTGGGGACTGGTGCCGTCGTGGGCCAAGGACCCGAGCATCGGCAGCCGGATGATCAACGCCCGCATGGAGACCGTCGCCGAGAAGCCCGCCTACCGCAAGGCCTTCGCCTCACGGCGCTGCCTGCTGCCGGCCGACGGCTACTTCGAGTGGTACCCCACGCAGGAGAAGACCAAGGCCGGCAAGCCGAAGAAGCAGCCGTTCTTCATCCGGCCGCGTGACGGAGCGACGCTCGCGATGGCGGGGCTCTACGAGATCTGGCGTGACCCCGAGCGACCCGACGACGACCCCGACCGGTTCCGCTGGACCTGCACGGTCATCACGACCGACGCCACCGACGACCTCGGTCGGATCCATGACCGGATGCCCCTCATGGTCGAGCCCGGTCGACGCAGCGCGTGGCTCGACCCGCGCACCGCGCGCGACGAGCTCCTCGGCCTGCTCGTCCCCGCGGCACCGGGCACCTTGGAGGCCTTCCCCGTCTCGACCATGGTCGGCAACGTCCGCAACAACGGCCCCGAGCTCGTCGAGCCGCTCCCGGCCGAGACCGGCGGGTCCCGGTGAAGTCCGAGCTCGTGGTCGCGACGCCCTACGGCGACGGCCGCCTGGTGAGCCACCGCGCTCGCCGACCGATCGCCACGCTGCTGCTCAGCCACGGCGCCGGCAACGGCATCGAGGCACGCGACCTCGCGCCCTCGCCGACCACCTGCCCCGCAACAACGTGAGCGTCGTTCGTTTCGAGCAGCCGTGGCGGGTGGCCGGGCGCAAGGTCGCCACCGCACCGCCGACCCTCGACGCCGGGTTGATCGCCGGTGCCAACCGGCTGCGGGTGCGCACGCCCCTGATCGTGGGAGGTCGCTCGGCCGGCGCCCGCTCCGCGGCGCGCACGGCGAAGGGTCTCGGCGCCGTCGGCTGCCTGGCGCTCGCCTTCCCGCTGCACCCGCCCGGCCGGCCGGAGAAGTCGCGACTCCCCGAGCTCACGGGCGCCCGCGTGGCGACCCTGGTGGTCCAGGGCGAGCGCGACTCGATGGGGAGTCCCGAGGAGTTCCCGGCGTCCGGAGCCCGGCTGGACCTGGTGGTGATCCCCGGCGCCGACCACGGGTTCAAGGTCCCCGCGCGCGGGCCCGGTGACCCAGGAGCAGGCCCTCGACATCCTCGTGGAGTCGACCCTGGAATGGATCGTGCGGGAGGTCGTGGGGAATGTCGTCCGTGCCTGAGACGTTCCCCCACCATGATGGGACTACTGGAGCGACCGGGCGCCGCGTCGTCCGCGCAGCAGAGCACCGTAGGCTGGATCGCGATGACTGACTCGTTGACCGACCCCGCCCTCGAGCCCGCAGCCGAGGTCGTCGACCTCGCCACGGAGACCGAGGCCGAGCGCTCGCTGCGCTTCGAGCGCGACGCCCTGCCCTTCCTCGACCAGCTCTACTCGGCGGCGATGCGGATGACCCGCAACCCCACCGACGCCGAGGACCTCGTCCAGGAGACCTTCGCCAAGGCCTTCTCGGCCTTCCACCAGTTCAAGCCGGGCACCAACCTCAAGGCGTGGCTCTACCGCATCCTGACCAACACCTTCATCAACACCTACCGCAAGAAGCAGCGCCAGCCGCAGCAGTCGATGACCGGTGACTCCGGCGACGTCGAGGACTGGCAGCTCGCGCGTGCGGAGTCGCACAGCTCCACCGGACTGAAGTCCGCCGAGATGGAGGCCCTCGAGCACCTGCCCGACTCCCAGGTCAAGGACGCGCTGCAGCGCCTGCCCGAGGAGTTCCGGCTCGCGGTCTACCTCGCCGACGTCGAGGGCTTCGCCTACAAGGAGATCGCGGAGATCATGGAGACCCCGATCGGCACCGTGATGTCGCGGCTGCACCGCGGCCGTCGCCAGCTGCGCGACATGCTCTCCGACCACGTCCGCGCCAACGACCTGCTGCCCGCCGGCACGGTCGATGCGAAGGAGGCGAAGAAGTGAGCGACCACCGCACCGACGCGGCCCACACCCACGACGCCCTCGACGTGGGGCGCCGACCCGTCCGCCGACGACTGTGCCGACTACCTCGAGCGGATCGTCTACTTCCTCGACAACGAGCTCGACGACGCCGACTGCGCGGCGGTGCGGGTCCACCTCGACACGCTGCAACCCGTGCCTGGTGCAAGTACGACCTCCAGCGCACCGTCAAGCAGGTGGTCGCGCGCTCGTGCTCCGAGGTCGCGCCCAGCGACCTGCGCGAGCGGGTGCGCATCCAGATCCGCGAGGTCCAGGTCCGCATCACCGAGGGCTGATCGCGCCCTGCGCGCTCGACGCCGCCCGAGCACAGACAGAACCCCCGGCCGAGCGGCCGGGGGTTCTGTCGCGACTGGCGTGAAGACTCAGGTGTTGGGGCGCTTGCCGTGGTTCGCGCCCTTCTTGCGACGCGAGCGACGCTTGCGGCCGGTCTTGCCCATGGTGACTCCCTGCGTGGTCGAGCCGGTCGGCGAACGATGAACGCCCCAGTCGTCCCAGGTCGCCTCGGCGGCTGCGGCGCGAAATCCGGCCCCGTCGCACGTCAGCGCTCAGAGCCGGGACGAGGAACTGCTCGGTGTCGACGACCACCCGGGTGATCTCGCCCGTGGCGACCACCTTGCCGGCGCGACCGTCCGCGGCGAGGTGGCGCGCGGCGACGCGTGAAGCGGTGCAGCCGCCCGTCGACGTACGTCGTCGAGGCGGTCACCTCGACGTCCTGCCCGACGGGGCTGGCGCCGGTGTGCTCGAGCGCGATGCGGGTGCCGACGCTGGTCGACCCGGCGGCCAGGGTCGGGCTCCAGGGCGGCGCAGGTGGCGGCCTCGCACCAGGCCAGCAGCCGTGGCGTGCCGAGCACCTCGAGGCTGCCGGAGCCGACGGCGAGCGCGGTGTCGGTCTCGCCGACGGTGAAGGTCACGGTGGCCGAAGGGTCGGCGCGTGCGGTCACGAGAGCTCCAGGGGGTAGGCGATGAGGGAGACGTGCGGGCTGCGGGCGCCAGTCGCGCTCGGGGGCCCGCACGAAGCCGAGGCGTTCGTAGAGCCCGTGCGCGGTCGTCATCTCGTCCAGGCTCGACAGCACGACGCGACGGTCGCCCTCGGCCCGGAACCGGTCGACGACCATGCGTCGCCAGGGCGCGGCCCACGCCGCGTCCCTGCGCCGCCGGGGTCGACGGCGAGCATCCGGAACTCGCCCTCGCCGTCGGTGGCGATCTCGCGCCACGGTGAGCCGGGCGGGCAGACGGTGACCGCGCCGAGCACGGTCGTCGCCGTCGGCGGCGACCCACACCTCGGCCTCGCGGTCGCGGCGTGGCGGCGTCGGCCAGCCGCGTCGCGGTAGGAGTCCTCCGGCCCCAGCAGGAAGGGCTCGTAGGCGGCGACGGTGAGCGCGCCGACGACGGCGTACTCCTCGGGTCGGACGCGGCGCAGCTCCACGCGGTCTGCGGTGCTCAGATCCCGAACGTCGCGCGCGGGTAGGCCGCCTCGACGTCGGTGATCACGTTGACGAGGTACGGCGTGCCGGCAGCGAAGGCGCGGTCGAGCGCCGGCCCGATCTGCCGCGGGTCGGTGACGGTCTCGCCGCCGCCGCCGAGCGCCTTGACCACGTCGTCGTAGCGCGTCTGCGGGGCGAGGTCGGCGGCGACGTCGTAGCCGTAGAGCATCTGCATCGGGCCCTTCTCCAGGCCCCACGCGGAGTTGTTGCCCATCACCATGACGACCGGCAGGTTGTGGCGCACCAGGGTGTCGACGTCCATCAGCGAGAAGCCGGCCGCGCCGTCGCCGAGCAGCAGCACGACCTGCGCCGAGGGGCGCGCGATCCGGGCGGCGATCGCGGCGCCGAGGCCGGCGCCGAGGCAGCCGTAGGGGCCGGGGTCGAGCCAGCCGCCGGGGCGCTGCGGCTCGACGAACTTGCCGGCGAAGCTGACGAAGTCACCGCCGTCGCCGATGACGACGGCGTCGTCGGCCAGGCGCGGCACCAGCTCGCCGTAGATGCGGGCCGGGTGGATCGGGTCGGCCTCGGCGCCCAGCAGCAGCCGGTCGCGCTCGCGTCGCCTGCGGCGACGGTGTCCTGGAGGTCGGAGACCCAGGCGTCCCACGACGGCTTGGTGCCGCGCTGCATCGCCTCCTGGAGGGCGTCGAAGACCGCGGTGAGGTCGCCGCGCGACCGAGGCGGCCAGGGTCGGCGTGGCCGGAGAGCTGGCCGGGGGAGTCGGCGATGTGCACGACCTGTGCCGGCGAGGGCCCTCCTCCTTGCCGCCGAAGACGCCGTAGCCGAGCCGGAAGTCGAGCGGGGTGCCGACGACGACGACCAGGTCGGCGTCGTTGAGCGCCTGGCCGCGGGCCTTGGTGACGAGCAGCGGGTGCCCGCCGGGCACGAGCGCCGCGGCCCATGCCGTTGGTGATCGTCGGCAGCGCCGAGGTCCTCGACGAAGCGCAGCGCGGCGACCTCGGCGCCGTCGGCCCACACGTCGGTGCCGAGGATCAGCACCGGGCGCGGCCGCGGCGCCGAGCAGCCGGGCGATCGCGCGCGATCGCGTCGGGGTCGGGCTCGGCGCCGCGGGCGATGCCGCCGGCCGGCGCGGGCCGCGTCGGCGGAGTTGAAGAACTCGTCCATCGGCACGTCGACGAAGACCGGGCCGCGGTGCGACGACCCGGCGGCGCTGAAGGCCTCGTCCATGCCGCCGAGCACGTCGCCGGCGGTGGGCAGCGTGCGGGCGAGCTTGGAGACCGAGGCGACGATCGGCGGCTGGTCGAGCTCCTGCAGGCTGCCGCTGCCCCAGCGGTTCTGCGGGGCGCGGCCGCCCACGACGACCATGGGCGAGCCGGCGAACTGCGCCTGGGCGATCGCGCTGACGCCGTTGGTGACGCCCGGGCCCGGCGGTCAGCACGGCCAGCCCGGGCACGCGGGTCAGCTTGCCGGTGGCCTCGGCGGCGAACGCGGCGGTCTGCTCGTGGCGCACGTCGAGCAGCCGCATCGGCGGGTCGGCCTCTGGACCGCGCCGTCGTACATCGGGAAGACGTGGGCGCCCGAGAGGGTGAACATCGTCTCGACGCCGTGGGCGCGGGCGACGGCGACGGCCAGCTCGCCGGCGTGGCCGCTCGACCTCTCCGGGTCCGGCTGTCGGGGGCGTCGGGCGCGGAGTCGAGGTCGGTCATGCGCCGACCCTAGCGACCCGTCGGGTCAGCGCGCGGCCCTCGCGGAGGTAGTGCGGGTTGGTCGCGCGCAGCGCGTCGACCAGGACGAGCAGCAGGTCGGCCCGGACCGCGGGCGGCTCGGTGCCGAGCGCGAGCTGCAGGTAGAGCGCGCGCAGGAACGCCTGCGGCGTTGCCGGTGTCGAGGTAGGGGTCGGTGCCGTCGTCGTGGCCGACGCGTGCCGGCGCGCCGGCGCCGAGCCGGTCGATCCACGGCTCCAGGACGTCCAGCGGCACGAGCGTCGCGGCGCAGCACCGCGCATCGGTCGCCGGCGCCAGCCGGTCGTGCTCGCCGTGGGCGAAGAGCCGGTCGACGGGCAGCAGCAGCCGGTCGGCGATCACGTCGAGCAGCACCGTCAGCTCGGCGTGCGCCGAGGTGCGGGGAGCGCGGCGAGCACGCCGAGCGCGTCGGCCCCGTGGGCGACCGCGTGCGCCCAGCCCTTGCCCGGGCACGTAGCCGCGCAGGTCGCGCTCGCGCAGCAGCCAGGTGGCGACGCGTCGCCCCACTCGAGGATCTTGCCGCCGCGGCACGAGCGGGCGGGCGGTGTCGCGCTCGATGCACTCGGCCAGCACGAGCGCCGAGAAGCTGCGCCGGAAGACGGTGTCGGTGCTCGCGCTCGCCGAGCCCGACCGGAGGCCCGCGGCCATGCCGTCGCCGAGGCCGGCGAGCAGGTCGTCGTAGACGCCGCGCTCGATCCAGGTGGCGAGCGTGGGGTAGGCCAGTGCCGTCGCGCACGGCGGGGTCGGGGGCGCCGAGCAGCCCGGTCAGCTCGGCGGTGAGGTCGTCGAGGGGGCGGTCGTCGGGGACCGGAAGTCCGGCGTCGTGCACCTGCTGCCAGTTCACCCGAGTCACGCCGACCATCCTGCCAAAGCGCTGCACCACGGCGCCGAGCCGGGGCGGCCGCGCGCCGGGCCCTACGCTACGCTGCCGGTGCCCTCCTTCTCCGAACTGGTGCGGGCCCACACCGACCTCGACGACGACGACGTCGCCTGGCTCCAGCTGCTCCAGGCCGACTGGCAGATCATCGCCGACCTGTCCTTCGCCGACCTGGTGCTCTGGCTGCCCGACCGCGAGGGCACGGGCTTCTGGGCGGTCGCCCAGATGCGGCCGACGACCGGCCCGACGGCGTACGTCGACGACGTGGTCGGCACCTTCGTGGCCCACGGGCGGCGGCCCCTGCTGGACGGGGCGTTCGCGCGAGGGACGGGTCGCCCGCGAGGGCGACCCCGAGTGGCGCGACGAGGTGCCGGTGCGGATCGAGGCGATCCCGGTCGTCGCGGCCGGCCGGGTGCATCGGCGGTGATCGGGCGCCACACCAACCTGCTCGGCGTGCGGACCCCCAGCCGCCTGGAGCTGTCCTACCTGCAGACCGCGGCCGACCTGACCCAGATGATCGCCACCGGGGACTTCCCGCTCCCGGGCCAGCGCAGCGACCACGCCGACTCACCGCGCGTCGGCGACGGCTTCGTGCGCGTCGACGCCGCGGGCCGGGTGGTCTACGCCAGCCCCAACGCCCAGTCGGTCTACCGCCGGCTCGGGCTCTCCGGCGACCTCGCCGGGCTGCTGCTGGCCGACCTCATCCGCGAGCTGGTGCCGCCGCGCCGGCGTCCCGACGAGGAGACGCTGAGCGCGGTGCTCGGCGGCCGGGCGCACCGAGACACCGAGATCGGCACCGACGAGGGGTCGCCCTGATCGTGCGGGCGATCCCGCTGCGCCCCGAGGGCGAGCACATCGGCGGCCTGATCCTGGTGCGCGACGTCACCGACCTGCGCCGGCGCGACCGCGAGCTGGTGACCAAGGACGCCACGATCCGCGAGATCCACCACCGGGTGAAGAACAACCTGCAGACCGTCGCCGCGCTGCTGCGGCTCCAGGCCCGCCGGATCGACAACGAGCCGGCCAAGGCGGCCCTCGAGGAGGCCGTGCGCCGGGTCGGCTCGATCGCGATCGTCCACGAGACGCTCAGCCAGGCCGTCGAGGAGACCGTCGACTTCGACGAGATCGCCGACCGGCTCGGCGCGATGGTCACCGAGGTCAGCGCGCGTGGCCGGCCGGGTGCGGGTCCGCCGCAGCGGCTCGTTCGGCGATGCTGCACCTCCGAGTCGGCCAACGCGCTGGCCATGGTGCTCACCGAGCTGCTGCAGAACGCCGTCGAGCACGGCTACGGCCGGGACGGGTCCGACCGAGGCCGAGATCTCGGCGAGATCGTCGTCGCCGTGGTCGCTGGCGGCCGGCTGCACCTGACCGTCGACGACGACGGCGCGGGCTGCCCGAGGGCTTCGACCTGGACGGCTCGACCAACCTCGGGCTGTCGATCGTGCGGACGCTCGTCGAGTCCGAGCTCGGCGGTCAGCTCGCGCTGACCGGCGGACCGCGGGGCGGCACCCGGGTCACGATCGACGTGCCGCCGGTCGACGTGGCGACTCGGTCGGCCGCTCGGCTCAGGCGTGGTGCGGACGCGCGAGCGGGAGTTGCGACGCTTGAGGGCGCGGCGCTCGTCCTCGCCGAGGCCGCCCCACACCCCGTGGTCCTGACCCGCCTCGAGCGCCCACGCGAGGCACTGCTCGCGCACGTCGCAGCGTCGGCACACCTGCTTGGCCTCCTCGATCTGGAGGATGGCCGGGCCGGTGTTGCCGATCGGGAAGAACAGTTCCGGGTCCTCGTCGAGGCACGCGGAACGGTGGCGCCAATCCATGGCTGGTGGATCCTTGTCTCTCGTGTGTGCAGGCAGGGATGCTCAGGCCTGCGGGCGCGCGTGTAGAGTCCGTGATGTGAACGGATTTCACTAGCGCCTCGCACACTGTCGCAACAAGTCGGCGCCGTATCAAGGGCTGGCGAGGGTCTCGTTGGGTCACAAGCCTTCAATCGCGTGGCTCTGGGCTGCTGAATGGCAGATTCGAGCGCAGCGGACCCGGAGTCTGCCCCGGCACTCGCAGCCCGGCGAACCCGCCTCCGTCGACCGTAGCGGCCTCGCTGGCGCGTCCAGGGGCTGGTGCTGGTCGGCTCGCCGTGGTCGAGGCGCTCAACGTCGTCGGGGACCGCGTGGCGGTCGCGATCTCGACGGCGGCCTTCTTCGCGGCTGTACGGCGCGTGCTGCTGGTCGTGCGCGCTGGCGCTGGTGCGGCCGGCCGGCTGGGCGCGCGGGCCGGTGCTCTTCAGCCCAGCTGATCCGGCTCGGCATCGCGTGGAACGTCCGCGGACGAGCGCTGCGTGCGCCGTCGGCTCGCCGTCGCGGCGCTCGTGGTGCTGCCGGCATGCTGCGGCCCGGCCAGCATCGCCGCGCTCATCGCCGTCCGCTGGAGACGGTGGACCGGCTAGCGAGCTGCTCGGGACTCGTCCTCGAGCGAGGCGCGCAGCTGCTCCAGCGTGCGGTTGAGCAGCCGCGAGACGTGCATCTGCGAGACGCCGATCTCCTCGGCGATCTGCGACTGGGTCATGTTCTTGAAGAACCGCAGCAGCAGGATCTGCTTCTCGCGGGGGTCGAGCTGGTCCAGCAGCGGCTTGATCGACTCGCGGATCTCGACGTGCTCGAGGCCCGCGTCGTCGATCCCGATCGCGTCGAGCATGCTCGGGCCGCCGTCGTCGGAGTCGTCGGTGGCGTCGAGCGACAGCGTGGAGTAGGCGTTGCTCGACTCGATGCCCTCGATGATCTCCTCGACGGTGCAGCCGATGGCCTCGGCGAGCTCGCGCGGCGTGGGGGAGCGGCCGCAGGCTCTGGGTGAGCTCGGCGGTGGCGGAGCCGATCTGCATCCGCAGCTCCTGGAGCCGGCGCGGCACCCGGATCGCCCAGCCCTTGTCGCGGAAGTAGCGCTTGATCTCGCCGATGATGGTCGGCGTGGCGTACGTCGAGAACTCGACGCCGCGCTCGGTGTCGAAGCGGTCGATCGACTTGATCAGGCCGATCGTGCCGACCTGGACGAGGTCCTCGAAGGGCTCGCCGCGGTTGCGGAAGCGGCGCGCGCAGTGCTCGACCAGCGGCAGGTGCAGCTGGACCAGGTCGTCGCGGCGGCTCGCTCGCACCGCGTCCGGGACTCCTCGGCGCGCAGCTCGACGAACAGCGCCGCGCTGCGTCGACGCGTCTCGTCGATGCGCAGCGAGCGAGCGGTCGCCGCAGGGTCCGGTGAGGGGTCCGATGCAGGGTCCGGCGCTGCCGGCTCGGCAGGGTGATCGAGGGGATCCATGTCAGGCGAGGTCGTCCCGCGCGGGTGCGGCCGAGGAGGTCATGGTCATCGACACCGTGAAGTGACCGTCGGCCGACTCGATGTCGGCGGAGGTGGCCAGGGTCGATGAGCACCTGCCAGGCGAAGCTGTCGAGGTCGGGCACGGGCGGGTTCGCAGTGACGACGGTGACGCTGACGACCAGCCTGCCGGGCGCGAGGTGGAAGGTGCACGACCAGGTCGGTGCCCTCGTCGGCGTGCTCGAGCACCATCGCGTTGGCCTCGCCGACCGCGATGCGCAGGTCCTCGATGTCGTCGATGGTGAAGTCGAGACGCGCCGCCAGGCCCGCGGTCGTCGTGCGCAGCACCGAGGCGTAGGCGCTGTCGGCGGGCAGCCGCAGCTCGACATCGGCGCGACTGGTGGGGGCCGGCTCAGACATGGGGGAGTCCTTCTTTCAGCAGTCGCGAACGACGTCAGCCTAACCACCTCGCAGGTCGTCGACACATACCGTCCCCGGTCGAGGTTTCGACAGGGCCTGAGGGCGCGCTCATCGACACGATCGCGCACCAGGCCCAGCAGAAGCCGTGGGATCCGTGCGTGATCCGACTGGTCGGCCTCGGTGGGTCGTGTGCCTCACGCCCGTCTCTGTACCGGTGTCAGGCACACGACCGCGACTGCCCCGCAACGTGCTCGACGCCGCCCTGACCCACTTCGGAGCCCGTGCGGGCTCCGTGCGGACCGGGACGGCGCCGAAGGGATGTACGTGCAGGTCAGAGACCCGCGGAAAGCTCAGGCCTTCTTGGTCTCCCAGAAGATCTCGGCGATCTCGTCGATCTTCGCCAGCAGCTGGTCGGCCACGTCGGCGTCGAGCGAGCCCTTGGCGCCGGAGGCGCCGGCGAGCTTGGTCGCCTCGTTGACCAGCACGTGCAGCTGCGGGTACTTCTCGAAGTGCGGGGGCTTGAAGTAGTCGGTCCAGAGCACCCACAGGTGGTGCTTGACCATCTCGGCGCGCTGCTCCTTGATGATCAGCGCGCGCACCCGGAAGTCGGGGTCGTCGTTGTCGGCGACCTTGGCGATGATGCCCTTGATCGACTCGGCCTCGATGCGGGCCTGGGCGGGGTCGTAGACACCGCAGGGGAGGTCGCAGTGAGCCTGCACCTCGAGCGTGGGGGCGAACAGTCGCGCGAACATGCGTGTCCTCTCGTCGTGGGTATCAGCTGGTGATCCAGCACTGGTTGGGACACTACTCCGCATGACCGGCGCCGCGACCACCCCTCCAGATGGACGCCCCCGTGGCCGACTCGGCTGGGCGGTCGTCCGAGGCGACTCGATGCTGCCGACACTGCGCCCCGGTGACCGGCTCCTGGTCTCCTACCGCCGCCGGCCGGGTCCGGGGGACCTCGTCGTCGCCCGCTTCGTCGACGGGACCGTCGCGGTCAAGCGGGCCGTCGGAGCGTCGTACGACGGGGTGGTGGCTGCTGAGTGACAACGCGACCGCCGGCACCGACTCGCGACACCGTGGCGTGGTCGCGGACGCCGAGGTGTGGGGGACGGTCGTGGCGCGGGTGTGGCCAAGGCCACAGACGCTCTGAGCGGGACCCTCTGAGACGGCCCCAAGGGGGCAGGAGTCTGTGCAAGGATCGCCGATCGTGGCGACCCCCGAGACTTCCCATCCGCATGCAGGCGACCCCGTCTTCGACCTCCACGTCGGAGGCAAGCTGGAGACGGTCTCGACCGTCGACGTCTCCGGGCCGGCCGAGCTGTCCTTGGCCTACACCCCGGGGGTGGCGCTGGTCTGCGAGGCGATCGCCGCCGACCCGAGCCTGACGCAGCACTACACGTGGGTCCCCAACGTGGTCGCGGTCGTCACCGACGGCACCGCCGTGCTGGGCCTGGGCGACATCGGCCCGGCCGCCGCGATGCCGGTGATGGAGGGCAAGGCGGTGCTGTTCAAGCAGTTCGGCGGCGTCGACGCCGTCCCGATCTGCCTGGCGACCACCGACACCGAGGAGATCATCGAGACCGTCGTCCGGCTCGCGCCCAGCTTCGGCGGGATCAACCTCGAGGACATCTCCGCGCCGCGGTGCTTCGAGATCGAGGACCGCCTCAAGGAGCTGCTCGACATCCCGGTCTTCCACGACGACCAGCACGGTACGGCGGTCGTCGCGCTCGCCGCCCTGACCAACGCCCTGCGGCTGACCGGCCGCGAGCCGGCCACCACCCGCGTCGTGATCTCCGGGGCCGGCGCCGCCGGTGTCGCGGTCGCCAAGATCCTGCTGAGCGCCGGCATCACCGACATCGCCGTCACCGACCGCAAGGGCGTCATCCACTCCGGGCGCACCGACCTCACGCCGGTCAAGCAGGCGCTCGCCGAGATCACCGCCGACGTCACCGGTCGCACCGGCACCCTGGCGGACGTGCTCGACGGCGCGGACGCCTACCTCGGCGTCTCCGGCGGCACCGTTCCGGAGGAGGACGTCGCGCGGATGGCTCCCGACGCCATCATCTGCGCGATGGCCAACCCCACGCCCGAGGTGCACCCCGACATCGCACGCAAGTACGCCCGCGTCGTGGCCACCGGGCGGTCGGACTTCCCCAACCAGATCAACAACGTGCTGGCCTTCCCGGGGATCTTCCGCGGAGCCTTCGACGTGGGAGCCACGTCCATCACCGAGGGCATGAAGCTCGCCGCGGCGACGGCGCTGGCCGAGCTCGTGGGGGACGCGTTGACCGAGGAGCTGGTGATCCCCTCGCCGTTCGACCCCCGCGTGGGTCCGGCGGTGGCGGCGGCCGTCTCGGCGGCGGCTCGCGCCGACGGCGTCGCGACCCGCTGACCGCGACCGACCGCCGGTCGCGGTTTCGGCCGGTCCACCCGGGGAAGGTTGGCGCGGTGAACAGACCCCTCCTCGCCCTGGGCGTCACCCTGGGCCTGCTGCTCGTGGGCTGCGGGCCCAAGGACACCCCGGCCACCGACGACGACAGCACGCAGCAAGCCCCTCGCTCGATCGAGGACATCGACGCGTGCGGGGGTCTCGACGCCGCGACGGTCACCGACCTGGTGGGCGAGCCGGTCGTGCTCGGTGAGGGCGGCGGCATGCTTCCGACCTGCGACTTCGTCGGTGTCGACGGGGGTCCGGGGTCCTTCGTCCAGGTGCTGGCGCTGCCGATGGGGGGAGCGGGCGGTTTCGCCGACTTCGCCGAGGTGATCGACACCCAGCGCACGAACGAGGACGAGCTCGAGGTCGAGGAGGTCGACGTCCCGGGCGCCGATCAGGCTGCACTGGTCGACGACCTCGGCTACGGGTTGGCGTCCACGACCCTCGTGGCCATCGCCGACGGAATCGCCTACACGGTCTACCCGGCCGGCGTCACGCGCGATGACCAGTCGCGGGTCGCCACGGCCGCCCTGACCGTCGTCCTCGGCGGCGAGCTGCCGGACGGGAGCGCGATCGAGCCGCGCGACGGCGACGTGTGCACGCTGGTGGCCGACGACGCGCTCTCCACCGCGCTGCGGATCCAGGTCACCTCGGAGGCCTCGAGCGTCGCCGACTCCCAGGTGTGCACGTGGTCGGGAGAAGGGGTGGGCATCACCGTGATCGACAGTGGCTCGACGAGTCGTATCGAGTCCCTGGCGCGACTCGGGAGTGACGACGGCTCGACCACGGCGACCCCCCTGGACCTCGGACCCGCGGTCGAGGCCTACGTGACCGAGAGCGAGTTCGGCACCAGTGGCTACGTGACCGTCGACCACCGCCTCTACAGCGTCGACGTGGGCCAGGTCGACGCCGACGAGCGTGGGCGGGTGCTGCAGGAAGTGATCACGGCGATCGCGGCGGGCGCGTAGGTCCCGGCCGAGGGCTCAGCCCATCTTGTTGGGGTCGCGCCAGGTCCGCTCGAAGGGGAGCCGCCAGGCGTGCGGGGCGATGAGCTGGTGGATGGCGTTGGGCCCCCACGAGCCCGGGGCGTAGCCGCGCACCGGGGTGGGCGACGCGAGGAGGGCCTCGGACTTCTCCCACAGCGCCTCGATGCCTGCCGCGGTCGTGAAGAGCGTGTGGTCGCCGCGCATCGCGTCGTGGATCAGTCGTTCGTAGGCTTCCAGCACCGAGCTCGACCCGTGGGTGTCGACCGTCGCGAACTGCATCGACAGCTTCTCCAGCTTCATCCCCGGACCCGGGCGCTTGCCGTAGAACGACAGCGACATCTTCGACTGGTCGGCGAGGTCGAAGGTGAGGTGGTCGGGGCCCTGGGTGCCGGCGTTCGAGCCCGCCGGGAACATCGTCAGCGGCGGCTCCTTGAACGCGATCGAGATGATGCGTGCCCCCTCGGCGAGCTTCTTGCCGGTGCGCAGGAAGAACGGCACGCCGGCCCAGCGCCAGTTGTCGATCTCGACCTTCAGGGCGATGAAGGTCTCGGTGTCGGAGTCGTCGGCGACGACCTCCTTGCCGCGGTAGCCGGCGTACTGGCCGCGCACGACGTTGTGGGGCTCGATCGGACGCATCGAGCGGAAGACCTTGAGCTTCTCGTCGCTGATCGGGCCGGGGGCCAGCGAGGTCGGCGGCTCCATCGCCATGAAGGCCAGCACCTGCATCAGGTGGGTGACCACCATGTCGCGGTAGGCGCCGGTGCTCTCGTAGAACGCCGTCCGGCCCTCGAGGCCCAGCGTCTCGGGCACGTCGATCTGCACGTGGTCGATGAAGTTGCGGTTCCAGATCGGCTCGAACAGCCCGTTGGCGAAGCGGAAGGCCAAGATGTTCTGGGCGGCCTCCTTGCCGAGGAAGTGGTCGATCCGGAAGACCTGGTCCTCGGCGAAGACCTGGTGCACCTCGGCGTTGAGCACCTTGGCGGAGGCCAGGTCGGTGCCGAACGGCTTCTCCATGATGACCCGCGAGCGCTGGACGAGGTCGGCCGCCTCGAGCTGGTGGATCACGTCGAGCGCGGCCTTGGGCGGGACGCTCAGGTAGTGCAGGCGGCGGACGTCCTCGGGTGCCCCGAGCTCGGCCTCGCACTGGTGGACCAACGCGGAGAGGGCATCGGGACCGGCGGAGGTCGGCACGTAGTGGAGCCGCTCGGAGAAGTTGCCCCAGCGGGCGTCGTCGACGGCTCCGTGGAACTCCGCGCACGCGGTGCGGGCGAAGGCGTCGAACTCCTCGGGAGTCAGCTCCTCCAGCGACGTGCCGATGACGCGGACGTCGGGGATGAGGCGGGCCTCGAAGAGCCGCAGCAGCCCGGGCAGCAGCTTGCGCCGGGCGAGATCGCCGGTGGCGCCGAAGAGCACGACGACGTTGGGGTGGTCCATGACCACGAACCTAGACCTGTCAGGTAACGAGTGAGTGACGTCTGTAGCCTCGGCAGCATGTTCGCCGCCTACGCCACCTCCTTCGATCCCGACAACCCGCTCGCCGGCCTCGTGCTCGGCGAGCGCCCCGACCCGGTCGCGCCGGAGGGGTGGACGACGGTGACGGTGAAGGCCGCCTCGCTCAACCACCACGACGTGTGGTCGCTTCGCGGCGTCGGGCTCAAGCAGGAGCAGCTGCCGATGATCCTCGGCTGTGACGCGGCCGGTCTCGACGAGGACGGCAACGAGGTCGTCGTCCACGCCGTCATCACCGACCCCTCCTGGACCGGCGACGACACGCTCGACCCCAAGCGCTCGCTGCTCTCCGAGCGTCACCAGGGCGCGATCGCCGAGCAGGTGATCGTGCCCAGGCGCAACGTGATCGCCAAGCCCGCGTCGCTCTCCTTCGAGGAGGCCGCCTGCCTGCCGACCGCGTGGCTGACCGCCTACCGGATGCTCTTCACCCGCGGCGAGCTCAAGGCCGGTGACACCGTGCTGGTGCAGGGCGCCGGCGGCGGCGTGGCGACCGCACTGATCATCCTCGCGCGAGCCGCGGGCCTGAAGGTCCTCGCGACCAGTCGCGACGAGCACAAGCGCGCCAAGGCACTGGAGATCGGCGCCCACGAGGTCTTCGAGTCCGGGGCCCGGCTGCCGGTGAAGGTCGACGCGGTGATGGAGACCGTCGGTCGCGCCACGTGGACCCACTCGATCCGGGCGCTGCGCCCCGGCGGCAAGATCGTCATCTCGGGCACCACCTCGGGCCCGAAGCTCGACGACGCCGAGCTGACCCGCATCTTCTTCCTCCAGCTCAGCGTCATCGGCTCCACGATGGGCACCCGCGACGAGCTCGCCTCGCTCGTCACGATGCTCGACGCCACCGGCGCCCGGCCGCTCATCGACCGGGCGATCCCGATGACCGACGCGCGCGACGGGTTCGAGGCGATGGCCTCGGGCGACGTGTTCGGCAAGATCGTCTTCACCCGCTAGTCGGACCCGGCCGTGGCGACCCACCTGATCACCGGCGCGGGCTCCGGCATCGGCGCCGAGCTCGCGCGGATGCTGCTCGACCGCGGCGACGACCTGGTGCTGCTGGTCCGCTCGCCCGAGCGTGCCGAGGACCTCCGGACCCACTACCCGGGCTGCACGACGCTGGTCGCCGACCTGGCCGACCCGACCACGGTCGACGCCCTGACGCTGCCTGGCGAGCTCGACTCGGTCGTGCACGCTGCGGGCGTGGTCGAGCTCGGCCCGGTCGCCTCCCTCGGCGTCGCGTCCTGGCAGGAGCAGCTGACCGTCAACCTGGTTGCCCCCGCGGCCCTCACCCGGGTCGCACTCCCGGCCCTGCGTGCGGCTCGCGGCACCGTGGTCTTCGTCAACTCCGGCGCCGGCCTGAGCGCCAACCCCGACTGGTCGGCGTACGCCGCCTCGAAGCACGGGTTGAAGGCGCTGGCCGACTCGCTCCGAGCCGAGGAGGCCGACGGGGGAGTGCGGGTCAGCAGCGTCTACCCGGGTCGCACCGCCACCGCCATGCAGGCGCTGGTGCACGCGCAGGAGGGCAAGGACTACGACCCGGACGACTGGATCGACCCGGCCACCGTGGCCGAGGCGATCCGCCACGTGCTCGACCTGCCGCGCGACGCCACGATCCCCGACCTGACGGTGAAGCCCGGTCCGCGCTGACCCTCGGAGGTTGAGCAGCGAGCGCCACTGAGCATCGACGAAACCCGGTGAGGGTCAGCTCAGGACCGTGGGCGCACCGTGAGGACCTGAGCGATGGTGCCGACCGGCCCGGTCTCGTCGTGCACCGTGCTGCTGGTGAGCCCGTGGCCGGTAGGCCCGAAGGTCATGGTGGTGTCGAAGCCCAGCCATCCCGGCACCGGTGCCCGGAACAGGTGCGCGGTCAGGTCGAGGTTCGGGAATCGCACCTCACGGGGGTCGGCCCGGACCGCCATCCCGTTGGCGATGTCGAACAGCCCGGCTGCGGCCGCGGTGGGGCCGACCGGCTCGTCGAGGAGCGGTACGTCGGTCCGCACCCAGTACGCCGCCCGGCCCGGTGCCGCTTGCTGCCGGCGTACGTCGGCGCTGGCGATGAAACCGCCCTCCCACACCGAGGTCGGGTCCCACGCGGGCATCGTGTCGGGTGCGGCGATGTCGGGGAGGCCGGTGCCGGCGTACGACGCCGTCTCACCGGGGGCCACCAGCCAGGCCCGGAGCGAGACCGCGGCGCGACCACCCTGGCTCGCCGTCGCCTCCACGAGCTCGATGGTGCGGCCCGGCCGCACCACGCGGACGTCGACGTCGACTGCCTCCATGGTGAGCGTGCCGAGGATGTCGTAGCTCAGGCGGGTGACGTCGAGGGGGTCCTCGCGTCGATCGTGGTGGTCGCGCTCGATCGCATGGCAGAGCAGGCCCATCGATGGCGCGACGTGCTGCTCGTCGAGGTTCCATGCGCCACCGACGTGCTCGGTGGGGAGGAAGGTCCGGGCGTCGAGACGGTGGAAGTACGGCACGGCTCGATCGTCACACGTCCGGCTCCACCACCACGTCGCGGCGTCGCCAACGCGTGCCGGACCTCACCAGGGCTGGATGCCGGTCTCGTCGCGGAAGGTGCCGGTGGGGCCGTCGTCGGGGAGCGTCGCGAGCTCGAGGAAGATCGCGGCGCCCTGCTCGGGGGTCCGCGTGCCGCGGTGACCGTTGAGGTCGGTCGCCACGTAGCCGGGGCAGCCGGCGTTGACCAGCACCGGGGTGTCGGCGAGCTCCTTGGCGTACTGGATGGTGATGGCGTTGAGGTAGGACTTGGTCGGCGAGTACGCCGCTGAGATCGGACCGACGGCGTCGTCCTGTGCGGTCTGCAGGGTGAGGGACCCGACCGTGCTCGACACGTTGACGACGCGTGGTGAGGCTGCGCGCCGCAGCAGGGGCAGCATGGCGTTGGTGACCCGGATGACGCCGACCACGTTCGTGTCGACGACCGCGAGGACCTGCGCGGCCGTCACCTGCGTCGGCTCCTGCGGCATGCCGCCCGTGATGGCCGCGTTGTTGACGAGGACGTCGAGGCCGCCGCGTGCCTCGAGCTGGGCCGCGGCGGCCGCGACGCTCGCGTCGCTGGTGACGTCCAGGGCGACCCCGAAGACGTCGTGGCCCTCGGCGCGCAGCTTCTCCACGGCCGCGTCCCGGCGGGCGGTGTCGCGTGCACCTACCCCGACCTGGAATCCGAGCCGGGCGAGACCGGCGGCGATCTCGTAGCCGATGCCCTTGTTGGCGCCGGTGACGAGGGCTGTCTTCTTCTGGGTGCTCTTCTCTGTCATGTCTCGATCGTGCGAGCCATGGGTCGTCGGCTCCAACACCGATCGGATCGCGCTCGATACCTCGTCGGTATGACGCCAGGTCAGCGCGTGCGCGGAGGCGTAGGCTCGATCCGTGGAGACCCGTGAGCTGCGCTACTTCGTGGCGGTCGCCGAGGAGGCGCACGTCGGTCGCGCCGCCCAACGGCTCGGCATCGCCCAGCCGCCGCTGTCGCGTGCCATCGCCCTGCTCGAGCGCCGCCTCGGCAGTGACCTGTTCGTCCGGGGCCCGCGCGGCGTGCGGCTCACCGCTGCCGGCGAGACGCTGCTGCGCGAGGGCCGGGCAGCGCTGGCGGCAGTCGAGGCGGCGGAGCGCCGCACCCGCCGCACGATCGAGGCGGGCGGGCGGGCTCGCGTGGTGCTGACCGCCAAGGCCGGTGCGTCCAGCGAGCTGATGGCCAAGCTGCTCGATGCCTACGCAGCCGAGCCCGACGCCGTCGAGGTCGAGGTGGTGCTGAGCGCCCCCGGCCACCAGGCGCCCATGCTTCGCGACGGTCGCGCCGACGTCGCGATCCTGCACCGACCCTTCGACGACCTGGCCGGGTTCGACGTGGACGTGCTCAGCGTCGAGGACCAGGTCCTGGTCGTGCCGGCCGGGCACGACACGAGCAGCCTGACGTCGATGACCGTCGCCGAGGCGACGTCGATCGCTGACCTGCCCACGCCCCGCTGGCCCCGCCTCGACGGCAGCTACCCCGATGGTCCGGGTCCCGAGCTGCGTGACCTGACCCAGGTGCTCCAGCTCGTCCGGCTCGGCAGGGCGGCGATCGTGCTGCCGGAGTCGGCGCGCGTCAACCTGGGCGACGGACTGGCCGTCGTCCCGCTCTCCGACGCCGCTCCGGTCACCACGGTCATCGCCTGGCCGCCGCAGAGCACGTCGACCGGCGTCGCCGGGCTGGTGCGCACGGCGAGCCGGCTCTGACGCAGCCGTCGGGCGATGTCACGCCGGCGATGATTCCGGTCCGCCGCACGAGTCGACACCGACAATCGATCTCGAGGACGAGGAGCACCCATGGAGCAGGCCCCGCGACCAGGCGCCGAGGCGCACGCGACCCGGACGGGAGACCGGCAGGCGGTGGCCCGCAGGATGTTCGACCTCGTCGAGCCGATCGGGCTGCTTCCCTACTCGGCTGACGAGTCCAACGAGGCGATGTTCGCCCTCGGGTTCACCGACTACTGGGACACCTACTTCGCGGGGCGGGCGGCTCCACTGGGGTCCTCGGCGCCGGCCGAGCTCGTGCACGCCTTGTTCTACAACTTCGGCCCCGGTGAGGTGGCGCGCCACCTCCCGAAGGTGTGGAGCGTGACCACGCCCGAGGCGGCGATCGCCGCCCGCAACGAAGGCTGTGCCAGGGCGCTGCGTCGGGTCCTGGGCGACGTCGTCGACGACGCCGGTTTCGCCAGGACGACCGAGCTGCTGACGCGGGCAGCGACCAGCGCCCCGATCGAGGGCCGCCCGATGTACGCCGCTCTGCGCGCGCTGCCGCTGCCCGACGATCCTGCCGCCCGGCACTTCCACGCCGCCGCGCTCCTGCGGGAGCACCGCGGTGACGGGCACATCGCGGCCCTCGTCACCGAGGGCGTCGGCGGCCTCGAGGCCCACGTCCTGCTCGCGCTCGACCTCGGCATCGCGGCGCCGACGTTCGGTCGGATCCATCACCTGCCCCGTGCGCTGCTGACCGACCTGATCGAGGGCATGCGGGACAGGGGTCTGGTCGAGGACGAGAGGACCTTCACCCCCGAGGGGCGCGCGGTCAAGGACCGCATCGAGGCGCTGACCGACCGGCTCGCGTTCGCGCCGTACGCCGTCCTCGATCCGGCCGAGCTCGCCGAGCTGGTCGGCGCCCTGGAACCCATCGCACGCGCGCTCCTCGACGCTCAGGAGCGGGGCTGAGGCTCAGGGCGTCGACTTCCAGCTCAGCGCGCCGATGAGCACCATCCGCAGCTGCGTGCGCGCGACCGCGCTCACCTGCGCCTCGGCCTCGGGACGCCCGCCGGCAGCGACGATGTGCTCGGCGTTGGCGACCATGGCGGTGACGATCAGCCCGGACAGCACCCGCAGGTCCTCCGCCGACCAGTGGTCCGTGCCGGGCAGGCGTGCGATGTCGGTGGCCAGCTCGCGCTCGCAGAGCTCGATCTCGTGGCGGATGCGAGCCCGTACGGCGAGGGGCCCCGCGGCGCGCTCGCGGGCGATGAACCCGAAGTGGCCGCGGTGGCGGTGCACGTGCACCTCGAGCGTGGTGACCGAGCGGTCGACGATCTCGTTGAACGTCGGCACCCCGCCGTCGGTCTGCCGGATCGCCCGCAGCATCGCGCGCAACGACACGAACGACTCGTCGACCAGGGCGAGGCCGAGGTCCTCGACGGAGTCGAAGTGGCGGTAGAAGGCGGTGGGGACGATGCCCACCTCCTTGGCGACCTGTCGCAACGAGAGTGCGACGAGGCTGCTGTCCTCGCACAGCGCGAGGGCGGCGTCGAGGATGGCGCGCCTGGTGCGCTCCTTCTTCTCGAGACGGGTCCCTCCGCTGACATCGGTCACGGCCAGCAGTCTAGGACGAGCACATGTGTCCACCCTCACGTGTCGCGGTGTGCGGTGTCACGCGCGTCGCTCTTGACCAGCGCAGCCAGAACGGGGAGAGTTTCGGTGAACGCATGTTCACTCAAACTTCGGAGGTTGGCATGAGCACCACCGCACCCCTGGCCGGCACCCTGACCGGTCCCGTCGGCCGGCTGCTGCGCAGCCGGGTCGTCGCCGCCCTCGCCAGTCCGCACGGCGTGGATCGCTACCTCGAGCTGGTCAACCCGATGTGGGCAGCCGAGGAGGTCCGAGCCCGCGTGGTCGCGGTCCGCCACGAGAACCCGGACTCCGACGCGGCCCCCGTCGCCACCCTCACCCTGCAGCCGACCAGCACCTGGCGCGGGCACCGCGCCGGCCAGTACGTGCAGGTCGGGGTCGACCTCCCGGACTCGGCCAAGCGGATGACCCGCTGCTTCTCGATCTCGTCGGCCGCCTCCCTCCCGGGTGAGCAGTTCACCCTGACGATCCGCGCCCACGACGAGGGTCAGGTGTCGAAGTACCTCGTCGGCGAGGTGCTCGCCGGTCGCGGCGTCGGTCAGATGCTCCACCTGAGCCAGGCCGAGGGCGCCTTCGTCTGCGACGAGAGCCCGGCCACCCCGACCAACAACCACCTGCTCTTCATCACCGGCGGATCGGGCATCACCCCGGCGATGGCGATCCTGCGGACCCTGCTGCGCGACGGCTACGACGGCAAGGCCGGCCGCAAGGTCACCTTCCTGCACTACGCCCGCTCGGTCGAGGACCAGATCTTCGCCGAGGAGCTCGAGCCGCGATCGCTGCTGCGGACAACGACGTGACCGTGCACCTGCGCCACGGTGACCACGTGTTCTCCGAGTTCGAGCTGCGTC
This sequence comes from uncultured Actinomycetota bacterium, assembly GCA_963822915.1. Classification (GTDB taxonomy): domain Bacteria; phylum Actinomycetota; class Actinomycetes; order Propionibacteriales; family Nocardioidaceae; genus Nocardioides. Next base: position 72,086 of record CAWGJR010000012.1, read on the forward strand.
GGCTGGTGCCCACCTACCGCGACACCGACACCTGGGCCTGCGGCCCGGCCGGACTGATGGCGCTGATCGACGCGGCGTACACCACCGGCGACGGGACCAACGCCCGACTGCGCACCGAGTTCTTCAAGCCGCCGCGGATCGACGACCGGCAACGCCGAGGGCGACGTCGCCTTCGAGCGGTCCGGCCAGGAGGCCGCCAACACCGGCGCCACCCTGCTCGAGCAGGCCGAGGCGCTGGGCTCAAGCCGGAGTTCGGCTGCCGGATGGGCATCTGCTTCTCCTGCACCTCGCGCAAGACCGAGGGCACCGTCCGCAACGTCCTGACCGGCGCCGAGTCGGCGCTGCCCGACGAGGACATCCAGATCTGCGTGACCACCCCCGTCGGCGACGTCGCCGTCGACCTCTGACATCCCACCCCACTCGACTCCACTCGCCACCCGAGCAAAGGACGAAGCACATGAGCATCGCCTACGACAACGAGACCTACCAGCCCGAGATCGACGTCGAGCAGGTCAAGAAGCTGACCGCCGAGCAGCTCGACGCCTTCGGCGCCGAGATGGACGCCATCCGCCAGCGCGTGATCGGCGACCTCGGCCAGGCCGACCGCGACTACATCCACCAGGTCGTCAAGGTCCAGCGCGGCTTCGAGGTCGCCGGACGCGCCCTGTTCTACGTGCCGCCGGCCTGGCCGCTGGCCGTGGCCGCCCTCAGCGTGTCGAAGATCCTCGACAACATGGAGATCGGCCACAACGTCATGCACGGCCAGTACGACTGGATGGGTGAGCCCGGCCTGAGCTCGCGCCAGTTCGACTGGGACAACGTGTGCCCCGGCGAGCAGTGGAAGTACAGCCACAACTACATCCACCACACGTTCACCAACATCCTCGGCAAGGACCGCGACATCGGCTACGGGATCCTGCGGATGGACGAGGACCAGAAGTGGCACCCCTACTACCTGGGCAACCCGGTCTACGCGCTGCTGCTGATGGTGTTCTTCGAGTGGGGCGTCGCGATGCACGACCTCGAGGTCGAGAACATCGTGTCGGGCAAGCGCTCCCTGGACGACAACAAGGCGATCTACCCCGGCCTGATGAGGAAGATCCGTCGCCAGGCGCTGAAGGACTACGTGCTCTTCCCGGCGCTGACCGGCCCGCTCTTCCCGCTCACCCTGGCCGGCAACGCCACCGCCAACCTGGTCCGCAACATCTGGGCCTTCAACATCATCTTCTGCGGTCACTTCCCGGCCGGGGTGGCGACCTTCACCGAGGAGGAGTGCGAGAACGAGTCGCGCGGGCACTGGTACTACCGCCAGATCCTCGGCTCGGCCAACATCTCCGGCGGCAAGCTGCTCCACCTGATGTCGGGCAACCTGTCGCACCAGATCGAGCACCACCTCTTCCCCGACCTCCCGGCGCGCCGCTACCCGGAGATCGCCGAGGAGGTCCGCGAGATCTGCGGGCGCTACGGCATCGCCTACAACACCGGTCCGCTGCACAAGCAGCTGCTCAGCGTCGCCGGGAAGATCTGCCGCATGGCGCTGCCGCCCAAGCGCACGGCAGACTAGGAGCCATGAGCTCCCCGAGCGAAGGCCAGCGGCCCCGACGAGCTGTCCAAGGCCGAGATCGGCAAGGACGCGATCCAGTCGACCGCGGAGGCAGCCGCCACCGCGGTCGGCGAGGTCGCCACGATCATCACGTCGGCGGTCCGCGACGTCGCCACCGCGATCGGCGGTTTCGCCACCGAGGTCTTCGAGATCCGCGAGGCCGCCAAGAAGGCGACCGACGAGCACCACGACGACGACTGACCCGTGGCACGCGTGTCGGAGGCCGCTGCCTCCAGGCTCGGGTGGGTGTCCCCACGCCTGGTCGAGTGGTACGGCCTCGAGACGCTCGAGCGCCAGCTGGAGGCCGGCCTGGCGGTCGAGGTGGAGCGGATCGGCGACGCCGCTTTCGGCACCGACTACCGCGACGCGGTCGGCGTGCCGGTCGACGACCCGCTGGACTGGGCGAACCGCCGCGTGGTGCTGCCCGACGGTGGGTGGATGGTCACCGGCATCAGGTTCCGCGGTCGCGAGGTGTCGCGTCCGTTCGTCGACCTCGTCGCGACCACGGCGTCGCCCACGCCGGACGGGCTGCTGAGCCTCGCCCCCGCGGTCGAGGCGGCGTACGGCGAGTTCGGACCGCTGTGCGTGCGGGTCGAGGTGAGTGACCCTGCCGCTCTCGTCGCCGAGGTCGAGTCGGACCCGAGGTTCGGCGCCGGCAGCGCGGTGGACATGTATCGCGTGGCAGGACGCGTGGCCGAGCTGCGCGCGGCGCCGCGTGCCCCGTCGTACGACGCCGTGACGCTGCGCCCCGGGGAGCCCGACCGCCTCGCTGCTCTTGTGAGCGAGTCCTACCGGGTGCTCGGAGAGGCGAGGCCGCAGCTCGCCATGTGGGCGTCGCCGGAGGACGAGGAGTCGTTGGCGGAGTGCGCCGCCGAGGGCCTGCTCCTCGAGGTCGTGCACCGCGGCGAGTCCGCCGGCGTCGTGGCGGCGCTCCGCGACGACGCGCACGGGATGACCGGCTTCGGGGTGCAGGAGATCGTGCTGCGCCCGACCCATGGTGGGCAGGGTGTGGCGCCCGGGGTGCTGCAGCGTCTGGTCGACGAGCTCCCCGCTGCGCCCGGTGACGTGCTGTGGGGCTCGATCCACCCCGACAACACCCCGTCGCTGCGCAACGCGCTGTCGATCGGCCGCGAGATCGTCGGCGGCCACGCCTGGATCACGCTGCCCGGCATGACCGGGATGCCGACCTCCACCCGGGGCTGAGCAGCGAGCGCCAGGCACCGGAGGCTGAGCAGCGAGCGCCAGGCACCGGAGGCTGAGCAGCGAGCGCCAGCGAGCGTCGACGAAGCCCGGTGACGGTGGCTACGGTCCGCACTCGGCTCGCGTGGCTTCGTCGACGTCCTCGCCGGGGGCTCGGACTGCTCAGCCTCCGCGGGGACGTGCCGGAGGCTGAGCAGCGAGCGCCAGCGAGCGTCGACGAAGCCCGGTGACGGTGGCCACGGTCCGCACTCGGCTCGCGTGGCTTCGTCGACGTCCTCGCCGGGGGCTCGGACTGCTCAGCCTCCGAAGGCGAGCCGGAAGTCGGTCAGGCGCAGGGTCGAGAGCTGGGTCGCGTCACGCAGGTAGCCCAGCGGGCCGTCCGATGCGAAGTCCCAGCGCGCGCGGCCCGGCAGCGCCTTGGCGGTGCCCTTCATGCCGGCAGCCTTCTCGCCGCCGCCCTCGGGCAGCTCGGGCTGGTAGGTCGCCTGCTTGAACGGCACCCGGGGCGCGAGGCGCGAGACGTCGGTGAACGTCGCGCTCGCGATCGGCGTACGACCGAACGACGCGCTCCACGCGGTCGAGGACACCGGGCCGCGGTGCGACGCCTCGAGGTCGAAGTCGCACAGGCCCTTCGGGATCGCCCACAGCTCGCGGCCCCCGGCGACCGAGGCGGGGGAGTCGACCCAGATGTCGGTGATCGTGACGGCCCTGCCCCGGCCCTCGTCCTGGCGCATCAGTCGCGCGACGAGCAGCTCGGAGTAGGTCAGCGGGCTGCCCTCGGTGTAGCTCACGAACGCCGCGCCGTAGATCCCCGCGGGGCGCAGGTCGTCGACGCCGTTCTTGAGCCGGAACACGCTCAGCCACATCGAGCCGACCATGGCCCACGGGGCGTCGGGGTAGGCGGCCTTCTCGTAGGGCAGTCCTGGCGGGAGTCGTCATGGCGCAAGACTAGGGTGGTCCCGTGATCGTGGTGAACCGCTTCCGGGTGCCGGAGACCGAGGGCGAGGGCTTCCGCGCCGACCTGCAGCGGGCTCACGACGCGCTGGCGGAGCGGCCCGGCTTCCTCACCGGCACGATCGGGCGCAACGTCGACGACCCCGAGCTGTGGGTGCTCACGACCACGTGGGAGCACGTCGGTGCCTACCGCCGCTCGCTGTCGTCGTACGACGTCAAGCTGCACGCGGTGCCGACGCTGGGCCGGGCCCTCGACGAGCCGAGTGCCTACGAGATCGCCGAGGCCGGTGCCGACCTGAATACCCGGGCGACACGCTCGTTAGGCTGACCGACGTGACGTCCCGGCAGCCAGCCGGACGCCCGATCAGCTCAGGAGCACCCCCGTGGCCAAGCCGCCCCCGTCCACCGTCGACCACGTCGTCAACCTGGCCAAGCGCCGGGGCTTCGTCTTCCCGTGCGGCGAGATCTACGGCGGCACCAAGTCGGCCTGGGACTACGGCCCGCTCGGGGTGGAGCTGAAGGACAACATCAAGCGCCAGTGGTGGAAGTCCATGGTGCAGATGCGCGACGACATGGTCGGCCTCGACTCCAGCGTCATCCTTCCGACCAGGACCTGGGAGGCCAGCGGCCACGTCGACACGTTCTCCGACCCGCTGACCGAGTGCCAGTCGTGCCACAAGCGCTTCCGTGCCGACCACCTCCAGGAGGCGGCCGCCGAGAAGAAGGGCGCCGACGCCGACCCCGACTCCATCGACCTCGCGACCCTCGCCTGCCCCAACTGCGGCACCCGCGGCGCGTGGACCGAGCCGCGCCAGTTCTCCGGGATGCTGAAGACCTACCTCGGCGTCACCGAGGACGAGTCCGGCCTGCACTACCTGCGCCCCGAGACCGCGCAGGGGATCTTCCTCAACTTCGCCAACGTCGTGACGACCTCGCGCATGAAGCCGCCGTTCGGGATCGCCCAGATCGGCAAGAGCTTCCGCAACGAGATCACGCCCGGCAACTTCATCTTCCGCACCCGCGAGTTCGAGCAGATGGAGATGGAGTTCTTCGTCAAGCCCGGCGAGGACGAGGAGTGGTTCCAGCACTGGCTCGACGCGCGCACCCAGTGGTACGTCGACCTCGGCATCGACCCCGACAACCTGCGCCACTACGAGCACGCCCAGGAGAAGCTGAGCCACTACTCCAAGCGCACCGTCGACATCGAGTACCGCTTCCGGTTCGCCGGCTCGGAGTGGGGCGAGCTCGAGGGCATCGCCAACCGCACCGACTTCGACCTGACCACCCACGCCCAGCACTCCGGCAAGGACCTGAGCTACTTCGACCAGGCCAACAACGAGCGCTACACGCCCTACGTCATCGAGCCGGCCGCCGGGCTCTCGCGCAGCCTGATGACCTTCCTCGTCGACGCCTACTACGAGGACGAGGCCCCCAACACCAAGGGCGGCGTCGACAAGCGCACGGTGCTGCGTCTCGACAAGCGGCTCGCCCCGGTCAAGGTGGCCGTGCTGCCGCTCAGCCGCAACGCCGACCTGTCGCCGAAGGCCAAGGCCCTCGCCGCCGAGCTGCGCGCCAGCTGGAACATCGAGTTCGACGACGCCGGCGCGATCGGCAAGCGCTACCGCCGCCAGGACGAGATCGGTACGCCGTACTGCGTCACCGTCGACTTCGAGACCCTCGAGGACAACGCCGTCACCGTGCGCGAGCGCGACTCGATGCAGCAGGAGCGGATCAGCCTCGACGGCATCTCGACGTACTTCGCCGAGCGGTTGCTGGGCTGCTGACATGGCCCGTCCGATCCTGCGACCCGCGCTGACCCCCGCGGCACTCGCGCTCCTGCTCGTCCTCGCAGCGGGCTGCGGGGGAGCGGACGAGGAGCCCGCGCCGTCCGCCGTCCCGACCGCCTCGCCGGACGCCGAGCAGTCCACCTCCGCGTCCGCGTCGCCGGCCCCGTCGCCCGAGCCCGAGGGCTACCTCCCCGCCCCGAGCGGCGTCACGCTGACCGAGCCCGGCACGCGTCTCGCCCTGGGGGAGTCCGCCGTGGGTGCGTGGGCTCCCCGCCAGGACCTCGTCGGCGTCCTCGACGTCACCGTCACCCGCGTCGCCGAGACCACGGTGCAGGCATCGCTGGCCGGCTTCGACCTCGACGGTGAGGAACAGAGCTCGACGCCGTACTTCGTCACCGCGACGGTGACCAACGTCGGCGACACCGACCTGGGTGGCCGGCAGGTGCCGCTGTACTTCCTCGATCGCCAGGGGGTCCTGGTCGTCCCGACGGGGGTCGCTCGCGACTTCGAGGCCTGCCCCGGATCGATCCTGCCCGCGGTGTTCGCCCCCGGCGACACGACCAGGACCTGCCTCATCTTCCTGGTCGACCCGGACGCCTCCCTGCAGTCGATCGTGTTCCGTCCGCCCGAGGGCGTCGTGCCCCTGGAGTGGCGCGGCGAGGTCACGCCGCTCCAGCAGGCCGGGAAGGGCGCCAAGGACGAGAAGGACGGCAAGGACGGGAAGAAGGGCAAGAAGGCCGGGAACGAGCGGTCCGACACGGCGGACCAGGGCGACGAGCAGGACCTCCTGACTCCCTGTCGGGCGCGAGACCGGTGCGCCACGGGCGGTCGCGAGGTTCGTGAGCCCGCGAGCGCATCGTGGGCGGGCTTCGGGGCACCTACAGGAGAGAACTGCGGACCGACCACGCGATGGGGGGTGACCATCCGTGCTGCTCCACGACGCCGTGTCCCGTGACGTGACCCTAGCTCCGAGTGACCCTCGATGTCGCCTCGGGATTCGTCCACGCCCACCCCGACCCGCTCACCGACGAGCGGCGCGCCCGCGTTGGGAGCGCGCGACGCGCGGGCGGCACCGCCTGCGCCCCCTGTCCGAGCGCTACCGCGGCCTGGGTCGGCGCACGCAGATGTGGGTCGACATCGTGGTGCACGAGACGGTCCCGCTCGTGGTCGGGTTCGTCGTCTACTTCGCCCTGGGCTTCGGTCCGGGTTGGATCCTGCAGACCGCTCTGGGTGATCCTGGTGGCACTGCTCGCGACCTCGCTGCTCATCGCCGTCGAGTGCGCCCGAGCGCCGCTTCCCCGAGCCGCCCGGCGGTCGCGAGCCTACGACGGAGCTGCCCAGGCTGGCGGTCGTGGTGGCGGCCTACCTGCCCAACGAGGAGGACACGATCCTGGAGTCGCTGCGCCGCGCACCTGGCGGTGGACTACCCCGCGCGACAGGCACCTGGTGGTGCTGGCCTACAACACGCCTGAGGACCTGCCGATCGAGGCCGACCTGCGGCGAGCTGGCGCGAGCACGACGACCGCGCTGCTTGCTGCTGCGGGTCGACGGCTCGACCTCCAAGGTGCGACAACGTCAAGGCCGCCCTGGACCTGCTCGGCGGCCTGGTCGACGTGATCGGCGTTCTTCGACGCCGACCACCACCCGGCCCCGACCGCGCCGCGCCGGGTCGCGCGGTGGCTCGGCGACGCCGCCGGCGCCGCAGCGCTACGACGTGGTGCAGGGCCAGTGCGTGGTGCGCAACGTCGACGACGTCGCGCGTGACGCGCACGGTCGCGGTCGAGTTCGCCACGATGTACGCCGTCGCCCACCCGGGTCGCACCGTCTTCAACGACTTCGGCATCTTCGGCGGCTCCAACGGCTGGTGGCGCGCGGAGATCATCGGGCGAGCTCGGCATGGACGGCGACATGCTCACCGAGGACATCGACGTCAGCGCCCGCGCCCTGGCGCGCCGGCTGCCGGCTCGGCACCGACCCGCGGATCGTGTGCGACCGAGCTGCGCCCCGACGACGCTCTCGGCGCTGTGGCGCCAGCGGATGCGCTGGGCCCAGGGCTGGTGGGAGGTGAGCCTGCGCCACACCTGCGCCCTCGCTGTCGCGACCGACTCGGCTCTCAGCGGCGTGCAGCGTCGCGGGGTGGCCCTGCTGCTCGGGTGGCGCGCGGTGCACCCGTGGGTGGCCACGCAGATGGTGCCGCTGATGCTGGCGATGCTGCTGTCGCCGTACGCCGCGGAGTTCCACCCGTTCCTGCATGTTCTTCCTCGTCACCGGGCTCGTCGTCCTCGGCATCCCGTTCCTCCAGGCGGCCGTGGCGCGCCGGCTGGCGCCGCCCGGACTGCGCGAGCGGCGCTGGCTGTTCCTGCGCTTCGCGCTCGTCTCGAGCTCTTCTACTCCGAGTTCAAGGCCTCACCACCAGAGCAGCGATCACACGCGACCTGCTCGGCGCACACACGTGGGACATCACCCCCCGCACCGCGACTCCCCCGCCCCCTCGAGAAGGACCGCCCTATGTTGCCGGAGCCGATCGCGTAACGCCCAGGGCTTCAAGCGGGCCTACGGTGACCCCCGGGTCCAACGCCGCGCTGCGGGTGCGGGGGATCGAGGGGCTGGCGCGGGGTCGCGGCCCTGCCTCGTGGTGGTCATCCACGTATGGACCAACATGGGCACCGACGACACCGGTCTCGGCCCGGGCTACGACACAACCGGGCGGTGCGGCTGGTTCTTCGGCAACATCGACATCGTGGTCGACCTGTTCTTCGTCCTGTCCGGGGTGCTGCTGTGGCTGCCCTTCGCCCGCGCCGCCCTCGACGACACCGCTCGGGTGCCGCACCCGCGCAGCTTCCTGTTCCGCCGGGTGCTGCGCTTCATCCCGCTCTACTGGTTCGTCGTCGTGATCATGTGGTCGAGCCGCAACTTCGGTGTCGGGACCGCTCAGTGGCGCGACCTGCTCGAGCACGTCACCGCTGGTGCAGGCCTTCGACTCCGAGCGGATCTTCTACACGGTCGGACCGGCGTGGACGCTGTCGGTGGAGTGGATCTTCTACCTGAGCCTGACCGTTCTTCGGGCCACCGTTCGTGCGCTGGGTGCGTGAGGTCGCCGAGCCCCGACGCCGGGTCGTGCGCGCATGCTCGGGGTCGTTCGTCGCCGTCGTCGTGGATCTCGATCGCTCTTCAAGGCCAACGTCGGCCTACGTGTGGGACGTGCCGTTGGAGAACTGGGCCTGGCGGTTCGGACCGATCGCCAAGGCCGACACGTTCCTGATCGGCATGGCCGTGGCGACCGTCGTCGTGCTCCTGCACGGCCGCCGACTCCCGGAGTGGCCCTGCCGCTGCTCGTCGGCGCGGGCCTGGCCTGCTACTGGCCGGTGGTGGTGCCGCCCGGTGTCGAGGCCAACCTGCACTTCGAGGTCGATCCGGCACACCGCCGCCGCCGTGATGTTCGGCCTGGTGCTGCTGGCGGTCATGACGACCCGGTGGGGCTGCGGTGCCCCGGATGATCGACAACCGGGCGGCCCTCAAGCTGAGCATGCTCGCCTACAGCCTCTACCTCCTGCACGAGCCGGTGCTGCTGTCGGCCATCGACCTCGGTCTCTACTCCTACGACCCGACCGTGCGGGCCTACCTGCTCAACCTGGTCTGGATCCTGGCCCTGGCCATCCCGGTGGCGTGGATCTGCCCACCGTCTCGTCGAGGAGCCCTGGACCGACCTCGGCGGGCTCCGGGGACGCGACGGTCGACGCCGCGAGCTCTATCCCGACATCGTCCACTACGTGCCGATCGTCCGGCTGGGCTCGGCCGACTCCGGCGAGCTGCGGCAGCGGGTGCTGGCCGGTGCCGGCGCCGCCACCGACGAGGAGGAGGTGGCATGACCGCGCAGTCATCGGGGTGGAGGAGCGCGCCGGCCACGGCTTCCGGATCCGTCACGCGGTCGTGGGCATCGTCGGTGGGCTCGTCATCGGCTTCACCGCGGGCCCCGTGCGCGCGGCGTTGGTCGACGAGCCCGTGGCTCGGTCGACGTCGGGGACCGCGACGGTGCCGGGGCCGCTGCGACGTCGCGCCGCGCGACCGCGACCGTGGGCATCTGGGACACCAGCGGCGCCAAGGTGCGCGCCCTGCCCGAGCCTGCCCTGCTCACCGTCGAGCAGGCCCAGCGCAAGCAGCCCGACCCCAGCACGTACGTCGTGCTCACCGGGACACTCACCGGCACGCTGGGGGCTCGCGACCTCCCCGGCGTCGGGGCTGTGGCGACCGACGCCGAGCGGGAGCGGATCGCGGCGCTGGGCGGGCGGGTGCCCGCCGCGCTCGACGTCCTCCAGGTCGTCTCGTCGGCCGACCTGCCGGACGGGGCCGACCCGGCCACCCCGGCCAGGCGGAGCGGGCTCACGGCTCTCGTGCGCCGCGAGATCGCCCCTCGCGTGACCTCGCGGTCCGGCCTGGTCGCCGCCCGCGTCGTCTCCGACGCCGCGGGGGTCGGCCTGATGGCCCCCGCGGTGACGGGCTGGCGATCACCCGGCGTGGCCGGGCCTACGTCGTCGCCGCGCACGCCGTACCACCGGGGAGCCGGACCGTGGCCGCGACGACGCAGGCTCCTCGCCTCTCGGTGCTGGCCTTCGCCCACGGGACGGGTGGCGGCTCGGTGCTGGCCCTCAACTCGGGCTCGAGGCGTCGCCTGGTCGTCGACCTCCTGCTCGGCGACACCGTGCACCGCTACCGGTTCCGCGCGGCCGGTCACTCGCTGACGGCCCTGGTGGTGCCGGCGGACACGGGGGAGTGAGCTGGACGTGCTCGTGGGACTGACCGACGTGCTGGAATCTGTACCAGATCGGTGTACTTTGGCGGGATGAGCGCGACGCCGCAGGACGACCCGGGCCTGCTCTCCCTCACGACGACTGTCGACGCGGCGCCCGAGCACGACCGGGGTGCACCGACCTGCTGCGCGCCGGCCGGCTCGGCGACCACGGGTCGGGACGACCGCCTCGGCCGAGCTGTGCCGGCGGGAGTCCGGCCCGGACCCCGGAGCACCCGCGGACAGGTCCGGGTGCCTGGCGGCACCTTCTGGATGGGCGACAGCCACGGCGACGGCGACCCGGCCGACGGCGAGCAGCCGGTGCACGCGGTGCGCCTGTCGCCGTACCTCATCGATGCGAAGTGCGTCACCAACGCCCAGTTCGCGGCGTTCGTGAAGGCCACCCGCTACGTGACCGAGGCGGAGCGCGACGGCGTCTCCGCGGTCTTCCACCTTGCCGTCGAGGCGGCACCCGCCGATGTCCTGCGGGCCGCCGCGGGCGTGCCGTGGTGGGTCGCCGTGCGGGGGGCCGACTGGCGTCACCCGCGTGGCCCGCGCTCTGACGTCGGCTCGATGCAGAACCACCCGGTCGTCCACGTGTCGTGGCACGACGCCCAGGCCTACTGCCGCTGGGCCGGCAAGAGGTTGGCCACGGAGGCGGAGTGGGAGCATGCGGCCCGGGGCGGTCTCGACCGAGCCCGCTACCCCTGGGGCGATGAGCTCACCTCGGGTGGTCGTTGGCGCTGCAACATCTGGCAGGGCGAGTTCCCGAACCGCAACACCCTCGACGACGGCTACCTCACGACCGCTCCGGTGACCGCCTTCCAGCCCAACGGCCACGGCCTGCACAACACCGTGGGCAATGTGTGGGAGTGGTGCCAGGACGCCTTCCGCGCCACCGAGTACGCCGAGCGCGAGGGCGCCGCCGCCGTCGTCGACCCGATCGCCGCGGAGCCGACGGGCACCGACGCCGGTCAGGTGCGACGAGTGATGCGCGGGGGCTCCTACCTGTGCCACGACAGCTACTGCAACCGCTACCGGGTCGCGGCTCGGTCCTCCAACACGGCGGAGTCGTCAGCGGGCAACATCGGTTTCCGCTGCGCCAACGACGCCGGTTGACGACCCCGTCCGGGAGCCTGGGCTCGAGCCCGAGGGCACCGGACCTGTGAGGACCGTGTCTGCGGGCCGCTGCTCGTCGTGTCAGGGACCGCGGCTACGCGCGCGGACCTGCCGGGCCGGACGACGCACCGCCGGAGCACCTCGTGACGCCACGTGCGGGCGAGAGGGCTCCGGCGGTGTCGGACCGGGATCTACAGGTCGGCGCTTCCCGACGTCGGCCGGACGTGGCTCGTGCGGGTCGGGCCGGCGTCGCTGGTGCGGACCCCGAGCCCCTCGATCCGGACCGGCTTGCGTCCGGTCGAGACGATGCGGACCTTCCCGGAGGTGGGGGCGGCGAAGCGCTTGATCGCGGCAAGCGCCTGGGTGCGCGGGGCACCGGTGGCTCCCAGGGTCCTGAGCTTCTGCTTGCCGAGGAAGACCGTGACCTTGCCGTAGGACGGCCCACGGGTCAGCACGAGAGCCAGCGACGTCGCGTCACTGATCCGGTAGGTCAGCGTGGCGCCGTTGCGCTTGGACTCCAGGTAGGTGCCGCGGTAGACGTCGTCGGCCGCACGTCGCTTCCACGCCTTCTTCTTCACAGTCGAGGGCGCGGTCGTTGACCGGCACGTAGAACCGTCGCGTCGCCGGCGTCGGGTCGACGTTGCCGGCGGCGTCGCTCGCGGTCACCGCGAAGTCGTAGCTGCCCGCAGCCAGCCCCCGGATGCTCACCGTCCCGTCCGTGGGGCACGCCCGCGTGGCGCCGTTGAGGGAGCACGTGAACGTCGCGCCGTCCTCGGAGGCGTAGCCGAAGTCGATCACCTTCGCGAGCGCGAACGTGTTCTCACGCGGACCCGAGGTGATCGTCGTGTCCGGCGCAGTGGTGTCCGTGGGCGTCGGCGTCGGCGTCGGCGTCGGGCGTCGGGGTCGGCGTCGGCGTGGGCGTCGGCGTCGGGGTCGGCGTGGGCGTCGGTGTGGGGGTCGGGGTCGGCGTCGGTGTGGGCGTGGGCGTGGGCGTCGGAGTAGGCGTCGGGGTGAGCTCCGGTAGCACGAAAGGCACCTGCTGGCCCGCCGAGATCGTGATGGTCTCGTGGCTGTGCTGGGTGATCGTCCCGCCGGCGTAGGTCTCGCCGCTGAAGTCGTTCAGCACCCGCGTGGGCTGGCCGGTCCGCAGTGTCGCCAGCGGAGCATCGGTGTCGTCGAGCCAACCGATGAGCTGCGCGCCGAGCTGGTGCACGAGGTCGGGCCGCTGGGCGGCCAGGTTGGTCTCCTCGCCGAGGTCTTGCTGGAGGTCGTAGAGCTCGAACGCGTTGGCGTCGTACTCGTAGAGCAGCTTCCAGCGACCGTCTCGCACGAAGGAGGCCGGCTTCTGGGCGCCGACGTAACCCGGCAGGTGGTGGAAGTGGACCCGGTCGATGCGCTCGCCCTCGGCGAACGCCGGCGTCAGGTCGATGCCGTCGAGGGGGACTCCGGACGGGAGCTCGGCGTCGGCGTAGGAGGCGAGCGTCGGGTAGAGGTCGGTGCTGTTGATGATGGTGTCGTTGGCGCGACCCCCACCGAGGACCAGGTCGGGATTCTTGCTCCACACGATCCATGGCACGCGCACGCCGCCTTCGTGCATGAAGCCCTTGTCCTCGCGCAACGGTCCGTTCCAGGCGCCCGAGTTGACCGGGTCCTCCTCGCCGCCGTTGTCGGAGGTGAAGATGACGACGGTGTTGTCGGCGAGCGGCTTGCCGCCGTTGCGCGGGTCGGGCGTGGTCTCGAGGTAGTCGACGATGCGAGCCACCGACTGGTCGACGCCCTCGACGAGGGCGCCGTAGGACGGCTTGGCGGGGTCCTGGCCGGGCGTCTTCGCCCGGTACTTCGCGAGAAGGTCCGGACGCGCCTGCTGGTCGTTGACCGGGAAGTGGGGCGCGAACTCGCTCACGAAGGCGAAGAACGGCTCCTGCTTGTTGCGGTCGATGAAGTCCAGCGCGGCATCGGTCTGGGCATCCGTGACGTGCTTGTCGGTCCCGACGAGGGCGTCGAGGCGCTCCTGGCTCAGCCCGCGGCTGTAGGGCGCGATGTTGGTGTCGACGTAGTCCTGGGTGTAGTCGCCGGCGAACCGGTCGAGGCTCGGCGCGACCGAGTCGTTGAACGTGTCGTCGGTAGCGAAGTAGTAGGTCGCGTAGGCGTTGGGGCTGCCGCCGAAGTTCTCGTCGAAGCCGTGGTCGGTCGTGATCTCGTCGATCGAGCCGGTCACGTGGAACTTCCCGCTGTAGCCGGTGGAGTAGCCGGCGTTCTGCAGGGTCTCGCCCAGGGTGGTGTAGCCACGCGGGATCGCACTCTTCCCGTCCTCGGCCAGGCGGCCCTGGGTCACGCCGAGCAGGGGACTACCAGCCGGCCCCGTGACGGCACCGACGGCGTAGACGTTGTTGGTGGGGCGCGTGGCGTACTGCCCCGTGTGCAGCGCCGTGCGCGTGGGGGAGCACTGCACGGAGGCGTAGGCCTCGGTGAAGGTCTGGCCCTCGCCGGCCAGCTGGTCGATGCGAGGGGTCTCGTTGAAGTCGTTGCCGAAACCGCCGTTGGTGAGGCCGGTGCTGAGGTCGGCCCAACCGAGGTCATCGGCCATGATGAAGACGAGGTTGGGACGTGGTGCGGCGGGCTCGACGGCGCCCGCCGCGGACGGCTGGACAGCGCTCACCACGGGGGCGATACCGGCCAGGGTGAGGACGGTGGGGAGGGCGATCGATCTGAGCAGGGTGCGAGATGGCATGGGGAGCTCTTCCACGAGGAGGACGGACCTCGGCAATCTATAGTTACTAACTCGACTTAAGCAACATTGGAGCGGAGGTGCACGTGACCCGTCGGATTTGGGTGCGACACCCCTGACCTCCGACACTGGTGAGGTGACCGTGACAGCCCCGCTCCGACTCGGTTCGGTGCACGTCGAGACACCGGTGGTGCTCGCGCCGATGGCCGGCATCACCAACGCCGCCTACCGACGGCTGTGTGCCGAGCAGGGCGCCGGGCTCTACGTGTGCGAGATGATCACCTCGCGCGGCCTGGTCGAGCGCGACGCCACGACCCTGAAGATGCTCGTCTTCGACGAGCTCGAGACGATCCGCTCGGTCCAGCTCTACGGCACCGACCCCGTCTACGTCGGCAAGGCCGCCGAGATCCTCTGCGGGGAGTACGGCGTCGCCCACATCGACCTCAACTTCGGCTGCCCGGTGCCCAAGGTGACGCGCAAGGGCGGCGGCGGGGCCCTGCCGTGGAAGCGCAACCTCCTCGGACAGATCCTCGAGCACGCCGTCGCTGCCGCCACGCCGTACGACGTGCCGGTGACGATGAAGACCCGCAAGGGCCTCGACGAGGAGCACCTGACCTACCTCGACGCCGGGCGGATCGCCCAGGACTCCGGCTGCGCCGCCATCGCCCTGCACGGCCGAACCGTGGCGCAGGCCTACTCCGGCGAGGCCGACTGGGAGGCGATCGCGGCCCTGGTGGACCACGTCGACCTCCCTGTCCTGGGCAACGGCGACATCTGGGAGGCCTCCGACGCGCTGCGCATGGTCGAGCAGACCGGCGCGGCCGGGGTGGTCGTCGGCCGCGGCTGTCTCGGGCGGCCCTGGCTGTTCCGCGACCTCGCCGCCGCGTTCGCCGGCGAGCAGGTGGCGACGCTGCCGAGCCTCGGCGAGGTGGCGGCGATGATGCGTCGCCACGCCGAGCTGCTCAGCGAGCACATGGGGGAGGAGCGGGGCTGCAAGGAGTTCCGCAAGCACGTCGCGTGGTACCTCAAGGGCTTCGCGGCCGGCGGGCAGCTCCGTCGCTCGCTCGGGCTGGTCGACTCGCTGATGACGCTCGATGCACTGCTCGCCGAGCTCGACCCGGACGAGCCCTTCCCGGTGCGCGAGCTCGGCACCCCGCGCGGTCGCCAGGGGGCTCCCCGCAACCGCGTGGTGCTGCCCGAGGGGTGGCTGGACGACACCGACGGCACCGGCGCCGTCCTGCCCGAGGATGCCGCGGAGACGTCCGGCGGGTGACCGGGAACACCCGTCGAATCTGCACGGGGATTGCCCCGGGGCTCGGCGACTGTGCTTGACTCGACCGTCGTCGTGGCCGCTCGTGCGAGCCCGGCACCAGCTCCACCCGTCCTTGTCAGCAACAGCAAAGGATCAGCGCTGTGGCGAATCAGAGCCACAAGCGGGACACCAATGCCCGCCTGTTCACCCGAGCACCCCGAGGCAACGCGCTCGCCGGGTCGCTCGCCGTCCTCGCGACCGCGTCGGCGGTGTCGCTGGGCGTGCTCACGACCGGCGCCGGTGTCGCCTCCCCGGCCTTCCTGGCCGCAGCGGTCCCCGACGCCGTGTCCGGCCCGACGGCCGGGGACTCGACCCCCGCAGCGCTCGACATCGCCGGCGACCTCGACCGGCGCGGCATCTCGCGCGGGGTGGTCAGCCGTGGCGAGACCCGCAAGGACGAGCGCGCCGACCTCAGCGAGGTCGAGACGGCGCTGCTCCCCGGGAAGACGCGCCAGGCGGTCCGCAGGGCCGACACCCAGAAGTTCACGACCGAGGCGCTCAACCTCTGGACCGAGCCGGGTGCCAAGGCTCGCCAGACCGGTGAGATCGACGCCGGCGAGAAGGTCCTCGTCACCGGCAGGACGTTCCTCGGGCGCGAGGAGATCGTGCTCGGGAAGTCCAAGACCCGCTGGGTGACCTCGGGCTACTTCAGCGACGAGAGGCCGCCCGAGCAGCCCACCCTCGGCACGGCCTCCTGCACCAACGGCAGCAGCGTCCCCGCCGGGGTGAGCCCCAACATCGTCAAGGTGCATGCCGCCGTGTGTGCGGCGTTCCCCGAGCTCACCAGCTACGGCACGTTCCGCGGCGACGGCGAGCACGCTCAGGGCATCGCGGTCGACATCATGGTCTCCGGCGCGCGCGGCCAGCAGGTCGCCGACTTCGTGCGCGCCAACGCCGGCGCCCTCGGCGTCAGCTACGTCATCTACTCCCAGCACATCTGGTCGGTCCAGCGGGGCAGCGAGGGCTGGCGCGCGATGGCCAGCCGCGGGTCGGTCACCGCCAACCACTACGACCACGTGCACGTCACGACCTACTGAGCGGCGCGGCTCAGCCCAGCACGGGCAGCGCCTCCTCCAGCCCTCCCGAACCTGGGGGCACCGGCAACCGCCCGGCCCCGATCAGGGTGGCCTCGGCGTCCGACCACGAGGATGGCAGCGGCTGGTCGGCGAGGGCCTCGACGGTCGCCCGAGCCAGTGCGAGAGCGCTCGGCGCAGCGGCCACGTCGGAGACGAGGTCGAGGTGGTGCACGACGTTCTCGACCGTCCAGACGGCGAGGATAGTCACCCGCGGAGAACACGTGCCCCTGCCAGGAGCGAGATCGTTCGTCCAGCGACTCGACGCCGCGCGACAGCGCAGCCGCCACGTCGCGGAGGTGCTCGACCGCCGAGGCCGGCAGCGCGTAGGCAGCCGTGCGCCGCGCCGCTGGGCCATCAGCGTGGCCGCCGGGTCGGCGCCGCCGTACTCGCGTGGCGAAGGCCGGCCAGTAGCTCGCCGCGTCGACGGTCGGCTCGGATGCCTCCACCGGGGAGACCAGGCCTCCGAGCATCTCGTGCCAGCCCGCGACCACGTGCACCACGACGTCCAGACGGGTCCAGCCGTGGCACCGCGAGGGCCCGAGGAGGTCGTGCTCGCTGAAGCCCTCCGCCGCGCGCACGAACGCCTCGACCGACTCCGCGCACGCGGTGCGCCCGTTCTCCAGCGCGACCCCGAGACCCATGGGGCCAGCGTAGGCGCGTCCCAGGGCGCTGCGCCGCTGCGTGGATTGCCAGGGCCAGTAGTCTCGCGTCGATGGACGACTCCGACCTCTACGACGCGCGCTCGCGCGAGCGGATCGTCGCCGAGCCGCCCAAGCGGGTCGACGCGCCGGTGCGCACGCCGTTCGAGCGCGACCGTGCCCGGGTGGTGCACGCCGCGTCGTCGCGCCGGCTGGCGGCCAAGACCCAGGTCGTCGGGCCGGCACTCCGACGACTTCGTGCGCAACCGGCTGACCCACAGCCTCGAGGTCGCCCAGGTGGCGCGCGACCTCTCGCGCGCCCTCGGCAGCCAGCCCGACATCGCCGAGACCGCCGCGCTGGCGCACGACCTCGGCCACCCGCCGTTCGGCCACAACGGTGAGCGGGTGCTGGCCGAGATGGGTCGAGGCGTGCGGCGGCTTCGAGGGCAACGCCCAGACCCTGCGGGTGCTGACCCGGCTGGAGGCCAAGACCTTCGATGCGGCCGGCGCCTCGGTCGGGCTCAACCTGACGCGCGCCACGCTCGATGCCTGCACGAAGTACCCCGTGGGGCCGCGGGGACGGCCCGACCCCCTGAAGTTCGGGGTGTACGCCGACGACCGCGCGACCTTCGACTGGTTGCGCTCCGAGGCGCCGGGGCCGCGGCGCTGCCTCGAGGCGCAGGTCATGGACCTCGCCGACGACGTCGCCTACTCCGTCCACGACGTCGAGGACGGCACGGTCGCGGGTCACGTCGACCTGACCCGGCTCGACACCGCCGGCGTCTGGGACACCCTGCGCGGCTGGTACCTCCCCGACGCCGCCGAGGACGAGCTCGACGCCGCCCTGGTGCGGCTGCGCGGCGTCGGCAGCTGGCCGACGAGCCCGTACGACGGCAGCCGGCGCAGCCTCGCGGCCCTGAAGAACCTCACCAGCGACGTGATCGGCCGCTTCTGCGGCGACGTGCAGGCCGCCACCTTCGCCGGGAGCGAGGGCCCGATGGCGCGCTACGCCGCCGACCTCGTCGTACCGCGCGAGACGTGGGTGGAGATCACCGTCCTCAAGGCGGTCGCGGCGCACTACGTCATGCAGACGCCCGACCGGCTCGTCATCATGGAGCGCCAGCGCGCAGCTGCTGGCCGAGCTGGTCGAGGCGCGTGGTCGCGCGGGCCCCCGACGCGCTCGACCGCCCGTACGCCGACGACTGGGCAGCGCCGCGCCGACGACGCCGCGCGGCTGCGGGTCGTCCTCGACCAGGTGGCCTCGCTGACCGACCCGAGCGCCGTGGCCTGGCACACCCGGCTCGTCGGGGGAGCCCGGTGAACCGCGCATGAGCGTCCCGCTCGTCTGGCTGCCGTTCGACCCCGCCGAGCTCGGCGACGTGCCCGAGGGGTTGCGCTACGAGGTGGTGGACCCCACCCGCCAGGTGCCCGACACGGTCGCCGACGTGGCGTTCTACGTCACGCCGTACCGGCTCGGGTCGGCCGTGGCCGACGTCCTGCCGCAGATGGCCGGCCTGCGGGTGGTCCAGACCCTGACCGCCGGGGTCGACGCGGTGCGCGACCGGGTGCCCCCGGGCGTCACCCTCTGCAGCGGACGCGGGCATCCACGACGCTTCCGACGGCCGAGCTGGCGCTGACCCTGACGCTGGCGAGCCTGCGCGGGGTCCCCGACTTCGTGCGGAGCCAGGATCGCCGCGAGTGGGCCCCTGCCTGGCGACCTGCCCTGGCCGACCGGCGGGTCCTGATCGTCGGGTACGGCGCCATCGGCGCGGCGATCGAGGCACGGCTGGCGCCGTTCGAGGTCGAGATCAGGCGGGTCGCCCGGACCGCGCGACCGGGACCGCCGGCCGTGCGAGCGGTCTCCGAGCTGCCGGACCTGCTGCCCGACGCCGACGTCGTCATCCTGATCGTCCCGCTCACCGACGAGACGCGCGGTCTGGTCGACGCGGAGTTCCTGGCCCGGCTGCCCCGACGGCGCGCTGCTCGTCAACGTCTCCCGCGGACCCGTCGTCGACCAGGACGCACTGCTGGCCGAGCTCGCGACCGGCCGGATCACGGCCGCGCTCGACGTCGTCGACCCCGAGCCGTTGCCGTCGACGAGCCCGCTGTGGGACGCGCCGGGACTGCTGGTCTCCCCGCACGTGGGCGGTGCGTCCGACGCGATGTGGCCGCGCGCCTACCGCTTGGTGCGCGACCAGCTGACCCGCTTCGCCGGCAGGGGAGCCCCTGCTCAACGTGGTCGACCTCGGCTGAACCGGCGGTCGCGTCCGGGGCCTGTGGACCGCCGGCCGCACGTGTCGGCATCCGGCCGTAGGATCACGGCGTGGCAGGCCGGATTCGCGAGGAGGACATCGCAGAAGTACGCGAGAAGGCCCGCATCGAGGAGGTCGTGGGTGACTACGTCACGCTGCGCAACGCCGGCGGCGGCTCGCTGAAGGGGCTGTGCCCCTTCCACGACGAGAAGTCGCCGTAGCTTCAACGTCAACCCGAGCCGCAAACTTCTTCCACTGCTTCGGCTGCCAGGAAGGCGGCGACGCCATCTCCTTCCTGATGAAGATCGACGGCCTGTCCTTCACCGAGGCCATCGAGCAGCTGGCCGACAAGGTCGGCGTGGTGCTGCGCCGCGAGGAGGGCGACGACCGCGACGACCGGCCCAAGGGGCCGCCCCGCCAGCGGCTGGTCGAGGCCAACCGCGCCGCCCAGGAGTACTACGCCGAGCAGCTCGCCGGGCCCGACGCCGTGGCCGGGCGCACGTTCCTGCAGCGAGCGCGGCTTCGACCGCGCCGCCGCCGAGCAGTTCGGCATGGGCTGGGCCCCGCGCGACGGCGAGGCGCTGCTGCGCCACCTGCGCGGGCGCGGCTTCAGCCAGGACGAGGTGGTCGGCGCCGGGCTCGTCGCGGTCGGGCGCTCGGCCTACGACCGCGTTCCGCGGGCGGCTGCTGTGGCCGATCCGCGACCCCAGCGGCGCGACGATCGGCTTCGGCGCGCGCCGCATCCTCGACGACGACAAGATCGAGGCCAAGTACCTCAACACCCCCGAGACGACGCTCTACAAGAAGAGCCAGGTGCTCTACGGCATCGACCTGGCCCGCAAGGACATCGCCAAGTCGTCGCAGGCCGTCGTCGTCGAGGGCTACACCGACGTGATGGCCTGCCACCTCGCCGGGGTGACCGACCGCGGTCGCCTCCTGCGGCACCGCCTTCGGCGAGGACCACACCCGGGTGCTGCGCCGGTTCCTCCACGACCACGAGGAGTTCCGCGGCGAGGTGATCTTCACCTTCGACGGCGACGCGGCCGGGCAGAACGCCGCGCTCAAGACCTTCCAGGGCGACCAGCGCTTCGTCGCCCAGACCTACGTCGCGATCGAGCCCGACGGCCTCGACCCGTGCGAGGTGCGCATCAAGAAGGGCGACGCCGCGGTGCGCGACCTCGTCGCCCGCCGGGTGCCGCTCTACCGCTTCGTGCTGGGCAACGTCGTCGCCCAGTTCGACCTCGACCGGGCCGACGGCCGGGTGGCCGCGGTGCGCGAGGCGGCCAAGCTGGTCACGAGCAGCCGCGACGCCTCGGTGGTCAACTCCTCCTACGCCCGCGACATCGCCGCCCTCACCGGCATGGACCCGGTCGACGTCCAGGCCGAGGTGCGGCGGGCAGCGGGTCGGTCCGGCAGCAGCACGCCGAGCCAGCAGCGCGCCGCCGGCGGCCCGGCGCAGTCAGAGCGACCGCGCACGCAACGTGCCCGACCTGCGCGACCCGCGGTTCTCCATCGAGCGCGAGACGCTCAAGCTCGTGATCCAGGCCCCGATGGCGATCGGACGCACCACCGCCGACATCGGCGCCAACGACTTCACCCACCCGATCTTCCGCGGCGTGTGGGAGCTGGTCGCGGCCGCCGGCGGCACGGTCGCCGGTGCCGACGACGACGGGTGGGCGGGGCGGCTGCGCGACGCGACCGACGACCCCGCCGTCTCCTCGGCGATCACGCGCCCTGGCCGTCGAGCCGCTGATGAAGACCCCCGACGCCGCCTACGTCGGCAGCTACGTCTTCAAGCTCCTCGAGCTCACCGCCCAGCGCCGCATCGCCGACCTGAAGTCGCGAGCTGCAGCGCACCAACCCGGTCGAGCACGCCGCCGACTACAACCGGATGTTCGGCGAGCTCGCCGCCCTGGAGCAGCACCGCCGCACCCTGCGCGACCGGATCGCGGGCACGACGTGAGGCGGCCGGCCATGACGGCGGTCAGCGGGAGCGCCCCGACCTCGCCGGTCGGCCCGGGGGAGCGGCTGCTCGCCTGGGCCGACGACCACCGACGGCGAGACCGTCGGCGGCACCCGCGACGCCCTCTACCTGCCCGGCGTCGCGCGGATGCCGTGGGAGACAGTGGAGGCCGCCGACTGGGACAACGAGACCGCCGTGCTGCACGTCAGCGAGGTCGGCACGCTGGGGCGAGGACCGCCCCGAGCACCCTGGTGCCGATCGACGAGCCCGGCCGGCTGCTCGAGCTGGTCCGCGAGCGGGTCACCGCCAGCGTCGTCTTCCAGCGCCACGTCGCGATCGACGGACGCCGCGGGGTGCGCGTGATCGCGCGCCGGGCGCCGGGCACCGCCGCTCCGCGAGGTCACCTGGGTCTACGAGTACGACGAGGGCGATCGACCCCGACGACGCGTTCGTCAGGCTGGCCGCCGCCGAGGCGCTCGCGGCGGCTCGCGACGAGCTCGGCCTCTCCTGAGGGATCTCGATTTCAGACCCGGTGGCGTCCCTTGCTAACGTATCCCCGCACGATCCCCTGTAGCTCAGTTGGCAGAGCGCTTGACTGTTAATCAGGATGTCGTTGGTTCGAGTCCAGCCGGGGGAGCGCAGTCGTCGGCCCGGCCCGAGATCATGTCTCGGTTGCCGGGCCGACGCTATGCTGGCGCCGTGTCCGCAACCCGCGGGCCCGATCAACTGCGCCCACGACTGCGCTCCGACCAGGATCTGCGAGGACCCGCATGGCCGACGACCTGCTGCCGGGTGACGCGGGCGAACCGTCGCGTCCCGCCGGTCACCGTCGCGCGGAGCGGTCGACGCGCTTCCCGAGCCTGCGTCCCTCCAGTGGCGGCAGCGGGAGCAGTGGCGGCACTCGCGCCCTGCGCGACCCGCGGGGCGGACGCCGTACGGCGGGGCTGCCCGGCACCATCGGCCTGACCGTCCTCGGCGCGGTGGTCCCCGGGACCGGCTACCTCTACGCCGGACGCCGCTGGCTCGGCGCGGTGGTCATCACGCTCTGGGCCGCCGGCCTGGGAGCGGTCGCGTGGTACTTCGGCCGCGACCTGCGCACCAGCCTGTCCGACCTCGCCTTCGACACCACGGGCCTGAAGGTGATCGCGGTCCTCCTCGCGGTGGCCCTGCTGACCTGGGCCTTCGTCGTGCTCACCTCCTACCGCCTGGTCCGGCCACGGGTGCGGAAGCAGTGGCACACCGTCGCCGGCTACACCACCGTCGTCCTGGTGCTGCTCGTCGGCGCCGCGCCGGTCGTCACCGCCGCGCAGTACGCCCTCGTGCAGGCCGACTTCGTCGAGACGGTCCTGCCCGACAACCCGCGCAGCGCGACGATCCCGACCAACGTCTCGGAGGAGGACCCGTGGGCCGGCCAGGACCGCGTCAACATCCTGCTCCTGGGCGGTGACGGCGGCGTCGGTCGCACCGGCGTGCGCACCGACACCGTGATCCTCGTCAGCATCGACACCGCGACCGGCAAGACCGTGATGTTCAGCCTGCCGCGCAACATGATGTACGCCCAGTTCCCGCTCGACAGCCCGCTGCACGACCTCTACCCGGACGGCTACCAGACCGGCCAGGGCGACCCCGGGTTCGACATGCTCAACGCGATCTACGGGCAGGTCCCCCTGCTCCACCCGGGCGTCCTGGGTGACAGCGACAACGAGGGGGCCGACGCGGTCAAGCAGGCGGTGTCGGGCAGTCTCGGGGTGCCGGTCGACTACTACGTGCTGGTCAACCTCGAGGGCTTCAAGACCGTCGTCGACGCGATCGGCGGCATCACCGTCAACATCAACGAGCCGGTCGCCATCAACGGCGACACCGATGCCGGCATCCCGCCCACCGGCTACCTCCAGCCCGGACCCGACCAGGACCTCGACGGGTTCCACGCCCTGTGGTTCGCCCGGGGTCGCTACGGCTCCGACGACTACGCGCGCATGGACCGCCAGCGCTGCGCCGTGGACGCCCTCATCGAGGCGGCCGACCCGCTGACCCTGCTGACGAAGTACACCGACCTGGCCGCCGCGGGCAAGGACATCCTGGCCACCGACGTGCCGAGGAAGCTGGGATCGCCGCTCGTGCAGCTGCTGCTCAAGGTGAAGAGCGCTCCGGTGAAGTCGGTCGTCTTCCGCTCCTCCGAGCAGTTCTTCTCGGGAGACCCGGACTACGCCTACGTGCAGGAGACCGTCGACAAGGCGCTCTACCCGCCGCAGAAGAAGGCCAAGCGCAAGGCCGAGAAGCCGGCAGTGGTGGAGGACCCGGTCGACGCGTGCGCCTACACCGCGGACCTCCCGGTCGAGACCCCCACCGATGACACGGTCGAAGACCCGCTCACCGACGGACTGACCGCGACCGAGAACTAGGCCTGTCCGGCCCGCACCCGCCTGCTCGGCGGGGCCAGTGCGTGACGACCGCTGTCGTAGACGTCGCGGAAGTAGCGCGGCTCGCTCATGAGCTCGGCCGCGGCGAAGGACGTGACCCGCAGCCACGCGGGGGAGTCGAGACAGCCACGCGCGATCCGGAAGCGCACGGTGTCGCGCCGGTAGTCGATGCGATGGTCCATCCGGTCACACCTCACGTCGGCGGCGTACCCGTCCTGCACCGTGTAGACGCTCAGGACGCCCTGCCACCGACGGTACGCCGAGACGTCGACGTGGACGGTCTGCGCTAGGCCCTCGACCCGCAGGTCGTACTGCGTCCTGAACCACAGGTCCTCCTTGCGGAGGTCGTCGTACTGCGTGGTCAGGGTGATGCGCTTGGGTCCGTGGACGACCGTCGTCGCGATGATGTCGGTGTTGAGGGTCGAGCCGGCCTTGCTCCATCCCAGGAGCTGGCCGTCGTCGCTGTAATGGCCCTCCCACACGTCCGCCGCAGCGTCGTCGACGTCGAGGGCCTGGGCCGACGCCGGTGGGGCGAACGCGATCGGTGCGCCGAGGCTGGCGAGAATCAGCAGCAGGCTGCTGAAGGTCGGTCTGAACGTCACAACGGTCTCCGGCAGTGCGGGAGGTGGTCACAGGGCGGCTTCATTGTGCGCCTGCGGTCGGAGGTCGTCCAGGACTGGTTCGGACGTTTGCTGGCGCACCCCACCTCTGAGAGCGCAGGATGCTGGCTGCGGCCAACGGTGGCCGCGACAGCAGGAGGACCTCCATGACGTCGGCTCGCGTGATGCTCCCACCGCTCCTCGCCCTGGTCGTCGGATTGTCGGCCGTCGGCATCGTGGTCCCGGCCCCCGGAAGCGCGGCGGTCGACGAGGTGGTGACCTGCGACGGCGTACCGGCGACGATCGTCGGCACCGACGAGTCCGACGTGCTGCGCGGCACCGCGGGAGCCGACGTGATCGTCGCGCTGAAGGGCAACGACACCATCGTCGCGTCGGGCGGCGACGACCTGGTCTGCGGCGGACCGGGGATCGACTTCATCGACCTCGGGTTCGGCGACGACACGGTGTGGGGTGGGGCCGATGGTCGCGCGGACGGATACGAAGGTGACCAGATCACCCCGGGCCCCGGCGACGACACCGTCCACGGCGGCACCGCTCCGGACGAGGCCACGGGCCAGAACCGGCGCGAGGACCGGGTGATCTACGGCTCGGCCGGGAGCGCGATCACGATCGACCTGCCCGGTTCAGGAGCACCAGGGACCGCGCGCGGACAAGGGGTCGACACCCTCGACGGCATCTTCTCGGTGGTCGGGAGCGACCACGACGACACCATCGTCGCCGGCGCCGAGTCCGACGTGGTGCGCGGCCAGGGCGGCGATGACCACCTGACCGTCACGTCCGACGAGGGTGAGGTCCACGGCGGGGACGGCGACGACGTCATCCGTGGCGGGGTCTACGTCAGCGGGGGCAAGGGCGACGACCGGATCGTCAGGGCGCTCGACTACGCCTACGGCGGCGACGGGGACGACGTGCTCATCGGCACCAGCAGGCACGACCAGCTCATCGGCGAGGCGGGCGACGACCGGGCGGTCGGTCATGGCGGCTACGACTGGATCTACGGTGGCGACGGGGACGACGTGCTCCTCGGCGGGGGCGGCGCCGACGACATCGAGGGCGACGACGGCCGGGATCGCCTCGTCGGCGGCACGGGACGCGACGAGGCCAACGGCGGTCGTGGCCGAGACGTGTGCCAGGCAGAGGTGCGCGCCGAGTGTGAAGCCTGACTCCGTCCCGGTCGTCGCGCGGTCGCGGTAGCGTGCGACGCGGGAGAGGGAGGCGTGATGAAGGTCTGGCTGCGGAGCTGTGCGGTCACCATCGCGACAGCGGTGCTGGCAACCGGTTGCACGACCGGCGGGGACGCAGGGGAGGACGCGCGGTCTGCGCCCGCGTCCGAGGTCGCCGAGTCGACGGCAGTGCCGGGGTCGACGCATGCAGGTCATCTCGACCCCGCCGAACCTGCTGAGCCCGTGCGACTGCGGAGCGGCGAGCGTCGTACGACGTTGGAGATGCCGGCTGCCTACTCACCGACACCGCCGACCGGCGAGGGCACCGACGACTACCGCTGCTTCCTGCTCGACCCCGACCTGCCCGAGGACGCCTGGCTGACCGGCACCAACATCCTGCCCGGCAACCCCGACCTGGTGCACCACGTGATCCTGTTCCGCCTCGACGAGGGCCTGGCGGCCGCAGCCGAGGCCGAGGACGCCCGATCGCCGGAGCCCGGATGGACCTGCTTCGGCGCGATGGGCCTCGAGGGGGAGTTCAACAACCTCGACGACGCCGCCTGGCTCGGTGCCTGGGCTCCGGGTGGTCGGGAGACCGTCACGCGCAAGGGGTACGGCGTGGCGCTCGACCAGGGCACGCGCATCGTGATGCAGGTGCACTACAGCCTGCTGCTCACCGACGAGGCCGACCGCGCCGGCCTCTCCGACCTGTCCGCGACGCAGCTGCGGTGGCGACCCCAGGCGGGCTCGGACCTCGAGGCGGTGCACACCGTGCTGCTCCCGGCTCCGGTGGAGCTGCCCTGCCGGCCCGAGCATGCCGATGGACCTCTCTGCACCCACGACGCCTCGGTCGCCGACGTGAAGGCGAGGTTCGGCGAGAGCGCCGGCCAGACCGCCAACCTCCTCCACCTGCTGTGCGGCTCGGAGGTCGCTCCCAGCGAGACGATGTCGTGCACGCGCACCGTGCCCCGCGCGATGACCGTGCTCGGCGCCGCCGGCCACATGCACCTGCTCGGCAGGTGGATCACGATCCAGGCGAACGTCGGGACCCCGCGTGAGAGCGAGCTGCTCGACATACCGCTGTGGAACTTCGACGACCAGGGGGCCCGGCCGATCGATCGGCTCCACCTCGACGCGGGCGACACCCTCACCGTCACCTGCCACCACGAGCAGACCCTGCGCGACCTCCTGCCGGCCTTCGAGGGCACCGAGGAGAAGTACGTCGTGTGGGGCGAGGGGTCCGGCGACGAGATGTGCCTGGGCATCCTGCAAGCGGTCTTCGACTAGGCTGACCCGCGGTCCTTCGGACCTGGGGCGGTAGCTCAGTCGGTCAGAGCAGAGGACTCATAATCCTTGGGTCGTGGGTTCGAGCCCCACCCGCCCTACCAGTCCGACCTACGTCGACGCGGTCACCGGTCACTCGGTCAGCTTCTGTGCCCGGCGCTGGATCTGAGCGAACACCTTCGGGCCCTGGAGGACCTCCCCGGTGTTCAGGTCGACCTTCACCACGAGGGTCTCGTCCTCGGAGCAGCGGTAGGACTGCTTGCGGTCGTCCTGGGTCCCGAACAACCCGTAGGCGGTCCCCTGATCCGGGTCGGTCTGGACCGCAGACCACGACGGCTGTTTCGTGTCGAGGGCGGCACAGGCATTCATGGGGACCTTCGGACGCTCTGCGAGCATCCGCTCCGCCTGGCGCGGCATCCGGTCGTAGGACCTGGCCCACTCGGCCAGCGTCTCGTCCGGGTAGGCGCCAGGGGTGTCGGGGCGCTCGGGGTTCACCGCAACGGGGGCGTCGGTGGGCTCCGGTGTCGTGGTCGGTCCAGGAGCAGTCTCGGCAGACGAGTCCGGAGAGACCGACGCCGAGGAGGAGGGTGCCGGAGCCGCATCGGTGTCGCCGGAGCAGCCGACGAGCGCGAAGATGAGGCCGCCGGCGGCAACGGTCCGCTGCACGACCGTGCCGCGACGTGCAGCCGGCGCGGTGGAGGCAGACATGGGTAGGTCCTTCCGCGAGATGGGGCCGGGTCAGGCGAGCAAGGTTAGTCGAACAGCTCGTGGGTCGAAGGGTCTGTTTCGCTGCCGCGGGTGCCCCCGAGGGTGTTGGATGAGGCAGCCGGGGCGAGCGGCGACCCGGGTCGACGAGCGGGGGTGCACGTGGCGCGGATCGTGGTGGCCGACAACGACCCCGACGCGCTCGACCTGGTGCTGATCGACCTGCGTCTCGAGGGACACGAGGTGCACGGCGCGCAGGACGCGGCCGGCGCCGCCGACCTGGTCGAGGCGCTTGCTCCCGACGTCGTCGTGCTCGACTACCGGATGCCGCCCGGTGAGGACGGACTGAGCCTGGCCGCGCGGCTGGTCGTCGAGCACCAGGGCGTGCGGGTCCTGCTCTACAGCAACTACCAGAAGACCGAGCTGCGCCGGCGCGCTGCGGACATCGGCGTCCCCTTCCTGGCCAAGGGCAACCTGCGCGCCCTCCGCGCTGCGGTGGTCGCCCCGTGACCGGTCGCAGCATCTCGCTCAGCGCCGTCGCCATCGCGGTGCTGACCGTGCTGACCGCGGTCGCGACGATTCTCACCGGCCGCTACGTCGCCGACCTCTCCACCCAGCGAGAGGCGGCCGCGCAGGCCGCCGACGACGTCACGGTCGTGCTGTCGACCATGAGGACGCGGATGGACGACCTGGCCCGCACGACCTCGGCGGCTCGAGCCGGCGGCGGACTGGTGCCGGACCCGTCACCGGAGCCGTCGGAGGTGGCGCGGGTGACGGCCCGGGACTCGGGAGGGCCCGTGCTCGACGACGCGTCCGGCGGGCTGGTGGTGGGCGCGGTGTACGACGGCGCGGTGCCGCCGGCGACGGTGCAGGAGCGTCGAGACCGCTTGGCGGGCTTCGTGGTGGTCCCCCTGGACCTGACCGGCCTGCTCGGCGACCTCGCACCGAGCGGTGGCGCGATCACCGTCGACGGTCCCGACCGAGAGGTGGCGGCGTCGCCCGGTGCCGCCCCGCCGGACGGTGTCTCCCGCACCGTGAAGCTTCCTCCCCGACCAGGTCTCCCCGTGGTCGATCACGGTCACGGTGCCGCCCGAGGGAGAGCCTCTGCTGGCCTGGCTCCTGGCGCTGTTCCTCCTCGTCGGCGGGGGAGCCGTCGCGACCGGGATCGGGCTCCGGCAGCGGGTCTCCCTGCGCCACCGAGCCGAGCTGGACGGGCTCCAGCAGTCCCACGCTGCGGTGACCTCGCTGGCCCTGGTCTCCCAGCAGACGCTCGACCTGGGGGAGGCGCTGCCGGCCATGACGATCGAGCTCGTGACGGCCCTCGGGCTGGACGGGCTGACCGTCACCACCGTCGACGTCACCGGCGAACGAGCGCTCTTCGCCTGGGGCAAGCCTCCCGGTGCCGGTCCCCTCGCCGTCGGTCTCGACACGGTCGCCGCCGGACAGTCGGTCTGGGTGCGGCTGTCGCGCGGTGGACGCACCGCGGCCCGCCTGGGGGCCCTGACCGGGCGAGACATCGATCGGCACGAGGTGCGGACGCTGGTGGCCGCCGGCGACGTGATGGCCGCGGCGCTGGCCAACGCCGACGCCTTCGCCGAGCAGCAGGCGCTGGTCGACCGGATGCGCGAGGTCGACGAGCTGAAGTCGGTGTTCTTGTCGACCGCCTCGCACGAGCTGCGCACGCCCGTGGTCGCGATCGCGGGCTACTCCAGCCTGCTGCACGAGAACTGGGACGTCCTCGGCCCGGAGAAGGCGCGCGGCCTGGTGGACCGGGTCGATCGCAACGCCCAGCAGCTGAGCCGGATGGTGGAGGACCTCCTGGACTTCTCCCGGCTCGAGCAGGGCAGCCCCACGAGCGAGGCGTCGCTGCCCCTGGACCTCGGACTGGTCGTCGGTGAGGTGCTCGGCGACCACGCGGACGTCGGCGTGCTCCACCGTCTCAGCTACCACCCGGCGAACGGCGTCATGGTCATGGGCTCGCGGCAGGCGCTGGACCGAGTGGTCCTCAACCTCGTCGGCAACGCGGCCAAGTACACCCCCGAAGGCACCGCGGTCAGGGTCCTGGTCGGGGCGCGGGACGACCGGGCCGAGCTGGTCGTCGAGGACGACGGGCCGGGGATCCCGGCCAAGGACCGCGACAAGGTCTTCAGCCGGTTCTTCCGTGGTCAGGGCGACGAGGTCACGCGCACGCGCGGGACGGGCCTGGGCCTGGCCATCGTCGCGGAGTTCGCCGAGGCGATGAGGGGCGAGGTCCGCCTGGAGGAGAGTGCCAGCGGCGGGGCGCGTTTCGTCGTGACCTTCCCGCTCGTCCCGGCAGCCCACGAGGACCAGGCGCCGCCACGTGCCTCGGCGTCGTCCACCGCTGCGTCCACGCCGGGAGGCGCTTCGTGAAGGCCCGTGACCGGCTCCTGCCCCTGATCGCCTTCCTCGCCGTGGCAGCGGTGGCGGCGATCGTCGTCTCCCTGCTCGGCGCCGCCACCAGCGACGGCTCCCGGGCGCTCAAGGACGCCAAGGAAGCCCAGGTGCGCTCCACGGCCACCAGCTTCAACGCCCGCCTCGAGTCGACCTTCATGTCCTTGGCGGGGCTCAGCGCCCGACCGTGGGAGCTCCAGCTCGACAGCGCGTCCGACCAGGCCACCCTCGACACCTTCGCGATCGATCCGGACGCCGCCTCGGGCTACTTCCTCGTCGACGCCGACGACACGGTCACCTCAGGCGTCCTGCTGCGTCCCGGCGTGCTCGGCTCCACCTTCGCGCCCCCCGACTGGGAGACCACGAAGCAGTCGCTCGCGTCGCTCCCGGCGCTGGTGCTGCCGGTCGAGTCCGAGGGCCTGACCACCGAGCTCGCGTCGTACTCCTTCGTCGTCCCGATCCGCGGCGAGGACCAGGCGACGGTGCGCGGTGCCTTCGTCTTCGAGCAGGCGTTGACGCCGGACTCCGCCTTCAACCTGGAGATCCGCGGCCTCGCCGACGATCGAGCGCGCACCGCGGCGTGGCGCTTCGTCGACAGCGACGGGTCGGTCGTGGCCACCACGCTGTCCAGCGGCCTGGGCGAGCGGGCCTCCGACGTCGAGCCGGTCGACCAGGAGGACGGGCTGGTGGTCGACGACGGCGAGCTGGTCATCACCGCCTCGGTGCCGGCCGTGAGCTGGCGGGTGGTGTTCACCCAGGACGAGGACGAGTTCGTCGAGCCGTTGGCCGGCCCCCTGCAGACAGCGGGACTGGTGCTGGTGCTGCTGCTCCTCGCGGTCGGGGTCCTGCTCACGCTCGTCCTGGCCCGACGGCTGCGTCGGGCCAGGGAGGAGGAGGTGCGCCTGCGTGAGCTCCACCGGGCGCAGGAGGAGTTCATCTCGGTGGTCTCGCACGAGCTGCGCACCCCGGTGTCCGGCGTGCTCGGCTTCCTCCAGACGACGCTGGACCACTGGTCGACGATGAGCGACGACGCGCGCCAGGACGCCGTACGACGTGCCTACTCCAACGCCCGACGGCTCCAGGCGACCGCGCGCGACGTGCTGGACACCGAGAGCCTCGAGTCCGGGGAGTTCGGCTACGCCCGTCACGAGATCGACCTCGTCGACGAGATCCGCACCTCGGTCGAGGCCTTCGAGACCGAGTCCACGAGCATCACGGTGACCGTCCCGGACGGTCCGGTGCTGGTCG
The DNA here is from genome assembly GCA_963822915.1 of uncultured Actinomycetota bacterium. Lineage (GTDB taxonomy): Bacteria > Actinomycetota > Actinomycetes > Propionibacteriales > Nocardioidaceae > Nocardioides. Next base: position 103,356 of record CAWGJR010000012.1, read on the forward strand.
ACGCCGACCCCGACCGGATCCAGCAGGTGCTGTCGAACCTGCTGGAGAACGCCGTGAAGTTCGCCAGCAGCGACGCCCCGGTCCGTCTCGACCTGCAGCGCGGGGACGGGACGGCCAGGATCAGCGTGGTCGACGAGGGTCTGGGCATCGAGGCCGACCAGCTCGAGCGCATCTTCGACAAGTTCGTCCGCACCCGCGAGGGCACGGTGACGGGCACGGGTCTCGGGCTCTACATCTCGCGACGCATCGTCGATGCGCACGGCGGCCGCATCTGGGCCGAGAGCACCCCGGGTGGAGCCACGACGTTCGTGGTGGAACTCCCCAGCACGGTCCCGATCCCGGGCGGCTAGGCTCTCGATGCACCCATGACCCGAGGAACGACGTGAGCGAGGGCCCCACCCCATGACCACCTCCATCGACGAGCAGGCCCCCACCATCTTGGTGGTCGACGACGAGCCGGACATGCGCGACCTGGCGCGGCTGCTGCTCGAGATGGACGGGCTGCAGGTGGTCGACGCCTCCGACGGAGCCGAGGCGCTGGAGACGTTCTTCGCCCTGGAGCCGCCGCCGGTGCCGGCGGTGGTCGTCCTCGACAGCCGGATGCCGGGCCTGACCGGGCTGGAGGTCGCCAAGTCGATGCGCGAGCACAATCCCGACCAGCTGATCGTGGTCTTCTCCGCCTACCTCGACGGCAACCTCGAGGCGTCGGCGCGTGAGCTCGGCGTGGCCGAGTGCATCTCCAAGGTCAACGCCCGCCAGCTGCCGTCCGTGGTGCGTCGACTCCTGGCGTCCACCCCCCACACCTGACCGGCCGACGTCAGCGGAACACGTGGTCGATCGCGCGGAACGCGCCCCTGCGGTGGTCGGACCGGAAGTACTCGTGGTCCTGCCGCACGCGCTCCGCGCTCGAGGCGGAGAAGTCGACGATGTCCTCCGCGAACACCTCGTCGACACCGATGGCGGCGAGGATCGCGGGCTCGATGTCGTAGTCGAGCAGGCCCGACTCGTCCGACAGCGCGTGGGAGTGGGCGAGCGAGCGCCCGCAGATGGCGGCGTACGTCGACCACTGCTGCTTCGACAGCTTGGCGAGGTCGATCTTCTCCCGGTACGGCGCCCGCTCGCGGACCATGAAGCTGAGGCCGTCGAGCTCGGCCGCACCGTAGAAGCGGTCACCCCGCACGAGGTGGACCCCCTGGGCATGACTGATCCGCTCGGCGTTGCCGTCCAGCACGAAGTCCGACGGCGGCACCAGGCCCGCCAGGGCTGAGCGGCGCGCCTGCTTGAACTCGATGATGACGTCGTCGGTGCCGTCGGCGTTGGGTCCCTCGATGAGGAGGTAGTAGCGCGGCAGGCCGAGTGACGCCGTTCCCTGGCCGAGCCGCATGCAGACGTCCTTGACCTTCATGCCGGGGGTGCGATCGGGCACGTCGACGTCGTTGTCGGTGACGAACCGGTCGAGCGCCTCCTGGAACTCCTCGCGGCGTTGGCTCACCGGCACGTGCTCGTCATCGGCCCTGAAGCCGCGGGCGTACTCGTCGAGGTACTTGCGAGACAGCCAGTCGGCCCGGCTCTGCTGGGCGCGCTCGATCAGGTCGGCGACGAGCGGCGGAGCGTTGTCCTGCCGGATCTGCTCGATTCCCTCGTTGCCGGTCCGGGCGTACTCGCGCATCGCCTCGATGTAGCCGCCCACGAACGCCCGCACGATCTTCGCAGCCCGCTTCGCGCCGTGCTCGCCGATCTCGCCGGCGGCGATCACGAAGCCGGTCGCCCCCCGCTTGAGGTCCCACGTGAAGGGTGCGTAGAACGCCTCGTCGAAGTCGTTCGACCCGAAGATCGGGACGTCGTCGTGGCTGGGCATCACGCCGAAGTTCTCCGGGTGGACGTCGCCGAGGGTCAGCACGGTCGGCATCCACGCGTCCTCGCCCGCCATGTCGCGGTAGAACAGCAGGCAGGTGCCGCGGAAGAAGGAGAAGAGCGAGCGATCGAGCTTGTCGAACTTGGCCTCGGCCTCGGCGTCGTGGTTGGCGATGCGGACCCGGTGGTCCTCGCGGACCGTCTGGCGCACGTGGATCTTCCGGTCGTGCCCGGTGAGCATCCGGGGGAGGAGGACCATGGCGCCGCCGGCGCGCGACTCGGCCAGCTCGCGGAAGGCCTCGAAGCGTGACCCGGAGGGCTGCTGATCGTCGCCGGTCCTCGGTACGCCGTCTGCTCGGCCGCTCTCGCCGTCGCCGACCAGCAGCGACTCGACCAGCTGGCTCTTGCTCATCGTGGAGCGTCCGGGGACGTCGCGCTCGCGGGCCAGCTCGAGCAGACGGGCCTGGCTCAGGTCCTCCAGCGTCGCGCGATCGGCGTCGTGCGGGTCGGTGAGCCTGGCCTCGTCTGTCATGCACCCTTCCTACCGGAGTGCTCAGCTCCCCAGGACCCCGACCACCTCGTCGCCCACCGACCACGGGCGCAAGGAGACGCCGCCGCCGGCGCGCACGTGCGTGACGGTGCCGTCGTCGTCGCGCTCGAAGTGCACCAGCTCGCCGACGGCGCCGAAACCGTCGCCGGAGGTGATCCGCAGGGTGGAGGGGTCGACGACCTCCACCTCGTCGGGGTCGGCCACCGGGTCGGGACCGCCCGGCGAGGTGATCACCAGCCGGTCGCCGAGCCGGACGACGTCCTGCACGCCCCACGCGCCGGCGTACCGACCCTCGAAGGCGGAGGTGTCCCCGAGGGGCGCGCGCCCCGCCACGAGCGAGCGGCGCGCGGGTGTGCGCAGGGCGGCGTCGAGGAGCGCGAGGATGCCGGTCGACAGCTCCTGTGCCGGACCGTCGATCGCGTTGGTCAGCACGGACACGGCGATGCCGTCGGCCGGGTCGAGGAACGAGCGGGTGATGTGCCCGGGGTAGCCGCCGCTGTGGCCCAGGACCGACCGACCCGCGACCTTCTCGAGGATCAGCCCCATCCCGTAGCCCCGTTCGTTGCCGGGCGCGCTCGCCCAGGCGGGCCGTTGCATCAGGCGCTTGGGTCCGTCACCGAGGAGCTCGCCGCTGCCGATCCGGTGCGCGGCCAGGTAGCGCACGACGTCCTCGGCCGTGCTGGCGAAGCCGGTCGCCGGTGCCATGGCGGCCGTGTCGACGTGGGGGATCGGGTGCCGGTCCAGCGAGGTGTGGAAGCCCGAGTAGCCCGCGGCGTAGTCGGAGAGTCGCGACGGGTCGAGCTCGGCGTGCGTGTCCGCCAGCCCGAGCGGTACGACGACGTGGTCGCGCACGTAGTCGCCGTAGGACTGACCGGAGACCCGGGCGACCACCAGGCCGAGCAGCGAGTAGCCGAGGTTGCTGTAGTCGAAGCGGCTGTTGGTCTCGGCCTTGATCCCGTCGTCACGCACCATCGCCAGCAGCTCGTCGGTCGCGGGGAACGGGCGCGCGTGCTGCCAGTAGTCGGCGTCCAGACCGTCGCGCAGCACGCCGCCGCCGTGCTCGAGCAGCTCACGCAGGGAGACCCGACCGATCCCCGACGGTGCGTCCGCGAGCTCGGCGACATGGCGACCGACCTCGTCGTCGAGGCGCAGCCGACCGGCCTCGAGGAGCTGGAGCACCGCGGTGGCCGTGAAGGTCTTCGAGTGCGACGCGATCCGGAACAGGTGCCTCGTCGTCAGCGGGGTCGAGGTCTCCACGTCCGCGAGCCCGACGGCGCCGGAGAGCTGGACGCGTCCGTCGAACCACACGGCGTACTGGACCCCGGGGACGCGCAGCTTCCACGCCCGGTAGGCGATCCAGCTCTCGACGTACGGCAGGACAGCGCCGGCTGCGGCAAGACCCTCGGCATCGCCGGGCGTCGGTGGTGCGACAGCTGGTGCAGGAGGTGTCGTGGTCACACGCCCGAACCTACGCCGGACCAATTCGGTTGCCGCGACCCGTCGGACTCTGCTGTCCTGCCGTCATGACGTCGCTCGAGCCACCGGACGACGTGACGGCGTGGTGTGTCGCCGAGCTCGGCGCCGCCCCGGTCGAGGTGCTGCACCGCAGCGAGCAGATGTCGTCCGTGGTCGGACTCCGCCTCGCGGACGGTCGCGAGGTCGCGGTGAAGACGCGACCGGACGATCCGCCGGGTCGCGCCGCGGCCTGCGTGGAGGTGCAGTCGGCCGTCGCGAGGGCCGCGCAGCCGGTCCCGCGCCCCCTCACCGCCGCCTCCGTGGTCGCCGGGACGGACGGCGCCGACCTCGTGCGGCACGCCGAGGAGTGGCGCCCGGGCGGCGAGATGATGCGCGACGACGGTCCACGAGCGGCCGAGCTGACGGCGATCGCGCTCGCGGGCCTGATGGCCGCGCTCGAGCACCTTCCCGCCCACCCGGCGATCGTGCGCCCACCGTGGATCGACTGGGAGCACGACGGTCCCGGCGTGTTCCCACCGATCCCCTTCCTCGACGAGCGCGACCAGAGCCTGGTGCCCTCGTCGCTGATCGATGCCGGGAGGCGGGCGGTCGGCCTGCTCCGAGCGAGCTCGTTGCCTCCCGTCGTCGGACACGCCGACTTCGAGGCCCAGAACCTCCGCTGGCGCGGTGACGAGCTGTGGTGCATCCACGACTTCGACAGCGTCGGCACCGGCCCGGAGGCGGCCTTCGTCGGTGCAGCAGCCGGTTGCTTCGCCAGCCAGGAGACGCCGACGCTGGCCCCGCTGAGCTCCTCGATGGTCTTCCTGGAGGCCTATCAGCGGGCCCGCGGGCGCCCCTTCACCACCCACGAGACCGAGGTGGCGTGGGCAGCCGGGCTGCTGCCGGCCGTCTGGAACGCTCGCGGCGAGGCGTTGTTCGACCATCCCCGGGTCACGACCGAGCCGCTGCTGGCCCAGGTCGAGCAGCGACTTCGCCTCGCGGGGCTGTGACCCGCACCACTAGGCTCCCGACATGGTCGGTGGTCCGGGCCCGGGGGGCTCTCCTGAGCGCGCGTTCTACGCCGCGGACCCCTCCGACCACCTGCGCGAGCGGCTGAGCCTGCTCGCCGTGCGCGCCGGCGCGCCGGCTGCTCTGGCCGATCTCGTGGCCGGTGGGGTCGCGTGGGGCCCGATCCGCCTCGAGGGTACGGCGACGGACGCGCCCGACGCGGAGGAGGCGCACCGCACCGCAGCCTTCGTGGTCACCGAGTCCGGTGCGCTCCTGCGTCAGGCGTCGACCGCACTCCTGGTCCACTTCGTGGCCCACAGCGGGCCCGAGGCGCCCTGGGAGGCCGCGCCGCGCCTGGTCGAGACAGGGGACTGGCTGGCCCGACTGTCCGAGATCGGTGCCGCCCCTCCGGCTGCCGAGCTGCTCGACCACGTCGCCGAGGTCTTCCTCGGCGGAGTCCGGGCCGAGCCCTCGCAGGCCTGGCTCGTGGCGCGCGACTCCAGCGCGCGGCTGCTGCGGGTCGTGGCGCAGCGCTCCGTGGCGCGGACCCCGACCTCGGTCGCCCACCAGCTCGCCCTGACCGGCGTACCGGACCCGTCGGCGCCCGAGGCCGTCGCGGACGCACACGATCGGGCGTGGCTCACGCACCTGGCGATCAACCAGCTGCGCGTGCTGTGGAAGGTCGCCCGGCGCCGCCACCTCGGTGAGGCGCACGACGGCCTCGACCTGGTGACGTCCGCGGCGCTCGACGCGCTGCGTGGCTGAAGCCCGAGACCCGACCGCGAGGTTCAGGCCGGGAGGAGCTCGCCCAGCAGGACCTCGACGCGCGCACGGATGTCGTCGCGGATCGGGCGCACCGCCTCGATGCCCTGCCCGGCGGGGTCATCGAGCGTCCAGTCCTCGTAGCGCTTCCCGGGGAAGAACGGGCACGCGTCGCCACAGCCCATCGTGACCACCACGTCGGAGGCCTGCACCGCCTCGGTCGTCAGGACCTGCGGGGTGGCGGCGGTGATGTCGATGCCCTCCTCGGCCATCGCCTCGACCGCGACCGGGTTGATGTGCTCGGCCGGCATCGAGCCGGCCGACAGGACGTCGACGCGGCCCTCGCCCAGGCTCATCAGGTAGCCGGCAGCCATCTGGGAGCGACCGGCGTTGTGCACGCAGACGAAGAGCACGGTGGGACGACTCATGAGTGGGACTCCTGGGGTGTCGGTGGCAGGTCGAGGTCGACCGGCGACGGGTCGGGGTAGAGGAAGCGCACCAGCAGCAGCGCCAAGGCTCCGCCCACGACCTGGAAGCCGATGAACGCCGGCACCGACGCGGGTTGGATCCCGGCGAAGGTGTCGGAGAACATCCGGGCGATGGTGACCGCCGGGTTGGCGAAGCTGGTCGAGCTGGTGAACCAGTAGGCCGCGGTGATGTAGCCGCCGACGGTGAAGGCGACCACCTCGCTGCGTCCCGAGCGCAGGCTCCCGAAGACCACGAGCACCAGTCCGAGCGTCGCGACGACCTCGCCGAGCCAGATCCCCGATCCCGACCGGTCACGGGTGGAGAGGTTGACGGCGTCGAGGTCGAACATCAGGTTGGCGATGATCGTGCCGAACGACCCGCCGAGGACCTGGGCGACGACGAGGTAAGCCGCGTCGCGGCTCGTGATCGCGCCGAGGGCGCGCTCGACCACGGTGACGACCGGGTTGAAGCTCGCCGACACCGGCTGCAGCGCGAGGATCAGCGCGACGAGCGCGGCGCCGGTGATGAGGCTGTTCTCGAGCAGCTGGAGGCCGACGTCATCGGGGGACAGTCGCGCTGCGGCGATGCCGGAGCCGACGACGGCGGTGACCAGGAACGCCGTACCGACGAGCTCGGCGGTGAGTCGACGGGCGAGCTCGATGCTCATCGGGCGAGTCCGCCGATCAGGCCGCTGAGCTCGTCCACGGCGTGTTCGTTGACGCGGTAGTAGACCCACACCCCGCGCTTGCTCCGGTCGAGGAGCCCCACCTGGTGCAGGACCTTGAGGTGGTGGCTGATCGTGGGTTGGGACAGGTCGAAGGCGTCGTGCAGGTCGCACACGCACGCCTCGCCGTCGGTGTGCGACGAGACGAGCGAGAGGAGTCGGAGCCGCACGGGGTCGGCGAGCGCCTTCAGCAGCGGCGAGATCTGCTCGGCGCGCCTCGCGTCGAGCGGCTCGCTGCTGAGCGGGGAGCAGCAGGCGACGGACTCCAACGGGCTGGGCGTCGCAGACATAGGCATGCGTCTATGTTGACAGGCATCTATGTCATCGGGCAATCCCGGTCAGGACGAGTAGGTCGCCTGGTAGGCCAGCAGCAGGGAGCGCGCCTGCCCCATCGCCTCGTGGAGCTCGCTCAGGAGGTCCTCCGCGCCGTCGGTGCTGCCGCTGTCGGCGAGGTGCTCCATGGCTCGAGCCGCTTCGCCGGCCCGCGCGACACCGAGGTTGAGGGCGCTGCCGGCGATCTTGTGGGCGGTCGCCTTGAGAGCAGGGGCGTCGCCCGCGACCACATGGGCGTCGATCGACTCCTCCGCGGCGACCGAGTTCTTCTGGAAGTTGCCGATGGCCCGGTCGATGTAGGTGGTCTCGCCCGGGTCGAGGTCGCGCAACATGTCGAGTCGGGCGGTGTCCAGCCCCTCGATCGGACCGGTCGCCGGCAGCGGATCTGGGGGACTGGCGTTCATGGGTTCCCTTCTGGTTGAGGTCCAGCGTCCGAGTGCCTCAGCGAGGCCGGCCCGGTCGATCGGCTTGGTCAAGAAGTCGTCCATCCCTGCCGCGAGGCACCGCTCGCGCTCACCCTCGACCGCAGCCGCGGTCATCGCGATGACGGGTACTCGCGCAGTCCCGGCTTCCCGCTCGCGGAGGGTGCGGGTGGCCGTGTAGCCGTCGAGGACGGGCATCTGCACGTCCATCAACACCGCCTCGAAGTGTCTCTGGGCGAGGATGGTCAGCGCCTCGGCACCGTGGTGGGCGACCTCGCTGGAGTAGCCGAGCGAGGTCAGCAGGCCGGTGGCCACGATCTGGTTGACCACGTTGTCCTCCACGACCAGGATCCGCGGGCGGTCCGCGGGGTGCGGGATCGGGTCGGTGCCTCGCGTCGGCTGGTGCGGCACGCCGACGAGCTGCTCCAGCAGGGTGCCCCGCAGGGTCTCGGCCGCGACGGGACGCTCGAGGTAGACCGACACCCCGGCCTCGCGCAGCTGGGTCGCATCGACCTCCGGGTCGGACCCGAGCACGATCATCGCCACCTCGTCGTACGACGTGTCCTCGGCGATGGCGCTGACCAGGGTCGTCCCGCCGCCGCCCGCGAGACGTTCGTCGATGAGCACCGCGTCGAACGGCTCACCGACGGCGATCGACAGCGCCAGCAGCTCGCTCGCCCGTGCGACGTCCGGTGCCGCAGTCACCGCGACCTGCCACCACCTCAGCTGCTCGATCAGCGCCGGGGCGCGATGGTCCGACCCGTCGGCGACGAGCACACGTCGTCCCGACAGCCAGGTGCGGGCGTAGTCGTCGAGGTCGTCGTCGGCGATGCCGTGACGCTCGCACCACACCGCGAAGGAGAAGATGCTGCCGCCGCGCGGGTTCGGCTCGTGCGAGATCTCACCACCGAGGGCGTTGACGATCTCACGGGCGATGGACAGCCCCAGCCCGGAGCCTCCGAACCGACGGGTCGTGGAGGAGTCGGCCTGGGTGAACGGCTCGAACAGCCGTGCCAGCTGGTCCGGGTCGACCCCGATCCCGGTGTCGACGACGTCGAAGCGCAGGCGAGCGCGCTCCGCGTCGCCCTCGACCGCCGACACACGGATCAGCACCTCCCCGCCGGCACTGAACTTCACGGCGTTCGAGACGAGGTTCATCAGCACCTGGGAGATGCGCGTCGGATCGCCGAGGACCAGTGGGGGGACCGTGGGCTCGCACCAGACCGCGAGGTCCACGCCGCCCTGGCGAGCAGCGCCCGACAGCACACCGACGACCTGGTCGACCAGCGAGCGCACGTGGACGTCGACGTGCTCGAGCTGGAGATGGCGTCCGTCCAGCTTGGAGAAGTCGAGCACGTCGTTGAGGACCGTGAGCAGCGTGTGGCTGGCTACCTGCATCCCGGAGGCCAGGCGGTGCTGCTCGGCGTCCAGGGCACTGCGCTGCAGGAGGTCGGTCAACCCGATGATGCCGTTGAGCGGCGTGCGGATCTCGTGGCTCATGGTCGCCAGGAAGTCCGACTTCTGCTGGGACGCGGCCATGGCGGCGTCGCGAGCGGTGGCGAGCGCCCGGCTGTTCTCCTCCCGCTCCGCGACGCGCGCGAGCTGCACCGCCACGGACTCGACCATGACCTCGACCGCCGTCCGTCTCGTCGGGGGCTCCGCGGCGGAGATGGTGCCCACCGCGTAGACCCGGTCGTCGGTCCCGACCGAGAACCCGACGGTGCACCCGTCGTCGCTCCAGGTCGGCGCCCCGGTCGCCAGGACGGTGCGGCACAGCGCCTCGTCCTGCGGCAGCGGGTCCTGGTCGATCGGCTCCAGCGCTCCGGTCTCGTCCACCCAGAACGCCGCGGAACGGATCCAGTCGTCGTGCCGGGCGAGGAGGGGTCGCACGATCCCGAGCACCTCGCGGAGCGTCTGCGCGGCGTTCGCTGCGGCTGCCACCCGGCGCATCAACGCGCTCTGGGTGATCTCGTCGCGCAGGGCGATCTCGACCTCGCGCATCTCCGTGACGTCCTGGTGGGTCCCGGTGACGCGGGTCGGGGCGCCGTCGTCGGCGGTGTGGACGACACCGCGCACGCGCAGGTGGACCCATCCCGAGCCCGAGGCGAGGCGTAGGTCCACGTCGAACTCGCCGCCGACCTCGAGGGCCTCGCTGGCGACGCGCGCCACGGTGGTGGCATCGACGGGGTGGATGAGGGAGAGGAGGTTCGAGAGACCGCTGGCCGACGACTCGAAGGGCAGGGGCAGGGCCGCTCCGCCGAGCAGCTCGAGCTCGTCGGTGGCGACGTCGAAGGCCCAGCTGCCCAGACGCGCCAGCGTCTGGGCCTCCTCGAGCGCCTGACGGCTGGCTCGTAGGTCGTCGAGCACCCGGCGTCGGTGCTCGTACGACGAGATCCGGTTGAGGATCGCGATCGCTGCTCCCTCGCTGCGCAGCACGCTCTCGCGCAGCAGGATCCAGGTCGGTCGACCGTGCCGGTCGTGGAAGAGGACCTCCACGTCCTCCTCGTTGGCCTCGCCACCGCGCACCCGGCGCAGGTGCTCGGCGTACTGCACCCGGCCTGTCTCGTCCAGGGTGTCGAAGACCGTCACCGTCGGCATCTCGTCGGCCGGGAGCCCGTACAGGTCGGCGAACGCGCTGTTGGCGTAGAGCGTGTTGCCCTCCAGGTCGGTCACCCAGATGCCGTCCGCCGACGACTCGACGATGTCGCGGTAGAGCGACGGCCGGTCCATCAGGGAGACCCGTCGATGAGGAAGCCGGTGTCGGTCGCCACGAGCTGGAGCCGCTCGGAGTCGACCCGGACTCCCGAGCCCCGCTGCTCGTAGCGGTAGGTGTAGGAGATCGTGAGCCGGGAGGTGTCGGCTGAGAAGTCCAGCAGCTCGGGCTTCCTGACGCTGCCCCAGAACTCGTCGTAGCGCGGGCTGAGCTCCTGGAAGGCCGGTGTCAGCAGCAGGAACCCCTTCTTGGGATTCCTGCTCGCGAGCTGGAGGTAGGTGTCGATGAAGTTCCGCAGGTCCTTCACGCGCGGAACGTCGGGGTTCGCCGGCGTGGACGGCGGCGACGTGGGTGTGCTCTGCGTCGGCGAGGTCGGGCTGCTGGGCGCACTCGCCGACGGGGTGGCGACCGGGTCGACGGCCAGATCGGTCTGCGGATCGTCCTGCACGGCGATCAGGACGATGGCGACGACGAGGACCGCGACGAGGGCCGTGATGATCGCGGGGAGCACCGAGTGACGACGTCGCGTGCTGCTCTGGTCCCTCGTCACCGCGCTCGCCGGGCCGGCGGTCACCGCCTCCATCCCGGGGATCAGGTCCTGGGTGCCGGACACCGCCTCGCCGCGCGGGACGGGTGCAGCCGCCGCAGGAGAGGCGGGAGCCGGTGGCGGAGCGACCTGCTCGCCGTCCAGGAAGCGCCCGATCTCGACCATCGACCAGCGCTCGGCTGGCTTGCGGGTCATGGTGGACTCGAGCAGTGGCGCGAGGTGTCCCGGGTGCTCGATGCGAGGCGGGGCCTCGTTGACGATGCGGTAGAGCGCCCCGAGGACGTTGTCGGTGGCGTCGTACGGCGGATGGCCGGCCAGGGCGTGGAACAGGGTGGCCCCCAAGGACCACACGTCGCTGGCCGGTGTCGCCTGCTGTCCGGTGGCGACCTCGGGGGCGAGGTAGGCGGGTGAGCCGGTCACGAGCCCGGTCTGGGTCAGGGCGGCGTCCGTCTGACCGCGCGCGATGCCGAAGTCGGTGAGCTTCACGTGCCCGTCCTCGCGGACCATGATGTTGCTCGGCTTGACGTCGCGGTGCACGACGCCGTTCGCGTGGGCGGCCGCGAGTGCTGACGCGGCCTGGGCGATGACCGGCGCGGCCTCGGCCGGGCTCATCGGGCCGTGGGTGCGGATGAGGTCGCTCAGGGTGACGCCCTCGACGTACTCCATGACCATCCACTGCTGGTCGTCCTCGGAGACCAGGTCGTAGATGCCGACGATGTGCGGGTGGTTGAGGCTGGCGGCGATCTTGGCCTCGCGCTCGGCGCGCGCGACCTGGGGGCTGGCGTCGGGGCCGGAGTCACCGGGCAGGATGCCGACGCGCTTGATGGCGACGGGTCGGCCGAGCACCTCGTCGCGCCCGAGCCAGACAGCACCCATGCCTCCGCGACCGATCTCGCGATCGCGCGTGTATCTCCCTGCAATCACCGTTGAGCTCCTCCAGACCGCACAAACCTACTGTCCCTCCGGCTTCGGGGGTGCCAGTCTTCGTGATGAGGGCCGATGCGGCACCCTGGTGCTGCTGCGTCCCTCGTACCCATCCGACCTGAAATGAGGACGACCCCATGCCTGCGGTGTCCGTCGACCCCGATCTGCTCGCCGACCTGCAGTGGCGCGGACTGGTCGCCCACTCCACGGACCTCGACGCGCTCGGCGAGGCGTTGCAGACCGGGAGCGTACGGTTCTACGTCGGGTTCGACCCCACCGCCCCGAGCCTGCACATGGGCAACCTCGTCCAGCTGACGACCGCGCGACGCCTCCAGGACGCCGGCCACACGCCGTACCTCCTGGTGGGTGGCTCCACCGGGATGATCGGTGACCCCAAGGAGTCGGGGGAACGCACCCTCAACACCCTCGACGTGGTGCAGCAGTACGTCGCGCGGTTGCGCACGCAGGTCGAGGGCTTCGTCTCCTTCGAGGGAGAGACGGCCGCGCGGCTGGTCAACAACTTCGACTGGACCGAGAGCCTCTCGGTCCTCGACTTCCTGCGCGACATCGGCAAGCACTTCCCCGTCAACCGGATGCTGGCGCGCGACGTCGTCAGCCGCCGGCTCGAGGTGGGCATCAGCTACACCGAGTTCTCCTACGTCCTCCTCCAGGCGATGGACTTCCTGCACCTCTACCGCGAGCACGACGTCACCCTCCAGTTCGGCGGCTCGGACCAGTGGGGCAACATCACGGCCGGTGCGGAGCTGATCCGGCGCGCGGCGGCCGGGAAGGCCCACGCCTTCGCGACGCCGCTGGTGACGAAGGCCGACGGCACCAAGTACGGCAAGACCGAGGGCGGTGCCCTCTGGCTCGACAAGACGATGATGACGCCGTACTCGTTCCACCAGTTCTGGCTCAACGTCGAGGACGAGAAGGTGGGGGAGATGCTGCGCCTCTTCACCTTCCTGCCGCGCGCCGAGATCGAGGCAGTCATGGAGCGCCACACGGACAAGCCGTTCCTGCGGGAGGCCCAGAAGACCCTTGCCGATGCGGTGACCACCTACGTGCACGGCGCGGCCGAGACCGACCAGGCCAAGGAGGCGGCGCTCGCGCTGTTCGGCGGCGGTGACCTGTCGACCCTCGACCAGGCGACCCTGGAGGCGGCACTCGGTGACGTCGGCGCGACGCTGGTCGAGCGCCATGGCGCCGATCCTGCGGTGGCCGACCTGTTCGTCGCCTCGGGCCTCGCCTCGAGCAAGGGCGACGCGCGCCGCACCATCGGCGAGGGCGGCGCCTACGTCAACAACGTGCGGGTCAGCGATCCCGAGGCGGTGATCGGCGACGCAGACCTCCTCGGCGGCGCCTGGCTGGTGCTGCGGCGGGGCAAGAAGAAGTTCGCCGGCATCGAGATCCGCTGAGGACACGACGTGGGTGACGGTGGGTGGAAGGAGCAGGTCCTCGCCGAGGCGCGCGCGGCGCTGCCCGAGCACGTCTGGCGCTACTTCGAGGCCGGCGCGCGCGAGGAGGTCAGCCTCCACGAGTCGCGGACCGCGTGGAGTGACGTACGACTGTGGCCTCACGTGCTGCGCGACGTACGGCGACCACGGACCGCCACCACGCTGTTGGGCTCGACCACGGGGTGGCCGGTCGCGATCGCGCCCACGTCGTTGCAGCGCCTGGCGCACCCCGACGGGGAGCTCGCCATGGCGCAGGCGGCGGCGGAGACCGAGACGTTGCTCGTCGTCTCGAGCAACGCCGGCACGCCCTTCGCCGAGATCGGGGCCACCGGCGCCATGTGGTGGCTGCAGGCCTACGTGACCGCAGACCGCAGCCTGATCGCTCCGACGTTCGAGGCAGCAGCGGCAGCGGGCGCACGGGCGATCGTGCTGACGGCCGACACCCCCGTGCCCGGCACGAAGTACCGCATCGACGAGGCGGCCTTCGGCGACCTGTCGGGCAGCTACGGCGTCAACCACCCCGCCGCGGTGCGCGGAGTCACCCAGGGGGCCGAGCACGCGCAGGACCTCGCCCCGGCTGACATCCGGTGGCTCCACGACCTCACGGGCCTCCCCGTCGTCGTCAAGGGAGTGCTGCGCGGCGACGACGCGCTCAGGTGCGTCGACGCAGGAGCAGCCGCCGTGTGGGTGTCCAACCACGGGGGACGCCAGCTCGACCGCACGGTCACCACCCGCCAGGCGTTGCCGCAGGTGGCACAGCAGGTCGGATCCAGCGCCGAGGTGTACGTCGACGGAGGCATCGCCTCGGGACTCGACGTGCTCGCGGCCCTCGCCCTGGGGGCCGACGCGGCCTTCTGTGGTCGCCTGC
>CAWGJR010000013.1:0-36019 GCA_963822915.1 uncultured Actinomycetota bacterium
GCGCCCTCATCGGAGCGGTGATGAAGGAGATGAAGGGCCAGGCCGACGCCGCGCGCGTGCGCGAGCTGATCCTCGAGAAGCTCGCCTGACCTTCACCGGTGCCGAGTCGGCGCCTAGTAGGCGCCGACTCGCGGTCCCCGACTGCCGAGTCGGCGCCTAGACGCGCCGACTCGCGGTCCGCGACGGTGCCGAGTCGGCGCCTAGACGCGCCGACTCGGCCCGGACGGCGGTGGGGGAGTGGACGGAGCGGACGGTTTAGGGGGCGGACCACCCCGAGGTATAGGCTCCGCTCGAATCACTCATTCACGCCCGTGGTGGGGAAAGCCGGTCCGAGTCCGGCGCTGTCCCGCAACCGTAGGTCGGTCACTTGCTTCACAGCGAGGGGCAGACGAGCCGGAGCACCCGCCGCGACGCGTCCTCACCACATCGCTGTCGCGGAAAACAGCGGGTGACCCGTTGACCTGGGCCTCCCGTTGTGTGCAGCGGGAAGGAACCATGAACAACCGAACCACCACCCGCTTCCTCGCCGGTCTGGCCGGGCTCGCGGTCATCGCCTCCTCCGGAGCGCCGGCCCTCGCCGATCCGAGCCCGTCGAGCGCCGCCGGCGCCGCCTGGCTCAGCGACGACCTCGACGACGGGCTCTTCGAGTACTCCTTCGGCGGAGTCGACGGCGGCCTCAACATCGACGCCGGCTTCGCGATGCTCCAGGCCGGCGACAACGCCGGTGCGACCGCGCCTGCGAGACGCCCTCGAGCCGTCGACCGACGGCTACATCACCGGCGAGGCCTTCAGCGACACGGGATCGACGTACGCCAACGCGACCGCCAAGCTGCTCGCCTTCGTCCAGGAGAGCGGCGGTGACCCGACGTCGTACGACGGCAAGAACCTCGTCACCCGCCTCGAGGCCCAGGTGGGCGACGGCAGCGGTGACGTCGCAGACGGTGCTCTGTTCGACACCAGCATCTACGGCAACAACACCAACACGCTCGGCCAGGGCTTCGCGGCCCAGGGTCTCTCCGAGGTCGGCAGCACCAAGGCCGACTCCGTGACCGACTACCTGCTCGCCCAGCAGTGCGACGACGGCCACTTCCCGCTCAAGTTCCGCACCGACGCGAGTGACTCCTGCACGAGCGCCGCCAGCGTCGACGTGACGGCCCTGGTGGCCGTCGCGCTCCGCAACCAGAGCGACGACCCCGCCGTGTCGAAGGCCGTCGTCGCGGCCGGCGACTTCATCGCCGGCCAGCAGAACGCCAACGGTTCCGTCGGCGGCGCGCCGCCGACGACCGATCCGAACGCGAACACCACCGGCCTGGCCGCCTGGGCACTCGGTGAGTCCTGCGACCTCGACAACGCGCTCGACGCAGCCACGTGGACCCGTGACCTCCAGGTCGGCAGCGACCAGGCCGGCACGCCGCTGGCCGCCGAGACGGGAGCGATCGCCTACGACCGCGCCACTCTCGAGCGCGACACCGCCGACGGCATCTCCGACACCGAGCGCGACCAGTACCGCCGCGCCACCGCCCAGGCCGCCAACGGGCTCGCCTACGACCTGTCCGCCGAGCCGACGGTCACCCTCGAGGGTCCCGACGCGAAGTTCGTCCAGTCGGGGAGCGACGTGCGCCTGACGGTCACCGGGATCTCCGAGGGTGACGCCCCCTGCGTGTCGGGTCGCGGGGCGCGGGTGCTGCTCGGCGACGACAGCACCACCGCCGACGCGGTCGTGACGATCCCGCCGAAGGCCTCGGGCGCCATCGGCTACGTGGCCACCACCGGCCCCGGACTGAGCGTCTCGATCCTGCGCGCGCTCCCCAGCAAGAACTTCAAGGTCAGCGTCAAGCGCGCCAAGGTCCCGGCGAGCAAGAAGCAGAAGGTCACCGTGCGCGGCCTGGCCAAGGGCGAGTCCGTGACCGTCCGCTACCAGGGCCGGGTCGTCGACCGCGCGATCGCCAAGAAGAAGCGCTACACCACTCGCTTCGACGTGGTCCGCACCAAGGGCAAGCAGAAGGTGCAGGTCTTCGGCGAGTTCGGCAACCGCAAGGGCGCCAAGAAGTTCCGCGTCGTCAAGGGCTGATGAGCACCTTCATCACCCGGATCTCGCGGCGTACGTCGCGCCTGGCCGCCGTGGTCCTCGTGACCGCGGCGGCCGGGGTCGGCGCCGTGGGCACGGCGCCGGCCGCCTCGGCGGCAGCGTGCACCACGACCACCGGCGTCACCGTCCTCGCCGACTTCAACCAGCTCGGCGGCGGCATCCCGACCACGTGCGTCAGCGACGGGGGTGGCGAGCTCGCCTCCTCGCTGTTCGAGGCCGTCGGGCTGCCGTTGACGCAGCCGGCGCGCCAGCCGGGCTTCGTGTGCCGGGTCGACGGCAAGCCCGCCAGCGACCCGTGCGTCAACACCTCGGACGGCGACGCCTACTGGGGCCTGTGGTGGTCCGACGGCAACCCCGGCAGCACCTGGGTCTACGCCACGCTCGGCGCCTACTCGCTGAGGATCCCGGCCGGCGGTCTGGTCGCCTTCTCGTGGGACGAGGTGCCCGGCGACGACAAGCCCAGCGCCTCCGCGACGCGACCCGGCACGACGCCCGCCGCCACCCCGAGCCCGACGCCGGCCCCGCCGTCGACGGGCGGCTCGTCAGGCGGCAACGGCGGCTCGACGGGAAGCACCGGAGGCTCCAACGGCTCCGGCAACGGCTCGGGCAACCAGCCGACCAAGACCCCCAGTCCCTCGGCGACGCCGAGCGAGCCGGGAGCCACCGCGTCCGAGGGAGCCTCCGAGTCGCCGGACGACCCGTCGTCCGAGGCGACGGCGAAGGGTGACAAGGCGGACCGCCCTGATGGGGGCAAGAACAACAAGGGCGGCGAGCGCACCGACCAGCCGGAGGCGACGGCGACCGACCAGGCCACCACCGAGCCGCCCGCGGTCGACGCACCCTCGGTCACGATGAACGACCCGGCCCTGGTCTCCGACGCCGCGAACGACCCGGAGGGCGGACTCCCCGCCTGGACGGCGCCGCTGGTCATCGTGATGCTCTTCGGTGGCGCCGCGCTCGCCTGGTGGTCGCGTCGACGGGGAGCTCCTCGAGCATGACCGGCCTGCCGCGCGACCTGCATCCCCTGGCCTGGTGGCTGTGGGCGATCGGGCTCGCGACGGCGGCGTCGCTCACCACCAACCCGCTCGTGCTGCTGATGATCATCGGTGTCACCGCGGTGGTGGTGACGGCGCGTCGCTCCGACCACGTCTGGGCCCGGTCGTTCCGCTTCTACGTGTGGCTGGGGGTGGCCGCCGTCTTCCTCCGGGTCCTGTTCCGGGTGATCCTGGGCGGCGGCTACCCCGGCACGGTGATCCTGGACCTGCCCCAGGTCCCGCTGCCCGACTTCGTGCTCGGCATCAACCTGCTCGGCCCGCTCACCCGGGAGGCGCTGCTGGCCGGTCTCTACGACGGCCTCCGGCTGGCGACGATCATCATCTGCGTCGGCGCCGCCAACTCGCTGGCCAACCCCAAGCGGCTGCTCCGCTCGCTGCCGCCGGCCCTCTACGAGCTCGGCACGGCGCTCGTCGTGGCGGTCACCGTGCTGCCGCAGTTCACCGAGAGCATCCAGCGGGTCCGCGCCGCGCAGTCCCTGCGGGCGGGGGAGACCGGGCGGGTGCGCCGCCTGCGGCGCTACCTCGTCCCCGTGCTCGAGGACACCCTCGAGCGCTCGCTGGCGCTGGCCGCCGGCATGGACACCCGCGGCTACGGCCGCGCCGGCGCCGCGACGCCGGCCCAACGTCGTACGACGGGAGGGCTGATGCTCGGAGGCCTGTGCGGGGTCGTCGTCGGCGTCTACGCCCTGCTCGACCAGACCGCGCCGCGCTGGCTGGCCGGCCCGATGCTGGCCGTCGGACTCGCGGTGGCCCTGGCCGGGCTGGTGGTGTCGGGCCGTCGGGTCGAGCGCACCCGCTACCGCCCCGACCGCTGGCGTGCGCCCGAGCTGGCGGTCGTCGCGATCGGTCTCGGGGTCGGCGCCCTCGGCTGGTGGGTCAACGCCGAGCAGGTCCCGATCGCCTACCCCGGCCTCACCGTCGTCCCCGAGGTCAGCCTCGCCGCCCTGGTCGCCGCCCTGCTCGGCGTCGCGGCGGCCGCCGTCAGCCCGCCCCCGGCCGGCGCCCGCCCCGCAGCCGTCCGCGCCGTCGGGAGCGCGGCATGATCGAGCTGCGTGACATCTGCTTCACCTACGACGACGGCCCGCAGCGCGAGCCGCACCGGGTGCTCGACGGCGTCGACCTCGCCATCGACGAGGGTGAGCTGATCCTGGTCTCCGGCCCGACCGGCGTCGGCAAGTCGACGCTCCTGGGCGTCGTGACCGGGCTCGTCCCGCGGTTCAGCGGCGGCCTGCTCACCGGCGACGTCCTGCTCGACGGCCGCAGCATCATCGACACGCCACCGCGCGAGCGCGCCCACGTCATCGGCTACGTCGGGCAGGACCCGGCCGCCGGGTTCGTCACCGACACCGCCGAGGAGGAGCTCGCCTACGGCATGGAGCAGCTCGGGCTCCCTCCGAGACGATGCGCCGCCGCGTCGAGGAGACGCTGGACCTGCTCGGCATCGCCGGCCTGCGCCACCGCGACCTGCGCACCCTCTCCGGCGGGGAGCAGCAGCGGGTCGCCATCGGGTCGGTGCTGACGATGCACCCGCGGCTGCTCGTGCTCGACGAGCCGACCTCGGCCCTCGACCCGACCGCGGCCGAGGAGGTCCTCGCGACGCTCACCCGCCTGGTGCACGACCTCGGCGTCAGCGTGCTGCTGGCCGAGCA
The DNA here is from genome assembly GCA_963822915.1 of uncultured Actinomycetota bacterium. GTDB lineage: Bacteria > Actinomycetota > Actinomycetes > Propionibacteriales > Nocardioidaceae > Nocardioides. The sequence continues at coordinate 4,794 of CAWGJR010000013.1, forward strand.
CCGGCTCGAGCGGGTCGTGCCCTTCGCCGACCGGATGGCCCTCTTCGCCGGGGCCGGTCGGCTCCGGGTCGGCGCGCCGGCCGACCTGCTCGTCGACTCGCCCGTGGCGCCCCCCATCGTCGAGCTCGGCCGAGCGGCCGGCTGGAGCCCGCTGCCGCTCACGGTGCGGGAGGCACGCCGTGCCGCCCGGGGGCTCGACCTCGTGCCTCCGGTGCCCGCGACGCCGCACGTCCCCGCCCCGCTCCTCACGAGCAGGAACGTGTCGGTGGCCCACGGTGCCCAGGTCGTGCTGCGCGAGGTCGACGTCAGCCTCGACGCCGGTCGGGTGACCGCACTCATGGGGCGCAACGGCTCCGGCAAGTCGACCCTGCTCTGGACCCTCCAGGGCACCCGCAAGCGCCGTGGCGGCTCGGTCTCGGTCGCGGGCAGCGACCCGGCGGGGCTCGAGCCGGCCGGACGGCGCGGGGTGGTCGGGCTCCTGCCGCAGACCGCCGGCGACCTGCTCTACCTCGAGACCGTCGCCGAGGAGTGCGAGGCCGGGGGGCCCGGCACCCGGGCGCTGCTCGACCGCCTGGTGCCCGGCATCGACGACGCCAGCCACCCGCGCGACCTCTCCGAGGGGCAGCGGCTCGCCCTGGCCCTCGCGCTCGTGCTCGCGGCCCGGCCCCAGGTGCTGCTGCTCGACGAGCCCACCCGGGGCCTCGACTACGCCGCGAAGGCTGCGCTCGCCGCGATCCTGCGCGACCTCGCGCGCGACGGGCGGGCGGTGCTGGTCGCGACCCACGACGTCGAGTTCGTCGCGACGGCGGCCGACGACGTCGTGGTGCTCGCCGACGGCGAGGTCGTCTCGTCCGGCCCCGTACGCCGGGTGGTCGCCGAGTCGCCCGCCTTCGCGCCCCAGGTCACCAAGGTCCTCGGGCCGGAGTGGTTGCGGGTGGCCGAGGTCGTCGACGCCCTCGCTGCGAGAGGTGCCTCGGCATGAGCCCTCGCACCCCGACCATCGTCCGCGACGTCCTCGACCGCCGCGCCGTCCCGCTCGCCCTGCGCTCGAGGCTGGTGCTCGGCGTCGCCTCCCTGGCCGGCCTGATGATGCTGTGCTGGCCGCTGCTCGTGCAGGTGCAGCCCGACAGCGGCGGACGCACCGACCCGCCGTTCCTGTTCCTCCTGCTGCTGCCCCTGGTCATCGCGGTGGTGATCGCCGAGCTCAGCGAGGGGGGCATGGACGCGAGGGTGCTGGCGATCCTGGGCGTGCTCAGTGCGATCAACGCCCTGATGCGGCTGCTCTCGGCCGGCACGGCCGGCGTGGAGCTCGTCTTCTTCCTGCTGATCCTGTCCGGTCGGGTCTTCGGAGCGGGCTTCGGCTTCGTGCTGGGCGTGACGTCGCTCTTCGCCTCGGCGCTCCTCACGGCCGGGGTCGGTCCGTGGCTGCCGTTCCAGATGATCTGCGCGGCCTGGGTCGGGCTCGGCGCCGGGCTGCTGCCGCGCCGGGTCTCGGGCCGGTGGGAGATCGCGATGCTGGCCGCCTACGGCGTCGTCGCGGCCTACCTCTTCGGGCTCCTGATGAACCTGTCCGGCTGGCCGTTCCTGCTCGGGATCTCGGTGCCGGGGGTCGAGGGCAACCTGTCGTACGTCGCCGGTGCGCCGCTGCTCGACAACGTGCAGACCTTCCTCGTCTACAGCCTCATCACCTCGACGGGCAGCTTCGACACCGGTCGTGCGATCACCACCGCGATCGCGGTGGTCGTGCTCGGTCCGAGCGTGCTGACGACGCTGCGGCGTGCCTCGCGGCGCTCGGTGGTCAGTTCGTCCGGGTGATCGGGTAGTTCCCGAAGGCGTCGCCAGGAGCCGGGGCGCCCGTCGTGTCGTCGCTCTGCTCGACCTCGTCCCAGCTGGCCTGCACCGCGGCTCGCCGTCGGTCGGCCTCCACGGAGACGGCGAGACGCTGGGCGAACGCGCTCGCGCCGCTGACGCGCGCGTTGACCACCCGCTCGGCGGTGCGGATGGTCACGACCTTGTGGAAGCGGTCCTGGTTGGTCTCCACGGACTCGATGTCGGTCAGCCGGATGGAGAGCGGTCGTACGCCGGGAGCGGTGCTCGCCGGCACGAAGTTCAGGTGGAGGGCGGTCAGCGTGAGTCGACCCGTGCCCCACGGTGCCTTGTCGGCGCGGCTCCCGGAGGACGCCGCCTGCTCGACCTGCACCTTCGCCGCCTTCGCAGGCCACGACACCGTACGACTCCATGACACCCCCCTACGACGATCGCGACCGTCCACCCGAGCTGATCTCCCCACGCTACGGGAGATCGAGTCGCGGACCGAGGTCGCCAGCATGCCGACCGCACACTTCTGACTAGTCATTCGTGACTAGATGATAGTAGTCACTCCTGAGGCCCCGCTGAGGGTCAGGGTCGGATCTGCAGGATCCGGTCGTCGCCCTCGGCCGGGTCGCCCCGGCCGTCGCGGTTGCTCGTGGTCACCCACAGCGTGCCGTCGGGGGCGAGCGGCGATGGTGCGCATCCGGCCGTAGTCGCCGACGAAGTACGGCTTCTGGTCGCACGGCGTCGCCGCCCTCGAGCGCGGACCCGCCACAGCCGCTCACCGCGCAGCGCGGCCATCCAGAGGTAGCCGTCGGCGTAGGCCAGGCCGGACGGCGAGGCGTCGGCGACGTCCCAGATCTGCTGGGGGTCGGTCAGCCCGCTTGCCGCCGCCGAGGCCCTCGACCGCGGGCCAGCCGTAGTCGGCGCCCGCCTCGATCCGGTTGAGCTCGTCGAAGCGGTCCTGGCCGAACTCCGAGGCCCACAGGCGTGCCGCGGTCGTCGAAGGCGAGGCCCTGCACGTTGCGGTGGCCGTAGCTCCAGACCGGGGAGTCGAAGGGGTTGCCGGGAGCCGGCTCGCCGTCGGTGGTGATGCGCAGGATCTTGCCGCCGAGCGAGTCGACGTGTCCTGGGCGAGCGCGGGCTCACCGGACTCGCCGGTCGAGGCGTAGAGGTAGCCGTCGGGCCCGAAGGCCAGTCGGCCACCGTCGTGGATGAAGGCGTTGGGGATGCCGTCGAGCAGCACCTCGGGCTCGGTGAGCCCGCCGCCGACGACAGTAGCTGCGCACGATCCGGTTGTCGTCGGCGGTCGTGAGGTAGAAGTAGACGGCCCGGTCGGTGGCGAAGTCGGGCGAGAGCGCCACCCCGAGCAGCCCGCCCTCGCCCTGCGGGTGCGGCGCGTCGAGGACGCCGAGCACGCTGACCCGGTGCCTGCGGCCGGCGGAGACCCGCAGCACCCGCTGGGTGTCGCGCTCGGTGACGATCGCGTCGCCGTCGGGGAAGAAGTCGAGGCCCCACGGCACGGCGAGGTCCGGTCGCGATGGTGTCGACGACGCGCGGCGCCCGTCGCACCGGGCTCGGCGTCGGCGGGTCGGGCGTCGGCTGCTCGGTGGGCGCGGGGCCGGTGCTCGGGGGCCTGCGGCACGTCCGAGCCCTGGGGGCGGGCGGCGCCGTGCCGGTCAGGGTCACGGTGCTCTCGTTGCCGCCCTGGCCGCAGCCGACGAGCGCCAGGCACGAGGCCAGGAGCACCGCGACAGGTCGCACGAGCGTCGGCCGCGTGGTGCCGCACCGCGGTCAGCCGACCTGGTCGAGGAAGTCGAGCAGCAGCTGGTGGACGACCTCGGGCTGCTCCATCTGGATGAAGTGCGACGCCGCGCAGCTCGACGTAGTCGGCGCTCGCTCCAGCCGGGCCGCGGCGCTGGCCATGTCGCGCGCGCCGGCGAGGATGTCGAAGGTGCGCGGCGACGAACAGCGCCGGCACCGCGATGCTGCTCAGCCGCACCCGCGCGTGGCGCGAGGTGCTCAGCGCGAGGTGGAAGTACCAGTCGAGCGGGGTGGTGAGGAACTCCTTGAGCGCCACCTCGGCGAGCTCGGGGTCGCGCACCGGGAGCATGAAGCCGGAGTGCGACAGCACCGCGATCACCTTCGGGCCGATCGGCAGCCGCCGGGCGACCGGGCTGAGGGCCTTGCCCGCGACCGTCATCGACGCGCGAGAGGTTGACGGTCAGGGCGCGCGCCACGACGTGGGGCAGGCGCAGCGGCGCGAGCATCGTGGAGAAGGTGTCGCCGGGGACGCCGGCGACGGCGAAGAGGCCCAGCACCCGCTCGGGGTGGCGCGAGGCCAGCTCGAACATCGTGTTGACGCCCATCGACCAGCCCATGAGGACCGCCGAGTCGACGCCGAAGTGGTCCATGACCGAGAGGCCGTCCTCGACGAAGTTCTCGATCTCGACGTGCGTCGGGTCGGCCGGCCGGTCGGAGCCACCCACGCCACGGTGGTTCCACGACACGACCCGGACGCCGCAGTCGGGGCTCAGCAGCGAGGGCCAGCATGAACGGGTTGGTGCCCAGGCCGTTGCACAGCACCACGGTGGGTCCGTCGATGACGCCGTCGGGGTCGTTGGTCCAGGCCCGGATGTGGGTGCCGTCGTCGGACAGGACGTCACGGAACTCGAGGAGGGACGTCACGTCGGCGCGCGCTGCAGACAGGGGCATGGCACCGATTGTGCCCGAGCGGCCCGCCTGCGCGCGGCACGGACCGGAAACCCGCGTGGGGTCAGCCGTGGGCGCGGCGGGCGGCTGCGGCGTTCTCGGTGCTCGAGGCGGCGGGCACCTCGCGGTCGGCGCGGGTGCGGTCGCGCACGAACTCCGCGACCTCCTCGCGCTCGATGCGGCGTTGGGCGCAGGCGGTGGCTGCGACCATGGCGTTGCGGCGGGCCTGCTGCTGGGCTGTGACCGGCCAGTCGCGCAGGCGTGTCAGGACCCCGACGAGAGGGGTGACGAGCGGTTGGGTTCCGAGCATGGTCGTGACGCTAGTCGCCGCAACAGCATGCGTCATCACTCGTGCGTGACAGTTGGGTGAACTCACACGTTGTTCTCAGGTGGGCGCCGGCTCGGCGAGCGTCGGCGTTCTGACGGGTGGCGCCGATGCTCGCTGCGATCACGCACACCACGGCCAGCCACTGCAGCGCGCTGAGCAGCTCGCCGAGCACGACGATCCCCACCAGCGCCGCCGCCGCCGGCTCGAGGCTCATCAGGATCCCGAACGTCGCCGCGCGCAGGCTGCGCAGCGCGACGAGCTCGCAGCTGTAGGGCACGACCGAGCTGAGCAGGCCGACCGCGGCGCCGAGCAGCGATCACGTGCGGCTGTCGACGGCGCCGCGCAGGCCGCCCGTCGGGCAGCAGGAGCAGCGGGGTGACGAGCAGCGCCGCGACGACGCTCGCGACGGCCAGACCGTCCAGCCCCTCCCACCGTCGGCCGGTCGCGCCCGCGAGCAGGATGTAGGTCGCCCACATCGCGCCCGCGAGCAGCGCCCACAGCACGCCGACCAGGTCGAGGTCGGCCCGCTCGACGCCGAGCAGCGCCACGCCCGAGCGGCGGCGAGCCCGACCCACACCAGGTCGCGGGGCCGGCGCGAGCCGAGCACGGCGAGGGTGAGCGGGCCGATGAACTCGATCGTCACCGCGATGCCCAGCGGGATCCGGGCGAAGGACTCGTAGATCGCCAGGTTCATCAGCCGAGGCTGGCGCCGAACCCAGCGACCACCCGCCAGTCGTGCGCCGTACGACGACGCAGGCGCGGGCGGGCGTAGGCCGCGAGCACCGCCGCGCTCGTGACCAGGCGCAGCCAGACGATCACGGTCGGCGAGACCTCGTCGAAGAGGGACTTGGCGACGCCGGCGCCGAGCTGCACCGACACGATGCCGATCAGCACCAGGACGATGGGGGAGGGCAGTCGCACCGCGTGAGCCTAGTGGGCGCGACGGTCCGCACGAGCACTCCCGCGGCGTGGCGCGGCTGTGCCACGATGCCGACATGGGGTCCTTCCAGGGTGAGCCGGAGCACCACGATCGCCGCCGATCCGGCGCTGGTGCACGGCCTCGTCAACGACTTCCACGAGTGGACGGCCTGGTCGCCCTGGGAGGGAGTCGACGACGACCTCGAGCGCACCTACAGCGGCGCCGACAGCGGCGTCGGCGCCCACTACGCCTGGCGCGGCAACCGCAAGGCCGGGGAGGGGTCGATGGAGATCGTCGCCACCACGCCCGAGCAGATCGACCTGGTGCTGACCTTCCTCAAGCCCTACAAGGCGACCAACGACGTGGTCGTTCCGCATCGCGCCGGCGCGCGACGGGGTCGACGTGACCTGGGAGATGACCGGGAGCCAGACCGGGCGTGATGGGGCTGATCGGCAAGGTCGTGTCGATGGACCGACTCGTGGGCAAGGATTTCGAGAAGGGCCTGGCCCGGCTGAAGGCCGCGGCCGAGGCCTGAGAACCGCCTGCGGCGCTGCTCGGGCGCCGCCCTATCCTGGCCGCATGAGCGACACACCCGGCCAGGACGGCCAGCCGAGCGCACAGCACGACATCAAGCCCCGCTCCCGCGACGTCACCGACGGCCTCGAGAAGGCCGCTGCTCGCGGCATGCTGCGCGCCGTCGGCATGGGCGACGACGACTGGGTCAAGCCGCAGATCGGGGTGGCGTCGAGCTGGAACGAGATCACGCCCTGCAACCTGTCGCTCGACCGGCTGGCCAAGGCCGTCAAGAACGGCGTGCACGCCGCGGGGGGCTACCCGCTGGAGTTCGGCACGATCTCGGTCTCCGACGGCATCTCGATGGGCCACGAGGGGATGCACTTCTCGCTGGTCTCGCGCGAGGTCATCGCCGACTCGGTCGAGACGGTGATGATGGCCGAGCGCCTCGACGGCTCGGTGCTGCTCGCCGGCTGCGACAAGTCGCTGCCCGGCATGATGATGGCCGCTGCGCGGCTCGACCTGGCCGCGGTGTTCCTCTACGCCGGCTCGACCATGCCCGGGCAGGTCGACGGCAACGACGTCACGATCATCGACGCCTTCGAGGCCGTCGGTGCGTGCCTGGCCGGCAAGATCACCCGCGCGGAGGTCGACCGCATCGAGCGGGCGATCTGCCCCGGCGAGGGCGCCTGCGGCGGCATGTACACCGCCAACACCATGGCCGCCGTCGGCGAGGCGATCGGGATGAGCCTGCCCGGCTCGGCCGCGCCGCCGGCCGTCGACCGTCGCCGCGACGGCTTCGCCCACCGCTCGGGCGAGGCGGTCGTCGAGATGCTGCGCCGCGGCATCACCGCGCGCCAGATCATGACCAAGGAGGCCTTCGAGAACGCCATCACGGTCGTGATGGCCCTCGGTGGCTCGACCAACGCCGTGCTCCACCTGCTGGCGATGGCCCGCGAGGCCGAGGTCGACCTCACCCTCGACGACTTCAACCGGGTCGGCGACAAGGTGCCCCACCTGGCCGACCTCAAGCCGTTCGGTCGCTACGTCATGAACGACGTCGACAAGATCGGCGGCATCCCGGTCGTCATGAAGGCGCTGCTCGACGCGGGCCTGATGCACGGCGACTGCCTGACCGTGACCGGCAGGACGATGGCCGAGAACCTCGAGGCGCTGGCGCCCCCGGGACTGGACGACGACGTGATCCGCTCGCTCGTCGCGCCCGATCCACGCCACCGGCGGACTGACGATCCTCAAGGGCTCGCTGGCCCCCGAGGGTGCGGTCGTGAAGTCGGCCGGCTTCGACGAGTCCGTCTTCACCGGCACCGCCCGGGTCTTCGACGGCGAGCGCGCCGCCATGGACGCCCTGACCGAGGGCGGCATCACCGCCGGCGACGTCGTCGTCATCCGCTACGAGGGTCCCAAGGGAGGTCCGGGGATGCGCGAGATGCTCGCCATCACGGGCGCGATCAAGGGCGCCGGCCTCGGCAAGGACGTGCTCCTCCTCACCGACGGCCGCTTCTCCGGCGGCACCACCGGCCTGTGCGTCGGCCACATCGCCCCCGAGGCGGCCGACGGCGGCCCGATCGCCTTCGTGCGCGACGGCGACTCGATCACCCTCGACGTGCTCAACCGGTCGCTCGAGGTCGAGCCCGCGGGCACCGAGGAGGACTGGGAGGCGCGCAAGGTCGGCTGGGCGCCGCACCCGCCGAAGTACACCAAGGGCGTCCTGGGCAAGTACGCCAGGACCGTGGCCTCCGCAGCCCACGGCGCGGTCACCTCCTGAGGGGCCCGGCTCGCTGGTGAAGAACGCTGACGGGGGCCGGCGCGGGGCCGGTGCCGTGCTCGCTGTCGTCCTGCTGCTCGGCGCTGGCCGGGATCGTGCGGCTCGCGGAGGACGACGCCGGGGACGGGGCGAGGACTCCGGCCGGGGCGATCCCGCGGGCAGCCCCCTCGAGCGAGGTGACCGACGTACCGGAGCCGGGGGAGGGCGCTCCGCCGAGCGACGGGCCGCCGACCGCGCCCGCGCCGGTGGCGCCGTCGGGCAGCATCTTCGGGCGCAACCGCACCCTGGTCGCCTACTACGGCACGGCGGGCACCGGTGCGCTCGGCGTGCTCGGCGAGGACACCCCGGACCGCACGATCGGCCGCCTGACCCGCGCGGCCCGCGCGTTCGCGCGCGCCCGGCCGACCGGTGCAGGTCGTCTTCGAGCTGATCGTCACGATCGCCGACGCCGTGCCCGGGCCGGACGGCGACTACAGCCACGACCTCGCCCGCTCCGACGTCGAGCAGTACGTGCGCGCGGCTCGTCGTCACGACGCCCTGCTCGTCCTCGACGTCCAGCCGGGTCGGGCCGACTTCCTCGACGTCGCGAAGCGCTGGGCCTGGGCCCTGCGCGACCCCCGCGTCGGTCTGGCCCTCGACCCCGAGTGGCGCATGGGGCGCGGGGAGGTGCCGGGTCAGGTGATCGGATCGGTCGACGCCTCGGAGATCAACCAGGTCTCGCTGTGGCTGGCCAACCTCCAGCGTCGCGACGGGCTGCCCCAGAAGCTGTTCGTGCTCCACCAGTTCCGCACGGACATGATCGAGCGCATCGACCGCGTCGCCGTGCGCCAGCGCCTGGCCACCGTGCAGCACGTCGACGGGTTCGGGACCCGCGACCAGAAGCTCGCGACGTACGACGCGGTCCTGCGACCCGAGAAGTTCTACCCCGGCTTCAAGCTCTTCTACGACGAGGACGTGCGGCTGATGACCCCCGCCGACGTGCTCGAGATCAGGCCCCGGGTGCGCTTCGTCAGCTATCAGTGATCTCCGGAGGCAAGTGAGCAGCGAGCCGGAGGTCGACGACGACCCACCGGAGGCTGAGCAGCGAGCGCCAGCGACGTGACCCACCGGAGGCTGAGCAGCGAGCGCCAGCGAGCGTCGACGAAGCCCCGTGACCCACCGGAGGCTGAGCAGCGAGCGCCAGCGAGCGTCGACGAAGCCCCGTGAGGGTGGCTTCGGTCTGCACCCCCGGCTCACCGGTCAACGTCTGTGTCCTCGCCGAGGGCTCGGACTGCTCAGCCTCCGAGCCATCGCCGGGCTCAGCCTCCGGTGGTGACGAGCAGACGCCCGCGGGCAGACGTGCGACGATCGCGCGAACCGTTCGTCCCAGGAGGTCGTCGATGAAGATGAAGCTCGAGCTGGTCCCGATCCCGGTGTCCGACGTCGAGCGATCGATCGCGTTCTACGTCGACAGGCTCGGATTCACGAAGGACGTCGACGTGCAGCCGAGCGAGGGCGTCCGCGTCGTGCAGGTGTCGCCCGAGGGCTCGGGTTGCTCGGTCGGCTTCGGCACGGGTCTGGACGTCTACCGCGGAGAGCCCGGCAGCGTCCGCGGTCTTCACCTGGTGGTGGAGGACCTCGTCGCGGCACGCGATCGAGCTCGTGGGTCGCGGTGTCGAGGTCGGAGAGATCCACGACTTCGGCGGTGGCGTGCGTGGGGCCGACTTCTGCGATCCCGACGGCAACTCGTTCGAGCTGCAGGAGATGGCGTGGCGTAGGGGCGACGAGTTCTGAGACTTCGTCAGAAGTAGTCGCGCACGTGCAGCTGCCGGCCGCCCAGTGCCGCGTCGAGCACGCGGTCGTGGGTGTCGGGCCCGGTGAGCTGGTCGAGGAGGCGCAGGTTGGCGCACGACTGGGCGCCGGCGAAGGCGAGGGCGAGGCCCTGCGGCGTGAAGGTCGGTACGTCGTCGACCGGGCGGCACCTCCTCGCACCGGCCGGGTCCGTCGCCGAGGCTGAGGCGGTAGGACCCGTCGGCGCGACCGAGCCGGTCGCCCACCACGGCGAGGTCGATGGCGACGTCGGCGAGACCCGGGACGTGCGGACCAGCGGCGGTCAGGGCGCCGGCCGGATCGCTGACCCGCAGCATGTAGGGGTGTCGGTCGACGACCCGCCACGTCGACGACGGCAGCACGAGCCGTGCGGGGTCGTCGCCCGACGTGGACAGCCGCACGCGCCCGACGACCGACGCGAAGGTCGCCGAACATCCGCCACAGCGCGCGGTAGCCGTCGAGACTGGTGGCCAGCAGGTCGTGCACCTCCATGACCGAGGTGGTCGGGTCGTAGCCGGCGCCGCGGTCCCAGATCGCGTAGCCGACCACCTGGTCGTCGGCGGTCGACCGCCAGGCTGATCGCCGTCACCTGCTCGACCAGCTCGGCGTCCGTGGTCGCGAAACGTGGGCCGGTGCGGGTGAGCGGACCGTTCTGGGCGGCCGCCCACCGCGTCGTAGAGCGCGCGGACCGCGGGCACGTCGTCGACGGTCGCTCGTCGCGTGCGGGTCGCGAGCGGGGCACGCACCGCGGCGAGCTCGTGGGTGGCGATCTCGATCGTGTCGTAGCTGGTGACGAGCTCGTAGCCCAGCGAGCGGTAGATGCCGTTGGCCGTCGGGTAGAGCGTCGAGAGCACCTCGCCGCGCTCGGCCGCGGCGCCCAGGCCGGCCTCGAACAGCGGCAGCAGCAGCCCGCTCCCGCGGTGCTCGGGAGCCACCGTCACCCCGGCGATGCCGCACGTCGGCGATCCGCGCACCGTGCCACCAGGACTCGTAGCTGTGCGCCGCCACCCGTGCGACCAGCTCGCCGCCGTCGAAGGCGCCCCACACCTCGCGGCCCTCGGGCAGCGCGGTGGGTGCGTCGGGCACCGTCGTCGGGTACGGCGGCGTACCGAACGCCTCGGCGCCGAGTCGGAACTGCGCGACGTGGTCGTCGAGGGTCAGCAGGCGGATCTCCACGCCTGCACCGTAGGGCCCGCGAGGCAGGACCGGCTACCAGGTATCGACGGTGCGACCGCTGCCGCGCGTGCCGTCCGTCCCGACAGGCGGCGTCGAGCAGGCGGGCGATGATGCCGCGCGTCTCGGCCGGATCGATCACGTCGTCGATCTCGAAGTGGCGCGCGACGTTGAGCGCGGTCGAGTGGGCCTGTGCGTACGCCGTCAGCTCGCGCACCTGCTGCTCGCGCTCCTCGGGGTCGGCGATCGCCTCGAGCTCGCGTCGCATCGAGAGCCGGACGGCGCCCTCCAACCCCATCGCGCCGAGGTGGGCGCCCGGCCAGGCCAGCGTCATCAGCGGCTCGTGGGTGCTGCCGCCGAGCATCGCCTGCGCGCCGAGCCCGTAGCCGCGGCGCAGGACGACGCCGACCAGCGGCACCTCCATCGCCGCTGCCGCGACCAGCAGGCGCGAGGTGTGGCGCACCAGGCCGGTCCGCTCGGCCTCGGCGCCGACCATCATCCCGGGGGTGTCGACCAGCGAGACGACCGGGAAGCCCCAGGCGTCGCAGAGCTGGAGGAAGCGCGCGGCCTTGTCGCCGGCGTCGGCGGTGATCGCTCCGGCCATGTGGCGGGTGTCGTTGGCGACGAACCCGACGGTGCGGCCCTCGATCCGCCCCAGGGCGGTGCACAGCTCGGGCGCGAACCCGGCTCGGAGCACGGTCACCGAGTCGACGTCGGCGAGCCCCTCGACGATCACCTCGACGTCGTACGACGTGCGCTCGCCGTCGGGCACGGCGTCGCGGAGCGCGACCTGGTCGGCCTCGCTCGGTGCGACCCAGTCGTCGTCGTCACCGAGGAAGTAGCCGATCAGCGCACGCGCGGCGTCGACGGCCTCGCCGTCGTCGACGGCGACGTCGACCACGCCGTTGGCGACCATCACGTCGAGCGGACCGACGTCGGCGGCGGCGACGTCGCCGAGCCCGCCGCCGGCGATCATGGCCGGACCGCCCATGCCGAGCGAGGAGCGCGGCGTCGCGACGATCAGGTCGGAGCAGCCGGCGATCACGGCGTTGCCGGCGAAGCAGTTGTCCTCGACGACGGCGATGCGCGGCGCCTTGCCGGACAGCCGCGCCCAGGCGGCGAAGGTCGTCACGTCGAGCGCGGAGACCAGCGGGATGTCGGTGTCGCCCGGCCGCCCGCCGCCGCCCGCGGCGAAGAACACGGTCGGCAGCGCGAGGCGGGCGATGACGTCGAGCAGCCGGTCGGTCTTGCGGTGCCCGCGCATGCCCTGGGTGCCGGCCATGACGAGGTAGTCGTAGGACAGCACCGCGACCTGGTGGCCGCCGATCGTCGCCAGCCCCCCGACGATGCCGTCGGCGACGGTGCGGTCGAGCAGGTCGTCGTCGGTGCGCTTGTCGGACTGCGCGGCGGTGACGAACCGGCCGTACTCCACGAAGCTGCCCTCGTCGACGAGGGCGCGCGATCTGCTCGCGCGCCGTCCGGCCGCCGCGGTCGTGCAGGCGGTCCACCGCCTCGGGCCGGGCGGCGTCCTCGGTCAGCGCTCGCCGCGCCAGCACCTCCAGCAGCTCGGGCCTGATCCCGCTCGTCGACATGGCCGCGAGTGTAGAGTCGAAGGAGCGCAATGACGTGCCGAGAAAGTGACCGGGGGTATCGATCGCCGAGTGGCACACCGGAACGTCGTGGGCGAACATACCGGAGACGAGCGAGGGCAGCCTGGTGCGTAGGGGACGAGCGGTCGGTTTCCCTCTTGTGACCAGTTCCTCGAGCAGCACCGCGTACCTGCCATCGTCGTCGGCCTCGCCAATGGCTCCGGATCCGCTGGAGGAGTACTTGCGACGCGGGGAGCGTCATCATCAGGACGTAGGTCCGGGCGGCGAGGTACCGCGAGATCGACAGGACCTTCTCGACGAGAAGTGAGTAGAAGAGGGTGCGGATAGCGAGTTGGAACACGATCGAGCGCGCCCCAGAGACTCTGACGGCGCGCTCCGGACTGAGTCAGGTTCCGCTGGAACTCTGCCAGTGGCCACACCGCTGCTCCGCGCTCTGCGCGTCTCGGCCGCCTTCACTCCCACGGGCAGCGCGACCGCAGACCGCCAGCAGGCGGCCCCACAGAGCCAGGACGCTCGCCTGTCGCGCAGGCGCGGAGCACGAAGCGGGCAGGTTCAGCGTCACAACGAGGCCGACGGGGACGAGCACCAGGGGGTACAGGTAGCGGCCGACGAGGTGGGGCTCCCAGCGGGGTAGAAAGCGCCTGGCCAGAGCGATGGCCAGGATGCTGCCGCCGGCACGGCGGTCTCGGCTGGCCCGTGCTCAGGGGCGGGCTGCCGCTGGCTCGATGCATCTACACCGTGGACTTGCCCAGGACCACGATGATCCGATCACGACGGCGGAGACACCGGCGTACTACCGCCAGGTCGAGCGACCTGATCGCGGAACCCAGCGAGCTGCAGTGCGTTTCGGGTGTGCGCTACCTGGGGATACTGGCCAGCCGAAGCGATTGAGCTGCACGAGGAGCCCGAGTGCGTCGAGCAGCAGCACAGGAGAGCGCCCGCCACCAGGAGCACGTCTGGTAGCGAACCGCAGCAGCGCGATGGCGCGGCCCTGGTGAACGGCCCAGGAGGCGGATGCGGCGATGATCACCAGCGACACGGGTAGGTAGTTCTCCTTGCAGGTCGCCGCCAGGACGACGGCCGCGTGAGCCCACCACGCGGAGGCCTGCCCGCGTGCGGGCGCGGTGCGACGTGAGGCCGCAGATGCCGACGCACAGGAGCGAGACGGGAAGGCGTAGGCCTCGTTGGGGCCGAGCCGATACCGCGTGTCGGCCTGGAGCCCCGCTAGGGGAAGCGCCGCGAGCACGGAGGCCGAGGGGTCGGGCACCCATGGCGCAGGGTCGCGTGTACAGGGCGACCAGGGCGACCACGGCCAACAAGAATTGCGGTCGGCGTACCAGGCCCGTGACGTGCGTGCCCCGGACAGCGGACTCGACCAGCGCGAAAGGCCCAGTACCCAGGACGGAACCGGCCGATGGGTTGAGCAGCGCAGTACGACTATCTCGCCCGGAACGGCCCCCGGCCCAAGACGACCGTCGGGACCCAGGAGTCTCGGCGATCTCGTGGTGGTCGAGTGATGCCGAACTCCATGTGCAGGGTCGGCCACAGCATGACGACGACGACCCCGAGCGCGGGCATGAGCCACGCGGCGGCGAGGCAGCGCGAACGAAGATCGCGCGTCTGCCCGCATGCGGCGAGATTCACAGCGAGCCACGGACCCCGGGGGCGAACCGGCTCGTGAGCCACAAATGTGCTGGCGCCGACGCACGCTGGGGGCCAGGATGACGAGGTGGCCCTCACGATCTCGTCCCTCACCTTCGACGCCCTCGACCCCGACCGGCAGACGGCCTTCTGGGGCGAGCTGCTCGGTCGGCCGACCGACGGCTGGGTGGTGCTCCCCGACGAGGAGGGGCCGCCGACCATGCCGATCCGGTTCGTGCCGAACGCCGCGCCGAAGGTCGACCGGCTCCAGATGCACTTCGACCTGACGAGCTCGAGCCCCGCCGACCAGGCCGCGATGGTCGAGCGCGCGCTGGCCCTCGGCGCGACCCACCTCGACGTCGGCCAGGGCGAGGACGAGGGGCACGTCGTGCTGGCCGACCTCGAGGGCAACGAGTTCTGCGTGATCGAGGCGGGCAACAACTTCCTCGCCGGCTGCGGCCAGGTGGGGTGCCTGGCCGGCGACGGCTCGTATGCCACCGGGCAGTTCTGGAGCAAGGCTCTCGAGTGGCCTCTCGTCTGGGACGAGGGCGAGGAGACCGCGATCCAGTCGCCGGACGGTGGCACGAAGATCTCCTGGGGTGGTCCGCCGCTGCTGACCTTCACGACGACCTGCCGACCGCACCTCGACCTGGTGGTGTCGGCCGACAGCAGCGTCGAGGCCGAGGTACAGCGTCTCGTCGAGCTCGGTGCGACCGTGCACCCTGAGCTGAACGACCTCGGGTGGTACGCGTTCGAGCCGCCGCCCCCGTCCGACCCCGGCGGGCCCCTCGTGCTCACCGATCCCGACGGCCACGAGTTCTGCGTGCGGCCCCGGCCGTAGGCTCGGCAGGTGACCCACCGCTCCGCCGCCGATCTCGACGCCGCCGACCCGCTGGCCGCCCACCGCGACCTCTTCGTCGGCACCGACACGCCCCTGGTCTACCTCGACGGCAACTCGCTCGGGCGGCCGTTGACGGTCGACCGGCGAGCGACTGCGCGCCTTCGTCGAGGAGGAGTGGGCCGGTCGGCTGATCCGCGGCTGGGACGAGCGCTGGATGGACCTGCCCGAGGTGCTCGGCGACGCCATCGGCGCCCAGTGCCTCGGGGCCTCGACCGGCCAGACGATCGTCGGCGACTCGACCACGGTGCTGCTCTACAAGCTGATGCGGGCCGCGGTGGCGCTGCAGGCCGGCGACCCCGGCCGCACCGAGATCGTGATGGACCGCGACAACTTCCCGACCGACCGCTACGTCGCCGACGGCGTCGCGCGCGAGTGCGGGCTCAGCCTGCGCTGGATCGACGTCGACACCGCCGCCGGCGTGAGCGCCGAGCAGCTGCGCCGAGGTGGTGGGGGAGCAGACCGCCCTCGTCGCGCTCAGCCACGTCGCCTACCGCTCGGCGTACGTCGCCGACGGCGCCGAGCTGACCCGCATCGCCCACGACGCCGGTGCCCTGGTGCTGTGGGACCTGTCCCACTCCGTCGGCTCGGTGCCGGTCGCGCTCGACGCCTGGGACGCCGACCTCGCGGTCGGCTGCACCTACAAGTACCTCAACGGCGGCCCCGGCGCGCCGGCCTTCGCCTACGTCGCCGAGCGGCTGCTCGACGACTCCGACGGGCTCGTGCAGCCGATCCAGGGGTGGCTCGGCGCGGCGGACCCGTTCCTGATGGGACCGACCTACCGACCCGCCGAGGGCATCCGCCGGATCCTGTCCGGCACCCCGCCGGTCGATCGGGATGCTGGCCCTGCAGGACATGCTCCAGCTCGTGTCGACGCGTCGGCATGGACGCCATCCGCGAGAAGTCGATGGGTCTCACGTCGTACGCCGTCGACCGCGCCGCCGAGCTGCTGCCCGAGGTCGTGCTCGCCTCGCCGGCCGACCCCTCGCTGCGCGGCGGCCACGTCACCTTCAACCACCCGCTCATGCGCGAGGTCACCGCCGAGCTCTGGCAGCGCGACGTGATCCCCGACTACCGCGACCCCCACGGCCTGCGCCTCGGGCTCTCGCCGCTCTCGACGTCGTACGACGAGGTCGAGCGCGGTCTGCAGACCGTCCGCGACGTGCTCGACTCGTTGGCCGCACGCGGGTGAGACTGCGCTCGCGCGGCACCGAGCCGCGTCCGGTGGCCGAGAGGATCGAGATCCCGGCCGAGATCAAGGTCCTCGTCGGCCTCCGCCTTCGTCATCGCCATCGGCTTCGGACTCGTCTCGCCGGTCCTGCCCGCGTACGCGCGCAGCTTCGACGTCGGCGTCGCCGCGGCGTCGTTCGTCGTGTCGATCTTCGCGATGTTCCGTCTCGCCTTCGCCCCCGTGGGCGGAGCGCTGGTCAGGCGCCTGGGGGAGCGGCCGGTCTACCTGACCGGGCTGCTGCTGGTCGCGGCCTCCTCGCTCGCGACGGCCTTCGCCGACTCCTACTACCAGCTGCTGATCTTCCGTGGCCTCGGCGGCATCGGCTCGACGATGTTCACCATCTCGGCGATGGCGCTCCTCGTGCGGCTGGCCCCGCCGACGATCCGCGGACGGGTGTCGTCGGCGTACGCCAGCTCGTTCCTGATCGGCGGCATGGTCGGCCCGCTCATCGGCGGCGCCCTGGCCGGCTTCGGGCTGCGGGTCCCGTTCGTCGCCTACGCCGTCGCCCTCGTCGCGGCCGCGGCCGTCGTCGGGATCCGGCTGTCCGGTGCCCGGCTCCGTCCCACCGGCTCCGGGCCGCCACCGCCTCCGATGCTGCTCAGCGAGGCGCTGGCGATCCCGGCGTACCGGGCCGCGCTCGCCTCGGCCTTCGCCAACGGGTGGTGCAACTTCGGGGTGCGCGTCGCCGTCGTCCCGCAGTTCGCCCTGGTGGTGCGCGACGACACCTGGGTGGCCGGGGTCGCCCTGGCCCTGGCCGCCCTCGGCACGGCCGCCACCCTCCAGGTCGCGGGTCGGCTCGCCGACACGCTCGGGAGACGTCCGCTGGTGATCGTGGGCCTGTTCTCGACCGCCGTGACCCTCGGCGTGATCGGGCTCAGCGGCTCGCTCGTCGTGCTGCTCGTGCTGTCGGCGCTGTCCGGCCTCGGCGCCGGTCTCGTCAACCCCGGCCAGCAGGCGACGGTGTCCGACATCATCGGCTCGGAGCGCTCGGGCGGCACGGTGCTCAGCACCTTCCAGATGGCCCAGGACGGCGGCGCGATCCTCGGGCCGGTCCTCGTCGGACTGGTCGCCGACCAGGCAGGCTACGGCTGGGCCTTCGCGGTCACCGGCCTGGTGAGCCTGCTCGCCGTGCTGCCGTGGCTGGTGGCGGCCGAGACGCTGGAGCGGGCGACGTCGCCCTGACCGAGGGCCCGTCCGAGCACCGACAGTCCCTGACGAGGTGGCCCCTGAGCGGCCCGTCCGGGGGCCGTTCGTCAGGGACTGTCGCGACGTGCGGGTGAGCCGGGGTGTCGGCGGCGTCGGCAACCATGAGCGGGTGCCCGTGCTCCCCGCCCCGCCCTCGCTCGCCTCCGGCGCCACTCCCCACGACGTGGCTGCCTGGGTGGCGACCCACCTCGGCGACCTGACCCGCGAAGGGCCTGACGGCATCCGGCCCGGCGCCCTGCGCGGGGGGCAGCTGGCCGCCGACACCGCCCTGGCGGGGCTCGACGTGAAGGGCTACGCGCGCTCGCGCAGCACCGTGCTGCCGGTGCGGAGCCAGGGCGCGACCCGGATGTCGCCCTACATCAGGCACGGGCTGGTCAGCCTGCCGGAGGTCTGGGACGCCGTCGCCGAGGCGCCCGCGCGCGACCGGGGCAAGTACCGCGACGAGCTGCTGTGGCAGGAGTACGCCCGTCACCTCTACGCCCGGGTCGGCTCGGCGCTGGGAGAGCCGCTGCGCATGGAGCAGCCGCGAGCCGGTTCACGCGGGGGCGTCTGGACCCACGACTCCGCGTGGCCTCGGGAGATGGCGTGCGTCGAGCACGTCGTCGACGACCTCGAGCGCGACGGCTGGCTGGTCAACCAGACCCGCATGTGGATGGCCTCGCAGTGGGGCGTGCGGGCCGGCGCCGACTGGCGTGCGGGGGAGGACGAGATGTTCGCCCACCTCCTCGACGGCTCGCGCGCGGCCAACCGGCTGGGCTGGCAGTGGACCGTCGGCACCGGCAGCGGCAAGGCCTACGGCTTCTCGCGCTGGCAGGTCGAGAAGCGGGCGCCGGCGTTGTGCGACGCCTGCGCGCTGTCCGACGCGTGCCCGATCCAGGAGTGGCCCGAGCGTGGTCTCGGCCCGGAGGTCGAGGGCCCCGACCTGACCAGGGCGCCGGTGCCGGGTGGGCCGACGGCGGTCGAGGGTGCGGGTCAGGGGGAGCGGGTCTGGCTGACCGCCGAGTCGCTCGGCGCGGCCGACCCGGCGCTCGCCGCAGACCCCGAGCGACCGGCGGTGTTCGTCTTCGACGAGCCGCTGCTGCGCTCGCTGCGGCTCTCCGGCAAGCGGCTGGTGTTCCTCGCCGAGACCCTCGGCGAGCTGGCAGAGGTCCGGGACCTCGAGGTGCGGCTCGGCGACGTGGTCGCCGAGATCGACGGCGAGCCCCTGGCGACGACGTACGCCCCGGTGCCGGGGTGGGCCCGCCACAGCGCCCGCCTCGACGTGCCCGAGGTGCACCCGTGGCCGTGGCTGGTCGTGCCGCGGCCCGCCAACGTGCGGTCCTTCAGCGCGTGGCGTCGTACGTCGGGCCGCTGACGGTCCCCTCAGTGCACCTGGCCGACGGCCGAGGTCGGCGTGAAACGCGCGACCAGGCGCTTCTCGGCGACCATCGCGGCGCGGTACTCGTCCCAGTCGGGGTGCGGCTCGCCGGCGACCTTCTCGTAGTAGGCGCAGAGCGCATCGCTCGTGGCGTCACCCGGCTCGGTCGTCGGCGGCGTCAGCTCGACGGTGCCGTCGAAGGAGACGTAGGACCACGACGGCGGGTCGGTCAGGTGCAGCACGACCCGCGGGTCGCGCCGCATGTTGGCGGTCTTGGCACGGTCATCGGTCACCGAGATCGTGAACGTGCCGTCGTCGAGGGCGTAGGCGATGTCGGACGACTGCGCCCGGCCGTCCTGGCGGATCGTGATGAGCACGGCGTTCTTGCGGGTGGCGGCCCAGCCGAGGGCCTCGGTGATGTCCATGGTCCGACTCTGCCACGCCTGGCGTCGGCCGGGGGAGCGGTGCTGTGGCCACGGACGGTCAGTGCACGTGGTCGCGCCAGTCGGCGGGGACGCGCCCGGCCGGCCCGGGGGTCGGCTGGTCGCCCGGGTGGGAGTCCGGGCCCGCCAGGGCGGGGCCGAGGAGGCCGACCTCGCGCTCGAAGTCCCAGAACCAGTCCTCGCCGGGTTCGAAGCTCTGCATCACCGGATGACCGCTCTCGCGGAAGTGCGCGCTGGCGTGCTGCCCGGGGGAGGAGTCGCAGCACCCGACGTGCCCGCACGCGGCGCAGCGGCGCAGGTGCACCCACCAGCCGTCGGCCGCGTCGCACTCGACACAGCCGGTGCCGCTCGGGGGGACGGTGGGGTCGATGCCCTCGGGGGCGGCCGCTTCGCTCATGGGATCAGTCTGCCCGTGGCGCGGGCGCCAGTCGACGGTCGAGCCACGACACGGCACCGAACACCGCGAGGAAGAGCACGGTCACGCCGACGCTGGCCACCACGACGGCGCCGGCGCCGTCCTCACGGTGGTCGAGGAAGGGGTACGGGTACCACCCGGACAGGCCGCCGACGACGAGGGTCACCGCCAGCCAGGCGATCGGCCACACCAACGCCCAGCCGATCTCGCGGCGGGTGACGCGGGGGCGGGGTCCGAAGAGTGCCCAGCCGAGGATCGCCAGCACCGGCACCACCATGTGCAGCAGCTTGTCCGCCGCCCAGTCGGCACCGTCGAGGTCGAGCAACGGACGAAGCAGCACGAAGTGCACCAGCCCGGTGACCGTGATCCCGACGATCGCCGCGAGCCGCAGCACGCGCCACCACCGACCGTCGCGGGCCGGGTCGAGCGCCAGCGTCGTCGCGGTGACCGCGACCAGGATGTTGCTCTGGATCGTGAAGTAGGCGACGAACCGCGCCAGCCGGAGGCCGAGCGCCGGCGGCTCGACCTCGTCGAGCACCTGGCCGCCGCGGATCACCAGCACCAGCTGGAGCACGAGCGCGATGATCGACACGAGCGCCGTGAGGGCGTGGAATCGACGCGCATGGGTCACCGTCGGGACACTACGGTGCAGGAGTGCCCGAGGAGAACGAGTACGGCCAGCTGGTCGGTGACGTCGTGCCCGACTGGACGCCGCGGGCGTGGCCGACGCCGGTCCGCCTCGTCGGTCGGTACGTCGTGCTCGAGCCGTTGGCGCCGGGTCACGCGCCGTCGTTGTACGCCGCCCTCGGCGGCCGTGCCGACCGGGCGTCGTGGACCTACCGCCCGACCGAGCAGCCGGCCGACGTCGCGGGGATGGCCGCCCTGGTCGACCAGCTGATCGCCGAACCCTCCATGGAGGTGTGGGCCGTCGTGCTGCCCGACGGCGCCGCCGGCGTCACGTCGTACATGCGCATCGACCCGGCCACCGGGCAGGTCGAGGTCGCCGGCGTGCTCTACGGGCACGACCTCCAGCGCACCCCGGCCGCGACCGAGACCACCCACCTGCTGATGCGGTGGGCCTTCGACGACCTCGGCTACCGCCGCTTCGAGTGGAAGTGCGACAGCCTCAACGAGCCGTCGCGCCGCGCCGCCCTGCGCCTCGGCTTCACCTACGAGGGCCGCTTCCGCCACCACATGATCACCAAGGGCCGCAACCGCGACACCGACTGGTTCTCGGTCACCGCGGACGAGTGGCCGGCCGTGCGCGCGGCCCACGAGGCCTGGCTCGACCCGGCCAACTTCGACGACGACGGCGTCCAGCGGCGACGGCTGGCGGTGCAGCCGTAGGTCGGTCGGGTAGGAAGGAAGCATGCGCCCCCTCGCTCTCACCTCCGCCCTCACCGCAGCGGCCGCCGTCGCCGGCAGCCTCGGCACCAAGCCCGACTCCGCGTGGTACCGCTCGATCGACCGGCCCTCCTGGGAGCCGCCGGGCATCGCGTTCCCGCTGGTGTGGACGCCGCTCTACGGCTCGATCGCCTGGAGCACCGCGCGTGCCATCGAGGCCGCGCCCGAGGGCGAGCGGGCGAGGCTGTGGGCGTTGACCGCGGCGGACCTGGCCGCCAACGCCGGTTGGTGCTGGGCGTTCTTCACCGGGGAGTCCCCGCGCGGCGGGCTCGCCGCGATCGCGGTGCTCAACGGCCTCAACGTCGCGCTGGTCCGGGAGGCCGCCAAGCACGACACCACCGCAGCGGCCGCGCTCACGCCGTACGCCGCGTGGTGCGGGTTCGCCACCGCGCTCAACGCGAGCATCTGGCGCCGGAACCGTTGACGCGGCCGTGCGTCGGGTCTGGTGCACGGGGGTCCCCTTCACCGGCTGGCCGGTGAATCGGGCGCCTGGACGATGTCCGGACATCGTCCAAGCACCCCGTTCACCGGCTGGCCGGTGAACGGGCGCCCGCGCGCGGCCGCGCCGCGCGCTCAGACCGGCCGCACCTCGACCTCGTGCGCGAGCATGATCGCCTGCCCCGAGACCGGGTCCATCTGGGCGGCGCCGCCGGGCACGACGGTGTTGATGTTGGCGCCGGCCAGCGCTCGCGCCCGGCGCGGACCCGTCGTCGCGTGACCCCAGCCGTGGGGCACGACGACGACGCCTCGGGCGACGTCGTCGGTCAGC
This sequence comes from uncultured Actinomycetota bacterium, assembly GCA_963822915.1. GTDB lineage: Bacteria > Actinomycetota > Actinomycetes > Propionibacteriales > Nocardioidaceae > Nocardioides. Next base: position 26,820 of record CAWGJR010000013.1, read on the forward strand.
GAGACGGTGACCTCCACCGCCCCGGACCCGCTGGACACCTCGACCGTCGAGCCGTCGGTGATGCCGCGCTCGGCTGCGTCGTCGGGGTGGAGCAGCGCGGTGTTGCCGTCGGGCTGACGGATGTGGGAGTTGTTGTGCATCCAGGAGTTGTGCGAGCGCCGGTCGCGCCGCCCGACCAGGCGCAGCACCCCGGGGCGCGAGAGGTCGGCCTCGGCGGCGGCGAGCCGGTCGAGGTCGGCGACCAGGTCGGCGGGTGCCAGGTCGACCAGCCCGTCGTCGGTGGCGACCCGGCTGCCGAGGAACGACCCCGGTTCGGTCGCGGGCAGCAGCACTCCCTCGGGGTGTCGCTTGAGCTCGCCCAACGTCGTACGGCGTCCCCAGCGCAGCAGGACCGCGAGCAGGTGGTCGAAGGTGACCTGGGGTCGTCGGGGGAGACGGCCGAGCAACCGGTTGAGGCGGGGGAGGGCGTGCGCGGCTGTCGTGCCGAACGGGCTGACACCGGAGGCGAGCGCGAGGTCGGAGAAGATCTGCCACTCCGTGCGGCGCTGCGCGAGCGGCTCGACCACCGCGGGCGTCCACTGCGCGTGCGGGACGATCTGGAGCGACTGGTGCGAGGCGGGGAAGTCGCTGCGCTCGAGCATGTCGGTGGCCGGCAGCACGTAGTCGGCGTGGGCCGCGGTCTCGTTGCGGTAGAGGTCGACGCTCACCATCAGGTCGAGGCCGGGCAGCGCCTCGGCGAGCGCTCCTCCGGGCACCGAGTGCACCGGGTTGCCGGCGGTCACGAAGAGCGCCCGCACCCGGTCGGGGTGGTCGGTGGTGATCTCGTCGGCCAGCGCCGCCACCGGGAACGCACCGGCCACCCGGTGCCACCGACCGTCGCTGGTGCGGTGCTCGTCGAAGCGACCCAGCCCGACGAGCCCGGCCAGCTTGAGCGTGTCGAACGCCCCGCGCGGCACGAGCAGCCCGCCGCGGCGGTCGAGGTTGCCGGCGAGGAGGTTGATGCCCTGGAGCAGCCAGTAGGCCACCGAGCCGAACGGACCCATGTTGACGCCGGTCGAGCAGTAGAGCGCCGCGCCCTTGCCGCCCTGCCCGACGCTGGCGGCGGCGTACGACGTCGCGAGGTCGCGGATCGTGGCGGCCGCGATCCCGGTCACCGCCGCGGCGCGCTCGGGCGTCCAGGGTGCGGCCGCGGCGACGAGGTCGTCGACCCCGCGCGCGACCTCGCGCGCCGGTGCCAGGTCGATCCCGACCTCGACGGTGAGCACGTGCAGCATCGCGGCCAGCAGGTAGGCGTCGGTGCCCGGGCGGATCGGCACGTGCTCGCCGACCCGCTTGGCGGTCTCGGTGCGCCGCGGGTCGACGATCACGACCCGGCCCCCACGCTCGGTCACCGACGACAGGACCCCCGCGGCGTCCGAGACCTGGAGCACCGACATCTGGCTGACCAGCGGGTTGGAGCCCAGGCACACGAACAGCTCGAGGTGGTCGAAGTCGGGCACCGGGTGCACGAGGGACAGCCCGTACATCTCGGTCGAGACGTGGAACTTGGTGTTGACGTCGATGGAGTGCGACGCGAAGACGTTGGGCGAGCCGAGGGCCTCGACGTACGCCGTCGACATCAGCGTGCCCTGGAGGGAGAAGAAGGTCGGGTTGCCCTGGTAGAGCGCGAGGGCGCGCGGGCCGTGCTCGTCGACGATCGCGCGCACCTTCGCTCCGATCTCGCGCAGCGCCTGCTCCCACGTGATCTCGACGAGCTCGCCGTCGACCCGCTTGAGGGGTACGTCGACCCGGTCCGGGTCGTGGTGGAGGGCGCCGAGCCCGAGGCCCTTCACGCAGCAGTAGCCCTTCGACACGGGGTGGTCGCGATCGGGGCTGACCTTGCTCACGCGCTCGGCCGTCGCCGCACCGGCGGCGGGGTCGGGCTCGATGTCGACGACCAGGCCGCAGTGGACCTCGCAGATTCGGCAGAACGTGCGCACGCTGCGGGTCATCGGGTCCTCTCCTCGCCGGCGCCGGACGGCAACCCCACGGGTCGGCCAGCCTAGCCACGAAACATCGAGGCTGGTGGCGCTCGTGCCGGACCCACCCGGTCAGGGGAGCGACTGGACCCGTCGGCTGTGGCAGGGTCACGGGCAAGCGGAGCGCAACAGCCTGCGCCCCCACGACCTGAGGGCAGAGGTGTCGCCATGACCGAGCCGACTGATCGCCACGAGGACGACAAGACCCTGGGGGTCAGCGACGTCGCGGCCGAGCTGATCGACGACTGGCGCTGGCTCCTGGGTGGCCTCCACGCCCGCTTCGACACCGGCGACTTCGCGACCGGGCTGCGCCTCGTCGAGGGCATCGGAGCCGCTGCGGAGGAGGCAGGGCACCATCCGGACGTCGACCTGCGCTACCCGTTCGTGCAGGTCAGCCTCCGCTCGCACGACGTCGGTGGCGTGACGCAGCGAGACGTGCGTCTGGCGCGGGAGATCAGCGGTCATGCGGGACGTCTGGGCGCCAAGAGCAACGTGTCCGCGCTGTCGCTGCTGGAGCTCGGGCTCGACAGCGCCGACCGCGACGACGTCCGACCCTTCTGGGAGGCCGTGCTCGGCGTCGAGCCCGGCGACGACGGGGCTGACGAGGTCCGCGACGGGGACGGGCTGCTGCCGACGGTGTGGTTCCAGGGTGCCGCGGAGGCCGGGAACGAGGCGCCCCAGCGGTGGCACCTGGACGTCACGGTAGCCGTCGAGGTGGCCGAGACCCGGGTCAAGCGGGCGATCGACGCCGGCGGCACGCTGGTGAGCGACGCTCGCAAGCCCTCCTTCTGGGTGCTCGCCGACGCCGAGGGCAACCGGGCCTGCATCTGCACGCCCCTCGGACACACCGAGAACGTCCCGGTCGAGTCGGAGCACGAGGCTGACGACGAGGCACCGGACGAGAGCCCGCAGGAGTCCGACGAAGCTCGCCAGGATCACCAGAACCCGAGGACGTGACATGGCCATCGACGACGACGCGGTGGTCCTCGACGGACCTGCGATCCACGCCGAGGGACTGTCCGACTGGCGCGTGCTGCTCGGGGTGCTGCACGCCCGCTTCGCGACCGGTGGGTTCAACGCCGGGGTGACCCTGGTGCAGGCGATCGGTGCTGCGGCCGACGAGATGAACCACCACCCCGACGTCGACCTGACCTACCCGACCGTCGACGTCCGGCTCTCGAGCCATGACGTGGGTGGCGTCACGCGGCGCGACGTCGTGCTGGCGCGCGCGATCAGCGAGATGGCCGCCAAGCTGGGTGCGACCGCACAGCCGTCGACGCTGTCGTCGCTCGAGCTGGGCCTCGACACGTGGGACACGTCGATCGCACCCTTCTGGGCGGCGGTGCTCGGCTACACGCTCGTCACCGGCGACGACGTACCGACCGAGCTCGTCGACCCCCACGGGAAGGGTCCGACGATCTGGTTCCAGCGCTCCGAGGAGCACGGCACGCCCCACCAGCGCTGGCACTTCGACCTCCGCATCCCGCCCGAGCTGGTCGACGACCGGATCGCGGCCGCGGTCGCAGCCGGCGGCACGCTGGTCAGCGACGCCGAGGCGCCGAAGTTCTGGGTGCTCGCCGACACGCAGGGCAACCAGGTGTGCCTCACGACGTGGCAGACCCGCACCCACGCCTGACCGGCATCGGTCATCGCGGCCGTGCCGGTCGTCGAGCAACAGGTCGAGCGTCGAAGGGGGCGGAGGGCCCGGTGACGGTCTCCGACGGCTACTCGACAACCGCCCCGTCGTCGCTCAGCACGTCGCGCCAGGAGTGCTCCGGCTCGTAGCCGAGCAGTCGACGCGCCTTGTCGATCGCGTAGAACGTCTCGTGCGGACCCATCGCGCGCCGCTGCTCGACGTCGTCGTAGAAGCGGGCGATGAGCTCGTCGGTCGTCGCCGCGACGGAGTGGTCGGCCGAGGCGACGTTGAAGACCTCGTAGCCCAGGCCGTCGACCTCGAGGCAGCGCTGCACCATCTGCCCGAGGTCGCGGGTGTCGATGTAGGCGAAGATGTTGCGTCGTCGCAGCGCCGGGTCGGCCAGGAACGCAGGGAACAGGTCGGCGTACTCGTGCGGCTCGATGACGTTGTTGATGCGCAGCCCGTAGATGTCGGCGCCGGTGCGCGCCCAGAAGCCGCGGGCGGTCGCCTCGCCCGCCACCTTGGACATCGCGTAGGCGTCCTCGGGCACGGTCGGGTGCTCCTCGTCGACCGGCAGGTAGTCGGGTCGCCGCTCGCCCTGGGCGAAGCAGACGCCGTACGTCGTCTCGGACGAGGCGAAGACGATCTTGCCGATGCCGAGCCGGGTGGCGGCCTCGAGGACGTGGAAGGTGCTCAGGACGTTCGTCGCGTACGTCGTCGTGTCGGGCACGAGCAGGATCCGCGGCACCGCCGCGAAGTGCACGACGGCGTCGTACGTCGGCGGCCGCTCCAGGTCGAGCTCGTCCATCCGCGCCAGCCCGGCCATCGCCGAGTAGACCTGCCCGGCGTCGGTGAGGTCGACCCGGAGGTCGGCCACGTCGGGGTGGCCCAGCGCGACGAGGTCGGCGTTGGTGACGTGGTGGCCCTGGGAGGCGAGGAACGTCGCGACGTGCTTGCCGGCCTTGCCGCTGCCGCCGGTGAAGAAGATGCGCATGAGGACGAATCTAGGCGGCTGGCCGTGATGGCGCCGACCTGGGGACGCCCTCCACCAGCCGTGTGCCAGCGCGTCCCCCCGATTGCCCATCGCGCCGTTCCGAACCAGAATGGTCGACGTGCGGGATCCGGCGGAGCGCGACGAGCAGACGATGGCGGTCATGCGCATCCTGCTCGTCACCGTGGTGCTGGCGGTCCCGTTGCTGGTCGTCGGACAGGCTCTCGGCCCCGGAGGCGCGTGGGTGGCGGCGATCCTGTGCTTCGGCATCGCCTTCCGCTACGCACCACCCGGCACGGCTGGCCGCGACCTCCCGTAGTCCCCGGTCCGACCGACCCGTCGAAACCGGGTGGCGACCCCGGGCAGCATCGGGGAGGGTGGCGCCATGACGAGCAGCGACCTGTGGGACGCCGAGACGGCCGAGCGGTACGACGAGAGCTCGGCGTTCATGTTCGCCCCCGAGGTGCTGGACCCCGCCGTCGACTTCCTGGCCGGCCTCGCCGGTGACGGACCGGTGCTCGAGCTCGCGATCGGCACCGGTCGGGTGGCCGTCCCGCTCGCCGAGCGCGGCCTGGCGGTCAGCGGCATCGAGCTCTCCCAGCCGATGGTCGACGCCCTGCTCCGCAAGCGCACCGACATCCCGGTCGTCGTCGGCGACATGGCCTCAACCACCGTGCCCGGTGAGTTCTCGCTCGTCTTCGTGGCGTGGAACAGCATCGGCAACCTGCGCACCCAGGCCGAGCAGGTCGCCTGCTTCGCCAACGCCGCGCGCCACCTCGCGCCGGGCGGGCGCTTCGTCATCGAGCTGTGGATCCCGGGCATCCGGCGCTTCCCACCGGGGCAGGCGGCCGTGCCGTTCCACGTCGGCGAGCACCACGTCGGCCTCGACACCTACGACCTGGCCACCCAGCAGGGCACGTCCCACCACTATCGCCGCCACGACGACGGGAGCGTCACCTACGGCGCGAGCAACTTCCGCTACCTCTGGCCCTCCGAGTGCGACCTGATGGCACAGCTGGCCGGGATGGAGCTCGAGTCCCGCACCGCCGACTGGAGCGGCGCGCCCTTCACGGGCGACAGCGAGAGCCACGTGTCGGTGTGGAGGAAGCCCGGCGCCCCTGCCGGCGCACTACCGTGAGCCCATGTACCTCGAGAACCTGGTGTTCGACGCCGTCGACCCCCGCCGGCTGGGCCGGTTCTGGGAGGCCGTGGTCGGCGGCGAGCCGCTGACCGACGAGCCCACCGGCTACGAGACCCGCCTCGCGATCGAGGGCGGGCCGATCCTCGACCTGTGCTTCCAGCAGGTGCCGGAGGCGCCGGCCGAGCCGGTCCGGCTCCACCTCGACCTCAGCGGCGGCGTCGACCAGGCCGAGGAGGTCGAGCGGTTGCTCGGCCTCGGTGCCCGTGTGCTGGACATCGGGCAGGGAGACGTGCCGTGGGTGGTGCTCGCCGACCCGGAGGGCAACCCGTGCTGCGTGATGGAGGAGCGGGCGTCGTACGTCGGCACCGGACCGGTCGCAGCCCTGCCGCTCTCCTCGGCCGACCCGGACGTCGACGCCGCCTTCTGGACCTGGCTGACCGGGTGGAGCGAGGTGACCGGCCTCGCGCCCCGCCAGCTGCGCCACCCCTCGGGTCTCGGCCCGCTCCTGGAGCTCCTGCCCGAGGCAGGTCCGAAGCCGGCCGCCAAGAACCGCCTGCACCTCGATGTCCGGCTCGAGGAGGGCGAGGACCCCGACGCGACGGAGGCCGCGATCGTCGAGCGCGGCGGCGCCCGGCTCGTGGCGGACTGGGGCGAGCTGCCGTGGCGGTCCTACACCGACCCCTCGGGCAACGAGTTCTGCGTGCTCCCGGCGCGCGAGCCCGAGGCTGCGTGACCACATCTCGGGATCGTCGTCCCACCATGCGAGACCGTGCAGGACTCTCCTTCGGCTCGCTGGGCGCAGCGGCTAAGGTGATGAACGTGTCCCAGGACCTTCTCGTACGCATGCGACGCGCCGACTGACCAGATCAGCCAGCGCGTCACCCCTCGTTGCCTTGCGGCCGAGGGGTTTTTTGTTGCCCACCACCGAGCACGAGCACAGATGAAGGAATCGAGTCGATGAGCGAAGCAGTGACAGGCGCCCAGAGCCTGATCAAGTCGCTGGAAGCAGCCGGGACGGAGACGATCTTCGGCATCCCCGGCGGCGCCATCCTCCCGGCCTACGACCCCCTCATGGACTCCTCCATCCGCCACATCCTCGTACGCCACGAGCAGGGCGCCGGCCACGCCGCCCAGGGCTACGCCTCGGCCACCGGTCGCGTCGGGGTCTGCATGGCGACCTCCGGCCCGGGTGCGACCAACCTCGTGACGCCGATCGCCGACGCCCACATGGACTCGGTGCCGATGGTGGCCATCACCGGCCAGGTCGGTGCGTCGATGATCGGGACCGACGCCTTCCAGGAGGCCGACATCCGCGGCATCACGATGCCGATCACCAAGCACAACTTCCTCGTCACCGACCCCGCCGACATCCCGCGCACCGTCGCCGAGGCGTTCCACATCGCCTCCACCGGCCGCCCCGGACCGGTGCTCGTCGACGTCGCCAAGTCGGCCCTGCAGGCGATGACCACCTACGACTGGCCCTCCGAGCTGCACCTGCCCGGCTACCGCCCGGTGACCAAGCCCCACGCCAAGCAGATCCGCGAGGCGACCCGGCTGGTGCTGGAGGCGCGCCGTCCGGTGCTCTACGTCGGCGGCGGCGTCATCCGGGCCGCGGCCAGCAAGCGAGCTGCCGCCCTCGCCGCGCTGACCGGCATGCCGGTCGTCACGACGCTGATGGCACGGGGGGCGTTCCCCGACAGCCACGCCCAGCACCTCGGCATGCCGGGGATGCACGGCACCGTGGCCGCGGTGGCCGGCACTGCAGCGCAGCGACCTGATCATCAGTCTCGGGCGCCGCTTCGACGACCGCGTCACCGGCAACCTCGACTCCTTCGCCCCGGCGCCAAGGTGTGCACGCCGACATCGACCCGGCGGAGATCGGCAAGAACCGCCACGCCGACGTGCCGATCGTGGGCGACGTCCGCGAGGTGATCGCAGGACCTCGCGCAGGCGCTGCAGGCCGAGGCCGACGCCGGCCACACCGGCGACTACGAGGCGTGGGTGTCGTTCCTGGCCGGCGTCAAGCAGAAGTACCCGCTCGGCTACGACATTCCCGGCTGACGGAGCTGTCGCCGCAGTACGTGATCGAGCGGCTCGGCGCGATCGCCGGGCCCGACGCCATCTACACCTCCGGCGTCGGACAGCACCAGATGTGGGCCGCCCAGTTCGTCGGCTACGAGAAGCCGAACTCGTGGATCAACTCCGGCGGCCTCGGCACCATGGGGTTCGCCGTCCCGGCCGCGATGGGCGCCAAGGTCGGCGTGCCCGACAAGACCGTGTGGGCCATCGACGGCGACGGCTGCTTCCAGATGACCAACCAGGAGCTCGCCACCTGCGCGATCAACGACATCCCGATCAAGGTGGCGATCATCAACAACGAGTCGCTCGGGATGGTGCGGCAGTGGCAGACCCTCTTCTACAACGAGCGGTACTCCAACACCGACCTGCACTCCAAGGCGGATCCCCGACTTCGTGAAGCTGGCCGACGCATAGGGGTGCGTGGGCCTGGCCTGCGAGTCGCCCGAGCAGGTCGACGCCACGATCGAGAAGGCCATGGACATCAACGACCTGCCCGTCGTCGTCGACTTCCGTGTCCACCGCGACGCGATGGTGTGGCCGATGGTGGCCGCCGGCACGAGCAACGACGACATCAAGTACGCGCGCGACCTCGCCCCCGAGTTCGAGGTCGAGGACGACTGGGAGGTCCGCCCCTCATGAAATCCCCACGACGTTCTTCGTCTCCCCCGCTTCGCTCCTCCACCGAACCACGCCGAGGGGACCCCAACCGATGAGCACCCACACGCTCTCGGTGCTGGTCGAGGACAAGCCCGGCGTGCTGGCCCGGATCGCGGGCCTTTTCAGCCGGCGCGGGTTCAACATCGACTCGCTCGCCGTCGGCCCCACCGAGCACGCGGACGTCTCGCGGATGACGATCGTGGTCAACGTCGAGTCCTCGCCGCTGGAGCAGGTCACCAAGCAGCTCAACAAGCTGGTCGAGGTGATCAAGATCGTCGAGCTCGACCGCGACGCCTCGGTGAACCGCGAGCTCGTGATGGTGAAGGTCGCCGCCACCGCCACGACGCGCGGCGAGGTCCTCGACGTCGTGCAGCTGTTCCGCGCCACCGTCATCGACGTCGCACCCGACGCCGTCACCGTCCAGATCGTCGGCAACACCAAGAAGATCGCCGACTTCCTGGCGATCGTGGAGCCGTTCGGCATCCGCGAGCTCGTCCAGTCCGGCCAGGTGGCGATCGGCCGAGGCTCGCGCTCGATCTCCGAGCGCTAGCTGCGCCCGGTCACCATGCCGGTCCCACCCGTCACCGCCTGACCGCCACCCACCTCACCTGCACCACCCACAGCCAAGCGCGGCAAGCTGGCGGCGAAGCCGACCCGCTCGCGCAGACCTAAGGAGAA
>CAWGJR010000014.1:0-138777 GCA_963822915.1 uncultured Actinomycetota bacterium
GCGCCGATCGCTCTGGTCCGGCGGGGGAGCGGTGAGCTACTGAGGCTCTGGACCGCGGAGAACCTCAGTAGGTCACCGCCGGCCCGGGGCGCCACCGGGGAGCGGTGAGCTACTGAGGCTCTGGACCGCGGAGAACCTCAGTAGGTCACCGCTGGCCCGGGGCGCCCGCGCGCAGCCCGTCGGTCAGCCCAAGGGAAAGTCACTGCTGCGCCAGGTACGTCCGGACCGGGATCGGCCGCGGCTGCTCGTACCCCACCGGGAGGAGCACGTCGCCCAGCGCGGAGAGGTAGTAGACCTCCCAGAAGTAGTAGCCGAAGAACGCGCGGGGACGGCGCTTCATCACCTCGGCGAGCAGGCTGACGCCGCGCACGTACGCCGGGTGGTTGTTGTAGCGGTACAACGCGTTGTCACGCCCCCGCGGGCCGCGGGCGAAGCCGTTGGAGGCGAGGTAGCGGCCGGCGGCGAGGATGAAGTCGCGGATGAGTCGATGTCGCCAGCGGCCCCACCGCGCCCAGGTCTCGGGGATGAACTGCATGGGGCCGCGCGCACCGGCCACCGACAGTCCGCCGGGGTCCGGGCCCAGTCCGGTCTCGACCAGGTTGATCGCGGCGAGGTACTCCCAGTCGACGCCGAAGACCGCCTCGGCCTCCCGGTAATGCGCGAGCAGCCGCCGGGCCGGCGCCGGCCGCACGATGCGCCACGCGGGCAGACGGTGCGGCTTGGCGTGGAGTGCATCGAGCGGAACTCCCGTCGTGAGGCGACGTTGTCGGCCACCACGCGCCGCAGTGCCCGGGGCAGCAGCGCGCGGACGGCGGCGTCCCACCGCGGGGTCGACCCGAGCTGGCGGTAGGCGAGCTGCTGGAGCCGGCCGGCGGCGGCCACGACGCCCAGCGGCGCGCTCCGGTCGGCGATGACGGTCTCGGCCACCTGGATCCGGTGGGCGAGCGCGCGCGGGGTGCGGGCCGGCGGTGGCACGCCGTCGCGGGCGGCCAGCAGCACCGCGGGCAGCTCGGACGCCGGGCCTGCTCGGTCGGGCCCGGGGCTGGCGCTCGCGCCCTATATCGGCGCCCGGCTCGGCGGCCTCGCCGCCGAGGGAGCAGCCGGTGGCGACCGCGGCGAGGGCGGTCACGGCGACGACGGACCGGCGGAGTGACATCGCCGACCAGGGTACGGACCGGTGCTGGCTGGCGGGTCCCGGGTGACCGAGACCCCCAGCACGCCGCCCGCCGACGACCACACGCTCGCCGCCTGGCTCGCCGAGGAAGCCGGACGTCGGCTCCTCCAGGTTCGCGAGGAGGCCTCTCCGGAAGCGAGCTCAAGGACGCCGGCGACCGGGCCGCCCACGAGCTGCTCATGCGGCTGCTGGCCGAGCACCGGCCCGACGACGCCGTGCTTCGGAGGAGGGGAAGGACGACCGCGTCCGGCTCGGCGCCGACCGGGTCTGGACGTCGACCCCCTCGACGGCACCCGTGAGTTCTCCGAGCCGCCGCGCGACGACTGGGCGGTCCACGTGGCCCTCTGGGAGCGCGCCGCCGGCGACGGCACCACCGGGGAGGGCGACCTCACCGCCGGAGCCGTGGCCCAGCCCGCCCTGGGGGAGACCTTCCACACGGGTGCGCCGCCCGCCGTCCCGGCCCGCACCGCCGAGCGACTGCGGCTCGCCGTCTCCCGGAGCCGACCGCCCGAGTTCACCCACGGCCTCGCCAGCAGCTCGACGCCGAGCTGGTGCCGATGGGATCGCCGGCGTCAAGGTGATGTCGGTGGTCCGCGACGTCGCCGACGCCTACGTGCACGCCGGGGGCCAGTACGAGTGGGACTCCGCCGCCCCGTCGCCGTCGCCCGTGCCGCCGGGCGATTCTCCATCAGGGTCGACGGCTGGCCGATGACCTACAACCAGAGCGACGTCTACCTCCCCGACCTCGTCGTGTGTCGGCCCGAATCGCCGACAGGATCGTCGGCTGGGTGCGCGCCAACGACGTCCGATGACCAAGGCTGCGGGATGAGCGCCGTGCGGTGGACGCTCTCGGAGGGGCTGGGAGAAAAATAAAAAAAAAAAAAAAAAAAAAAAAAAAAAAAAAAAAAAAAAAATTAACGTCAATGCCGCACACCACTGTCGACTGCGCCAACGCCTACGAACTTGCGGAGTGGTGGAAAGCCATCCTCGGGTACGGCGATATCGAGGATGACCCCAATGAGGCCGGGCGATGAGGAATGCGCGATCCGGCACCCCGAAACCGGGCACGAGATCCTGTTCCTCCAGGTCCCGGCTACCGAGCTGCCCGCCAAGCGCATCCACTTCGACCTTCGCCCGCGCGAGCGCAGCCGCGACGACGAGGTGGCGTGGCTGCTGGAGCAGGGGGCCACCGAGGTGGCCGACCATCGCGGCATCCACGGCCCGGGCTCCGGCTGGGTCACCCTGGCCGACCCGGAGGGCAACCAGTTCTGCGTGCTGCGCTCCCGGGCCGAGCTCGAGACGTCGTCGCAGTCCTCTCAGTCGTCGTAGACCGCCAGCTCCGTGGTGTCCATGTAGGTGCAGCCCCTGTAGCCGTCGGGGCACCCGGTCAGTCCGGAACCTGCGGCGACTCCATCGTGTACCGCACGTAGGTGGTGCCGGGGGCCGGTGACAGCGCCGGGACGTCGACCAGGACGCCCTGGTCGGCGGGCCCGAAGGTGCCGGAGGCGGCCACCGTCCAGGGGCCGGCGGCCGAGGGGCCGACCTCGATCGGTAGTCAGCGGTCGAGGAGCTGCCGGGGTCGCCGCAGGTGGCGGCGGGTCGACGGCGAACCTGGTGATGGTGACCGCCTCGGGCAGCGCGATGACGATCGACTTCGGGTCGACGTCGCGCGCGGTGACCGGGTCGTCGGTGGCCGGTGGTGCTGCCCCACCCGGTGCCCTGCGACAGGTCGATCGGCGCGCCCGGGCCGCAGCCGAAGGCCGTGAAGTCGACGCCGTCGAAGGAGGCGACCGAGGCGCCACCCGAGGCGGCGGCCCAGTCGCGGCGCAGCACGAAGTCGACGCCGGCTCGGCGCCGTCGACCGTGACGGGCCGGAGACGGCTCTCGAAGCCGTCGGCGAAGCGGCCACCTTCGGGTAGGTGCCCGGCACGAGGCCGTCGATCGTGTAGCTGCCGTCCGGTTGGTGACGGTGGCGGCGTCCTCAGAGTGACCGGCGACGAGCACCAGCGCCCCCGCGATCGGGTCGCCGTTGGTGTCGGTGACGGTGCCGGTGATGGTGCCCGGCGCGAGGTCGCGGCCGGCGGCACGTGGAAGTCCTCGTCGGGTGGGGGTCGCCGCCGTCGATGGAGGCGGCGAAGTAGCCGAACCCGCGCTGGGCGAAGGTCCGCCACAGCGCCGCGGGTGCGCCTTGCCGTAGATCGCCTTGTCGGCGGTCAGGATCGCGTCGCGCATGTCGAGCATCGACGGGTCGTCGGGGCCAGCAGCATGGCGGCGGTGACCAGGCGCATCGTCACGCGGTGGCCGAGGGCTCGCGGAGGTCCCACAGCGCCTGCGCCCACACCTCGCCGGCGTTGTGCACCTCGGTGGTGAGCTGGTCGGGATGTCGCCGTAGGTGTAGCCCCCGCGGCCTCCTGACCCGGCTGCAGCACAGCTCGGCCTTCCGCACCGGGCAGTCGATCGCCGCGGTGCGGGTGAAGGGACGGTCCTTGGTGAGGTAGCGGTCGTACATCAGCTCACCGGCACCGCGGGGTCGGTGGCGATCTGCTTGGTGACCAGGTAGTCGAAGGAGTAGAAGTCGCCCCAGCCCTCGCCCATCGCGCCGGCCTGGTAGCTGTTCAGCGTCGAGAACCCCATCGAGTCGACGACGAGCCGGTTGGACAGGCCGTGGGTGTACTCGTGGCCGATGTTGTCGAACGCCTCGGTCGAGCTGGCGGCCAGGTAGCCCGGCGCCTGGTTGAGGTACATCTGCATGATCGGCGAGGTGCCGTCGGGCGGGGTGTTGAAGTTGGCGTTGTTGACGTGCCACCGTCGGGCAGGCCGTCGGCGGTGTCGGCGCCGTCCATGGTGTGCACCAGCACCGGGTCGCCGCCGGCGCGCTCGAAGCTGCCGACGTCGGCGGTGAAGCCGAAGGGCGGCTTGCTGAGCCACTCGGCGTACTTGCTCGTGAAGTAGAGGCCCTGGACGCCGTCCTGGTTCTTGTTGGTGCGCCAGGAGTAGGGCTTGGTGGGGTTCCAGGTGCAGACGAAAGCGGTCGTGCAGCGCATCTGGTTCCCGGCGGTCTTGAAGGCTTCAGCTCGAACGACGGGCGGCGCCCGCCCATGGGCACCTTCGACTTCTCGCGCTCCTGCACGCGGTCGTCGTCGTTCAGGTCGGCCCACACCGAGGCGCACGGACCGCGCATCCAGGTGGCGCGGCGCGGCAGGTAGCCGAGCCTGAAGAGGTTGACGACGTGCTGGGCGCGCCGCCGCTGCGGGCCGCGCGCGCCGGGGTAGTTCTCGTGCACCACGGCGGTGGCGGTCGCGCTCGAAGGCCACCGTGCTGCGCCGGTAGAGGGTGCGTCCGGTCGCGGCGTCGATCACGTGCTGGTAGGCCTCGTCGTCGCCGGGGCTGGTGTAGGTCACCCAGCCCGGGCGCAGGGGCACCGGCGTGAGGAACCACACCTGCTCCGCGGTGGTGCCGTCGCGCAGCGTCGGAGTCTCGGCCCGGACGTCGCTGACCGCTGCGTCGGGCGGCCTCGCGGCCCAGCGGACCGGGGCGGTGCGGCTCACGCGTGCGGCGAGGTCGGCCACCGGGGCGCCCTGCACCGAGATCAGACGACCACGGCCGTCGACGGCGGCGCGCAGCCCGTTGCCGAAGACGCCGATGCCGTCGACCTCCTGCACCCAGTAGACGTGGGTGATGTCGTTGATGTCGGTGACGCTGCGCCGCAGGCTGTCGAGGTCGGCGGGTTGAGCCCGAAGCCGTCGAGGTGGTCGCGCACGAAGCCGAGCGCGATGTCGTCGGCCGGGCGCTGCTGGGGGCGGTGAGGAACCCCAGGCGGACGACACGTCGCGCGGGGTCCCGGTGACGGGGTCGAGCGAGACCGTCGCGTCCCCGCCGAGCGGGCCTCGAGCCGCGCGCCGCCGGGCCGCGGCTCTCCTGCACCTGGGCGGTGCGGCGGAGCACGGGGCGGCGGGTCACGTGCGCGCGTCGTAGTTGCCCGCCGCCTCCGTCGCCTCGCCGCCCGGGCGCGGCGGCGCGCGGCCGACCCGGCGCGGCGAGCGCGAGGCCGGACGCCGCCGCGGACGGCCCGGTGAGGCCGGCGGCGGCGAGGGCGAGCAGCACTCGCCGACCAGGGCGGCCCGGCGCCGGCGACGCGGGGGCGAGGTGGTGACGTGCATGGGTCCTCCGGAGTGGCCCGGCCGACGCCGGTCCGCGGGGACTCTGCCGGTGTCGGGGGCCCGCCACCACTGCCGCTGTCCGGCTCGCGGCCAGCCTCGACGCCGTCGTGACTCGCAACGCCCGCGCGCCCGTGACCGGGGCCCGTGCTGTCCCGCGCCACCCCGTCTCTCCAAGGAGGAACCCCGTGAGCCTCTCCGGCCTCGCCGACGCCGTCCTCGCCGATCCCACCTACGCGCGCTCGGCGCCGCGCGAGCGACACGGCCGTGCGGTCCGCCGACCTCACCGCTCCCGAGGCATGCGGCCGTTCGCCGTCGCCGGTCTGGTGCGGGCCGGGCGCACCGTCCTGGCGGTCACGGCCACGACCCGCGAGGCCGACGACCTCGCCCGCCCTCGGCGACCTGCTCGACGCCGACGTCGCGGCGTACCCGAGCTGGGAGACGCTGCCGCACGAGCGGCTCAGCCCGCGCAGCGACACCGTCGGCAAGCGCCTCGCGGTGCTGCGCCGCCTGGCGCACCCCGGCACCGACGCGCCAACGGCCCGCTCAAGGTCGTCGTCGCGCCGGTGCGCTCGATCCTCCAGCCGCAGGTGAAGGGTCTCGCCGACCTCGAGCCGGTCGAGCTCGCGCTCGGCGACACGGTGCCGCTCGACGACCTCGTGCGGCGGCTCGCCGACGCCGCCTACACCCGGGTCGACCTGGTCGAGCGGCGCGGCGAGTTCGCGGTGCGCGGCGGCATCGTCGACGTCTTCCCGCCCACCGAGGAGCACCCGCTGCGCGTCGAGCTCTGGGGCGACGACGTCGAGGAGATCCGCTGGTTCTCCGTCGCCGACCAGCGCACCCTCGAGAAGGCCGAGCGGCTCTGGGCGCCGCCGTGCCGCGAGCTGCTGCTCACCGACGAGGTGCGCCGCCGCGCGGCCGAGCTCGGTCGCGCGCACCCGCAGCTGCTCGAGCTCACCGACAAGATCGCCGCCGGCATCGCCGTCGAGGGCATGGAGTCGCTCGCGCCCGTGCTCGTCGACGACATGGAGCTGCTCGTCGACCTGATGCCCGACGACACCCACGTGCTCGTGCTCGACCCCGAGCGGGCCCGCAGCCGCGCCCACGACCTGGTCGCCACGAGCGAGGAGTTCCTGGGGGCGCAGCTGGGCGGCCGCGGCCGGCGGCGGCACCGCCCCGATCGACCTCGGCGCGGCGTCCTACCGCGAGCTGGGCGACGTCCGGTCGGGCCCTGCCCGGGCGGCACCTGCCCTGGTGGACCCTGAGCCCGTTCGGCCTCGACGACGACGACCTGCGGGCGACGTCGCCGCCCGCCCCATGGACACCTACCGCGGCGACGTCGAGAAGGCGCTCGGCGACCTCGAGCGGTGGCGCGCCGACGCCTACCGCGTGCTCGTGGTCCACCCCGGGCACGGCCCGGCCCACCGCACCGTCGAGGCGCTGGCCGAGCGCGACGTGCCGGCCCGGCTCGTCGAGGCGGTCGACCCCTCGACGACCTGCCCGCCGGCGTCGTCACCGTGACGTGCGGTGCGCTCGCAAGGGGTTCGTCGACGACACCAACCGGCTCGTCGCTGCTCACCGGCGAGGACATCTCGGGCCAGAAGGCCTCGACGCGCGACATGCGCAAGATGCCGGCGCGCCGCAAGAAGCAGATCGACCCGCTCGAGCTCAAGGCCGGCGACTACGTCGTCCACGAGCAGCACGGCGTCGGCCGCTTCGTGGAGATGAAGCAGCGCGAGGTGCAGGGCGCGACGCGTGAGTACCTCGTCCTCGAGTACGGCGCCGCCAAGCGCGGCGGCGCCGCCCGACCGGCTCTACGTGCCGGCCGACGCGCTCGACCAGATCACCCGCTACGTCGGCGGCGAGCAGCCCAGCCTCGACCGGCTCGGCGGCGCCGACTGGGCCAAGCGCAAGGGCCGCGCCCGCAAGGCGGTGCGCGAGATCGCCGCCGAGCTGATCAAGCTCTACGCCGCGCGCCAGGCCACCAAGGGCTACGCCTTCGGCCCCGACACCCCCTGGCAGCGCGAGCTCGAGGACGCCTTCCCCTTCACCGAGACCCCCGACCAGCTGAGCACGGTCGAGGAGGTCAAGTCCGACATGCGCCAGACCGTGCCGATGGACCGGCTGGTCTGCGGCGACGTCGGCTACGGCAAGACCGAGATCGCGGTGCGGGCCGCGTTCAAGGCCGTCCAGGACGGCAAGCAGGTCGCCGTGCTCGTGCCGACCACGCTGCTGGTGACCCAGCACCTCTCGACGTTCAGCGAGCGGATGAGCGGCTTCCCGGTCACCGTCAAGGGGCTGAGCCGCTTCCAGACCGACAAGGAGGCCAAGGAGGTCATCGCCGGGCTCGGCCGACGGCAGCGTCGACATCGTCGTCGGCACCCACCGGCTGCTCAACCCCGACATCCGGATGAAGGACCTCGGTCTGATCGTCGTCGACGAGGAGCAGCGCTTCGGGGTCGAGCACAAGGAGCAGATGAAGCGGCTGCGCACGTCGGTCGACGTGCTCAGCATGAGCGCGACGCCGATCCCGCGCACCCTGGAGATGTCGATCACCGGCATCCGCGAGATGTCGACGATCACCACCCCGCCCGAGGAGCGCCACCCGGTGCTGACCTACGTCGGCGCCTACGAGGACCGCCAGGTGACGCGCCGCCGTACGCCGCGAGCTGCTGCGCGACGGCCAGGTCTTCTACATCCACAACCGGGTCACCTCGATCGAGAAGGCCGCGGCCAGGATCCGCGAGCTCGTGCCCGAGGCGCGGGTCGCCACCGCGCACGGCCAGATGGGCGAGCACCAGCTCGAGCGGGTGATGCTCGACTTCTGGGAGAAGAACTTCGACGTGCTGGTGTGCACCACGATCGTGGAGTCGGGTCTCGACGTCTCCAACGCCAACACGATGATCATCGAGCGCGCCGACACCCTCGGGCTCTCGCAGCTCCACCAGCTGCGCGGCCGCGTCGGACGCAGCCGCGAGCGCGCCTACGCCTACTTCCTCTACCCCGCCGAGAAGCCGCTCACCGAGACCGCCCACGAGCGGCTGGCCACCCTGGCCCAGCACTCCGACCTCGGCGGCGGCATGGCGATCGCGATGAAGGACCTCGAGATCCGCGGCGCGGGCAACCTGCTCGGCGGCGAGCAGTCCGGCCACATCGCCGACGTCGGCTTCGACCTCTACGTCCGCCTCGTCGGCGAGGCGGTCGCGGAGTTCAAGGGCGGGGGCGAGGCCGAGCCGGTGCTCAACGAGGTCCGCATCGAGCTGCCGATCGACGCGCACCTGCCCCACGACTACATCGAGAGCGAGCGGCTGCGCCTGGAGATGTATCGCCGGCTGGCCGAGGTCCGCTCCGACGCCGACGTCGACCAGATCGCCGAGGAGATGGTCGACCGCTACGGCGAGCCGCCGCAGGAGGTCGTCTCCCTGCAGCTGGTCGCCCGCTTCCGGGCCCGGGCCCGCGAGGCCGGCATCGCCGAGGTCACCATCGCCGGGCAAGAACGTCCGCTTCGCGCCGGTGTCAGCTGCCGCGAGTCGCGTCAGATCCGGCTCAGCCGGGTCTACCCGAAGTCGATCGTCAAGAACACCGTCGACACCGTGCTCGTGCCGCGGCCCGGCACCCCGGTGCAACCGGGCGTCCGCTCGAGGGGATCGCCCTGCTTGAATGGGCGCGCGTCGTCATCGACAACGTTCTCGACCCCAAGGAGTCCTGAGTGAGCATCCGAATCTCCCGCTGGCGGGCCCTGGGCCTCGCCGGCGTCCTGCTCTCCGGTGGTCTGCTGTCCGGCTGCGGCGTCAGCGACGAGCAGCTGCGACCCGGTGTCGCGGCCCAGGTCGGCGACACCGAGGTGAGCCTCGAGGTCGTCAACGACGCCGTGGGCGTCGCGTGCGACTACTTCGTCGACGCCCAGCAGGTCGCGCTTCCCGCGATCCGCTGGCCCGCCAGCAGTTCGTCAACGTCCTGATCCAGCGCGCCGCCGCCGAGCAGGCCCTCGCCGAGCAGGGCCTGCAGCCGGGCCCCCGCTACGACGAGACCGTCGGCCGGCGTCGACGCCGCCAACGCCCAGGTCCCGGAGGAGCAGCGGGCGCCGTTCAACCTGCTCGGTGAGGCCTCGGCCTACGTCGACGCCGCGACCGTGGCGCTCGGTGCCGCCGACTTCACCGCCCAGGGCGAGGACGTGCCGGCCGATCCCGCACTGCAGACCGAGCGCGGTCAGCAGGTGCTCACCGACTGGTTGGCGACCCACGACGTGTTCATCAACCCCGTCTTCCGCCTGACGGTCGACGACGGCGCGATCGTCAGTCGACGTCGGTGGCACCAGCGTCGCCGTGAGCGATGCCGCCACAGCGGGCGTCCTGGACCCGGCGACCGCCTCGCAGGAGGCCGTCACGGCGGCCGCAGCCGGGCTCCCGCCCAGCCAGCTGTGCGGAGACGCGGGTGAGCTGACCGGTGCCCGCCGGCTGCCGACCCGCTCCGCGAGCTGGTCGAGGTGATGCGCCGCCTGCGCACCGAGTGCGCCTGGAAGGCCGAGCAGACCCCCGAGTCGCTGGTGCCCTACCTGCGCGAGGAGACCGAGGAGCTCGTCGAGGCGATCGAGCTCGGGCGACACCGCGCACGTGTGCGAGGAGCTCGGTGACGTGCTCCTCCAGGTGGTCTTCCACGCCGCCATCGCCGAGGAGCGGGGCGACTTCACGATCGACGACGTCGCCGCCGGCATCGCCGCCAAGCTGCGTCGCCGCAACCCGCACGTCTTCGACCCCGCCTCGCTGGGCCGCGACGCCGACTCGCCGCCGTTGAGCGCGACCGAGGTCGACGAGATCTGGCAGCGGGTCAAGCGGGACGAGAAGGCAGCGCCCCCCGACGCCTGAGCACGGCGGCCCGACCGAGCACGCCCACCGCCAGGACGACCAGCCCGCCGATCACCGAGGCGCCCGGGAGGGTGGCGACCAGGCCCGCGCAGCCGACGAAGCCGAGCACGTTGACCGCCCGCGGCCACCGGCGCTGCGCCCGCGGCTGGGCGAACGCCGAGGCGTTGGCGACGGCGTAGTAGACGAGCACGCCGAAGGACGAGAACCCGATCGCCCCGCGGAGGTCGGCGACGAGCACGAGGCCGATGATCGCCGCGGCCACGACGACCTGCGCGTGGTCGGGCACCTGGTGCCGTGGGTCGACCGAGGCGAGCCAGCCCGGGAGGTCGCGCTCACGCGCCATCGCCAACGACGTACGACCCACGCCGGCGAGGAGGGCGAGCAGGGCGCCGAGCGAGGCGGCGACGGCGCCGACCCGGACGACGGGCTCGGCCCAGGCGGCACCGGCCGCCGTGGCCGCCTCGCTCAGCGGCGTCGCCGTCTCGGCCAGGTCGGCGCCGAGGGTCCGGAGCAGGACGACGGCCACGGCGGCGTACAGGACGACGGTGACGCCGAGCGAGACCAGCACCGCGCGCCCGAGCGTCTGCGGGCTGCGGACCTCCTCGGCCAGCGTCGCGATGCGCGCGTAGCCGGCGAAGGCGAAGAACAGCAGTCCGGCCGCCTGCAGGACGCCGAGGACGCCGCCCTCGACGACGAGGTCCTGGGCACGTGCGGGAGTGCTGTCCCCGGTGGCGAGGACCACGACCGCGACCACCAGCGTCGTCAGGGTCAGGGTCAGCAGGACTCGGGCGACCAGGGCGGTGCGGGTGATGCCGCGCAGGTTGAGCAGGGTCAGGACGACGACGGCGGTCACCGCGACCGCCCTCGGCGCCCACGGGTGGTCGGAGGTGACGGGGCCGGGCAGGGCGTAGGCCGCGAACGTCATCGCCATCGCCGCGCAGGACGCCGTCTTGCCGACGACGAAGCCCCAGCCTGCGACGAAGCCCCACCAGGGGCCGAGCACCTCGCGTCCGTAGAGGTAGGTGCCGCCCGAGGCGGGGAAGCTGCTCGCGAGCTGGGCGGAGGCCACCGCGTTGCAGAACGCCACGACCGCGGCGATCGCGAGTCCGACCAGCAGACCAGCGCCCGCCGCCGCGGCGGCCGGGGCGAACACCGAGAAGACCCCGGCCCCCACCATCGCCGAGAGTCCCACCACCACGGCGTCGCCGGTCCCGAGGCGGCGGGCGAGGGCGGGTTGCGGCACGGACACGTCCGGATTGTGGGGCACCGAGGCGAACAGTCGGGGAACGACACCGGCGACACCACTAGGGTGTTCGGCAACCCCGGCTCGCCGAGCCACCGGACCAACCCAGGAGCGACTGACGTGGCAGCCATCGAAGCCGTCGGAGCGCGCGAGATCCTCGACTCGCGCGGCAACCCCACCGTCGAGGTCGAGGTCGTCCTCGACGACGGCGTGTTCGCCCGGGCCGCGGTGCCCAGCGGTGCGTCGACCGGTGCGTTCGAGGCGGTCGAGCTGCGTGACGGCGGCGACCGCTACCTCGGCAAGGGGGTCGGCAAGGCCGTCGACGCCGTGATCTCGACGATCGGTCCGGCCCTCGAGGGGCTCGACGCCGACGACCAGCGCCTGGTCGACCAGACGATGCTCGAGCTCGACGCCACGCCCAACAAGGCCAACCTCGGCGCCAACGCGATCCTCGGCGCCTCGCTCGCCGTGGCTCGGGCCGCGGCCGACTCGGCCGGGCTGCCGCTCTACCGCTACGTCGGCGGACCCAACGCCCACGTCCTGCCGGTGCCGATGATGAACATCCTCAACGGTGGCTCGCACGCCGACTCCAACGTCGACATCCAGGAGTTCATGATCGCGCCGATCGGCGCGCCGACGTTCCGCGAGGCGCTGCGCCAGGGCACCGAGGTCTACCACGCCCTCAAGTCGGTCCTGAAGCAGAAGGGGCTGGCCACCGGGCTCGGCGACGAGGGTGGCTTCGCGCCCAACCTCGACTCCAACCGCGCGGCGCTCGACCTGATCGCCGAGGCGGTCGCGGCGGCGGGCCTGACGCTGGGACGCGACATCGCGCTGGCTCTCGACGTCGCGGCCAGCGAGTTCTGCACCGACAACGTCTACACCTTCGAGGGCGCGTCGAAGTCGGCCGCCGAGATGACCGCCTACTACGGCGACCTCGTGGCGTCGTACCCCATCGTGAGCATCGAGGACGCCCTCGACGAGGACGACTGGGACGGCTGGAAGGCGCTCACCGACCAGCTCGGCGCCCAGACCCAGCTCGTGGGCGACGACCTCTTCGTGACGAACGTCGAGCGTCTCCAGCGCGGCATCACCGGCGGGCAGGCCAATGCGCTGCTCGTGAAGGTCAACCAGATCGGGTCGCTCACCGAGACCCTCGACTCCGTCGAGCTCGCCCACCGCAGCGGTTACCGCTGCATGATGAGCCACCGCTCGGGCGAGACCGAGGACACCACGATCGCCGACCTCGCGGTGGCGACCAACTGCGGTCAGATCAAGACGGGGGCCCCGGCCCGGTCCGAGCGCGTCGCCAAGTACAACCAGCTCCTGCGCATCGAGGAGGAGCTCGGCGAGGCCGCCCGATATGCAGGAGCCGGCGCCTTCCCGCGTTTCGTGCAGTGATCCCGGCCTCCCTCGGGGGAGGATGAGGGCGTGCCCGCACCACCCCGTCAGCCCGACCAGCCCACCTCGCCGCGACGTCGTACGACGTCGGGGGCCTCGCGCACGCGTGGCAGCGGGCCCGGACGAGCCACGAGTCGTCCCCGCACGCGCGCCGGGAGCGGCGCGGCCTCATCGGGCGCGGTGCGCCGATCCCCGATCGCCGCCAAGCCCTCGACGCCGGAGCCCAAGCCGCGGCTGACCGGGCGAGCGGCCGTGCTCGTCCTGGTGCTGGCCGTCCTGGCCGTCTCCTACGCCTCGTCGCTGCGCGCCTACCTCCAGCAGCGCGGCGAGATCGACTCGCTGCAGAGCTCGATCACCGATCGCCAGGCCCAGATCGCCGACCTCGAGAAGGAGAAGGCCCGGTGGCTCGACCCCTCCTTCGTCCAGACCGAGGCGCGCGAGCGGCTCGGCTACGTCATGCCCGGCGAGACGCCGTTCGTCGCGGTGCGCGAGGGTGCCCCGGTGCAGTCCGAGAGTGAGCTGACCGATCCGGCCACGATCGCCACCACGGCGCCCCCGGCGTTCTGGGACGACGCCTGGGAGACCATGCTCATCGCCGGCAACCCGCAGCGTCGCGCCGACCCGCCACCCCTGACCCGCATCGACGAACCCGACGGGAGCGCCGAGTGACCGGTCGCGGTCCCCTCGGCGTCACCGACGAGGCCACGATCCACGCCCAGCTCGGCCGCCCGCCGCGAGCGATCGCCGGCATCGGGCACCGCTGTCCCTGCGGCAACCCCGACGTCGTGACGACCGAGCCGCGACTGCCCGACGGGACGCCGTTCCCGACGACCTTCTACCTCACCTGTCCCCGAGCGGCGTCGCTGATCGGCACGCTCGAGGGTTCCGGGCTGATGAAGCAGATGCAGGAGCGGCTCGGTGAGGACCCCCAGCTCGCCGCCGCCTACCGCGCCGCCCACGAGTCCTACCTCGAGTCCAGGGCGAGCCTGGGCGAGGTGCCGGAGATCGAGGGCGTGACCGCCGGGGGCATGCCCGACCGCGTCAAGTGCCTCCACGTGCTGGCCGGGCACGCCCTGGCAGCCGGGCGCGGGGTCAACCCGCTCGGCGACGAGGTGCTCGACCTGCTGGGGGAGTGGTGGGCCGCCGGTCCGTGCGTGACCGCGGACCAACCATGAGCCCGCCGGTCGCGGCGATCGACTGCGGCACCAACACGATCAAGCTGCTCATCACCACCGCTGGAGGCGAGCCGATCCTCCGCGAGGGTCGGATGGTGCGCCTCGGCGAGGGCGTCGATGCCACCGGCCGGTTGTCCCCGGCCGCCCTGGCCCGCGCCTTCGCCGCCATCGAGGAGTACGCCGTGATGGTCGCGGAGCACGGCGTCGAGCGGCTCCGCTTCTGCGCCACGAGCGCGACACGCGACGCCGACAACGCCGAGGAGTTCGCCGAGGGGGTCCACGCCCGGATCGGTGTGCGACCCGAGGTGCTGCGCGGCGAGGACGAGGCCCGGCTCGCCTTCGCCGGAGCGGTGGCCGGCCTGCCACCGGACGAGGCAGGAACCGGCGAGGTCCTGGTGGTCGACGTGGGAGGCGGCTCGACCGAGCTCATCCTGGGAGACGTCGGCCGGCGCGAGCCGACCCTCGCCCACTCGATGGACATCGGCTCCGTGCGGCTGCACGAGCGCCACGTGGTCGGCGACCCGCCCTCGCCGGCCGAGGTGGCGAGCATCCGGGCCGACGTCGACCGCGCGCTGGACCTCGCCCCGATCGATCTCGGCGCGGTCACCACGGTGATCGGGGTGGCCGGCACCGTGACGACGGTCGCCGCGGGCGTCCTGCGCCTCGCTGCCTACGACCGTGAGGCGATCGACCGCTCCCACCTGCCGGCGGACGCCGTCCAGCGACACGTGGAGCAGCTGGTGGCCATGACGATCGAGGAGCGGCGCGCGCTGGCGTGGATGCACCCTGGTCGCGCGGACGTCATCGGCGCCGGAGCGCTGATCCTGTCAGGGGTGCTGGCGCGGTGCGCTGCCGTTGAGCTGATGGTCTCCGAGTGCGACATCCTCGACGGCATCGCCGCTTCGCTGCTCGAGTGAGGCGCGGTGCCGGCACGGCGTCGTGGGAGGCCGGATGGTTGTGGCTGTACTCGCGCCCGGCGTAGACCCGGAAGGCGAGGAGGACTCCACCGACCAACAGGATGAGGAACGTCAGCATCCCCATCATCAAGCCTACGGATTGCATCATCGTCATGTCGGACATCGGATCCTCCTGGTGGTCTGCGGCCTCGGGTGTTGCTTCGACGGTAGGTCCCCTGGCGCCTGATGACCCTTACCGATCGGTGACGCCGGATGCGGTCGCTGCCAGAATGCGTCCGTGACCGCTCCCGAGACGCACGCCCGTCCGCTGCACGCCATCACGGTCCTGGGCCACGACCGTCCGGGGATCATCGCGGAGGCGACCGAGCTCCTGGCGGGCCTCGGCCTCAACCTGGAGGACTCGACGATGACCCTCCTGCGCGGCCACTTCGCCATGATGCTCCTCGGCTCGGGGTCGGCCTCGGCCGCCCGGATCGAGGCGGCGCTCGCGCCGCTGACCGCCGACGGGTCGCTCACGGTCGCGGTGCGGGAGGTGCCGGTCGACGACGGCTCGGCGGCGGGTGGGTCCCCGTGGATCCTGTCGGTGCACGGCGGCGACCGGCCCGGCATCGTCTCGGCCCTCGTGGCCGAGGTCGCTCGGGCAGGAGGCAACATCACCGACCTGACCACCCGGCTCGCCGGCGCGCTCTACGTGCTGGTCGCCGAGATCGACCTGCCCGACGGTGTCGACGCGACGCGTCTGCACGAGGCCGTCGTGGCCGTGGCCGAGCGGCTCGGGGTCGAGGCGAGCCTGCGGCCCGCCGAGGCCGACGACCTGTGAGCCGGGTGCGGGAGTGGACCGAGGCCGAGCTCGGAGTGACCGGCCGGGTGCTCGACGTCGTACGCGCACCCGACCCCGTGCTGGCCCGCCCGGGCTCGCCCGTCGACCCGAAGGACCCGGACGTCGTGCAGCTGGCGGCCGACCTGGTGGCGACGATGCGGGTCAGTCCGGGATGCGTCGGGCTGGCGGCACCGCAGGTCGGGGTCTCGTCACGGGTCTTCTGCGTGGACGTCTCGCAGCACCCGAAGACCCGCGAGCACCACGGGACCTTCGTGCTCTGCAACGCCGAGGTCGTGGAGTCCTCACGCAACGAGAAGGGTCGGGAGGGGTGCATGAGCGTGCCCGACCTGACCGGCGACCTGAAGCGGGCCTCGCGCCTGGTCGTGAGCGCGACCCTGGCCGGGACCGGCGAGGAGGTGATCGTGCGGGCGGAGGCCTTCGAGGCGCGCGCCCTGCAGCACGAGATCGACCACTGTGCCGGCCTGTTGTTCCTCGACCGGGTGGTCGGGGCGCATGCCGTCTACGCTCGTCAGACCTACCTCTAGGCCCTACCTGCGGCTCGTGGCGGTAGGCAACGGCCAGCCCCCGTATCCCAATTGGCAGAGGAAGCCGGCTTAAAACCGGTGCAGTGTGGGTTCGACCCCCACCGGGGGCACCACGTCGCCACCGCGACGGCGTACGGGCTCAGGCAGTCCGGCCCCACTGACAGGTGGGGCGGCTGGTGAGGTGACAGGGTCAGGCGGTCTGGCGCATCAGCGAGGCCGGGAACGGCGCCGGCCAGACCGCGCCGTCGGCCACGGCGGGGAGCCGGGTCCGGACCAGGACGCCCTGGTCGCTGCGCTCGCGCCACGTCAGGATCTCGCGCATCGAGTCGCGCTCGATGGGGTGGCCCAGGGCGACGGTGAAGGGGTTGATGTCGTGATCGGTCAGCCAGCGGGTCACCGCACCGCGCACGTGGCTGGGCAGATCCTCCAGCGGCACGTGCAGGACCAGGTTCTCCCCGCTGCACTCCACTGCTTCCAACGTCATCATCTGGCTCCCCCGAGGCGGTCGTGCTAGCGGTGGTGCTAGCTGGTGCTTGCTGGCAAGGATGCCCTTCCCTGCCCCTTGTCAGATGGTGTGAATTTCCGGCAACGGCACTTGCCCGCTCAGCGAGTCGCAAATCTGTGAACTGCGACACGCTGCGGGTCTAGACCGGTGCCCAGTTGCGGGCTCGCGACGGGGCTCGCGACGGCGCTGGCGACGGGTCTCGGACGCGACCGAACGTCGCGGTTCGCGGCGGAACTATCTCGGCGATGCCGTACGTTGAGACCTATGAGGGGCCGGACCGGTTCCTCTCACAGTTCCAAGGCCTCCAAGGAGGAGACCAATGCAGTCCAACAACCCGGTGTTCCGTCGCTCGGAGGAGTTCAGCCGAGCGAGCGGTGGAAACCAGACGTACGCCGGCTACGGCAACCCGTCGACGTGGTCGACCGGCGAGCCCGGCCAGAGCGCGGACGGCGGCTACGGCCTCGCGCCGCAGACGCCGGTCCGCACCGACCGCATGACGATCGACACCGTCGTGCAGAAGACTGCGATCACCCTCGGTGTCGTGGTCGTCACCGCGATGGCGACCTGGATCCTCACTCCCGAGGTCACCGAGTTCTCGCAGCCCTCCGAGCTCGGCTCGCTGTTCGCGGCCGTCACGATCGGCTCGCTCGGTGCGTTCGCGCTCTCGATGGTGCTGTCGTTCAAGAAGGTCATCAGCCCGGCGCTGGTGCTCGTCTTCGCCGCGCTCGAGGGTGTCGCCCTCGGTGGCATCAGCAAGCTCTTCAACCTGATGTACGGCGGTGGCGTCGTCCAGGGTGCCGTCATCGGCACCTTCGGCGCCTTCGCGGGCACGCTCGCGGTCTACAAGTTCTTCGACATCAAGGTCGGCGCGAAGTTCCAGCGCATGGTCATGGCCGGCGTCTTCGGCATGATCGGGCTGAGCGTCATCTCGCTCGTCCTCGGTGCCTTCGGCACCAACACCGGCCTCTTCGGCGTGAGCGGCCTCGGCATGCTCACGGCGTTCGCCGGCCTGGCCCTCGGTGTCTTCATGCTGATCATGGACTTCGACTTCGTCGAGCAGGGTGTGGCCAACGGCCTGCCCGAGAGCGAGTCGTGGCGTGCGGCCTTCGCGATGACCGTCAGCCTGGTCTGGATCTACACCAACCTGCTGCGCATCCTGGCCTTCTTCAGCGACAACTGATCGTCGGCCGCTCGGCTGGGGTCGTGGCGGCCCCATTCACCGGCTGGCCGGTGACTGGGTCGCTTGGCCGATGTCCGGACAGCGTCCCAGCACCCCGTTTGTCGTCCCACCCGCAGGCCCCGAGCACTCGCTCGGGGCCTGTGGTGCGTGTGGGGCGGGCTGGCGGTTCCTGGTGGCCCCATTCACCGGCTGGCCGGTGACTGGGTCGCTTGGCCGATGTCCGGACAGCGTCCCAGCACCCCGTTCGTCGTCCCACCCGCAGGCCCCGAGCACTCGCTCGGGGCCTGCGGCGCGTCGTCAGTCGGACGCCGTGGCACCGTCGGCGTGCTCGCTGCTCTCCGGCGCCGAGCCCTCGGTCTGCGGGCGACGGCGGCGGTGACGCAGCTCGACCCAGCGACCGCGGACGCCGAGCCGGTCGCCGCCGACCTCGGTGCCGTCGAGCTCGGTGCCGGCCTCGTTGACCGCGCGGATCGCGGCCCGGGTCACCGGCAGCACACCCTCGCCACGGTAGGGCTCGGGCTCGGACTCGTCGTCGGGGCCGAGGCCCAGGGCTGCGAGCACCGACGGCAGCAGGATCCGCACGAGCGCGCGGTAGCCCTCGGCCGAGGGGTGGAACTGGTCGGGTCCGAAGAGGACGGCTGGTGCGGCGGCGAACTCGGGCCCGAGGATCGAGCCGAGCGAGACCGTGCGACCGCCCTGCTCGATGACCGCGATCGTCTGGGCGGCTGCGATGCGTCGTGACCACGAGCGCGCGATCTGGCGCAGCGGCTGGGCGATCGGCGTGATGGTGCCGAGGTCGGGGCACGTGCCGACGACGACGGCGACGTCGGCCTCGCGGAGACGGCGCACGCCCTCGGACAGCTGGCGGACCGAGGCCGAGGGCAGCGTCATGTTGGTGACGTCGTTGGCGCCGACGAGGATCACGGCGACGTCGGGCTCGATGAGCAGGGCCCGGTCGATCTGGGCGGCGAGGTCGGCGGTCCGCGCCCCCACGACGCAGAACTCCCGGAGGTAGATGCGGTGGTCGCCCTGGGTCGATGCCCCGCTGGCGATCAGGGCGCCCGGCGTCTGCTCGACGCGCTCGACGCCGTACCCGCTGGCACTGGAGTCGCCGAGGAGCGCGATCTTGAGCGCGGGCCCGGGGCGTCCGCGGCCGTACCACCCGGTCGAGTCGGGCACCGGGTCGCCGGAGACCTCCCCGATGGTGCGCCGCGCGAGCTTGGCCTCGGCAGGTCAGGACGCCGTAGATGCCGGCTCCGAGCACGGAGAGCCCGCCCCCACCGAAGGCTGCTGCGGCGGCGAGCTTGCGTGCTGCGGCGGCCTTTCCCATGGTGCCAGCCTACGAAGTACGCCGGCGCTCGGCACGCGGGGTCCACGCGCGGGTCGATCGGGTCTACGTTGGTGGGGTGCAGTACGTGAACTCTCTCCTGGACCTGATCGGCAACACCCCGCTGCTGCGGCTCTCGCGGACCCTGGACCTGCCGCCGGGGCCCGAGGCAGGCGAGGCGGACGACGCCGGGCCGCTGGTGCTGGCCAAGATCGAGTACCTCAACCCGGGCGGTTCGGTGAAGGACCGCATCGCGACCCGGATGATCGAGGCCGCCGAGGCCTCGGGTGAGCTCCAGCCCGGCGGCACGATCGTCGAGCCGACCTCGGGCAACACCGGCGTCGGGCTGGCGATGGTCGCCCAGGCGAAGGGCTACCACTGCGTCTTCGTGTGCCCCGACAAGGTCAGCGTCGACAAGCGCAACGTGCTCAAGGCCTACGGCGCCGAGGTGGTCGTCTGCCCCACGGCCGTCGCGCCCGAGCACCCCGACTCCTACTACAACGTCTCGGACCGGCTGGCCTCGCAGCCCGGCGCGTGGAAGCCCGACCAGTACTCCAACCCGCACAACCCACGCTCGCACTACGAGACCACGGGCCCCGAGATGTGGGCGCAGACCGAGGGTCGCATCACGCACTTCGTCGCCGGCGTCGGCACCGGCGGCACGATCAGCGGCGCCGGCCGCTACCTGAAGGAGCAGAACCCCGACATCCAGGTGATCGGCGCCGACCCGGCCGGGTCGGTCTACTCCGGCGGCAGCGGACGGCCCTACCTCGTCGAGGGCGTGGGGGAGGACTTCTGGCCCGACACCTACGACCGCTCGATCGCCGACCGGATCATCGAGGTCTCCGACGCCGACTCCTTCGCCTTCACCCGTCGCCTCGCGCGCGAGGAGGCGTTGCTCGTCGGCGGATCGTGCGGCATGGCGGCCTACGCCGCGCGTCAGCTGGCCCACGAGCTGGCCGGCACCCCCGAGGGCAAGGACGCCGTGATCGTGGTCCTGCTGCCCGACTCCGGTCGCGGCTACCTCACCAAGATCTTCAACGACGAGTGGCTGAGCCAGTACGGCTTCGCCAGCGGGCACGAGGGGTCCTCGCGCACCGTGGGGGAGGTGCTGCGCAGCAAGAGCGGCGGCATGCCCGAGCTGGTGCACACCCACCCGAGCGAGACGGTGGCCGAGGCGGTCGCGATCCTCCAGGAGTACGGCGTCTCGCAGATGCCCGTCGTGCGCGCCGAGCCGCCGATCGTCGCCGCCGAGGTCGCCGGCTCCGTCTCCGACCGGGCCCTGCTCGACGCGCTCTTCGCCGGCACCGCCTCGCTGACCGACTCCGTCGAGCAGCACATGTCCGATCCGCTCCCCACGATCGGCTCGGGCGAGGCGGCCTCGGACGCGGTGGGTCTGCTGGAGGCCGCGGACGCGCTGCTCGTGCAGGAGGACGGCAAGCCCATCGGTGTCGTGACCCGCCAGGACCTGCTCGCCTATCTCGCGCGCGGCTGACGACCGGGGTCCTCCTGCTCTAGAGTGAGAACACGTTCTAGTTTCGACGTGCTCACCCCAAGCGTTCTGGAGGCTCCATGACCGCCGCCCCCGCGATCGAGGGTTGGTTCACCACCGGCCTCGAGCCCGCACTCCTCGGCTCGAGGTGCGCCACGTGCTCCTCGACGTACTTCCCGCCGATCGCCGACCACACCGGCTTCTGCCGCAACCCCGCCTGCGACGGCGAGGCTTTCGACGAGGTCGAGCTGTCGCGACGGGGCCGGATCTGGAGCTACACCGACGCGCAGTACCAGCCACCGGCGCCCTACATCGCTCCGCACGCCGAGGGTGAGGACTACACGCCGTTCGCGCTCGCGGCCGTCGAGCTGGCCGAGGGGCTGGTCGTGCTCGGCCAGGTCGCCGCGGGCTACGGCGTGACCGACCTCCAGGTCGGCGCCGAGGTCGAGCTCGTCGTCGAGACGCTGTACGCCGATGCGGCCGACGGCGCCGAGCGCACGATCTGGCGCTGGAAGCCCGTGGTCGAGCTGGGACAGGAGGCAGACCAGTGAGCACGCGCGAGGTCACCGTCGCCGGCGTCGGCATGCATCCCTGGGGCAAGTGGGGCAAGAACTTCGTCACCTACGGCGTCCACGCCGCGCGCGCCGCGCTGGCCGACTCCGGGATCCCGTGGAGCGACGTCGACTACGTCGTGGGCGGCGAGACCGTCCGCAACGGCTACGGCGGCTACGTCGCCGGCGCGACCTTCGCGCAGGCGCTGGGGTGGAACGGCGCGCGCGTCGCGACGTCGTACGCCGCGTGTGCCACCGGCGCCCAGGCGATCGACACCGCGCGGGCCCGCATCCTCGCCGGCCTGTGCGAGGTGGCTCTGGTGGTCGGTGCCGACACCACCCCCAAGGGCTTCCTGAAGCCGAACGCCGGTGAGCGCTGGGACGACCCCGACTGGCTGCGGTTCCGGCTGCTGGGGATGACGAACCCGGCGTACTTCGCGCTCTACGCGCGCCGCCGGATGGACCTCTACGGCGCGACGAGCGAGGACTTCGCCCAGGTGAAGGTCAAGAACGCCAAGCACGGGCTGAGCAACCCGAACGCGCGCTACCGCAAGGAGGTCGCCGCCGCCGACGTGCTGTCCAGCGCGGTCGTGTGCGACCCGTTGCACCTGCTCGACATCTGCGCCACCTCCGACGGCGCGGCGGCAGTCGTGCTCTGCAGTGACGACTACGCCCGGCGGCTGGGCCTCGAGGAGCAGGTGAAGGTCGTCGCGGTGTCGACGGTGACGCCGACGTTCCCCAACACCGTGATGGACATGCCGATGCTGTCGACCGACCCCAGTGCAGCGGTCGGCGCGCCCGAGCACACGTTCAAGGAGTCGATCGCGCTGGCCGCCTACGAGGAGGCCGGGATCTCGCCCGAGGACGTCGACGTGGCCGAGGTCTACGACCTGTCGACCGCCCTCGAGCTCGACTGGATCGAGGACCTCGGCCTGTGCAAGCAGGGCGAGGCCGAGGCGCTCCTGCGGGCCGGAGACACCACGATCGGTGGCCGGATACCGGTCAACCCGAGCGGTGGCCTCGCCTGCTTCGGCGAGGCGGTGCCGGCTCAGGCGCTGGCCCAGGTCTGCGAGCTCACCTGGCAGCTGCGCGGCCAGGCCGGGGAGCGTCAGGTCGAGGGCGCCCGGGTCGGCATCACGGCCAACCAGGGCCTGTTCGGTCACGGGTCGTCGGTGCTGCTGTCCCGCTGAGCGGGCCCGCGGCCGGGTGCTCCGGCTCAGCGCTTGGCGGCGAAGGTCGCCTGCTTGGCGCGGTTGCCACACACCGCCATCTGGCACCACCGACGGCGACCGCTCTGGAGGAACAGCCAGCCGCAGTCGACTCCCGGACAGGCGCGGACCCGATCGGCATCGGCACTCGTCACCAGGTCGGCGAGGGCGGCCGCGGCGGCCAGCAGCGGAGCTCGTGACGTGCCCCGGTCAGCGCGGAGCTCCCACCGGAGTCCGTCCGCGGTGCGTGCGAGTCGCTGGAGCCCCCGGGCCTCGGCAGCGAGCCGGGACACGCGCGTGAGGTCGTCGTCGCTGCCGAGTCCACGGGCGACCCGGTAGGCCATCGGGCGGAGCTCGCGCGCAGCCTCCACCGTGGCGTCGTCCACCTGTCCGTCCCAGGTCGCCGGAAGCAGACCTCGATCGGTGGCGAGCGTCGCCAGGTGCCTCCCGGAGGCGAGGTAGTCACGACTCGCCGACTCCTCCGGTGCGATCGGTACGCCCTCGGTGGTCCAGCCGGCCCAGGTGTTGCCGAGCTCGAGGGCCGGATGCCCGGACACGGGGGCCGGGAGCACGACCCCGCGCACCGACACCCACCACGTCGCGCTCGCCGACTCACCCTTGACCATGGCCCACTCTAACCGTTAGATAGATTGTATCGGTTATCACCCGCAGGTCGACACACTCTCGGAAGGTCGCTCTCATGTCACGCGCCACCCACGGTCTCCTCGCTCTCCTCGGTGTCGCAGCGCTCACCGCTGCCACCGCCTCCGCCCCGGTCGCCACGGCCGCCGAGGCAGAGCCCTGGCAGCCCGTCACGCAGGAGTCTTTCACCGCCCCGGCGGGAAAGTACTGCACGTTCCCCTTCACCTACCGGCCCGACGAGCAGCACCTGGAGATGCAGGTGCGCAAGCGCTTCCCCGACGGCAGCGTCAAGGTCGTCGCCTACCGGGGACCGCTCGTCGGCACGACGACCAACGACGAGTCCGGGGCCCAGATCACGCGTGACTCCAGTGGTGACGCCGTCCAGCGCTTTCGGCGCGACGGGACCCTGAAGGTCTACACGGCGCGCGGCAACGTCGGCATCGGGTTCGTCTCCACCGACGACTACCCGCAGGGCTACTACCAGCTCGGCGGCTTCCACAGGATCGCCTTCGACCGGGACGGCACCAAGACGATGCGCGTCGACCGGGGGACCGAGGAGAACATCTGCGCGACCCTCGCCGACTCCGCCTGACGGGCAAGGCGGACGCAGATCGTCCGGAGGCGCCTCTACGGTGGGGTCATGACGACGGCGACGGACGCGACGTACACGGTCGAGCCCCTCAGTCCCGAGACCTGGCCGCTGTTCGCCGGCCTCGTCGAGCGGCACAACGGCATCTTCGGCGGGTGCTGGTGCATCTGGTTCCACCCCGACTGCGCCGAGCGAGGTCAGGGAGCCGAGATGAATCGGCGGCTCAAGCGTCGGCACGTCGAGGACGGGACGGCCCATGCGGCGCTGGTGCTGCACGAGGACGAGGCCGTCGCCTGGGCGGAGTACGGAACTCCCGACGAGCTGCCCAACATCCACCACCGCAAGCAGTACGACGCCGAGGCCGACCTCGTGCCGGACTTCCGGATCACCTGCATCTTCGTCGACAAGCGGCACCGGCGCCGCGGGCTCTCCGACCTCGCGCTCGGGGGTGCGCTGGACCTGATCGCAGCGGCCGGCGGTGGGGTCGTCGAGGGCTACCCGCACGAGGTGGGGGAGAAGAGGATGTCGTCGTCGTTCCTCTACAACGGCACGCGTGGTCTCTACGAGCGCCACGGGTTCGACCACGTGCGTGCCAAGGGTCTGCGCAACACGGTGATGCGCCGCACGGTCGAGGCCCGGTCCTGAGCCGCCCCCCCGACGCCGGCCTCAGGCGTCGGCGCGGGCGGGATGCACCATCAGGGCGAGGTCTGCTCCCAGCCACGGCGGTCGGTGGACCCCGACCTCGACCCAGCCGCGGCGCCGGTAGAACGTCACGGCGACGTCGTGGGTCGGCACCACGTCGAGGACCGGCGTCCGGTCGGTCTCGAGGATCCACGCGACGGCGGTGTCGAACAGGGCGGCCCCGACCCCGGTGCCGCGGCTCCCGGCCGAGGTGAAGAGCACCGCGACGACGGCGAGGTCGTCGCTCCCGAGGGCGGCTCGGAAGGCATCGCTGACGTCGTCGTCCCCGAGGGAGTGGACCGCGACGTGCCCGTGGACGTCCTCGGCGTCGTCCGTCGCGACCCAGGCGCGCTCCTCGGCGGGCCGGACGAGGAAGTCCTGGAGGGGGATCGGCAACGGCCAACGGATCGGGTACTGCGAGGCGGCCTGCTGCTCGGCCAGGACCTCCGCCAGCCGAGGCAGGTCCTCCTCTCGGCGTTCGCGGATGATCACGGCCCCATCATCGCCGCACCAGGGCGAAGACTCCCCAGCCCAGGTGGGTTCGGGTGTAGGTGACGTGGGCCAGGGGGCCGCGTCGAGGTCGGCGCGCATCTGCTCCCACAGCTCGTCCCTGGGGTTGGCGTCCAGCCAGCGGCGGGTGGTGAGCCACTGCGCCGCGGCGTAGTGGTCCCAGTCATCGGGGTCGGCGAGCACCATCTGGACGAGGTCCCAGCCGTGGTCGCGGAAGGACTGCACGAGCGCCGGCAGGGTGGCGAAGTCGTCGACGGACGTGGCGTGCGAGCCACGCAGTGCCTCCTCGGTCTCCGGCAACCGGACCCAGAACGGCTCGCCGACGAGCACCATCCCGGCCGGGTGGAGGGTGCGGGCGAGGAGGTCGATCGTGCCGAGGGGGCCGCCGCCGATCCAGGTGGCGCCCAGGCACGAGGCGATGTCGACGGGGGCTCGTCGAAGGTGTCGACGTACGCCGCGGCCTCCCCGTGCACGAACGACACCTGCTCGCTCACGCCGAGCTCGTCGGCCCGCGCGATCGCCGACGCGGTGAAGTCGCTGCTGATGTCGACGCCCACCCCGCGCACGCCGTGGTCTCGAGCCCAGGTGCAGAGCATCTCGCCCGAGCCGGAGGCCAGGTCGAGCAGTCGCGAGCCCGGCGCCATGCGCAGCTCGTCGCCCAGCCTCGCGAGCTCTCGGGTCCGAACGGGTCGTGGATGCGGTGGGTGCTCTCGCGGATCACGAACGGGCGGGGGAGGTCCATGCGGCAAGCCGACCACGAACCCAGGGTCGGCGCACCCGGGTTTCGGTCCGTCTCGTCGCGACCGTGCGCTCACCTAGGGTGGAGGCGTGGACGCGAGAAGACAACTCGTGCGAAGGCGTTGGCGTCGATCAGCTCGGCGCTCGGCACCATCAACAGGGCCCTGGACAGCCTGCGCGAGGCCCGCGAGCTGGCGTCGTACGACCTGTGGTTCGGCGGCCTCGTCGCGAGCGCTCGCAAGCGCGACAAGCTGCGCCGGGTCGAGGGATACGTGCGCTCGGCGCGGTGGACCCTCACCGAGCTGCGCAGCGAGCTCGAGAAGCTGGACCTCGCCCCGATCGTCGACCCGTCCTCGAAGGCCCTGATCGTCTGGGGCGACGTGTGGCTCGACAACCCGGTCTCCGACGCCCTGTCGGTACGACGGCTTCGACGCCTCGACTCCGAGCTCAATCGCATCGCCAGGGAGCTCGTCGCCCTGCAGAGCCGGCTGTCGCGAGAGGGTCGAGGCGATGATGTCGGCGGGGCGCAGCCCCCGCAGCGGTGGCCGGAGGTCGAGTAGCGGCTCGAGACCCACGCCCGTCGGTGGTCGAGCACCCGGGGTGGGTGTGCGTCCGCACCTGTCGACCCGCTCCGGGCCAGGGTCGACCGACGTCCACCCACTACCCTCGTGCTGATGAATGCTCCGCCTGCCCGGGTCCTCGACCTGTTCGCCGTACCCGGCGACGCGACGCGACTGCCCGGCGGCAGCGGCCACAGCCACCGGGCCGGCGACCTGGTGCTGAGCCCCGGGCGCGAGGAGCGGATCCAGTCCTGGCTGAGTCCGGTCCTGGCGCGTCTCGCGGTGCGCCTCGACGAGGACCCGGCCCGGCGTGAGCGCGACCTGCGCGTCGCGATGCCGGTGCCGGCCCGCGACGGGTCGTGGGTCGTCGACGGGTGGGCTGCGTGCCGCTACGAGCCGGAGACGACCACCTGTCGCGACCTCGAGGTGACCCTCGCGGCCGGCCGGGTGCTGCACGCACAGCTCGCGACCGCGATGCCGAGCAGGCCGACGGGTCTGGATGAGCGCGACGACCAGTGGAGCCGCGCCGAGGCGCTCGCCTTCGGCCCGCCCGAGCAGATGCTCGCCGCGGCCGACGGCACCCCCGCGGCCGAGGTCGTACGACGCATCGTCGCGCGCCTGAGCGGCGCGTGGCTCGGCCACGACCAGCTGGTCCACGCCGACCTCGCCGGCAACGTGCTGCTCGACCGTCACGGCGCCGCGGTGATCATCGACGTGTCGCCGTCGTGGCGTCCGGTGCTGTGGGCCGAGGCGATCGCGGCGCTCGACGCGGTCGTGTGGTTCGACGCGCCGGTGGCGGCGCTGGGCGGCTGGACGACAGGGGCCGAGCACCAGGCGATGCTGCGCGCGTTGGCGTTCCGCGCGTTCGCCGACCAGCCGTTCGACCCGACCGCCTACGCCGGGGTGGTCGACGTGATCGCCTCGACGTAGACCCACCGCCCGGCCCGCTGCTCGAACCGGCTGGTCTCGTGCAGCACCCGCTCCACGCCGCCGTAGGTGTAGCGCGCCGCGAACTCGACGACGTCGCCGTCAGCGCGCAGGATCCGCAGGCCGGTCCACTCCAGGCCGGGATCGGTCGTCACGTCGACCGGGCGGGTGCGGGGGTGCCAGGTGCGGAAGACATAGGCGTCTCCGGCGTCACCCCCGACGGCATACGCCGCGTAGCGCGAGCGCATCAGCTCCTCCGGCGTCGCGGCCTGCTCGGTGCCGCGGTGGAAGCGGCCGCAGCAGGCGTCGTAGGTCTGGCCCGAGCCGCACGGGCAGTCGCGCTGGAGCGCCGTCATCGGTTCCTCACTGGGTCAGCACCCGCCACACCAGGTGGTCGCCGGGGAGGCCCTTGAGCTCGACCTCGCCCATCTCGACCAGGGTGACCGTGGCGTCGTCGTCCAACGACTCGTGGACCGCGTTGGTGACGAGCACCTCGCCGCCGGTCGCGAGGGCGCCGACGCGTGCGGCCATCGCGACGTTGCGGCCGAAGTAGTCGCCGTCGCGACTGATCACGGCGCCGGTGTGGATCCCGATGCGCACCTTGATCGGGGCCACGACCCGCAGCATCGGGTCGAGCGTGCGACGCAGGTCCTTCTGGATGCCGACCGCCGCGCGGCAGGCGGCCTCGGCGTCACGGAAGGCGACCATGAAGCCGTCGCCGGAGGTCTTGACGACCTGGCCGCGGTACTTGTCGACGCGGGCGCGCACCAGCGAGTCGTGCGCCGCGAGGACGCGGACCCAGGTGTCGTCGCCGAGGCGCTCGTTGAGGGGCGTGGAGTCCTCGATGTCGGAGAAGAGCAGGGTCACCCGGCCCTGCGAGTCGGCCATCGACCGGATCTCCTGCTCCTCCGAGGCGGCCCAGGTCTGCAGGTCCTCGATCGACGACTGGAGCAGCCCGGTGATGCCGTGCTCGCGGACCTTGCTCACGCCGCGCACGACGCGAGCCACGGCACGCTCGGTCGCGGTCGCCGCCGGGCGCGGGCGCAGCGCGGTGGTGAGGTCGGCCTCGAGCTGCTCGATGCGCTCCTGTGCCGACGCGAGCTCGCCGCGCTGACGACGTACGACGGTCACGGTCGCGGCCAGCGCGAGGCCCAGCGCGCCGATCAGCGCCACCGCCAGGATCCCCAGTGCGATCGCCACGGCACGACCCTACGGTGTTGCGGTGCCCGGTTCGGTCCGGGCTCAGATGCCGAGGGCGTCCTGGAGCGCGTCGAGCTCGTCGCCGGAGTAGACCGCGATGCGCTGGAGGCTCGGCACCGAGTCGCGGTCGCCGGTGTAGCCGATGTTGAACTCGCCGGCATAGCTGACCGCGGTGATGTTGAGGGCCTGGCCGTTGAACAGCAGGCTGACCGGGAAGATCTCCTCCATCTCCGAGCCGTCGAGGTAGCGCGTCTCCGCAGGCCCCGGGACGTTGGAGATGACCAGGTTGGAGGCCGGACGCCCGTGCCCGCCGAAGCCCAGCATCGCCTGGCTCAGGAACGGCAGCATGAGGGCGGCGGTGTAGGCGTCCATCGCGCCCGAGCCGACCTGGGGCAGGCGGTCCTTGCCGAGCCGCGTGGAGGCCTTGATGCGCTCGATGCGCTTGACGGGATCGTGCACGTCGGTGCCGAGCTGGGCGTAGAGGAAGGTGACCGCGTTGCCGACGCGGGCTCCCTCGTGGGCGCGCACCGAGACCGGCACGTTGGCGGTCAGCGACTCCTGCGGCAGCTGGTCGTTCTCCAGCAGGTAGCGGCGCAGGGCGCCACCGCAGATCGCGAGGAACACGTCGTTGAGGCTGCCGTCGGCGGCCTTCGCCACGTGCTTCATGCGCTCGATCGAGTAGTGCTGGGTGGCGAAGCGCCGGGGGGTGTGGATGCGGCCGTTGAAGATCGACTTGGGGGCGCGGAACGGCGTGGCCCGTACGTCGTCGCCGGCGCCGGTGAAGGTCTCGGCGTAGGTGCGCGCCAGTGACCCGACCACCGATGCGCCGCTGCGGACACCACCGGTGAGCAGTCCGACGGCGCCGGGGCCGTCGGTCGTCGCGAGCTCGGCAGTGGGCTTGGCCCGTGGAGGCAGCCCGGACTGGTCGGGGCCGTGCGTACCCACCGCCCACGGGGGCAGCATGTCGCGGGTGCCGGGGTCGGCCGAGAGCATGCGGCGCAGCAGGCGGATGCCGCCGACGCCGTCGACCTGCGAGTGGTGGGCCTTCATGTAGAGCGCCCACTTGCCGCCCTCGAGCCCCTCGATGACATGCGTCTCCCACAGGGGGTAGCGACGGTCCATCTTCGCGGAGTGCAGGCGCGAGATCAGGACGCCGAGCTCGCGTTGCGACCCCGGAGCGGGCAGGGCCGAGTGGCGGAGGTGGTAGTCGAGGTCGATGTCGTCGTCGGAGCACTCGTGCCAGCTCGGCACCGGCGACTTCTTGAAGAGGTAGTTGTACGGCGGCTGGAACTGGCGCACCTCGCGCCAGCGCGTGACGAGGTCGGCGACGAACGTCGGCCGGTCCTCGGGCACCGCGAAGGTCGCCAGCATCCCGACCTGCATCGGGGTGCGGACGGTCTCGGCGAAGAGCCACGACGAGTCGTTGATCTTGAGCAGCTTGCGAGCCACGGTGCATCCCCCATATCGAGCCCCGACGGGCAGTGTCGACCTTAGTGGCCTGGGTCACGTTCGCGTGAGGGCGCTCACCGGGCGAGCGGCGGCACGCCCGGGTGTTGTCGGGGCCGGTAGCGTTAATTCGTGACCTCCGACGCCGTTCTCGAGCCCACCACCGCTCCCGCCATCGCCACCCTCGGCGAGCTGCGCGCCTCCGACCACGTCCACAAGCCGCTGCGCACCGAGCTGCGAGACAACCTGCTGTCCGCTCTCGCGGAGGGCCGCGACCCGTGGCCGGGCCTGCACGGGTTCGAGACGACGGTCATCCCGCAGCTCGAGCGGGCCCTCATCGCCGGCCACGACGTCGTACTGCTGGGGGAGCGGGGGCAGGGCAAGACCCGGCTGCTGCGCACCATGGTCGGCCTGCTCGACGAGTGGACGCCGGTGATCGCCGGCTCCGACCTCGGCGAGCACCCGTTCGACCCGATCACGGTGGAGTCCAAGCGGCGTGCGGTCGAGGAGGGCGACGCCCTCCCGGTCGAGTGGCGCCACCGCTCCGACCGGTACGCCGAGAAGCTCGCCACCCCCGACACCTCGGTGGCCGACCTGATCGGCGACGTCGACCCGATGAAGGTCGCCGAGGGTCGTTCGCTGGGTGACCCCGAGACGATCCACTTCGGCCTGATCCCGCGCAGCCACCGCGGCATCGTGGCGATCAACGAGCTGCCCGACCTCGCCGAGCGCATCCAGGTCGCGATGCTCAACGTGATGGAGGAGCGCGACATCCAGATCCGCGGCTACGTCCTGCGCCTGCCGCTCGACGTGCTGGTGGTCGCCAGCGCCAACCCCGAGGACTACACCAACCGCGGGCGCATCATCACCCCGCTCAAGGACCGGTTCGGCGCCGAGATCCGCACCCACTACCCGACCGAGCTCGAGGCCGAGATCGCAGTGATCCGTCAGGAGGCCGAGATCCCGGCCGACCTGGTCGAGGTGCCCGACTTCCTGGTCGAGATCCTGGCCCGCTTCACCCGTCAGCTGCGCGAGTCCTCGTCGGTCGACCAGCGCTCGGGGGTGTCGGCC
The DNA here is from genome assembly GCA_963822915.1 of uncultured Actinomycetota bacterium. GTDB lineage: Bacteria > Actinomycetota > Actinomycetes > Propionibacteriales > Nocardioidaceae > Nocardioides. Next base: position 30,922 of record CAWGJR010000014.1, read on the forward strand.
CGCTTCGCGATCGCCGGCGCCGAGACGATCGCCGCCGCCGCCATCCACCGCGCGACCGTGCAGGGCGAGGACCACGCTGTGGCCCGGGTCGTCGACCTCGAGACCGCTGTCGACGTGCTCGGCGGGAAGATCGAGTTCGAGTCCGGCGAGGAGGGCCGCGAGGAGGAGATCCTCACCCACCTGCTGCGCACCGCGACCGCCGAGACGGTGCGCGCCCACTTCCGCGGCCTCGACTTCGCCGTCCTCGTCGACGCGATCGAGGCCGGCGCGATGGTGACGACCGGCGAGCAGGTCACCGCGCGCGACTTCCTCACCGGGCTCCCGGTGCTCGGCGAGTCGGAGCTCTACGACGACGTCTGCGACCGGCTGGGCGCCGAGAACGACGGCCAGCGTGCCGGCGCCATCGAGCTCGCACTGGAGGGTCTCTACCTCGCCCGCAAGGTCGGCAAGGACACCGACGGCTCCGAGACCGTCTACGGCTGACCGGACCTCCCTTCTGCCGAGTCGGCGCCTGCAGGCGCCGACTCGCGCCTTCCGACAGTGCCGAGTCGGCGCCTGTAGGCGCCGACTCGCGCCGCCTCGCCTCCCGCAGCTCCGAGATGTATGCGAGACTCCATGTCGCACTTACTCATGGGGTCATCGGAGGTCTGCTCGCATGCCGCACTCACTGCTCGTCCACGACCGCGCGGGCTCCGGCGATCCCGTCGTCCTGATCCACGGGATCGGGCACCGGCGCCAGGCGTGGAAGCCGGTCTTCGACCGTCTCGCCGAGTCCTACGACGTGATCGCGATCGACCTGTCCGGGTTCGGGGAGTCGGCTCCCTACCCGGAGGGCGAGCGCTACGACATGGACAACGCCTGCCACCACCTCGCCGAGAACTTCGCCCGGTGGGGGATCGAGCGCCCCCACGTGGTCGGCAACTCGCTGGGTGGTGCGATCAGCCTCGAGCTCGCCGCTCGCGACCTCGTCTCCAGCGCCACGGTGCTGAGCCCGGCCGGCTTCTTCGGGCGCTTCGACCGATTCTGGGCGCTCGGCGCGCTGCTGACGATGTGGGGCTCCGCCCACGTCCCCGACGCAGCACTGCGATCGCTCTCGAGGTCGGCCGCCGCCCGCCGCAGCATCGGCTACCTGCTCTACGCCCACCCCGAGCGGCACGACGCCGAGGCGACGTACGGCGACGCGGTGGCGATGAAGCGGGCCCAGGCGTTCCTGCCGACGATCCGCGCCGGGGTGACCTACGAGCTCGACCCCTCCTCGATCTCGGTGCCGGTCACGGTCGCCTGGGGCACGCTCGACCGGCTGCTGCCCTACCGGCAGGCCGCCACCGCCGAGCGGCGCCTGCCCGCCGCGCGCCACGTCGCCCTGCCGGGCTGCGGGCACGTGCCCATGAGCGACGACCCGGCGCTGGTCGCCGCAATCGTCGAGGAGACGATCGCTCGGGCGCGGCGAGCAACGCGCGGCCTGATCGGCGGCTTCACCCGGCGCGCCATACTGGACGTATGGCGAAGACGCGCGCATCCCGCTTCAAGAAGTACGACGGCGGCGACCCGCTGGCAGCGCCGGTCGACCTGGCGGAGGCGCTCGACGCCATCGGCGAGGACGTCATGGCCGGCTACAGCCCGGAGCGGGCGATGCGCGAGTTCCTGCGCCGCGGCGGTCGTGACCAGCAGGGCCTCGACGACCTGGCCCGCAAGATCGCCGAGCGCCGTCGCGAGCTGCTGCAGAAGCACAACCTCGACGGCACCCTCCAGGAGATCCGCGAGCTGCTCGACAAGGCGGTGCTCGAGGAGCGCAAGCAGGTCGCCCGCGACGCGATGATGGACGAGGGCGACCGCGCCCTGCGTGAGATGCAGCTGGAGAACCTCTCGCCCAACACCGCCGCCGCGGTCAGCGAGCTGGGGGACTACGACTGGCAGAGCAGCGAGGCGCGCGCGGACTTCGAGAAGATCAAGGACCTCCTCGGTCGCGAGATGCTCGACCAGCGCTTCGCCGGCATGAAGCAGGCCCTGGAGAACGCCACCGACGAGGACCGGGCGGCGATCAACGAGATGCTCGCCGACCTCAACGAGATGCTCGAGAAGCACAGCCGGGGAGAGGACACCCCCGAGGACTTCGAGCAGTTCATGGACAAGCACGGGGAGTACTTCCCCGAGAACCCGCAGAACATCGACGAGCTGCTCGACGCGATGGCGCAGCGCGCCGCGGCCGCGCAGCGGATGATGAACTCGATGAGCCCCGAGCAGCGTCAGCAGCTGATGGAGCTCTCCCAGCAGGCGTTCGGCTCCCCGGAGCTGATGGAGTCGCTCGCGCGCCTCGACGCCAACCTCCAGGGGCTGCGGCCCGGGGAGGACTGGGGCGGCTCCGAGCAGTTCGGCGACGGCCAGGGCGAGGGGTCGGGCCAGGGGCTGGGGCTCGGTGACGGCACCGGCGTCTTCCAGGACCTCGCCGACCTCGACTCGCTCGCCGACCAGCTCTCGCAGTCCTACGGCGGCGCCCGCATGGACGACCTCGACCTCGACAAGCTGGCCCGGCAGCTCGGCGACGAGGCCGCGGTCGACGCCAAGACCCTGCAGCAGCTCGAGAAGGCGCTGCGCGACGGCGGCACCCTCAAGCGCGGCTCCGACGGCCAGCTCAAGCTGAGCCCCAAGGCGATGCGTCAGCTCGGCAAGGCGCTCCTGCGCGACGTCGCCGACAAGATGTCGGGCCGTCAGGGCCAGCGCGACATGAACAAGGCCGGAGCCGCCGGCGAGCGGTCCGGCGCGACGCGCGAGTGGGCCTTCGGCGACACCGAGCCCTGGGACCTCCCGCGCACGATCCTCAACGGTGTCGGGCGGCGCGCCGCCGACGGCTCCGACCACCGGTTGCTCGCGATCGACGACGTCGAGGTCCAGGAGACCGAGGCCCGCACCCAGGCCTGCGTGGCCCTGCTCGTCGACACGTCGTTCTCCATGGCGATGGACGGTCGGTGGGTGCCGATGAAGCGCACCGCGCTGGCGCTGCACACCCTCATCAAGAGCCGCTTCCGCGGTGACGCGCTCCAGCTCATCGCGTTCGGCCGTCACGCCGAGGTGATGGACATCGAGCAGCTCACCGGGCTCGACGCGATGTACGACAAGGGCACCAACCTCCACCACGGGCTGCTGCTCGCCAACCGGCACTTCCGCAAGCACCCCAACGCCCAGCCGGTGCTGCTGATCGTCACCGACGGGGAGCCGACCTCCCACCTCGAGTCCAGCGGCGAGGTCTACTTCTCCTACCCGCCGCACCCGATGACGGTCGCCTACGCCGTCCGCGAGCTCGACAACTCGCGGCGGATGGGCGCGCAGACGACCTTCTTCCGGCTCGGCGAGGACCCTGGCCTGGCCCGGTTCATCGAGCAGATGGCGCGCCGTGTCGACGGCCGGATGATCAGCCCCGAGCTCGACGACCTCGGTGCCGCGGTCGTCGGCTCCTACCTCGGCTCGCGCGACGCCGGACGTCCCGGCGGCAGCGGCGCGGGTGGCTATGACGGCATGAGCGCGATGCGGTCCTCCTACGGCAACCTCTTCGGCGGCGGGCGGGGCTACTGGGTCGAGGAGTGACCAACGCGCTCGGGGCCGTGACGCCGGGCCCGACCGTCGGCCGGCGCGGCGACCCGACTCGTTCTACGGCTGGCACGTCGTCGCGGTCTCGGCCGCCGTGCTGGTCTGCACGGCGCCCGGCCAGACCGCCGCGGTCTCGGCGTTCGTCGACCCGATGATCCGCGACCTCGACATCTCCCGCAGCGCGCTCTCCACGGCGTACCTGGTCGGCACCCTCACCGGTGCCCTCGCGATGCCGTGGGCCGGACGGCTCATCGACGCCCACGGCGCGCGCCGCAGCATGCTCGTCATCGGGGCTCTCTTCGGGGCCGTGCTCGCGGCGATGGCGACCGTCGCCGGGCCGGCCGGGCTGACCCTGGGTTTCGTCGGGATCCGGATGCTCGGCCAGGGCGCGCTCGGGCTCGCCGCGACGCTGGCCGCGGCGAGCTGGTTCGACCGCCGCCGCGGCCTCGCGCTGAGCATCGTCTCGGCCGTCGGCGCCACCGGGATCTCACTCGCTCCGCTCGTGCTCGAGCGTTTGATCGCCGCGCACGGTTGGCGCAACGTGTGGGTCGTCGAGGGCGTCTTCGTGTGGGTCGTGGTGCTGCCGCTGGCGGCACTCGTGATGCGCGACGACCCGGCCGAGCTCGGGCAGCGACCCGACGGCGACGACGTGCGCGGCGAGCGCCCGGCGCCGAGGTGGGGCCAGACCCTGAGGGAGGCCGCCCGCAGCCCGTTCTTCTGGGTCGTCACCGCCGCGGTCGGTACGTCGGGCATGCTCGCCACCGCGGTGGCCTTCCACCAGATCAGCATCCTGGGGGAGCGGGGGCTCTCCGCCACGGAGGCCGCGGCCAACTTCCTGCCCCAGACGGCCGCGGGCATCGTCGCCACCCTGCTCACCGGCGCGCTCGTCGACCGGATCGCGCCGCGATGGGTCGTGGCCGCCTCGATGCTCTCCCTCGCGAGCCGGCCTCGCCTGGGGGGTGGTCGTGACCCCTGGCTTCTCGGCCGATCGGGTTCGGCCTGGCGATCGGCTCGGCCGGTGCCTCCATCCGGGCGTTCGAGGCGGCCGCGATGCCACGGTTCTTCGGCACCGCCCACGTCGGTGCCCTGCGCGGCTTCATCGCCGCCGTGAGCGTCGGGTCGACGGCGTTCGGGCCACTGCTGTTCGCGGTGTCGCGCGAGGCCGCGGGCAACTACACGATGGTGCTGCTCGGGTCGGCCTTGCTTCCGCTGGGGGTCGTGGTCGCGGCGCTCGCGATCACGCCACCGTCTGGCGGGAGGCAGGTCACGAGGCACGTCACGAGGGACGTCGACCGCTGAGCTGCGACCCGCAGCCGGTCGCGGACGTGCACAACGACCGGGGGAGGACCCCGGTCCGCTACCGCTCGTCGAGCGGATGACGAAGCGGGAGCCCATTTGCGTCGGACTCAGCCGACTGTTTGATTGGGCGCATGCGCACACGCTGGCTTCCGGTCCTCGGAGTCCTGCTGCTGTCGCCGGTGTGCGCGGAGTACCTGTCGGCGTACGACGTGTCGGAGACGAGTGTCCTGACCCTGGCCGGTTGGGCTCTTGGTGCTCGCCCCCCTGTACGGCGCGCCGGCGCTGCTGGCCCGTGAGATCTCCGTGCGCCGAGGTCTCGGCTGGCCGGGACTGCTGCTGATGGTCACCGCGCTCGGGGTCCTGGAGGCGGTGGTCATCGACCAGAGCGTCGTCAACCCGGACTACCGCGACTTCGACGGCTGGGCCGACCTCTGGCAGCCGACCTACGTCCCGGCGCTCGATCTCTCGGCCTATGCCGCAGTGGGATTCGTGCTCGGGCACACCGTGGCCTCCTTCGGCGCGCCGTTGGCGCTCGCCGCGGTGATCTCACGCGATGGTGAGCGGCCCTGGCTCGGCCGGTCGTCGATGCTCGTCCTCGGCGGCCTCTATCTCACCGCGGCCGGGCTCGTCCTGGCGGACCACGTCTCGTCCGAGGGCTGGCAGCTGTCGACTCAGCAGCTCGTCGGTGCGCTCGTGGTGGTCGCGATGCTGGGTCGGCGTCGCCCTGAGACTGCCGAAGTGGGCGGTCGACGGTGCGCCGGAATGCTTGGCGGCCCCCGTCGCCGGTGTGGTTGGTTCCTCTCGGGATGGTCGTGGAGTCTGCCCTCGGTTGGTCGATCGTCTGGGCGGCCCTCGTGGTGGCCGTGATCGGGCTGGCGGCGCTGTCGGTCACGCTCGTGCGCTGGGGCCGGAGTCGGTCGTGGACGAACAGGCACGTGGCTGGTCTCGCCGTCGGGGTGCTGCTCTCCCGGGCCCTCGGTGGATTCCTGGTCGACCCCGTCGACGGCGGGCGCACGCTGTCGACCAACCTGGTCAACATCGGAGCGGTCACGCTCGTGGTGCTGCTCGCCACCGTCGCCTGGCACGCGACACGTCCGCGGGTCGGCTCGCGGGCTAGCTGAAGCCCTTGCCCTGCTCCCACGTGGCGTCGACCTGGCCGTCGTAGACGAGGCTGTCGAAGGTCACGGTCGCTCCGTCCTCGCTCACCTCGGGCGCGGGGTAGGAGTCGCCGGGCGAGGGTTGCTGCTCCCAGGTCGTGAAGTCCGTGCTGACGAGCGAGACGCCCTCGTCCGGCGCCTGCTGGGCGAAGGTGTCGGACTGGTAGCAGCCCAGCCCGACGGCGACCGTCGTGCCCGATGAGTCGGGGACGACGTAGAGGCAGCCGTCGCCCGCTTCGTAGACGAGGGCGGGTGCGGTCCAGGCGGCGCCGTCGTCCGGGTCGGAGTACTGGACGAAGACCTGTGCGATGTCGTCCGGGTCGATCCAGAACGCCGCCACCGATCCGCTGTCGAGCTCCATCTCGACCAGCTGATTCTCGGGATAGGGGTACTCGTCGACCCGGCGGTCGACCAGGTCCTCGGGCAGCGGGGCTACCCGGGGGGAGCCGTAGTCGAGGTCGAGGGCCGTCTGGGTGGCGGTCCCGTCCTCGGAGCCGCACGCCGAGACACCCAGGGCGACGACGGCGACCGCGACGGCCCAGCGCCTCACGAGGGCGAGCCCTGCAGCTCGGCCAGCAGCCCGCCCAGCTCCTCGACCCCGTCGACGAGCCGCGGACCGGGCCGCGCCCACATCGCGTCGGCGTCGACGGCGTGCACGAGCACGCCGGCGGGGAGGAGGCCGGCAGCCACCAGCGCGTCCGCCTGGGCCTGCGCACCCGCACGGTCGTAGCCGCACGGCGCGACCAGGACGACGTCCGGGCGTGCGTCGTGCACGGCCTGCCACTCGACCCGCACCGACTTCTCGCCGGCCGCGCCCAGCACGCACTCGCCCCCGGCGGCCTCGATCATCTCCGGGATCCAGTGACCCGGCGCGTACGGCGGGTCGGTCCACTCCAGCAGCGCCACCCGTGGCCGGGCTCGCCCGGCGACCCGCCGGCGTACGTCGTCGAGGCGCGTGCGCAGCGAGGTGACCAGCTGCTCGGCCTCGGCGACCCGACCGACCGCGGCGCCGAGGGTCGCGACCGAGGCCAGCACCTCGTCGAGGGTGTGGGGGTCGAAGGTGAGCACGTCGGCACGGCACCCGAGGTGGGTCAGCGCGTCGTCGACGAGCGACACGTCGATGGCGCACACGGCACAGAGGTCCTGGGTGACGACGAGGTCGGCGTCCAGGTCGGCCAGGGCACCGGCATCGAGCCGGTAGAGGTCCTCGCCGGCAGCGACCGCGGCCGCCACGTGCGCGTCGATCTCCGCCGGGGTCAGGCCGGAGGGCAGCGAGGTGCTCGAGACGATCCGCCGCTGCCGGGCCTCGGCGGGATGGTCGCACTCGAAGGTCACCCCGACCACGTCGTCACCGGCACCGATGGCGAACAGGATCTCGGTGGTCGAGGGCAGCAGGGAGACGATGCGCATGGCGCCCATTGTCCTCCCTGCTCACTGGGACGCATCAGCGGCGAGCTCCATCAGGTCGACCATCTCCGCCGGCGTCACCGCCGAGCCCGGCATCCCGTCGTCCGGCAGGTCGGCGGCAGCCGCCGAGGCCAGGGCCGTGATCTCGCCGAGGGTGGGGGCGTCCGCGCCCCGGTTGCCGCCGAGCCACTCGGCGAAGGCCGCGGTGGCACACTGCAGCACGAGGTCGGGCGGCGCGTCCGTGGCGTCACCGGTCAGGTCGCCGTAGGTGACCGGCACCGTCACCGTCTCGACCTCGTCGTCGGCCACCGACCGCCACCGCACGGATGCGGTGGCCACCGTGGCGTCGGAACGCGGCGTCTGCCCCACGTCGGGGAGTCCCACCTCGTAGAGCGCTGTCACCCGGTGGCCGGCACCGATCTCACCGGCGTCGACGGAGTCGTCGTCGAAGTCCTCGGCGGCCAGGGCACGGTTCTCGTAGCCGATGAGCCGGTAGTCGTCGGCCAGGGCAGGGTCGAGCTCGACCTGGGCCTTGGCATCGCCCGCCACCACGGCCAGCGTCGACGTCAGTCGGTCCACGAAGAGGTTCTCGGCCTGGGCGTAGGTGTCGAGGTAGCTGTAGAACCCGTCGCCCTGGTCGGCGAGCTGCTCCATGAGGTCGTCGTTGTAGTTGCCCATCCCGTAGCCCACGGTCACCAGGCCGATGCCGTCGGCGGCCCGCTGGGCGATGCCGGCAGCGAGGGCGTCCGGGTCCGAGGACCCGACGTTGGCCACGCCGTCCGAGGCGAGGATCACGGCGTTGATGTCCCCGTCGGCGTACGCCGATGCGGCCTGGTCGTAGCCCGTGCGCAGGCCGGCCTCGAGGTTGGTGCTGTCGGACGGCTGGAGTCGGTCGATCGCGTCGACGATCGTCTGGGCGTCCTGGACCGCGGTGGGCTCGAGGACGACCGCCGCGTCGTCGGAGTACTCCACGATGGCGATCGTGTCGTCGTCGCGCAGGTGGAGCACCAGCAGGCCGAGCGAGGCCTTGACGAGGCCGAGGCGCTCCCGGATGTCCATCGATCCCGACGTGTCGACGACGAAGGTCAGGTGGGCGGCGGGCCGCTCGTCGGGGGCGATGCTGCGCGCGGCGATGCCGACCCGCAGGATCCGGCGGCCCTCGCCGGACAACGACGGCATCGCGTCGATGCTGATCCCGAGGTCGGCGTCGGCCGGATCGTCCTGGAGCGAGCCCAGGGCGTTGACCCACTCCTCGGTGCGCACCGACTCACGTGGCGGCAGGGATCCCTCGGCGAGGAAGGTGCGCCCGACCGAGAACGAGCCGGTGTCGACGTCGAGCCCGAACGTCGACGTCGGCTGGTCGGCCACGTCGACGAAGGGGGCCTCGCCCGGGTCGACGAAGGTGTTGTCGTCGAAGATCGACGGGACCTGGGGCGCGACGCTGTCGGCGACACCTCCTGACGCTGCCTGGGGGAGGGACTGCGCGCCGGAGTCGTAGACGACCTCCGGATAGTCGAGCACGTACTGCTCGGGGTCCAGGTCGATCCTCGGCCCGACCGTCGGGTCGGCGGAGCACGCGGCGAGGAGGACAGCGGTGATCGCCGCGGTCGGGAGCATCCGGTGGAGGAGGGGCATGCGGGTGGGACGCCCGAGCCTCCCGGTCGGTTCCCGAGCCGAGGTGGGAGAGGATCAGGGCGCCAGCGAGGCGCCGGCGCCCGCGCGGACGCCCGCCAGCACCTCGGTCGCCACCGCGAGCGCGATGACGGCCGGCTGCTTGCCCTGCACCCCGGTGGAGAGCCGCTCGACGACCGCCGGGTCGCCGATGGGGCAGCGGATCCGCGCGATCGTCTCGGGGGAGTGGCCCTCGATCCCCAGCCCGCGCTCGAAGCGTCGCCACTTCGCCGAGGAGCCGATGAGGCCGACCGAGGCGAGGTGGCCGCACCGCAGGGCGGCGTCGCACAGCGCGAAGTCCTCGGCGTGGTCGTGGGTCATCACCAGCACGTGGGTGCCGCGCGGCAGCTCGCCGAGGGCGACCTCGGGCAGCGGCGCGTGGTGGGCCACCACGGTGGCGGGTCCCTCGCGCAGCGCCGCGACGGCGACCTCGTCGACGTACGACGCCCGCGAGTCGACGAGGTGGACCTCGACGTCGTGGCGCGCCAGGATCCTGGCCAGCTCGTGACCGACGTGACCGAGGCCGAAGATCGCGACCGCGGGGCGCACCGGCACCGGTTCGAGGAGCAGGGACACCTCGCCGCCGCAGCACTGACGGCCGTGGTCGGTGCGGGTGACGTCGTTGAGCGACATCGTCAGCTGCTCGGGCTCGACGCGACCCTCGGCGAGCAGCACGCGGGCCTGCGCGGTCGCGGTCTCCTCGAGGTTGCCGCCCCCCACCGAGCCCCAGGCCGAGGTCGGCGGTCACCACCATCTTGGCGCCGGCCTCGCGCGGAGCGTGCCCGCGCACCGCCGAGACGGTGACCAGCACCGCCGGCTCACGCTCGCGTCGCAGCTGCGACCAGCGCGTCGAGCCAGTCGTGGTCAGGCACGGTGCGGCACCGACTCGGCGACCTGCTCGGAGCGTCGGGTGGAGCTGCGGGGGCGTCGGCGGGCGGCTGGTCGGGCTCGACGCCGGGGGCGCCCTCGAGGACGTGGGCCGACGCGCGACCGCGCGCTGCCTGCGACGGCCCAGTAGACCGCCTCGGGCGTCGCCGGCGAGGCGAGGTCGACGCTCGCGGCCTCCCCGCCATCGGGGGCGAAGGCCGCCGCGGCATCGCGCAGCGCCTCGCGCACCGCGAAGGCCAGCATCAGCGGCGGCTCGCCGACGGCCTTGGAGCCGTAGACGACGCCGTCCTCGTGGGCCTGCGCGAGCAGCGAGACGTTGAGGACCTCGGGCATCTCGGAGAACGACGGCAGCTTGTAGGTGCTCGCCGACTGCGTGGTCAGCCGGCCCCGGCGCGGGCCCGTCGGAGGCGTCCCAGCGCAGGTCCTCCAGGGTCAGCCAGCCGGCGCCCTGCACGAAGCCGCCCTCGATCTGGCCGAGGTCGACCAGCGGCGAGAGCGAGTCGCCGACGTCGTGGACGATGTCGACGCGGCGCGTGCGGTAGGCCCCGGTGAACCCGTCGACCTCCATCTCGGCGGCGCACACGCCGTAGGAGAAGTACTTGAAGGGGTGCCCGCGCATCAGCGGTGGAGTCCCAGTGCAGCCCCTCGGTCTTGTAGAAGCCGGCCGCCCAGAGCTGCACGCGCGAGAAGTACGCCGTCGCGCACCAGCTCGTCCCACTCCAGGCCGCGACCGGCGTCGACCTCGCGCAGCCGCGCGGTGATCTGGTCGCAGGCGTCCTTGATCGCGGCGCCGTTGAGGTCGGCGCCCGAGCTGGCGGCGGTGGCCGAGGTGTTGGGCACCTTGTCGGTGCGGGTCGGCGCCAGCCGCACCCGGGCGAGCGGTACGCCGAGCGCGGTCGCGGCGACCTGGAGCATCTTGGTGTGCAGCCCCTGGCCCATCTCGGTGCCGCCGTGGTTGATCAGCACCGAGCCGTCCTTGTAGACGTGGACGAGCGCGCCGGCCTGGTTGAAGGCGGTGAAGTTGAAGGAGATGCCGAACTTCACCGGCGTCACCGCCAGCGCGCGCTTGGTGTGCTCGTGGGTCGCGTTGAACGCCGCGACCTCCGCCTCGCGGGCCACGATGTCGGCCTCGTCGACGAGCTGCTCCCACGCCGCGGTGATCCGGTGGGCGTGCCGCACCGGCTGGCCGTACGGCGTCTCCTGGTCGTCGGCGTAGAAGTTGCGGCGGCGCAGCTCGCGCGGCTCGATGCCGAGCAGCGGCGCGCAGCGACCGAGGATGTCCTCGATCACGAGCATGCCCTGCGGGCCGCCGAAGCCCCGGAACGCGGTCTGCGAGGTCTTGTGGGTGCGCGCGACCCGGCCGTTGACCCGCACCGCGGGGATCCAGTAGGCGTTGTCGACGTGGCACAGCGCGCGCGCCAGGACCGGCTCGGACAGGTCGAGGCTCCAGCCGCCGTCGGAGGTCAGGGTCGCGTCGAGGGCGAGCAGGCGGCCGTAGTCGTCGAAGCCGACGCGCCACTGGGCGTGGAAGCCGTGCCGCTTGCCCGACATCATCAGGTCCTGCTGCCGGCTCAGGCGCAGCCGGACCGGGCGACCGGTGAGCCGGGCGCCGAGGGCCGCGATCGCGGCGAAGCCGTGCGGCTGCATCTCCTTGCCGCCGAAGCCGCCGCCCATGCGCAGGCACTGCACGGTCACCTCGTGGCTGGCGAGCCCGAGCACGTGCGCGACGATCTCCTGGGTCTCGGTCGGGTGCTGGGTGCTGGCCTGCACGAACACCTGCCCGGCCTCGTCGATCAGCGCGAGCGAGCAGTGGGTCTCGAGGTAGAAGTGCTCCTGGCCGGCGAAGTCGATCTCGCCGCTGAACACGTGGGCGGCGCCGGCCAGCGCGTCCTCGACGTCGCCGCGGGCGACGGTGGGCTGACCGCCCTGGAAGCTCTCGGCCGCGATCGCCTCGGTCACGCTGATGATCGCCGGCAGCGGCTCGTAGTCGACCTCGACGGCCAGGGCGCCACGGCGCGCGGCCTCGAGGGTGTCGGCCAGCACCCAGCACACGGCATGGCCGTGGAACATGACCTCGTCGGGGAAGAGCGGCTCGTCGTGCTTGACCCCGGCGTCGTTGACGCCCGGCACGTCGGCCGCCGGTCAGCACCCGGACGACGCCGGGCACCTCGAGCGCCGGGTCGGTGCGCACGCCGGTGACCCGCGCGTGCGCGTGCGGTGACGACACCGGGTGGGCGTGCAGGATGCCGTGGGTGCGCTGGACGAGGTCGTCGGTGTAGAGCGCGGTGCCGCTGACGTGCTCGGCCGCGCTCTCGTGCGGGATGTCGAGGCCGACGGCGACAGCGGCGTCGGGGCGTCGCGACAGGTCGGTGCCGGTCATGCGAGGGCCCCCTGACTCTCGTGCCACAGTCGCGGCAGTGCCTGGCCCAGCATGGCCGAGCGGTAGGCGGCAGACGCGCGCATGTCGTCGAGGGGCGTGCCCTCGCCGGCCGAGCACCTGACCGGCCGCCGCGACCGTCTCGGCGCTCCACGGCTGGCCCACGAGCGCCGACTCGGTGCCCAGGGCGCGCAGCGGCGTCGCGGCGACGCCGCCCAGACCGATCCGGGCGGTCACGACGACGCCGTCGACGACGTCGAGGGCGAAGGCCACGGCCACGCCGGAGATGTCGTCGAAGCGCCGCTTGGCGATCTTGTGGAAGCCGGTCGTCGAGGCGAGGGGCAGCGGGACCCGGATCGTCCTGATCAGCTCGTCGGGCTGCTTGACGGTGGCCCGGTAGCCGGTGAAGTAGTCCGCCAGGGCGACCTCCCGCTCGCCTCGGGACGAGGCGAGCACGAGGCGCGCGTCGAGCGCCAGCAGCGCCGGTGCGGTGTCGCCGATGGGGGAGGCCGTGCCGAGGTTGCCCCCGAGGGTGGCGCCGTTGCGGATCAGCCGCGAGGCGAACTGCGGGAAGACCTGCGACAGGAGCGGCACCGTGACCCCGCGGACCTGCAGGCCCTCCTCGATCTCGGAGAGGGTCAGCGCGGCGCCGATCTCGATCGCCTCGGCGGTGACCGTCAGCTCGCGCAGCTCGGGCAGCCGGTCGAGGGCGACGACGTACGACGGGCGCAGGCCGCGCAGGTTGACCTCGACACCGTGGTCGGTGGAGCCCGCGACCGGCACCGCCTCGGGATGGTCGCGGAGCAGGGCCAGTGCCTCGGACAGGTCGGTCGGACGCACGAACGTGCCATCGGCGTCGGCGACCCGCGTGACGGACGGCGGTGGCGGTGCCAGTGAGCACCGGGTCGCCAGGTCGTCGGAGTCGGTCGGGGCCGCGAGGGCGTAGGCGGCGTCACGGATCGGGCGGTACCCGGTGCACCGACACAGGTTGCCGCTCAGCGCGTGCAGGTCGAAGCCGTTGGGGCCGACCTCGCCGGGCTCGTGGTCGCCGTCCGCAGGGACTGCCGTCCCACGCTCGGGCCGGTAGAACTCCGCCGCCATGCTGCACACGAAGCCCGGCGTGCAGTAGCCGCACTGGGAGCCTCCGCGCACGGCCATCTCGTGCTGCACCGGGTGCAGGTCGTCGGGGGTGCCGAGCCCCTCGGACGTGACGACCTCCTGCCCGTCGAGCGCGGCAGCCGGCACCAGGCACGCGTTGATCGCCGTCCACCTCGTCGCAGCCGGGTCGCGCGGGTCGGGTCGCGCCACCATCACCGAGCACGCGCCGCACTCGCCCTCCGCGCAGCCCTCCTTCGCCCCGGTCAGACCCTGGTCGCGCAGCCAGTCGAGGGCGTTGGTGTGCACCCGCGTCCCGCCGAGCGCCAGGGGTCGGCCGTTGACCGTGATCCGCACCTCGTTGCTCATCCGTCCCCGCCCGTCCTCGTCGAACGCCCATCCTAGGAGTCCCCGTGCGGCCGAGCGTGATGCGCGTGCGTCGACCGGCCGGTCACCGCCTAGTCTCGCCGGGTGCACGTCGACCACCGAGCCTCGTTCCGGCGCGGCATCCGGATCGGGGTGCCGTTCTCGCTGGTCGGCTTCCTGCTGGCCTCGTCCTTCGGCGTCCTCGCCGTTCAGGGCGGGTTCTCCCCGTTCCAGGCAGTCGTGATGTCGGCCGTGGTGCATGCCGGGGCCGCGCAGTTCGCCGGCACCGCGATCGTCGCCGCCGGCGGCGGGGTGCTCGCCGCGGTCGCCGCCGCCTCGCTGATGAACGCCCGCTTCCTCGCGATGGGGATCGCGCTGGCGCCGTCCCTCCCGGGCGGCGCCGGGACCCGCGCGGTGCAGGCGCAGACCGTGGTGGACCCGTCGTGGGCGGTGTCCAACAACGGCGACGGGACCTTCGACCGCTGGCTGCTCTTCGGGGCCACCGCCCCGCAGTACGTCGGGTGGGTCACCGGCACCCTGGCCGGCGCGCTGAGCGGCGACCTCGTCGGCGACGTCAACCGCTTCGGCCTCGACGCGGTCTACCCGACCTTCTTCCTCGCGTTGTTGATCGGCGAGCTGCGACGGCCCGGGTCGCGCGGGGTGGCGCTCGCGGGCGGGGCGATCGCCCTCGCGCTCGTGCCGTTCGTGCCACCCGGCGTGCCGATCCTGGTCGCCGCGTCCGCCGCCCTGGTCGGACTGGGGCGAGGCGCGCCATGACGATCTGGCTCCTCATCGCCGCCACCGCGGTGGTCACCGCGATCATCAAGGCGGCGGGGCCGGTGGTGCTCGGCGGGCGACCCCTTCCACCGGCCGCGACCCGGGTCCTGGTGCTGCTGCCGCCCGTCGTCCTCGCCGCGCTCGTCGCGACCTCGGCCCTGGCCGCCGGCACCGACCTCCGGGTCGACGCCAAGACCGTCGGGGTCCTGGTCGCCGGGGTCCTGCTCTGGCAGCGGCGACACCTGCTGCTGGCCGTCGTCGCGGCCGCGGCCGTGACCGGCCTGCTGAGGGTCGCGGGCATCGCATGAACACCCCACGACGTTCTTGGGCTTCCCCCGCTGCGCTCCTCCGCCCAACAACGCCGCGGGGACCCCGCATGAGGACCGCATGAGCGACCCGACCCTGCAGGTGCTCGCGCTGCTGGCCCTCGCCGGCCTGGCCGCGGGGTTCATCGACGCCGTCGTCGGCGGCGGGGGGCTGATCCAGCTGCCCGCACTGCTGCTCGGGCTTCCGGGGGCGAGCCCGGTGCAGGTGCTGGCGACCAACAAGCTCGCCTCGATCTGCGGCACCAGCGTCAGCTCGGTGACCTACTACCGGCGGGTGCGACCCGACCCCAGGACCTTCGGGCCGCTCATGCTGCTCGCCTTCGTCGGGTCGGTCGGCGGCGCCTTCGTCGCGAGCCACCTGCCGAGCGAGGCGTTCAACCCGATCGTGCTCGCCGCCCTGGTGATCGTCGGGGCCTACGTGCTCTTCAAGCCCGACCTCGGCGGCGACACCGCGCTGCGTCACACCGGCCATCGGCACACGAGCATCGCGATGCTGACCGGTCTCGGCATCGGGTTCTACGACGGCGCCCTCGGGCCCGGCACCGGCAGCTTCTTCGTCTTCTCGCTCGTGGGCCTGCTCGGCTACAGCTTCCTCGACGCCAGCGCCAAGGCGCGGATGGCCAACTGGGCCACCAACCTCGCCGCCCTGTGCGTCTTCGTGCCGCAGGGTGCGGTGCTCTGGAAGGTCGGCCTGGTCATGGGCGCGGCCAACCTGATCGGCGGGTACGTCGGAGCCCGCACCGCGGTCGCCCAGGGTGCCGGCTTCGTGCGGGTGTTCTTCATCGTCGTCGTCTCGGCCTTCATCGTCCGGATCGGCGGCGAGGTGCTCGGCATCTGGTGACCGATACCGTGGCGCGGGGCTCCGGTGACACTAGGCTCTCGTCCATGAGCATCCCGGTCGCCATCGCCGACCTCAACACCGCGCTCGCCGACTTCGGCGCCGGCTACCTGCTGACGACCTCGCCCGGCGGGCGGGTCAAGGCCGTGACCGTGGAGCCCCGGATCGTCGACGGCGGATGGTCGTCAGCGGACCGGGCCGCGGCTCGGTCGCCAACGTCGGGGCCAACGCCCTGGTGACGGTGCTGTTCCCGCCGCTGGCCCAGCGCGGCTACACGCTGCTCGTCGACGGTGAGGCGAGCGTCGACGGGGAGGACGTGCTGGTGACGCCCAGCGGCGCGGTGCTGCACCGACCGGCCTCGCACAGCTGACGGCCCTGGCCCGCCCGTCCGGCTGCGGTCACGACTGCGCGCCGGTCTCGTGAGCCCGAGCCGTTCTGGATCAGCGCGTTCCTCGACCTCGAGCCTGCGCGTCCACGAGGCGGGGCAGGCGTTCTGGTCGCGCCGTGACCGGCTACGCGATCTCGCCCCCGCGCGGCCCGGACGGCGAGTTCACGACCTTGCTGCCGCCCCAGGGTGACGCGGTGCTCAAGGTGCAGCGTCGCGCCGACGGCGCCGTCGCGGCTCCACCTCGACGTGCACGTCGACGACCCCGTGGCAGCAGCCGACCGGGCCGAGTCGCTCGGCGCGCGGACCGTCGTGCGCCACGACCTCGGTTACGTCGTGATGACGTCGCCGGCCGGCATCACGTTCTGCTTCGTCACCCACCCCGCCTCGGTCAGGCCGGCACCCGCGGAGTGGCGACGGCGAGCAGTCGCTCGTCGACCAGGTCTGCCTCGACGTCCCGCCGTCGACGTACGAACGGGAGTGGGCTTTCTGGGAGGCGCTGACCGGCTTCGAGGGCTCGCCGGCCCGGCTCCCTCAGTTCCGCCGGGTGGTCGGCCCCGACACCCAGCCGCTCCGGTTCCTCGTGCAGCGCCTCGACGACGAGGGCCCGGCGGGCGCCCACCTCGACCTCGCGTCGAGCGACCGGTCGGCGGAGGTGGCCCGGCACGAGGCGCTGGGCGCCGAGGTGACGTTCGTCGGCGACTTCTGGACCGTGCTGCGCGACCCGGCCGGGCTGTCCTACTGCGTCACCGGCCGCGACCCGCGCACGGGAGCGGTGCGATGATCACGCGCGTCGAGCCGCCCCTGGTCGCTGGTGAGGTCGATGGCCTGCGCAACTGGCTGGCTTACCACCGGGCCACCCTGCTGAGGAAGGCCGAGGGGCTCGACGACGATCAGCTGCGCACGCCGCTGGCGCCGTCGTCCCTCACCATCGGTGGACTGCTGAAGCACCTGGCCTGGGTCGAGGACCACTGGTTCGGACACGTCTTCCTCGATCGCGGCTACGTGGCGGCGTGGGCGAGCGCCGACTGGGACGCCGACCACGACTGGGAGCTCACCTCCAGCCACGCCGACTCCGGGGAGACCCTGCGCGGCCTGCTCGTCGACGCGATCGCCGCGTCGGAGGCGATCCTCGAGGAGGCGCTCGCCACCGATGGGCTCGACCGGCAGTCGGTGCGATCGGTGCACGGTGAAGGGCCGTGCGACCTCCGGTGGATCCTGCACCACATGATCGAGGAGTACGCGCGCCACAACGGCCACGCCGACCTGATCCGCGAGTCGATCGACGGGACCACCGGCGAGTGACCGGCCCGAGCATCCGACCGATGACCGGCGCCGACTGGCCGCAGGTGTGGCCGTTCTTCGCCGACGTCGTCGCCGCCGGCGAGACCTACGCCTACCCCCTCGACCTGACCTCCGAGCAGGCGCGTGACCTCTGGACGATGACGGCGCCCGGCCAGACGGTCGTGCTGGAGGAGGGTGGCCGGATCCTCGGCAGCGCGACCATGGGCCCCAACCGCCCCGGCCGCGGGAGCCACGTCGGCACGGCGTCGTTCATGGTCGCGGAGCACGCCCGCGGACGCGGCGTCGGCCGCCGCCTGGGGGAGTACGTCGTGCAGTGGCACCGCGACGCGGGCTTCCGCGCGATCCAGTTCAACGCGGTCGTCGAGACCAACACCGCGGCGGTCGCCCTGTGGCAGAGCCTCGGCTTCACGATCGTCGGCACGGTGCCGGACGCCTTCGACTCCCGCGCCCACGGGCTCGTCGGCCTGCACGTCATGGTCATCGCCCTGTAAGGACTTCCCCTCCGCTCCCGGTCTCGCAGCCGCCTACGGTCGAGGGATGCGACGACTGCTCGGAGTGCTCCTGGCCGCCCTCGTCCTGCTCGTCGGCGCGTGCGGCGGCGACGACGCATCGGGCGGGGCCTCGGGGAGCCCGGAGCCGGGGCAGCAGGGCCAGGTCGGCGGCTCCGACGTACTGACCTGGGGCGACGGCGACTACGGCGTCGTGCTCGCCCACGGCGCCGCCTTCGACGCGGCTTCGTGGACCGACCAGGCGACGGCGATCGCCGAGCAGGGCGCCACCGTCGTGGCGGTGGAGGACATCAGTGAGGAGTCGATCGCGGCCGCCGTCCAGCAGCTGCAGGACGACGGGATCGAGCGGGTCGCGCTGGTCGGGGGGAGCGCGGGCGCCGACGCGATCCTGCGCCTGGTCTCCGCCCAGCCCGACCTGCCCGACCAGCTGGTGCTGCTCTCGCCCAACACCGTGGTCGAGGGCCTGGGGGAGGAGCCCAAGCTCTTCATCGCCAGCGAGGGTGAGCCCGGCACCGACGTCCCGCAGCAGCTGGTCGACGCCTCGCCAGGCGACGACAACCAGGTGCTCATCGTGGGCGGCAGCGCCCACGCGCAGAACGTCTTCGACACCGAGCAGGGCGCCGAGGTGCTCGAGGCGATGCTGGAGCGGCTCGCGGCGTAGCGCCGGGCTGCTACGCCTCGGCGTCGGCGAAGCCGGGGAGGTACTCGGTGAGGATCGCGTTGAACGGCGCCTCGGCCTCGAGCTGGCTGAGCACGCCGATCCCGCCGATCCAGGTGCGGTGGATGAGCATGTAGGACGGCGGCAGGTTGATCTTGATCGCGATCGTGTAGGCGGGCTCGCGGGGGTTGTTGATGCGCTGGAACTGCTCGCGCATCCAGGCCCGGCTGAACTGGAACCGCTCGACCATCGTCGGCTCGGCGAACGGAGCGAGGTACTCCATCAGCATCTGCGGGTCGAGTCGTGATCTTGTCCTTGATGAACCCCTCGCGGCGCAGGCCGGCCATCAGCTCGTCGGCGTCACCGAGGGCGCACAGCCGGATCAGCGAGCCCATGGCGCGCGGGAGGTTGCCCTCCTCGAGGCGCGCCACCGCGCCGTAGTCGAGCACGCCGAGCCGACCGGGCGTGCCGTCCTCGTTGGGGATGATGCGGAAGTTGCCCGGGTGGGGGTCGGCGTGGAGCATGCCGGTGCGGCTGGGCCCGGAGAACATGAAGCGCACGAGGAGCTCGCCGTAGTGGTTGCGCTCCTCCGGCGTGCCGTCCTTGATGACCTTCGCCAGCGAGTAGTCCGAGTCGAGCCACTCGGTGACGATCACGGTCGGGCCGACGGCGACGACGCCGGGGACCACGATCGTCGGGATCGTCGGCGAAGGCGTCGGCGAAGACCTGCTGGGCCTCGCGCCTCGAGCGCGTAGTCGAGCTCGTCGGCGGCGCGGGCCCGCACCTCCTCGACGAGCGGCTTGATGTCGATGCCGGGGAAGACCGGGCCGATCGTGCGGGCCAGGCGCGAGAGCTGCTTGATGTCGGACATCAGCGCCTCGCCGGCGCCGGGGTACTGCACCTTGACCGCCACCTCGCGCCCGTCGTGCCAGCGGCCCTTGTGCACCTGGCCGATCGAGGCCGCGGCGGTCGGACCGCCGTCGAGCCAGACGAGCTGTTCCTGCCAGTCGGGCCCGAGGTCGCGGGCGAGGATCTCGCGCACCGTCGAGGTCGGCATCGGGGGAGCGGAGTCCTGCAGCTTGGTCAGCTGGTCGCGGTAGGGCGCGGCGACGTCCTCGGGCAGGGCGGCCTCGAAGATGGAGAGCTGCTGGCCGAACTTCATCGCGCCGCCCTTGAGCTCACCCAGGGTGCGGAAGAGCTGCTCGGCGGTGCGCTGCTGGAGCTCGGTCATCACGGCCTCGGCGGGTGCGCCGCCGAGGCGCTTGCCGAAGCCGACCGTCTTGCGACCGGCGTAGCCCAGCGGCAGCGCCGCCAGGCGCGCCGTACGGGCTGCGGCCTTGCGGGGGAGATCTGCCATGCGCCCATTGTGACGCACGGACCGTCACCCGATGGGGTCAGCCTCGCGCTGCCCGACCCTGCACGACGGCCGTGGCGGCGGCCACGACGAGGACGAGTCCGGCCATCGCGAGGGTGAGCGGGACCAGGACGATCGCGCCCAGTGCGACCAGGCCGGCGGACTGCCCCGGTGCCTGCGTGACCAGGACGGTGCCCAGGGCGGCCGAGCAGGTCGACCTCGACCGACGCCGAGGCCGGGGTCGAACGTCGCGGCGCCCACCCAGTCGACGGTCCGGGTGAGGCGTCGACCGCTGCGGTCGTCGGTCGGCTCGGTGGCGAGCACATCGCCGGTGACGCCGTCGCGGACCTCGCAGGTGGGCTCGGCGCAGTGCGGCGTCGAACCAGAGCATCGACTCGCGCTCGGCGCTGGTCTCCGCGGGGTAGGGCGTGCCGTCGACCGGCAGCACCGTGTCGTCGGACTGCGCCGGACCGTCGGTCAGGACCGCCGGGAGCAGCCACGCGGCCCCGGCAGCAGCAAGCAGCAGGAGCAGCCCGGCGATCGCCTGCCGCACGATCGTCGTCCTCCCGGGCGGGGCGGCGGACTCAGCGGACTGGAGGTCGAAGAGCGTCTCGTCGTCCTTGCCGGTGGCCACCGGGGAAGGCTAGTGGACACACGGGAGGAGATTCGCCGACACCCGGCAGGTGTCGACCAGGTCGGCGCCCGGTCGGGCTTGCTACCGCAGTCGGACCGACCGTGCCGGTGCGCTGCGCAACGGGCTGGCGCGGAACTCCTCCGGGCCGTAGGCCGCCATCGACGTCGTGTCGAACGCGGTCGCCGAGCGGCTCCCCGGCCCCAGGTTTCCTTTGCCTGCGCCGGCGTACACGTCGACGTCCAACGCGGCGAACCCACCGATGACGAGCTGATCCTGGATCTTGAAGACGAAGGTCCGGGTCGCGCCGGTGCCCGAGACCGCGAGGAAGGTCCAGGTCTCGTCCCTGAACCTGCGCGTCACGGCGTACGGCGCCTCGCCCCACCGGGTCTCGTCCGCGGCGGTGATGACCACGCTGGCCATGAGGTCGACGGTGGGCCGGTTGCTCCGTCCTCGTTGTTGACGTCGTGCTGGAAGAATCCGCCGTAGCTGGTGCCGTTGTTGAGGTTGTCTCCGGTCGCACGCCTCATCATGAGGTTCGTGCGGCTGGGGGACGATGCGACGGCCGGGGCAGCGGACGCCGCGACGATGACCGGCGCCGCCCAGACGCCGGTCGTGACGAGGCTGCGGCGGCCGGTCGTGAACGTCAAGGCGGCACCTTTCGTGTCGTCGTCGTGAGGGGTCCGAGTGGGCGGATGCAGAACAGCGGAGCATACCTACGGTCGGTGACGGCCAGGTTTCTCGCGATCACGCCTGTCGACGGTCCCAGCACGGCTGGTACTCGGCACGCCGCCGGGGGTATCGACCGAAATTTCGGCGCACTCTGCGGATTCGGCGACGATTTCGCGTTCGAGGCGCTACATTCGGCGCTTCGTCCTCTGGTGGACGGTCATCCCGAGGAGTCCCGCTTCATGTCTGTCCGCCATCGTCTGACCTCTGCGCTCGCCGCAGCCGCCCTCGCCTGTGCCGGGATCGCCGCCACCGGCGTGTCGCCGGCCGCATCCGCCGAGCCGCGCGCCGTGTCCGTGGCCGACCGCGGCCCCCACGACCCGGCGACGTACTACGCCAGCGCCGCGGGCCTCAGCGGCAACGCGTTGGCGCTCGAGCTGAACTCGATCATCGACGGCAACGCGTTCCTCCCCTACACCTCCTCCTCGACGGACGTGTGGGACGCACTCAAGGTGCTCGACCGCGATCCGAACAACCCCAGCCGGATCATCGACGCCTACTCGGGCGACAGCCTGGATGCCGCCAACCAGTGCGGTTCGCTCGTGCGCACTCGACGGGTGGAACCGCGAGCACACCTGGGCCCAGAGCCGGGGCAGCTTCAACACCTCCGCCGGGCCGGGCACCGACCTGTTCCACATGCGCCCGTTGCGCGGCAACACCAACAGCTCGCGAGGCAACAAGGACTTCGACAACGGGGGGACCAACAACGTCCCCGGCTGCCCGATCTGCAAGTCCGACGGTGACTCCTTCGAGCCGCGCGACAGCTTCAAGGGCGACCTGGCGCGCGGGCTCTTCTACATGGACGTGCGCTTCAACGGCGACGCCGACGACGGCTACGGTCTCGACCTCCGGATGTGGGACACGGTGGGCAACAGCGGGTCCCAGATCGGGAAGCTGTCGACGCTGGTGGCGTGGTCGCTGGCCGACCCGCCGGACGCCGGCGAGAGGACCCGCAACGACCTGGTCGACGACCTCTACCAGCACAACCGCAACCCGTTCATCGACCACCCCGAGTGGGTGTGCTCGATCTACAGCAGCCAGGTCCCCGCTGCGCTGTGCGCCCGCCACCAACCAGGCACCGACGACGGCGCCGATGACGAGGACGATCGCCGAGGACAGCGGGCCGACGACCGTCGCGCTGAGCGCCAACGATGCCGACGGCGACCAGCTCACCTGGTCGCTGTCGACGCCCGCCGCTGCGCACGGCACGGCTTCCATCGTCGGCTCCACGCTCACCTACACGCCCGCTGCGAACTACTTCGGCAATGACGTCGTCGGCGTGACCGTCTCCGACGGCCGCGGCGGCACCGCCGGCACGACCGTCACGGTCACCGTCACGCCGGTCAACGACGCCCCGGTGGCCTCCGACGTCACGACGTCGACCCCGCGCAACACCGCGCGACCGATCGACCTGCAGGGCACCGACGTCGACGACGCCGGCGCGACCCTGACGTACGCCGTGGTCGACCAGCCCGCGCACGGCTCGGTGCAGGTCGACGGTGCGGTCGCGTCCTACACGCCGACCACCGGGTACGCCGGCCCCGACTCCTTCACCTACCGGGTCAGCGACCCCGCCGGGGCGCAGTCGAACGCGGCGACGGTGTCGGTCAACGTGACCGCGACCCCGCAGGCGCCCACCGCCTCGCCGACGTCGGCCACCACGCCCGAGGACCAGCCGGTGACCGTCACCCTCCCGGCCACCGACCCGGACGGCGACCCGCTCACCTACGCCGTCAGCCCGCTTGCCCGACCACGGCACGGTGCAGGTCACCGGCAACCAGGCGACGTACACGCCGACGGCCGACTACAACGGCGCCGACTCCTTCACCTTCACCGCCGCCGACGCCACGGCCACGTCGGCTCCGGCGACGGTGTCGCTCACGGTGACGCCCGTCAACGACGCGCCGGTCGCCGTGCCGCAGAACGCCACGACCGCGGAGGACACCGCGACGGACATCACCCTGAGCGGCACCGACGTCGACGGCGACCCACTCACCTACGCGCTCGCCACGCAGCCCGCCCACGGTGCGGTGACGCTGAGCGGCACCCGGGCGACCTACACCCCGGCAGCCGACTACCACGGGAACGACTCCTTCACCTGGACCGTCTCGGACGGCTCCGCGACCGACACCGGCAGCGCGGACGTCGTGGTGACCTCGGTCAACGACGCTCCGACTGCCGGTGCGGTCTCGTCCACGACGGCCGCGGGCGGTGCGGTCTCGATCCCGCTGGACGGCTCGGACATCGACGGCGATGCCCTGACCTACGCGGTGGCCGAGGACCCGGCCCACGGGTCCGTCGTGGTGGCCGGGCTCGACGGCGACCTACACCCCGGCGCCCGGCTACAGCGGCCAGGACACCTTCACCTACACCGCCTCCGACGGGCCCCTGACGTCGGCACCGGCCCGGGTGGACGTCGAGATCACGGCCCGGACGGTCGACCTGGCGTTGTCGGCAGCGAGCGCGACCCGCGGGTCGACCTCCACCGTCACGGTCACGGCGACCGGGTCGACCGGCCCGGCACCCAGCGGGAAGGTCACGGTGAAGTCCGGTGGCACGACGCTCGGGACAGCCACGCTCGGCGCTGACGGCACGGCGGCCGTGTCAGTCACTCCCGGCACCGCGGGCTCCCAGACCTGGACGGCCACCTACGCCGGCGACGACCTGTTCGCTCCGACGACCTCCGACCCCACGTCGGTGACGGTGGCGCGGTCCGCGGCCCGCCTGAGGTTCTCCTCCGGCAGGCTCAAGCGGGGTCGACCCGGCGTGATCAGGGTGGCGGTCGCGACCGTCGCCGACGAGGCCGCGACCGGCAAGATCAAGCTGAAGGTCGGGAAGAAGAAGCTCTCGGCGACGACGTCCGGCGGGAGTGGCGACGTTCAGGATCGCCAAGCTGCCCAAGAAGGGGAAGCTGAAGGTGGTCGCTCGCTACGCCGGCGACACGCAGTACGCCGCGGGCTCGGCCAAGCACACCTTCAAGCTGAAGAAGAAGAAGTAGCCGCGCTACTTGATCTCGCGCACCTCCTGCGGCCAGCCGCAGGCCTCGGCGATCTTGCCGGCCCACACCTTGGCTGCTTCCTTGTCGGCGACCTCGACGATGGTGATCCCGCCGAGGTACTCCTTCGTCTCGGTGTAGGGCCCGTCGGTGATCAGCGTGGTGCCGCTGGTCGCGTCCGCGCTGAACGCCTCCTCGAGCTCCTCCACCAAGCCGCCGGCGAAGACGTAGTCCCCGGCCGCCTTGATCTCGTCGACGACCGCCTTCGCGAGCGGACCGCGGCCGGCGTACCACTCCTCGGGGTGGTCGCCGACCCACTGCTGGTGGAAGTAGATGGCGTACTGCGTCATGACTGCTCCTTCGCGCGGCCGGCCGGATGCCCGCCTCAACCTATCCACGAGCGAGCTCTCCGGGATACGACAGCTCGTGCGGGAGAAATTCATCGATGAGTCCAGGTGAGCCGGGGGGTCTGACTCCCGACGGCTCTCGAAAGGACGTGCTCATGTTTGACCTCGGACCTGCGGTGCAGGAGATGACCCGACTCGTGGGTGGGGTGCGCGACGACCAGCTCGACGCACCCACGCCCTGCCTGGACTGGACGGTGGCCGACCTGCTCGCCCACGTCCACCAGTTCGCGTCCGTCTTCACCGACAACGCGCGCAAGCAGCCACCACAGCCGCCGACCGAGCTCGTCGACGAGTGGCGTGACGAGATCCCTCGCCAGCTCGACGACCTGGCCGCCGCCTGGCGGGAGGACTCCGCCTGGGACGGCCGGGTGTCGGCCGGGGGCATCGAGATGGACGCCGCCGACAACGCCCTCGTCGCCATCGAGGAACTGACGATTCACGGCTGGGACCTCGCCCTGGCGACCGGTCAGGACTTCAAGGCGGGCGAGGTCTCCTTGGACCACGTGGAGGGCTTCTTCGAGGCGTTCGCCGACGCCCTCGCCAGCGGCGACGGCCCGTTCGGCCCGGCGACCACCCCGCCCGCCGGTGCGTCGCGGCTCGACGTCGTCGTCGCGCGTACGGGCCGAGACGTCGCCTGGGGCATGGGCGGTTGATGCTCCACCGGGCGACGTCCGCCCGCCGGGACAGCGGAGGATCTCCGGCCCTACCGGCCGGCGATCCTCCGCTGTCGCGCCGTCGCTGACGAAACCCGGATGATCGATGTCGTCAGTCGAGTCGCAGACGCTCGACGGCCTGACCCGTGATCTCGGCGATCAGGTCGAAGTCCTCGTCGACGTGGAGCAGGGTGAGGCTCTCGACCTCTGCGATGGCAGCGAGAAGGAGGTCGGGGACCGATGGTGCGCGATGGTGTCCTCGACGGACGAGCATGCCCTGGACCTCCAGGGCTCTTCGCTCGGCACGCGGAGTCATGGTCGCCAGGGGCATGAGCGCGGCCGGAGGCGCGACGACGCGGCTCGTCCAGTCCGCCGACGACTGCGCGGAGTAGCCGATCTCGAGCAGGGTGGGGGTCGCCACCTGCACGAGTCCGCGATCGATGCGCTCGATCCACGACGCGGCGTCCGGCGACCGGCCGAGCCGCGCGAGCGCCGACTTGTCGATGAGCCACGTCGCCGTCATGGCGCGCTCACGACCAGGCGTCGCGCATCAGTTCCTCGTCGGCGAGGTCCTCGAACTTGGCAAAGTCCTGCGCTGTCACGGGTTCGCTCCGTCGGGCGGCGTCCTGCCCTATCTGACGGCGCAGGTACTCGTTGCGAGACAGGCCGAGACGGGCGGCCTTCTCGTCGATCCGCTTCAGGTCGTCCTCGGGCACGTCCCGGATCAACACGTCAGTCATGCGGAAACCTCCTGATATCCGAAGATATCAGGAGGTCCGGTGAGTCGACGGCGTCAGGCGTTCGCGGGGAATTTCACACCGGTGTTGGCGTGGCAGCGGTAGCCGTGCGGGTTCTTGGCGAGGTACTGCTGGTGGTTCTCGGCGCAGTAGTCCGATGGCGGCGATCGCTTGTGCGCACATGCCGCGATCCGCGCGTGCTAGCTGCGCGGACCGCCTATTGAAAGGCACCTCGCTCACTACGGGGAAACCTCGTTCAACCCACATGAACAGATGTTCCCCAAAGCTTGAACGTGCGTCCCTGAATCGGCTGGTGCGTCCGCATCTGGCGCGATCCGCGCCTCGATGACCCCATGTTCGCGGACTGGACACGATGCGCTGCCGTGACCGGTTCGGCGGGATGCCCAACGCGACGTGAAGACGGGGTGCGGTGAGGTCATTCGGTCCGACGTCGACGGACCTCTTGGGATCGGCTGTCAGCTCGTCTCAGGGAACTTCACACCGGTGTTGGCGTGGCACCGGTAGCCGTGCGGGTTCTTGGCGAGGTACTGCTGGTGGTGGTCCTCGGCGTAGTAGTACGTCGGCACCTCGCGGATCTCGGTGGTGATGTCACCGAGACGACGGCGGGCGAGCTCGTCGCCGTACACCTTGGTCAGCTCGCGCGCGGTCTGCTCCTGCTCGGGGGTGGTGAAGTAGATCGCCGAGCGGTACTGCGTGCCGACGTCGTTGCCCTGGCGCATGCCCTGGGTCGGGTCGTGGACCTCGAAGAAGGTCTTGACCAGGTCGGCGAACGAGACGACCGCGGGGTCGAAGACGACGCGCACTGCCTCGGTGTGGTTGGTGCGACCCGAGCAGACCTCCTCGTACGACGGGTGCGGGGTCGTGCCGCCGGCGTAGCCCGACCGAGGTCGACCAGACGCCGGGGGTCTTCCAGAAGATCTCCTCCGCGCCCCAGAAGCAGCCGAGGCCGAAGACGGCGACCTCGTAGCCGTCGGGGGCGGAGTCGGTGACGACGAGGTGCGTCGAGCACGAGGTGCTTCTCGGAGAGGTGGAAGGGGCGTTCGCTGCGACCGGGGAGGGCCTTGTCGGCCTCGATCAGCTCGGACTTGCGGGTGAAGAACACGGTTGCCTCCTGGGCTGGGCCCGTGACGGGCCGCGACGGTTCGGGGGTACGCCCCGTACAACCACGACGCTAGCCGGTTCGTTCCAGCGGGGGTCTTACGAACGGGTGACGTGAGGAGTCGGACGTCGGGCCCGGCGTGAGTACGCTCGATGGGTGAGTGAGCAGACGCAGGACCACCAGTCCATGATCAGCAAGGCAGGCTTCGAGACGCGTGCGATCCACGCCGGCTACGAGCCCGACCCGACCACCGGCGCGGTCATCCCGCCCATCTACGCCACCTCGACCTACAAGCAGGACGGCGTCGGCGGGCTGCGCGGAGGCTACGAGTACAGCCGCTCGGCCAACCCGACGCGCACCGCCCTCGAGGGCAACCTCGCGGCGCTGGAGGAGGGTGAGCGGGGCTTCGCCTTCGCCTCCGGGCTCGCCGCCGAGGACACCCTCGTGCGCAGCACCTGCCGACCGGGCGACCACGTCGTCATCCCCGACGACGCCTACGGCGGCACCTACCGCCTCTTCGACAAGGTCGAGCAGGCCTGGGGCATCGAGCACACCCCGGCCGCCGTGAGCGACCTCGACGCCGTCGCTGCGGCGATCCGCCCCGGTCAGACCAAGCTCGTCTGGCTGGAGACGCCGACCAACCCGCTGCTCAACATCGGCGACATCGAGGCGCTCGCCGCGATCGCGCACGACGCCGGCGCGCTGCTGGTCGTCGACAACACCTTCGCCTCGCCCTACCTCCAGCAGCCGCTGACCCTCGGCGCCGACGTCGTCGTGCACTCCACGACGAAGTACGCCGGCGGCCACTCCGACGTCGTCGGCGGCGCGCTCGTCGTGCGCGCCCACGAGCTCGCCGAGAAGGTCGCCTTCCACCAGAACGCCATCGGCGCGGTCGCCGGGCCGTTCGACGCCTTCCTCACCCTGCGCGGCCTCAAGACGCTGGCGGTGCGGATGGACCGCCACTGCGACAACGCCGAGAAGGTCATCGAGTTCCTCGCCGAGGACCGTCGCGTCGACTCGGTGATCTACCCCGGCCTGATCGAGCACCCCGGCCACACGATCGCGCGCAAGCAGATGAAGCGGTACGGCGGCATGGTGTCCTTCCGCGTCAGCGGCGGCGAGGCGCAGGCGCTGGCCGTCTGCGAGCGCACCCAGGTCTTCACCCTCGGCGAGTCCCTCGGCGGCGTCGAGTCGCTGATCGAGCACCCCGGCCGGATGACCCACGCCAGCGTCGCCGGCACCGCGCTCGAGGTGCCGGCCGACCTGGTGCGCCTCAGCGTCGGCATCGAGAGCGTCGAGGACCTGATCGCGGACCTCGACCGTGCCCTCGGCTGACCCCCACCCCCACGACGGGGGCGTCGTGATCTGCGTCGACTTCGGCTCGACGTTCACCAAGGCCTCCCTCGTCGACCTGCGCGATCCGAGGGGGGCCCGGATCGTCGCCGCCGCCGAGCACCGCACCACGATCGACACCGACGTGCTCGACGGGTACGACGCCTGCCTGGCCTCGCTCACCGCGCAGGACCCGCGCGCCGGCGACGCGCGACGTGCTGGCCTGCTCGAGCGCCGGCGGCGGCCTGCGGATCGCCGTGGTCGGCACCGAGGAGCTCGTCACGGCCGAGGCCGGTCGCCGCGTCGCGCTGTCGAGCGGGGGCAAGGTCGTGCGTGGTGCTGTCGGGCGGGCTCGCCGCCGAGCCGACTCGCGGCCAGCTGAGCGAGATCGCGACCCGACGTGGTGCTGCTGACCGGCGGCACCGACGGCGGCAACGCCGAGGTCATCGAGGCCGACGCGGAGCCCTGGTCGGCTGCCGGCTGGGCGGCCCGGTGGTCGTGGCCGGGCAACGTCGAGAGCCGTCGCCGATCGCCGTCGGTCTCGACATGGTCGCAGACGCCGCACGTCGTCGCCGACAACGTGGTCCCGCAGATCGGGGTGCTGCGCCCCGAGAGTGCTCGCGCCGCGATCCGCGAGGTGTTCCTCAGCCACGTCATCGGCGGCAAGGACCTCAGCGCCCGCGACGGGGGCCGCACCTTCCGCGCGATGGTCCGAGGGGCCACCCCCGACCTCGTGCTCAGCGGCGTCGAGGTGCTCGCCGCGGTGGCCGGCGACGTGGTCGTCGTCGACGTCGGCGGCGCGACCACCGACGTGCACTCGGCCGTCGACCCTCGACCCCGAGGAGTTCGGCCTGGCCCGGGAGATCGTCGCGCCGACCCCGCTGACCCGCACGGTCGAGGGCGACCTCGGGATGCGGTGGAGCGCCCTGAGCACGGTCGAGGCGGCCGGCCTCGCCGAGCTCGCCGAGGCTGCGCGCGTCCGCGCCGACGACCCGTCGTACCTGCCGCACAGCGACCCGGAGCGCGACGACGACGAGGCCATCGCCCGCGCGGCGATCGTGATCGCGCTGCGTCGCCACGCCGGCCGGAGCACGGTGTCGGTCGGCCCCGGCGGGCGGATCGTGGAGCGCAGCGGCGTGGACCTGCGCCAGGTCGGTCTGCTGGTCGCCTCGGGAGGAGTGCTGCGCCACGGCCGCGACGGCGTCGCCGACCCGCGTGCTCGACGGGAGCGTCGGGCGCGGCGGCCGGCCGCGAGGGCGGCTGGCAGCTCCCGGAGCGACCCGGACGTCGTGGTCGACACCGACTCCGTGCTCGCTGCGGTCGGGCTGCTCGCGACCGCGCACCCCGAGGCCGCGCGATCGCCTGGCCGGGTGGCTGCTCGAGGGCACCGCGAAGCCTAGGCTGCCCTCGTGACCGACGAACACGTGGAGACCGAGCGCCTCGAGCCGGAGGCGACCGAGCGAGGGCGCGCCGGACCCGTCGGACACCGTCGGAGCAGCCGTCGGCAGCGTCGCCGGCGGCGCGGGACCGCGCGCGAGGACCTGGAGGACCGCGAGCACGAGGAGCGCATCACCGCCCGGGTCGCCGCGCAGTGGGCGCTGCTGCGCGAGGAGCGCGACCGTCGGACGGCGGCGCCGGCCGAGCCGGGACCGCCGGCCGGCGCGGATCCTCCAACTTCACCCGCGCCCAGGTGCCGTGGGCGCTCGACCTCGCCGCGGCGTGGAGCTGGCGGCTCATCGTCATCGGGATCGTCGGCTTCGCCGTCTTCACCCTCGTCGGCTACTTCTCGATCGTCACCCTGCCGCTGGCCATCGCGTTGCTGATCTCGGCCCTGGTGACCCCCGTCGTCCAGGGGCTCCAGCGCCTGGGCGCGCCGCGCTCGCTGGCCGCGATCCTCGTCGTGATCGGCGTCATCGGCTTCGTCGCGCTGCTGCTGACCTTCGCCGGCCAGCAGATCGCCAGCGGAGCGGCCGACCTCGCCGACTCCACCGTCGCGGGGCTCGAGGACATCCGGGAGCTGGCTGAAGGACGGTCCGCTCAACGCCAGCGACAGCCAGATCGACGACGAGATCGCCCAGGCCCAGGAGGCGATCACGCGACCAGACCGCGGACACCGACTACGTCGGGCGGGTCACCGAGGTCGGCACCGCCGTCGGCCACGTCTTCGCCGGGCTGTTCATCGTGCTGTTCGCGACCTACTTCTTCCTCGCCGACGGCGACCGCATCTGGTCGTGGGTCGTGCGGCTGACGCCCGCGCGCGGCCCGCGCACCGCGTCGACAGCTCGGGCCGGGTCGCCTGGATCTCGCTGACCCAGTTCGTCCGGGCGACGGTGATCGTGGCCGCCGTCGACGCGATCGGGATCATGGTCGGCGCCGGCGATCCTCGGCGTGCCGTTCGTCCTCGCCATCGGCGTGCTGGTCTTCCTCGGCGCCTTCGTGCCGCTGATCGGTGCGACCGTCGCCGGCGCCGTCGCCGTGCTCGTCGCCCTGGTCGACCAGGGGCCGGTCATCGCGCTGATCATGCTCGGCCGTGGTCATCGGCGTGCAGCAGATCGAGTCCCACGTGCTGCAGCCGTTCCTGATGGGCCGCTGGGTCTCGATCCACCCGCTCGCGCGTGATCATCGCGATCGCCGCCGGCATGCTCGTGGCCGGCGTCGCCGGCGCCCTGGTCGCCGTACCGCTGGCCGCCGTCGGTCAACGCCGTCGGCGCCCACCTCGCCGTCCAACACCGACGTCGGGGACGACCCGGTCGAGCAGCTCGCCGAGGACTACGAGGAGCAGCGCGACCGTCGACGCCGTCGGGGACGCCGATGAGCCACCGACGCGCGGAGTGACGGCCGCGGTGACTGAGCCGCCTGAGCCGGTGCCACCGAGGTCGAGCCTGGCCGACATCGAGTCGGCGCGCGAGACCCTGGCCGGGCCACTCGATCACGACGCCGATGGAGGAGTCGCGCTGGCTCTCCGCGATCGTCGGCGGTCCGGTGCTGCTCAAGTGCGAGAACCTCCAGCGCACCGGCTCGTTCAAGGCCCGCGGCGCCTACGTGCGCATCTCGCGGCTGACCGCCGGAGGAGCGGGCGCGCGGGGTCGTCGCGGCCTCGGCCGGCAACCACGCCCAGGGCGTCGCGCTCGCCGCCCAGCGGCTCGGCATCAACGCCACCGTCTTCATGCCCGAGGGGGCGCCGATCCCCAAGGAGAAGGCGACCCGCGGGTACGGCGCCGACGTCGTCTTCGAGGGCCGCTACCTCGAGGACGCGCTCGTCGCGGCGCGCCGCTTCGCCGAGGAGACCGGCGCGGTGCTGATCCACCCCTTCGACCACGCCGACGTCGTCGCCGGCCAGGGCACCGTCGGGCTGGAGATCCTCGAGCAGGCGCCCGAGGCCGAGACCGTCGTCGTGCCGACCGGCGGGGGCGGGCTGCTCGCCGGCATCGCGATCGCGGTCAAGGCGCTGCGGCCCG
This sequence comes from uncultured Actinomycetota bacterium, assembly GCA_963822915.1. Classification (GTDB taxonomy): domain Bacteria; phylum Actinomycetota; class Actinomycetes; order Propionibacteriales; family Nocardioidaceae; genus Nocardioides. The sequence goes on from CAWGJR010000014.1 coordinate 62,981, forward strand.
ACGTCACGCGTGATCGGCGTGCAGGCCAAGGGCGCCGCGGCCTACCCCGACTCGCTGCAGCAGGGCGCGCCGGTGCCGCTGACGTCGATGAAGACGATGGCCGACGGCATCGCCGTCGGGCTGCCCGGCGAGATCACCTTCGCCGCCGTGCGCGACCACGTCGACGAGATCGTCACCGTCTCCGAGGAGGCGATGTCGCGAGCGCTGCTCGCGCTCGTCGAGCGCGCCAAGATGATCGTCGAGCCGGCCGGGGCCGCCGCGGTGGCGGCGATGCTCGAGCAGCCCGTCGGCCTACCGCACGCCGGCCGTCGCGGTGCTGTCCGGCGGCAACATCGACCCGATCCTGCTCGGCAAGGTGATCCAGCACGGCATGGCCGCCGCCGGCCGCTACCTCAACCTGCACGTCACCATCCCCGACGTCCCCGGCGGGCTCGCCCGGCTGCTCGGCGAGGTCGGGGAGACCGGCGCCAACGTGCTCGAGGTCGCCCACGAGCGGATCAGCCCGTCGCTGCACCTCGACGAGGTCGACGTCCACCTCCAGCTCGAGACCCGCGGCGAGCCGCACGCCGCAGCCGTGCTGGCGCGGCTGCGCGAGCGCGGCTACCGCGTCCTGGAGTGAGCTGCTCCGCCGAGGTCGTCAGGTGAGCCTGACGACGAGCTGGTTGCTCGAGCTGCCTTGCTCTCGCAGCGTCGTCGGTGCGGGACTCGCACGAACGCGCCGGAACGACGAGTAGCCCAGCGACTTCTCCTTGAAGCCGGGGTCCATGCGCTGCATCGGTGCTCTTCGACCCCGCCCATGTGCAGCCAGCTCGTCGTCGCTCTTCTGGGCGACCACCCGCATCGGCGCGCAGCAGCAGCGAGGTGGCGGCCGCCTGCTCGGGCGGCTCCGTGCGCGGTGCCTTCGTGGGCGTCTTCGCAGCCTTGCGTCGTGGCAGGTCTTCTTCGGCGGCGGCCTTCGGCGCTGCGGCCTTCTTCGCCGGCGCGGCGTCGGCGGTCGCCGTCGCCGCCTGGCGGGCGGCGGATGCCCGGGGAGCCGTGCGTAGTCGGTGAACTCGTCGCAGGCGGCGACCAGGGCGGTGCTGGTCGAGCCGGCGACGCCGACGCCGACGACGTAGCGGCCCATCCGCTTGCAGCGCTGGGCGAGCGGCACGTAGTCGGAGTCGCCGGCGACGATCAGGACGTGGGTGATGTCGGCGTGCTGGAAGAGGTCCTCGACCGCGTCGACGGCCAGCCGGATGTCGGCGCCGTTCTTCGTGCCGGACGCGGGGAAGAGCTGCACGAGGTCGACGGCGCGGTCGACGAGCTGGCGCGCGGTACGCGGCGTTGGCCGGCACCGACCAGTCGGCGTACGCGCGGGTGAGCGCGACCGTGCCGAACGACGGCGGCGTAGTCGATGATCGCGCCGAGGTCGACGGTGGCCGGCCGCGAGCTTCACGTCGATCGGGTCGGTCGAGCCGGCCGTGCCGCCGTGGCTGGCGCGGCGTCGTCCCGACGCCACGAGCCGCTCGCCGTGGACGCTGGTCGTAGCGCGAGATGACGACGTTGTCGAAGTCGAGGTAGACCGCGACCCGCCGACGTCCGTGCGCGTACCCTGGCACGGGCCTGTCAGCAGCTCAGGCGTCGTAGGGCTTGGCGTCGAGGACGACGACCTGCAGCGTCTTGCCGGTGGGGGCCTCGAAGGCGACGGTGTCGCCCTTCGTGGCGCCGAGCAGGGCCGTGCCCAGGGGAGCCTGCGGGGAGTAGACCTCGACGTCGACGTAGTCCTCGTTCTCGCGGGCGCCGAGCAGGAAGCGCTCGGCCTCGTCGTCGTCGTCGCCCTCGAACTTGTAGGTCACGACCGTGCCGACCGAGACGACGCCGTCGTCGGTCGGGCGGTCGGTGACGGCCTTGCGCAGGGTGTCCTCGAGCAGGCGGATGTTGCCCTCGTTCTTGCCCTGCTCCTCGCGGGCGGCGTGGTAGCCGCCGTTCTCCTTGAGGTCGCCCTCGTCGCGCGCCTCGCTGATGCGCTGGACGATCTCGTCGCGCACGGGGCCCTTGAGGTTGGCCAGCTCGGCCTGGAGCTTGTCGAAGGCGACCTGGGTCAGCCAGATGGTGCCCTGCTCGGTGGATTGGGTCATGGGTACTCCTGTGCTGATCGTGAGTGTGCGTCTGTCCGAGGACGGCTGTCGCGGCGCGGTGCGCCCTGCCGGAGGTCCGAGGCGCGCGACAGGGCGAGGCGCCCAGCGGGTCAGCCGAATGGTCGAGCCTAGCAAGGACCGTCGCGCGCGACGGCAGGTCAGCGGGGGCGGGACTGCCCCGGGGCGGTGCAGCCGAGCAGCTCGACCGAGGTCGCGCGGCGGTCGGTGCTGATCTCCTGGGTGACCCGTCCGGTGGACGTCGGGTCGGGGGTGAAGGACACGATGCCGACGAGGGTGTGGTCCTCGGCGTAGGCGCGCACGTGCAGGTCGCGACGACGCCGTCGTCGCAGGTCGACGACGAAGCGGGCCGCGGCGGTGTTGTCGTCGACGATGGTGAAGGTCAGCTCGCCGGAGGCGACCGGCGGGGTTGGCCTGCTCCCAGACGGTCCAGCCGAGCCAGCCGCCCGCGACGACGACCACGACGGCGATCGCGGCGCGCAGGGCGGGCCGCTCGCCAGGGCGCGGGAGCGCCGTAGCGGTCGGCGAGGATCTCCTGCGTGGTCACCACGCCATCCTCCCACCCGGCCCCAGGCGGGCTCGCCATCTAGGCTGAGGCCATGCCGAATGACCCGCGACCCCGGGCGGGCTACCGCCTCATGCACGTGCACGCCCACCCCGACGACGAGTCGAGCAAGGGCGCGGCCTCCACGGCGATGTACGTCGCCCAGGGAGTCGACGTCCACGTCGTCACCTGCACCGGTGGCGAGCGGGGCTCGATCCTCAACCCCAAGATGGAGCGGCCCGACATCCTGGAGAACATCACCGAGGTGCGGCGCCAGGAGATGGAGCGGGCGCGCGACATCCTCGGGATCCGCCAGGACTGGCTCGGCTTCATCGACTCCGGCTGGCCCGAGGGCGACCCGAAGCCGCCGCTGCCCGAGGGCTGCTTCGCGCTGGTCCCGCTCGAGGAGGCCACCGAGCGGCTGGTGCGGCTGATCCGCGAGTTCCGCCCGCACGTGATGACGACGTACGACGAGCGCGGGGGCTACCCGCACCCCGACCACATCCGCTGCCACGAGGTGAGCGTCGCGGCCTTCGAGGCGGCCGCGCGACCCCGAGCAGTTCCCCGAGGCCGGGCCGGCCTGGCAGGTCCTCAAGCTCTACTACCACCACTCGTTCAACCGCCAGCGGATCGAGGCGATCCACCAGCGCGATGCTCGACCTCGGCCTGGAGTCGCCGTGGGCCGAGCGGCTCGAGAAGTGGGAGCCGGAGCCCGAGTGGGACGCCCGCGTGACCACGAAGGTGCCGTGCTCGGACTTCTTCGGGGTCCGCGACCAGGCGCTGCTGGCGCACGCCACCCAGATCGACCCCGACGGGTTCTGGTTCGCGATCCCGCGCGAGACCCAGGCGAAGATCTGGCCGACCGAGGACTTCGAGCTCGTCACCAGCCACGTCGACTCCACGACCCCCGAGGACGACCTCTTCGCCGGCATCGAGCCGGCCGACGGGTGCCGGGTCGAGCGGACCGAGTGAGACACTGGGGGCATGGCTGCCGGCGTTCGCGTCTCCTGATCACCTTCGCCGTCGACGGCGAGCCCGAGGACAACGACGTCGTCGCCGGCTGGACGGCGTTCGCTGTCGTCGGGCTGCTGATCGCCGCCGTGGTCGTGCTCGGGTTCAGCCTCACCAAGCGCCTCAAGAACGCCTCGAGCGCTGCCGAGGCCGGTCTCTACGACCCCTCCGACCCCAAGCCCGACCGCCCCGCGCGCGGCCTGGCCGCCGCCCGCGAGATGCGCGAGCAGGCTGCCCGCGAGGACGAGGAGCGCTCCGACTCCGGAGGCTGAGCACCGAGCGCGGAGGCTGAGCAGGCGAGCCCTGGCGAGGGCGTCGACGAAGCCCGTGAGCCGGGGCAGACCGCAGCCATGGTCACCGGGCTTCGTCGACGCTCGCTGGCGCTCGCTGCTCAGCCTCCGGTGCGATGGCGCTGCTGCTCAGGCTCCGGTGCGCTCGTGGTGCGAGGATGGCGCCATGGCCTCTCGACCGATCACGTCCGGCGTCGTCGACGCACGTCAGCGCGTCGGCACCCCGCCACCCCACCCGACCTCGCTGACCCTGGGGGACCGGCGGATCGCGGTGGTCGGGTCCGCCCGGCTCTACGTCTGCGGGATCACGCCGTACGACGTCACCCACCTGGGGCACGCCGCGACCTTCGTCTGGGCCGACATGGTCGCCTCGGTCCTCGACTCCACGGGGGTGCGGCCGCGGGTGTGCCGCAACATCACCGACGTCGACGACGTCCTGATGGACGCCGCGCGCAGCAGGGGCCGCCACTTCGACGAGTTCGCCCTGGTGCAGGAGGCGATGTTCGAGCAGAGCATGCGCGCCCTGCGGGTGGCGACCCCGCAGGAGCAGCCGCGCGCCCGGCACCACATCGAGGCGGTCCAGCAGCTCGCGCAGGCGCTGCTCGACGCCGACGCCGCCTACGAGCGCGACGGCACGGTGTGGTTCCGCGGCGACGCGATCGTCGAGCGCAGCGGTCTGACCGCGGGAGCGCGCGCTCGAGCTGGCGGCGGCGTACGGCGACGACCCGGACGACCCGGCCAAGGAGGACCCGTTCGACGTACCGGTCTGGCGTGCGTCGGCCGACGACGACCCGGCCTGGATCAGCCCGTGGGGCTGGGGGCGACCGGGCTGGCACGCCGAGTGCGCTGCCATGGCGTGGTCGGTGCACGGCCCGTCGGTGGACGTCCTCGTCGGCGGGGAGGACCTCGCCTTCCCCCACCACGCCTACCAGTCGGCGATGGTCGAGGCGGTTGCCGGCGTCACGCCCTTCGCGAGGGCGGTCGTCCACGTCGGCGAGGTCCGGATCGGCGGGGCCAAGATGGCCAAGTCGACCGGCAACCTGGTGCTGGTCGACGACGTCCTCACCGGCTGCACCCCGGCCGCGCTGCGCCTGCTGATCCTGTCCCGGCCCTACGGCGAGGCCGTGGGACTACGACCCGGCCCTGCTCGACGATGCCGAGGTCGGCGCTGCAGCGCCTCTACGCCGCCGCAGGTCGACCGGCGACCCGGCAGCCGGCGCCGACCCCGACGCAGCGGTCGCGCTGCTGCGCGCCGACCTCGACGTGGTCGGCGCCTGCGCACGCGCCGAGGCCGACGGCGGCGAGGTGGCGCGCCGGCTGATCACCGCGCTGCGGCTGGGCTGAGTCACCGCCAGGTCCCGCTCGGCGTAGAGCCGGTGGTGCCACTCCTCGTTGACCACGATGAACAGGCACTGGGCCAGCGAGAAGTCCTCGAGCTGCGGCCAGCCCGGCTCGGTCCGGGTGACGGTCGCCTCGAGCTGCTCGGGGGTCAGGGCATCGATCACGCCGCGGACCATGGCCTGGCGCTCACGACGTACGACGAGCACCTCGTCGAGCGACGGACGTGCCTCGCGGTCCCACGGGATGCCGTCCCAGCCGGGCGCCTCGTCCCACGGGAGGTCGAGCGGGTGCCACGGGTCGGGGTCGCCGAGCACCATCCGGCCGGCCCAGGCGGCGCTCGCGAAGTTGAGGTGGCGCAGCGTCTCGATGAACGACCACTCCTCGCGGACCCGCTCGTGCAGGCGCTCGGGCGGGAGGGCTCGCGCGCGGTCCTCGGTCTCGCTCCAGAGGCGCTCCAGGATCGACCAGGCCTCCTGGAAGCCCTCGACCGTGGTCGGGTGCATCTTCGCTCGCTCGGGCATCCGTCGGTTGAGCTCGGCATCGATGAGCGGGCCGATGTCGACGCCGTTGATCGTCACGTTGTCGATCTCGCCGGTGATCTCGACGTCGACCAGCTCCAGCCCGGGGAAGCGGACGTGGTGGAAGGAGATGGCGCGCAGGTCCGCGTGCTCGATGTGCGCGGCGTCGGGAAGGGAGGCGGTGGAGGCGTTCATGGCAGCACCGTAGGCGCGATTCCGGACGGTTCGGTTCCGATTTGGTCAGCACCTGGTCGAGCGTCTCGGCGGCTGAGAACGATCCGACGGGGGGTAGGGCGACGACCTACCGGGGAGTAGGTTCGGCCTGTGACCCAGGACACCTATGACTACGTGATCGTGGGCGCCGGCAGTGCCGGCGCCGTGCTCGCAGCCCGGCTCAGCGAGGACCCCGGCGCGACCGTGCTGCTCCTCGAGGCCGGGGGTGAGACCGACGGGGCCGACGAGGTCGCCATCCCGGCGGCGTTCCCGTCGCTGTTCCGCACCAAGTGGGACTGGAACTACAACACCACCGAGCAGAAGCAGCTGCACGGCAAGCGTGCCTACTGGCCGCGGATGAAGGCCCTCGGCGGCTGCTCGTCGATGAACGCGATGATCTACATCCGCGGGGCGCACGCCGACTACGACTCCTGGCGCGACCAGTACGGCGCCGAGGGCTGGGGCTACGACGACGTCCTGCCCTACTTCCTCAAGGCCGAGGACAACACCCGCCTCGTCGGGCAAGTACCACGCCAGCGGCGGGCCCGCTGCACGTCGAGGACCGCGCCTACACCCACGAGACGAGCGCCGCCTTCGTCGAGAGCGCGGTCAGCGCCGGCCACAAGCGCACCGACGACTTCAACGGCGAGACCGCAGGTCGGCGCCGGGCAGTACCAGGTGACCTGCAAGCGCGGGAAGCGCTGGTCGACCAACGACGCCTACCTGGCCCCGGCGCGCGTCGCGCGCCAACCTGACCGTCGCCACCGGCGCGCTGGCCTCGCGCGTCGAGCTCGACCGGCGAGCGCGCCACCGGCGTGACCTTCCGCCAGGAGCGGCGTCCGAGCACACCGTGCACGCGCGGCGCGAGGTGATCCTCAGCGGCGGCGCGATCAACAGCCCGCAGCTGCTGATGCTCTCGGGCATCGGCCCGGCCAGCCACCTGCGCGAGGTCGGCGTCGAGAGCCGGGTCGACCTGGCCGGCGTCGGCGCCAACCTGCAGGACCACCCGGTGACGCCGCTCATCTGGTACACCCGCAACACCACCGACGTCGCGGAGATGTCGAACCTCAAGAACCTCATGCAGTGGAAGATCCGCGGCACCGGCCCGCTGTCGTCCAACATCGGTGAGGGCGGGTGCTTCTTCTCCACCCGCGAGGGCCTGCCGGCGTCCGACATCCAGATCCACACCGCGCCGACCGGCTTCTACGACAACGGCTTCCACGAGCCCAACGCGCGGATGTTCTCCGCCGCCGCGACGCTGGTCTCGGTCGCCAGCCGCGGCTCGATCCGGCTGCGCTCGGCCGACCCGAGCTGGCACCCGGCCATCGACGCGGCCTACCTCGAGGACCAGACCGACCTCGACGCGCTGCTGACCGGCGCTCGCATGACCTGGGACATCTGCACCCAGGGCGCCCTGGCCGACTACCTCGACCGCCCGTGGAAGCTGCCGGCCGACGCCGACCGACGACGACCTGCTCGAGCACATCCGCACCTGGACCCAGACGCTCTACCACCCGACCTCGACCTGCGCGATGGGCTCGGGCGAGGACGCCGTGGTCGACGCCTCGCTGCGCGTGCGCGGCGTCGAGGGCCTGCGCGTCGTCGACGCCTCGGTCATGCCCGCCGTGCCGCGCGGCAACACCAACGCACCCACCATCATGGTCGCCGAGAAGGCGGCCGCGGAGATCAGGAGCGCACGATGACACTGATCGACGAGAACCGCCGCCGAGACCGATGCGCACCCCCGACGGGATGGCGCTGCACCGCGGAGCAGACCTTCGACTCGCTGAGCCCGATCACCGGCGACGTCGTCGGCACCTACCCGATCCACTCCGCCGAGGAGGTCACCGCCGCGGTCAGCGCGGCGCGCGAGCACGCCGCCTGGTGGGCGCGCGCTGACCTTCGACGAGCGCAAGGAGCACCTGACCGATCTGGAAGGGCGCGATGACCCGGCGCCTGGCCCAGCTCGCCGAGGTCGTGCACGACGAGACCGGCAAGCCGCACGGCGACGCGATGCTCGAGGCCGCCCTGGCCATCGACCACATCGCCTGGGCGGCCGGCAACGCCGAGAAGCACCTCAAGCGCCGCAAGGTCTCCTCCGGTCTGCTGATGGCCAACCAGGCCGCGACGGTGGCGTACAAGCCGCTCGGCGTCGTCGGCGTCATCGGCCCGTGGAACTACCCGGTCTTCACGCCGATGGGCTCGATCGTCTACGCCCTCGCCGCCGGCAACGCCGTGGTCTTCAAGCCGTCGCGAGTACACCCCCGGCGTCGGGGCGTGGCTGGCCCGCACGTTCCAGGAGTCGGTCGGCCGCCCGGTCTTCACCGTCGTCACCGGCCTCGGCGAGACCGGCGCCGCGCTGTGCCACGCCGGCGTCGACAAGGTCGCCTTCACCGGCTCGACCGCCACCGGCAAGCGGGTGATGGCGGCCTGCGCCGAGACCCTGACCCCGGTCATCATCGAGGCCGGCGGCAAGGACGCCGTCATCGTCGACCAGGACGCCGACATCGACGCCGCCGCCGACGCCGCCCTGTGGGGCGCCTGCTCCAACGCCGGGCAGACCTGCATCGGCGTCGAGCGGGTCTACGTCCACGAGCGGGTCTACGACGAGTTCGTCGCCGCCCTGGTCGCCAAGGCCAAGGACGTGCGCGCCGACGCCTCGCCCGGGCTCGCAGCTCGGCCCGATCACGATGCCCAGCCAGCTCGACGTCATCCGCTCCCACATCTCCGACGCGATCGCCAAGGGCGGTCGCGCCCTGCTCGGCGGCGTCGACGCGGTGGGCGAGCGCTTCGTGCAGCCGACGATCCTGGTCGACGTCCCCGAGGACTCGCTCGCGGTGACCGAGGAGACCTTCGGCCCGACCGTCACGGTCCGCAAGGTCGCCACCATGGAGGAGGCGATCGAGCTCACCAACGCCACGAGGTACGGCCTGGGCTCGACGGTGTTCTCCAAGGCCCGCGGCATGGAGATCGCCGAGCAGATCCGCTCGGGCATGACCGCGGTCAACGGCATCATCGCCTTCGCCGCGATCCCGTCGCTGCCCTTCGGCGGCGTCGGCGACTCCGGCTTCGGTCGCATCCACGGCCCCGACGGGCTGCGCGAGTTCACCTACGCCAAGGCGATCGCCCGGCAGCGGTTCAAGCCGGTGATGGCGCTGACGTCGTTCGAGCGCACCGAGAAGATGGACGCCCAGCTCGCCCAGGTCATGACGCTGCTGCACGGCGGCAGCACCACGCTGCCCAAGTCCGCGGAGCCGGCCGCTGGCGCGCCGCTGGAAGCGCGCCGGCCGCTGACCGCGGACGCTGAGCAGCGAGCGCCAGCGACCGGAGCCCGCTGAGCTGCGAGCGCCAGCGGCTCACGGAGCCTCGCGACGTCGCTGCGGCTGCGCCACTCGGCCGGGCTTCGCTCGACGGCCTCGCCCGGGCTCGGCCTGCTCAGCCTCCGTCGGCGGGCGCTGCGCCGCGACCTGGCGGCGTACGTCGTCCATGTCGAGGCCGCGGACGCCCTCGATCACCTGGTCGAGGGCGGCCGGCGGGCAGCGCGCCCGGCTGGGAGAAGACGAGCACCTTCTCGCGGAAGACCATCAGGGTCGGGATCGACTTGATCCCGGCGGCGGCGGACAGCTCGCGCTGCTCCTCGGTGTTGATGGACCCGAACGTGATGTCGGGGTGCGCCTCGGAGGCGGCCTCGTAGGTCGGGGCGAACTGCTGGCACGGGCCGCACCAGCTCGCCCAGAAGTCGACGAACAGGATGCCGTCGTCCTCGACGTGGTCGGTGAAGTTGTCGTCGGTCAGCTCGATCGTGGCCATGCGATCCACGGTAGCGGCCCGGCGGTCGGGCGCTCAGCGCAGGGAGTAGGTCGCCAGCGAGACGCTGACGTAGTGCGACACGAACGCCAGGATCGTGAAGCTGTGGAAGATCTCGTGGAAGCCGAAGTACTGCGGCCACGGGTTGGGGCGCTTGAAGCCGTAGACGATCCCGCCGACGGTGTAGAGGGCACCGCCCACCGCGACCAGGGTCAGCACCGCGACCGCCATGCCGGTGCCGAGCACCGTGCGTCGCGCCGTCGATGAAGCCGGGGATGAAGAAGACCGCGGCCCAGCCGAGCCCGATGTAGAGCGGGGTGTAGAGCCAGCGCGGTGCGCCGATCCAGAACACCCGGAACAGGACGCCGAGGATCGCGCACGACCAGACGGTCGTGAGCAGGACGACGCGCTGGGTGCCGTCGAGCAGGATCAGGGTCAGCGGGGTGTAGGACCCGGCGATCAGGACGAAGATGTTGGCGTGGTCGAAGCGCCGCAGCGCCGCCCAGACCCGCGGCGACCAGGTGCCGGTGTGGTAGATCGCGGAGACACCGAAGAGCAGCAGGGCGCTGGAGGCGAAGACCGCCGAGCCGATGCGGGTCGTGGTGTCGGGCGAGAGCACGACCAGCACGATCCCGCCGGCCAGGGCCAGCGGGGTCAGGACGAGGTGCGACGTCGCCGCGGAGCTTGGGCTTGACCTCCTGGAGGGTCTCGGCGACCTTCTCGCCGATCTCGCCGATGGTCTCCCGGCCCGCGCGGAGCGCGTCGTTGGCGTGACTTCATGGCGCGTTCCATGGACCGAGACTAGCGGGCGACCCCACGTCGGGCGCGTGGGAACGACGAGGAGAGCTCGACCACGTCCGTCGGCTCGCGCTCCCGCGGTGCGGCTCAGTGGCTGTGCGGGGGCACCGTCGGCGCCCTCGGACGGCTGCACGATCACGAACCCCTGGCCCGCGAAGGTGACCTGGAGCGCCTCGCCGGAGCCGCGACCGATGAGGGCCCCGGCCGACATGGTGGAGCGCAGGCTGGTCTGCAGGTGCGCCGACCAGGCGACGATCGCGTCGGTGTCGGCGAAGGTCGGCGGCCTCGCCGGCGTTGAGCACGACCGGTTCGCCGTCGGTGGTGATCGCGACCCAGCCCGTGCCGCGCAGGGTGGTGTTGAACAGGCCGCCGGTGGCGATGCTGCCGCCCTTGACCCGCTCGATGTTCCAGTCGAGGCCGGCCGAGAAGGCCAGCACGCTGCTGCCGTTGATCGAGATGCCGGTGTCGTGCAGGTGGAGGATGTGGACGTGGTGGCCCTGGTCGGCCAGGAACACGTCGCCGCTGCCCTCGACCCGCATCAGCGAGAGTCCCTCGCCGGTGAAGGCCTTCTTCAGGAACTTCGCCGCGCCACCGCCCTGGTAGTTGAACGACACGTCGCCCTGGTAGGCGACCATCGAACCCTGGCGGGCCATGAACGGCTCGGTGACGCGCACGCGCAGCATGCGGGTGTTCTGCCGCTCCACCCCGCCGCCGCTCTTCTCCGAGAAGCGTCCGTCGATCAGGTCGCCGGTGATGCCGGCGAAGGCGTCGCCGGTGAAGCCCTGGGCGGCCACCGCCGCCGGGTCCGGGGCGTAGGCCTCGGGCGGTGCTGCCTGGGTCGGGGGCGCAGCCTGGGGCGGCGCTGGCCTGGGGCGGGTCGGCCTGCGGCACCGGCCCGGAGGCGCCGTACGGGTCGGCGACGGCGGCGGGCGTCTGGTCATCGAACGAGGGAGCGGGCTCCTGCTCCGGCCCTGTCTCGGTCTCTGCCTCGGGCGCGGCCTCGGGCGCGGAGGCGACCCGGGTCACCTCGGCGTACGGCGAGACGGACTCCAGCTGCTGCGTCTCGGGGTAGCCGCCCTGCTGCCCTGACGGCCCTGACGGCTCGGACTGCTCGGCCTGCTCTGCTGGTCGGCTGCTGGCCTGGTGGCCTGCTGGCCTGGTAGCCCTGCTCGGCCTGGCCGCCGTACGAGGCCATGGCCGCGGGGTCGAGGGTCGGCTCGGCCGTGGCGACGGCCTGCGGGGTCGGGTCGGGCTGGGGGATCAGCGCGTCCATCGACTGCACTCCCTGGTCGGCGACGTGGTCGGTCCACGTGGAGCCGTCCCAGTAGCGGAGCTCGTGACGGCCGGTCGGGTCCGGGTGCCAGGAAGGGTGCATCGTGGTCCTCTCGCGCGGTGGTGCGACCTCGTGCCGCGACCTCATCGTGTCAGGCGAACGCGCACCGCGCGATCCCCACGCCGCGGCTGCGACGTGGCACGGGCGGGGCGCCGCGCCGGTGGGCGCCACGGCTCGGCTCGTGACCGGTGCGGCGCGAGTGACCTACGATCGGCGGGTGGCGGACTGGAAGGCGGGTGTGCGGCGGGTGCTCTACCCGGCCTACGAGGCACGGATGCTGCGCCGCATGGCGGGCGCGTCCGGGCACCTGCCGCAGCACGTCGGGGTCATGCTCGACGGCAACCGGCGCTGGGCGAAGGCGGTGGGGCGCGACACCGCGCACGGCCACCGCGCGGGCGCCGCCAACATCGAGCCGCTGCTGGGCTGGTGCGACGAGGTCGGGATCGAGGTCGTCACCCTGTGGCTGCTGAGCACCGACAACCTCAACCGCCCGGCGGCCGAGCTGGCACCGCTCCTCGAGATCATCGCCGACGCCGTCGACTCCCTGGCCGACCAGCGGCGCTGGCGCCTGCACCCGGTCGGTGCGCTCGACCTGCTGCCCGACGACATCGCCCGGCGCCTCAAGACCGCTGCCGAGGCGACGGCCGACGTCGACGGGATGCTGGTCAACGTCGCGGTGCGGCTACGGCGGACGCCGCGAGATCGCCGACGCCGTGCGGTCGCTGCTCCACGAGCACGCAGCCATGGGCACCTCGCTGGAGGAGCTCGCCCAGATCCTCGACGTCGAGCACATCGCCGACCACCTCTACACCAAGGGTCAGCCCGACCCCGACCTCGTGATCCGCACCTCCGGCGAGCAGCGCCTCGGCGGGTTCCTGCTCTGGCAGAGCGCCAAGTCGGAGTTCTACTTCTGCGAGGCCTACTGGCCCGACTTCCGGCGGGTCGACTTCCTGCGCGCGATCCGGGCCTACGCCCAGCGCGAGCGCGCACGGTTCGGCGCTCGTCGAACGCGGTCAGACTTCATCCCGCGTTCGGGCGTGTCGCTCCGGCCGTGGCGGCGCACGCGGCGTACGTTCTGAGGTGTCGGCGAGTGGGGAAGCTCGCCGGTATCGGGAGGCCCGCACGTGATGCATTCACGACCTGTACGCCGGACATGGTCCGCAGGTGTCCACCTGCGTCCCGCGTCCGTCGGAAGGACGCCGGCACTCCGGCGTTCGGGCTCCCTCCCGGTCCATCTGTGTCGACTGAGGGCCGGGCGGCGGGTGCGCGCGCGGTCTCGTGAAGGGCGAACCCTGTGACCACAAGGCCCACTCGCACCTACGTCCTCGACACCAGCGTCCTGCTCGCCGATCCGGGTGCCCTGCGGCGCTTCGCCGAGCACGAGGTCGTGCTCCCCGTCGTGGTGATCACCGAGCTCGAGGGCAAGCGGCACCACCCCGAGCTGGGCTACTTCGCCCGCTCGGCCCTGCGCATGCTCGACGAGCTGCGCGTCGAGCACGGCCGGCTCGACGAGCCGGTGCCGGTCGGCGAGGAGGGCGGCTCGCTGCGCGTCGAGCTCAACCACACCGACGCGGGCTCGCTGCCGTCGGGCTTCCGCCTGGGCGACAACGACACCCGCATCCTGGCCGTGGCCTACAACCTGTCGCAGGAGGGCGCCGACGTCACCCTGGTCTCCAAGGACCTGCCGCTGCGCATCAAGGCCTCCGCCGTCGGGCTCGACGCCCAGGAGTACCGCGCCGAGGCGATCTAGCGACTCCGACACCGGCTACACCGGGATGGCCGAGCTCGACGTCGCCGCAGCCGACCTCGACGAGCTGTACGACGACGGCGTCCTCGACCTGGCCGCGGCGCGCGACCTGCCGTGCCACCAGGGGCTGGTGCTGCTCTCCGAGCGCGGCACGGCGCTGGGCCGGGTCGGCCCCGACAAGCAGGTCCACCTCGTGCGGGGCGACCGCGAGGCGTTCGGCATCCACGGTCGCAGCGCCGAGCAGCGCATCGCCCTGGAGATGCTGCTCGACCCCGAGGTCGGCATCGTCAGCCTCGGCGGGCGCGCCGGCACCGGCAAGTCGGCGATGGCGCTGTGCGCCGGGCTCGAGGCGGTGCTCGAGCGCGGCCAGCACAAGAAGGTCGTGGTCTTCCGCCCGCTCTTCGCCGTCGGCGGCCAGGAGCTCGGCTACCTGCCCGGGCTCGGAGTCGGAGAAGATGTCGCCGTGGGGCCAGGCGGTCTTCGACACGCTCGGCTCGATGACCTCGACCGACGTCATCGACGAGATCCTCGACCGCGGGATGCTCGAGGTGCTGCCGCTCACCCACATCCGCGGCCGCTCGCTGCACGACGCCTTCGTCATCGTCGACGAGGCGCAGTCGCTCGAGCGCAACGTGCTGCTCACCGTGCTCTCGCGCATCGGCGCCAACTCCAAGGTGGTCCTCACCCACGACGTCGCCCAGCGCGACAACCTGCGGGTCGGTCGGCACGACGGCGTCGTCGCGGTCATCGAGAAGCTCAAGGGCCACCCGCTCTTCGCCCACGTCACGCTCACCCGCTCCGAGCGCTCGCCGATCGCCGCCCTGGTCACCGAGATGCTCGAGAACGTCACCGTCTGAACCGACTCGCCCGCGTGCGGCCGAGTCGGCGCCTGCGGGCGCCGACTCGGCGCTGGCGTGGGGTGGGTGTGACAGGTGTGACGGTCGGGGCGGACGGCTGCCTGAGAACAGCCTGATTTGTCGCGCCGACTCGGCATTTTGCCGTGTTCGGTTTGCAGGGCACCGGGCGCACGGCATGGTGTCGGCAGGCCTCGTCGCCCTCGGGCGGCGAGACCTTCTCGCTGTCCGCCGCTCCGACTCCCCAGGACCTCGCTCTTGTCGAAGCACGCCAAGCACGCCGCCCCGCGCCGTGCCCGCGCCGATCGAGCGGTCGAGCGACTCGCGATCGGCCGGGAGCGGCCGGTCGGCACCGCAGCGCCCCGCCACAGCGACCTGGTCCGCCGGTCCCTGGGCGAGGCGCCCCGCAAGGCGCTCGGACGCATCGGTCCTGATCGGCTCGGTGGCCGTCGCCGCCACCGGCGCGACCGTGGCCGGCGGCGTCCTGTCGGCGACCTCGGCCGGTCGACGCTCGCCGTCGACGCGCCTCGGCCGTCGCTCACCTCCGCGGGTCTCGTGGCCGCCGCCGACCCGGTCCGCGCAGCGGCAGCCGCCGCCGCGGCCGCCCAGCGAGCGCACGCCCGAGCTGTCGCCGCTCGGCCGACCGTCGCGACGCCGCCGACCCGCTCAAGGTCGCCGCCCTGTCCGACGAGCCCGGCCCGGCCGACTCCGGCGCGCAGGACCTGTCCGAGTCCGACCCCCGCGACATCGCGCGGGCGCTGCTCGGCGGAGTTCGGCTTCTCCGCCGACCAGTTCGGCTGCCTGGACTCGCTCTACATCCGCGAGTCCAACTGGAACCCCTACGCCGACAACCCCAGCTCGTCGGCCTACGGCATCCCGCAGGCGCTCCCCGGCTCGAAGATGGCCTCGGCCGGCGCCGACTGGGCGACCAACCCCGTGACCCAGATCCGCTGGGGCCTGGGCTACATCCGCGACCGCTACGGCAGCCCGTGCGGCGCCTGGGGTCACAGCCAGTCCACGGCTGGTACTGATCACGCCTGAGCCTGCGAAGGCGTGATCGTCGGTGGTTGAGCAGCGAGCGCGGGTGAGGGACGAACCCGCGACCGAGCGTGTCGAAACCCAGTGCGGACCGAATAACCCGCAGCTCGCCACCATGCCGACACCGAGGTGGCCACCCCCGGTGGCACAATCGACCCCATGAGCGAGCCCGAAGCGACCTTCCCCTACCTCGGTGGCGGCCCGCCGCCCGACAGGGCGGCTCCGACCTGCTGCGCTTCACGGCGTTCGTCGTGGCGGGCCTGATCGTCCTCGGCACCCTGTTCCTGCTGATCCGCGCGATGCAGGAGAACAACTCGCAGAGCACCTACGAGGCGTGCCTACCCGCGTCGAGACGCGCGACAACCCGCCGGGCTTCCAGCCCCAGGACTTCTGCCAGCAGCCCGACGCGCGGTGAGCTGAGCGTCGTACGCCCTCAGCGGGCGACGAAGACCGTCGTGTGGCCGGCGTAGGCCCGCGGCCCCTCGAACGTCGGCAGGTGCCAGCTCGATCTCCTCCTGCGAGGAGTGGAGGTAGGCCACGGCCGCTGCGTGGTCGGGGAAGACGGCCTGGGTCTCGAGGTCGGTCCGGGTGACGTCCTCGAAGTGGCGCAGGAGCGCCTCCTCGCCGTTCTCGCTGCTGAAGTGGGTGAGCACCGGGCCGCCGCCCGCCTCGCTCCGCAGGTCGGCGAGGTGCTCGTCGCCGTTGGTGACGGCGACGAGGCGACCCTCGGGTCGCAGCACCCGCCGCAGCTCGGCGAGACCGCGGTGCAGGTCGCTGACGTGGTAGAGCATCCACAGGGCCGCGACCGCGTCGAAGCTCTCGTCGTCGAACGGCAGGTCCTGCACGTCGGCGCGGCGGGCGTCGACACCACGACGTGCGGTGAGCTCCACGAACCGCGCCGACTGGTCGACCGCGACGAGGTCGGCGTCGGGCAGCGCCGCGGCGAGTCGGGCCGCGAAGGCGCCGGTGCCGCAGCCGACCTCGAGGACGCGCGCAGGACCGTGCTCGGTGATCGCGTGCAGCGCCTCGCACGAGGGCTCGCGCCCGTCGAGCGTGGGGTGCCACACCGAGCTGCGGGTCTCCAGGTTGTCCTCCGAGGCGTACTGCCGGTGGACGTGGTCGCGGTCGGTCATGCTCACGAGTGCGTCATCCCCTCGAGGTCGAGTGCGTCGTCGAGCTGGGCCTCGGTGAGCTCGCCACGCTCGACGTACCCCTCCGCGAGGACGGTCTCGCGGATCGTCGCGCCGGAGGCGAGTGCCTTCTTGGCGATCGAGGCCGACGGCCTCGTAGCCGAGGTGCCTGTTGAGCGGGGTCACGACCGAGGGCGAGGACTCGGCGTAGCGACGCATCCGCTCGATCTCGGCGGTGATGCCGTCGACGCAGCGCTCGGCGAGCAGGGTGGTCGAGGTCGAGAGCAGGCGGATCGACTCCAGCACGTTGCGGGCGATGACCGGCATGGCGACGTTGAGCTCGAAGCTGCCGCTCGCTCCGGCCGCGGTGACGGCGGCGTCGTTGCCGATGACCTGGAAGCAGACCATGGAGGGTCGCCTCCGGGATCACCGGGTTGACCTTGCCCGGCATGATGCTCGAGCCCGGCTGCAGGTCGGGGAGGTGGATCTCGGCCAGTCCCGGTGGTCGGTCCCGAGGACATCCAGCGCAGGTCGTTGCAGATCTTGACCAGCCCGACGGCGATGGTCCTGAGGACGCCGCTGAGCTCGACGAGCGAGTCGCGGGTGCCCTGGGCCTCGAAGTGGTTGCGAGCCTCGGTGAAGGGCTGCCCGGTGCGGCTCGGCGAGGAGCTCGATCACGCGAGGCGCGAAGTCCGGCGGGGTGTTGATCCCGGTGCCGACCGCGGTGCCGCCGAGGGGCAGCTCGCAGCACCCGCGGCAGGACGCCGTCGAGGCGCTCGGCGGCGTAGTGCACGGTGGCGGCGTACCCGCCGAGCTCCTGGCCGAGCATCACGGGGGTGGCGTCCATCAGGTGGGTGCGGCCCGACTTCACCGCGGTCGAGAACTCAGCAGCCTTCGCGTCGAGCGAGGCGCCGAGGGTGCGCAGGGCCGGGCGCAGGTCGTTCGCGACAGCGAGACCGATGGCGACGTGCATGGCCGTCGGGAAGGTGTCGTTGCTGGACTGACCGGCGTTCACGTGGTCGTTGGGGTGGGCCTCGACCCCGGAGTCGCCGCGGGAGACCAGGGTGGCGATGACCTCGTTGGCGTTCATGTTGGAGCTGGTGCCGGACCCGGTCTGGAAGACGTCGATCGGGAAGTGCTCGTCGTGGCGGCCGTCGGCCACCTCGTCGGCGGCGTCGGCGATCGCCGCGGCCTGCTCGGGGGTGAGGACGCCGAGCTCGCCGTTGACGCGCGCCGCGCACGGCCTTGACGAGGCCGAGGGCGTGGATCAGCCGCGGCTCCAGCGGAGTCCCGCTGATCGGGAAGTTCTCCACCGCGCGCTGGGTCTGCGCCCGCCACAGCGCCTGGGCCGGGACCTCGACGTCTCCCATCGAGTCGTGCTCGATCCGGACGTCGGTCGTCTCTGACGCGCTCATTGGTCGCACGTTACCAACCCGGGGGTGGCTCCGGAGGGCTCAGACGCGGGTCGCTGCCAGGTGCGCGCCGACCAGGTCGGCCACGCGGCGCATGCCGGTGGCGTTGGGGTGGTAGGCCAGCGGCGTGTCGCGGCCGGGCAGGGTGAGGCCGACGGTCCACGGATCGTCCGACCAGGCGTGGTGCTCGCGGCTGGCCTCGGCCGCGCTGACCAGCTCGCAGTCGGCGGCCTCGGCCGCAGCAGCCGTGACCTCCTCCAGTCGCTGAGCGAGGTGGCGCGCGAGGTCGGCGTGCGCGCGGCGCAGCGGGAACGCCCGCTCGCCGGCCGGTGGCAGGAGGGTCAGGTAGTCGACGAAGACCACGCGCGCCCGCGGCGCCCTGGCTCGTACGACGCGCCCGACCGCGCGCATCGCGGGCGCCAGCCGCGCCAGCGCGAGCTCGCGGGCCTCGGGGTCGAGGGCGTCGCGCAGGGCCGGG
Source organism: uncultured Actinomycetota bacterium (assembly GCA_963822915.1). GTDB lineage: Bacteria > Actinomycetota > Actinomycetes > Propionibacteriales > Nocardioidaceae > Nocardioides. The sequence goes on from CAWGJR010000014.1 coordinate 81,630, forward strand.
CCGACGAGCGGGAGGCGGCGCGTGAGGCGCGGGAGGGTGGCGACGTACATCCCGGGGACGTAGGCGATGTCGTTGCCGCCGATGGTGATCGTCACCAGGTCCTCGGTGCCGTCGAGGGCGTCGACCTGGGGAGCCGCGCTGTTCTGGCGGGTGTGCAGGAGGTGGGCGGTCGTCGCGCCGGAGTAGCTGACGTCGACGAGGTCGTGCCCGAGGTCGGCGGCGAGCAGGCTCGGGTAGTTGCGCGCCGAGCGCATCGCCGCTGCGGGGCTCGCCTCGGCCCGCGGGCTGATGCCGGGCCCGGCGGCCATCGAGCTGCCCAGGGCGACGTAGCGCGTCATGCGGGTGAATCTATCCGCTGTGGGTCCCACTACGGTGGGCCTGACCGGCGGGCGGATGGAGGGCGACACGTGTCGCAGTGGTTGGAGGACCTGAGCACGCTGCAGGTGATCTTGTTGGTCCTGACGGTGCTGCTCGTGGGCTCGATCGTCGCGGCGATCGTGGGCGCGGTGCTCGTGCGGTTCGGGCGCAAGCAGCCGTGGGTGCTCAAGCGGGCGAGCGCCCTGAGCTACCGGGTGCTCGGGCTCGTCAAGCGGCCCCTCACGATCGTGGTGCTCGACGAGGTCGCGGCCGTCATCCAGACCGGGAAATACACCAAGAACATCTCCGACGCGCTGCTCGAGAACCACGACGAGCTCAAGGCCCTGGTCGCCGAGAAGGTGCGCGAGGACCCCAACGCACGTCTGGTGAGCAAGCTGCCGGGCTACGAGCGGGTGGTCTCGGAGGCGAGCGAGACCGTGCTGCGGGTCCTCATCGAGATGCTGAGCGACCCCCGCATGGACGAGCTCGTCGCCGACCTGCTGCGCAACAACCTGGAGCAGATCCGGCGCGCCGTCCGGGCCAAGGACCACGAGGCGATCGGCGACCCGGCACCGGCCGACCCGATTCCCGACAGCGCCCCGCGACCGCGCAACGATCAGGCGTCGTCGACGCGACCGACGTAGAGCCAGTACTGCTCCTCGCGGTCCTGGAGCACGACGTCGTGGGGAAGCGCCTCGACGGTCGCGAAGACCGTCCCCATGGCCGCGGACAGCTCGTCGGACCGGGCCGCGGACCAGATGGCCACCGCTCCACCCGGGCGCAGCACCCGCGCCAGGTCGGTGAGGAACGGCGTCCGGTAGAGCGAGCGCGTTGGCCTCGTGGACGAGGTGGTCGGGACCGTTGTCGACGTCCAGGAGGACCAGGTCGTAGGTCGCAGCCCGGGCCTCGGCGACGGCGCCGGCGATGTCGGCGACGACCACGGTGACCCGGGCATCGGCCAGCAGCGCCGGCCCGTGGGGGATGGTGCCGGCGCGCATCCAGTCGACCAGGTCCTGCTCGATCTCCACGACGGCCGCCTTCTCGACCCGCGGGTCGGCCAGCACCTCCGCGAGGGTGAACCCGAGGCCGAGGCCGCCGACGACGACGGCGCGAGGCTGCGCCACCAGCCCCAGGGCAGCGGTCGCCAGGGCACGCTCGGTGCCGACCTCGACGGTGTCCATCACGAAGACCCCGTTGGCGCGCAGCTCCAGAGCGGTCGGCGCGGCGTCGTCGGGGGAGCGTTGCCGCAGGACCAGCTCGCCTCGTGCGGTCTCGGCGCGCGCGAGCTCGACGTACTCCATGGGGACATCCTGCCCAGGCGGGGAGACCCACCTCAGGGGTGGGCCCCGCGGGCCCGCGGCCTGGGAGGCTGGAGCCATGGCTGACGCAGAGAACCCACCCACCGACCAGGACGGCCGCACGGGCGAGGTGGCCGAGACCGGGCGCATGGACCCGAAGGACGCCGACACCCCCGTCTCGGACGACCAGTCGGTCGCCGGCTCGCCCAGTGACGAGTCCACGCCCCAGGACGAGGACGGCGACGACTCCAACGTGCGCGCGGGCTCCTACCGCGACTGAGGCGCCGAGAAGAGCTGGACAGCGGAGGATCTCCGGCTCAAGAGGCCGGAGATCCTCCGCTGTCGCGGTTGTCCACAGACCCGCGGATGAGCGAGTGCGTGTCGCAGCGGTCGGTGGCAGCCTCGTGTCATGGACAAGGTCGACGTCAAGCGCCTCCTGGCTCGCCAGGACGGCGTCGTGTCCCGTCGACAGGTGCTCGAGCTGGGCGGCGGCGACAGCGACATCGAGTCGGCGCTGCGCCGCCGCCGGTGGGCTCGGATCCACGAGGGGGTGTACGTCGACCACACCGGCAGACCAACGTGGCGGCAGCGGGCATGGGCGGCGGTGCTCTGTCACTGGCCTGCAGCCCTGGCGGGGCGGAGCGCCCTCGTGGCCCATGGTCTCGCCGACGCACGAGACAACGACGTCATCGAGCTCGTGGTCGCGGGGTCCCGACGTGTGTCGGACCCGCCGGGCGTGCGCACCTCGCGGCTGACGACGTACGACGACGTGGTCCTGACAGAGCTCTCGCCTCCGCGCGTCCGTGTCGAGCACGCTGTCCTGACGGTGGCCTCCTGTGCTCCGAGCGAGGACGGGGCCGTTGCCGTCGTGGCAGACGCCTGTCAGCAAAGACGCACCACACCGTCGCGGCTGGTCGAGCGGCTCCGGGCGATGACGCGCCTCCCGCGCCGTCGCTTGCTGGCCGAGGTCCTTGAAGATGTCGCCGCGGGCGCCTACTCCGCTCTCGAGCGCCGCTACCTGCGAGACGTCGAGCGCGCGCACGCACTGCCGACCGGCGCGCGCCAACAGCGAGAGACGGTCGAAGACGGATCCCGGGTGGTCTTCAGAGATGTGTCCTACGAGGAGTACGACACACTGGTCGAGCTCGATGGCCGGCTCGGCCACGAGCGTGCACTCGATCGCTGGGCAGACTTCGGCCGCGACATCGTGGCAGCCGTGACCGGACGGTTGACACTCCGTGCCGGGTGGGGGCAGACCCTCGAGCCGTGTCGGCTGGCCTACGTGATCGCCCAGGTGCTGTGGGCGCGCGGTTGGTCGGGCGAGCTGCGGCGCTGCGGAGCCGCGTGTCGACTTCCCGCGACGGCCCGGCGAAGCGACAGCGGAGGATCTCCGTCTCAGGAGGCCGGAGATCCTCCGCTGTCGGCCGCCTGACCCGCCGAGCGCACCCGGATGCCGGAGAGCGGCACGGTGACCGCACCGCCGGGGTCGGTGAAGAAGTCGTTGCCCTTGTCGTCGACGACGATGAAGGCGGGGAAGTCCTCGACCTCGATCTTCCAGACCGCCTCCATGCCGAGCTCGGGGTACTCCAGCACCTCGACGGACTTGATGCAGTCCTGGGCGAGGCGGGCGGCGGGGCCGCCGATCGAGCCGAGGTAGAAGCCGCCGTGGGCGTCGCACGCCTCGGTGACCTGCTTGCTCCGGTTGCCCTTGGCGAGCATCACCATCGAGCCGCCGGCGGCCTGGAAGGACTTCACGTAGGAGTCCATCCGACCGGCCGTCGTGGGCCCGAACGACCCCGACGCGTAGCCCTCGGGCGTCTTGGCCGGGCCGGCGTAGTAGACGGCGTGGTCCTTGAGGTACTGCGGCATCTCACCGCCGGCGTCGAGCAGCTCCTGGATCTTCGCGTGGGCGATGTCGCGCGCGACGACGAGCGGACCGGTGAGCGAGAGTCGGGTCTTGACGGGATGCTTCGTCAGCTCGGCGAGGATGTCGGCCATCGGCTGGTTGAGGTCGATCCGGACGACGTCGGCCTCGGCGGCCAGGGCCTCGTCGGTGGTCTCGGGCAGGTAGTGGGCGGGGTCGGTCTCGAGCTGCTCGAGGAAGACGCCGTCGGCGGTGATCTTGCCGAGCGCCTGGCGGTCGGCTGAGCAGGAGACCGCGATCGCGACCGGGCAGGACGCGCCGTGGCGGGGGAGTCGCACGACCCGGACGTCGTGGCAGAAGTACTTGCCGCCGAACTGCGCGCCGATCCCGAACGACTGCGTCAGCTTGAAGACCTCCTCCTCGAGCTCGAGGTCGCGGAAGCCGTGGGCGTCCATCGAGCCCGCGGTCGGCAGGTTGTCGAGGTAGTGGGCCGAGGCGTACTTCGCGGTCTTGAGCGCGAACTCCGCGCTGCGTGCCGCCGATCACGATCGCCAGGTGGTACGGCGGGCACGCGGCCGTCCCGAGCGAGCGGATCTTCTCGTCGAGGAAGCTCAGCATCCGCGTCGGGTTGAGGATCGCCTTGGTCTCCTGGAACAGGAACGACTTGTTGGCCGAGCCGCCGCCCTTGGCCATGAAGAGGAACTTGTACTCCGGCCCCTTCGGCCCCTGCGCGGTGGAGTAGAGCTCGATCTGGGCCGGCAGGTTGGAGCCGGTGTTCTTCTCCTCGTACGTCGTCAGCGGTGCGAGCTGGGAGTAGCGCAGGTTGAGCTTGGTGTAGGCGTCGAAGACGCCACGGCTGATCGCCTCCGCGTCGTCGGAGCCCGTCAGGACCCCTTCGGACTTCTTGCCCATCACGATCGCGGTGCCGGTGTCCTGGCACATCGGCAGCACGCCGCCGGCGGAGATGTTGACGTTCTTGAGCAGGTCGGTGGCGACGAAGCGGTCGTTGCCCGAGGCCTCGGGGTCGTCGATGATCTTGCGCAGCTGGGCGAGGTGGGCGGGGCGCAGGTAGTGGCTGATGTCGTGCATCGCCTCGGCGGTGAGCTGCTGGATCGCCTCGGGGGCGACCCTCAGGAACTGCTGGCCCTCCACCTCGAAGGTCGAGACACCCTCGGTCGTGACGAGGCGGTACGGCGTGTCGTCGGCGCCGGTGGGGAGGAGGTCGGAGTAGCGGAACTCAGGACTGGTGCTCACTCCTCAGAGATTAGGGCCTCCCCAGTTCCGCCCACGCGTGAGGCAGGATGGGCCGCACGATGGGTGCTCACAGAACTGGTTCTCGCCGTCGATACGCGTGGGGCGTCATCGGCTTGGCCGCGGTCGTGGTCGCCCTGGTGGTCGCGTTGCTGCCGGCGCTGATCCCGGGACCGCAGCGTGGGTCCGACGCCTCCTTCAGCCCCCGTGCGCCGGGTGGACCCACCGACGCACCGACGCCGGACCCGGGCGCGACCACACCTCCGCCGCAGGAGCCGCCGGCGACGCTTCCGGAGCGACCCAACGTCGTGCTCGTCGTGATGGACGACTTCTCCCGCGAGCTGCTCGCGACGATGCCGAACCTCGTCGCCCTGCAGGACCGCGCGGCGACCTACGACAACGCCTTCGTCGTCGACAGCCTGTGCTGCCCGTCGCGCGCGGCCACCTTCACCGGCCTCCCGCCCCACCTCAACGGCGTCCTGGCCAACTCCTCGGGCGGGCCGCAGGGGGCGCTGGGTGGCTACCCGGCCTTCGCGGCCAACGACGACGCCGAGCGCTCCTACAACGTCGCGGTCCAGGCGGCGGGCTACCGCACGGGCTTCGTCGGCAAGTACCTCAACGAGTACGAGCCGCCGCTGGTCAGCGCGGCTACCGCGTCGCCCCTCCGCTGCTGCCGGGGTGGGACGACTTCGACGTCGTCAGCGGCGGCGGCTACCAGGGGTGGGGCTTCCTGCAGACCCAGCGGGTGGACGACGCCCTCGAGCTGCTCGCAGTTCCCGCAGCCCGATCGCGACCTCGTCACCGCGCGCGTGGCGGACAAGACGTACGCCGGACAGGTGGTCGCCGACACCAGCATGAGCCTGCTGCGGCGCTACCAGCGCAGGGACGCCGACGGCGAGCACCCGTGGCTGCTCCACGTGGCGCCGTACGGCACCCACGCGCGCACGCAGCCGTCCTACCCCGGGGAGCCGCTCTTCCCGCCGGCCCTGCGGGACCGTCCGAGCCCGCGTCAGCCGGGCGGCAACTGCGGCCTCGTCGAGTGCGAGAGTCTCTCGGTCACCGACCTGCCCGGGTACGCCGACCCGGGGGACGACAACGTGCCCTTCCGGATCGACGACGGCCGGTGTGGTGAGCCCCGCAGCCACCTGGCGCACCCAGCCGTTCACGCTCACCGAGGCTCGCGGCTCGACCTTCTACCGCCAGCGCGCGCAGATGGCGCAGTCGATCGACCGGATGATCGGGCGGATCGTCGAGCGCCTCGGCGACTCCCTCGACGAGGACACCTACCTCGTCGTCACCTCCGACAACGGCTTCCACCTCGGTCAGTACAGCCTCAACGGCGGCAAGGGCCTGCCCTACGACTCCGACTCGCGGGTGCCCCTGATCGTCGCGGGCCCCGGCGTCGACCCGGGCCGACGTACCCAGGTGATCAGCAACGTCGACCTGGCTCCCACGATCGAGACCCTGACCGGCGCGACCGCGCCCGAGGAGCGAGCCGGGGTGAGCTTCGCCGACACGTTCGTGGATCCGCAGGCTCCGGGTGGCCGCTACATGTTCATGGAGCACACCTACGGTCCGGCGCTTCCCGGGGAGCCGGACGCCGACCTGGGCAGCGGCAGCCGGCTCGACATCATCCCGTCGTACGTCGCCGTGCGCGGCGAGGCGGGACTGCTGGTGCGTGTCGACCTCGACCGCGACTTCTTCGGCGAGGACTTCGCCTGGGAGCTCTACCGCTACGACCGGCCCTGGGAGGACGTCAACGTGTTCGACACCGACCACGACCTGCCGTACGCCCGTGACCTGCGGCGACGGCTGGAGCGATGGGTGGACTGCGAGCCGAGGCGGTGCGCCCGGCTCAGTCGCTGACGGGCGCCGGCGCGCCGGTCGTGCCGCGGACCACGAGCGTCGCCTCGACGACGGCCTCACGCCGCGGCGAGCCGTGCTCGTCGATCACCCCCATGACCATCTCGGCGGCCCAGGCGGCCTGGGTGTCGACGTGCTGGTCGAGCGTGGTGAGGCCGAAGAGCTCGGCCATCGGGTGGCCGTCGACGCCGATGATCGAGATGTCGTCGGGGCAGCGCAGGCCCCGCGTGCGCAGGTGCTGCAGGGCGCTGATCGCGATCTCGTCGGAGTAGGCGAAGACCGCAGTGGGCGGGTCGGGGAGGTCGAGCAGCCGCTTCATCGCGTGCGCGCCGGCGTGGGCGCCGTAGGTCTCGGTGACGACGTAGTCGTCGGGAACCATGAGTCCGGCCGCGTGCCATCGACTCCCGGAAGCCCTCCTGCCGCAGGACGTCGGAGGTCCAGACGGTGCCTTCGGTGTCACTGGTGCGGATCATCGCGACCTTCTCGTGGCCCAGACCCACGAGGTGCCCGACGGCCTGGTCGGCCACGGCCTTGTCGTCGACCAGCACGTGGGGGAGGTCCTGGAGCCGGCCGCCGGCGACGACGACGTCGGCGCGGATGTGGTCGAGACGCTCGACCTCGCGGCGCAGCATCGGCAGGGCGACCAGGACGACGGCATCGACCTTGCGGCGCGACGGCAGGTGCTCGAAGAAGTAGCTGCGCTCGGCCTCGTTGCGCACCTGGTAGACGAGCGTGTCACGACCGTCGTCACTGAGGCGCTGCTGGATCCCGGAGAGCATGGCGGCGTAGAACCACGACGCGAGGTCGGGGACGACGACCGCCACCCGGCCGGTCTTGCCACGGGCGAGACCGGAGGCCTCCGGCGAGACGACGTAGGACAGGTCGGCAGCGATCTCGCGGATCCGGACCCGGGTCGCCTCGCTGACTCCGGGGACGTCGCGCAGCGCTCGCGAGACCGTCGCGATGGACACGCCCGCCTGCCGCGCGACGTCGGCCATGTTGACGTCGTCCGGGAGCAGTCGAGGCGTCGGGATCGAGTGACACAGCCGTCACGATAACCATCGTGTAAACGTTTGCGTAAGGGGGCTTGACGGATTCGTGTGACGTGCGCCACTGTAGGCAGGCCGACTGCAAACGTTTGCGTCTCCCTGAGGTTTCGCAAAGAGCTTGCTGAGGGTTTCGGCGTGGTTCGGGGGAACTCCTCGCGCTCGACAACACGAGAGGTCAGGACAGATGACGACAGAGAAGTGGCGCCGCATCGCGGTGATGGCAGTGGGGGCGACGCTCGCCCTCGGGACGACGGGTTGCCTGTCCTCCAGCGACGGCGACGGTGGCAGCGGCGCCGCCAGCGGCGACGCCGGCGACGGCACCGTGACGATCCTCGGTGCCTTCGGTGGTGCCGAGCAGGACGCGCTCGAGGCGTCGCTCGCCGACTTCGAGGAGGAGTCGGGCATCGACATCCAGTACACCTCCGACACCGACTTCGCAACGTCGATCGTGGCCAAGGTCGGCGCCGGCGACGCTCCCGACATCGCGTTCTTCCCGCAGCCGGGAGGTCTGCTCGACCTGTCCGACGACATCACGCCGCTCGAGGACGTCATCGACCTCGGCGCCATCGAGGACACCCTCATCCCGGGCTTCCTCGAGGCCGCCACCAAGGACGGCACCGTCTACGGCGCGCCCATGCGCATGGCCGTCAAGTCCATCGTCTGGTACCCGAAGTCCTTCGAGGACACCAGCTTCAGCACCGAGCCCGCCACCTTCCAGGAGCTGGTCTCGGAGTCCGAGGACATCCTCGCCTCCGGCGTGACGCCGTGGTGCATGGGCTGGCAGAACGACCAGGCCACGGGCTGGGTCGGCACCGACTGGCTCGAGGAGATGGTGCTGCGCACCGCCGGGCCCGAGGTCTACGACCAGTGGGTCGCCCACGAGATCCCGTTCAACGACCCGCAGATCGCCACCGCGCTCGACGAGTTCGCCAAGATCGCCAAGAGCGACCTCGTGCTCGGCGGCGCCAAGGGCGTGCTCAACACCACGTTCGACGCCGCGATGAACCCCGCCTTCGAGGCCGACCCCGGCTGCTACCTGCACCGTCAGGGCAACTTCGCGACCGGCTTCTACCCCGAGGACGTCCAGGCCGACCTCGACGGCACGGTCGGCACGTTCTACTTCCCGCCCTTCGAGGGCGGCTACGACGGCTCGCCCGTGCTCGGCGGCGGCGACCTCGCCGCAGCCTTCAACGGCGAGGACGAGGACACGCAGGCGGTCATGGAGTTCATCACCTCCGACCAGTTCGGCGCCGAGTGGGCCGCAGGCCGGAGGGTGGCTGTCGCCGCACTCCACGTTCGACGCGAGCAACTACGCCGACGAGACCACCCGCGGGATCGCCCAGTCCGCGGCCGACGCCGACGTGTTCCGCTTCGACGGCTCGGACCTGATGCCGGCCGAGGTCGGGTCCGGCTCGTTCTGGACCGAGATGGTCAAGTGGGAGAACGGTCAGTCCACCCAGGACACCCTCGACGCCATCGAGGCGTCCTGGCCGACGTCATGAGCATCGACATCAAGGGCCCCACCACCGGTACGCCGGTGGTGGGGCCCGACCCCTCTCGGGAGGAGCCACGTCGAGGCGGCGCAGACGTGAAGCTGATCATCGGTGGCATCGTCGGCATGGCGGTGACCGCCTACGTGATGTGGACCATCTTCTTGTCGTTCGGGATCTTCCCGGAGATCTACCTCGACAACAAGATCATCGTCGGGGTGGTCGCGATCACCGTCGGCGTCGGTGGTGCAGCCATCCTGTTCCGCTTCCTCAACATGTTCGTCGAGGGTCTGCCGAGCGGTGCCTCGCAGCGCACGATGCCCTACGCCTACCTGCTCCCGGGCTTCGGGCTGATCGGGCTGGTGCTGCTGTACCCGGCGGTGCAGACCATCGTCTTCTCGTTCGCCAACGACGACAGCACGGCGTGGGTCGGCTTCTCCAACTACACCGAGATCTTCGGTCGCGAGGAGTTCCGCACCACCCTGGTCAACAACCTGTTGTGGCTGATCATCGTCCCGGCCGCGGTCGTGTCGATCGGGATCGTCGTCGCCGTCCTCGCCGACAAGCTCGGGCAACGGAGCGAGAGCGTCTCCAAGAGCCTGATCTTCCTGCCGATGGCGATCTCCTTCGTGGGCGCCTCGGCGATCTGGAAGCTCGTCTACAACTACGACAACCCGGGCGCCGGTCAGACCGGCATCCTCAACGCGGTCTGGACGACGCTGGGGGGCGACCCGCAGACGTGGCTGCAGATCGACACCGCGAAGCTCAACTCGCTGCTGCTCATGGTCATCGTGATCTGGCTCCAGGTGGGCTTCGCGATGATCCTGCTCTCCTCGGCGATCAAGGGCGTGCCCGAGGACACCCTCGAGGCCGCCCGCATCGACGGCGCCAGCGAGTGGCAGATCTTCTGGCGGGTCGTGATCCCGCAGATCAAGGGCACGACCATCACCGTGTTCATCACGGTGCTGATCATGGTGATGAAGATCTTCGACATCGTCTACGTGCTGACCAACGGTGCGTTCAACACCAACGTGATCGCGAACGCGTTCTACTTCGAGCAGTTCAAGCGGCAGAACACCGGAACGGCCTCGGCGATCGTCGTGGTCCTCCTGGTCGCGATCATCCCCGTGCTGATCTACCAGGTGCGGCACTTCCGTCGAGAGGAAGCGAACGCATGACGACCCGAGTCGAAGCCGCCGGACTGGTGGCGGGGGAGCAGGAGCTCCAGACGAAGGACAGCGGCCACCGGGCGTCCAAGCCGCCCAAGCCGGCCAAGGGGCTGATGGCCGACGGACGTCGTCGCAGTCCCGTCGCGATGATCACGATGGTCCTGCTGGCAGCCCTGTGGCTGCTGCCGACCGTCGGTCTGCTCGTGACGTCGTTGCGTGACCGCACCGACGCGGCGTCGTCGGGGTGGTGGACCGTCATCACCAACCCCTTCAATGCGGGCTTCACGTTCGACAACTACCGCGGGGTCCTCGAGGGCACCGACATCGGCAGCGGGTTCATCAACAGCCTGGTGGTCGCCATCCCGGCGACGGTGATCCCGATCATGTTCGCGGCGTTCGCGGCGTATGCGTTCACGTTCATGAGCTTCCGGGGCAAGGACGTCCTCTTCATCGCGATCGTCGCGGTGATGGTGGTGCCGATCCAGGTGGCCTTCCAGCCGATGCTCAACCTGCTCGGTCCCCGTGGCCTCGACATCACCGGTGAGTACTTCGCGGTGTGGCTGCTCCACACCGGCTTCGGGATGCCGCTGGCGATCTACACCCTGCGCAACTACATGGCGACCCTGCCGAAGACGGTGATCGAGTCGGCGAAGATCGACGGCGCCAGCCACTTCCAGACCTTCTGGCGGCTGATCGTGCCGATGTCGGTGCCGGCGCTGGCGGCGTTCGCCATCCTGCAGTTCCTCTGGGTGTGGAACGACTTCCTCATCGCCTCGCTGTTCCTCGGGCAGGGCGAGAACTCCACCGTCATCGTGGAGCTCCAGAGCCTGATCGGGACGGCAGGTCTCGGGAAGGAGCTGTTGACCGCGGGCGCGTTCATCTCGATGGCGCTCCCGATGCTGGTGTTCTTCGGACTTCAGCGCTTCTTCGTCCGTGGCCTGACCTCCGGGGCGGTGAAGGGCTGAGCGGCAGGTGGCCACGCCGAGCCGCCTGCCACGCGCCGGCGTGAGCCTCGTGCTCACGCCGGCGTCCGGCGCCACCCGGCGCCACCCGGCGACGCTCCGACCGCTCGACGTGCCGGAGCACGCGCTGCCCGCAACCCGTGGGTAGGATCACAGCGACGTGACACACGTCACTTCACAACGGATCGTCCGGCACGTTCCTGCCGGTGAAGGGAGTTGGTCGTCATGGCCACAGTGACATTCGAGAAGGCACAACGCTGGTACCCGGGGGCCGACGTGCCCGCGGTGCCCGGCATCGACCTGGAGATCAAGGACGGCGAGTTCATGGTCCTCGTCGGACCCTCCGGGTGCGGCAAGTCCACGACCCTGCGGATGCTCGCGGGGCTGGAGGAGGTCAACGACGGGAAGATCTTCATCGGTGACCGCGACATCACGTCGCTGCCGCCGAAGGACCGCGACATCGCGATGGTCTTCCAGAACTACGCGCTCTACCCCCACATGTCGGTCGCCGACAACATGGGCTTCTCGCTGAAGATGGCGAAGGTCCCCGAGGCCGAGCGCAAGCAGCGCGTCGCCGAGGCCGCCAAGATCCTGGGTCTCGAGGACTACCTCGAGCGCAAGCCCAAGGCGCTGTCGGGCGGTCAGCGTCAGCGCGTGGCGATGGGGCGCGCGATCGTCCGCAGCCCGCAGGTCTTCTGCATGGACGAGCCGCTGTCGAACCTCGACGCCAAGATGCGTGTGCAGACCCGCACCGACATCGCCAAGCTGCAGGCCGACCTCGGCGTCACCACCGTCTACGTCACCCACGACCAGGTCGAGGCGATGACGATGGGCGACCGGGTCGCGGTGATGAAGGACGGCTACCTCCAGCAGGTCGACACCCCGCTCGGTCTCTACGACCGGCCGGTGAACCTCTTCGTCGCCGGCTTCATCGGCTCACCTCAGATGAACCTCATCGAGGCGACCGCCGTCGACGGCGACGCCAAGATCGGCGGCTACACGGTGCCGGTCGACCCGACGGCGTCGCGGAAGATGTCGGGCAAGGTCACCGTCGGAGTGCGTCCCGAGGCGTGGCGGATGGTCTCGGAGAACGACGGCGGCATGCCGATCAAGGTCACCGTCGTCGAGGAGCTCGGCGCCGACGGCTTCGCCTACGGCACCAGCGACGTCGAGGGCACGCCGTCGACGATCATCGTGCGGGTCAGCGGCCGTGACTCGGTGCGCAAGAACGACACGATCTACGTCACCACCGACCCGAAGAGCGTGCACGTCTTCGACACCGCGACCGGCGAGCGTCTCAGCGACTGACTAGTCCTTCGCCCGGGCCCGGTCGGCGTTGCCGCGGATGGCCCGGGTGAAGGTCTCGTTGAGCGCGGCCGGCAGGTCGTGGCCCATGCCGTCGATCGAGCAGCAGCTCGGCGCCGGGGATGGCGGCGGCCGTGGCGCGCCCGCCCGAGACGTGCACCATCTTGTCGGCCAGTCCGTGGATCACGACGGTGGGGACCCGCAGCGCCCGCAGGCGTGGGGTGCGGTCGGGCTGGGTGACGATCGCGGCCATCTGCCGGGTCAGCCCGGCCAGGCTGACGCCCCGGTCGTAGGTCTCGGCGGCGCGCTTCTCGGTGGCCGCCCGGGTCTGGCGGTAGCCCGGGGAGCCGATGATGCGCCAGGTCGCGACGCTGGAGCGGATGTAGCCGTCGCGCCCGGACGAGCGGGTCAGCAGGTTGCGGAACGAGGCACGGGTGCTGCCAGCCGACGCTGCGCCTGCCGGTGGTCGACATGATGCTGGCCATCGACCGCACCCGAGCCGGGCTCGTTGATCGCCATGGTCTGCACGATCATGCCGCCCATCGAGACCCCGACCGTGTGCGCGGACTCCAGGCCGAGGTGGTCGAGCAGGCCGAACGCGTCGTCGGCCAGGTCGTCGAGGGTGTACGGCGGGCGGGTGCGCAGGCCGGTGAAGCCGCGCACCAGCATCGTGCGCGTCACCCGGCCCTTGCCGCGGCTCGATCGGCCGGCGTCGCGGTTGTCGAAGCGGACGACGTAGAAGCCGGCCTCCGCGAGCATCGTGCACAGCGCCGGCTCCCACCAGGTCATCGGCCCGCCGAGGCCCATCACCAGCAGCAGCGGCTCGTCGTCGGGGTTGCCGAAGGTCTGGTAGCAGAGCTCGACGTCGGCGGAGATCGGGGCGAGGAGCTCCTCGGAGACCGATGTGGGGGCGCGCTCGGGCGATCGTCGTGAAGCCATGACCCCAGTCAACCTCACGCAGGGAAACCTCGGACGGTAATCGTTTTCCTGCGACACCGCGTCACAGCGGCGTAACATGAGTCACATGAGTGACAGTCCCCTGGCGTCGTTCCTGCTCCCGCAGGGATTCGCCCGTCCCCCCATGGCCGCACTTCTCCACGAGAGCCGCATCGTCGGCGAGATCGGCCGGTACGCCGTCCGCGCGCGCGGGGAGCGCCGCGCGCACGCGCCGCAGCGTCTCGCCGACCCGGTGATGCTGATTCCCGGCTTCCTGGCGGGCGACGCCACCCTGACCGCGATGTCGACGAGCCTGCGCCACCGCGGGTTCCGCACCTACCGCTCCCACATCCGCGCCAACATCGGCTGCACGATGGAGGCCGCGCTCCTCCTCGAGACCCGGCTGGAGGCGATCGCGGAGCGACGCGAGTCCCGTGTCCAGCTCGTCGGGCACAGCCTCGGCGGCATGATCGCGCGCGGCATCGCTGCCCGCCGCCCCGACCTCGTCTCCGGCATCGTCACCATGGGCAGCCCGATGATGGCGCCCGGCGCCCACCACCCCGCCCTGTCGTGGGGCGTCGACGCGTTGGTGCGGCTCAGCAGGGCCGGCGTGCCGGGGCTGATGACGCAGGACTGCGTCGCCGGCGGCTGCGCGCGGCAGAGCTTCGACGAGAGCCAGGAGGCGCTCGCCCCCGGCGTCGGTTTCACCGCGATCTACTCCCACCACGACGGCATCGTCGACTGGCGCGCCTGCATCGACCCGATCGCCGTACCCGTGAAGGTCGACGCCTCCCACTGTGGGATGGCCGTCGACCCGCGGGTCATCGACGAGGTCGGCGCGGCGCTGCGCTCGCACGCCGACCTGGCCTACGACCTGGGCAGGCAGATCGCCTGACTGCTCAGCCTCCGGAGGTCACCGACCACCGAAGTCGATGGCGGAGAAGGGGCGCAGCTTCTCGAGGCGGTGCTCGGAGGTGATCGAGCGGATCGTGCCGCTGCGCGAGCGCATCACCAGCGAGTGGGTGCTGGCGCCGCCTGCGGTGTAGCGCACGCCCTTCATCAGCTCGCCGTCGGTGATGCCGGTGGCGACGAAGAAGCAGTCGTCGCCGGTGACGAGCTCGTCGGTCGTGAGGATCGTGTCGGGGCTCAGGTCGTGGCCGGCGTCGAGGGCCTTCTGGCGCTCGTCGTCGTCCTGCGGCCACAGCCGGCCCTGGATGACGCCGTCGAGGCACTTCATCGCGCAGGCGGCGATGATGCCCTCGGGGGTGCCGCCGATGCCGAGCAGCAGGTCGATGCCGGTCTCGGCGCGTGCGGCCATGATGGCGCCCGCGACGTCGCCGTCGGAGATGAACTTGATCATCGCGCCGGTGGCGCGGATCTCCTCGGCCATCTGCTCGTGGCGCGGGCGGTCGAGCAGGACGACGGTGACGTCGGAGGGGCTCTTGCCCTTGGCCTTGGCGACCTGGTGGATGTTCTCGGCGACGGGGTAGCGCAGGTCGACGACGTCGGCGGCCTCGGGGCCGGTGACGAGCTTCTCCATGTAGAACACCGCGGACGGGTCGTACATCGAGCCGCGCGGGGAGACCGCCAGCACCGAGACGGCGTTGGTCATGCCCTTGGCGGTCAGGGTGGTGCCGTCGATCGGGTCGACGGCGACGTCGCACTCGGGGCCGGTGCCGTCGCCGACCTCCTCGCCGTTGTAGAGCATCGGGGCGTTGTCCTTCTCGCCCTCGCCGATGACGACGGTGCCGCGCATGCCGATCGAGGAGATCATCACGCGCATCGCGTTGACCGCGACGCCGTCGGCGCCGTTCTTGTCGCCGCGTCCGACCCACCGGCCGGCCGCCATGGCGGCCGCCTCGGTGACCCGCACCAGCTCGAGCGCGAGGTTGCGATCGGGTGACTCCGGGGCGACGGCGAACGCTGGCACGACTGGGTCGGGGCTCATGGCGCGCATGGTATCCGCTCGCGATGACGTGGCGATGACACGGGTCTGGGCGCTGTGGCACGGGGTAGCCCGAAGGAGGACCGGGTGACCTGGGATGATCGTCGCGTGAGTGAGCAAGGCGGTGCCGGCCGCTACAACCGCAGCTTCGGCGGCTTGATCGGCGCGATGGTCGTCATCGTGCTGATCGTCGTCGGAGTCGTCGGGCTGCGTGAGGTCGTGTTCGGCGGCGAGGCGCAGGAGGTGACGCCCACGGCTGTCGAGTACCTCGACTCGGTGCGCAGCCTCCAGCAGAACGGCTTCGACCCGGTCTATCCCGCGTCGCTGCCGGAAGGATGGATCGTCACCGAGGTGGGCGCCGACCTCGGCGAGGAGCCGGCCTACCGGTTCAACCTCTTCACCCCGACGACAACTTCGTCGGCATCCGGCAGGAGGTCGCCGACATCGACGACATGCTCGTCGCCTACGTCGACGAGGACACCCGCAGCGGCGACCCGCTGGTCGGTGTCGGGACGGTGGCCTCGACCTGGGACGGCTGGTCGGACGACGGCGGTGACCACGGCCTACTCGACGATGCTCGCCGGCGAGGGCGTGGTCGTCTTCGGTGACGTGAGCGTCGAGCGAGCTGGCCGACCTCGTCGACCGACTGGTGACCACCGCCGTGGAGCCCTGACCGGCTACCCCGTCGGAGTCCGTCGTCCTCGCAGGACGGCGTCGAGGCGGGCGCGGGCGCCGTCGAGCCAGCTCCTGGCACATCGTGGCCAGCGCCTCGCCGCGCTCCCAGAGCGCGAGGCTCTCCTCCAGCGTGCTGCCGCCGGTCTCGAGACGGCGTACGACGTCGATGAGCTCCTCGCGCGCCTCCTCGTAGCTGGGAGTCTCGCTCGGGCGCCTCGGGCTGGTGTCGATCGGTCACTGGCCATCGGGGTCCTCCTGGGTGGTGAGTCGGGTGGTGTCGCGACGTCGGCGTGCACGCGGCCGTCGGCGACCCGCACGCTGACGCGGTCGCCGGCGGCGACGCGGTCGATGGAGGTGAGGACGCTGCCGTCGGCGTCCTGGAGGACGGCGTAGCCGCGCTCGAGGGTGGCCAGCGGTGAGAGCGCGCGGGCGCGGGCGCGGTGGTGGCCGATGTCGTCGGCCGCCCGGTCGAGCGAGTGGCGGACGTGCGGCGGGCGCGGTCGACGCAGCGTCGCCAGCTCGGTCGCTGCGCTCGTCGACCAGGGTGCGCGGGTCGGCCAGCGACGGGTCGCGAGCGCAGGGCGTCGAGACCGGTCTGCTCGCGCGCGACCAGGGCGGTCACGCATCGAGCGCAGCCGGGCTCGCGGGCCGCTGCCACTCCCTGGGACTCGGCAGTCGACGTCGGGGACGACGAGCTTGGCGGCGTCGGTGGGGGTCGCCGCGCGTACGTCGGCGACGAGGTCGAGCAGCGGCTGGTCGGGCTCGTGGCCGATCGCCGAGACGACGGGCGTGCGGGCCTTGGCGACGGCGCGCAGCAGTCCCTCGTCGGAGAAGGGCAGGAGGTCCTCGACGGAGCCGCCGCCGCGGGCGATGACGATGACGTCGACCTCGGGGTCGGCGTCGAGGCGGGCGAGGGCGGCCATCACCTCGCCGGCGGAGCGCGGGCCCTGCATGGTGGCGTGCGCGACCTCGAACCGGACCGCCGGCCAGCGGCGCGCGGCGAGGTCGAGGACGTCGCGCTCGGCGGCCGACCGCGGGCGCGGTGACCAGCCCGACGGTGCGGGGCAGGAAGGGCAGGCGCTCGTTTGCGAGCGCTGGGTCGAAGAGGCCCTCGGCCGCGAGCAGCTGGCGTCGGCGCTCGATCTGGGCGAGCAGCTCGCCGAGCCCGACCATCCGGATCTCGCGCGCCTGGAGGGACAGGGTGCCGCGGTTGGCGTAGTAGGACGGACTTGGCGTGCACGAGCACGCTCGCGCCCTCGACCAGCGGCGGGTTCATCGAGTCGATCAGCGTCCGCGAGCAGGTGACCGGCACCGAGATGTCGGCCACCGAGTCACGCAGGGTCAGGAAGACGGTGTTGCAGCCCGGGCCGCTTGCTCAGCTGGGCGACCTGGCCCTCGACCCACACGGCGCCGAGCTTGTCGATCCAGCCCGAGATCGCGTTGGCGATCTGCCGGACCGGGGCCGGCTGCTCGGGGGAGGTGTCGAGGGCCATCGCAGGAGGCTATCCGGCTCCGCCGACAGGCCACGCGCGCTCCACGGCGCGGGTGGCCTCGGCGAGCGTGAGACCGAGCTCGGCGGGCGGTGGCGGCGTACTCCTCCGCGGCGGTCGGTGGCGACCGGTCGGGGGAGGGTCGAGGCGTCGGCGACGAAGGTGCCGCGGCGCCCCTCGGTCACCACCACGCCGTCGGCCTCGAGCTCCTTGTAGGCGCGCGCCACCGTGTTCGGTCGCCAGGCCGAGCTGCTGGGCGAGCGCGCGGACCGTGGGCAGCCGGCTGCCGGCCGGGAGGTCGCCGCTGGCTGCGCGCTCGGCGACCTGGGCGCGCAGCTGCTCGAACGGCGGGTCGGCGGACGAGTCGTCCAGCGGGAGGACGACAGCGGCAACGGGAGGCACCCCCGCACCGTAGGTGATAGGTATGTCGGGTGCAGCCACCCGACCAGCCCTACGCCCTGGTCGTCGGGCGAGTCCTTGGTCGACGTCGTCGTCGACCGCGTCCGGCGTGACCACCGAGCGACCCGGCGGCAGCGCCGCCAACGTCGCCGTCGCTCTCGCGCGGCTGGGTCGCCCGGTGCGGTTCGCCACGGCGTACGCCGACGACGCGCGCGGGCGGATGATCGCCGACCACCTCGCCGGCTCCGGCGTCGCGCTGCGCCGTCGATCCGCACGTGCTCGAGCGGACCTCCAGCGCGGTCGCGACGATCGGCGCCGACGGTGCGGCGTCGTACGTCTTCGACCTCGACTGGCGGTTGGGCCCGGTCGACCTGCCGACGGCCCCTGCCTTCGTGCACGTCTGCTCGCTGGGTGCCGTGATCGAGCCCGGTGCCGACGACGTGCTCGCGCTGCTCGACCGGGTCGGACGACGCGACGATCACCTACGACGTCAACGCCCGCCCCAGCATCACCGGCGTCGGGCCGCGACGGTCGTGGCTCGCGTCGAGGCCGTGGCGCGCCGGGCCGACGTGGTCAAGGCCAGCGACGAGGACCTCGCCGCGCTCTACCCCGACCTCGACCTCGGGGACGGCCGCCACGCACCTCCTGGCCCTCGGGCCGCGGGCCGTGGTGGTGACGCGCGGCGCGGAGGGCCCGACCTGGCACGACGGCGAGTCGACACGATGCGGCCTTCACGCCTCGTCGCGCAGGTCGTCGACACGATCGGCGCGGGCGACACGTTCTCGGCCGCGATCATCGACGCGCCTGTGGTCGGGCCTGGACCCGGACGCGACCCTCGCCCACGCCGCCCGGGCCGCCGCCGTCACCGTCTCCCGACCCGGCGCCGACCCGCCCACCCGCGCCGAGCTGGGCTGATCTCGACCGGCCGTCGAGCCGAACCGCGGAGGCTGAGCAGCGAGCGCCAGAGAGCGTGGTGACGGTCGGCGCTCGGGTCGCGGGGCTTCGTCGACGTCCTCGCCGGGGGCTCGGACTGCTCAGCCTCCGTGCGCACCCCCGGAGGCTGAGCAGCGAGCGCCAGCGAGCGTCGACGAAGCCCCGCGAGCCGACGAACCATCGTGACCACATGCCGATGACCCCGCCGGGGTCGGCGGGGTGTGAAGGCTAGGTGTTCAGGGCTCCGCTGGTGGCGCGCCGGACAGGATCGGTGTCGTGACAGGCATCCGCCCGTGCCGGCGCCCGCGCACGACGCGGAACCGTGCCCCCGAGGGGCTGGTCCAGTCGTCGACCCCGGGTTGGGGTGACTCGTAGCGCCAGCGGGCGAAGGTCTTGGTGCGGTGGTGACGTCGGCACAGCAACGCCAGGTTCCGGGTCGTGGTCTTCCCACCCGCAGCAGGGTCCTTGTGGTCGAAGGGGACGCGGTGGTCGAGGTCGCAGTAGCGGGCTCGTCTGGTGCAGTTGGGGAACACGCAGCACTGATCGCGCAGACGCACCTGCTCGGCCAGCTTCTCGGTCGGGACGTAGGCGTTGGTGGAGATCTGGGTGTTGAGGTCGATCACGGGTCGGACGGTGACGACGTTGCCGACGGCCTGGCACCAGGCCTTGATCTGCTCGATCAGGACGTCGTTGCAGCCGGGGTTGTCGAGGGTGGCGTGGAGGGTGTCGGGGTCCAGGTGGGCGTAGATCGTCACCCCACGCCCGGAGCCGGCTACCAGGTCCTCACCGTCAGCTTTCAGGTCGAGGGCGAGCTGGTTGCGGGCCATCTCGCCGACCGCCATCGCCCTGCGTGCGTCCAACGACTCCTCGCACCCGAGGTCACCGAGCGCTTTCGCGCCGTCCTTGACGGCTGCTCGAGGTCGAGGGCGTCCTCGAGGGAGAGCGTGCCGTCGACGGAGCCACAGTGAGCCGTCGGTCGGCGGCACCGCCGAGGTGGATGTCGACACGCTCCGTCGCGGCCTTGCCCCGGCGCGCGTTCTGCCTCGCTCGGGATCATGGATGGTCGATGCCCATCGCGACGGTGCGGTCGATCTGCGCCCAGGTGCAGGAGTGCAGGACCGGTGCGAGCATCCGGTCGATGTAGGAGGCTGCCTCCCAGGTGAGGTTCATCGTCGAGCTCGGCGACCCGGAACGCCTTGTACTTCGGCACCTCGAGCGCGAGGACTCGTTCCCAGGTGCGGCGCAGGCGGTAGCGCAGCTCGAGGGTCTTGCCGACGAAGCCGCACCCGGCCTCGGACGACATGCCCAGCGTCGCGGCGAGGTCGTAGACGTCGAACTCCGACACCAAGGGGCACCCGACCCCGCCGAGGAGCACACCGTTCTCACCGAAGGTCTTCTCGGTCGACCACACCGAGCTCGACACGGTGCTCAACAGCCCAGGCGACCACGGCCCGCAGGGTCGCGACCTCAGCCGCGCACTGCGCAGTCTGGGCGTCGCGGACCGCGTCGATCGCGGTCGGAGTGGTGCGTCTGGCTCATGCCTCGATTCTAGGACCGACCACCGACATTCGCTAGCGTGTTCGATCAGCCTGTGGACTGGTCCGACCGAGCCGGTGGATCCACGGTCGTCTGCCGACCCGACGATCTCGGTCACGCCGAGTGAGAGGCTACCGCGTAGCGGGTGCTGGTCGTCGACGCGCTGTCGATGGCGCACCTGCGTCAGCCGCTCAGGGCGTCTCGGGGGCATCGAGCTGCCAGCACGCGCTAGGCGCTAGGGTAGCAAATCGGCGCCATGCCGAGCGTGGTTCGTCTGCGGCGCGAGCTTCGGCGAGACCTGCTTGGCGCACGAGCTGCGCCAGCGACTGCGATCGAGGTAACGACCTCAGAGGCCCATGGCGTGCATCTTGTCGTGAACGGTGATCGGGCCGTGGTCCGGGCTGAGCGTCTCCGACGCTGCTCGAGCCTCCGCGGGTGCGTCTGCGGGGCTTCGTCGACGCCTCGCTGGCGCTGGGCTGCTCAGCCTCCGCGGGTGCGGCTCGCGGGGGCTTCGTCGACGCCTCGCTGGCGCTGGGCTGCTCAGCCTCCGCGGGTGCGGCTCGCGGGGGCTTCGTCGACGCCTCGCTGGCGCTCGGCTGCTCAGCCTCCGCGGGTGCGGCTCGCGGGGGCTTCGTCGACGCCTCGCTGGCGCTCGGCTGCTCAGCCTCCGCGGGTGCGTCTCGCGGGGCTTCGTCGACGCCTCGCTGGCGCTCGGCTGCTCAGCCTCCGCGGGTGCGGCTGCGGGGCTTCGTCGACGCCTCGCTGGCGCTCGGCTGCTCAGCCTCCGCCTCAGGCGGTCAGCCAGGTGTGCACGAGCGGCACCACGGAGGCGCCCTCGCCGGAGGCGGAGGCGACGCGCTTCATCGAGCCGGAGCGGATGTCACCGACCGCGAAGACGCCAGGCAGCGTGGTGGCGAGGTTGGCGGGCGGAAGGCCGTCGACCCAGTGGTCGGGGGGCACGTCGCGACCGGTGAGGACGAAGCCGCGTGCGTCGCGCTCGACCTCGGCGGGCAGCCAGTCGACGTGCGGCTCGGCACCGAGCAGCAGGAAGAGTCCCTGGGCGTCTCGGCGTCGTACGTCGCCGGTCTCGGCGTTGCGGACATCGAGCCACTCGAGGCGACCTTCGCCACCGCCGTCGGCGATCTCGCAGCATCCCTCGACGGTGACGCGCGGGTTGTAGTCGATCTCGTTGATCAGGTACGACGACATGGTGGCCTCCAACGTCGGGCGGCGGATCATGATCGTCACCGACCGGGCGAACCGTGCGAGGTGGAGTGCGGCCTGCCCCGCGGAGTTCCCCCCGCCGACGACCACGACGTCGGAGCCCTCCATCTCGCGGGCGGCGGTCATCGCCGAGCCGTAGTAGACGCCGAGCCCGACCAGGCTCTCGATCGGCTCGATCCCGAGCTTGCGATAGGCGACGCCGGTGCCGACGACCACGCTGCGCGCCCGCACCACGCCGCCGTCGGTGCGCAGCAGGTGGGGCTCGCCGGCCGTGCCCGCCTCGAGCGAGGTCACCTCCCACCCGGTGAGGAACTCGACGCCGAAGCGGATCGCCTGGTTGCGGGCGCGCTGGGCCAGCCGCATGCCGGAGATGCCGCGCGGGAAGCCGAGGTAGTTGCGGATCATCGAGCTGGTGCCGGCCTGGCCGCCGATGGCCTCGGCCTCGAGCACGACCGTGCGCAGGCCCTCGCTGGCGCCGTAGACCCCCGCGGCGAGCCCGGCGGGTCCGGCGCCGACGATGGCGAGGTCGACGACTCCCTCGATGGTGATCGGGTCGGGTGTCCCGAACATCGCGATGGCGAGGTCGCGCACCGACGTGGCGGTGAAGACCGCGCGCCTCATGCCCTGCACCAGGGGATAGGCGACGGGGCTCCCGGTCGCCTCGAGCTCGGCGGCCATCGCGAGCCCGGTCTCGCTGCCGGGTTCGTAGACCCGCGCCGGCATGCCCATCCGGCCGGCGTACTCCAGGAGAGCGGAGGCCAAGGCGTTGCTCGGCTCGGAGACGATCCGGATCGTGTCGACCTCCGGAGCGGCCACCGTCGATCCCCAGTCGGAGAGCATCTCGCAGATCGCGCCGTGGAACTCCTCGTCGCGCACGCCGCGCGGCATCAGCAGGTAGGCGTCGTACTTGCCCTTGGCCATGCCCGGCCGCAGCGCCGGTGCCTGCTCGAGGAAGCGCTCGAACGGGGCGGCGATCACCCGTCGAGCGGTCGGTACGACGGTGCGCCACTCGCCGAACGCCTCGAGCGGGTGGGCGTCGGGCAGGTCGCCGTCCTGCACGAACAGCGCCACGGTGCCGCCGGCGGCGCGCACCTGCTTCGAGACCGACAGGGCCTCGGCGCTGGAGCGGGCGACCCGCACGTCGTAGTCGCGGGTGTAGCGGCCGAACTCATCGAGGAGGAAGTCGGCGTGCTGGGCGGTGACGAGCAGGATCACGGGGTCGGCCACCAGGCAATTATGGGGGGCTGCGGCCTCATCGCGACCCCTACGGGAGTGCGTCCGTCGTCGTTCGCCCACCGGGAACCGGTCGGTCACCTAGGATTCACCCCGGCCGGGACAGTCGGTCGCTTCTCGCGCACCCGGGCAATGCCGGTCCTGGTGCCTGCATCTCGGAGGAATCGTGCTCGTGTACCCGTCCCTGCGGCGCGGGCTGGCCCTGATGGCCGCCACTGCTGCCGGCCTCACTCTGCTCGTCGCGCCGCTCGGGCAGCCGGCGATGGCACTCGACGGCTCGATCGCCGGGAGCGCGAGCAGCCTCGACGGTCCGCTCGACCGTGCCTCGGTGAGCGTCTACCGGGTCTACACCGACCACATCGTGTCCTGGCGCAGCACCCGGACCGACGTTGACGGGTCCTACTCCGTCGAAGGGCTCGCTGCCGGCACCTATCGCGTCTGCTTCGAGCCGCTCGAGGACCTCGAGCGTCGGTGCTGGGAGGACGCTGCGTCGGTCGTGAGCGCGACCGACATCTCGGTGGGCGACAGCGAGGCGGTCGCCGGGATCGACGTCGTGCTGGGCGATGCCACGCACGTACGCGGACGCGTCAGCGCGGTCGGCATCGCCACACTGCCGGACGTGACCGTGACGGCGTACCGCCTGGCGGGCGAGGACTGGATCCGGGTCACCCGCGCGTCGACGGCGTCGGACGGCACCTATGACCTGGCCCGGCTGGCCGAGGGCACCTACCGGCTCGGCTTCGAGGACGACGAGGGTCGGGTGCTGCCGGAGTTCTACGACGATGCCGCGCGCGTCGAGGACGGTGTCGACGTCACCATCGGGCGTGGGCAGGTCGTGGACGGCCTCGACGCGATCCTGGCTCGGGCCGGACACATCACCGGCACCGTGACGCCGAAGCCCGGTGTCCTCGACGGCCCTCACCACGCGACGCTCTACTGCTCACGTCCAGCTGGCGGTTGGATCGGGTGTCAGTCCGACACGACCGACGACGACGGTGACTACGAGTTCGACGGGCTCGCGGCCGGCACCTACCGGGTGGGCTTCGAGGACTACGCGGGTGAGTTCCTGCCCGAGTTCTGGAAGGACGCCGACGACCTCGCCGGTGCGACGGACGTCGTGCTCGGTGCCGGAGTGAGCGTCGCCGGGATCGACGGCGTGCTCAGCGCTCGCCCCCGCATGACCGGCCGGGTCACCGACCCCCTGGGGCATCCGGTCTACGACGTGCAGGTCGCCAGCTTCTTCGCGCTGGCCGGCGGCGGTTGGGGGCAGGACGGCATGAGCGTCTACACCCGCAGCGACGGGACCTTCGATCTCGCCGGGCGACGTCCCGGTCGCTACCGGGTCTGCTTCGGAGCGCCGTCTCCGGTGCTCGAGGGTCAGTGCTGGCGTGGAGTGCCGAGCATCGAGGAGGCTCGCGACATCGTCGTCGGATCCTCCGACGTCACCGGCCTGGATGCCGTGCTCGACTACACCCGCCAGGTCACCTCGGTCACCCGTCCCGTGGTCAAGGGCAAGGCGAAGGTGGGCAGGAAGCTCACCGTGACGCCGGGGGAGTGGCGCCCGGGCCAGGTCCGACTGACCTACCAGTGGCGGGCGGACGGCGCCGTGATCGGCAAGGCCACCGGACCCACGATGCGCCTGACCCGAGCTCAGAAGGGCGCGAAGATCACGGCGGTGGTGACCGCCGGGTTCTCGGAGTACGCGCCGGCGTCCATCACGACGAGGGCGACGAAGAAGGTCCGCCGCTGACCTGCGGAACCGTGCCGATCCGAGGCTGACACAATCGGCGGGTGCGCCTGCGGATCGACCTCGCCTACGACGGCACCGACTTCCGTGGCTGGGCCACCCAGCCGGGGCTGCGCACCGTCGAGGCCGAGGTCGCGGCCGCCCTGGCGACCGCTCTGCGGACCGCACCTGTGGCGCTGGTCTGCGCCGGACGCACCGACGCCGGCGTGCACGCCCGCGGTCAGGTGGTGCACACCGACCTCCCCGACGGTGCGGACGGCGGCGACCACGCCCTGCTGGCCCGCCGCCTCAACGGCATCCTCCCCGCCGACGTCCACGTACGTCGTGTGCTCACGGCCCCGGCCGGCTTCGACGCCCGCTTCAGCGCCCTGTGGCGCCGCTACACCTATCGCATCGCCGACCGGGTGGACCTGATCGACCCGCTGACCCGTCTGCACGTGCTGACCTGGCCCCGCGACCTCGACCTCGACCTGATGAACGAGGCCTCGCGGCTCCTGCTCGGACGCCACGACTTCGCGTCCTTCTGCAAGCAGCGCCCCTATGCCACGACGATCCGCACGCTGCTCGAGCTCACCTGGACCCGTGACGCGCACGGGCTCGCCAGCGCCTCGGTGCGCGCGGACGCGTTCTGCCACTCCATGGTCCGCGCCCTCGTGGGCTGCCTGGTCTCGATCGGGGAGGGCCGGCGACCGGTGTCCTGGGCCGAGGAGATCCTGCGCGCCGGGCGTCGCGACCCCGGGGTCACCGTGGCCCCGGCCCGTGGTCTGACCCTCGAGGAGGTCGCCTACCCCGGCGACGACGCCCTCCTCGCCCGCGCCGAGGAGACGAGGGCCAAGCGTGCCTGACGACGAGCTCGGCAACGAGGTGGGCGACGAAACCGCCGACGAGACCGAGCACTACTTCTCCGCCGACCCGACGGTGGCGTTCAAGCGATCGCCGGTGACGGCTGCGGTGTGGGGGCTCCGACTCGAGCTGACCAGCGGCTCGGGGGTCTTCGCCAACGGCAGGCTCGACGTCGGCACCGCCATCCTCTTCCGCGAGACCGAGCCGCCGCACGACGCGCGACGCGTGCTCGACCTCGGGTGCGGCTACGGGGTGATCGGCCTCGCCGTGGCCGCGGCGGTCCCCGGCGCGACCGTCACGGGGGTCGACGTCAACGAACGGGCGCTGCTCCTGGCCAACGAGAACGCCGCGGCCCTCGGACTGGGTGAGCGGTACGCCGCACTGGCCCCCGACGCCGTCGACGAGGACGCGACGTACGACGAGATCTGGTCGAACCCGCCGATCCGGATCGGCAAGCCGGCACTGCACGCGCTGCTGCTGCGGTGGCTGCCGCGACTGACCCCGCAGGGTCGTGCGGTACTGGTGGTCGGCAAGAACCTCGGCGCGGACTCGCTCCAGCGCTGGCTGGGGGAGCAGGGCTGGCCGACCACCCGGATCGGTGGCGCCAAGGGCTTCCGGGTGCTCGAGACCCGCCGCGGGTTGCCGGACACCACGTAGCGTCGGTGCATGGCCGACCGCTTCGAGGTGCAGTGCCACCACGTGCTGCGTGCGGTCGTCGACGACGCGCTCGTGGTCGACCTCCTCCAGGCCCTCCGGGTGGATCCCGCCGAGGTGCAGGTGACGCTCGCCGAGCGCTGGCTCGCGGCGTCGGAGACGATCGACGTCGAGGAGATCGCCATGGTCGGCATCGATGCGCCCACCCTGCTCGCCGCCCTCAACCCGGCCGAGCAGACGCCCGCCCAGTGGCGCGGGCGGCAGCTCTCCGACTCCGCCCGCGACGTGCTGGTCAGGTCACTGGGGATCTGCGGCGCGATGGGTCACCGTCGTACGACGTCGGCGCACCTGCTCCTCGCGCTGCTGGCCAGCAAGGACCCGATCGTCGTGCAGACCCTCGCCGCCCACGGGCTCCGCACCAAGGACGTCCGCCCGCTGGTACGCCGATGGGGGCGCCGCGCGACCTGACGGTCGGCACGACGCCCCCACGGGGACTGCGTCCTGCTCGCGCAGGACTACTCCAGGACTACTGCGGGACACCGCCGTCGGCAGGCGCGTCGTCGGCCTGACCGGAGTCGTCGGTGGCGATCTCGGCGTCGCCGATGTCGGTGACCAGCACGTCGGTCAGCGGCGTCGAGGCGACACCCTTGATCTCCGCGACCCGCATGCCGGAGACACCCAGGTGGGAGTCGGCGGAGTAGCGGTAGGGCGCGAGGTTGGGGCCGGCGAAGTCGCCACCCTGCTCCTCGACCGCGGCGATGAGGCCCTCACGGGTGAGGTCCTCGCCGGCCGCGACCAGGCTCTGCACGAACGTGTAGGCCTGCGACATGCCGTAGATCTTGAAGTTGGTCAGGTCACCCTCCTCACCGGAGGCGTCCCACACCTCGTTCCACAGCTGGGTCCACGGGTTGTCGGTCTCGGCGACGGTGGGGATGTACTCGGTGGTGAGGACACCGTCGAGCGCTCCCGCGCCGTCGACGGCACCTTCGGAGAAGTTGGCCAGCAGGCCGCTGACCAGCGTCGGGTCGGAGCCCACGTTGCTGTAGACCCACTGCGGCGAGTAGCCCAGGGTCAGGCCGCCGAGCTGGGTCAGCGCGGTGTAGGCCGGGGTGTTGAACCCGATGACGAGGTCGGCCTTGTCGGCCTGGAGGGCCGCCATCTGCGGGCCGATGTCGGTGTTGCCCGAGGTGTAGCGCTGGACGCTGACGATCTGGTCCTCGAGGAACTGTCGCGCGCCCTTCTCGCCGTCCTCACCGAAGTCGTCGTCCTGGAGGAAGAGTCCGACCTTGGCGTCGGGCATGTTCTCGGCGATGTACTGGCCGATGATCTTGCCCTCGATCTCGTAGTCGGGCTGCCAGCCGAAGGTCGTCGGGCGGTTGGCGACGTCGTCGCCCCACTGCAGCGAGCCCGAGGACACGAACATGTCCGGGACGCCGTCGGCGTTGAGGGTGTCGACGACCGCACGGTGGGTGGGCGTGCCGAGGCCGCCGACCATCGCGAAGATCTCGTCGCGCAGGACGAGGTCGTCGGTGACGGTCGTGGTCTTGGACGGGTCGTAACCGTCGTCCTTGACGATGAAGTCGATCATCCGGCCGTTGACCCCGCCGGCGGCGTTGACGTAGTCGTAGTAGGCCTGGGCGCCGACGGGGATCTCGCTGTAGCCCGGTGCGGCCACGCCCGTCAGCGGGTAGTGCCCGCCGATGGTGATGGAGTCGTCGGTCACGCCGGTGGTGTCACCGGCGACCTCGCCGTCACCGCCGTTGTCGCCGCCGTCGCCGTCATCGCGGCCTCCGGAGCCACAGCCGGCGAGCACGAGGGTGGCGGCCAGGAGACCGGCGACCGGGGCCGTGGAGCCCCAGAGGTGTCGCTTCATGATGTTCCCTTCTTGGTGATGGTGGGGTTGTTGCTGTTCCCCTTGTGTGCTGTCTCCGTCGACGACGGTGAGCCCGAGCTGGTGGTGGGGGACGAGGGTGATGAGGGTGACGAGGGCGTGCGCCGAGAGGTGATCGCGCCGCGGATCCGGGCGTTGAGGCTGCGGACGCCGCCCGCCAGCCCACGAGGTGCCAGCAGGATCACCAGCACCATGACCAGCCCGAAGGCCAGCGTCGACATCTGCGAGGCGCGGGTGGCGTCGATGTCGGCGGCGCCCGAGCCGAGGTCCATCACGATCTGGGGCAGGAAGACGAGCACCCCCGAGAGCACGATGGCGCCGGTGAGGCTGCCGAGGCCGCCGAGGACCACGACCGCCAGCAGCGTGAGGCTGAGGTTGAGGCTGAACCCGAGCGGGGTGACGGTGCGTTGGGCCAGGGCGAACATCGCGCCGGCCGCGCCCGCGGCAGCGGCGCTGACGACGAACGCCGAGACCCGCGCACGGGTCAGGTCGATCCCGGCGATCTCCGCGGCGACCTCGTCGTCGCGCACCGCCGCCCACCGTCGCCCGACCCGACTGCTGGCGAGGTTGGCGAGCAGGAAGAACACGATGATCAGCGTCGCCCACGCGAGGAAGGCGATGTACTTGCTGCGGCTGGGGTCGGAGCCGGTGAGGTAGTAGGCGATGTCGGTGGCCCACTGCGAGATCTCGGGCGGGAAGAGCCGCAGGCCCTGGTCGCCACCGAGCGTCTCCTTGAACTGGTTGCCCAGCCCGGGCACGGCCACCGCCAGGGTGAGCGTCGCACCGGCGAGGTAGGGGCCGTGGAGTCGGGCGGCGGCGATGCCGATGAGGATCCCGACCAGGACCGTGACGAGCACCGAGGCGAGGACCACGAGGATGAGCGGCGGGCTGGCGTCACGCTCGTCGTACAGCAGCGCGGCGGTGTAGGCGCCGAACGCCATCAGGGCGCCGTGACCCAGCGAGATCTGGCCGTTGAGCCCGGTCAGCAGCGTGAGCCCGCCGGCGGCGATGGCGAGGTAGGCCATCTCGGTGAGCTTGGTCGACTGGAAGTCGTCGACGGCGTTGAGCACGAAGATGACCACGAAGAGCGCGATCACGGCCGTGACGAGGTGGCGCACCAGCGGGTAGCCGCGCCACAGCTCCATGACCCGTCCGGTGGGGTTGTCGGTGATCGCGTTCATCAGACCCGCCTTCCCTGGGTCGCGGCGAAGAGACCGCCGGGGCGGAAGGTCAGCACGACCATCAGGATGCCGAGAGCCACCAGGGCGACCAGCTGGGCCCCGATGTAGCCGCTGACGAAGCTGAGGGACACACCGAGCAGCAGACCACCGACGACGGCGCCCAGCGGCGACTCGAGCCCGCCGATGACCGCGGCGATGAAGCCGAACACGACGATGGAGTCCATGTAGGAGGGCTGCACCAGGCCGCCGCTGGCGATCAGCAGGCCGGACAGCGAGCCCACGACGGCGGCTAGCGCCCAGCCCGAGGGTCAGCATCGCGCCGACCTTCACTCCGAGGAGGCGGGCGACCTCCTGGTTGTTGGCGGCGGCACGCATCTTCAGGCCGAGGTCGGTGAAGCGGAAGAGCGCCACCAGGACAGCCATCGTGGCCAGGACGGCGCCGATGGTGAAGAAGTCGGAGGTGGTGATCCCGATGGTCGTGTCGCCCAGGGAGATGCCGCGCACGCCGAAGCTGGGCGGGTAGGTGCGCAGCTTGGTGCCGAAGATGACCTCGGCCCCGGACTTGAACACGATGAAGAGACCGAGGGTGAGGATCACCGCGTTGATGTCGGGCTTGCCCTCCACCGGGCGGATGACCAGCCGCTCGACGACGGCCCCCAGGACCAGGCCGCACACGAGGGCGACGACGAACGCGAGCCAGTAGGACCGCCCGTCCTCGATCATGACGAGCGCGACGTACGTCGTGAGCACGGCCATCGGTGCCTGGGCGAAGTTCAGGATCCGCGTCGAGCGCCAGATCAGGACCAGTGCGAGGGCGAAGGCCGCGAAGATCATGCCCGAGACGAGTCCTGAGAGTGCGGTGTTGGTGAACTGCAGCACGGTGTCCTCCTTTCCGAGTCCGAGAGCGGGAGTGGTGGGGTCAGGGCTGGGCGGGCGGCAGGGGGCGCGGGGGGCATCTCGTCAGAACCCGAGGTAGGCGCGGCGCAGCTGGTCGTCGCCGGCCAGGGTCGCCGCGCTGTCGTCGGCGACGACCTGGCCGAGGTTGAGGACGATCCCGTGGTCGGCGACCGAGAGGGCGCTGCGGGCGTTCTGCTCGACGAGCAGCACGGTGAGGCCCTCCTCGGTGACCAGGCCGCGGAGCAGCTCGAAGATCTGGGTCACGATGCGCGGGGCCAGCCCGAGGGACGGCTCGTCGAGCAGGAGCAGCGTGGGACGCGCCATCAGCGCGCGACCGATCACGAGCATCTGGCGCTCGCCGCCCGACAACGTCGCGGCGGCGACGTGGCGGCGCTCGTCGAGGGGCGGGAAGAGGCTGTAGATGCGCTCGAGCTCGTCGGACTTGACCCGACCGCGGGCCAGCCCGCCGAGACGCAGGTTCTCCTCCACGCTCAGCTCGGTGATGACCCCGCGTCCCTCGGGCACGTGGGACATGCCGAGCCCGGGCATCTTGTCGGCCGAGACCCGCGTGATCGGGCTGCCGCCGAGGTCGACTCGACCGCTGTCGCAGCGGTGGAGACCGGAGATCGTGCGGAGCAGGGTGGTCTTGCCGGCACCGTTGGCGCCGAGGACCGCGGTGATGCGGCCCTCCTCGGCGGTCAGCGACACCCCGCGCAGCGCGGTGACCGGTCCGTAGCCGGCCGTCAGGTCGGAGATCGTCAGCATCAGTGGGCTTCCTCGATGTTCTCGCCGAGATAGGCGTCGAGGACCGCGGGGTCCTCGCGGACCTCGTCGGGGCTTCCGTGGGCGATCACCTTGCCGAAGTCGAGCACCGTGATCTCGTCGCAGACGTTCATGACGAGGTCCATGTGGTGCTCGACCAGCAGGACGGCCATCGAGGCGCTCAGCCCGCGGATCAGCTCGCCGAGCTCGTCGATCTCGTCGGAGGACAGGCCGCTGGCGGGTTCGTCGAGCAGGAGCAGGTCGGGCTCGGAGACCAGCGCGCGTGCCAGCGCGACCCGCTTGCGGACGGGGTAGGGGAGGCTCGGGGGGAAGCGGCCGGCGTACTCGGCGACGCCGAGCTCGGCGAGCATCGCCATCGCCCGCTCGCGCAGGCGGCGCTCGTCGTGCGAGCTGCCCGGCGTGGCGAACAGGGCCGAGAGGAACCCGCTGCGGGCGTGCCGGTCGGCCCCGACCACGACGTTCTGCAGGACGGTCAGGTGGTCGAAGAGGCCGAGGCCCTGCAGGGTGCGCGCGATCTTCAGCCCGGCGAGGTCCTTCGGCTGCAGTCGGGCGCGCGCGGCGCCGCGGATCTGGATGGAGCCGGACCCGGGCTGGACGAACCCGCAGGCCACGTTGAACAACGTCGTCTTGCCGGCGCCGTTGGGGCCGATGACACCGTGGACGCGACGGGGGGCCACCGAGAGCCCGACCCGGTCGAGGGCGGTGAGACCACCGAAGCGCACCGTGATGTCGCGCAGGTCGAGCTCCGCGACACCGGTCGGGGACGGATCGGTCGAACTCAACGGGACCTCCTGCGCAGCGTTGGGCGGTGTGACCTAGTCCACTGTGGTGCTCAGCGACTAGGGGCCGCATTGGGCTCGGAGCCCAAAGAACCTTGGTGTTTGTGACTGAGGTCACCCGCATCGGAGGCTTTGATTGTGCAATGAGCGGGTTGGGGGGTGGTCAAAGTTGTGCAAGTAGTGCGACGGTGATCACATGAGCCTAGGGGCGGTGGTCGGCAGCGACGGCGACGGCGTGGTCGACGACGCCGAGGTCGCACGCGCCTGGGGCCTGCTGGTCGACTCCTCCGACGTCATCGCCGACAGCATCACGCTCACCCTCCTCGAGCGCGACGACGACGTCTACGAGCGCTACGGCCCCGAGCTGCGCGCCGACGTGCGGGCCAGCTGTCGCCAGCACATCAAGCGTGGTCTGACGATCCTCTCTCACGGCTCGCTCGCCCCGCTCAACGCGATCGACCTCTGGCGTGAGACCGGCCGCCGACGGGCCCGCCAGGGGGTGCCGCTCGAGCTGGTCCTGCACGCCTACACCGTCGGCGCCCGGATGCTGTGGGAAGCCCTGGTGACCCGGGCCTCGGCGACGTCCGAGCAGGTGGTGGACGAGCGGGTCCTGCTCTCGGCGGCCAGCACGGTCTGGTCGAACCTCGACACCCAGAACGCCATCCTCATCGACTCCTACCGTCGCGAGAGTGCCCGGCTGCACCGCCAGGACCTCCAGCGCCAGCAGGCCACCCTCGACGCCCTGCTCGAGGGGCGTGGCGGTGACCCCGCCTACGTCGAGGAGGCCCGCGCGGCCCTCGACATCGGGGCCGACGACGCGCTGGCGTGCGTCGTCGTGCTCCAGGAGCCCGACACCATCGAGGACCTCGGCGCGCTGGAGGAC
The DNA here is from genome assembly GCA_963822915.1 of uncultured Actinomycetota bacterium. GTDB lineage: Bacteria > Actinomycetota > Actinomycetes > Propionibacteriales > Nocardioidaceae > Nocardioides. The sequence goes on from CAWGJR010000014.1 coordinate 114,267, forward strand.
CGCCTCGACCGCGCCGGCATCGGCGCGCGCTGGCACGTGCGCTCGGGGGTCTACTTCGGTCTGCTCTTCGGTGACCTGCCCGACGAGGAGGCCCTGTGCGCGCTGATGGACGCCCACGCCCCGGCGCGGATGGGGGTCGCTCGCGCGGTCGACGGACTGCCCGGCTTCGCCACGGCCTTCCTGCTGGCCAACCGCGCGGCCGAGACGTTGGCGCGCCACGAGCGACGGGCGGTCTCGGTGGCCGACCGGCTCCCGGAGGTCCTGATGATCGGGAGCCCCCAGGTGACGTCGGTGCTCATCGAGCAGACGATCGGTCCCCTGCTCGCCCAGCCCGAGGCGCAGCGCGACACCCTGGTCGAGACCCTCGAGGCGCTCCTGCGCCACGACGGCTCGCCGACCCACGCCGCGGCGGAGCTGTTCTGCCACCGCAACACCGTGATCTACCGGCTCAAGCAGATCGAGACGCTCACCGGCCGCTCACTCGCCGATCCGCGCGACAAGATGCTGCTGGCCCTCGCCCTCGCGGCCGACCCCCGCTAGCCGCGGGAGGTCACACGAAGGCGTTGATGCCCGTCTCGGCGCGGCCGATGAGGAGCTTCTGGATCTGGCTGGTGCCTTCGTAGAGCGTCATGACGCGCGCGTCGCGCAGGTACTTCGCGGCCGGGTACTCATCGACGTACCCGGAGCCACCGTGGATCTGGATCGCGTTGTTGGCCGCGCGCACGGCAGCCTCGGAGGCGTAGAGCTTGGCCTTGGACGCCGCGGTGCCGAACGGCTCGCCACGGTCGATGAGGTCGGCGCAGCGCCACACGAGCAGGCGCGCGGCGTCGGCGTCGAGGGAGATGTCGGCGATCATGTCCTGCACCAGCTGGAAGCCGGCGATCGGGCGGCCGAACTGGGTGCGGTTCTTGGCGAACTCCACCGACGTCTCGAGGCAGCCCTGCACGATGCCGACGCAGCCGGCGCCGACGGCCAGCCGTCCCTTGTCGAGGGTGCTCATCGCGATCTTGAAGCCCTTGCCGACCTCGCCGAGCACGGCCGAGGCCGGGACGCGTACGTCGGAGAGGAACAGCTCGGCGGTGGCCTGGCCGCGGAGCCCGAGCTTGCCCTTGATCTCGCGGGCCTCGAAGCCGGGGGAGTCGGTGGGCACCAGGAACGCCGTGACGCCGCGCGGGCCGTCGTCGCTGGTGCGCGCGAAGATCAGCGCGACGTCGGCCCAGGTGCCGTTGGTGATGAAGAGCTTCTGGCCGTTGAGGATGTAATCGTCACCGTCCTGCTTGGCGCTGGAGGTCAGGTTGCCGGCGTCGGAGCCGGTGTCGGGCTCGGTGAGACCGAAGCAGCCGAGCTTGCTGGCGACCGCGAGCTGGGGGAGCCACTCCTGCTTCTGCTCCTCGTTGCCGAAGAAGAGGATCGACTTGCCGACCAGGCCGCTGCTCACCGAGACGATGCCGCGCAGGGCGGAGTCGGCGCGGCCGAGCTCCTCCATGGCGAGGGCGTAGGTGACGTAGTCGCCGCCCAGCCCGCCGTACTCCTCGGGGATGGTGAGCCCGAAGAAGCCGATCTCGGCCATCTTGGGCACGATCTCGAGGTCGACGGCCTCGTCGCGGTCCCACTGGGTGCGGTGCGGGATCGCCTCCTTGTCGAGGAACTCCCGGGCCAGGGCGCGGAAGGCCTCCTGGTCGTCGCTGAGGCTGAGGTCCATGACTACTCCTTCTCGTACGTCGAAGCGGTGGTGGCGGTCGCGGCAGTGGCCGCAGTGGCCGCAGTGGCCTCCAGGCCGGCGGCGAGCAGCGGCTCGACCGCCTGGCCGACGGTGTCGAAGCCCGTCGCCGACGGTCTGGCCGGCGACGAAGCGGTGGTGGATGCCCTCGAGGATGACGGCGATCTTGAGGTAGGCCAGGCCGAGGTGGAAGCCGAGGTCGGGCAGGTCGCGCCCGCTGGCGGTGACGTAGCGCTCGAGCTGGGCGCGCTCGTCGGGGTAGCCGGGGGCGGAGGAGGCGTCGGCGACGGCGCTGCCCCCGACCAGGGTGCCGAGCTTGTCGTAGACCAGCAGCAGGGCGACGTCGGTGAGCGGGTCGCCGATGGTCGACATCTCCCAGTCGACGACGGCCTGCACGGGCTGCGTCGTGGCCGGGCACGGCTGAGCAGGTTGTCGAGGCGGTAGTCGCCGTGCACGATGCCGGAGCTGCTCGCGTCGCGTTCGGCGTCACCGGCGGGGATGCTCGCCGCGAGCCGGGCCAGCAGGGTCTCGGCGTCGGGGAGCGGCCGGGTGGCCGAGCCCTCGAGCTGGCGGCCCCAGCGGCGTACCTGACGCTCGAGGAAGCCGGCCGGACGGCCGAACTCCCCGAGCCCGACCGCCTGCGGGTCGACGGCGTGGAGGCGCGCAAGGACGTCGACCATGGCGCCGGCGAGGTCGGCGGTGACCTCGGGGCCGAGCGTCGCGCAGCTGGTCGGCGGTGCGGTAGGCCGTGCCGTCGACCTTCGACATGACGTAGAACTCCGCGCCGAGCACGTCGGCGTCGGCGCAGTGGGCGAACATCTGTCGGGACGGGGACGTCGGTGTCGGCGAGCGCCGACATGGCGGTGAACTCGCGGCCCATGTCGTGGGCGGTCGCCTGCACGTGGCCCAGCGGGGGGCGGCGCACGATCCACGACGACGGTGCCGTCGGTGACCTCGTAGGTGAGGTTGGACTTGCCGCCGGCGATCAGGCTGCCGGACGAGGTCGCCCGCGAGCTCGCCGGGGCGTACGCCGTCGTACCAGCGGCGGAAGGCGGCGAGGTCGAGGCCCTGCGGCGACTCGCGTCACGACAGCGACTCGGTGAAGGCGTCGACCTTCGACTGCAGCCGGCGCATCCCGCCGAGCCAGCGGTCGGTGTCGGCGGCGCGCGCCTGGTAGTAGCCCTTGACCTCCGGGTGGGGGAGGACGAGGAAGTGCTCGTCGTCGAGGGTCGGCGACCCAGGCATCGGCCACCTGCTCGGGGGTCAGGGCCTCGTCGTGGGACAGCAGGTCCTTGAGCGGACCTGCCTGCTCGAGCATCGCGGTGCGCACCCCCTGCGGGCAGATCGCCTGCACGGCGACCCCGCGGCCGCCGTAGGTGATCGAGAGCCACTCGGCGAAGCCGACCGCGGCGTGCTTGGTGACGGAGTAGGGAGCAGCGCCGATCATCGTGAGCAGTCCGGCTGCCGAGGCGGTGACGACGAAGCGCCCGCCCTCCTCGCCGGCGGCGTGCCGCTCGGCCCAGCGCGGTGCGAGCAGACGGGCGGCGCGCACGTGACTCATCACGTTGGTGTCGATCATCACCGCCCAGTCCTCGTCGGAGGCCTGGAGGCTGTCGGGCTGGGTGCGGTCGATGCCGGCGTTGGCGCAGAAGACGTCGAGCGAGACGCCCTCACCGCGGAGGTGCTCGGTCGCGGTCTCGATCAGGTGGGCCACGCCGTCGGCCGACGAGCAGTCACCCGGGACGGCGTACGCCCCGATCTCGGCGGCGGTGCGCCTCGACCGCTCGGCGTCGAGGTCGTTGACGACGACCCGGGCGCCCTCGGCGACCAGTCGCGCGGCCAGCGCCTTGCCGATTCCGCCGCCGGCACCCGTGACGACGGCGCCCTTGCCGTCGAGCTTCGCGTGACCCATGACCTCAGACGCCCCCGGTCAGGGTGACGCCGCCGTCGGCGACGATGGTCTGCCCGGTGATCCAGGAGGACTCGTCGGAGAGCAGGAAGGCCACCAGGCTGCCGATGTCCTCGGGCTCACCGAGCCGCTTCAGCGGGATAGCCGGCGGAGGCTTCCTCCTCGCGCCCGAGGTAGAGCGCCTCGGCGAACTTGGTCTTCACGACCGCCGGGTGCGACCGCGTTGACCCGGATGCCGGGGCTGAGCTCCTCGGCGAGGGTCTCGGTCAGGCTGATCAGCGCGGCCTTGCTGGCGCCGTACATCGAGATGTACGGCGCCGGGCGCACGCCCGGACACGGACGAGATGTTGACGACCGCGCCGCCGTGCTCCTTCATCCAGGCACGGTAGGCCTCCTGGGTGAAGCCGAGAGCGGCGACGACGTTGACGTCCATGATCTTGCGCGCGGCGTCGAGGTCGAGCTCCATGAGCGGCCCGAACGCCGGGTTGATGCCGGTGTTGTTGACCAGCAGGTCGACGCTGCCGAAGGCTTCGATGGCGGCTGCCATCACGTCGGCACGATGGGCAGCGTCGCCGGCGTTGCCGGGGATCCCGAGCGCGTGGTCGGCGCCCGCCGAGCGTCTCGACCGCCTCGGCCAGCGCCTCGGGCTTGCGGGCGGTGATGACCACCTTGGCGCCCTCGGCCACCAGGCGCTCGGCGATGCCGAGCCCGATGCCGCGGCTCGCGCCGGTGACGACGGCGACCTTGCCGTCCAGTCCTCGCAACGACATGCGCCTCAGCCCCGGTCGAGCGGGTCGATGACGCCGTGCCCGCCGAGCGTCGCGTCGAGGACCTTCAGGTGACGACCGGCGTCGCCGAGGAGGTGGTCGAGCACGGTCAGGTGGGCGGTGTACATGCCCACGCTGTACTCGGCCGTCATCCCGATCCCGCCGTGCAGCTGGATCGCCTCCTGGCCGACGTGGCGCCCGCCCCGGCTGACCTGGAGGCCGACGCGCGCCGCCGCGTCGGCGACCTCGGCCGGGTCGACCGGCTGCGACGACCATCGTCGCCCAGTCGACGAGGCTGTGGGTGAGCTCCTGGGAGGTGTACATGTCGGCGGCGCGGAAGGTGAGCGCCTGGAAGGTGTTGAGCGTGACGCCGAACTGCTTGCGGCTCTTGAGGTACTCCGTGGTCGCCTTGAGCAGCGTCTGCATCGCGCCGAGCGACTGGTTGGCCGCCATGATCCGGGTGATGTCGTGGACGATCGCGATGCTCGTCGTGACGTCGGCACCCGCCGCGCCCAGCGGGGTGGCGGCGGTGGCGTCGAAGGTGATGCGCGCCGCGCGGCCCCCGTCGTACGTCGAGTAGCCCTCGCGCTCGCGGGCTGTCGCCTGGCACGACGAACAGGCCGGTGCCGCCGTCGGGCAGCGCCGCGCTGACGATCAGCACGTCGGCGCGCGCACCGTGGAGCACGCCGTCCTTGGTGCCGGTGATCGTCCAGCCGTCGCCGTCCTGCGTCGCGGTGACCGCGGTCGCGGAGTCGGACCAGCGCGAGCCGGGCTCGGCGTGGGCGAAGGCGAGCACGGACTCGCCGGCCGACAGGGCGCCGAGGATCTCCTGGCGCTGCTCGGGCGTGCCGACCGCGGAGACGAGTCCGCCGGCGAGCACGACCGAGCCGAGGTAGGGCTCGGGGGCGATGACGCGACCGAGCTCCTGGCACACGATGCCGATCTCGACCGGGCCGGCGCCGACGCCGCCGTCGTCCTCGCTGAAGGGCAGGCCGAGCAGGCCCATCTCGGCCAGCTGGGTCCAGACCTTCTCGTCGAAGCCCGGGTCCTCCTTGGTGGTCTGGCGGCGCGTCTCGTAGTCGGAGTACGCCTTGCCGATCAGGCCGCGCACGGCGTCGCGGAGGGCGTTCTGCTCGTCGTCATAGGTGAAGTCCATGTGTCCGTCTTCCTGTTCCTGTGGTCCGGCCGGCGCTCAGAGGCCGAGGATCGTGCGGCTGATGATCTGGCGCTGGACCTCGTTGGACCCGCCGTAGATCGAGGCCTTGCGGAGGTTGAGGTAGGTCGGCGTGGAGCGGCGGTACCAGGACTCGGTGTCGCCCTCCTCGCCGGAGGCGAGCGTCTCGGGGCCGCCGAGGTCGACGACCAGCTCGCTCACCGCCTGCTGCAGCTCGGTGCCCTTGAGCTTGAGCACGCTGGAGGCCGGGTGCGGCTCGCTGCCCTCGGAGTGGGCGACCACGCGCAGGGCGGTCAGCTCGAGGGCGAGCAGCTCGTTCTCGAGCTCGACCATCGCGGGCGCGCAGCAGCGGGTCGTCGGCGATGAGGTCGGCGCCGAGCTCCTTGGCGCGCGCGAGCACGCGCTTGGTCGCGCCCGACCGGGGCCACGCCGACGCGCTCGTTGCCGAGGAGGAACTTGGCCTGCGTCCAGCCGCTGTTCTCCTCGCCGACCAGGTTGTCCGCCGGCACGCGCACGTCGGTGAACCAGACCTCGTTGACCTCGTGGCCGCCGTCGATGAGCTCGATCGGGCGCACCTCGACGCCCTCGGAGCGTCATGTCGATGAGCAGCATCGAGATGCCGGCCTGCTTCTTCACCTCGGGGTCGGTGCGCACGAGGGTGAAGATCCAGTCGCCGTACTGACCGAGCGTGGTCCAGGTCTTCTGGCCGTTGACGATGTAGTCGTCGCCGTCCTTGACCGCGGCGGTGCGCAGGCTCGCGAGGTCGGAGCCGGCGTCGGGCTCGGAGAAGCCCTGGCTCCACCAGATCTCGAGGCTGGCGGTCTTGGGGAGGAACTCCTCCTTCTGCTCCTTCGACCCGAACTGCGCGATGACCGGCCCGATCATGGAGGCGTTGAACGCCAGCGGCAGCGGCACGCACGCGGCCTGCATCTCCTCGTTCCAGATGTGGCGCTGCAGCTCGGTCCACCCGCGCCCGCCGTACTCCTCGGGCCAGTGCGGGACGGCGAGGCCGGCGTCGTTGAGGGTCCGCTGGCTCTCGACGATCTGCTCCTTCGACAGCTCGCGCCCCTCCGCCACCGCGGTGCGGATCTCCTGGGAGACCTCGGTGGTGAAGAACGTGCGCATCTCGTCGCGGAACTTCTCGTCCTCGGGGGACAGCTGGAGCTGCATGCCGGTGCCTCCTGGTTGTGCGGGTACTGGCCGGTAGGTGCTGCTCCCATCTAACTCGCCAGTAGGTAGTCACCACCAGCAGGGGAGTGCCTATCGATCCTGGGCGCTGCGCCCAACTCGCGCCACACCCGGGCGGTGGTGGGCGCGGAGCGCCCGGTGAACCACCTCCCCTCGGCGCGCTCGCAACACGATTCGGGGCACGAGCGTTGAAGATGCATGGAGACAGTCGCCGAGCGGACGGAGCGGGGTGTGGGAGTGCCGCCCGACTTCGACGAGTGGGTCGCCGCGCGCGGCCCGGCGCTGCTGCGGCTGGCCTACACGCTGTCGGGCAACGCGACCGACGCCGAGGACGTCGTCCAGGACGCGTTGTCCCGGGCCCTTCCCCGCTGGTCGCGCATCTCGACGATGGAGGACGTCGACGCCTACGTGCGCCGGATGGTCGTCAACGCCCACACCTCGTGGTGGCGCCGCTGGCGACGGCGCGAGACGCCGGTGGAGCAGGTGTACGACGTGACGCGCCGGGTGGCGACGGCGACGCCGACGGCGTACGGATCGAGCACGACGAGCGCCGCCGCATCTGGGCCGCCTGCCGGGCGCTGCCCGAGGCGCAGCGCACCGCGGTGGTGCTGCGCTACTACGAACAGCTGGAGTACGCCGAGATCGCCGAGCTGACCGGCGTGCGCGAGGGGTCGGTGCGCTCACGGGTCTCGCGGGGGCTCGCGGCGCTGCGGACGACGCTGGGCGAGGAGAGGGACGGGGAGCAGGACGATGAGTGACTTCGAGGACCGGCTCGGCCGGGCGTTGGACGAGGGCGCCGAGGGGGCGCCGGGCGTGGTGGGACTGGCGGAGGCCGCCCGCGGTCGGGCGCGGGGACGTCGCCGGCGCAGGGCGTCGGTGCTCGCGGCCGCGGCGGTCGTCGCGCTCGTCGTACCGGTCGCGGTGCTGGCGCAGCGTGGTGACGCGCCCGGTGGCGACGCCACCGCGGCCACCGCCGGCCCCGGGTGGAGGACGGTCTCCGTCGAGCGCGAGCTGGCCGACCGTGACGCGCCCGAGGTGACCGTGCTCGTCGACGTGCCCGACACGTGGGTCGAGCTGCCGGAGTCCGACGACGTGTGCGGTTTCTACGACTTCGGAGCTCCGTCGGAGTCGTGCACGGAGGTCGAGGTGTCAGCGTCGTCACCGACGGTGGCAACCTCGACTACAACTTCGGTCCGGGCCTGCGACCCGCCTCCGACTACGACTACCCGGTCTCCGCCGCCTGGATCGGCCACGTGGGTCTCGGTGGTGTCGACGTCAGCGTCCTGAGCGACGACTACCAGGTCGCGGCCCGTGTGCTGGGCTCGGCCCGACTCGAGGGGCAGGAGATCCCGGACCTCTCCGACGGGATCTACGTCGTCGGCTCCGACGGCGTCGAGCGTCCCGCGCTGCCGCTCGACGCCGCCGGCGGGTACGGCGAGCGGATCGAGGCTCGGGGGAAGCGTGACGAGTACGCCTACGCCGAGCAGGTCGACGCCACCCACTGGCGCGCCGCGGCGACGGTGGGGGACCGCCGGATCGTGGTGACCGCCCCGACTCCTGCGCTGGCCGAGCTGGTGGCCGGGTCGGCGCGGGTCCAGCAGCGAGGAGGCGACGGGGCGTGGCAGACCGTCACCTACGAGGGCGATCCGGTCAACGAGAGCGGCGACAACACCGTCGTCCTCGACCTGCCGCCGGGGTGGGAGCGGCTTGGACACCTCGGGCTGCAACGACGTACCTCGCTACGGGCCGGTCGACACCGATCCGTGCGACGACGCCGCCTCGGTGACCTTCCTCCCGGCGTCCACCTACGACTCCGTGGCCGAGCCCGGCCTCGGGCTCTCCGGGGAGGGGGCACCTCCGGCTACGTGTTCGTCGGCGCCCTGGCTGCGCAGGTCGTCGACGCTCCCGACCACGAGACGGCACGCCGGATCCTGGCCTCGGTGCGTCTGCCGGGGGAGCCCGCACCGGGCGCGGCGTGGCGTACGGAGGACCTCGGCGACGGCACCGTCGAGCTTCCCGCCGACGACGCGGTGTCGATCCGGGTTGCCATGGTCGATCTCATCCGGTCCCCGGACGGGGTCGAGCAGGGAGCAGCGCGTCAGCAGGGCGAGGTGTGGGTGGCCGGTGCGGACTACGGGGTGGGCACCAGCGTCCGCGTCACCGCCCCCACCCAGGCCCTCGCCGACGTCGTCGCGTCCACGGTCCGGCCGGCCGACTGACCGCACCAGTCTGCTCGCGCCGGATGTGAGGTAGTCCCTGACGCAAATCAAGGTTTCTGGACCCGAATCCTTGATTTACGTCAGGGACTACCCCGAAACGACGCCGGCAGCAGGTCGCGGGTCCGCAGCTCGATCACCTGGCTGGCACCATGGCGAGGTGACGCACTTCTACCGCCCGTCCGAGGGCCACGGCCTGCCCCACGACCCGTTCAACTCGATCGTGGGCCCGCGCCCGATCGGGTGGATCAGCAGCCTCGACGCCGACGGCGGCCGCAACCTGGCGCCGTACAGCTTCTTCAACGCGTTCAACTACACGCCGCCGATCGTGGGGTTCTCGAGCATCGGCCACAAGGACACCGTCGCCAACCTCGAAGGCGACCGGTGAGTTCGTGTGGAACCTCGTCACCCGCGACCTCGCCGAGTCGATGAACCACACCTCGACGATGGACAGCGTCGACGAGTGGGAGCGCTCGGGGCTCGAGCCGGCCGAGTCCGTGGTCGTCGCGCCGCAGCGCGTGGCCGCGTCCCCGGTCAGCTTCGAGTGCACGGTCACCCAGGTCGTGCGGCTCACCGACACCGAGGGCGGCGAGCTCGACACCTGGATGACCTTCGGCGAGGTCGTCGGCGTCCACATCGACGAGTCGCTCCTGGTCGACGGCGTCTACGACACCGCCCTGGCCCGTCCGGTCATGCGTGGCGGCGGCCCGTCGGCGTACTACGAGGTCGGCGAGCGGTTCGACCTCGGCCGCCCGCAGCTAGCGGAGTCAGACGGGCTCGCCCAGGGGCTCGCCCTGCTCGGCCCGCGGGAAACCGAGGTGCGCGAGGCGCGGCGATGGTGGACAATCGCCCCTCGTGGGACATGTGGACGTAGCGGAGTCAGGTACGAGCTGCCCGACGGGCGGGTGCTGCTCGACGACGTCGTCGTTCCGGGTCGGCGAGGGCGCCAAGGTCGCGCTGGTCGGGGCCAACGGCGCCGGCAAGACGACGCTGCTGCGGATCGTCACCGGCGACCTCGTGCCGCACGGCGGCGCGGTGACGCGCACCGGCGGGCTCGGCGTGATGCGCCAGGACGTCAAGGCCGGCCTCGGTGGCGACGGCGGCGAGCCGACCGTCGCCGACCTGCTGCTCAGCGTCAGCCCGCCCCGCATCCGCGACGGCCTCCGCGGCCGTCGACGCCTGCGAGCTCGCGCTGATGGAGACCGACGACGAGAAGACCCAGATGAAGTACGCCGAGGCGCTGCACGAGTACGCCGACGCCGGCGGCTACGACCTCGAGGTCACCTGGGACGTCTGCACGATCAAGGCGCTCGGGCTGCCCTACGACAAGGCGAAGTACCGCGAGCTGCGCACGCTGTCGCGGCGGCGAGCAGAAGCGGCTGGTGCTGGAGTACCTCCTCGCCGGCCCCGACGAGGTGCTGCTGCTCGACGAGCCCGACAACTACCTCGACGTGCCCGGCAAGATCTGGCTCGAGGAGAAGATCCGCGCCTCCGACAAGACGATCCTGTTCATCAGCCACGACCGCGAGCTGCTCGACAACACCGCGACCCGCGTCGTCACCGTCGAGCTCGGCGCCGGCGGCGCCGGCAACCTCGTGTGGACCCACGCCGGCGACTTCACCAGCTATCACGAGGCCCGCAAGGACCGCTTCGCGCGCTTCGAGGAGCTGCGCCGGCGCTGGGACGAGGAGCACGCCAAGATCAAGGCGCTCGTGCTGCGGCTGAAGATCAAGTCGGAGTACAACGACGGCATGTCCAGCCAGTACCGCGCCGCGCAGACCCGGCTGCGCAAGTTCGAGGAGGCCGGCCCGCCGACCGAGCAGCCGCGCGAGCAGCAGGTCAACATGCGCCTGCACGGGCGGCCGCACCGGCAAGCGCGCGGTGGTCTGCACCGACCTCGAGCTGACGCGGGCTGATGCAGCCGTTCGACCTCGAGGTCTGGTACGGCGAGCGGGTCGCCGTCCTCGGCTCCAACGGCTCCGGCAAGTCGCACTTCCTGCGCCTGCTCGCCGCCGGCGGCAGCGACCCCGACGTCGAGCACCAGCCGGTCGGCGACACCGTCATCAAGCCGGTCGACCACCGCGGCAAGGCCAAGCTCGGCGCGCGGGTGCGGCCCGGGCTGGTTCGTGCAGACCCACGACCACCCCGAGCTCGTCGGCCGCACGCTGCTCGAGATCCTGCACCGCGGCGACGGCTCGCCCGGCATCGGCCGCACCGGCATGGGCCGGGAGCAGGCCGCCCGGGTGCTCGACCGCTACGAGCTCAGCGTCCAGTCCGAGCAGACCTTCGAGTCGCTCAGCGGCGGCCAGCAGGCCCGCTTCCAGATCCTGCTGCTCGAGCTCTCCGGCGCGACGCTGCTGCTGCTCGACGAGCCGACCGACAACCTCGACGTGCAGTCGGCCGAGGCGCTCGAGAAGGGCCTCGACGCCTTCGACGGCACGGTGCTCGCGGTCACCCACGACCGGTGGTTCGCCCGCGGCTTCGACCGGTTCCTGGTCTACGGCGCCGACGGCGAGGTCTACGAGTCCGACGGTCCCGTCTGGGACGAGGGAAGGGTGCAGCGCGCGCGATGAGCGACACCGACAGCTGGAGATCAGCCGAGGTCGACGTCTTCGACGACGACCGCCCTCGCGGAGTGGTACGACGCTCACGCCGCCGCCGAGCGCGACGGGCTCGGTGACCTGGCCACGGTCTGGACCCTGCCCGAGATGACGGTGGCGCTGCGCGAGCCGAGCCGGGTCACGGCGACCCACCTCTACGTCGGCCGGCTCGACGGCGCGGTCGTGGCGCCGGCGGCTCTGCGATGTCGCTGCTGGACAACCTCGACATCGCGCCGTTCTCGAGCTCGACGTCGCACCCGACCAGCGACGCCGCGGGCACGGCACCGCGATGCTGGCCTACATCGAGGCGCCGCGCCGCCGAGCGGGCCGCACCGCTGCTCAGACCGGCAGTCACGTGGACCGACGAGCACGGCGTCCGACGGCGGCCGGCTGGCCGGGACGCGAGTTCGCGCTGGCCCGCGGCTACCGGCTCGACGCTCGGCGACGTGCAGCGCGGGCTCGACGCTGCCCGGTCGACGAGGCCCTGCTCGACGAGCTCGCGGCCGAGGCGGCCGCAGCGCCACGACGGCTACACGCTGCGGTCGTGGGTCGGGCCGGTGCCCGACGAGCTCGCCCTCGGCTGGGAGACGCTGGCGAGCAGCCTGATGACCGAGGCGCCGATGGGGGAGTGCGAGCGCGAGCCGGAGGACGTCGACGTCGCCAGCCTGCGCGAGCGGGAGGCGCGTCGCGGCCAAGCAGGGCCGCACGGCGTACTGCACGGTCGCGCTCGACGCCGACGGCGAGGTGGTCGGCCTACATCGATGCTCGTCGTGGCCGACGCACGATCCCGGGCCGGCCTACCAGTGGGGCACCCTCGTCGCACCGCGACCACCGCGGCCACCGGCTCGGCCTGGCGGTCAAGGTCGCCAACCAGCGGCTGCTGCAGCGCGAGCGGCCCGACGCCGACGCGCGTCGTCACCTGGAACGCCGAGGTCAACGGCCACATGATCGGCGTCAACGAGCGCTGGGCTTCGGCCCGTGTGCGCGCGATGGGCGAGTTCCAGAAGAGACTCGCGTGAGCCACCCCGGAGGCTGAGCAGCGACGACAGCGAGCGCGGCGTTGTCCCCGTGACCGTGGCCGCAGGTCGCTACCCGGCTCACGGGCCTTCGTCGACGGCTCGCCCAGGAGCTCGCCTGCTCAGGCTCCGTGGGCGGTCACGCGCCGTCGAGGCCGCCCAGGATCGCCCCGGACGGGTCTCGCCTGGCGCCGTCGCTTGCTGCGAGGTCTCGCACACTCGGAAAGCCGGCGGCCGACGATCGAGACCGCGGCCGCCTGCGATGGCAGCCGCCCTACCCGGGGCGGCACCGAGCCCTCTCCCGTGGGGTCTGCTCTGGGCGCCGTGACGCGCGTAGGAGGTGGTGGCGTCCGCGTCGGAGTCGAGGGTGAGCGTGGTGGTCTGCTCGGTGCCGTTGCGCTCGAAGGTCACCTTGACGTCGTCGCCGGGGCGGTAGGACCGGATCGGTGGCGACCAGCGAGTCGGAGCTGGTGATCAGGCTGTCGTCGATCTTGGTGACCACGTCGCCGTCCTCGAGACCGGCGGCGCCGGCGGCGGAGCCGGCGCCGACGCTCTGGATCTGGGCGCCGTCGACGACGAGCGCGCCGCCGCTCGCGGTGGCCGCGACGTCCTGCACCTGGACGCCGAGCCGTGCGTGGGTCGGGGTCTCGCCGGCCTTCATCTGCTCGATGACCGGCAGCACCTCGTCGATCGGGATCGCGAAGCCCAGGCCGATCGAGCCGGCCTCGCCCGACGCTCGTGCCCGTCGACTGGATCGAGGAGTTGATGCCGATGACGTGGCCGGCGAGGTCGACCAGCGGGCCGCCGCTGTTGCCGGGGTTGATCGCGGCGTCGGTCTGGATCGCCGGGTAGACGGTGCCGTTGCCGGCGGCGTCGGTGCCGACGTCGACCGGGCGGTTGAGCGCGCTGACGATGCCGGACGTCACGGTCGCGTCGAGCCCGAAGGGCGAGCCGATCGCCACGACGCCCTCGCCGACGTCGACCGCGCTCGGACTCGCCGATCGTCGCCGGGGTCAGGCCGCTCACGTCCTGGGCCTGGATCACGGCGGTGTCGGTCAGCGGGTCGGTGCCGAGGATGGTGGCCTCGGCGTGGCTGCCGTCGCTGAAGGACACGGTGATCTGCCGCCCGTCGCCCGCCACCTCGGCGACGTGGTTGTTGGTCAGGATGATGCCGTCGGAGGACAGGATGATGCCCGAGCCGGAGCCGGCCTGCTGGCCGTCGCTCACGTCGAGCTTGACGACCGACGGGCAGCACGGCGGCCGCGACCTGCTCGACGCTGCCGTCGGCGGCCGGGCTGTCCGGCGTGCTGACGACGGGGCTGCTCGGCGGCGGAGCCCGTGTCGCTCACGGTCGCCGGGTCGTCCTGCAGCGCGTCGTAGGCCGCCGCGCCGCCGAGGCCGGCGCCGCCGCCGACGAGCAGCGCCGCGGCGACGACGCCGACGGCGAAGCGTCCGCGGCCCTTCGCGCCGGCGAGCGGCCGCGGCTGCACCGGCAGGGTCTGGGTGGCGTACGGGTTGGCCCACGACGTCGGGGCCCGGTGACCGGCGCCCCGGCCGGCGGTCCCGAGCGGCGGCGGGTAGGCCGGGCGGGAGAACTCGGTGAAGCCGGGGCTCGGCCGGGCAGGTCGCGCGGCCTGGTCGTCGCGCGGGTCGTGCGGGAGAGGCGGGGTCGGGCTGTCGTCGGTCATGGCTCCACTGTGCTGAGCGTGGCTGTGACGACGCTGAGACCAGGCTTTGGCCTCGTCAAGAACTTCGGCGGTCGCCGGTCCGGACACGTCGCTGTGGTCCGCGTCACGCCGATCCGGCACGATGGCCCCATGACCTCCTCTCCCGAGAGCGCACCGACACCGACCTTCATGGACGACCGACTGGCCCACTGGGCCGCCGAGACACCTGACGCGGACGCGATGACCTACGGCTCGCGCACCTTCACCTGGAGCCAGTGGGACGAGCGCGTACGACGCAACGCCGGCGGATTGCGGGGCCTGGGCATCGGGCGCGGCGACGTGGTGTCGTTCCTCGACAAGAACCACCCGGCGTGCGTCGAGACCTCGATGGCCGCCGGCTCGCTCGGGGCCGCCAACGCGATCATCAACTGGCGCTCGGCCGGCGACGAGATCGACTACGCCGTCAACGACTCCGGCGCGAAGGTCCTCTTCGTGGGCCGCGAGCTGATGCCGACGATCGAGAAGATCCGTGACCGGCTGACGGCGGTCGAGAAGATCATCGAGGTCACCCCCGACGGCGTCGACGACGAGTACGAGGCGTGGTTGGCGGCCTCGGAGCCGGTCGGCCGCGCCGACGACGTGACCCCCGACGACACCTGCCTGGTCATGTACTCCTCCGGCACCACCGGACGCCCCAAGGGCGTCATGCTCAGCCACACCAACATGGTCAGCCACACCGCCAACGCCCATCACGGCTGGTCCTTCGAGCCCGGCGACAAGGCGATGGTGGCGATGCCGCTCTTCCACGTCGGCGGGCTCGTCGTACGTGCTGTTCCCGATCAACGACGGCATCCCGAGCATCATGACCCGCGACCCCGACGGCGCCTCGCTGGCCGGGGCGATCCTGGGCGGCGCCAACCGCACCTTCCTCGTGCCGGCGGTGCTCGCGCAGGTCCTCCAGACCGGACCGGACGCGGTCAAGCTCTTCGCCTCGCTCAAGACCTACACCTACGGCGCCGCCCCGATGCCGCCCCGCTGCTGCGCGCCGCGATGGAGGCCTGGCCCGACACCGACTTCCTCCAGGTCTACGGCCTCACCGAGGTCTCCGGCGTCGTCACCCAGCTCGGCTCGGAGGACCACCGCACGGCGATCTCCTCCGGCCACCCCGAGTGGCTGGTCTCGGCGGGCAAGCCGATCCCCAACACCGAGGTGCGCATCGTCGACCCGGCGACCGAGGAGGACCTGGCGACCGGGGAGCACGGCGAGATCTGGCTGCGGACGCCCGCAGCTGTTCAAGGGCTACCTCGGCAAGCCCGAGGCGACCGCGGAGGTGATCACCGCCGACGGCTGGTTCCGCACCGGCGACATGGGCAAGGTCGACGCCGACGGCTTCGTCTTCGTCGAGGACCGGCTCAAGGACATGATCATCAGCGGCGGCGAGAACATCTACTCGCCCGAGGTCGAGCGGGTCATCGCCGAGCACCCGGCGGTGATGGAGGTCGCGATCATCGGCATCCCCGACGACACCTGGGGCGAGGCGGTCAAGGCGGTCGTCTCGCTCCACGAGGGCGCCGAGGCGACCGCCGACGAGATCATCGGCTTCTGCCGCGAGCACCTCGCCGCCTTCAAGTGCCCCAAGAGCGTCGACATCACCGGCGCCGCTGCCCCGCAACCCCACCGGCAAGATCCTCAAGAAGGACCTGCGCGCGCCGTACTGGGAGGGCCGCGACCGCGCCGTCAACTAGACCGGCGTCCGGTCGCGGGCTCGGCCTGCTCAGCCGTCCGCGGGCAGCGCCCACGGCGTCCAGGGCGAGGTGCGGTCGCCCGACAGGGTGCCGATCAGTGCCGCGGTCACGCCGGGGACCCGCGTCACCAGCGGGGCGAGCGCGTCGCGCGGCCAGGCGAGCGGCCCAGGTCGCTCTGGAAGACCGGCATCATCAGCCGGGTCCACCACTGGTACCAGCGCAGGTGCGCGGCTCGCTCGCGCGCGTAGGTCGGAAGCGCCGCCGCCGAGGGTGCGGGAGTGCCGCAGGGCAGTGGGCGAGGGTCCAGGCGTCGGCCAGCGCCAGGGAGGTGCCGGTGCCGAGCTGGGGGCTCATGGCGTGGGCCGCGTCGCCGATCAGCACGCCGCCCCGCCGCGCGCCGTCGAGCCGGTACGGCGTGCGCACGGCCACGTCGCGGTAGGTCGCGGGCAGCAGCTCCTCGACCGCGTCGAGCAGGTCGACGTACGGGCCGGCGAGCGGTCGCGCCTGCGTCGCGCCAGGCCGTCGAGCCCGCGCGCCAGGACGCCGGCCATGTCGGCAGCGGCGCACCGACCAGAACAGCGACGTCGCCCCCGCCCGGTGGGCAGCACGCCCGAGGTAGCTCCGGGTGTCGCGCAGGCACTGGTAGAGCGCGTCGGCGGCGTGCTCGTCGCGGGTCGTCGACGATCGACCAGAGGGCGCCGTACTCGTAGCCGTGGTCGCGCATCGTGACGTCCAGGCTGCGTCCGCACGCGCGAGCGGCTGCCGTCGGCGCCGACGACCAGGTCGTACGCCGAGTGGTCGCCGCGCGGCGGTCTCCACGGCGATGCCGTCCGCGGTCGGACGCGCACCGGTCACGCGCGACGCCCAGCTCGACCGGGACGCCGCGCTCGCGCACCGCGGCGTCGAGCAGGGAGAAGAGCGCACCGCGGTGGACCCCGAGGGCCGGGACCGCGCCGGGCAGCGCCGCGTAGGAGAGGTCGAGCAGGGAGCGCCCGCGCGCCGTGACGATCTCGACGCGCGACACCTCCCGCGAGACCGCGCGGAGGTCGTCGAGCAGGTCGAGACGCTCCAGGACGGCCAGCCCCAGCGACTGCAGCCAGATCCCGGCCCCGACCGGGCTGCGGGTCGGCCGCCTGCTCGAGCACGGTGACGTCGTGCCCGTCGTCGGCGAGCAGGCAGGCCAGCGCGGCGCCCCCCATCCCGAGCCCCACGATCCCGATCCGCACGGCCGATCCAACCACGCGCCGCACCGGAGGCTGAGCAGCGAGCGCCGCCCGCACGGAGGCTGAGCCGAGCGAGCGCCTAGCGCAGCGGAGGCTGAGCAGCGAGCGCCAGCGAGCGTCGACGAAGCCCCGCGACCGTGGCTACGGTCCGCACCCGGCTCACGGGGCTTCGTCGACGGCCTCGCCCAGGGGCTCGCCTGCTCAGCCTCCTTGATCGCCTGCTCAGCCTCCGTGCTCGGTCTGCTCAGCTCCGGCAGTGTCGGTGGCCGGTGCTTGCGGTCGGAGCATGACTGCACCGACGCCGCCCCGCTACTGGGTCAACACCATCAGCCTCGACCACGTCCTGCTCGGGGTCGAGGGGGGTTCACCCAGGCCGAGCACGGCCGCGACACCCGCCTGCGCCGGCTCGCGCGCGGCGACGGCATCGCCTTCTACTCCCCGCGCACGGCGCTGGGCGACCGGCAAGGCGCTGCAGCAGCTCACCGCGCTCGGCGTCGTCGCCGACGACGAGCCCTACCGGGTCGAGGTGAGCGCCCGACGCTGCACCCGTGGCGGCGCCGGATCGACTTCGAGGAGGTGCGGGCGGTGCCGATCCGGCCGCTGCTGCCGATGCTCGGGTTCATCAGCGACGAGCAGAGGTGGGGCCTGCCGTTCCGGCGCGGGCTGTTCGAGGTGCCGGCCGGCGACTTCGGCGTCATCGCCGGGGCGCTGCGCGACGCGGCCACGATGGACGACGTGTTCTCCGCCTCCGGGACGGCGAGCGCTGAGGCCTGACGGCTGACCGACTCTCACCACCCGGACGCGGACACCTTCCGTTCACCTCGACTCGACAGGTTCGACCTGCGTGACCGACCCCGCTCGACGACCCGCTGCGCCGGGGCGCCCTCGCGCCGGCTGCCGCGCACGCTGGTCGACATCTTCCGCGCGACGGCGGCCCAGGCGGCCGACGAGCCGGCCGTCGACGCCGGCACCGGCGTCCTGACCTACGCCGAGCTCGAGGAGGCCGCCGACGAGCTGGCCGCCGAGCTCGCCGTCCTCGGCGTCGGGCCCGGGCGACAAGGTCGGCGTGCGCGTCAGCTCGGGCACCACCGACCTCTACGTCGCGATCATCGGCATCCTGCTCGCCGGCGCCGCCTACGTGCCGGTCGACGCCGACGACCCCGACGAGCGCGCCCGGCTGGTCTTCGGGGAGGCCGACGTCGCGGCCGTCGTCGGCAACGACCTGGCCATCGCCTCGCGCGCGCCCGGGCGCCGAGCCGCGCGACGCTCGCAGGACCCGGCGCTCGACGACGACGCCTGGGTGATCTTCACCTCCGGCTCGACCGGCAAGCCCAAGGGCGTCGCGGTCAGCCACCGCTCGGCCGCGGCGTTCGTCGACGCCGAGTCGCGGATGTTCCTGCAGGCCGAGCCGCTCGGGGTCGGCGACCGGGTGATGGCCGGGCTCTCGGTCGCCTTCGACGCCAGCTGCGAGGAGATGTGGCTGGCCTGGCGCTACGGCGCCTGCCTGGTGCCGGCACCGCGCGCCCTGGTGCGCAGCGGCATCGACGTCGGCCCGTGGCTGGTCGCCAACGCCGTCACCGTCGTCTCGACCGTGCCGACCCTGGTCGCGCTGTGGCCGGCCGAGGCGCTGGCCGCGGTGCGGCTGCTGATCATGGGCGGCGAGGCCTGCCCGCCCGAGCTGGCCGCCCGCCTGGTCGCGCCCGGCCGCGAGGTCTGGAACACCTACGGCCCGACCGAGGCCACCGTGGTCGCCTGCGGTGCCGAGCTGACCGGCGAGGGCGTCGTGCCCGATCGGGCTGCCGCTCGACGGCTGGGACCTCGCCGTCGTCGACGCCGACGGGCACCCGGTGCGCCGAGGGCGCCACCGGCGAGCTGATCATCGGCGGGCGTCGGCCTGGCGCGCTACCTCGACCCGGCCAAGGACGCCGAGAAGTACGCCCCGATGCCGAGCCTCGGCTGGGACCGCGCCTACCGCAGCGGCGACCTGGTGGTCAACGACGCCGACCGGGCTGCTCTTCGGCGGCCGCGCCGACGACCAGGTCAAGCTCGGCGGGCGCCGCATCGAGCTCGGCGAGATCGACAGCGCCCTGCTCGCGCTGCCCGGCGTCAACGGCGCTGCCGCCGCCGTGCGCCGGACGCGCGGCCGGCAACAGCCTGCTCGTCGGCTACGTCGCCGTCGACGACACCTTCGACCAGGCCGGCGTGCCCTCGCCACCCTGCGCGCCCAGCTGCCCGCCGCGCTCGTGCCGCGCCTCGCCGTGGTCGACGCGCTGCCGACCCGCACCTCCGGCAAGGTCGACCGCGACGCCCTGCCGTGGCCGCTGCCCGCGCACCGTCGAGCCGACGGCCGGTCGGCTTCGACGACGTCGAGACCTGGGTCGCCGAGCTGTGGCTCGACGTCCTCGGCGCCGGCGTCGACAGTCGGGACGCCGACTTCTTCGACCTCGGCGGCGGCAGCCTGACCGCCGCCCAGATGGTCTCCCGGCTGCGCGCCCGCTATCCCGAGGTCGTCGTCGGCGACCTCTACGAGCACCCCACCCTGGGCTCGCTGGCCGACCCACCTCGACGCGATGGCCGAGCGCGACCGGCCGGGCCGACCGCGACGCAGCGTGCGGCCGACCCCGCTCAAGACCCAGACCGGGCAGGTCGTCGGCGACCGTGCTGGTGCGCTGCCTGGCCGCCCCGCGGTGGCTGTTCTGGGTCGGGCTGGCCTGCCTGCTCCTCGGTGGCCTCGACGGGCTCGCCTGGCTGCCCGGACGTGCCCGGATGGCTGCTGGTCGTGCTCGGTGCCCTCTTCGTGACCCCGCCGGGCCGGATGGTGCTGGCCGCCGCTGGCCGCGCGGATCCTGCTGCGCGCCGGTCGAGCCCGGCGACCACCCGCGCGGCGGCAAGACCCACCTGCGGCTGTGGCTGGCCACCCACGTCGCCGACGAGCTCGGCGCCACCAGCCTCGCCGGCGCGCCGCTCATCACCTGGTACGCCCGCCTCCTCGGCGCGCAGGGTCGGCCGCGACGTCGACCTCCACTCCTTGCCGCCGGTCACCGGCATGCTCACGCCTCGGCACGGGCGCCTCGGTCGAGCCCGAGGTCGACCTCACCGGCTACTGGGTCGACGGCGACGTGCTCCACCTCGGCGCGATCGAGGTCGGCGCCCGCGCCCGCGTCGGCGCCCGCAGCATGCTCTGCCCCGGCGCGCGCGTCGGCGCCGACGCCGAGGTCGCGCCGGGGTCGGCGGTGTTCGGCGAGGTGCCGGCGGGGGAGTACTGGTCCGGGTCGCCCGGCCGCGCTGCGTGCCGACGACGCCCGCGGCCCGTGGCCGAAGCGGCCGTCGGGCTCGCGCCTGTGGGTCGGGGCGTACGTCGCCACCGCCGCTGCTCCTCGGCTCGCTGCCGGTGCTCGCCGCCGTGGTCGCAGCGCTCCCGCCGCTGCTCCTGGCCGAGCGCCCCGCGGCGGCGGGCGAGCTCGCCGGGCTCCTGGTCTGGCTCCCGCTGTCGACCGTGCTCGGGCTGGTCGCGCTCGCGCTGCTCGTGTGGGGGGTCGTGCGCGTCGCCGGCCTCGCCGTCACGGCCGGGATCCACCCGGTGCGCGGCCGTGCCGCCCTCGCGGTGTGGACCACGATGCGCGTGCTCGACGAGGCGCGCACCTGGCTGTTCCCGCTCTACTCCTCGACGCTGACGCCGTGGTGGCTGCGCCGCCTCGGCGCCCGGATCGGCAAGGACGTCGAGGCGTCCACCGTGCTGATGGTGCCGTCGCTGACCCAGGTCAACGACGAGGCGTTCCTCGCCGACGACACCCTCATCGGCGGCTACGAGCTCGGCGGCGGCTGGCTGCGCGCCGAGCGGGTCAAGATCGGCAAGCGGGCCTTCGTCGGCAACTCCGGCATGGCCGCGCCCGGCCGCAAGGTGCCCAAGGCGTCGCTCGTGGCCGTCCTCTCGGCGGCGCCCCGACGCACGAAGGCGCGCTCGGGGGAGTCCTGGCTCGGCAGCCCGCCGGCGCCGCTGCGTCGTACGGCGGCGGCCGAGACCGACCACCGCACCTACCACCCACCGACCCGGCTGCGGGTGGTCCGGGCGGTGGTCGAGGTGGGCCGGCTGGTGCCGGTGATGGTGTCGTTCGCCCTGCTGGCCCTCGTCGGCATCGGCGTCGTCGCGCTCCTCGCCGGCCCCGGCGTCCTGGCCGCACTGCTGCTCACCGGTCCACTGCTCGTCGCCGCCGGGCTCGCGGCAGCCGCGATCACGACCGCGGCGAAGTGGGTCCTGGTCGGTCGGATGCGACCAGGAACGCACCCGCTGTGGAGCGGGTTCGTGTGGCGCAACGAGCTGGCCGACACCTTCGTCGAGGTCGTCGCCGCCCCGTGGTTCGCCCGGGCCGTCAGCGGCACGCCCGTGCTCAATGCGTGGCTGCGGCTGATGGGCGCCCGGATCGGGCGCGGGGTGTGGATCGAGAGCTACTGGCTGCCCGAGACCGACCTCGTCGTCCTCGGCGACGGAGCGACGGTCAACCAGGGGAGCGTGGTGCAGACCCACCTGTTCCACGATCGCCGCTTCGCCATGGATCTCGTGGTCCTGCGCCGCGGCGCGACCCTCGGTCCCAACAGCGTCATCCTGCCCGCGGCGACGCTCGGTCGCCACGCTACGGTCGGTCCCGTGTCGTTGGTGATGAGGGGCGAGTCGGTGCCCGACAAGACCGCGTGGATCGGCAACCCGATCGGCCCGTGGGACGTCCGGGTGCTGGGTTCGTGAAGCTCACCTCCTCCTCCGACGGGCTTCCCACCGCCGACCCCTACCTGCCCGGCCACGGCGACCCGGCGTGGGGCGCGCGGCACTACGACCTCGACCTGTCCTACGACCTGGCGCGCAACCAGCTGCGCGGGCAGGCGGTCATCGAGGGCGACGTGCTGTCCACGACCCGTCGCATCGTGCTCGACCTGGCCCACCTCGACGTGTCGAAGGTGCTGCTCGACGGCAAGGCGCCGGCCAAGTACTCCGCACGCGGCACGCGGCTCGTCGTCACCGCCCGCGCCGACCTCGATGCCGGCACGACGTTCACGCTGACGGTGAAGTACGCCGGCACCCCCAAGCCCCTGATCGACCGCCACCACGGCGACGCCGGGTGGGAGGAGCTCGAGGACGGCGTCATCGTCGCGGGCCAGCCGCACGGCGCGCCGACGTGGTTCCCCTGCAACGACCGCCCCGACGACAAGGCGTCCTACCGGATCACCCTGGCGGCCCCCCACGACTACACCGTCGTCTCCAACGGCCTGCTCAGCAAGCGCACCCGCGGAGCCGGCGCCACGACCTGGGTCTACGAGCAGCACGAGCCGATGTCGACCTACCTGGCCACGGTGCAGCTGGGGCGCTACGACATCCGCGAGCTCGACTCGACGGTCCCGCGTGCTGGCGGCCGTGCCGGCCGACCCGGGCGCCGGGCTTCGAGGCGGCGTTCGGCCGCAACCCCGACATGCTCGACCACTTCGTCGACCTCTTCGGGCCCTACCCGTTCCCGGCCTACACCGTCGTGATCACCGACGACGACCTCGAGATCCCGCTGGAGTCGCAGAGCCTGTCGACGTTCGGTCGCAACTTCATGAGCGACGACTGGGACTCGATCCGCCTCGTCGCCCACGAGCTCGCCCACCAGTGGTTCGGCAACGCCGTCACGCTGCGGTGGTGGAAGGACATCTGGCTCCACGAGGGCTTCGCCTGCTACTCCGAGTGGCTGTGGTCCGAGCAGGCCGGCCTCGACAGCGCCGACGAGCGGGCCCGCCACCACCACGCCAAGCTCGCCGAAGCTCGACCAGGACCTCGTCCTGGCCGACCCCGGCCCGGAGCTGATGTTCGACGACCGCGTCTACAAGCGCGGCGCGCTCACGCTGCACGCCCTGCGGCTGACCGTCGGTGACGACGCGTTCTTCGCCCTGCTGAAGACCTGGGTCGCCGAGCACTCCGGGGGAGTGGTGACCACCTCCGACTTCGTCGTCGCACGCCGTACGGTCGGTCGGCCCGGACGGGCCCGACCTCACCGACCTGTTCGTGGCCTGGCTCGACAAGCCGGCGCTTCCCGACCTCCCCGGCTGAGGTCCGTCGACGCCGGATGACGGCAGGGGCCGCCCGGGGAGCGGCACGTAGGCCACCCATTCCCCGGTCCGCTGAGGGGCCGTCTCCACCCTGACCGTCACGCCGTCGAGCTCGGCTCCGCCCAGCAGCGCGACCGTCCCGACGTAGCCGGCGGCAGGTCGGTCAGCGGACGGCTCCAGACGTCGGGCAGGTCGCCCGGGTCGCGGCGCAGACCCTCACCCGTGGCCTTGAGGATCGCCTCGGCGCGCGTCCAGGTCGCCAGGTCGCCGTACACCCCGGCGTCACCGGCGCCCTCGCGCTCGACGTCGACCCCCACGGCGCCGGCGCTCGACCAGGCGGCGACCGTGAGTCCCTCGGTGTAGGACAGGCTGACGTACGTCGTCTCCTCGCCGCCGCGCACCCACGGCTGGCCGTGGTCGCTGGAGCCGCACCGCGGGCACAGCCTGCCGATCGACGTCGCGCCGCTCGCCTGCAGCAGCGCAGCCTCGACCAGCGACCGCTCGACGCGCCGGCTCCCTGCGCCCGGCACGACACCGGACGACAGGAGCAGGACCCGGATCGTCGCTGCCATCTCAGACGGGCAGGCCGAGCCCACGCAGGTCGGCACGCGCCTGCGCCGCGTCGGTGAAGACGAGGGCGTGCATGCCCGCACGCAGCAGCCGCCTCGACGTTGTCGGCGCGGTCGTCGACGAAGACCAGCTCGCCCAGCGGGAGCCCGGTGCGCTCGACCAGCAGCTCGTAGACCGCCGGGTCGGGCTTGGCCACGCCCTCGATGCCGGAGACGACGACGTCCTCGAGCAGCTCGAGGAAGTCGAACGTCGCCGGGGCGTGCGGGTAGAGCTCGGCCGACCAGTTGGTCAGGCCCCACTGCGGGACGCCGGCGGCGTGCAGCTCGCGCACCAGGTCGACGCTGCCCGGCACCTCGCCGAGCAGCGACTTCGCGAAGTGGGGCCGGTAGGCACGCCCGTGCGCCGACCACTGCGGGTGCTCGGCGTCCAGCCACGACTCGGCGTCCTCCCACGAGCCGCCGGAGTCGGGGCCGTGGTTCCAGGCCCGGAAGTCGAAGGAGGTCAGGAACCGCTCGGCCTCCACCTCGCCGACCCCGGCCGCGATCGCCGCGGTCGGGTCCCAGTCGATGAGGACGTTGCCGAGGTCCCAGACGACTCCTGCTACTTCCAACGCTCCGCGGCGGGCACGAAGTCGAGCCGGC
>CAWGJR010000015.1:0-15355 GCA_963822915.1 uncultured Actinomycetota bacterium
AACACCGAGATGTCGGTCGAGCTCATCCAGCCCATCGCGATGGACGAGGGCCTGCGGTTCGCGATCCGCGAGGGTGGCCGCACCGTCGGCGCCGGCCGGGTCACCAAGATCACCAAGTGATCGACTGAACCACCTCACGAGGCCCCGCACCCCCATCTGGGAGTGCGGGGCCTCGTGCTGTTTGCGGCGTCGGCCGACATGGAAGGATGCCGTCCGTGAGCAACCAGGACCCCGAGAACCCGCCGCCCCCGCCTCAGCCCCACCCCTACGGTGCCCCGGCGTACGGCGGCTACCAGCCGGTGCCGGACCACCCGCAGGCCACGACCGTGCTGGTCCTCGGCATCATCGGCATCCTCATCGGCGTCACCGCTCCGGTGGCCTGGGTGATGGGGTCGCGGGCGAAGCGGGAGATCGAGGCCTCCGGCGGTCGACTCGGTGGGCTCCAGCAGGTGACGATCGGCTGGATCCTCGGGATCGTGATGACCATCCTGCTGGTCATCAGCGTCATCGGTTTCGTGCTGATCTTCGTCGTGGTGCTCGGTGTCTTCGCCTCTGTCACCTGATCCTCGCGTGGAGAGCCCTGAGCGGCCGCCGCGCCCGCACCACAAGCTGACCGCCGACGGCCGTCGGGTCAGCGAGGTGCTCACCTACGCGCGTCGCGGCAGCAGGTTCACCGCCCACCAGGCCCAGGCATGGGAGGCCCACCACCAGGACTGGTTCGTGCCCGACGAGGCCGTCGACGAGCCCGGGTTCTCGTGGTCCGAGCGCTTCGGTCGCGACGCCCCGCTCGTCGTGGAGATCGGCTCCGGCGTGGGGGAGGCGACGGTCGCCCTGGCGGCGGCACGACCCGACCTGGACGTCCTCGCCTTCGAGGTCTGGCGCCCCGGGGTCGCCGAGACCCTGGCCCGCGTCGCCGACGCCGACGTGACCAACGTACGACTCTGCTCGGTCGACGCCGTCTGGTGCTTCGAGCACCTCATCGAGCCGGGTGGGCTCGAGGAGCTGTGGACGTTCTTCCCCGACCCGTGGCACAAGGTGCGCCACCACAAGCGGCGGCTCGTCAAGCCGCGAGTACGCCGCCCTGCTCGCGAGCCGGCTCCGCCCCGGGGGTCTGTGGCGGCTCGCCACCGACTGGGCGCAGTACGCCGAGCAGATGGTGGAGGTGCTCGACGCCGAGCCGTTGCTCACCGGAGGCACCAGCGAGCGGTGGGAGGAACGACCGGTCACCCGCTTCGAGCGTCGCGGTCTCGCCGCGGGGCGGGAGCCGGTCGACCTCCGCTACGAGCGAGGGGGCCACTAGGTCGCCACACCCGACCTACACTGCGAGGATGCTGAAGCGCACGCACATCTGGCTCCCGGTGCTGAGCGCACTCGTCCTGGTCCTCGGTCTGTCCGTGGGCCCCTCGAGCGCCGGCTCGCCGGAGACCAGGCTGACCCGTGCGAGCCTGCCGACCCAGCAGCAGGCCACCAGCGTCTACCCGAGCGTGGAGAGCGGGAAGCGCCGGATCAGCAAGGACCGGCTGATCCGGGTCCGGTCGGGTGGCTGCACGCAGGTGCGCGCGATCGCCACGGGCGTCCAGGGGCGTCGGGCGACCTACGACCGGTCCGGGCGATCCTCACGCTCCGCCGCGTCGTCGCGGCGCCTCGCCGACGACTCGCCGCGGGCGGCGATCTTCTCGTTCCGCAGCGCGCGGATCGCCAAGGACGTCATCGCCCGGGTGGACGACTACGCCAGCCGTTGTCGCGGTACGACGAAGCGGCGCGGCAAGAGCGTCAGGCTGCGGAAGTTCCGGACCCCCGACGTGGGCGAGGGCGCCTCGGTGTCCTACCGGATCCGCACCGTCAAGCGCGGCGAGGACGACTACGACGCCGAGGTCTTCACCCGCATCGGCAACATCGTGCTCCAGACGAGCGCGTCCAACCCGCGCCGCCCTCCGCGCAAGTCGAAGGTCCAGCAGTTCAACGCCCGCCAGGTGCAGGCCAGCGTGGCCAGCTCGCCCTGACCCGACCAGCGGGTCCGAGGTCCTGCGGGTCAGCGGCGCGCGGTGAGCCGGCGACGGGTCTCGCCCTGGCGTCGCAGCCGCTCGAGGTCGCGCTCGCGACGGGTCGCCACCACCGCGGCGAGGAACGCCTCGGGTGGGGTGCCGGCCGGAGGCGGCGGCGCGACGTGGGCGCTCACCTGGGTCGCGAGGCGCTCGCCCACCGCCGCGCGTGAGGCCGGGTCGAGGGCATGGGCGCGCCCGAGGTACTGGCGCACGGCCAGCGCGACGCCGGTGGGCAGGGACGTCACGTCGGCGGCGCTCGCCCAGCCGGCGAGCTGGTGGGGCATCGGTGTCGGCTGCGGCAGGGTCAACGACACGCGCGAGCGCACGACGTACGTGCCGGCGGCGAAGTCGCCCAGCCGCTTCCCGCGGCCGTTGACGAGCATCGAGAAGAACGCCGGCACGCCGGAGAACAGGTAGATCTCGACGAACCCGATCAGCGAGCGGATCAGGGCGTGCTGGAAGGAGATCGGGCCGGCGTCGTCGCGGACCGTGCGCAGCCCGGTGGCGAGCTTGCCGAGCGAGCGTCCCCGCGTCAGCGTCTCCAGGGTCGTGGGGAAGCCGACGAAGACCAGCACCGTCGTGGCGATCACCGCGATCGTGGCGATCGCGTCGTCGGAGCCGACGGCGGCGATCCCGAAGACGAGGGCGAGCACGATCAGCACGAGCAGGGTGACGACGAGGTCGATCAGGCCGGAGGCGATCCGGATGGCCAGTCCGGCCGGTGGCAGGTCGAGGGCGACGGCCTCGCCGGTGACGAGGTCGTCGCTGGTGAGCATCGCGAACTCGGGACCGGCCACGAGGTGAGGATAGTCGGGCGACCCGGCCGGTCACCGCGACAGGACGTCGGCCCAGGTCTGCTCGTGACGGGCGATGGACGCGGCCGCCTCGGCCCAGTGTCGACCGTGCCCCTCGACGTACATCGTCGCCCAGGGCTCGCGACCGTCCTCGTGGGAGCGGCGCAGGAAGTCGTGCATCGCGCGCGCCCGGAGCGCCATCGCCGCGGGAAGGGAGGCACGGAGCAGGTCGTCGGCGTCGTAGCCGTCCACGAAGGCGGCGAGCCGCGGGGCGGCCTCTGTGGCCTCCCCGGCGGCCAGGAGGTCGCCGAAGGAGGCGGCGGCATAGGCGAGGTCCCAGAGGCGGGTGCTCGGACCGGAGCCGTCCCAGTCGATGAAGACCAGCCGGTCGCCGTCGATGACGAGGTTCCAGGTCGCCAGGTCGTGGTGGCACACGAGGTCGGGATGGGCGGTGGGGAGGAGCACCTCCCACGAGTCCGGCACGGGGAGGTCGGCACTGGCGTCGTGGATCGCCCGCACCAGGGCGCCCACCCGGCGCAGCAGCGGCAGGTCGAGCGGCGCCCGGTCGATCGCCAGGACGCCCGGCACCCACGCCAGGACGAGTCGGCCCTGCTGGTCGCGTCCGAGAGGCTCCGGCAGGTCGATGCCGCGTGCGAGCAGCGCGCGCATGTAGCCGGTGGTCAGGTCCGTGGTCGGCAACCACGGCTTGCGCACCGTGTCCCCGAGGCGGACGACGCGCGCCGAGGCGTTGCCGCCGGTCAGCGGCTCCTCGTCGTCGCCGGGGGTGTCCATCCGACGACCGTAGTGTGCGAGCGCGCCGCGTAGCCTGGGCGCGTGGACCTCGACGCCTACGTGCTCACGCACGGACACGACTGGGCCCGCCTCGACGAGCTGATCGGTGGCGGCAAGCTCAGCGGTGCCGAGAGCGACGAGCTGGTCGAGCGCTACCAGCAGGTCGCGACCCACCTGTCGGTCATCCGCACCTCGGCCCCCGACGGGGCGCTGATCGCCCACCTCTCCTCCCTGCTCGCCCGCGCTCGGATCCGACTCGTCGGCACCCGGGTGAGCTCGTGGCGTGGGGTGCTGACCTTCTTCACCGAGCGGTTCCCGGCGGCGCTCTACCGCCTGCGCTGGTGGTGGCTGGGCTGCCTGGCCGCCAACGTGGTCGTCACCGGCGTGATCATGCTGTGGCTGCTCGGTCACCCGACCGTCGAGCAGAGCCTGCTGTCGCCCTCGGAGGTCGACCAGCTCGTCAACAACGACTTCGAGGGCTACTACAGCGAGTACGCCGCCAGCCACTTCGCCGCCCAGGTGTGGATCAACAACGCCTGGGTCAGCGCCCAGGCCATCGCCCTGGGCATCCTCGGCCTGCCGGTGGTGTTCGTGCTCTTCAGCAACGTCCTCAACCTGGCGATCATCGGCTCGATCATGATCCGCAACGACCGCAGCGAGCTCTTCTGGGGCCTGATCCTGCCCCACGGGCTCCTCGAGCTGACCGCCGTCTTCGTCGCCGGCGGCGTCGGCATCCGACTCTTCTGGTCGTGGATCGAGCCCGGGCAGCGCAGCCGGGCGGCGTCGATGGCCCGCGAGGGCCGTACGGCGGTCACCATCGCCCTCGGGCTGGTCGTGGTGCTGGCGATCAGTGGCGTGATCGAGGGTTTCGTGACGCCGTCGTCACTGCCGACCTGGGCCCGCATCGCGATCGGCGTCCTCGCCGAGGCGGTCTTCTTCGCCTACGTCTTCGTGCTCGGGCGCCGCGCCGCGCGCGCCGGCCACACCGGCGACCTGTCGGCCGACCTGCTCGAGGACACCGTCGCGACCCAGGCTTGACGAGGGGCGCGCGGGCAAGACCACGGTTGCGGCCGCCCAGGGTGACGAAACTCCCGGTTGTGGCACGAAGCTTCATGCCACAAGCGGCAGTTTCTCCGCTTAGGCGGAGAAACTGCCCCCGGGGCAGCAGGCCTACAGCAACCCCTGCGCCTTCAACGCGAGGTAGTGGTCGGCCAGCGCCGGCGGCAGCCGCTCGGCGTCGGCGTCGATCACGACCACGCCGAGCTGCTTGAGGACCTCCGCCGTACGCCGTCTGCGGGCCAGCTCGCGCTCGGCCGCGGCGGCGTCGTAGGCCTCCGCGATGGTGGAGCGCGACCGGGTCATCCGCTCGAGCTCGGGATCCTTGACGGAGGCGATGACGACCCGGTGGTGCCGGGTCAGGACGGGGAGGACGGCGAGCAGGCCCTCCTCGATGGCCGAGGGCTCGACCGGTGTCAGCAGGACGACCAGGGCGCGCTGGCGTCCGAGCCCCTGCACGGCGCCGACGAGCGCGTCCCAGTCGGCCTCGGCGATGACCGGCTCGAGCTCGGCCATCGTGTCCTGCAGGCGCCCGGTGAGGTCGCGGGCGCCGCTGGAGCGCAGTCGGGCGCGGACACGGCGGTCGCCGGCGACGAAGTCGATCCGGTCGCCGGCCCGCGAGGCGAGCGCGGCGAGCAGGAGGGCGGCGTCCATCGCCGAGTCGAGGCGGGGGACGTCGTCGACCCGGCCCGCCGACGTGCGCGAGGTGTCGAGCACGAGCACGACCCGACGGTCGCGCTCGGGCTGCCAGGTGCGCACCACGACGTGGGAGGTGCGCGAGGAGGCGCGCCAGTCGATCGAGCGGACGTCGTCGCCGCGGACGTACTCGCGCAGCGAGTCGAACTCCGTGCCCTGGCCCGCGCACCCGCACCGCGGCCCGCCCGTCGAGGTCGCGCAGCCGAGCGAGCCGTGAGGGCAGGTGCTTGCGCGACTCGAAGGGCGGCAGCGAGCGCACCGACCCCGCGACCGCGATCGTGCGCTGGCGGGCGCCGAGGCCGAGGGGCCCCAGCAGGCGCAGCGGTGACGCCGACCGCGCGCAGGTCGCCGCGACGGCGGGGCAGCAGGGGAGTGGTGAGCACGACGCGGTCGCCGGGAGCCAGTCGCAGCCGGTGCCGGTTGTCGGTCGCGCCGGCGCTGGGCTGCCAGGCGTCGCGGAGCCGGCCGGAGACCCGGCGTCGTCCGGCGTTCTCCACGACCAGGACGGTCTCGGCGCGATCGCCCGTGCGCACCGCACCGGTCGGACGTCGTACGACGTGCAGTGCGGCGGACGCGCGGGGCCAGCAGCACGTCGAGGGCGACGAGGCGCCGTCACGACCAGCAGCCACAGCCACACCGTGCTCGGCAGCGGACGCACGACGACCGCGACCAGCCCGAGCAGCGCGAGCAGCGGGACGCGCCCGGTGAGATAGCGGGCGCGGCATCAGCGCGGCACGGGCACCGAGCTGACGGCCGAGGCGAGCACCTGGGCCACGTCGACACCCTCGAGCTCGGCCTCGGGGCGCAGCCCGAGGCGGTGCACCAGCGTCGCGTGGGCCAGGGCCTTCACGTCGTCGGGCGTCACGAAGTCACGGCCCCCCAGCCAGGCCCAGGCGCGAGCGGCGCGCAGCAGGGCGGTCGCGCCGCGCGGGCTGACGCCGAGCGACAGCGACGGCGAGACGCGGGTGGCCCGCGCGATGTCGACGATGTAGGCGGCGACCTCGGGGGAGACCTGCACCGTGGCGACGGCGCGACGACCGGCGGCGATGTCGTCGCCACCGGCCACGGCCGTGACCCCGGCGCCGGCCACGTCGCGCGGGTCGAAGCCGGCCGCGTGACGGCTCAGGATCTCCAGCTCCGCGTCGCGCTCGGGGATCGGCAGCACGACCTTGAGCAGGAAGCGGTCGAGCTGGGCCTCGGGCAGGGGATAGGTCCCTTCGTACTCGACCGGGTTCTGGGTCGCCGCGACCAGGAACGGCTCGGGCAGCGGCCGGGTGACGCCGTCGACCGAGACCTGCCCCTCCTCCATCGCCTCGAGCAGGGCCGACTGCGTCTTGGGGGGCGTGCGGTTGATCTCGTCGGCGAGCAGCAGGTTGGTGAAGACCGGGCCCTCGCGGAAGCTCAGCCCGCCCGGGCCCGACCCACCCTGCTGGCCGTCGATGACCATCGAGCCGGTGATGTCGCCGGGCATCAGGTCGGGGGTGAACTGCACGCGGCGGGTCTCGACCGACAGCGACGCCGCGAGGGTGCGCACCAGCAGGGTCTTGGCGGTGCCGGGCACGCCCTCCATCAGCACGTGGCCGCCGCACAGCAGCGCGACGAGCAGGCCCGAGACGGCGGCGTCCTGGCCGACGACCGCCTTCGCCACCTCCTGGCGCACGGCGGCCAGCCGCTCGCGCGAGGCGCCGTGGTCGACCGGCGGTCGACGACGGTGGCTGGGGGCGGGGGTGCGAAGGGCTGATCGGTCATGTGCGGCGTACCTCTTCCTCGAGTGCGGCCAGGTCGTGGGCCAGGGTGATCAGGTCGCGGTCCGAGCCGGGGACCGCGGCGGAGGCGCCGATGAGGGCGGCGACCTCCGACTCGGGTCGCCCGACGTGGCGGGCGACGTCGCGGGTCAGGGTCGGCTGGCGTCGACGGCGCCGAGGCGGAGCCGGGTGGCGGCGCGAGCGCGGGTGGCCGACCGCAGGGCGTCCGCGGCGTGGGCCCGGTCGCCCGACTTGCGGTAGAGCCGCCCGCGGCTGCGGGTCGTCTCGATCGCCTTGACCACCACCGGCAGCGGCTCGGTGGCCAGCGGCCCGAGGCGTCGCCCGCGCCACAGCACGAGGAGCAGCGTGCTGAACGCGACGATGCCGAGGGCCGGGACGAGCCAGTCGGGAAGCAGGGAGGAGATGCTGACGCCGTCGTCGGCGACCTGGTCGTCGGCCGAGGCGACGTACCAGACGAGGCGGTCCGCGCTGCCGAGCAGCCGCAGCGCCGATGGCGGCGTTGTCGCCGCGCAGGACCTGGTCGTTGGTCAGCAGCTCGCCGGCGCCCAGCAGGGTCAGCGCCCGGCCGGTCGGTCCCGAGCCGAGGGCACCGTCGAAGCAGCCCGTCGGCGGCAGGGCGTCGGCGTCGTCGACGACCAGCAGCGAGGTCGTCGTACGTCGGGTCGGTGCAGTCGCCGCGGACACCGTCGCCGCGACCTCGAGCGCGGTCGGGTCGCCGCCGAGCACCCAGCTCGGCGAGCAGCGGCGCCGGTCGGGTCGACGACGAGCAACGACGCCGAGCCGGTCGCGACCGCGCCCAGGAGTCGCTCGGTGGTGCTGGTGCCGAGGTCGCGGGAGGAGGTGACGACCACGAGGGTGTCGCTGTCGAGGTCGGGGTCTGGTCGAAGGCATCGGCGGTGCGGACGACCTCGACGTCGACGCCCTGGTCGTCGAGCACCCGCGCCAGCGCCTGGGCGCCGTCGGGGCCCGGGTTGTCGGGATCGAGCGTCGGCTCCGCGGGCCACGGTGCCCTGGGTCAGGACGACCAGGGCGAGGGCGGCGAGCAGCGCGACGACGATGAGCAGGCTCGCGCGGTGCCGACGCCACCCGGTGGTTGCTGTCCGGCGGTCGGCGCGGCAGCAGCGCTCGTGCTCACCGGGTGCTCCGCAGCGTGGGCGTCGATCCCGAGGACCGCGTCGGCCTCCTCGCGCGTCGCGGGCCGGTCGCCGTACATCACGGCGTCGAAGAGCCGCGCGCCGCTCTCGACCCGGTCGCCGCTGTGCCGGGGTACTGCTCGGCCAGCGCGCCGGCGACCTCGCGGGCGGTGCTGCCCGGCGCGTTCTCCAGGCGGCCGCGCTCGACCTGGTGCACGGCCAGCGCGCGGAACCCGTCGACGACGGCGTCCGCGAAGCGGCCCTCGGCGAGCGCACGCTCGGCGCGGGCCCGCAGCTCGGCGGCCGAGACGGCGTCGTCGGTGAGCACCGCAGCCGGGTCGTCACGTCGACGGGCGGTGAGGCGGGCGCGGGACAGGAGCAGGAGCAGCCCCGTGCCGAGACCCACCGCGATCACGGTCGCGGCCAGCCAGGTGAGGTTCGGCACCGACGAGGCGCCCTCGACGGTGCCGTCGATCCGGCGCTCGATCCAGTCCAGGATCCGCTGGACGAGGTCCTGGTCGTAGTACTGCGGGTCGGCGAGCTCGCGACGCAGCGAGCTGCGCGCCTCGTCCGGGGTGGGCAGGAGGGGCGGCTCGAGCGACACCAGCGCCGAGCGAGGCGGTCAGGACGCCGGGAAGCACTACTCCAGCACCCCGGCCTGGCGCATGAGGTCCACGTCGTAGGCCTCCTTGCGCATGCGCTGGTCGAGGTACTGCAGCGAGGTCACCGCCGCCGATGAAGGGGGCGACGAAGGCGGTCGAGACGACCGTCGCCAGACCCTGGGTGGCCACGAGGACGAGCAGGGCGTTGCTCTCGTCGACGGCGAGCACGCCGATCTGGCCGACCAGGCTGACCGGGAAGGACAGGATCCCGCCGGCGACGTTGACGAGGACGACGGTCAGCAGGGCGATGCCGAAGGTCCTCCAGAACTGCCGCGACGTCAGGCGGTAGCCGCGACCGATGGCGCCGGTGATGCCGACGTCCTCGAGCATCAGGGCGGGCACCGGCAGGTAGTAGACCCGGATCCAGAACCACCACAGTCCGGCGACGAAGGCCGGCACCGTGACCAGGCCCCAGGCGACGACCGCCCCGGTCGGCGCGGTCACCACGACCACCACCCACAGCGCGACGTAGACCGTGAAGACGAGGGTGAGCAGCAGGCCCAGCAGGAGCGAGAGGCCGACGAGCCTGCAGCCGCTTGCCCTTCGTGGGGGCCCACGCCTGCCCGAGGGACAGCCGTTGCCCGATCGCGGCCGCGGCGGTCACGTGGGCGACCATGCCGGTCACGAAGATCAGCCCGATGGCCTGCAGGATCCCGCCGAAGGCCAGCGCGCCGAAGGAGGCGATGGCGCCGGCGAGGTCCTCGGTGTCGGCGGTGCCCGCCGAGCTGGCGTCGTAGGTCAGACCCGTCCCGTAGGTGAGGATCGCGGTCAGCAGCAACGGGAACGCCATCGCCACGGAGGCGACGAGCACCGCCGAGCCGACCGTCGCCTTCGGGTTGAAGCGGATGATGCGGAAGGCGGCGTCGTAGATGTCGCCGAGCCCGAGCGGGCGCAGCGCCATCGCCCCGGGCTTGTGCACCGCCCCGAGCATCCCCGGCGCGGTCCAGCGTGGGTCGGCCGGAGGCGGGAAGCCGGTGGAGCCCGGTCCGCCCGGTGCGTACGACGGGTAGCCCGCCCCGGTCGGGGGTTGCGGGCTCCCGGCGGCGGGAACGATCCTCCGGGCTGCGGAGCGGGCGCTCCGGGCGGCGGGTAGGACGCGCCCCACTGCGGGGGCTGTTCGGGCTGGTCGGCCATGCGTGTCGATCGCTCCCTGGTCGCGCGGCGGGCGTGACCGACATCCTCTCAGGTGGTCCGGAACCGCGGTGCGGCCCGG
The DNA here is from genome assembly GCA_963822915.1 of uncultured Actinomycetota bacterium. Classification (GTDB taxonomy): domain Bacteria; phylum Actinomycetota; class Actinomycetes; order Propionibacteriales; family Nocardioidaceae; genus Nocardioides. Next base: position 10,158 of record CAWGJR010000015.1, read on the forward strand.
CCGAGGTGACGGTCGCGGACGGTCAGCGGCGCGACAGGTGCTCCGGCAGCACGCACGCCTCGTCGAGACCGAGGACCCGGTTGAGCCGCCCGAACGCGATCCACGACCCCAGGCACATGGACAGCTCGACGATCTCGGCGTCGCTGTAGTGCGCCTTCATCCGGCCCCAGAAGGAGTCGTCGAGGCCGTGGTGGTCCAGCGCGTAGCGCTCGGCGTACTCCGCGGCCAGACGGGTGCGATCGTCGAAGGCGTCGGTGACCCGCCAGTCGGTCACCGCCACCTCGAAGCCGTCCTCGACCTTCACCCCGTCGCGCTCGGTGCGCCAGTCCTGGCAGAAGAGACAGCCGTTGATCTGGGCGATGCGCAGCCGCGCGGCCTCGAACTCGCGCAGCCCGAGGGTGCCGTGCTCGTAGACGCTCTGGGCGAAGCGGGCCGCGGCAGGCCCGATCCCGGGCACCAGCTCACCCCAGACGTAGCCCAGGGGGTCCTTGGCCTCGGGAACATCGATCCTCATGCGCCGCATGCTACGTCCGACCAGGCCCTGTCACGTCGGTGTTCCGTCGGATTTGGCGCGATGCGGGATCTCTGCCAAGATATCCGGGTTGCCCCGGCTGGGTTGCCGGGGTGCGGCAAGTCTTGATTCCTCAAATCGTGTCTCCCGCTCGGCGCCACTGGCGTGCGAGCAGCGGGCGCGGTGCCCGGGATCGTCGTCCGAGCCGCACCGCACCGGAGACCCGATCAGCCTGACGAACCGTCGGGCGCCACCCAACACCCAGCACGACCCCCGTCCGGATCGATCGGACGAGGCTGTGTCGCGAGAAACCAGCGCGACACGCCCGACCGCGGGGGTGGGAGGCGAGCAGCAGGCGGAGCCGACTCAAACCCGAGGACGCGCCGGACACAGACGACGAGGTAGGCACGCAGCTGCCGCCGAGTTCACAGAGCTCGACATCAAGCAAAGGACGAGAGAGACCTATGGCGGGACAGAAGATCCGCATCAGGCTCAAGGCCTATGACCACGAGGTGATCGACACCTCGGCGCGCAAGATCGTGGACACCGTCACCCGCACGGGTGCGAAGGTCGCCGGCCCCGTGCCGCTGCCGACCGAGAAGAACGTGTACTGCGTCATTCGCTCGCCCCACAAGTACAAGGACTCGCGCGAGCACTTCGAGATGCGCACGCACAAGCGGCTCATCGACATCATCGACCCCACCCCGAAGACGGTGGACTCGCTGATGCGTCTCGACCTGCCTGCGGGCGTCGACATCGAGATCAAGCTCTGAGGTCGGAAGTCATGACATTCGAACGCAACGTGAAGGGCCTGCTGGGCACCAAGCTCGGCATGACCCAGCTGTGGGACGAGAACAACCTCGTCGTCCCCGTGACCGTGATCGCCGCGAGCACCAACGTGGTCACCCAGGTCCGCCAGCCCACGACCGACGGCTACAACGCCATCCAGGTCGGCTTCGGCGAGATCGAGGGCCGCAAGGTCAACAAGCCGACCGCCGGACACTTCGCCAAGGCCGGGTCCACCCCGCGCCGCCACCTGGCTGAGATCCGCACCGCGGACGCCTCCACCTACACCGTCGGCCAGGAGCTGCCCGTCGACACCTTCGCCGCCGGCGAGGTCATCGACGTGACCGGCACCAGCAAGGGCAAGGGCTACGCCGGTGTCATGAAGCGCCACGGCTTCCACGGCGTCGGCGCCTCCCACGGTGCCCACCGCAACCACCGCAAGCCCGGCTCCATCGGCGCGTGCGCCACGCCGGGTCGTGTCTTCAAGGGCACCCGCATGGCCGGCCGGATGGGTACCGACACCGTCACCACCCAGAACGTCACCGTGCACGCCGTCGACGTCGAGAAGGGCCTGATCCTCCTCAAGGGTGCCGTCCCCGGACCCAAGGGCGGACTCATCGTCCTGCGCTCGGCCGCCAAGCGTCACCCAGGAGGTCTGAGTCGATGACTGCCAACACCGTGAAGGTCGACCTGCCGGCCGAGATCTTCGACCGCAAGGTCAACATCCCGTTGATCCACCAGGTCGTCGTGGCCCAGCAGGCCGCCGCCCGCCAGGGCACCCACTCGACCAAGCGTCGCGGCGAGGTCCGCGGCGGTGGCCGCAAGCCCTACAAGCAGAAGGGCACCGGCCGCGCCCGTCAGGGCTCGACCCGCGCACCGCAGTTCGTCGGCGGTGGCGTCGTCCACGGCCCCAAGCCGCGTGACTACAGCGAGCGCACCCCCAAGAAGATGAAGGCCGCCGCCCTGCGCGGTGCCCTCTCCGACCGGGCCCGCAACGAGCGCATCCACGTCGTGGAGTCCCTCGTCGGTGGCGACAAGCCGTCGACGAAGACCGCTCTGGCTGCTCTCGCCGGCCTGACGCCGCGCTCGAAGTACCTCCTGGTCCTCGAGCGCAACGACTCGGTGACGTGGCTCTCGCTGCGCAACGCGGCCGAGGTGCACATCGTGGCCGTCGACCAGCTCAACACCTACGACGTGCTGGCCTGCGACGACGTCGTCTTCACCCAGGGTGCCTACGACGCGTTCGTCGCGTGGGCACAGCCAAGGCCGTCGACCACCGAGCGAGGAGGACGGCATGAGCACGCTCCACAAGGACTACCGCGACATCCTCGTCGCGCCGGTCGTCTCCGAGAAGAGCTACGGCCTCCTCGACGCCAACAAGTACACGTTCCTGGTGCGTCCCGACGCCAACAAGACCGAGATCAAGATCGCTGTGGAGAAGATCTTCAGCGTCAAGGTCACGTCGGTCAACACCATGAACCGCAAGGGCAAGACGCGCCGGACGAGGAACGGTCTGGGCAAGCGCAAGGACACCAAGCGCGCCATCGTCAGCCTCGCCGAGGGTCACCGCATCGACATCTTCGGAGGCCCGGTCTCCTGACCGGGCTCCTGACTAGGACCAGACACCATGGCTATTCGCAAGTACAAGCCCACGACGCCGGGCCGACGAGGCTCGTCGGTCGCCGACTTCGTCGAGATCACCCGCACCACGCCTGAGAAGTCGCTGACGCGCCCGCTGCCCAAGAAGGGCGGTCGCAACAACCAGGGCCGGATCACCACCCGGCACCAGGGCGGCGGGCACAAGCGTGCCTACCGCATCATCGACTTCCGTCGCTACGACAAGGACGGCGTGCCGGCCAAGGTCGCTCACATCGAGTACGACCCCAACCGGACCGCGCGCATCGCGCTGCTCCACTACGCCGATGGCGAGAAGCGCTACATCATCGCCCCCAAGGACCTGTCGCAGGGCACCCGGATCGAGTCCGGTCCCACGGCCGACATCAAGCCCGGCAACAACCTGCCGCTGCGCAACATCCCGGTCGGTACGACGATCCACTGCGTGGAGCTGCGACCCGGCGGCGGCGCGAAGATCGCCCGCTCGGCCGGCATCAGCGCCCAGCTGATCGCCCGTGAGGGCTCGCGCGCCACGCTGCGTATGCCCTCGGGCGAGATGCGCTTCGTCGACGTGCGCTGCCGCGCCACGGTCGGCGAGGTCGGCAACGCCGAGCAGTCGAACATCAACTGGGGCAAGGCCGGCCGGATGCGCTGGAAGGGCAAGCGCCCGACCGTCCGCGGTGTCGTCATGAACCCTGTCGACCACCCGCACGGCGGTGGCGAGGGCAAGACCTCGGGTGGACGTCACCCGGTGTCCCCCTGGGGCAAGGCGGAGGGTCGCACGCGCAAGCGCAAGGCCTCCGACTCCCAGATCATCCGCCGTCGCAAGTCCGGCAAGACCAGGCGCTGACAGTGGCCGGGAAAGTTTAGGGGAGACAATGCCTCGCAGCCTCAAGAAGGGCCCCTTCATCGACGACCACCTTCAGAAGAAGGTGGACGCCGAGAACGACAAGGGCTCACACAACGTGATCAAGACGTGGTCGCGCCGCTCGATGATCACCCCCGACTTCATCGGGCACACCATCGCGGTGCACGACGGACGCAAGCACGTGCCGGTCTTCGTGACCGACTCGATGGTCGGCCACAAGCTGGGCGAGTTCGCCCCGACCCGCACCTACCGCGGGCACGTCAAGGATGACCGGAAAGGACGTCGTCGCTGATGTCGACCACCGAACGCCGGCGCACCAGCGCTCGCCGTACGACGCTCCTGGGCGACGCCCCGGGTGCCTACGCGAGCGCCAAGTTCGTCCGGATCACCCCGATGAAGGCCCGCCGTGTCGTCGACATGGTCCGCGGCCTGCCGATCGAGGACGCCCTGTCGATCCTCCAGTTCGCGCCGCAGGCGGCCTCGGAGACGGTCTACAAGGTCCTCGAGAGCGCCATCGCCAACGCCGAGACCACTGAGGGCCTGGACGCCAGCGACCTCGTCGTCTCGGTCGCGATGGTCGACGAGGGCCCCACGATGAAGCGCTGGCGCCCCCGGGCCCAGGGCCGGGCCACCCGGATCAACAAGCGCACCAGCCACATCACCCTGGTCGTGCAGCCGGCCGATGTGGTCGCCGCAGCCGCCAAGAAGAACAGGAAGGGTGCCTGATGGGCCAGAAGATCAACCCGAACGGGTTCCGACTCGGCATCAGCACCGACCACAAGTCGCGCTGGTACGCCGACAAGCTCTACAAGTCCTACGTCGGTGAGGACGTCGCGATCCGCAAGCTGCTCTCCAAGGGCATGGAGCGGGCCGGCATCTCCAAGGTGGAGATCGAGCGCACCCGCGAGCGGGTCCGCGTCGACATCCACACCGCCCGTCCGGGCATCGTCATCGGTCGCCGCGGCGCCGAGGCCGACCGCATCCGTGGCGAGCTGGAGAAGCTCACCGGCAAGCAGGTGCAGCTGAACATCCTCGAGGTCAAGAGCCCCGAGATGGACGCCCAGCTCGTCGCCCAGGGAGTCGCCGAGCAGCTCGCCGGTCGCGTGCAGTTCCGTCGCGCGATGCGCAAGGCGATGCAGACCACGATGCGCTCGGGTGCCAAGGGCATCCGGATCCAGTGCTCGGGTCGGCTCAACGGCGCCGAGATGTCGCGCACCGAGTTCTACCGCGAGGGCCGCGTCCCGCTGCACACCCTGCGTGCCGACATCGACTACGGCTTCTACGAGGCCAAGACGACCTTCGGCCGCATCGGCGTGAAGGTCTGGATCTACAAGGGCGAGGTCGCCGGCACCCGTGCCGAGCGCCAGGCCCAGGCCGCTGCCCGCGCCGGTGTCCCCGGTCGCGGTGGCAGCAACCGCC
>CAWGJR010000016.1:0-52667 GCA_963822915.1 uncultured Actinomycetota bacterium
CGACGTTCAGGTCGGTGGTGATGTTGACAGCCACGTGAGTCAATCTTCCTTAGGCGTTGTCGTGAGGCGATGAGGGGCGGAGAAGGCGTGGACCACGGCGGCCGGTGACCACGAAGGGTGACCATCAGCAGCCGTGACCACGAGCATCACCAGCGGTAGTGGGCGAAGGCCTTGTTGGACTCGGCCATCTTGTGGGTGTCCTCGCGCTTCTTCACCGCGGCACCGAGGCCGTTGGAGGCGTCGAGGATCTCGTTCATCAGGCGCTCGTGCATGGTCTTCTCGCGGCGCTCGGCGGCGTAGCCGACCAGCCAGCGCAGGGCCAGCGTGGTGCCGCGGGTGCCCTTGACCTCGATCGGGACCTGGTAGGTCGCCCCGCCGACGCGGCGGGACTTGACCTCGATGGCGGGCTTGACGTTCTCCAGCGCGCGCTTGAGCGTGACGACCGGGTCGGTCTCGTTCTTCTGGCGGCAACCCTCGAGCGCGGTGTAGACGATGCGCTGGGCAACCTGCTTCTTGCCGTCCTGGAGCACCTTGGAGACGAGCTGGGAGACCAGCTGCGAGCCGTAGACGGGGTCGATGTCGATCGGCCGCTTGGGGGCCGGACCCTTGCGGGGCATTAGCTCTTCTCCTTCTTGGCGCCGTAGCGGCTGCGGGCCTGCTTGCGGTTCTTGACACCCTGGGTGTCGAGCGTGCCGCGAATGATCTTGTAGCGGACACCGGGAAGGTCCTTCACCCGGCCGCCGCGGACGAGCACGATCGAGTGCTCCTGGAGGTTGTGACCGACACCCGGGATGTAGGCGGTGACCTCGACGCCACTCGACAGGCGCACGCGGGCGACCTTGCGGAGGGCGGAGTTCGGCTTCTTCGGGGTGGTGGTGTAGACGCGGGTGCAGACACCGCGTCGCTGGGGCGAACCCTTGAGGGCAGGCGTCTTGCTCTTGGACACCTTGTCCTGACGGCCCTTGCGGACCAACTGCTGAATGGTGGGCACCTGGTGGTTCCCTTTCGTGGTGACTCTCAGTGTCCGGCGATCTGCCGGGCACGCGTGAAGCGATCGTTCGGTGGTGCGAGATGGTGGTGCGGCGGCGCCTCGAGGAGCGGTGTCCTGCTGTGGGCACGCCTGAGGTGCCTGGAGTGGACCAGGCACGAGGACCGAGGCTACCGGCCGCCCGACACAGGAGCAAAATCACGCGAGCCGCCTCGCGCACGGGCCTCCGCCCGGTCGCGACGAGCCTCCCAGACGACCACGTGGTGCCGGCCGGCGCGCAGGTAGACGATCGAGGCGACGACGACGCCGGCGACGGTCATCAGTCCCCCGACGATCAGGGTCCACCGCGCCCCGAAGACCTCCCCGACCCAGCCGATCAGCGGCGAGCCGAGCGGCGTACCGCCCATGAAGACCATCAGGTAGAGCGCCATCACCCGACCGCGCATGCCGGCGTCGGTGTTCATCTGCATGAAGGTGTTGGCGCCGGTGATCATCGTCAGCGCGGCCAGCCCCAGCAACGGGCACAGCAGGGCGAAGGTGAGGTAGGAGGGCAGCCAGGCCGGCGACGACCTCGATGGTGCCGAAGGCGATGGCCGATCCGATCACCAGCCGGTGCCGGATCCTGGCGCGACCGGCCGCCATCAGGGAGCCGGCCAGCGAGCCGACCGCCATGAAGGTGCCGAGCAGGCCGTACTCGGTCGGGCCCTTGTCGAAGACCTCGGTGGCCATCAGCGCCGAGGTCATCTGGAAGTTGAGGCCGAAGGTGCCGGCGAAGAAGACCACGGCGAGGATCAGGAGCAGGTCGGGGCGGCGGCGGACGTAGCTGACGCCGGCGAGGATCTGGCCCGGGCCCCGCACCACGAGGGCTGCGGAGTGCAGGCGGCCCCCGTCGAGCAGCGCGAGGGCCAGCACCGGGCCGGCGTAGGTGAGGCCGTTGACCAGGATGACCCAGCCGGTCGCGGTCACGCCGCCACCGAGGAGCGCGATCGAGAGGCCGGCGATCGCAGGACCGACGATGCGGGCGAGGTTGAACCCGGCCGAGTTGAGGCCGACGGCGTTGCTCAGGTCGGCGGGGTCGACCATCTCGGAGACGAACGACTGACGCGCGGGGGCGTCGAAGGCGGTCGAGACGCCCAGCACGAGGGCCAGGACGTAGACGTGCCAGACCTGCACCGTGCCGGTGACCGCCAGTGCGCCGAGCAGCAGGGCGGGAGCGGCCATGCCGACGTTGGTCATCTGGAGGAGCCGGCGCTTGGGGATCCGGTCGGCGATCACCCCGGCGAAGGGCGACAGGACGAGGATCGGGAGGAACTGCAGGCCCGTGGTGATGCCGATGGCGGCCGCCGAGTTGGCGGTGAGCAGCAGGATCAGCCAGTCCTGGGCGACGCGCTGCATCCAGGTCCCGACGTTGGAGACCAGGTTGCCGGCGGCGTACAGGCGGTAGTTGGGGTTGCTCAGCGAGCGGAAGGTGGGACTCAAGATCTCAGCTCGTGCTCAGCCTCTCCAGGATCGGAGCGGCTGCGCGCAGCACCGCGCGCTCGTCAGGGGTCAGGTCGCGCAGGCGGAGCGCCAGCCACTCGTCGCGGCGGCGCCGGTCGGCCAGGAGGGTCTCGCGACCGTGGTCGGTCAGGCTCACGACCACCTGCCGGCGGTCGGTGTCGTGCGGGCGGCGGGTGACGTAGCCGCCCTCCTCGAGGCAGCCGACCGTGCGGGTCATGCTCGGCGGCTGGACCCGCTCGTGGGCGGCGAGCTCGCTCGGGGTCAGCTCGCCGTTGCGGTAGAGCGCGCCGAGCACCGCCATCGCGTTCATGCTCAGCTCGTTGTCGGGATGACGCTCGCCCGCCAGACGGCGACGCAGGCGCATGACCGAGAGCCGGAGCTCGGAGGCGAGTCCGGCATCGGTGCGGGCGGCGCGTTCGACGGTAGGCATGTCGTTAGCATAACTCATTACCCATGCTAACCATTCCGCTCGGGGCCGGCGGGCTACGCTCCCGGCACCATGAACCTCCGACCCGCGAGCGCCGCCGCCGTCATCGTCCTCGCCTCCTGCCTGGGCGCCTGCGGGGATGACGCCTCGCGCGACCTCGGCGAGGCCTCGACGGCGCCGCCGACCGACGGCACCGGCATCGTGAGCTGCACGCTGGCGACCGACCAGGACCCGATCACGTTCTCGTTCGCCCTTGCCGGCGACTATGCGCCCGACACCCTGGAGTACGGCGAGGGTTGTCTCTGGCGGAGGCCGGCGCCGCCGCGCACCTCGGCGCCGACCACCGACTCGGTGGTCGGCGTCGAGTGGGTCGGCGACACCGAGTCCTTGAGCGACGTCTACGACACCGAGCTGCCGTACGTCGACATCGGCGGCGACGAGGAGATCTCCGACCTGCGTCTCGCCGAGGACGTCACGGTGTTCGGCGAGACCGTCGGGGACCGGTTGCGGTGGGACTGCTTCTGCGACGGCCTCCCCACCGTGACCTACCTGAGCCAGGCTGCCGGCGTTCGTCTGCGGTGGGACGCCTCGATCGAGCTCCAGGACCAGGTCGAGGACGAGCTGCGGGTGGCGCTCGCCTCGGCCGGTGCCGGATAGTCTGCCCGCGTGGACTTCAGCGACGAGCAGCCGACGGAGCACGAGTTCCGCAACAAGACCTACGTCATCGCCGACGTGGAGCCGCTCGACGTCGACGGTGTGCGCACCGTCGAGGTCGGCACCGCGGTCTTCTTCGTCGCCTTCGTCGCACTGCTCCCCTTCTACGGTCGCCTGTCGGACGACGGGCACAGCTGGTGGCTGTGGACCTGCCTGGCCGGCGTGGGGCTCGGCCTCCTCGGGCTCGAGTACTGCCGGCGCCGTCGTCGCTTCCGGCTGACCCGGCTCGAGCGGCTCGAGCCGTGAGCGGGGAGCGGCCGCCCGCCACCCGGTGGGAGCGGGCCGGCACGGCCAACGCCGGGTACGGCGAGAAGTTCGCCGCCCTCGTGGCCGACGGTGCGGACGTCGACGGGGAGGCCCGCCTCGCCGACGTGCTCGTCGGTCGCGGCGCCCGGATCCTCGACGTCGGCTCGGGCATGGGCCGCGTCGCGGCAGCCCTGGCCGCACGCGGTCACGAGGTGGTGGCGGTGGAGCCCTACGCGCCGCTGGTCGAGCAGTCGCGCGCCACCTACCCCGACCTCGCGGTGCTCGAGGCCGACGCCCTCGACCTGACCGCCTCGCGCCTGAGCGCCGAGGGCAGGCCGACGTCGTACGACCTGGTCGTGTGCGTGGGCAACGTCCTCGTCCTGCTCGCCGAGGACACCGAGCGCGAGGTCCTGACCCGGCTGGCAGCACTGCTCGCACCGGGCGGGCGGATCCTGGCCGGCTTCCACGTCGCGGGAGGCGGGCCCGACTTCGCCCGGCACTACTCCCCCGTCGAGTTCACCGCCGACGCCGAGGCGTGCGGTCTGCGCGTCGACCTGCACGCGGGCTCCTACGAGCTGCACCCACCGAGCGAGGAGTACGCCGTGTGGGTGCTGTCGGCTGCAGGAGCGACCGCGCCGAGCACGTGGTTCGGGCACCCGGTGCACGACTGACCGCGACCGGAGACGGTCAGAACGTGTCGAGCGTCAGCGTGTCGACGACGTGGTCGGGCATCGGGATCGGCTCGTGCTTCTTGGCGAGCCGCACCTCGGAGTGAGCGCCGCAGCCGTGGCCGAAGGCGACCACGCGGCCGTCGTCGTTGGCGTCGCCGTTGGCGCAGACGCCGAAGGTGCCGGCGAGCGGACCGGCGAGGCGCACCAGGAAGCCGCAGGACGAGCACGAGTCGGGTGAGCCCTGGGCCAGCGGCGAGTCCGGCCCGCCGAGGCCGTCGTACCACCGCTCGGCGGCGGCGTCGCGACCCTCGGGTGACAGGGTGCGGACCCGACCGAGGCCGAGGTCCTTGGCGACCTCGCGGATCTGGGCCTTGTCGTCGGCGTCGAGCGGGTCGTCGCCGAAGGAGTACGTCGGGACCAGTCGCGGGTCGTCGTCGTCGACCGGCAGCAGGTCGCCGGGAGAGAGGTCACCGGGCTTGATGCGCTCGCGGTAGGGGACCCAGGGCGGAGCGACGATCGCGTCGGCGCCGGGCAGCAGCACGATCTCGCCGACGGTGACCTTCTTCTGGCGCGAGGCACGCGCGACGACCACCGACCAGCGCCAGCCGACGTAGCCGCGCATGGTGGCGGCGAAGAAGTGGGTGACGACGCGCTCGCCGTCGCTCTCGACCCCGAGGTGGTCGCCGACCTGGTCGGGGGCGACCTCCTCCAGCAGGGCGGCGCGCGCCAGATCGATGGCTGCGGCGGCCACCGAGTCGGGCCGTTCACGGTGCTGGACTGGGGTGCTCACAGGCCACAGCATGGCCCATCGCCACAACGATGTCAGGTCCGGGGCGGGTCTGGTGGGTGGATGGGGGCGGTTCGGGGCAGGATGGGGCACATGTCGTCCGGCCGCTCCGACCACCGACCCTCGTCGGGGTCCGGCGGCGGCTACGACCCCCCGTACGACCCGCCGTACGACCCGCCCCACGAGGGCTCCTACGACGAGGGTCCCTACGAACCGTCCTACCGCGACGACCGGAGCACGGCGTCCTCGGCCGAGCGGGCACGGGCCGTCGGCCAGGGCCTCGGGACCGGCGCCAAGGCGACCGCTCGCGGGGTGCGGGCCACCGCTCGCGTGACCGGTCGGGTGACCGGCAAGGTCAGCAAGGCGGCGGTCCGCAACGCCAAGAAGGCCGCCAACGCCCAGGGCGCCGAGGACTCCGGCCTCAACCGCCTCATCTACCTCCACTCCGCCAACGCGGCCGGTGACGCGGCCGTGGCGATCTCGCTGGCCACGACCGTCTTCTTCGCCGGCGCGACCAGCGACGCTCGCGGGCAGGTCGCGCTCTTCCTCGGCCTGACGATGCTGCCCTTCGCGATCGTCGCGCCCCTGATCGGACCGTTCCTCGACCGGTTCAGCCACGGGCGCCGCTGGGCGATCGGGGCGACCTTCGCGATCCGCGCCTTCCTCTGCTGGGTGCTGGCCGGTGCGGTCGCCGCCGACTCCGCCCTGCTCTACCCCGCCGCGCTCGGGGTGCTCGTCTCGTCCAAGGCGTACGGCGTGACGCGTGCGGCCGCGATCCCCCGCCTGCTGCCGGTCGACCTCACACTGGTGAAGGCCAACGGCCGGGTCTCCCTGTCGGGGGTGGTCGGCGGCGCCCTCGCCGCACCGCTGGCCGGCGGCGCCGCCTACTTCGGGGCCGAGTGGTCGTTGCGCCTGGCGTTCCTCATCTTCGTCGTCGGCACCGTCGCGGCGATCCTGCTGCCGGCCAAGGTCGACTCCAGCGAGGGCGAGCAGCAGGTCACCCTGCGTCCCGACCTCACCGGCGGCGCCCGCAAGGGCACCAACATCCCGCCCGCGGTCGCCTTCGCCCTGCGTGCCAACTGCGGGCCGCGCTGGCTGTCGGGCTTCCTGACGATGTACATGGCCTTCCTGCTGCGCGACCAGCCGCTGCCGGGCTGGGAGGGCAAGGAGGCGCTGCTGCTCGGCATCGTGATCGGCGGCGCCGGGGCCGGCAACACGATCGGGATCTTCCTCGCCTCGGTGCTGAAGAAGATCAACCCCGCCCTCACCGTCGTGGTCGCGCTGGTCGCCGACGCCGCGATGGTCGCGATGGGCGCGCTGTTCTACGGCGTGATCGCCCTGGCGGGCCTGGGGCTCGTGGCCGGCCTGGCCCAGTCGCTGGCGAAGGTCTCCCTCGACTCGACCATCCAGAGCGGGGTCCCGGTCTCGGTGCAGGCCAGCGCCTTCGCCCGCAGCGACACCACCCTGCAGCTGGCGTGGGTCATCGGCGGGTTCGTGGGGATCGCGCTGCCCCAGTCGGCGCGGCTGGGCCTGGGCGTCGGGTTCGCGGTGCTCGCGGCGTGGACGGTCTTCGTGCTGTCGTCGCGGCCGCGTCGTGCGCGTGGCCGCCCCCGCCCGAGCGGCGGGCCGCCGCAGCCGCGCACCCGTCCGCCGCGCGCTCCGGCCGTCCGGCCGCGCGAGCCGCAGGAGTCGCCGACGGCGCCGGGCGGCCGCGTCCCGGCCTACCCGCCGCCGCCACCCCCGTCGTCGTACCCGCCGCCGGGCTGAGCCTCGTGGGACGGAGCGGCTGAGCTAGAGCTCGAGCTCGTCGGCCAGCGCCCGCAGCACCTTCGCGGCCGGCTTGGCGGTGCGCGCCTCGGGGTAGCGACCGTGGCGGTAGGACTCTCCGACGCCGTCGAGCAGCCGGATGAGGTCCTCGACGATCGTGGTCATCTCCTCGGGCTTCTTGCGGCGGGCGTGGGACTGGTTGCGCGACACCGAGGCCGGCGCGTCGAGCACGCGCACCTGCAGCGCCTGGTCGCCGCGACGTCCCTGGGCGATCCCGAACTCGACCCGGGTCCCGGGCTTGATCGAGTCGCTGCCCTCGGGCAGGGCGTCGGCGTGGACGTAGACGTCCTCGCCGTCCTCCTGCGACAGGAACCCGAATCCCTTGGCGGGGTCGAACCACTTCACCTTGCCACTCGGCACTGCTCTTGCCTCTCTCGCACAACCACCCAGACACATCGACTCGACCCGGGGTCCGGGTCGAGCCTCGCCGGCCAGCCTATCGGTCGTGACCGGCCAACCACGACGGGAATTCACGCAGGTCGTCCAGGACGGCGTGGGTGCCGGCCGCGACGAGGTCCTCTCGTGAGCAGCCACCGGTGAGCACCGACACCGAGAGGATCCCGGCGGCCAGGGCGCCCTCGACGTCGTGGACGTGGTCGCCGACGTAGACCGACGCGCCCTCGCGGCGCAGCACGTCGGCCTTGCCGACGCCCCAGACCTTGCCCTCGAGGGCATCGACCTCCAGGTGCGAGGTGATCGAGGTGCAGCCTGGCGTTGGGGGCGTACTTGCCGGTGATCACCACCACCCGTCCCTGCCGCTGTCGCACCGCTGCGATCGCCTCGACGGCTCCGGGCAGCAGCGCGACCGAGTCGATCGCGTAGTCGGGATACATCGCCCGGAACCGGTCGACGGCCTGCGGGATCTCGTCGGCCGGCACGTAGGGCGCCAGCATCAGGTCGAGGGGCGGACCGAGCGCGGCGGTCATCTGCTCGACCGGGAGGTCGACCGCGAGCTCCTCGCCCAGCGCAGTCAGCACCGCGCGGAAACCTGGGGCGGTGTCGATGAGCGTCATGTCGAGGTCGAAGCCCACCGTCAGGGGCGCGGAGGAGGCGGGCACGGGGACGACGATAGACGTCCGTGCCGACGGCGATTCAGGCGTACGCGTGCGACATCTGGGGTGCATGAGCAAGAATGGTCGATTCCGGCTGTCGTCCGGAGCCCATCGTCCCGCCACCTCCCCCTGACCGGAGCGAGCATGCGCCGCATCGCACCCCGCGCCTCCGCGGTCCGGCCTGCCCCGAGCACGCTCGCCTCGCGGCTGCTCGCGGCCGTCACCGGGCTCGCGCTGTCGCTGGGTGTCCTCGCGGTGGCGCCGGCGCCGGGCGCCTCGGCGCGCGACGGCGAGGCGATCTACCTGGTCACCCTGCGCGGGGCGGGCACGTCCGGGTCCAGCGGCTTCCTGCCGAGCTCGTTGCGGGCCACCCGCATGCTGGCCGAGCAGGAGGCGACCCTGCGGGCGGTCGACGCCCCCGCCCCGCTCTACCGGTGGACCACGGCGCTCAACGGCTACGCCGTGCGCCTGAGCGCCGAGCAGGTCGACTCGCTCCAGAGTGACCCGGCGGTCGCCTCGATCGAGCGCAACGACATCCGCCCGCTCGCCGGGACCAGCGGCGGCCTCGACGCCGCCACCCTGGCCGCCAAGCGGATCGGCAAGGACCGGCCGACCACCGGTGGGGCGGGCGTCGTGATCGGCATCGTCGACACCGGACTGGCGCCCGAGAGCCCGCTCTTCGCGCAGGTGCGCCACGGTCGCGCGGCGTCGACGTTCCGAGGCGAGTGCCCCGAGGGCCAGGGATGGTCGAGCTCGGAGTGCAACGGCAAGATCGCCGGTGCCCGCTGGTACGTCCAAGGATTCGGGATCGACCACCTCGGTGCCTCGAGCTCGCTCTCCCCGCGCGACACCGACGGCCACGGCACCCAGATGGCCTCCATCGCCGCCGGCAACGCCGCGGTGACCGTCACCGTCGGCGGCGAGCGGCTCGGCGAGCTCGGCGGCCTGGCCCCGGAGGCCCAGCTCGCCATCTACAAGGCATGTTGGGGCGCCCCCGACCCCGCCGACGACGGGTGCGCCACCGCCGACCTGGTCACCGCGATCGACGACGCGACCCGCGACGGCGTCGACGTCCTCAGCCTCTCGGTCGGCGGTCCCGGCACGATCGACACCGTGGAGAAGGCGCTGCTCGGCGCGGCCGAGAGCGGGGTCGTCGTGATCGCCGCCGCCGGCAACGGCGGGGCGGAGACGTCCGCGGCCCACCCCGGCCCCTGGGTCACCACCGTCGGAGGCACCACCGGCGACCTGCGCGAGGGACGCGTCGTGCTGCCCAAGGCCCTGCGCACCCCGCGCCTGGACGACCTGTCCGGCGCGATGCTCTCGCGGCGCACGGTCGGTCCGGCGCCGGTGGTGCTCGCCTCCGACGCCGCGGCGAAGGACGTACGACCCAGGGACGCACGCGTGTGCGCACCCGGCAGCCTCGACGCCGGCGTGGTCGCCGATGCGATCGTGGTGTGCGAGCGCGGTCGGGTCGGTCGCGTCGACAAGTCGCGCACCGTCGAGCTGGCCGACGGGGTCGGCATGGTGCTGGTCAACAAGCGCCGCGGGTCGATCGACCTCGACGTGCACAGCGTGCCGACCGTCCACCTCGACGCCGAGGCCGGCGCGCGGCTGGTCCGCTGGGTCGGCGAGCACCCCGACGAGCGGATCACCCTGCGCTCGCTCGGGCTCGTGCGCACCCCGGCTCGCGTGGCCGCGCTGACCACCAGCGGCACCCTCGGCTCCGGCGTCCTCAAGCCCGACCTCCTGGCTCCGGCGACCAACCTCCTGGGCGCTGTGCCGAGCAGTGGCGGCACCGACGGCTGGGCGTTCGTCACCGGCACGTCGGCGGCCACCGCCTACACCGCCGGGGTCGCCGCCACGCTCCTCGGCGAGCGCGACTGGTCGGCGGGGCAGGTGCGCTCGGCGCTGGCCACCACCGCGGCGACCGTGAAGGGTTCGACCGCCCTCCGCGCAGGCGCCGGGCGCCTACGTCCCGACGAGGTCACCTCGCCCGGACTCGCCTACGTGGTCGAGCGCAGCGACTACCGCGCCTGGCTGGAGGGTGACCTGACCGACCTCAACACCCCGTCGGCCATGCTCACCGACGATGCCACGACGTTCACCCGCACGGTCACCAACGTGGGCAGGAACCGCCTCTACTTCTCCTCCTCCGCTCGCGGCTTCCGCTCCGGCGTGACGGTCACCCCCGCCGCGCTCCGCCTCGGCCCCGGCGAGAGCGCGTCGTACACGTTCACGGTGCAGCGGCGCAGCCCGGCGCTCGACGACGGGTACGTCGTGTGGCGCGGGGCCCGCGGCTCGGTCACCCGCATCCCGGTCGTCATCGGGCGCTGACGCGTCTCACAGTCCGGCGGGGTCACCCGTCGGAGGTCGGTCCCGGCTGGGTGGCGACCCAGAAGGCCGCACTGCGCCGCAGCGTGGTGCCGCCCAGGTCGTCGACGGTCGCGACCACGCGGTCGTGGAAGTCGGCTCGGTGGCGCTCGGGCAGGCTGCGGGCGACGGTGCCGGCGCCGTGGCTGTTCATCCAGCGCCAGTAGGTCTCGCCGTCCGGGACGGGGATCTCGACCTCGAGGGTGCTGCCCGTGACGTCCTCCAGACCGGCGTCGGCGAGCAGCTGCTCCTCGCTGTCGTAGTCGCCGCCGCGGTGACGCCCCGACCCGTCGGGCGTGAGCGCACGGAACTCGGCGACCACCTCCTGCACCGGGTCGGTCCACGGATCGGGCTCGCCGTCGGCCCGCCCGGGCACGAGGAGACCGACCGTGCCACCGGTCGCGGCGACCCGGGCCAGCTCGGCCACGGCCCGCTGCGGGTCGGGGACGATGTGGACGACGAACGCCGCGAGCGCCACGTCGAAGGAGGCGTCGTCCAGGGCCAGCGCCTGGGCGTCCATGACCGCGCTCGTCGCGGTCGGGAAGTCGCGGCGCAGGTGCTCGACCATCGCCGGGGCCGCATCGACCGCTGTCACCTCGCAGCCGCGGGTCAGCGCCACGCGCGTCAAGGCGCCTCGGCCGGCTCCGACGTCGAGGACCCGCGAGCCGCTGCGGAGCGGCAGCCTCACGCTCGCCACGGACGCGAACCCGGAGAAGAAGGGCAGCACCTCGTCGTACGACGAGGCAACGGAGTCGAAGTAGGCGGTCGTGTCGTCCATGTGCGCCATGATCGCGCAGGCCGGGGTGGGGTCGGACGCATGGCCGAGTCCAAGCTGGGGGGCGGGCCCGTCGGTCGTCGAGAAGCCCGGCCGAGCGACGAAGTCGAGGGCCGTGCGTACCGAGACGCACGGCGAGCCGACCGACCTCATCAGGACCGGCGGCGGTGCGAAAGGTCATCCACAGGCCGGCTCGAACACAGATAGCGAATGTCGGTGGCCGGTCCTAGAATCGAGGCATGGCCCAGACCACCGCCCCGACCGCGATCGACGCGGTCCTCGACGCGCAGACCGCGCAGTGCCGCGGCCGAGGTCGTCGAGCTCCAGGCCGTGGTCGCGTGGGCTGTCGAGCACCGGGTCGAGCTCGGTGTGGTCACCGAGAAGACCTTCGGTGAGAACGGTGTGCTGCTCGGCGGGGTCGGGTGCCCCTTGGTGTCGGAGTTCGATGTCTACGACCTCGCCGCGACGCTGGGCATGTCATCGGAGGCCGGGTGCTCGTTCGTCGGGAAGACGCTCGAGCTGCGCTACCGGCTGCGCCGCACCTGGGAACGAGTCCTCGCGCTCGAGGTGCCGAAGTACAAGGCCTTCCGGGTCGCCGAGCTGACGATGAACCTCACCTGGGAGGCAGCCTCCTACATCGACCGGATGCTCGCACCCGTCCTGCACTCCTGCACCTGGGCGCAGATCGACCGCACCGTCGCGATGGGCATCGACCTCTTTGATCCCGACGAGGCAGAACGGCGCCGGGTCAAGGCCTCCGATGAGCGGTCCTTCGACATCCACCTCGGCGGCGCAGGCGACCGACGGCACTGTCGCTGTCGACGGGACGCTCTCCCTGGAGGATGCCCTGGACCTCGAACAGGCCGTCAAGGACGGCGCCAAGGTCCTCGGCGACCTCGGGTGCGAGGAGTCCCTCGACGCACGCAGGGCGATGGCGGTCGGCGAGATGGCGCGCAACCAGCTCGCCCTCGACCTCCAGACCGACGGCGAGGACCTCCGGGCCGGCTCCGGGCGTGGGGTCACGATCTACGCCCACCTGGACCCCGACACCCTCCACGCCACGGTGGACAACCCCGGTTGCAGCGACGTCCTGGTCGAGCAGATCAAGGCCTGGTGCCAGGCCGTCGGCAACGTCGTCACCGTCCGACCGGTGATCGACCTGAACACCGAGATCTCCACCAGCGCCTACGTCCCGACCGAGAAGCTGGCCGAGCAGGTCCGTCTGCGCGATCAGTGCTGCGTGTTCCCCAACTGCACCAGACGAGCCCGGTACTGCGACCTCGACCACCGGGTCCCCTTCGACCAGAAGGACCCTGCTGCGGGTGGGAAGACCACGACCCGCAACCTGGCGTTGCTGTGCCGACGCCACCACCGCACCAAGACGTTCTCCCCCTGGCGCTACGAGTCACCCCAACCCGGGGTGTACGACTGGACCAGCCCCTCGGGCAACAGGTTCCGCGTCGTCCGCGGCAGAAGACACGCCCGGATGCCCATCACCACGACGATCCCGCCCGACTCCGAACCCTGAACACCAAGCCCCGACACCCCGCCCACCACAGCGGGGTCATCGGCACGTCCACAGGTCGCCGCTCGGCTCGCGAGGCTTCGTCGACGCTCGCCCAGGGGCTCGCTGCTCAGCCTCCGATGCGTTTCGCCGACGCTCCCCAGCGGCTCGCTGCTCAGCCTCCGGAGCCACTTACGGAGGCTGAGCAGGGCGAGCCCCCGGCGAGCCCGTCGACGAAGCCGCGCACGCCGACTGCAGGCCGTAGCCCCAGCTACCGGGCTCCGTCGACGCTCGTCCAGTCTCCGAGGCGGTCTCGACTCGGCCGCCTTCAGGAGATGACGGTCAGCGGGCCCTCGTCGGCCGTCGGGACCTCGAACTGGTCGAAGTACCTCGCCACGACCTCAGCGGGCAGCTCGTAGTCATCGGCGTGGTCGCCGCGCCGGCTGCGGACGCGCGCCAGCACGGTGGCGCGGTCGGTGGCCAGGTAGACGGTCTCCGGCACCACGCCGACCGGCTCGAGGAGCCGTCGGTAGTCGTCACGCCTCACGCGTGAGGCGAACGCGAAGTCGACCACGACGTCCCTCCCCGCTGCGACCAGCGCCAGCAGCCGTTCCCGAAGCTCGGTCTCGATCTCGTCCCGCACGCCCGCTGGGGCCGCGGCGGAGGTGATCCCGCGCTGCCACAGCTCGACGTCGATCGACAGCCGCACCATGCCGTCCGCCTCGAGCGTGCGGGCGTACGTCGACTTGCCCGACCCGGACGGGCCGCACATGAGGACCACCCGTGGCACGGTTCAGCCGCCGCTCGACAGCCCGAGCTCGGCCGTGCTCTTCTCCCGCATCTCGACCTTGCGGATCTTGCCCGTGACGGTCATCGGGAAGTCGTCGACGAGCATGACGTAGCGCGGGATCTTGTAGTGGGCGAGCTTGCCGCCGGCGAAGGCACGCACGGCGTCGGCGTCGAGCGCAGCGGCACCGGGGCGCAGCTTGATCCAGGCGCAGAGCTCCTCGCCGTACCGCTCGTCGGGGACGCCGACGACCTGGACGTCCTCGATGTCGGGGTGGGTGTAGAGGAACTCCTCGATCTCGCGGGGGTAGATGTTCTCCCCTCCGCGGATCACCATGTCCTTGATCCGCCCGACGATCACGCAGTAGCCGTCGTCACGCATCACCGCCAGGTCGCCGGTGTGCATCCAGCCGTCGGCGTCGATCGCCTCGGCCGTCTTGTCGGGGTCCTGCCAGTAGCCGAGCATCACCGAGTAGCCCCGCGTGCAGAACTCACCGGTCTCACCGCGCTCGACCGTCTCGCCGCTCACCGGGTCGACCACCTTGATCTCGACGTGCGGGTGCACCTTCCCGATCGTCTCGGTGCGGTGCTCGAGGTCGTCGTCGGCGCGGGTCTGGCACGAGACCGGCGAGGTCTCGGTCATGCCGTAGGCGATGGACGCGCCCTCCATGTGCATGTCGTCGACGCAGCGCCGCATCACCTCGACCGGGCAGATCGAGCCGGCCATGATCCCGCTGCGCAGCGACGAGAGGTCGTAGTCGGCGAAGGCCGGCAGGCTCTGCATCGCGATGAACATCGTCGGGACGCCGTAGACGACCGTGCAGCGCTCGTCCTGGATGCTCTTCAACGTCACCGCAGGGTCGAAACCCGGTGCCGGGATGACCATCGTCGCGCCGTGGGTGGTGCAGCCGAGGTTGCCCATCACCATGCCGAAGCAGTGGTAGAAGGGCACCGGGATGCAGAGCCGGTCGTCGGCGGTCAGCTGGATCGTCTCGGTCGTGAAGTACCCGTTGTTGAGGATGTTGACGTGGCTCAGCGTCGCGCCCTTGGGGTAGCCCGTGGTGCCCGAGGTGTACTGGATGTTGATCGGGTCGTACGGCGACAGACCGCCCGCCCGCTCGGCGAGAGCCGACGGCTCGACGCCGGCCCCTGCCGCCACGAGCTCGGTCCAGTCGCTGGTGTCGACGTACAGCGCGCGCTCGAGGCCCGGGACAGTCGTCGCGCACCTCGGTGACCATCGCGCGGTAGTCGCTGGTCTTGAAGCTGCTGGTCGCCAGCAGGATCCGCAGACCGCTCTGGTTGACGGCGTAGGCCAGCTCGTGGGTGCGGTAGGCCGGGTTGACGTTGACGAGGACCACGCCGGCCTTGGCCGTGGCGTACTGGACGATCGTCCACTCCGCGCAGTTCGGCGCCCACATGCCGACCCGGTCGCCGGCCTCGAGGCCCGCAGCCATCAGGCCGCGGGCGACCGCGTCGACGTCCCGCTCGAGCTCGGCCCAGGTCCAGCGCCTCCCGGAGGCGACCTCGACCAGCGCCTCCCGGTCGGGGTGGGCCGCGACGGTGCGCGCGAAGTTGGCGCCGATCGTCTCGACGAGCAGGGCCTGGTCGGTCTCTCCCGCGGCGTAGGACTCCATGGCGCGAACGTATCCCGCCTCACACCGCGAGGAAATGCCCGCGTCAACGCCGGACGCGCAACACCTGGTACTGGACGCCGTTGCCGAAGGTGGTGCAGTCCTCCATGGCCAGCTTCACCTTGTCCGCGGCGTCGGTCGGGAAGATCCCGCGACCGCTCCCGAGGATGACGGGGAAGACCGTGAGTCGCAGCTCGTCGACCAGCCCGGCCGCCAGCAGGCCCTGGGTGAGCAGCATGCTGCCCTGGACGTAGATGGGACCGCCGTCGGTCTCCTTCAGGGCAGCCACGTCGTCGAGGGACGTCAGGACGCTGGTGTTGGCCCACTCCGGGTCGCTGACGGTGCTCGACACGACGTACTTCGGCATGGCGTTCCACCCCGCGAAGAAGTCCATGGTCGGCCAGACCGGGGCGAAGGCCTCGTAGGAGCGCCCGCCCATGAGGAAGGCCGTCGCCTCCTCCTGCTCGGCGCCCTTCTTCTCGTAGACCGCCGGGTCGTTCTCGATGTCGAGGGTCCAGCCGGTGTGGCGGTAGCCCTCCTCCCCGCCGGGCGCCTCGGCGACGCCGTCGAGGGAGACGAAGTGGGTGGTGATCAAGGTGCGCATGGTGGATCCTCTCGGTCGGTGGGGGTGGTCACCCTCTCCACGATCAGGCACCGCGAGATACGACAGCTCGCCGCACCCCGGTTGCCGGCTCAGTCCTCCCGAGGACCCTCGGGCGGCCTGCGCGCCAGCTGCAGGGTGCCGATGACCATGCACGCTGCGGCGATGACGACGCCGGCCCGGTCGTCGACCCAGATCGCGAGCCCGAGGAACACGAAGGCGAGCCAGTAGAGCCCGGGGACCGCGTTCAGCGCTTCTCTCATCCAGAGCAACCTACCGGCCTCACGACTTCCTCAGTGACGTCGCGTACATTCGCCTGCGTGCCTGACGACAACACCGCCGGCCCGTCCGTGCACGACCCGACGGGCGACTCGCCGAGCGACGACGACACCCCCGCGGTCGCCTCGGACGACGAGGAGGCGAAGGACGTCACGCCCGAGCAGAAGCGTCGGACGCCGTTGTGGCTCGAGACCACGATCCTGCTGGTCGTCGCCCTCGGCATGGCACTGCTGATCAAGACCTTCCTGGTGCAGGCCTTCTACATCCCCTCGGCCTCGATGGAGCCCGGTCTCGTCAAGAACGACCGGATCCTCGTGCAGAAGCCGTCCTACTGGTTCGGCGAGCCCTCGCGCGGCGACGTCATCGTCTTCGAGGACCCGGGCGGTTGGCTCAACGGCCCCGAGCCGGGGCCGCAGACGGTGCTGGCGAAGGGCCTGGCCAAGATCGGCCTCTACCCCACGGGCGGCCACCTGGTGAAGCGCGTCATCGGCACCCCGGGCGACACGATCGTGTGCTGCGACGCCGAGGGCCAGCTGGAGATCAACGGCGTCGCCATCGCGGAGGACGACTTCATCCGTCCTCAGAAGCAGTGCGACGGACCGATGCCCAACGGCTGTCGCGACGACTGGTCGGTGACCGTGCCGGAGGACCGCCTCTTCGTGATGGGCGACAACCGAGCCGCCTCCGCCGACTCCTCCGACCGGCTCTGCGGCGCCAACCAGCCCAACTGCGACCCCGATCGCGCCTTCGTGCCGCTCGACCTGGTCGTCGGCAAGGTCTTCACCCTGGTCTGGCCGCCGGGACGCGCCACCTTCATCGGGCGTCCCGACGTCTTCGACACCGTGCCCGACGCGAGCTGAACCCGGCTCGAGACGGTCCGACCGAGGTCAGCCGGACTCGGCGCGCTCCACGAGTCGCGCCATCGCCTGCGGCGCCTCGGCGGTGACCATCGGCCCGATGCCGTCGGCCCCGGGGCCGGCGATCGTCGTCGAGACGGTGACCTCGCACCCGCCTGCCTCGCGATCGACGACCACGTGGTCGATGCGGATCACGAGGTCGCCCATCGTGAGCTGGTCGAGGTAGCGAGCGCCCGGCTCGACGACCTCCAGGCTGACGGGGACGTCGAAGGGGCCCGCGAGCGTCATCGTGCCCGTCGTACCGACCTCGAAGGGTCCGTCCAGGGAGACCGCGACGACCGACGGGTCCCAGTCGGACCAGGTCGCGATGTCGCTCCACAGCGCCCACACGGCCGCAGCGGGTGCCGACGACGTGACGGTGCCGGAGTGCTCGAAGAGCTCGGTGGGATCGGCCATCAGGACTCCTGGGTGACGGTCATGGAGCGGTCACCGAATCGCACGGTGTCGCCGTCGAGCAGCGTGGCAGGCCGCCCGGCGGTGAGCGGGCGCGACACGCCCTGGCGCACCAGGACCGAGCCGTTGGTCGACCCACGATCCATCACCACCAACGCGCCGTCGGGCACCACCTGGAACTGCGCGTGGGTCTTGGAGACCGACATGTCGGAGGACCGCAGCGCCACCACGTGACGCACCGGCTCGTCGCCCCGCGGCTCCGGGCGACGGCCCACCAGCGCGAGCCCCTCGACGAGGAACTCCTCGCCGGTGTCGAACGCCACCCGCCAGCGACCGGGTGCCGCGGCGGGCGTCGCTGCGGGTCACTGCGGGCGCCGCTGCGGGCGCCGCTGCGGGTGGCGGCGTCGGGGTCGTCGGGCGGGAGGGAGGACCGGCGGGCGGCCCCGCCGGAGGTCCGGCCGGGGTCCGGCCGGGGGGGCGCCCGGAGGGCCGGGTGGTGGCCCGGCCGGCGGTCCGCTCGGCTCCTGGGGGCGCTGCGGAGCCGTCGGCGGTGTCGGCGTCGGAGCGGGCGCCGCTGCGGGCGTGGGAGCGGGCTTGGGTGGGGGCGCCAGCCGCAGGGCGGTGAGGTTGACGATCTGGCGGGGACGCGCGTCGTCCTGCGGCCCGACCTCGGGCGCCGGACGTACGTCGACCACCACCGCGTCGGTCATCCGGTCGTGACCGCCGCGTCGCCGACCGCCGGGGTCCATGACCGCGGTCCAGGCCAGGGTCGCCAGGCCGAGCCCGGCCGTCGGGAGGGTGAAGAACCCGAGCACCGCGGTGCGCAGGATCGCCCGCGGCACGCCGATGGGCCGCCCGTCGGCGAAGCTGACCACGCGGAGGCCGACGAGGGCCTTGCCCGGCGAGATGCCGGCGAGGCCGAGCGCGACGGCGTACACCACCGACACGAGCAGCACCGCGCCCACGACGACGGCGACGCCGGGCAGCACCCGGTCGTCGTCGAAGAAGTAGCGCCACGCGAGGTAACCCGACGCGGCGAAGATCCCCCAGGCGAGCAGTCGATCGAGCACGAAGGCGTAGAAGCGCCGGTCGAGCTCGGCGGCGGGGTACGTCGTGGGCGCAGCCCCCGGCGCGCCCGGACCGGGAGTCCGGCGGCGGTCAAGGTCGGGTGACCTGGATCGAGACGCCGTCACCGAGGTTGATCGTCGCCCCCGGGATCAGCTGGACGGCGATGCCGGGCCGCAGACCCTCCGGGCCGAGGCCGGGCTGCTCGAGGATGGTGCCGTTGGTGGAGCCGAGGTCGGTGACCACGGCGCTCCCGTGGTCGGCGCCCGAGCCGGGCCGGATCTCGACGTGCGTCGAGGAGATCTCGTGCAGCGGGCTGGGGACCTTGACCAGCCGCGGCTGCTCGGTGCTGGTGAAGCGCCGGGCCTCGGGGGCACGACCGATCAGGATGACCCGGTCGACCTCGAGGTCCTCGCCGCTGGAGAGGACCAGCCGGGCCACCGGGGCGACCACCTTCGGCGCCTGGGGCTGGCCGGCGATCCCGGGCAGGTCGCGGGCGAACTCCTCGCGCGAGCCGCCCGTGCGGGTCAGCCCGTCGTGGTCGGAGGAGTCCTCCGGCTCCATCGCCGCGGTGCCGGCGGCCGGGTCGGAGGGTGCGTCGAGCGGCGGCAGCGGCGCCGACAAGGGATCGCTCGACCAGCCGGGCGGGGCGACCGGCGGGGCCCCCGGAGGCGGGGCTCCCGGAGGCGGGCCCGGGCGGACCGCTCGGCGGGCTGCTCAGGGGCGGGCCGCTCGGCGGCGGTGCGGTCGGAGCAGCGCCGGGCACGATCGTCGGCGGCTCCGGCAGGCTCGACACGGGCGGGGCGGGGGTCGAGCCGCCCGGCGCCCAGGCGGCGTCCGGCGGATCGATCGGTACGTCGAGCGGCGCCGGCGTCGCGGTTGGCCATGTTGGCGGTGTCCGGCTCGTCATCCAGGGGCGACGATTCCTCGGCGAGATCGATGCGCTCGGTCTCGACCTCGACCTCCGGCACGGGCTCGACCTCGGGCTCGGCGGGCACGACTCGGGCTCGACCTCGACCACGGCGCACGACCACGTCGACCGGCGCGCCGTCCGGCTCCTCGGACACCGAGCCGTCCACGGACGCTGCCGGCTGGTCGACGCGGGAGACCCGCACCAGGCCACCCAGGATGGGGAGATCGACCACCGGGGCGCCGGTCGGGATCCTCCGGCTCCGGCTCGCCCACCACGAGCGCGAGCGACTCCACGTCGTCGAGGGTCCGCTCGACCCAGGTGAGGGCGTCGCGACCGTCGATGCGCACCGGCTCTCGCGTCGGCGACACCGGTCACGAGCACCGAGCCGCGCGCCAGGATCTTCGTGGGCCCGTCGCCGCCGCTGACGAGCACGAACCCCGGCAGGGCGCCGAGACCCGTCTGGAGCAGCGCGTCGAGCACCTCGTCGAAGCCTGCCCCGTCGTCGATGCGCGCCCAGAGGACCGCGACGCGGTCTTTCTCCGAGCCGGGCAGGAGCAGCGTCGTCGCGCTGCCGAAGACACCGAACCAGGCGCCCGGGCGGTAGGAGGACGTGATCACGGGAGCGCTCCCAACTTCTGCTCGAGACTCATGCGCTGGGCATCGGAGTCGTATGGTCGATCGGAGACCAATCCCACCACATCGACGACGACCGCCGTGGCGTTGTCGAGACCACCGGCCGCGACGGCGGCGGCCACGACGCGGTCGGCGGCGTCGCGAGGGTCGGAGGTGCGGCCGAGGATGTCGGCGATCTCGGCGTCGTCGATCATCCCGCTCACGCCGTCGGAGCACAGCAGGAGACGCTCGGCGCCGGCCAGGGGGAGCACGAAGAAGTCGGCCTCGACGCTCCCCCGACCCCCCAGGGCGCGGGTGATGACGTGACGCTCCGGGTGCACCGCGGCGTCGGCGACGGTGATGGTGCCGGCGTCGATGAGCTCCTGGACGACGCTGTGGTCGACGCTGACCTGCTCCAGCACGGCGTCGTTGTAGCGGTAGATCCGCGAGTCCCCCAGGTTGGCGAGCAGCCACATGGGTTCGGACCCACCGCCGACGCTCCCGGCGCTCTGCTCGACGACCAGGGCGACCACCGCGGTGGTGCCGGCGGCGAAGTCGTGCGCGCCGGCGGCGCGCTGGCCGGCGTCGTACTCGGCGATCCGCTGCTGGCAGGACCGCAGCGTCGCGGTCACCACCTCCGGCCCGTGGGTGGGGTCGTAGCCCTCGGCGAGCGTGGCGAACTCCTCGACCACGATCTGCGCGGCGACGTCGCCGCGGTCGTGGCCACCCATCCCGTCGGCGACCACGAAGACCGGCGGGGCGACCAGGAAGGCGTCCTCGTTGATCTCGCGGACGAGCCCGACGTCGCTGGCAGCGCCGTGGTGCAGCTCGACGTCGGTCACCGGGCTCCCCCAGGGATGTGGGGCGCCGTGGCGCGGAGGGATAGCGTGGGAAGGATGGCTACGAAGAGGTCGCGTGCGGGCGAGGCCCCCGCCGCAGCAGGATTCCGCTCGTTGGCCGACCAGCTGCGCAGCTGGTCGGACGAGCGCTTGGGGCGACTGCTGCTCGCGCGTCCCGATCTGGTCACTCCCGCCCCTCACGACTTCGGCCAACTGGCGTCGCGAGCCGCCGTGCGCGCCTCGCTCTCCCGAGCACTCGACGCACTGACGCGCCTCGAGCTCTCGGTCCTTGATGCCCTCGTCGTCGCCGGTCAAACCCCGCGCGAGGAGGTGGCCCACATCGTGCACGGTGCCCCGGCCGCCGTCGAGACCGCCCTCGACCTGCTGATGGACCGCGGGCTCGTGTGGTCGTCGGTCGGCGGGTGGCGGGCCGTCACCGGGGTGAGCGACGCGCTCGGCACCGGACCGGGCCACAGCGGCCTGCGCCCCCGCAGCCCCGAGCCCGCCCCGGCCGCCGCGATCGAGTCCGCGCTCGCGCAGATCTCCCCCGCCGCCCGCGCGATGCTCGAGCACGTCGTCGACCACGGGGGCGAGGGCACCACCGGCTCGGCCCGGCTGACCGTGCTGCCCGCGGACGCCGCCACCCCGGCGGAGGAGCTCATCTCGCGGCGCCTGCTCGTGCCCCGTGTCGGCGGCACCGTCGTCCACGCGCCGGGCGAGGTCGGCCTGGCCGTCCGCGGCGGCCGCACGACCGTCGAGCCGCTCGACGCCGTGCCGGAGATCGCCGTCACCGAGCGTGCCCCCGACCTCGTCGACCGCACCGCGGCCGGCGCCGCCTTCGAGGCCGTACGACGCGTCGAGCTGCTCCTCGACCACTGGGGCACCCAGCCACCGACGATGCTGCGCAGCGGCGGGCTGGGCGTGCGCGACCTCAAGGCGGCGAGCCTGCACCTGCACCTCGACGAGTCGACCACCGCGCTGGTGATCGAGACCGCCCAGGTCGCCGGGCTGCTCGCCACCGTCGCCAACGCCGACGGCAACCAGGTCTGGGTGCCGACCGACGGCTTCGACGCCTGGGTCGCCCGACCGCCGGCCGAGCGCTGGGCCGTCCTGGTGCGAGCCTGGCTCGACAGCTCGCGCCTGCCGGCCCTGGTGGGCACGCGCGACCCCGCCGGCAAGACCTGGAACGCGCTGGCCCCCGAGCTCGCCTCCCACGCGGTCGCCGAGGCGCGCCGCGCGACCGTCGCGGCCCTGGCCGCCCTCCCGCCCGGTGCGGCGCTGGCCGCCGGCACCGGGCTCCCCTCGCTGCTCGAACGGGTCTCGTGGGACCGCCCCCGACGGCCGCGCTCGCGCGGCGACTACGTCGCCTGGACGGTCACCGAGGCCGCCGCCCTGGGGCTGACCGGTCTGGGCGCTGCGGCGTCGTACACGCGGGCGCTGCTGGCCGACGACGAGCCGCACCGGTCTCACCGAGCTGATGCCCGCGCCGGTCGGCCCACGTCCTGATCCAGGCCGACCTGACCGCGGTGGCCCCCGGTCCCCTGGAGTCGTCGCTGGCCCGCTCGCTCCAGCTCGTCGCCGACATCGAGTCGCGCGGCGGGGCGACGACCTACCGCTTCACGCCAGCGTCCGTACGACGAGCGCTCGACGTCGGCTGGACCTCGGCGGAGCTGCACGACTTCCTCGCCCAGGTCTCGCGCACCCCGGTGCCGCAACCGCTGACCTACCTCGTCGACGACACCGTGCGCACCTTCGGCGCGATCCGGGTCGGCCACGCCGAGGCGTTCCTGCGCGCCGACGACGAGTCGTCGCTCACCGAGCTGCTCCACCACCCCAAGGCCGGCACGCTCGGCCTGCGCCGCATCGCTCCGACGGTGCTGATCAGCACCACCCCGATCGACGTGCTCCTCCCCCGCCTGCGCGACCTCGGCGCCGCCCCGGTCGATGGAGTCGTCCGACGGGACGGTGCAGGTCTCGCGACCCGACGTGCTGCGGGCGCGGCCCCCGCGCGAGCGCCGGCCGTCGCTGCGCTCGACGCGCGAGAGCGCCCGGGTCGCCTCCGTGGTCACCGCCGTCCGCGCGGGCGACCGGGCGGCGTCCTCACGCCCGTCGGCCCCCGCCACCGCCCTCCTCACCCCGTCGGGAGCCCTGTCCGCGCTGCGCGAGGCGATGGAGGCCGAGCAGACCGTGCTGATCGGCTACGTCGACAACCAGGGCGTCTCGGGCGAGCGGGTCATCGACCCGATCTCGATCGAGGGTGGCTCGCTGACCGCCCACGACCACCGCGCCGACGACGTACGGGCCTTCGCGGTGCACCGGATCACGACGGTCCGCCCCCTCCCGCCGGGGTAGTCCCTGACGAAAATCAAGGAATCGGGCCTCGATACGTTGATTTACGTCAGGGACTACCCCACTCCGTAGACTCACGAGGTGAATGACGGCCCCCTGATTGTCCAGTCCGACAAGACCCTCCTGCTCGAGATCGACCACGAGCGCGCCCAGGACTGCCGCAAGGCCATCGCGCCGTTCGCCGAGCTGGAGCGCTCCCCGGAGCACGTGCACACCTACCGCCTGACCCCGCTCGGCCTGTGGAACGCCCGCGCCGCCGGCCACGACGCCGAGATGGTCGTCGACACGCTGCTGTCCTACAGCCGCTACGCCGTCCCCCACTCGCTGCTCGTCGACGTCGCCGAGACCATGGCGCGCTACGGCCGCCTGCGCCTGGAGAAGCACCCCGTGCACGGGCTCGTGCTGGCCAGCAACGACCGCCCGGTGCTCGAGGAGGTCCTGCGCGCCAAGAAGGTTCAAGGAATGCTCGGCACCCGCCTCGACGACGACACGGTCGTGGTGCACGCCTCCGAGCGCGGCAACCTCAAGCAGGCGCTGCTCAAGCTCGGCTGGCCCGCCGAGGACTTCGCCGGCTACGTCGACGGCGAGGCCCACGCGATCGCGCTCGACGAGTCCGACTGGCAGCTGCGCGACTACCAGCGCGACGCCGCGGACTCCTTCTGGCACGGCGGCTCCGGCGTCGTGGTGCTGCCCTGCGGGGCCGGCAAGACGATGGTCGGCGCGGCCGCGATGGCGCAGGCCCAGGCGACCACCCTGATCCTGGTCACCAACACCGTCAGCGCCCGGCAGTGGAAGGACGAGCTGATCAAGCGCACCTCCCTGACCGAGGAGGAGATCGGCGAGTACTCCGGCACCGTCAAGGAGATCCGGCCCGTCACCATCGCGACGTACCAAGTCATGACGACGCGGCGCAAGGGCGTCTACAGCCACCTCGAGCTGCTCGACGCCCGCGACTGGGGCCTCATCGTCTACGACGAGGTGCACCTGCTGCCCGCGCCGATCTTCCGGATGACCGCCAACCTCCAGGCCCGCCGCCGGATCGGCCTGACCGCGACCCTGGTGCGCGAGGACGGCCGCGAGGGCGACGTCTTCTCCTCATCGGGCCCAAGCGGTACGACGCCCCGTGGAAGGACATCGAGAGCCAGGGCTGGATCGCGCCGGCCGACTGCGTCGAGGTCCGCGTGAGCCTGCCGACCGACGAGCGCATCGTCTACGCCACCTCCGAGCCGGAGGAGCGCTACCGCCTCGCGTCGTGCACCCACCAGAAGGTGCAGGTCGTGCGCGACCTCGTCGCCCAGCACGCCGGTCAGCCGACCCTGGTGATCGGGCAGTACATCGACCAGATCGACGAGCTCGCCGAGAAGCTCGACGCTCCCGTGATCAAGGGCGACACCCCGATCAAGGAGCGCCAGCGGCTGTTCGAGGCGTTCCGCACCGGTGAGGTCGGGCTGCTGGTGGTCTCGAAGGTCGCCAACTTCTCCATCGACCTGCCCTCGGCCGAGGTCGCCATCCAGGTCTCGGGCTCGTTCGGCTCGCGCCAGGAGGAGGCCCAGCGCCTCGGTCGGCTGCTGCGCCCGAAGGCCGACGGCAAGTCCGCGCACTTCTACACCGTGGTCTCGCGCGACACCGTCGACGCCGACTTCGCCCAGAACCGCCAGCGGTTCCTGGCCGAGCAGGGCTACGCCTACCGGATCATCGACGCGGAGGACCTCGGCCTGAGCGGCGAGCTGCCCGGCTGACAGCACGGGAGAAACTCGTCGCGCAAGCCGTTTGCCGGCTCCTAGTCTCGGCGGTCGCGCTCCACCTGGGGAGCGCCACGACACAGAGACGAAAGGACCATGGAGCAGCTCACGAAGAAGCTCATCAACTGGGCGTCCATCCTCGAGGACAACACCCGCGAGCAGGCGACTGACGGCGTCGACGATGCCGTTCATCTTCCCGCACCTCGCCCTGATGCCCGATGCGCACCTGGGGATGGGAGCGACCGTCGGGTCGGTCATCCCGACCCTCGGCGCGATCATGCCGGCCGCGGTCGGCGTCGACATCGGCTGCGGGATGATCGCCGTGCGCACGACGTACGACGTCGCGGACCTGCCGACCGACCGCAAGCCGCTGCGCGAGGCGATCGAGCGGGCGATCCCGCTGTCGGCGGGCGCGGCCAACAAGGCCGTCACGCGGGAGCACACCCGCGAGCGGCTCGAGGTGCTGCGGGCCGAGGCCGAGAAGGCCGGCTTCGACCCGGCGGCCCACGCCTCGCGGTGGGAGCTGCAGCTGGGCACGCTCGGCTCGGGCAACCACTTCATCGAGGTGACCGTCGACGAGACCGGTCGGGTCTGGCTGTTCCTGCACTCGGGGTCGCGGGGCGTCGGCAACAAGATCGCCCAGGCCCACATCAAGGTCGCGCGCGAGCTGTGCGAGAAGTGGTGGATCGACCTCCCGCACCGCGACCTGGCCTACCTCGTCGAGGGCACGCCGGAGTTCTGGGCCTACATCAAGCAGATGCGGTGGGCGCAGCACTACGCGCTGCTCAACCGCGAGGAGATGATGGACCGGGTCGTGGCGTGCTTCGCCGACTGGCTCGGGCTGGCCGACGCGGGTGAGGTGGAGCGGGTCGAGGAGATCAACTGCCACCACAACTACACCGAGCAGGAGCGCCACTTCGGCAAGCAGGTGTGGCTCTCCCGCAAGGGCGCCATCAACGCCGAGGCCGGACGGCCCGGGCTGATCCCCGGCTCGATGGGGACGGCGTCGTACGTCGTGGTCGGCCGGGGCAACCCGCTCTCGCTCAGCTCCGCGCCGCACGGCGCGGGGCGGGAGTACTCCCGGACCAAGGCCCGGCAGACGTTCTCCCGCGAGCAGCTGCGGGAGGCGATGGTGGGCATCGAGTACCGCGACACCGACGCCTTCATCGACGAGATCCCCGCCGCCTACAAGGACATCGACCGGGTGATGGCCGACGCGGCCGACCTCGTCGAGGTGCGTCACACGCTGCGGCAGATCGTCAACGTCAAGGGCGACTGACCAGCACGACCGGCGAGACCGTCCGGCTCCACGAGCCGGGCGATCTCGCCGGTCACCGGGGGTCTGGGCGGGCCTAGACTCGTCCTCGTGACCCGACGCCACCTCCCGACGCTCCTCGGCGTCGTCCTCGTCGTCCTCGGAGTGGTCCTGTACGTCGTGTCGCGCCCCGCGGCCGGTGACTTCGGCTGGTTCGCCTACACCCCGCTGAGCAACGATGTCAGTCCTTTCGAGACGTCGGGCGATCTCGTCCTCCTCAGTCGCGGACGCGTCCTGGGAGCCGCCGTCGCCGTCGCCGGGCTGCTCGTCGTGACCGCCGCCCTGGCCTATCGCGCCGGTCGGCGACGCGGCAGCTCCTGAGCAGACCCACGACGTCCGGAGTCAGGCAGGCACGGGCTCGCGCCGGTGCCACACCACCATCGGCACCAGCAGCAGGGCCAGCACCCCACCGGCCAGGGCCAGGACGGCGTAGCTGGTCGCGGTGACGACGAGCCCCGACGTCACGCCGCCGCCGGCCCCGGCCAGCGCGACGAGGACGTCGACGTTGCCCTGGATCCGCGCCCGGCTCGCGAGCGGGGTGGAGTCGATGAGCAGGGCGGTGCCGCTGATGAGCCCGAAGTTCCACCCCAGACCGAGCAGCACCAGCGCGACCGTGAGCAGCACCAGCGACTCCCCCGGCACGACGGCGGCCACCACGCCGGCGAGCAGCAGGGTGCCGGCCGCGGCCAGCGCCATCGGGATCCGCCCGACCCGGTCGACGAGACGACCGGTGACCAGGGACGGGAGGAACATCGCCCCGACGTGCATCCCGATCACGAAGCCGACGGCACCGAGGCCGTGGCCGTGGGCCCGCATGTGCACCGGGGTCATCGTCATGATCGCCACCATCGCGATCTGGGTGAGGACCATGACCCCGGCACCGACGACGACGCCGCGACCGATCGCTGCTCCGACACCGGACCCGGGGACAGGCGGCTCCGGGTGCGCACGGGCGTCGGCCTGGGCCACCAGGAGTGGGTCGGGCCGCAGGAACACCCACACGACCGCACCCGCGACGGCGTACGCCGCTGCCGCGAGGAGGAAGGGCCCCGCCAGCTCGGGGATGCCGACGCTGCGCGCGAGGCTGCCGGTCAGCCCGACCGTGTTGGGTCCGGCGACCGCACCGAACGTCGTCGAGACGAGCGCGATCGACACGGCCGTGCCACGGTTCTGCGCGGTGGCCAGGTCGGTGCCGGCGTAGCGCGCCTGGAGGTTGGTGGCCGTGCCCGCGCCGTAGACGAACAGCGAGGGGAACAGCAGCGCCGGGCTCTCGATCGTCGCCGCCACGACGATCCCGACCGCCCCCAGCGCACCGGCGAGGAAGCCGCCGCTCAGGCCGCGGCGCCGACCCGCCCGCTGCGAGATCCGTCCGACCGCGAAGGCCGTCACGGCCGACCCGAGCGTGAACAGCGCCGCTGGGAGACCCGCCGCACCGGCGCCGCCGAGGAGGTCCTCGGCCAGCAGTGCTCCCACCGTGACCCCGGCCGCCAGACCGGCGCCGCCGAAGACCTGCGAGACCACCACCACGATCAGGGTGCGCCGATAGAGCGCCGACCGATCAGGGCCCGCGGTCGCCTCCACGGATGGAAACTACTGGACGGCGCCGCTCAGCGCGCGTCCACCACCGTGACGGTCCTCTTGAAGCGCTCGCCGTCGATCCGGAACAGCACGGTCAGCTTCTCCTTGCCCTCCTTGCGGCTGTCACGCGACGTGGGGACGACCAGGTCGACCTGCGTCTCCCCCGGAGCGATGGAGTCGTAGACGCCGACGTACTGGTCGTAGAGGAACTGGTGCGGCTTGTCCGGATTGCCGAACTTCTTGAGCCACGAGGCCTTCACGTCGTTGGCTCGGAGGTTCGTCCCGGGTCCGTCGACGACCTGGCCGTAGACCGAGTAGTCGTAGGACGCCAGCTCCGAGATCGTCGCGCGCAGCACGATCGACTGACCCTCGACCACGCGGTGCTTGACCAGCGACACGTCGAGGACGGGCTGCGGGTCGTCGTCGATCACCTTCAGCTCGCCGAGGTAGTCGTCGGTCTGGATCCCCCTCACGGCCCACGCGGCGACCTGGGTCTGGTTGCCGTAGTCGGCCACGTCGTTGGCGGAGTAGCCGACCGGGATCGACCCGGAGGTCTGACCCGGCGCCAGGTCGATCGCGAAGCGTTGCTGCTGGCCGCGCTCCTGGCCGACGGTCGTCACCACGACGCGGGCCGGACTGGTGAGCGCTCCGTGGACCTCGAACGGCACACGAGCGACCTGGTTGCCCGGGCTGTCGCCCTCGGGGATCGAGAGATCGCCGATGCTGACGGTCGGGAGACGTACGTCGGGCACGGCGGCGAGCGCCGCCGGGGCGGCCGCGAGGTCGGCGATCCACAGTCGCCCGTTGTCACTCAGCCCGACGAGCTCGACCGAGACGATGTCGGTGAGGTCGGCGGCGTTCGCCGGATCCCGGGATCGACCGTCGTGGCATCGACCAGGAGGGCCTGGGCCCAGAGCTTGGTCGCGAAGCGAACGGTCGGCAGGGGCGCCAACGTGTCGCCGTCCTCGGTGACGTTGACCGGGTCGAGGGTCGTGCTCGCACCGAGGCTGTCGGTCAGCCGCACCTCGAGGTCGACCGCGCCGAGCCGGGGATCGACGATGGTGCGCAGCTCGAGCCGATCGGTGCTGAGGTCGAGGGCGTCGTCGAAGCGCAGCCCGCCGACCGCACCGGGGCTGGTCCACCCCAGCTCGAAGAACTCCCGCGTCGGTGCCGAGCCACCCTGGAAGCCCCAGTGCGGCGTGACGACCCCCGCACGGCCGGAGCCGCAGATGTTGAAGATCCCGCTCGTATAGCTGGACACTCCGCGGCACAACCGCGACTCGGCACCTCCACCGGCCAGGGTCGGGCGTCGCCTCGACCCCGGGGCGCCGCAGCTCGCGGCCGCCGCCGAGGGCGTGGGTGCGCACGTCGGCGTCACCGATGGAGCCCACCGTCATGGGCGAGCCGTCGAAGAGCGGGAGGTAGTCGTCGTCGCCGGTGAAGAGCTTGACCGCGCCGGCGACGTAGGCCGTGCCGACCGCGCGCTGCTGGACGCGCCCGAGCCGGTCGGGGCTGCGCACGCCGCACGGTGCGTCGCGGTCGCCGTACCAGTCGTCGGAGGCCGGGGCCGCGGCCGACGCCGGGGGTCCACTCGGTGTTGAAGAAGTTGTGGTTGGCCCCCATCACGAGCACCGAGCTCTTCAAGGAGGTGTCGTCGCGCCGACGCCGGGGAGAGGTCGCGGCCGGTGTCGATGAACTGCTGACCCTGGATGTCGTAGACGTCACCGTCGCAGTAGGGCAGCACCGTCACGGTCGGCACGTAGGGCGACGATGTGGGAGCGAAGTCGGTCGGGGCGAGCAGCACCTGGCCGGCGATCCGGTAGGCGCGCTCGGCCGGGATCTGGACGACGGCGCGGTCGACGCCCTCACCGCCGCGACTGTGGCCGACGAGCACGACCTGGTCGAGGTCGACCTGGTGGTCGGCGGCGAGGCCGGTCCAGTAGTCGAGGTGGCGCTCGACGATCTGCGCCCGCGCGTCGGCGCCACCGTCGTCGAGGCGGAAGTCCTGGGCGTTGATGCCGTTGACCCGCACCGAGACCGTCGTGTAGCCCTGGGTGGCGAGCACCTGCTGGACGTAGTCGTAGCCGAGGTGGCTCGGGATCTCGGCGAACGGCGCCGGGCACGGCCAGTCGTCGGTGTAGTCGTCGTTGCCGGTGGGGTCGTAGCAGACGCTCGTGCCGGCCGTGCAGGAACAGCACCAGCGGGCGGGCCCGATCGGCGGCGTCGGCGGTCGGCTCGACGACGTGCCGACCATCTCGATCGGCTGCTTCATCCCGGCGAGCTTGACCGGGTCGAGGGTGTAGTCGCTGGTGATCGACGGTGTACGGGCCCGGGCAGTCCGGGGTCGGTGGCATCGAGCGGTCTCCAGGCGCGGCGCAGCCGCCGGTGCCGCGACCGGTCGCGCCGGCGGGTCGGTGCCGGCCTCGTCGAGCCGGTCGCCGGACAGGACGACGTCGAGGTCGGCCGGGTCCGGCGCGGCCTCGGCGGTGACCAGCGGCGTGCACCGTGCGGCCGTCCGCGTCGATCGTCGGCGGCACCGAAGGCCAGGCCCGGCACCACCGATCGTGGGACGGTCCGAGGTCAGCGGGAAGGTGCGCGGCGACGTCCACGAGACGTCGTACCGCCCGGCACCGAGGTCGACGACCTCCCAGCGGCTCCAGGCTCGCGAGGTCTGGACGGGCGTCCGCGGCCCGCGGTGCGGCCGCGGTGTCGACTCGCGGAGCGAGCGCGTCGGCCGTGCCCGGCTGCCGCGAGGGCGAGCGTCGAGACCAGGCGCGGTCGCGGCGGCGACGCCGGCGGTCGTCCGAGCCGGCGGAGGTGGCGAGTGGAAGGGGGTCTGGGTTCGACAACGGCGTCAGCCGACCGAGAGTCTGCACGTCACCTAGACGCCGCCGCCGACCGTTACGGTTGCCGAGGGCACGAAACTGCCCGCCCGTCTAGACCGGCTCCTCCGGCACGCCCCTGCGGCGTGCGGCGAGCCGCCGTCTCGTACGCTGGGATCCCGTGAAGGCACTCCTGCTCGAGAACATCCACCCGCTCGCCGTCGAGTCGCTGGAGCGCAACGGCTTCGAGGTCGAGCTGCGCTCGGCGTCGATGAGCGAGGACGAGCTGGTCGCGGCCCTGCCCGGCGTCTCCCTGCTGGGCATCCGGTCCAACACCAAGGTCACCGACGCCGTCCTCGAGGCAGCGACCGACCTGATCGCCATCGGCTGCTTCTGCATCGGCACCAACCAGGTCGACCTGGCGGCTGCGGCGGCGCGCGGGATCGCGGTCTTCAACGCGCCGTACTCCAACACGCGCAGCGTCGTCGAGCTCGTCATCGGCGAGATCATCGCGCTGGCGCGACGCCTGCCCGAGAAGACCGCTCAAGATGCACGGCGGGGTCTGGGACAAGTCGGCCGCCGGGCAGCCACGAGATCCGCGGGCGCACGCTCGGCATCGTCGGCTACGGCAACATCGGCACCCAGCTCTCCAACGTCGCCGAGGCCCTCGGTCTGCGCGTCATCTTCTTCGACACCGCCGACCGCCTCGCCCACGGCAACGCCCGCCGGATGCCCACCCTCGACGACCTGCTGGCCGAGGCCGACGTCGTGACCCTCCACGTCGACGGCCGGCCCGGCAACGCCGGCTTCTTCGGCGCCGAGCAGTTCGCGAAGATGAAGCCACGCTCGCTCTTCATCAACGCCGCCCGCGGGATGGTCGTCGACGACGTCGCGCTGCGCGAGCACATCCTGTCCGGCCACATCGCCGGCGCCGCGCTCGACGTGTTCCCGGTCGAGCCGAAGGCCCAGGGCGACGAGTTCGAGTCGGTGCTGCGCGGCCTCGACAACGTCATCCTCACCCCCCACGTCGGCGGCTCCACCCAGGAGGCGCAGGAGGAGATCGGCTGGTTCGTGGCCGGCAAGCTCGCCGGCTTCGCGCTCGAGGGCCGCACCGAGCTGTCGGTCAACCTGCCCGCGGTGCTCGCGCCGGCGCTGCGCGCCGGCTCGCGCATCGGCTTCCTGCACGTCAACGTGCCCGGGGTGCTCGCCGAGCTCAACCAGCGCCTCGCCGAGCAGGGCGCCAACGTGATCGGGTCAGTACCTCGCCACCCGCGGCGAGCAGGGCTACGTCGTCACCGACCTCGCCGACCCGCTCACCGACGATCGCCG
This sequence comes from uncultured Actinomycetota bacterium, assembly GCA_963822915.1. Lineage (GTDB taxonomy): Bacteria > Actinomycetota > Actinomycetes > Propionibacteriales > Nocardioidaceae > Nocardioides. The sequence continues at coordinate 32,033 of CAWGJR010000016.1, forward strand.
TCGCCGCGCTGGCCGACTCCCCGCAGACCATCTGGCTGCGCACCTGGCACGTCCTGACCCACCGCCACCGAGGCTAGCAGCGAGGCCGCGAGCGTCGACGAAGCCCGACCGCCGCGGTCTGTGCCTGGCTCACTGGCTTCGTCGAGCCCTCGCCGGGGGCTCGGCTCCAGCCTCCGGTCGCTGCCGCCTCCGAGCCTGCCACCGTTGGGGTCACAGGATCGACGTAGGGTCTCGGTGTGATCAAGCTGCGCGACCAGCTCGGGGAGGCCCTGTTCCAGCGGGTCGCCGGGCCGGACGGGTGCGCAGCACCGCGACCGGATCCACGGACGCGAGGGGCCCGCGCTGGTTCGAGTCCGGCAGCCCGATCGCCGAGGTGCACGGCGACGCCTCCATGTTCGTCGGCGGCATGCGCGCCCTGCTCCTGCAGACGCTGCACCCGGCGGCGATGCGGGCGGTCTCGGAGCACTCCGGCTACCGCGGTGACATGTGGGGTCGCCTCCACCGCACCAGTCGCTTCCTCGCCGTGACGACCTTCGGTCACGAGGAGGACGCCCAGCAGGCGATCGACGTCGTGCGCTCGATCCACCGCCGGGTGACCGGCGAGATGCCCGACGGCACGACGTACGCCGCCTCCGACCCGCACCTGCTGCGCTGGGTCCACGTCGCCGAGGTCGACAGCTTCCTCAGGGCACACACCGTCTACGGCCGCACCGCCCTCGACCAGGACGGCCGCGACACCTACCTCGACCAGGCCGCCCGGATCGCCGAGGGCCTCGGTGCCACCGACGTCCCGCACACCGAGGCCGAGCTGCGCGAGTGCCTCGCCGCCTACCGTCCCGAGCTGCGCGGCACCCCCGAGGCGCGCGAGGCCGTCAAGCACCTGCTGCTGACCCCGCCCCTCCCCCTCGCCGCCCGACCGCCGTACGGCGTCCTGGCAGCGGCGGCTGTCGGGCTGATGCCGGCCTGGACCCGCCCCCACCTGCGACTCCCGTGGCTCCCGCTGGCCGAGCGCACCGTGGTGCGGGCGATGGGCACCGCCGCCACCGGGACCATCCGCTGGGCCATGACGCCGCCGCCGAGCCACGACCCGGCACCCGCCCCCGACGAGCCGGGCGTCTCTGCACCAACCTTGAGCCCGGCGGCCGGGGATCTTGCGGCTCGGTGCCTAGCGTCGCAGCCATGCCCACCTCGTCGCACCCCTCCGACATCGTCCGCGGCCCCGCCGTGGCGGTCGAGGTCGTGCACGACGGCATCCCCGTGCGCTTCGCGCGCCTCCAGGCGGTGCGTGCGGACGTCGTCAAGGAGGTCCGCACCGACGCAGGTGGCCGCGCCCTGCTCACCGACCTCGTCCCCGGCCGGTGGTCGCTGGTCGCCCGCGACTCCCGACGTACGACGTGCTCGGCCGCGGCGAGCGTCGTCGTCGCCGCGACCGGCACCACCACCGCGACCCTCTCCCTGGTGACCGCGACGGGCGGGCTGCTCGTCGAACTGCCCGACCTCGCCGGCACCGCCGCGAGCCGGGTGGCGGTCAGCGTCACCGACCGGGAGGGCCACCGAGTCATCGGCACCGCGCTCGGCGGCCTCGCTCACCTGCGCGGCCTGCGCCCCGGCCGGCACACCGTGGTCGTCGGCGCCTCGCTCGGCCGACTCGGCACCATCGTCCACGGGGTCGACGTCGCCGCCGGCGCCCTCGTCGCGTGCTCGGCCGCCCGGCCCCTCGGCGGTGTGCTGAGCGGCCGGGTCATCCAGGGCGGAGCGATCCAGTACGCCGCCGTCGTCGCCCTGCTCGACGACACCGGCACCGAGCTCGAGCGCACCCGCACCGACCTCGACGGCCGCTTCGTCCTCGGCCTCGGGCTGCCGAGCTCGCGCGGCCTGACCGTGGCGGCCAGCAGCGGGCCGCAGACCCTGCACGTCACCACCGCGGCGGTCGCCGACGTGGCCGTCGTCAGCGGCACCGCCCGAGACCTCGGCGACCTGCACCTCCCGGTCACCGGCCCCGGCGCCGTCTGGGCCAGCCGCAGGCGGGCCGCCTCAGGGATGAGGCTGCCCTCGACCCATGTCTGACACCATGGCCCGGTGTCGTCCGACCTGACCCCCGACCCGGCCCCCGACGTGACCCCCGCCCTGACCCCCGACCTGGCCTCGGCGTGGCCCCTCGAGGCCGGGACCGACGTGCGCGACGAGCTGCTGGCCGCCTACGGCGACCCGAGCCGCGGCTACCACGACACCACGCACCTGGCCGAGGTGCTGAGCCGCGTCGACGTCCTGGCGGAGGCGGGTGAGACCTTCGCGATGCTGCCGGTCGTGCTGGCCGGGTGGTTCCACGACAGCGTCTACGACGGCGAGCGCGACGCCGAGGAGCGCTCGGCCGCGTGGGCCGAGGAGGCCCTCACCCCGCTGTGCGAGAGCGCCACGGTCGCCGAGGTCGTCCGCCTCGTGCAGCTGACCGAGACCCACCGCCCCGAGGACGACGACGCCGAGGGCTGCGCGCTGTCGGACGCCGACCTCGGCATCCTCGCCGCGGAACCCGAGCGGTACGCCGCCTACGTCGCCGCGGTGCGCGCGGAGTACGCCCACCTCGACGACGCCACGTTCACCGAGGGCCGCGCGCTCGTGCTCGAGGGCCTGCTCGAGAAGCCGCGGCTGTTCCACACCCCCTACGCCGTCGAGTCCTGGGAGGCGCCGGCGCGGGCCAACGTCACGCGCGAGATCGCCGAGCTACGGAGCCTCGGGGCAGGCTGAGCGCCGCACTCAGGCCGACGGAACCGGTCCCCCGGCTGCTCCACGGCGTCGGCGCAGCCCGGCGGCGACCAGGCGCCGGACGAGCTCGCGCGAGGTCACCGGGGTCGCGCCGGCGGCGACCACGGCGGCGTAGGCCTCCGACGGGACGTCGTAGTGGTCGCGGTCGAAGCCGCGCTCGGGGATGTCGAGCGCGCGCGCGAAGGTGTGCAGCTCCTCGAACGACGTGTCGCTCGCGAGGTGGGACCACACGCGGCCATGACCCTCGACGGCCGGCGGATCGATCAGGATCATGTCGCTCAGGTGCCGGTGTCGCTCGAGGACCGCGCGGCGACGTCGTCCAGCAGGAGCCGCCACGACCGCACGAGGGCCGCGTCGACGTAGGCCCGGTCGCTCCCGCCGGGGCGCACCTGCTCGTCGACGTGGTAGGCCGTGACGCCGGCGCGCGCCAGCCACGGCACGTGCTCGGCCTCCAGCCCTCCGGCGGCCACGAGCAACCGCGCCACCGACGGCGCGCGGCTGGCCAGGGCGAGCAGGTCCTCGAAACCCTGGCCCAGCCCCTGGGGCGAGCCGCCCGAGGCGACGGCGGTCAGGCCGGGCAGCGACACGACCCGGCTCCAGGCGCTGAGCGGGTCGAGGGTGGAGTCGATCGCGCGGTGGAAGGTCCAGGGCACCCCGGGCAGGGAGTCCGCCAGGGCCCGGGTGGTGTCGACGTCGACATCGAGGTCGGTGTCCAGGAAGCCGAAGCTGACCCCCTCGGCGCCCAGCGCGACGTACTCACGACCCAGACCGATCATCCGCATCAGGTCTCCGCCGTTGGTGGTGAACGACTCGTCGAGGCGCAGCATCACTCGTACGGGGACGCTCGAGGCCCGGATCACCGCGGACGCGCTCGGCACGTCCGGGGAGCGGCCGTCGACAGCGAGGAACAGCCGGTCCGCACCACCCTCGACGGCACCCGGCACGTCCTGGGCGTGGAGCACCGCGACCTCCAGCAGTCCCGTCGTCGCCGCGCTCACGCTTCCCACGATAGGGCGACGGGCACCGCTGATCGGGGAGGTCGGCGCCGGCCGGGAGGAGTTCCCTTGCCCGAGGAGCACAATGGGCGGGTGGACGAACAGTTGCTGATCGACGCCAGGGCGCGGGTGCTCGCGGACCTCTCGGCACGCCACCAGGCGACGGCGGTCGCGGTCTCGGCCCTCGAGGACGCCTGCGTCGCCCGCCAGTGGTGGGCCGCCCAGTGGCCCGAGGGTCAGGTCTACGTCGCCGGCCTGGTCGCCCAGGACGTGCAGGACGCTCTCTTCGAGGCCGTCGGGCGGTGGCCGATGTGCCTGGACTGCGCCGAGGGCCCGGTGCACTCGCTCTACATCCAGCCCGACCTGGGTGGGCCAGACCCGGTGTGGGTCTGCGAGGAGACCGGCACGGTCGCGGCCGGGCTCGGGTTCCTCGGCGCGCGGTGAGCGGTCAGGGCTCGGTGTCGTCGCCCAGCTGGATCCACATCGTGAACCGGTCGGCGCGGTAGACGCTGCGGGAGACCTCGACGACCTTGTCGCCCACCATCCCGCGGCGCGAGTGGCGCAGCACCACGGCGTTGCGCGCCACCTCGAGCTGCACCGCCTCGTCGGGGCTGGCGGTGTCGGCGGTGATGGAGTCCTCGACCCACGTCGGGCGGAGCCCACGGGCGTCCAGGGCGTCGTAGAGGCTGGTGGGCATGCCGGCCTGGAGGAACCCCGGCAGCAGCACCTCGTTGAGGTAGGCGTCCTCGATGCAGACCACGACCGCGTCGGCACGGCGCAGCCGACGCCAGTGGATGACGGCGTCGCCCTCGGTGACGTTGAGGGCGCGCGCGACTCCCGGCCCGGCCTGCTCGCGCCGGGCGAGCAGGGTCTGGGACTCGGCGAGCAGTCCGCGGCGCGACATCTCCTCGGTGTAGCCGCTGATCTGGGTCGCGACGCGACGCGGCCGGGCGACGAACGTGCCGCGCCCGGGGATGCGCTCGAGCAGCCCTTCGCTCACCAGGACGTCGAGCGCCTGGCGGACCGTCATGCGTGCGACGCCGAAGCGATGGACCAGCTCGCGCTCGGACGGAGCGGGCGAACCGGGGGCGTGGCCGGCCACCAGGTCACGGACGTACTCACGCACGACGACGTGCTTGAGCCGTCCGTCAGTGGTCATGGTCCCGTCCTCCACCCGGCCAGCGTAGGGAAAGTCTGGGCCCACGTCAGCCTTTCGGGTGATCCTGAGACTCATCCGGCACTCGCGTGGGCCTACTCCGTCGAGATCGCGTCGAGCACGTCGAGCCGCGCGGCGCGGCGGGCAGGGAGGATCGCCGCCAGCACCCCGATGATCACCGAGACCACCAGGAAGACCGCCAGCTGCCCGAACGGCACCCGGATCACGTCGAGCCCCTGGTCGCGCACGGCGGTCAGCAGGGCGATGCCGAAGCTGACGCCGAGGACCACCCCGAGGACCGCTCCGAGCGAGGCGATGACGACCGACTCCAACGTGATCATCCAGCGCAGCTGACGTCGGGTCACCCCGATCGCGCGCAGCAGGCCGACCTCGCGCGTGCGCTCGATGACCGAGAGGGCGAGGGTGTTGACGATGCCCAGGACGGCGATGAGCAGCGCTAGACCGAGCAGGGCGTAGATGAACAGGACGAACTGGTCGATCTGGGCGCGTTGCTCGGCCGCGAAGGCCTCCCGGTCCTGAGCGACCACGATGGGCTGGTCGGCGAGTGCCTCGTCGAGAGCATCCTGCAGGTCGCCCGCACCCGGGGCGGCGTAGACCACGAGCAGGCTGTCCTGGGCCGGGTAGCCGGCCTTCTCGAAGGTGTCGATCGAGGTGAGGAACGCACTGTCGACCAGCGAGCTGGCCTCGAACGTGCCGGCGACCGTCCACGTCACGGTGCCCGAGTTGACCTCGAGCTCGACGGTGTCGCCGACCGCGAGGTCGTCGTCGCGGGCCAGGTTGGTGCCGATCAGCACCGTGTCGAGGGTGAGGTCGTCGGCACTGCCGCTGGCCAGCGTGAGGTCGAGCCGGTCGAGGTCGTCGGGGTCGGTCGCGCCGATGCCGGCGAACCCGCCGTCGTACTCGGCGAAGCCGAAGCGTTGCTGGACGACGTCCTCGACCCCGTCGACCCGGTCGAGCCGGTCGGCGACGCTGGAGGAGAAGGGCCCCTGGAAGATGCTGCTGACGACGTAGTCGCCGGTGAAGGTCTCCTCGGTCTGCTTGTCGACGGTGGCGCTGGCCGAGGCGCCGACGATCGCCATCGTGCAGGCCAGGGTCAGCCCGATCATCAGCGCCGAGGCGGTCGCGGCCGTGCGCCGCGGGTTGCGCAGCGAGTTCTGGCCGGCGAGGTTGCCGATCGGGCCGAAGGCGCGTGCGAACAGCAGCTGCGCCCCGGTGAGGTAGGGCCGGGCGATGATCGGCCCCATCGCCGTGACGCCCAGCAGGATCGCGAGCACGCCGACCCCGGTGTACCAGCCGCCGTTGCTGAGGTCGAAGAGGTCGGTGAGACCCAGCGTGAGCGAGGCCGCGCCGATCACCGCGAGTCCGAGACCGCACCAGAAGCGTGTGCGCAGCGACTCCTCGGGCAGCGCCACGTCGTCGCGCATCGCCTGCACCGGGGCGATCTTGGACGTGCGGCGGGCCGGCAGGTAGGCGGCGACCATCGTGACCAGCACCCCGACGGCGTAGGCCGCGACGAAGGTGCGCGGGCTGAAGACCATGGCCTGGCCGGAGAGGTCGAGGCCGAAGGTCGCGAACAGCGCGCGCAGCCCGTAGGCGAGCAGGACCCCGAGCCCGACACCGAGGGTCGCCCCGACCACGCCGAGGACGAACGCCTCGAGCTGCACCGACCGGGTGACCTGCCTGCGCGACGCCCCGAGCGCCCGCAGCAGCGCGAGCTCGCGGCTGCGCTGGGCGACCAGGATCGAGAACGTGTTGACGATGAGGAAGGCGCCCACCACCAGCGAGATGCCGGCGAAGATCAGCAGGAAGATGGTCAGGAAGCTGATCGCCTCGAGCAGGTCGTCGGCCTGCTCGTCGGCCTCGGCGTCGCCGGTGACGGCCTCGAAGCCGTCGGGGACCACCGCGGCGACCTGGGCCTGCAGCTCCTCCTGGCTCACTCCGTCGGCCGCGGTCACCCAGACCGAGCTGAAGGCGTCCTCGCCGTCCAGGAACAGCTCCTGGGCCCGGCTGGTGTCGAAGGAGGCGAGCGTCGCACCGTTGAGCGACCCGGCGTCGGGGAAGTCGGCGATCCCGACGAGCGTCGGGTCGAGGTTGGCGGTCTCCTCGGCGGTGACGATCGGCACGGAGTCACCGATCGCCCAGCCCGACTTCTCGGCGGTGGCGGCGTCGAGCACCACCTCGTCGGGCCCCTCGGGCTCGCGGCCCTCGACGATCGTGAGTCCCTGGAGGCCGTTGCCCGCAGGAGCATCGGACCAGTTCCCTCCGATCGAGGGGGGCCCGAACCCGCCGAGCGGGCGGTCGTCGGTGTCGATGACGTAGACCCCCTGCACGCCGATCTGGCCGTCGGCGCGGGCGGCGCCGGGCAGCTCGGCCAAGGTCGCCACGAGGTCTCCGGGCACGGTGGTCGTGGTGTCGCCGCCGCCGGGCACGTCGCCGCCCACGGGCTGCACCACGACGTCGCCGACGGTGTAGGCGAAGAGGGAGACGAAGCTGCGGTTGAGGGTGTCGGAGAAGATCAGCGTGCCGACGACGAAGGAGACGCCCAGCACGATCGCGAAGGTGCTCATCACCAGCCGCACCTTGCGAGCCAGGAGGCTCTTGAAGGCCGCGCGGATCACGACGTGCCGTCTGCCAGCTCGGTCATCCGCGCCATGATCTCCAAGATGCCGTCGCGGTCGGGGTCACGCACCTCGTCGACCACCTTGCCGTCGGCGAGGAACACCACCCGGTCGGTGTAGGCCGCAGCGACCGGGTCGTGGGTGACCATGACGACGGTCTGGCCGTGCTCGTCGACCGCGTCGCGCAGGAGCTGGAGGACCTCCGCGCCGGCCTTGGAGTCGAGGTTGCCGGTGGGCTCGTCGGCGAACACGATCCGGGGGCGGCTCACCAGCGCGCGTGCCACCGCGACCCGCTGCTGCTGGCCACCGGAGAGCTCGTTGGGCTTGTGCTTGAGCCGCCCGGCCAGCCCGACCGTCGCGATGACCTGCTCGAACCACGCAGCGTCTGGCTTCTTGCCCGCGATGGCCAGCGGGAGCGTGATGTTCTCCTCCGCGCTCAGCGTCGGCACGAGGTTGAAGGACTGGAAGACGAAGCCGATCTCGTCGCGGCGCAGCAGCGTGAGCTGCTTGTCGGACAGCGAGCCGATCGACGTACCGCCGATGAGCACCTCTCCGGCGGTGGGCTGGTCGAGAGCGGCGCAGACGTGCATCAACGTCGACTTGCCGGAGCCACTGGGGCCCATCACGGCGGTGAACTCGCCGGCGTGGAGGTCGAGGGTCACCCCGTCGAGCGCCCGCACCACCGCCTCGCCCGTGCCGTAGGTCTTGGACAGGCCGACCACGCGTGCGGCGACCCCGTGCTGCGCACTGGCGGAGACGGTCATGGGTTCAGCCTCTCGCGTCGTCGGTCGCCGGCGCCACCGGGACACCCCTGATGTGTCCCTGAGCCCGACTGGTCAGCTCGGAAGCCCGAGACCGTTGGGGAAGTCGGTGACCTGACCCTTGTTGGGGGCCTTGATCGAGACGTCCTTGCCCCAGTCGGAGTAGGCGATCGTGCTGGAGCCGAGCTCGCCGAGGTCGAAGGTCAGCACCCGGAAGAACCCGTCCTCGTCGAAGGACATCTCGTAGTCGATCTTGTCCGGCAGGGAGTCGAGGGCCGCCCCCGCGTCGCCCTCGGCCGTGGCGCCCTCGCCGAGCGTGCCCTCGAGCTGGTCGGCGACCTGGTCCTTGATGGCCTGCGAGTCGACGGTCAGCGAGAACTGCTCGAAGGTCTCCCCGTCGACCTCGGCGGTGCCGTCGTAGGTGACCTCGTCGATCGCGTCGCCGAAGGACTCGAACTGGGTCTCGATGTCGAACTGGTCGGTGAACGTCGAGCCGAAGGGGTTGTCGGGGTCGTTGAGGTCGACGCTGAGGAACTTGCCGCCCAGCTGCGGGAGCTGGAGGTAGATGACCCCGTCGACGAGACGCATCGCCGCATCCCCGCCCAGCTGCGCCAGGTCGAGGGTCAGCGCCATCGTGGGCGGGGTCGTGGACAGGTCGATGTCGCCCGCGCCGGACACGGCCGCAGCACCGATACCGGTCTCGATCGAGAAGGCTGCCGTCGTCTCCTTGCTGATGGAGTCCTTGAACTCGGCGAGGAACTCGTCGGTGTCGACGACCTCACCCTCGGCCACGTCGGCGGGTGCGTCGCTCGAGGGTGCCTCGGCGGGCTCGCCCGCGGAGTCGCTGGACGTGCTGGTCGGCGCCGCGTCGGTCGCGCCGGCGTCGGTGTCGGTGTCGTCGGAGGAGCTGCCGCAGCCGGCCACCGAGATCAGCGCGAGGGCGGCGACGCCTCCGGTGAGGCTGCGACGCAGCCGGGCGCGACGAGCGGTGGTGGGGCGGGTCGGGAGGAGCCGGCTCGAGGTCATGGCGAGATCGTACGTCGCCCCGAGGACACTGTCGCGCTGGACCAGACGGCTCGAGCTCGCCCCGCAGGTCGCTCCGTAGGTCGCCCCGTAGGTCGCTCCGTAGGCTGGCGCCATGCACGTCGAGCGCACCTTCAGCGTCCCCCGCCCCATCCACGACGTGTTCGCCTACCTCGGCGACTTCACCACCACCAACGAGTGGGACCCCGGCACGCGCTCGACCACCCGCACCTCCGGCGACGGCGGGCTCGGGACGACGTACGACAACACCTCGGAGTTCATGGGCCGCAGCGTCGACCTCACCTACGAGACCGTCGTGCACGACGCGCCGAACGAGGTGCGCTTCCGGGGCCGCAACGGCCGCACCACCGCCACCGACTGGATGCGCTTCACCGCGCTGCCCGACGGCGGCACGTCGATCCACTACCGGGCGGACTTCGAGTTCCCGTTCCTGATCCGCCTCGTGGCACCGATCGTCGTCGGGCGCAGGCTGCCCGCGCTGGCCGACGAGACGATCGAGCAGATCAAGCGCTCGCTCGCCTGACCCAGCCCCTGACCCGGTCCCTGACCCGCCGTCGTCGGTCGAACACGTGTTCGACACTTCGGGCTAGGATGCGGTCCATGGACTTCCAGACGACCCTGTTCGAGCCGCCCGCCGTCGGGGTGGGCGACCTGGCCGACGTCACCCGACGCGAGCTCACCGAGGGCGCGTGGATCGACGTCGCGCGCACCTGGCTCTCGGCGCCCGACGACATCTTCGCCACCCTCGTCGAGGAGGTGCCGTGGCGCGCCGAGCGTCGCCAGATGTACGACCGCCTCGTCGACGTCCCGCGGCTGGTCCACACCTACATGATCGGCGAGGACCTCCCCCACCCGATCCTCACCGAGGCACGCGACGCGCTCACCGCCCACTACGCCGAGGAGCTCGGCGAGCCGTTCCGCACCGCCGGGTGCTGCTACTACCGCGACGGTCGCGACTCCGTCGCCTGGCACGGCGACACCATCGGGCGCGGGTCGACCCACGACACGATGGTCGCGATCGTCTCGCTCGGTGACCCCCGCAGGCTCGTCCTGCGCCCGCGCGCCGGTGGGGAGTCGATCAGCGTCGAGATGGGTCACGGCGACCTGGTCGTCATGGGCGGCTCCTGCCAGCGCACCTGGGAGCACGCCGTGCCGAAGGTCGCCCATGCCGGGCCGCGGATCTCGGTGCAGTTCCGGCCGTTCAATGTCTTCTGACGCTCCTGAACGAAGTGAAGGAGGCGAATCAGAAGAGGTTGAGCAAGCGTCGCGACTGAGCTCGCGAAGCCGCGACAGGCGTGTCGAAACCCGGTGAGCCGAACGCCAACCGCAACCAGCACCAGCACCGGCACCAGCACCGGCACCGGCACGCAGGGCCAGCACCGGCACGAGGGCCACCCCCTCAGGCGGTAGCCCCGTTTGGCGCGCAGGAGTTGGCTGGACCCATGGCCCCCACCCCCGGACCCACTGCCACGATCGGCCTGACCGGCCTCGCCGTCATGGGCCGCAACCTCGCGCGCAACATCGCCCGCCACGGTCACACCATCGCGGTCCACAACCGCACCACCGAGAAGATGACCGCGCTCGTCGAGGAGTTCGGCGACGAGGGCGAGTTCGTCGCGACCGAGTCGCTGGAGGACTTCGTCGCCGCGATCGAGACCCCGCGCGTCGTGCTCGTGATGGTCAAGGCCGGCGACCCGACCGATGCGGTCATCGACGACCTCGTGCCGCTGCTGGAGGAGGGCGACATCGTCGTCGACTGCGGCAACGCGCACTTCACCGACACGATGCGCCGCACCGAGTCCCTGGCCGAGCACGGACTCCGCTTCGTCGGCACCGGCGTCTCCGGCGGCGAGGTCGGCGCGCTCGAGGGCCCCTCGATCATGGTCGGCGGCAGCGACGAGGCCTACGAGCGGCTCGGCCCGATCCTGGAGTCGGTCGCCGCCGAGGTCGACGGCGAGCCGTGCTGCGCCCACGTGGGCGAGGGCGGCGCCGGCCACTTCGTGAAGATGGTCCACAACGGCATCGAGTACGCCGACATGCAGCTGATCGCCGAGTCCTACGACCTGCTCCGCTCGGGCGGCGGCCTCGAGCCGGCCGAGATCGCCGACGTGTTCGCCGAGTGGAACAAGGGCGAGCTGGAGTCGTTCCTGATCCAGATGACCGCCGACGTGCTGCGTCACACCGACGCCGGGTCGGGCAAGCCGTTCGTCGACGTCGTGCTCGACCAGGCCGAGCAGAAGGGGACAGGTCGCTGGACGGTGCAGAGCGCCCTGGACCTCGGGGTCCCGATCACCGGGATCGCCGAGGCGACCTTCGCCCGCAGCCTGTCGGGCCACGCCGAGCAGCGCGCCGCCGCGCGGGAGATGTTCTCGACCACGAGCGAGGGTGAACGCGTCGACGCCGAGCGCGACTCGTTCGTCGACGACATCCGCGCGGCGCTCTACGCCTCGAAGGTCGTCGCCTACGCGCAGGGCTTCGACCAGATCGTCGCGGGCGCCGAGGAGCACGGCTGGGACATCGACCTCGGCGAGGTGGCGAAGATCTGGCGCGACGGGTGCATCATCCGGGCCCGCTTCCTGGGTCGGATCACCGAGGCCTACACCGAGGAGCCCGACCTCACGACCCTGCTCACCACGCCGTTCTTCGCCGACGCGGTCAAGGACGGTGTCGACGCGTGGCGTCGCGTCGTGGCTGCTGCGGCGACCGGCGGCATCCCGACGCCGGCCTTCTCCTCCTCGCTGGCCTACTTCGACGGGCTGCGACGCGAGCGCCTGCCCGCCGCCCTCATCCAAGCCCTGCGCGACAACTTCGGGGCCCACACCTATCAACGCGTCGACCGGTCCGGCACCTTCCACACCGCCTGGGCCGGCGACCTCACCGAGAGCGAGCAGTCATGACCAGCACGAGCACCGAGAACGTCGCAGCACCCTCCGGCACCTTCGCCATCGGCGGCGACCTGCCCGTCGTACGCCTCGGCTACGGCACGATGCAGCTCACCGGCGAGGGGGTGTGGGGACCGCCGAAGGACCCCGCCAACGCCGTCGCCGTCCTGCGGCGCAGCGTCGAGCTCGGCATCACCTTCTTCGACACCGCCGACTCCTACGGCCCGGAGACCGCCGAGGCGCTGCTGAAGGAGGCGCTGCACCCGTACGCCGACGACGTGGTCATCGCGACCAAGGCCGGGCTGACCCGCCAGGGCCCCGGCATCTGGACGCCGGTCGGCAACCCGGCCTACCTGCGCCAGCAGTGCGAGCTGTCGCTGCGCCGCCTCGGCCTGGAGGCGATCGACCTGTTCCAGCTGCACCGCATCGACGCCGCCGTCCCGCTGGAGGACCAGGTCGGTGAGCTGCTCAAGCTGCGCGACGAGGGCAAGATCCGCCACATCGGGCTCTCGGAGGTCTCGGTCGAGCAGCTCGAGATGGCCGCGGCGATGGCGCCGATCGCGACCGTGCAGAACCTCTTCAACCTCGCCCACCGCGACGCCGAGCCCCTGCTCGAGCACTGCGAGGCCCACGGCATCGGCTTCATCCCGTGGTTCCCGCTGGCCACCGGCGAGCTGTCCGGCGAGGACGGTGTGCTCGGCGAGGCCGCCAAGGAGCACGACGCCACCCCGTCGCAGCTCGCGCTCGCCTGGCTGCTGCGCCGCTCGCCGGTGATGCTGCCGATCCCGGGCACGTCGTCGATCGACCACCTCGAGTCCAACACCGCTGCCGCCGGCATCGAGCTGAGCGACGAGGAGTACGCCGCCCTCGACGCGCTGGGCTGACCGGGGGGCGCCGCGTACTCGGCGTACCCGGCGTACCCGGCGTACCCGGCGAAACTCCCGCTTCTGGTACGAACCTTCACGACAGAAGCGGCAGTTTCTCCGCTTCAGCGGAGAAACTGCCGCGGCGACCGGGTCTCTCAGATCCCAGCAGTCACACCTGCCTTGACACTCACACCGGCCACACTGGCCTCCAGGGTCGTACGAGACTCCCGCTTCTGGTACGAAGCTTCATGACAGAAGCGGGAGTTTCTCCGCCTCAGCGGAGAAACTGCCGCGGCGGACGCAGCCGAAACCCGCTGGCCCGACGTCGGCGGCGCCTGGGATCATGGGGCCAGTGACCACCCCCTCGGCCCCGGCGCAGCGCGGCGCACCCGGCTCCTTCTGGCACGACCTCCCCCGCGAGGGACGGCTGCTGCTCTCCATCGTCGTCGTGGAGTTCCTCGGCACCGGCCTGGTGCTGCCGTTCCACGTCGTCTACCTCAACGAGGTGCGCGACTTCGCGCTGAGCGACGTCGGGCTGCTGCTGGCGCTGCCGCCGCTGGCGGGCTTCGTGCTGACCGGGCCCGGCGGCGTCCTGATCGACCGGTTCGGTGCGCGCGTCATGCTCGTCGGCACGCAGGTCCTGCTGATCGCCGGCAACCTGACGCTCGTCGTGGCCGACACGATCCCGGTCGCCGCCGTGGGGCTGGCGCTCAGCGGCGTCGCCTTCGGCATCGCCTGGCCGGCGGTGCAGAGCCTCATCGCCGCCGTGGTGCCGTCCGAGCAACGACAGCGCTACTTCGGGGTCAACTTCGCCCTGCTCAACCTCGGCATCGGGATCGGCGGCATCGCCGGCGGCTTCCTCGTCGACGTCGACCGGCTGGTGACCTTCCAGGCGATCTACGCCGCCGACGCCGCCAGCTACGTCCCCGCGCTGATCCTGCTGCTCGGCCCGTTGCGCCACGTCGCCGGACGCCCTGTCCACGACCCGGAGGCGCCCGTCGAGCAGGTGTCCTACCTCGCGGTGCTGCGCCGCCCGGCGGTCGCCCCCGTGATGGTGCTCGGGTTCGTGGCGGCCTTCGTCGGCTACGCCCAGCTCAACACCGGCATGCCCGCCTTCGCGCGCGCGGTCGGCGAGGTCTCGACGCGCGGCCTGGGGTTCGCCTTCGCCGCCAACACCGCCGTGATCGTGGTGCTCCAGCTGTTCGTGCTCAGTCGCATCGAGGGGCTGCGGCGCACCCGCGTGATCGCCGCGATGGGCGTCGTGTGGGGCGGGGCGTGGCTGCTCCTCGGCGCCTGCGGACTGGTCTCGGGCACCGTCGGCGCCACCCTGCTCGTCGCCGGGTGCGCCTCCGTCTTCGCCCTGGGCGAGACGCTGCTCCAGCCCACGATCCCGGCGCTGGTCAACGACCTCGCCCCCGACCACCTGCGCGGTCGCTACAACGCCCTCAGCTCGGCCTCCTTCAGCCTCCCGGGCATCATCGCTCCGGTCTCGGCCGGCTTCCTCATCGACCACGGCCTCGCCGGCGTCTACATCGGGCTGCTCGTGGCGGGCTCGCTGGCGGTCGGTGCGATCGCGATCTGGTGGGTCGAGCCGCTGCTGCCCGACGGCGTCAACGGCGTGCGACTGGCAGAGCTCGAGACGGAGCCGACGCCCGGGCCGGTCGCGCTGTAGGGCAGTCGGCTCGTCGTCGGCGCCGCGTCAACGGCGCGGCACCCGCAGGCGCAGCGTCGTACGGGCGTGCAGGTCCTCGGAGTCCTCGATGTCCACCTTGACGCGGTAGCGCCCAGGGGGCAGGGGTTTGGTCGTCAGTGGCAGGACGTTGCGCTTGCGGTCGCGCGGATACTCGAAGAGACCCGGGTAGGCCTTGATCGGGCGCTTGCCGCCCTTGGTCGTGGCGGTGACGAAGGAGAAGTTCGCAGCGCGGTAGACCAGGTCGTAGCGCCCGGCCGACGTCCTGCGCAGCCGTGCCGACAGGAGCTTCGGCGGCTTGTTGTCGGTGACGGTCACGAACAGGAAGCCGTGGGTCTCGTGCCCCAGCGAGTCCGCTGCCCTGACGTTCAACGAGTAGGCGTCCTCCTTGCGGTAGGTCACGTGCACGGCGAAGCCGGTGCGCTGACTGCCCTGGCCGAAGCTCCACCGTGGGGGATCGACCGGCTCGGACCAGACGTCGTAGGCGTCCAGGGCGAACCGGTTCCGTCCGGTGGTGCGCGGCAGGAAGGAGGCGCCGTCCTCGCTCAGGCGCGTCGACGTGCCGTCCAGCCTCAGCACCGGACCGCTGGTGTCGAGCGGCACGACCTGGGTCGAGGCGTCGCCGGCGGCGTCGTCGAACGCGACCACCCCGTTGCCCTCGGCGTCCGAGCCCACCCCCGTGGGCACGGCTCCCACCGGGCCGTCGACGATGGGCAGGAGGTCCTCGCCGAACTCCCGGGCTCGGTACTGGAGACGGTGTGGCGCGAGCGCCTCGCGCCAGGTGAAGGCACCAGCCTCGAAGGCGCCGGACAACCGGAGGTCGGTGCCCCCCGAGGGCCCGGTCAGCACCTCGGGGTCCTCCCACTCCTCGCTGAACTCGTTGTAGGCCGCGATGGAGAGGGTCGGCACCCCGCCCACCACCGACTCGCCGGCCTGGGTGAGATCCCCCGCGACGTACCCGAGCGGCCCCGGGGCGCCGACGTCCGACACGGTGGCGGCTCTGGTCGTCCACGCACTCTGGAAGTTACGCGAGAAGCTCAGCAGCCGGGACTGCTCCGGAGCGGCGATGGAGGACGAGGAGAAGGTGGTGAGGGCCGCGAAGTAGCCCGTCGTCAGTCGGAGGTCGCCGAGTCGCTCCCCGGCGTCGGCAGCACACGCGCCGTCGACCTGGGTGCCCGACTGGGTGCGCGGCACGCGGGTGCCCTCGGCGCGCAGCCGGCCGGAGGGACTCAGCCGCAGCAGCGCGAGCTCCGAGCCCGTCGAGCACGGCGAACCGTCCGGCACGGAAGGTCCCGCGCGCGAGCGGATCACGGACAGGTAGGCGACGTCGTCGCCGGCGTCGAGGTCGAGGGCGACCTCGTCGTCGACCGACCCGCGCACCGAGGGCAGGTACGTCGACGTCCGCTCGCCGTCCGGACCCAGGATCCGCAGGTGCGTCCGCACCTGGTCCCCGCTGTCGTCACGCTGCGCGATCCGAAGCAGGCCGTCCTCCCCGATCACCTCGGCATCGGCATAGATCTCGTCCGCGCCGACCGAGCGTGGCGTCGTCCACGACCCGTCGTCGCGCGCGAAGGAGTACGACGTCGCCCCGGCACCGTCGCCCCACAGCACGACCACTCGGCCCTGGCCGACCGAGTCGGTGAACTGAGCGTGCGAGGCCAGCACGCGCACGTCGGACGGGGAGACGCCGGCGCGCGCGGGTTGCAGCACCGTCACGCCGGCGGGTGCGCGACCTCCGAGGCGCAGCTGCACCTCGACCGCCCCCTGCGGAGTGACCCGCGCGATCGCCACGGTCCCCTCAGGTGTCATGTCCGCAGCACTTCGAGCGGTGGTGCTCGCGCTGCCCGCGAACGCCTCGAACGGCTCGAGGAAGACCGGTCCGGGATCGACGGCACGGCGCTCGACGCGCGCGACGCCGCCGCCCGGACCGACGTCGGTCGGCGAGGGCGCAGCCGGGGCCGCTGGCGCCGAGGTGATGGCCAGCAGCACGACACCGGCCCCGATCATCGAGCCGCGGATCGAGCGGGCGGTGCGTCGAGGTCCCATCACCCCACGCTAGCCGCTACGGGAGCATCGGCGGATCAGCGGCGCAGCAGCCGCACCAGGACCGCCACGACGAGCAGCCCCGCCACCCCCTGCTTCCAGTAGGTCTTGAGCAGGATCGGCAGCACCGCCGCACCCAGGTCGAGGGAGTCGTCCTTCGGTGGGGCCGAGCTGACCGGTCGCGGAGCGGGCCGGGCCGCAGCAGGGGCGGCGGCCGGGGCCGTCACCCCCGCCGACGCGGCTGCGGCATCTGCGATCGGCGTCTCCTCCGACGGCGTCCACTCGACCCCGGGATCGGGTGCCGACTCCGACGCCGGCTCGGGCTCGGGCTCGGGCTCGGCCGACAGCCGCTGCTCGAGACACGCGACGAACTGACCGAGCAGCTTGTCGGAGACGTCCTGCATCACCCCGCGCCCGAACTGGGCCGGCTTGCCGGTGATGGCGAGGTCGGTGATGACCTCCACGTCGGTCGACCCGTCGGCGTTCTCGGCCATCGACAACGACACCTTCGCCCCGGCCGTGCCGTTGCCGCGCTTGTCCTTGCCCTTGGCGTCGACCTGGAAGCTGTGCACGATCTCGTTCTTGTCGACGAACGTGCCCGAGCCGTTGTAGACCAGGGCGATCGGACCCAGCTTGACCTTCACCGACCCGGCGAACGACGTCTCGTCGGCCGAGGTGAGCGTGGCCCCCGGGAAGCACTCGGCCAGGGCCGCGAGATCCTCGAAGTGCGCCCAGGTCTCCTCGACGCCGGTCGGGACGGTGAAGCGGTGCTCGAGATCCACTCCCCGATCACGCCCCCGCGGCCGACAGCACCGCGCGCCGCGTGAGCACGGTCGCGAGGTGGCGTCGGTAGTCGGAGTCGCCGTTGAGGTCGGACGGCGGGTTGGCGCCGTCGGCGGCCTGGGCCGCGGCGGCTCGTACGGCCTCGTCGGTGGCGGGCTGGCCGGCCAGCGCCTCCTCGACGCCGCGGGCACGCAGCGGCGTCGAGCCCATGTTGGTCATGGCGACCCGGGCCTCGGCGATCACCCCGCCCTCGGAGCGCACGGTCGCTGCGATCGCGACGATCGACCACTGGTGGGAGACCCGCACGAACTTCTCGTACGTCGCGCCCCACCCGGTGTGCTTGGGGATGCGCACCTCGGTGAGCAGCTCCCCCTCGGCGATGGCGGTCTCGAAGAGGTCGACGAAGAAGTCGTCGGCCCCCACCGTGCGGGTCCCGTCGGGCCCGGCGATGACGAACTCGGCGCCGAGCGCGAGGGCCGGGGCCCCGACGTCGCCGGCCGGGTCTGCGTGCGCGAGCGCGCCGCCGAAGGTGCCGCGGTGGCGGATCTGCTCGTCGGCGACCTCCCCGATGGCCTTGGTGATCAGCAGCGCGTGCTCGGCGACCAGGGGGTCGGTCGCGACCGTGCTGTGCGTCGTCATGGCACCGATGACGATGGCATCGCCGTCGTCACGCACGCCGCGCAGACCCTCGATCCTCCCGAGGTCGATGACGACCTCCGGAGCGTTGAGGCGCATGCGCAGCACCGGCAGCAGGCTCTGCCCGCCGGCCAGGACCTTGGCGTCGTCGCCGTGCTCGGCGAGCGCGGCGATCGCCTCCTCGACCGACGTCGGTGCGAGGTACTCGAACTCGGTGGGGATCACTGCGCTGCTCCTTCGGTGCCTTCGGCGGTGTCAAAGTGAGGGGCCGCGGCGCCGACCGTGTCCGGGGCGTCACCTCCGGCTCCCTGGATGGCCTTCCAGACGCGCTCGGGGGTGCACGGCATCTGGATGTCGTTGACCCCGAAGTGTCGGATCGCGTCGACCACGGCGTTGACGACCGCCGGGGTCGAGGCGATGGTGCCGGCCTCGCCGACGCCCTTGGTGCCGAGGGTGTTGGTGATCGACGGCGACGACGTGTGGCCGACCTCGAAGCTCACCGTGTCGGCCGCGGTCGGCAGCAGGTAGTCGACGAAGGAGCCGGACACGAGCGTGCCGGCGTCGTCGTAGACCGCTTCCTCCCACAGCGCCTGGGCGATGCCCTGCACGAGCCCGCCGTGCACCTGACCGGCCACGATCATCGGGTTGATGATCGTCCCGATGTCGTCGACGCAGACGTACTTGCGGATCTTGACCCCACCGGTCTCGGTGTCGACCTCCATGGCGCACAGGTGCGTGCCGTGGGGGTAGTTGAAGTTGATGGGGTCGTAGGTCGCCTCGGAGTCGATCGACGGCTCCACGCCCTCCGGGTAGTCGTGCGCGGCGAAGACCGCGGCGGCCACCTCGGTGAGCGCCATGCCCTGGTCGGTGCCCCGCACCGACAGCCGGCCGGCCGAGAACTCGATGTCGTCGACCGAGGCCTCGAGCAGGTGGGCCGCGATCGGCTTGGCCTTCTCGATCACCTTGTCGGCGGCCCGCACGATCGCCTCGCCGCCCACGACCAGCGAGCGCGAGCCGTAGGTGTCGAGCCCGCGCGGTGACGTCTGGGTGTCGCCGTGCAGGACCTCGATGTCCTCGAACGGGACGCCGAGCCGGTCGGCGATGATCTGGCTGAACGCCGTCTCGTGTCCCTGGCCGTGGGCCGAGGCACCGGTGACGACCTCGACCTTGCCGGTCGCGAGCATCCGCACGGCGGCGTGCTCCCACCCGCCGGCGCCGTAGTTGAGCTGGCCGAGCACCCGCGAGGGAGCCAGGCCGCACATCTCGGTGAACGTCGAGATGCCGATGCCGAGCTGCACCGGGTCGCCGGACTCGCGGCGCTGCTTCTGCTCGGCGCGCAGGTCGTCGTACCCGAACATCTCGAGCGCCTTGGACGTGGCGGCCTCGTAGTTGCCGGTGTCGTACTCCAGGCCGGCGACCGACATGAACGGGAACTCGTCGGCGTTGATCCAGTTCTTGCGCCGGATCTCGATGGGGTCGACGTCGAGCTCGGCGGCGAGCTCACTCATCAGCCGCTCGATGGCGTACGTCGCCTCGGGCCGCCCGGCGCCGCGGTAGGCGTCGGTCCACGTCTTGTTGGTCAGCACGGTCTGGCAGTTGAACTGGTAGGCGGGGAACTTGTAGATCGCGTTGAACATGAACGCACCCAGGACCGGTACGCCGCCACCCACGAGGGAGACGTGCGAGCCGAGGTCGGCGAGCAGCTCCACCTTGAGGCCGGTGACGGTGCCGTCCTTCTCGGCCGACAGCGTCAGCTTCTGCCACTGGTCGCGGCCGTGGTGGGCCACCATCAGCGACTCCGAGCGGGTCTCGGTGTACTTCACCGGCTTGCCGAGGCGGTTGGCGATGCAGAACGTCAGCCACTCCTCGGGCGTGGTGTTCAGCTTGCCGCCGAAGCCGCCACCCACGTCGGGGGCGATGACGCGGATCTTCGACTCGCTGATGCCGGTCGTGGCGGCGAGCGCGAAGCGGAGGATGTGCGGGATCTGGGTCGCCGACCACATGGTGATCTGCTCACCGGTCGGGTCGACCACGGTGGAGCGCGGCTCCATGAAGGCGGGGATCAGCCGCTGCTGGCGGTACTCGCGCTCGATCACGACACCGTCGCCACGGGCCTTCTCGATCGCGGCGTCGACGTCGCCGCCGGTGCCGGCCTCGGCGGAGTCGAACTTCCAGAACGCCGACTTGTTGGTGCCGAGGTCGGGGTGGGCGAGCACCTCGTCGTTCGCTGCTGCCTTCAGGTCGATCGCGGCGGGCAGCTCCTCGTACTCGACGTCGACGAGCTCGGCGGCGTCGCGGGCCTCCGCGGCGGTGCGGGCCACGACGACGGCGACGATCTCGCCGGCGAAGGAGACCCGGTCGGCCGGCATCGGCTGGT
>CAWGJR010000017.1:0-138354 GCA_963822915.1 uncultured Actinomycetota bacterium
CGACGGTGTCGCGCACCCTACAGCGCCAGTGTCTGGACACTCGTTTACTTGTGTCCCTACATTCCTAGCAACGTGTACGGCCTCGGTCGGTCGACCCAATCTGCTGCCCGACCGAGCGCCAGGTGTCTTCAGTAGGCGGTGAGAGAGGAAGGGCGCAGTGGCCCAAATGTCGGCAATCGTCCCGTGGAGTGGCGCCACATCGGCAGTGCCCCCGTCTGAATGTCACAGGTCCCCTCCTCGCGGTAGGCCGGGAGCCTGATCCGGACGGTCGTGCCGAGGCCCAGCGTGGACTCGAGCTCGATCTGGCCTGCGTGGCGCGACACGATCCGAGCCACGATCGCCAATCCCAGTCCGGTGCCGGGGCGGCCAAGGGCGTCCGTATTGGTCGAGCGGAAGAATTCGTTGAACACGTAGGCCTGATCGGCTTCGGAGATGCCGAGCCCGCTGTCGGCACAGGTCAGGACGATTCGGTCACCGGCTCTGGCTAGGTTGAGGTTCACGGCGCTCCCCGGCCGGGAGTACTTGACCGCGTTGCCGACCACGTTGGCGCACAACCGAGAAAGGAACTCGGGGTGTCCGGAGACGACCGCCGCGTCGTCGGGTGCTTCCATCCGGAGCGTCACAGCGTGTGCTTGAGCCCGCAGTGACTCGTTGTCGAGCACTTCACGAAGGACATCGACTAGGTCAACACGCTCTCGGTCGAGCGGGTTGTCGACATTGCCCATCCGGCTGAGCAGCAGCAGGTCGTCCATGACCGTCGTCATGCGTGACGCGGTGCGGCGCAGCGCTTTAATGGAGGGGTTCGCCGTCTCGGGTAGATCGGGTAGTGACTCGAGCATCTCGACGTGGCCAAGGACGGCGCTGAGCGGATTCTTCAGCTCGTGGGAGACCGTGGAGAGAAGCTCGACACGGTAGTGATCGAGGCGTCGGAGAGTCGGCGATCACCTTGAGCTCGCGTTCGTGGGCAAGCGGGTGTTGAGGATCGCCCGGCCGAGGTCGTGGCCGATGTCCAGGGCGGTTTGGCTGTCGCTCTCGGTCCATCGGGGCCCGCCGAGCTCACGGTCGATGACAAGCATGCCGAGGGGCTCCGAGCCGGCCCCGACCGGCGCCACCACCAGCTCACTGGTGCCGTGGAAGGCGAGGTGGCGGGTCAGGTCGTCGCGATGAAGCCGCTCAAGCGGGCCGTCACCCCAGACCCGACCGGGCTCGACGATGATCACGGTCTGGTCAGCCCAGGCCCGCCTACCCGCTGCCTCCACAGCCTCGACGAGAGACTCCGGGACGTGGGCCGCAGACATGCCCGGCCACCGGGGCCGCTCATCGACGAACACCCGAACATTGACGTCGCGAGCGCGGAAACCCGCAAGAAGGTGTTCTTGGGCGCTGATCAGAAGGTCAACATAGTCTGTCCGGCTAGATGCAGCGCGAACGAAGTCCCGGGCTGCCACCGCCAGTCGTACCTGCTGACCGAACTCTTCTCGCTCGAGGGCGGTCAACACCGCTCGCAGCGAAAGGTCGAGGTCTGCAGTCAGGCTACGGAGGTGACTCGGGTCCGGTCGTGAGCCCGACAGAGGTTCATCGAGGTACATCAGTGCCCGCAGGTTGCCGCGGTCATCGCAGATGCGTGCGACCAGGATGTCAAGGGCGCGCCACTGGTCGGGGTCATCGGTGTCGACGATCTGCGGGATCCAGCAGTACTCCACAAGGAGCTGACGGGCCTCAAAGGTGAGCCACTCCTGGACGACGAATGTCCAGTCGCCGTACTGTGCGCCCAAACTGAGCGCCGGCTTCATGGCCGCAAAGGGAGAAGCACGTCGCAGCATCTCGGAGTCGGCGTCGTCGTTGCCGGCGACAGCGACGAACTCCAGCATGCCGTCCGGTCGTAAGACTTCGACTTCGCAAGTGCGGAAACGGCTGCGGATCCGAACGTCTTCGGCGATCTGATGAATCGCAGCTCGCGCCTCATCGCCCCCCCAGCCGTTATCGCGGGCTTGCCATGGCGCAGACGTCGAGTCACCCATCGTCGTCACGCCAGGAGGCACAGCACAACTGAGAACTCATGTTGCGCAAAGTACTCCGACCTTTGCTGCAGCGGGGAAATGTCAGGGCGATCGGACGGAGCCACGCTGGTTGGTGAGCGATAAGGAATCCTCGACGCCTTACTACCGTTCTCGATCCCTGCGTGCCCGTTGCCCCCAACACTGGGATCGCGTGAGTCAGGCGTCCCGATAGGCGAACCGCTTGCGGTGGCGGCAGCCGCCACCGGCTCGGCGGCCGTCGACAGGTCTCTTGTTCGGATGGGGTTCCCCCGAAGCATGCTCCGCGTGCCGTTCGCTACGGCGGCTAGGTTCGAGTGGTCCACGAGTTCACCGTGCTGGGACACGGGCCGCGTCCGTTTAGGTCCCAGAGGGGCAATCGCTAGACGCCCTCTGCGGAATTGATCTCAACACCGTCGTCCAGTATCCAAGGTGTCACCCGCGTCTCCACGGGCTTTCTTTCGACGACAAGACCAATGCGGGGGTCACTTAATCGGCCAACAGCGCTTGTCTAGTCTAATAGTGATGAACCGGTTGCGGGGGCCGCGGCGCACCGATTCCCAATCGGTGGCGTCGCAGTTACGTTCTCGTGAGTGACGACTCGACCCCGGCCCGCAACATCCTGTCAACCACGTCGACCAAGTGATTGGGGCTGAAGGGTTTAGTCAGGAGGGCGGTCGCGCCGGCCCTCTGCGCGGCCTCCTGGTTCTCCTCCATTGCCAACGCCGTGAGCATAAGAACCGGCACGAGACGCAAGTGGTCGTATGTTGGGTCCTTTCGCAGACTCGTAACGACGTCCAAGCCCGAGATGCCAGGCATCATGACGTCTAGGATCAGAAGCCGGGGGTGCGACACACGGCAGGTGCGAAGCGCCGAGGCGCCATCGGGCGACGTCTTCACCTCGTAGCCATGCGCACTCAACTTGATCGCGATGAGGTCTCTGATGTCAGGTTCGTCGTCGACGACCAGAATAAGCGTCATCTGAACGGACCCCCGTCGGTGGCTGGCGAGTACACACACTACTCGCCTGTAGGCCTCACGAGTTCCCAACTCTCGACTTTTCTAACGGTCGAAGCCTGCGCACAAGTGTTTGGCATCCGCCTTCGCGGTGCGTCGCACCGGCCATGCTCAATTGAGAGTCGACGGTGCGGAGTAGGCGCTCCAAATGAGGCTCTCCTGACTTGTTCGTGGGTCATGGTCGGCCTGGGAGGTCTGGTCGGTAGCCGCCGAGGCTGAGCATGGCGAGGGCGATGAGGGCTTCGGCGGAGTGGAAGCCGAAGGCGACGCGGGTCAGGAGGCGGATCTTGGTGTTGGTCGACTCGACCAGGGCGTTGGAGAGGTCTTCGCGGATCGCGGCTTCGATCTGGCGACGGTAGTGACGGATCTTGCGGCCGAGGTCGACGAAGGCGTCGGATGCGACAGCGCGCGGCCCAGCCCAGCCACCGGTCCAGGGCCTCGATACCGGCCTCGGGACTCCACTGTGACCGAGTGCGAACACGGTCCGCAGCCCTTCTTTGAGGAGGTATCCGCGGTGTAGGCGGGGGTCGGTGGTCGCGATCCACTCGAGCTTGGCCTGCTGCTTCTCGGTGAGGTTCTCGGGGTTCTTCCACAACGCGTAGCGGGCGCCCTTGAGGGCCTTGGCCTGCTCATGGCCGGGAGTGGCCCGGAGGCCTGGGTGCCGTCCTTGCGGGGTCGCCCGGGTCGGCCCTTCGGCTCGGTCCGGGCAATCGCGCGGGCCTGGTTCCATGCCTCGCGACGCAGAACGTCGAGCGCGTCGGTGGCCCAGGCGACGACGTGGAAGGCATCCGCACAGCGGATCGCCTGCGGGTGCACGCGCTTCGCACGACGCTCGCCGATCCAGTCTGCCCCGTCGGCCGAGACATGGGTCAGCAGCTGCTGCGCTCGCCGCCATCGGCGTCCAGGGCGTCGAAGAACCCAGCCACGGTGGCCTTGTCGCGGCCCTCGGCTGCCCAGACCAGCCGGCTGGAAGTCGTGGTCGATGACCACGGTGAGGTAGCGGTGGCCCTTCTTGTAGCTGATCTCGTCGATCCCGATCCGGCGCAGCCCCTCGAGGCGGTCCACCAGGCGTCGATGTCGGCCACGACCCGGGTGATGATCGCACCGACCGTGCGCCACGCGATCCGCATCAGCTCGGTGACCGCGGCTTCGAGGTCTTCACCGCCAGCCAGGCGACCTGGTCGTCAAAGAACCGGGTGTGCCCGGCCCGGTGACGTGCCCACGGCACCGCGGCCACCAGCACCCCATGCTCCGCACAGGTGACCCGCGGTGCGTCTGCCTCGAGCTCGGCCACCATGGCCCCCAGGTCCAGTGCACGCCACCGCCGTCTGCCGCCACCACCGTCGTAGACCGGGCACCGGCGCCGGCATACCGGACACCGCCTGCGCTCACGCTGGTAGGGCTTCACGTGCACGACCACCACACCCGCGGCATCGTCGAACTCGACCCGCTCGACCGTGGTCTTCTCGACCCCCACCAATCGAGCCCATACCCTCGTCATACACACGCCGTTCTCCCGCCTCGCGATTCCAGCCCTCGACAAGCAGGAACCGTAAGCGGAGAACGGCGTGTGCCTCACTCAGGCACCCACGACCGCCCACGAAAGAGTCAGAAGAGCCAATAAATGGAGAGTGGCCACACTGTCGTCCTCCTCGTTAAGGACGACGATGTGGCCTCTGACCTGCAGGTTTGGTGGAGCTGAGGGGATTCGAACCCCTGACCTTCTCATTGCGAACGAGACGCGCTACCAACTGCGCCACAGCCCCAGCTTTGCGCCTCCGAGCGAGTCGGTGGCGCGGAGCGAAACGTTAGCACCAGGCCGCGGCGAGGTCCGAATCAGGAGCCGGATGCGCGACGACGCTCGGCCTCGTCGCGGGCCTCGGCCTTCGCGGTGCGCGCGGCCTCGTCGGCCTCCCGAGCCAGCTCGGAGTCGGCGGCGAGCGGGCCGGAGGTCCAGACGCCGGTCGAGTCGAGGTCGATGGTGCGGACCGTGCGGCGGGCGGCCGGCTCCTTGGCGACGTACGTCGGAAGCGTGGTCGGCACCGGGTCCCAGTCGCCGGGCCGGCGCGCCTCGGAGGCGTCGTCGGCCGCGGGCGATGGCGCCTGGGCGGCCGGCACGACGAGGTCGGCCTCGACGTGGACGACGGCGATCTCCTCGGTGGCGGGGTCCTCGTCGACGGACTCGGGCTCGACGGCTTCGCCCACGCCGGCCGAGGCCGGACGGCGAGCACGCGGTCGTCCACCGCCCGCTCGGAGCGCACCATCAGTCGGCAGGCGACCAACCACACGACGAGCAGACCGGCGGGGACGAGCGTCAGGAGCGGCGGCGCGAGACCGGCGATCGCGAGACCACCGACCACGAGGAGTGACGCCAGGATCGTGAGGACGACCCGCAGGCGGCGCTTGGCGGCTCGCGCGGCAGCAGCGCGTCGGGCGCGCACGCGGTCCGGGGTGACCGGCAGGGCCCGTCCGAGCGAGGCGACCTCGACGTCGACGGTGATCGCGGTGTCCTGCTCGGGCTTCGCCCCTCGGACGACGAGCCGGGCGGTGCGCGCGTCGACGGGTTCGCGCCGGGCGAGCACACGCAGGCGGTCGGAGAAGGCGTCGACGGAGCGACTGGCAGCGCTGGCCTCGTGCTGCTTGAGCGCCTTGGGGATCAGGTAGACAGCCCAGGCCACTGCCAGGGCGACGAAGATCAGAGCACTCAGGTCCACGGACGTGAGCCTAGGAGCGATACCTCAGCGTGAGTCGGATGTCTACCCGTGTGTCGCAAATTGCTGGTGTGGTTGATGGGCCGCCCGACCGCCGACGGCTCAGTCGTCGGCCTGGGACGCGGCCTCGTAGCGCTTGAGCATGCCGTAGGGCACGTCGTCCTTGGTGATGGCGTAGAGGCGGTGGTCGCGCCAGTCGCCGTCGATGTGGAGGAAGCGCGGCGCGTAGCCGACCTCGGGGACGTCGAGCTTCTCCACCACCCGCAGGGAGTTGGAGTTCTCCGGGCGGATCGCGATCTCGATGCGGTGCAGCCCGACGGACAGGAAGCAGTGGTCGATGGCCATCGCGACCGCCCTCGGCATGACGCCCTTGCCGGCGTACTCCTGGTCGAGCCAGTAGCCGACCGACGCGAACTGCGCGGAGCCGCGGACGATGTTGTTGACCGTGAGCTGGCCGGCGAAGCGACCGTCGACCTCGACGGCGAAGGGCAGCGTCGCGCCGCGACGCGCGCTCCGGGTGAGCCTGCGGATCAGGGTCCGGAAGGTCACCGGCCGGGCGTCGGTCCCTGGGGGCGCGGTCGCGTCCCAGCGCGAGAGCCACGCCGCGTTGCGGCGCCGCGCGTCACGCCACGGCGTCGCGTCGGTGGCGCGGAGAGGCCGCAGGGTCACGACCGGCGAGGAGCCCGACGAGAGTCGCACCGGCCACCCTCTCGCGCTCAGTGGTCGCTCCCGACGATCTGCTCGACCGCGTGGACCAGGATCGGCCGGAGCACGGACAGACCGTCCTTCACTCCCCCGCGCGAGCCCGGCAGGTTGACGACCAGGCATGCTCCCGCCACGCCGGCGAGGCCGCGCGAGAGCACGGCGGTGGGGATGCCCGCCGCCACACCGGCGGCGCGGATCGCATCGGCGATGCCGGGCACCTCCCGGTCGAGCAGCGGCCGGGTCTGCTCGGGGGTCTGGTCGGTGGGGGTCAGGCCCGTCCCACCGGTGGTGAGGACGACGCGCGCCCCGCCGTCGACGGCGGCCGCGATGGCGGCGCCGACCGGCGGGCCGTCGGGCACGACGACCGGGTCGGGGCAGGTGAACCCCAGCTCGCGCAACGCCGCGACGATCAGCGGCCCGGTCTCGTCGGCGTACACGCCCGCCGCGGCACGGTTGGACGCGACGACGACCTCGGCGCGTCCGTGGGACTCAGCCATCTGCTTGCTCAGCTGACGCCTCGACCGGTCGCGCGAAGTCGCCCGACTTGCCGCCCGTCTTGGTCTCGACCCGGATGTCGGTGATCACCGCGGCCTTGTCGACCGCCTTGACCATGTCGACGACCGTGAGGGCGGCGATCGAGACCGCGGTCAGGGCCTCCATCTCGACTCCGGTGCGGTCGGTGGTGCGGACCGCGGCGGTGATGTCGACCGACGCGTCGGTGACCACCAGGTCGACGGTGACCGCCGAGAGCGCCAGCGGGTGGCACAGCGGGATCAACGCCGGGGTCTGCTTGGCGCCCATGATCCCGGCGAGGCGCGCCACCGCCAGGGTGTCGCCCTTGGGCACGCCCGCGCCCCTCAGGAGTCCGATCACGGCGGACGAGACGAGCACGCGGCCGGAGGCGGTCGCGGTGCGGGCGGTGACCGCCTTGGCCGAGACGTCGACCATGTGGGCCGCGCCGCTCTCGTCGACGTGGGTCAGCCTGTCACTCATCGCGCCCCCCTCAGTCCTGGTCCAGGCGGATCACGGTGACCCGCTCACCGGCGGCGATCTCGGTCACGTCCTCCGGCACCACGATCAGCGCGTCGGAGGCGGCGAGGTCTCCCACCAGGTGCGACCCGGAGCCGCCGACGGGCTCGACCTCGGCGACGCTCACGCCGTCGGAGTCGAGGCTCAGCACCCCGCGCAGGAACTGCCGCCGCCCCGGGGGCGATCCCACCCGGTGCGTCAGCCGCGCGGTCACCGGCCGCCGCGACTCGGGCGAGAGCCCCATCATCCGGCGCAGCGCGGGCCGGACGAACACCTCGAAGGAGAGGTACGACGAGACCGGGTTGCCGGGGAGCGCGAAGAACGGGACCGGTCGTCCACCCCCGGAGCGCGGGCTCAGCGTGCCGAAGCCCTGCGGCTTGCCCGGCTGCATCGCGACCGGACCGAACCACACCGAGCCCAGCGGGCGACAGCGCCTCCTTGACGACGTCGAAGTCGCCCATCGAGATGCCGCCGGAGGTGACCACGACGTCGGCGCGACCGAGCTGGTCGTCGAGGGCGCGCAGGAGCGCCTCGGGCTCGTCGGGCACGAGCCCGACGCGGTAGGGCACCGCCCCCGCGCGACGAGCCGCAGCGGCGAGCAGGAAGGAGTTGCCGTCGTAGATCGAGTCGGCGCCCAGCTCGGTGCCCGGCTCGCGCAGCTCCGAGCCGGTCGACACGATCACCACCCGCGGACGCGGGCGCACCCGCACGGCGCTCCTGCCCATCGAGGCGAGCAGGCCCAGGTGACGCGGCCCGAGGGCGGTGTGGGCCTCGACGAGGAGGTCACCCTCCTCGATGTCCTCACCGGCGTAGCGCAGGTGCTGACCCTGGCTCGGCGAGCGGGCGATCCACACGTCCGCGGCGCCGCGGTCGGTCCACTCGTAGGGCACGACGCAGTCGGCGCCGTCGGGCAGGGGCGCCCCGGTCATGATCTTCGCGGCGGTGCCGGCGGGCAGCGACGAGACCGGTCGGCTCGCCTGCCCGGCGCCGATCTCCCCCACCACCGGCAGCTTCACCGGCGCCTCGTCGGTCGCGGTCACGACGTCGGCGTGGTGCACGGCGTAGCCGTCCATCGCGGAGTTGTCGAAGCGGGGCAGCGCCATCGGCGCCACGATCTCCTCGACCGTGGCGAGGTCCAGGGCGTCGAGCAGCGGGACCTGGAGGTCGGGCAGCGGCTCGGTCGCGGCGAGGATCAGGGCGAGGTGCTCGTCGACCGAGCGCAGACCGTCCGTGCGGGGGCCGTCACTCATGCGTCGGGCGAGCTCTGCAGCACCGTGCCGGTCTGGACGCGCTCGGCGCTGGTCGAGTCGAGGACGACGTCGCCGATGACCTGCACGTCGCGACCGAAGGTGAAGTCGCCCTCGATGCGCAGCGACGTGGCCTTGGCCAGGGACGGCGCCCCCTCGGGGAAGCGCTGGTCGAACTCACCGACCAGCTTGTAGACGTCGGTGTCGAGGTCGACGAACGGGAGGTCGGTCGCGACCTGGTCGAGCACGAAGTCCTTGCCCACCTCGTAGACGTCCGAGCGCAGCACCAGCAGGTCGTTGGTCGTCTTGACCGGCACGAACCGGTCGCGGCCGACCTCGATCAGCGCCGAGCCGTCGAAGACCTCGATCGCAGCGCCCATGGCGGTCTCGACCTGGATCACCTCGGGGGTGGAGGCGTCGCCGGGGTCGACGTGCTTGGTGTTCTTGATCAGCGGGAGACCGAGGATCCCCTGGCGCAGGTCGAGGGCCGTGCTTCATCGCGTCGAGGTCGAACCAGAGGTTGTTGGTCGAGCAGAACCGGTGCCGGTCGAGGTCGGCCAGCGCCTCGGCGTCGGCCTTCGGCGTCTGGGCGGTCTCGCGCAGCACGATCCGACCGTCGCTCTTGCGACGCGCGAAGTGCCCGCCCTTGCGGTCGGAGGGGGTACGACGTACGGCCTCGATCGCGAACGGCGCTCCGCTGGCGGCGAACCAGCCGGCGACCCGTGGGTCGGCCGTCGCGCCGAGGTTGTCGGAGTTGGAGATGAAGACGTGCTTGAAGCCGCGCTCGATGAGCAGGTCGAGCAGGCCGGTGCCGCGCAGCGCGGTGTAGACGTCGCCGTGGCCCGGCGGGCACCACTCGAGGTCGGGGTCCTTGGGATAGCTCACCGGCGAGAGGTCCTTGGCGAGGAGCTTGGGCTCCTTGTTCTGCAGGAACTCCAGCGGCAGCCCGTCGACGGCGAGGTCGTCGTAGCGCGCCAGCGCCGCCATGGTGTCGGCGGAGGTGCGGAAGGAGTTCATGAACATCAGCGGCAGCGTCGCGTCGTGCTGCGCGCGCAGGTGGAGCACCTGGCGCGCGATGATGTCGAGGAAGGACAGGCCGCGGCGCACGCAGAGCAGCGACTTGGCGCGCTCCATGCCCATCGAGGTGCCCAGGCCGCCGTTGAGCTTGATGATCGCCGGTGTGACGGATCGCCTCGGAGGCGACGTCGGGATCGACCTCGACGTCGGCCAGGCTCGGCATGTCGACCGGGTCGATCGTCGCCTCCGGCACCATCCCGGTCTCCCCGTGCTCGAGGAGTCGGTAGTAGTGGGCGAAGGTCTCGATCGCGACCTCGTCGACGCCCGCGTCGACCATCTTGTCGCGCGCCTTGTGCAGTCCGGGGCTACCCATGCTCCGATCGTAGGCTTCTCCCGTGGCCACGTCACAACCACCAACGAACCCGCCCCCGTCGGCGAGCGCCAAGCTCGCCCTGCGCGACCAGGTCACCACGGCCCGGCGCCGCCTCGCGGTCGCCGAGATCGGGGTCTACTCGCGCGCCTTGGCGGGGCACCTGCTCCACGCCCCGGAGGTACGCCGAGCGGCGACGGTGGCGGCGTACGTCTCGATCGGCAGCGAGCCGGGCACCTCCTGGCTCCTCGACGGCCTGCTCGACGCCGGCACCCGCGTCGTCGTGCCGGTGCTGCTGCCCGACGGCGACCTCGACTGGGCCGCCTACGCCGGCTCCTCCTCGCTCGAGCCGGGCCCGCTCGGGCTCCTCCAGCCCACGGGTCGGCGACTCGGTGTCGAGACCGTCGCGGGGGCCGACGCGGTGCTCGTGCCGGGCCTGGCCGTCTCGGCCACCGGGCTGCGGCATGGGCCGCGGCGGCGGTTCCTACGACCGCGCGCTGGCGCGGGTGCCGGTCGGCACCTTCACGTGCGTGGCTGCTCTACGACGACGAGACCGACCGCGCCGTCCCGGCCGAGCCGCACGACCGGTCGGTGGGCGCGGTGGCGACCCCGTCGGGGATCCGCCGCTTCGGTCGGAGGCTGAGCAGGGCGAGCCCTGGGCGAGCCCGTCGACGAAGCCCCGCAAGCCGGGGTACAGACCGCAGCCACGTCACCGGGCTTCGTCGACGCTCGCTGGCGCTCGCTGCTCAGCCTCCCGGCGCTCGGTGCTCAGCCTCCCGGCGCTCGGCTGCTCAGTCTCCCGTGGCGGGAGTCAGGACCAGTGTCTCCTCGGCGGCCGCCCGCACCGCGTCCTCGGAGAACGCCCACGGCAGCGTGCGGCCCTCCAGCCAGCGCTCGGTCTGGTCGGTGGAGTGGGCGTCGAAGGCGTGTCCGGAGACCCCGGTGAGGTCGATCCAGCGCGACCCGTCGAACGCCCCGACCACGGCGCCGAGCGAGACGACCATCCGCATCGCCGGAGCCACCGTCACGTCGTAGCCCTGCGCGGCGTCCCACGACGTCGCGTTGACCGACGTGCCCCCACCGGCGGCCTCGCCGCCACCGCGCTCGAAGATCGATCCCAGCGGACGGTCGCCCATGCCGTTGGAACGCAGGTCGAGCTCGTGCAGCGCCCCCCACGTCCACTCGTCGGCCCGCAGCGCCTCGCGGCTGGTGAGCTCGTCGCGTGCGTCGCGCATCGCCTCCACGATGACGTCGTCGCGCGTCTCGCGCTCCTCGGTGGTGACGTCGTCCCAGAAGGGGTCGTCGGGGCGTTCCAGGAGGTCGGTGACCACCGCGACCCAGCGCTGTCCGCCGTCGGGCCAGACCTCCTCGGGCAGCTCGTCGTGGAAGGTCAGGTCCAGCAGGTTGCGCCACACGACGTTGAAGTAGGCCGCCGCCGCGCTGTCGGCGGGCTGCCCGAAGTCCCATGACGGCAGCAGCCGCTGCCCCGCGGAGTAGTAGCCGCCGGGCAGGTCGACGTCGAGGAGGTACGGCGTCAGGATCGGGCCGAGCGGGGTTGCGGTCGTCGAGCTGCATCGCGGCGAGCTCGGCGAGCGAGACCGCGACGTCGGTGTCGGTGGGCCCGGGGTCGATCGCGGTGTCGATCAGGTCGTTGATCCGCTGCGAGCGGTAGCCGCGGTCCCAGTCGTCGGTGAGGAGGAACGGGTAGTCCTCGCCGACCACGGCCTGGTTGGCGGTCACGATGACCCCGCTCGTCGGGGTCGAGCACGTTGGGAAGGCCGTCGTAGGGGACGTACTCGCCGGTCCAGTCGTTCTCGGCCGCGCCAGCCCGCCGACGGGAGGCGCCCGTCGTTGCCGGACTTGCGGATCGGGACCAGCCCGGCCGCCTGGTAGCCGATGTGACCCGCGCGGTCGGCGTAGACGGCGTTCTGCGCCGGCGCCGCGAACGACGACAGGGCGTGCGCGGAACGACGCTCCAGTCACGGGCCCGGTCGAGCTGGAGGATCGCGTCGGCCGTCGGCGACGGCGACAGCCCGGTCCACGACAGGGAGACGGCGTACTCCTCCCCCGCCGGACCGTCGACCGGCCGATCCACCGGCGCCGCGCCGGCGACCGCGGGCGAGCACGTCGTCGGCGTCGGAGACGATCGGACCGTGGGCTGTGGAGCGGACCTCGATCGTGACGTCGTCGCCGTCCTCGACCTCGATCGTCTCCTTGCGCACCTCGAGCGGGCGCTGCTTGGCGCCGCGTCGCCACGTGTCGCCGGTGACCCGCTCGACGTACAGGTCGGTCACGTCGGCGCCGAGGTTGGTGAGCCCCCAGGCGATGTCGGCGTTGTGGCCGATGACGACGCCCGGCACGCCGGAGAAGGTGAAGCCGGCCACGTCGTAGGGGCAGGCGGCGCTGAGACTGCGGCAGTGCAGGCCGACCTGGCGCAGCGGTCCGGGGGCGGTCGTGGCGAGGTGCGGGTCGTTGGCCAGGATCGGGGCGCCGGTGTCGGTGTGCTCGCCCGACACGACCCAGGCGTTCGACCCGACGCCGTCGCCTCGCCCCAGCCACGAGGGGATCCGCTCGGTCCCGGCGCCCAGGGCGGCCAGGCCCGACAGCGCGGAGAGCCCCGGCGCGCTGGTGGAGCGGTGGCGGCCCAGCGCCGGGCCGGTCGGCGGGCGCAGCGGGTTGCGGGTGGCGCGGTCCGCTGGCGTCCTGCTCGAAGACGCCGTCGACGACCGCGCCCTGGGTCACGACCGGCTCGCTGTCGTCGTAGGGATAGTCGGGGTAGAGGGTCGCGGCCCGCTCGGGGCCGACCGCCTCGATCGACAGGACGCGGTCGATCTCGTCCTGCATGTTGCCGCGGAGGTCCCAGGCCATCGCCTTGAGCCAGGCCAGCGAGTCGACGGCGGTCCAGGGCTCGGGGGTGTAGTCGAGCCCACCCGCGCCGAGCACGACGTACTCCAGCGAGATCCGGCTCGTCGGCCGGTCGGCGAGGTAGGCGTTGACCCCCTTGGCGTAGGCGTCGAGCGCCGTACGGGTCTCCGGCGCCAGCAGCGGCAGCTCCTCCTCGGCGACACGCCGCCAGCCGAGGGTGCGGACGTAGACGTCGGACTCCACCGCCTCCTCGCCGAACAGCTCGGCGAGGCGACCGGCGGTGGCGTGGCGCCGCACGTCCATCTCGAAGAAGCGGTCCTGGGCCGCGACGAACCCCTGGGCGAACATCAGGTCGGCGGTCGTGTCGGCGTAGATCTGCGGGATCCCGGAGCTGTCACGCAGCACCTCCACGTCTCCCTCCAGCCCGGCCACCTCGAGCGTGCCGGAGGTCTGCGGGAACGAGCGCCGGACCACCACGACGCTGGTGATCGACAGCGCGACGAGGGTAAGGACCAGGACCACGCAGACGTACGACGTGACGCGCAGCGAGGGCGGGAGGTCGCGGAACCCCCGCCACCACCCGGGCAGGGACGTCCGGGACGTCGGGGCCGTCGCGGTCGCCGTCTCCGACCCGGCTGCGTCGCCGGCACCGTGGCTGCTGGGGTCTCCGGGACGTCCGGGGGTCGAGGGGTCGGCGGTCATGGTGGTGTTCATTGTGCCGTGGCGTAGCATTGGCAGTCGCCTGGGGAGAGTGCCAGCCTCCTCCCCGGCGACCGCCCCGAACGACCGAGGAGCTTCCGTGCCGACCTACCAGTACGCCTGCACCGAGTGCGGCCACGCCTTCGACCAGGTCCAGTCCTTCTCGGACGCCTCGCTGACCGTGTGCCCCGTGTGCGACGGCAAGCTCCGCAAGGTGTTCAACGCCGTCGGCGTCGTCTTCAAGGGGTCGGGCTTCTACCGCAACGACAGCCGGTCGGCCTCGAGCACCTCCGACGCCCCGGCCTCGAAGGAGTCCGGCTCGTCCGACTCCGGCAGCAAGGACTCCGGCTCGTCGAGTCCCGCCAAGGAGTCCGGCAGCGCTGACTCGGGCAGCAAGAGCGCCGGGTCGAAGGACTCGGGCTCGAAGAGCCCGGCCAAGGAGTCGAGCTCGTCGGGCAGCAGCTCGTCGAAGGCCACGACCTCCAGCTGACGTCGTTTCAGGAGGCCTGCTCGCGGGCCTGTGGATGACGCGCACAGCCAGGGCCTGCTGACGCCTACGGTCGCGGGGTGAGCCTCCTCGACGCCGACTCCAGCCTCGCCGACGACCCCGGTGGCAGACGCCGGTCGCCCGGTGACCGCTTCGGACGAGCCCTCCTCGGCGCCCGACGCCGGGTGCTGCGCCACCGACGCCCGTTGGCGGCGCTCCTGGCTGCAGTGGCGGTGGGCGCAGGCCTGTCTGCCACGTCAGCGCCTCCGGAGGACACCGTGGCGGTGCTGGTCGCCGCTCGCGACCTCCCCGCAGGCACGACCCTCGCGACCGACGACCTCGTGGGCGTCGGCTACCGCCCGGGCACGGCGCCCGACGGTGCGGTCGTCGACGTCGGCGCCGCGGCCGGTCGGTTGCTGGCGGCGCCGCTCTCCTCCGGCGAGCCGCTCACGAGCTGTGCGGCTCGTCGGCGCCGATCTGGCGGACGCCCAGCCGGGGCGCCGTGCAGTGCCGTTGCGCCTGCCCGACCCGGGGATGGTCGCGCTGCTGCGCGCCGGCGACGTGATCGACCTCGTCGCCACCGACCCCCAGGACGGTCGCGTGACGACCGTCGCGGCCGGCGTACCGGTCCTCGCGCTGCCGCCGAACGAGACCGGCGGGGCGACGACCGCCTCGGGTCTGCCCGGCAGCCTGGTGGTCGTCGGCCTCACCCCGGCGGAGGTGGCGCCTGTGGCCTCGGCCGCCCTCGCCTCGTTCGTGACCTACACGTGGTCGGCGCGGTAGGTTGCTGCCCGGTCGACTCCATCCCGGTCGTCGCCACCCCACATCTGGCTCGAATTCTAGGAGTAGTCCACCGTGGACGGATTCAAGAACTTCCTCTTCAAGGGCAACCTGGTCGATCTCGCGGTTGCAGTCATCATCGGCACGGCCTTCGGCGCCGTCGTCACCACCTTCACCGCGTGGTTGACCAGCCTGCTCCCCAAGGCCGTCGACAACGTCTTCAGCGACGCGACCTACTTCGGCGCGTTCCTCAACGCCGTCGTCGCGTTCGTCATCCTGGCGGCCGTCGTCTACTTCTTCGTCGTGACGCCCTACATCACGGCCCGGGACAAGTTCTTCCCGCCCGCGCCGGCCGGCACTCCCGAGGACATCGCGCTCCTCAAGGAGATCCGCGACCTGCTCTCGGCCCAGCGCCCCGCCTGATCCGACTGCGCTGCACCAGCAGCACCCTGCACCACCTCAGCGTGCCGTCTCACCCACCGTGGTGAGGCGGCACCTGTGCCTTGAGCCACGCGTCCGTGGCCGAGTCGCCGCCGCCGGCACCGCCATCGTCGGTGGGCGTGTCCGCGTCGCGCTCGTCACTCGTGGTGTCGGGCAGGACGTCGCCGAAGACGGCCGCGAGCCGGCGCTTGCGCTGCCAGGCCGACTCGGGCGCGGTGTCGTCCTCGGGCTCGTCAGGCACAGAGACCGGCGGCCTCTCGTTGGCTGGCGGCCTCCTGCGACCGCGCGGTGCTCGGCCCGCTGTTGTTGCCGCTGACCTTGTCGCTCGCCTTGATGACCCCGTCGCTGAGGTTCTTGGTCAGCGTCTCGTCGGCGTTCACCCGCTCCCACAGGTCGTCGGCCTCGGGCAGCCACTCGACGCGGTTGGGGTCGGCGGGCGAGTACTGCCAGGGCACGGTGACGAACTTGATGTTGTCGAGCCCGATGCCCTTGAACCCGGCACCGACCCGCCCGATCTCGGTCACCGAGGTGAAGTCGGTCGTCAGCGAGCTGGTGGCGGCGTCGAGGAACCCGACGACACGGTCGAGACGGGTCAGGGTGCCGGCCGAGACGACCTTGCTGGCCATGGCGGCGATGAAGGCCTGCTGGCGCTTGATCCGCCCGAGGTCCGACCCGTCGCCCAGCGTGTAGCGGGCGCGCACGTAGTTGAGGGCCTGGCGGCCGACGACGTCCTGGGTGCCCGCGGGGATGTTGATGCCGTGGGCCGGGTCCTCGATCGGCTCGGGCAGGCAGACCTGGACGCCGTCGATCGCGTCGACCATGTCCTCGAAGCCGTTGAAGTCGAGGACGACGTAGTTGTCGATGCGCACGTCGGTCAGCTGCTCGAACTGCTGGATCGTGCAGGCCGGGCCACCCACCGAGAAGGCCTCGTTCCACATGACGTTCGTCGCGCCGGGGATCTTCGTCCCGTCCTCGGCGGTGCAGTCGGGGCGGTCGACGAGGCTGTCGCGCGGGATGCTCACGCCGTAGGCGAACGTCCGGTCGGCCGACAGGTGGAACATGATGGTGGTGTCCGAGCGCTCCCCGTCGCCGGTGAGCCCGTCGATGTTGTTGCCCTCGCCGTCGCGGGCGTCGGAGCCCATGACGAGCAGGTTGATCGGCTCCTGCGGGCCGTGGTCGACCGCGACCTTGTCGGGGCGGTCGGTGAGCTGGGCCTGCACGTCGCGCACGTCGAGGTTGTCGTTGAGGTGGCGGTAGAAGTAGACCCCGCCGAGCCCGAGCACGAGGGTGAGCGAGAGCACGGCGCCGACCAGCACGGTGAGCGCCGTACGGCCCTTCTTCTTGCGGCCGCGTCGTTTGGGGGCCGTGGAGCGGTCCGGGCCGGACGAGGCCGGCATCAGCAGATCGTGGGTCATGTCACCTTGGTGTGGAGCTCGTGCGTGGATGTCAGGGCCGGTCCGGTGCGCGCATCGACGAGCAGCACCGGTGGGGAAGGCCGAGCGACCATTGTGCGGAGCGATCCTGAGAGTTTCCAAACTCGCAGGCCGGGATGACAGGATGAGCGCCGGCGCCCACGCGGCGCCTCGCCCCAGTAGCTCAGTGGATAGAGCAGCCGCCTCCTAAGCGAAAGGTCGCAAGTTCGACTCTTGCCTGGGGCACAGGACTCAGCCGACGACCTCGAACATCATCCCGGCCGCGCGCAGGCGCCCCATCAGGTTGTCGCCCATCGCCTGGGCGGTGGTGACCGAGCCGGCCGTGACCGGGTTGTCGTCGAAGGCCAGGCTCAGGGCGGACTCGGCGAGCATCTTGGCGGTCTCGCCGTAGCCCGGGTCGCCCCCGGAGACCCGGGTGTGCAGGGTGCGGCCGTCGCCCTCGGCGACGAAGTCGACGCTGAACGACGACTTCGCCCGCTTGGCCTCGTCGGGCCCGTCGCCCTGCTTGACCTTGCCGAGCAGGAAGTTGCGGGCGGGCCCGACCTGGGCCGCGACGGCCATCAGCGAGACGCCGACCGCACCGCCGACGGCGTACCGGATCGTCTTGGTGCCGGCGAAGTGGGAGTAGCGGAAGTCGGGACCGTACGACGCGAGCGCGGCGCCGCTGCGGGCGACGACCTGCGGGTCGAGGGTGGGCAGCGGGAGCAGCCAGTAGCCGAGGACCTTGTCGCGGCCGGGCTTGCCGGCCACCGCGCGCGAGGAGCGTCCCTCGGGGCGGTCCTCGCGCTTGCGACGCTCCTTCAGCGCCGCGGCCGCCTGCTTGGCGCGCGACATCGCCCCCATCGCGGAGTGGAAGGTGCCGCCGGAGAAGGTGCCGCTGCCGCGGACGACGCCACGCATCGTGACGGGACCGGCCGCCTTGAGCTGGAGGATCGTGAAGTAGGCGCCGAGGTCGTGCGGGATCGAGTCGAAGCCGCAG
The DNA here is from genome assembly GCA_963822915.1 of uncultured Actinomycetota bacterium. Classification (GTDB taxonomy): domain Bacteria; phylum Actinomycetota; class Actinomycetes; order Propionibacteriales; family Nocardioidaceae; genus Nocardioides. The sequence goes on from CAWGJR010000017.1 coordinate 17,817, forward strand.
GCGTGCACGATGCGGGCTCCGCTGGCGACCGCGGTCTCGTGGTGCGCGAGCCAGGTGCTGTCGACGAACTCCGGCTCGCCGGTCAGGTCGACGTAGTCGGTGCCGGCCGCGGCGCACGCCGCCACCAGGGGGCCGCCGAGCTCGACGTAGGGACCGATGGTGGTGACCACGACCTTCGCGCGCTTGACGGCCTCGGCGAGGGCCGCCTCGTCGGTGGCGTCGACGACGATGAGCTCGAGGTCGGCGCTGCCCTCCTTGACGGTCTCCAGGTGCGCCCGGACCTTCTCGAGCTTGTCGAGGCTGCGGCCTGCCAGCGCCCACCGCAGCCCGGACGGACCGTGCTCGGCGAGGTAGTCGGCGGTCAGGCCGCCGGTGAAGCCGGTGGCGCCGAAGAGGATCAGGTCGAGGTCGCGGGTGGTGTCAGGCATGGGTCCATCGTGTCAGCACGATCCCCGAGGAGGCTGAACAGGCCGAGCCCCGGAGGCTGAGCAGGCCGAGCCCACGGCGAGGACGTCGACGAAGCCCCGCAAGCCGGGTACAGACCGCAGCCACCGCTCACCGGGCTTCGTCGACGCTCGCTGGCGCTCGATGCTCAGCCTCCGGTGGGTCCCACGGAGGCTGAGCAGGCCGAGCCCCTGGGCGAGGCCGTCGACGAAGCCCCCGCGAGCCGGGTACAGACCGCAGCCACCCTCACCCGGCTTCGTCGACGCCTCGCTGGCGCTCGGCTGCTCAGCCTCCGGCGCTGGCGCTCGCTGCTCAGCCTCCGGTGGGCCGATGGAACCGATCGGCGACACCACCACGTCGTACGCGAGACGATCCACCGCACCACCGCCCACCAGGAGCACGATGCCCGAGACCGACGAGGACGACTTCGCCGACTACGCCCGCGAGGCGTGGGGGCCGATGGTGCGCTCCGGCGTGTTCCTCGGCTGCAGCCTGCACGAGGCCGAGGACCTCGCCCAGACGACCCTGGTGCGCTGCTACACCGCGTGGCCGAGCGTGGTGGCGGCCGACAACCGCGGCGGCCTACGTCTACCGGATGCTGCTCAACTGCCTGCGCGACTCCAAGCGGCGTCGCTGGTGGGGTGAGCGGGCCACCGAGCGCCTGCCCGAGCAGCAGGACAGCGCATGCGACTCGATGGCGGGCGTCGACACGGCCGACGCCGTCCACCGGGCCCTGGCCGGACTCACCAAGCCCAACCGCGACGTGGTGGTGCTGCGCTACTTCGCCGGCCTCACCGAGGCCGAGACCGCCGAGGCCCTCGGCATCGCCGGCCGGCACCGTCAAGAGCCGCCTCTCGCGCTCCCTCGCGGCCCTCGCCGCCAACGACCACCTCGCCGACTACTCCACCGACCACGGCACCCGAGCCGAGGAGACCAGCTCATGACCGACCTCGAACGCGACTGGGACGACCTGCCCGTCGGTCCCGCCCCCCTCGACGCCCTGCTCCGCGAGGGGCGACGCGAAGCCGCCGTCGCGGCCCGCGCTCCTCAGCGCCGGCTTCGGCGCTCGCTCGGGGTCATCGCGATCGCCGGCGGGGTCGCCGCGGCGTTCGTGGCCGGCTCCCTGGTGTCCTCGTCCGGTGACCCGTCGCCGACGGCCGCCGTGCCGCCCGGTTCCGCACCCGTCGGCGACCGCGGGACCTGGGGTGACCCCGGTGGCGTTCTTCGGCGAGCTCGAGGCCCCGGCCTCGTGCGACGACCTGCTCGCGCACTACGTCGACGCGGGCGTCGACCTGGTGACGGCGTACGGCTGGGGCTCGCCTCGCTACTACGGCGTCCTCGCAGCGGGTCGTCGACCTCGGCACCCGGGTGCCGAGCGTCGACCTCCGAGCGACCGACGCCGCGGCCGCAGAACCAGGCGCTCTACGCGGCCAAGACCACCCGCGCCACCTCCTCGGAGACCGGCACCAACGTGCAGGAGGCCGGGGTCGACGAGCCCGACAGCGTCAAGACCGACGGCGAGGTCCTGGTGCGGCTGCGCCGCAGCGTGCTGACGACGTACGACGTCTCGGGCGACGAGCGTGGAGCGGCTCGGCGAGCTCGACCTCGGCGACCTCGAGGACGGCGAGATCCTGCTGGCCGGCGACACCGTCGTGGCGGTCGGCAACGACGGCACCCGGGCCGACGCGGCGTCCTACGGCTACGACCCGACCCGCTCGCCGCAGACCCGGGTGCTGACGGTCGACGTCTCCGACCCGAGGTCGCCGACGCTGGAGCAGACGGTCGACTACGACGCCGCGACCGTGACCGCGCGCCAGCACGGCGACGCCGTACGACTGGTGCTCTCGGCGGGCCTGCCCGACCTCGACTTCGTGCGGCCCGGTCGCCGCAGCGGTGGCGACGAGACCGCGCTTCGGGCCAACCGCACCCTCGTCGAGGACACCACGATCACCGACTGGCTGCCGAGCGTCAGCGTCGACGGCGGCGAGCCGGAGCAGCTCCTCGACTGCGACCAGGTCGCCGTCCCCCGCGCCGACATCGGACTCGGCACCATGGCGGTCGTCGGCTTCGGCGCCGACACCCCCGACGTCTCCGACGCCTTCGGACTGGCCGGCGACGCCTCCCTGGCCTACGAGTCGGCCGACCACCTCTACCTCGCCACCCGAGCGACCGGCGGCTCGTTCTGCCCGGTCTGCGACGTCGTGTCCGACACCGTCGACCGCGGCACGACGTTCGTCTACGACTTCGCGCTCGACGGCACCCGCGCGACCTACGTCGGCGCCGGCGAGGTCGAGGGTTCGATCCGCGACCGCTGGGCGATGGACGAGGCCGACGGCGTCCTGCGGCTCGCGGTCTCCCCCTCGAGCGAGACCGGCAACTTCAACTCGATCGTCACGATGCGGGCCCAGGGCGACGAGCTGCGCGAGATCGGCCGCGTCGACCGGCTCGGCGTCGGCGAGGACATCACGAGCGTGCGGTGGTTCGACGGCCTCGCGATCCTGGTGACCTACCGCCAGGTCGACCCGCTCTACGCCGTCGACCTCACCGAGGCGGGCGACCCGACGCTGATCGGGCAGCTCAAGATCCCGGGCTTCTCCTCCTACCTCCACCCGCTCGGGTCGATGCGGATGGTCGGGCTCGGCGAGGGACCCACGGAGGGTGGGCGGCGCTGGGGGGCGCAGGCCGGGCTCTTCGACGTCTCCGACCTCACCGACCTGCGCCGCCTCGACGTCCTGTCCTACGGCGCCGGCTCGCGGGCGATGGCCGGCGACGACCCGCGCCAGCTCACCTGGCTGCCGGCCGAGCGCACCCTGCTCACCGTGATCCAGCGCGGCCGGGCGGCCTACGTGTCGTCGCTGGTCGTCGGCGGTGGTGCGCTCACCAACACGATGAGGCGGGTGGAGTTCGGCAGCGACGTCGACCAGGTGCGCACGGTGCCGCTGGCCAGCGGCAGGGTCGTGCTCGTGACCGGCGAGGACGTGGAGTTCTTCGACCTGCCGTGAGGGTTGCGGCCTGGGACGGCCGCACCACGACACCTGCCCTGTCACAACGCCACAATTGTGGGGATGTGGAAGGGTCGGGGCCCCGGACCCTGCCACAACGGCACAATTGTGGGATTTGTGCAGGGTTAGGCTGGCCGCATGTGCCGCAACATCCGCCCGCTCAACAACTTCGAGCCGCCGGCCACCGGTGACGAGGTCCAGGCAGCCGCCCTGCAGTACGTCCGCAAGGTGGCCGGCGCGACCAAGCCGTCGTCGGCCAACCAGGCTGCCTTCGACCGGGCCGTCGCCGAGATCGCCCACGTCACCGGCCACCTGCTCGAGGAGCTCGTCACCACCGCCCCACCGAAGAACCGCGAGGTCGAGGCCGAGAAGGCGCGCGCCCGCGCCCGGGTGCGGTACGGCGCGTGACGCACCCGCCCGACCAGCGCCTCGACGAGGCCCTCGACGAGGCGCTGCGCCTGCTGGCCGACCGGCCGCTCGTCGTGCTCGGCGGCGCCGGGATGTCGACCGACTCGGGCATCCCCGACTACCGCGGCCCGGGCAGCCCGGCGCGCGCGCCGATGACCTACCAGGAGTTCGTCGCCACGCCCGACGCCCGGCAGCGCTACTGGGCGCGCTCCCACCTCGGCTGGGGCCGCATGCGGCACGCCGACCCCAACGCCGGGCACCGCGCCCTGGCCGCCCTCGACCCCGAGCTCCTCATCACCCAGAACGTCGACGGCCTCCACGAGGCGGCCGGGTCGCGCCGGATGCTCGCCCTGCACGGCCGCATCGCCGACGTCGTCTGCCTCGCCTGCCGCGAGATCACCTCCCGCGCCGCCCTCCACGACCGGCTCGAGGCCGCCAACCCCGGCTACGCCGAGACCCACTCCGCCGCCGAGGCGCGCCCCGACGGTGACGTCGACCTCGACGACACCGCCGACTTCGTCGTGCCGCCGTGCGCCACGTGCGGGGGCACGCTCAAGCCCGACGTCGTGTTCTTCGGCGAGAACGTCCCGAAGGACCGCGTCGAGCGGTGCTACGCCGCGGTCGACGCCCTTCCCGCGCAGGACGGCGCCCTGCTGGTCGTCGGCTCGAGCCTGACGGTGATGAGCGGCTTCCGGTTCGTACGTCGTGCCGCCAAGGCCGCGACGCCGGTGGTGATCGTCAACCGGGGGTCGACCCGCGGCGACGACCTGGCGACGCACAAGATCGAGGTCGGGGTCGCCGAGTTCCTCCAGGACCTGGTCGGGGCGAGGTCGCCCGCTGCCCTCAGAGGCGCTTGACGAAGATGTGGTCGGCGGCCTCGGGCTCGATCTCGGCGCTCTCGCCGCCGGAGCCGACCAGCACGCCGGCCGCGGTGGCCACGATGGTGATGGTCTTGTCGGGCAGGGCACCGACGCGGCGCATGGCGCTCATCAGCGCCTCGTCCTTCTGCATCTCCTCGGAGATGCGACGCACCAGCACCCGACCCTCCTCGGGGCCCGCGACCTTCGAGAGCGGCTCGACGTCGTCCATGAACCCCTCGAGCGGGGCGCTCTCGCCGAGCTCCTCGAGGCCGGGGATCGGGTTGCCGTAGGGCGACTCGGTGGGGTGGTCGAGCAGCTCGAGCAGGCGCCGCTCGACGGTCTCGGACATCACGTGCTCCCAGCGGCACGCCTCCTCGTGGACGAGCTCCCAGTCGAGCCCGATCACGTCGGTGAGGAGCCGCTCGGCGAGGCGGTGCTTGCGCATCACCCGGGTCGCCAGGCGTCGGCCCTCGTCGGTGAGCTCGAGGTGACGGTCGCCCTCGACGGTCAGCAGGCCGTCGCGCTCCATCCGCGCCACGGTCTGCGAGACCGTCGGCCCGCTCTGGTGCAGCCGCTCGGCGATCCGGGCCCGCAGGGGCACGATGCCTTCCTCGACGAGCTCATAGATCGTCCGCAAGTACATCTCGGTGGTGTCGATGAGGTCGCTCACCCGACCATTGTGACGCATCGGTCCGACACCCGTTCGCTCGTGGGGGTGGAGCCCGCGGCGACCGGCCCTGGCACAGTGATCCGGCGTGACCTCCGTGATGTGGTTCCGCAGGGACCTGCGGGCCGGCGACAACCCGGCCCTGCTCCACGCCCTCGACCGCGGCCCGACCCTTCCGCTGTTCGTGCTCGACCCCGCGCTCTGGGGTCCGGCCGGCCTGCCGCGCCAGTCCTACCTCGTCGCGAGCCTGCGTGCCCTGCGGGGCGACGTGCCGCTGAGCGTCGTGCGCGGCGACCCCGTCCGCCGGGTCGTCGAGGCCGCGCGCGAGGTCGGCGCCGACAGCGTGCACGTCGCCGCCGACTACGGCCCGTACGGCGCGCGCCGCGACGCCGCGGTCGAGCAGGCCCTCGAGGACGCCGGCATCGAGCTGGTCCGCACCGGATCGCCGTACGCCGTCGCCCCGGGGCGCATCACCAACGGCAGCGGCGAGCCCTACAAGGTCTACACCCCGTTCTCCCGGGCCTGGGCCGAGCACGGGTGGCGCGACCCGGTCGCGGCCCCGAGCGACCCCGACTGGCGCCACCTCAAGGACACCGTCGACCTGCCCGACCCCACGCTGCCCGACGGACTGACGATCCCCGAGGCCGGCGAGGCCGCCGCCCTCGAGCGCTGGCACACGTTCCTCGACCGTGTCGCCGACTACGACGACGACCGCGACAAGATGGGCGTCGACGGCACGTCGCGGATGTCGGTGCACCTCAAGTGGGGCGAGGTCCACCCGCGCACGATGCTGGCCGACCTCGCCTCGCTGCGCTCCGAGGGCGCCAAGACCTACCGCAAGGAGATCGCCTGGCGCGAGTTCTACGCCGACGTGCTGCACGCCCGGCCCGAGACCGCGCGCGAGTACCTCCGCCCCGAGTACGCCCGGATGCCGTACGTCGACCCCGACTCCCCCGACAGCCACCTCGACGCGTGGCGCCGGGGCCGCACCGGCTTCCCGATCGTCGACGCCGGGATGCGCCAGCTCCGCGCGACCGGGTGGATGCACAACCGGGTGCGGATGATCGTGGCGAGCTTCCTCGTCAAGGACCTCCACCTCGAGTGGCAGCACGGCGCGCGGCACTTCATGCACTGGCTCGTCGACGGCGACCTCGCCTCCAACCAGCACGGGTGGCAGTGGACCGCCGGCAGCGGCACGGACGCGGCGCCGTACTTCCGGGTCTTCAACCCGACCAGCCAGGGACGCAAGTTCGACCCGCCCGGCGCCTACATCCGCCAGTGGGTGCCCGAGCTCGCCGATGCCGACCAGGTCGGCGACCCGCACGAGCCGGACGCCGACACCCGCGACCTCGTGGGCTATCCCGCTGCGGTCGTCGACCACAAGGCCGAGCGGCTGGAGGCCCTCGACCGCTGGAAGTCGATCCGCGACTGAACCGGTTACCGACGGGTCGTCGGTCGGTTGGACCACCCGGCGTCGGCCATGACAGCGTTGCCGGGTGACCTCCTCGCTGACGATCCCCCGCAGGTTCTGCGGTCCAGCCTCCTCGGGAAACGGCGGGTGGACCGCCGGCGCCCTGGCCGCGCACCTCGGCGACACCACCGACACCGCCGTGCGCGTGGTGCTGCGCACACCACCGCCCCTCGACACCCCGCTCCCCGTGGTCGTGGACGACGACTCGGCGTCGGCGACCCACGGCGAGACGCTGGTCGCGGTGGCGAAGCCGGCCGACCACGACCCCGTCCCCGTGCAGTCCGTCGGGGCCGAGGCCGCACGGGCCGCCGAGGCGACGTACGTCGGACTGACCGCCCACCCCTTCCCGACCTGCTTCGCCTGCGGCACGGGCCGCGATCCCGGCGACGGGCTGCGGATCTTCCCGGGCCGGGTCGACGACGACTCCGACGGACGGGTGCGGGTCGCCGCGACCTGGACGCCCGACGCGAGCGTCGGCGAGAGCGTGGGGGCGGGCGACGACCGCGCCGGCCTGCCCGTCGCGTGGGCCGCTCTCGACTGCATCGGCGGCTGGGCCGGCGACCTCACCGACCGGCTGATGGTGCTGGGGACGATGACCGCACGGGTCTCGACCCGTCCCCGGATCGGCGAGGAGCACGTGCTCGTCGGTGGCGCCCGCGGCACCGATGGTCGCCGCACCTTCAGCGCCTCGACCCTCTACGACTCGCAGGGCCGCGTCGTGGGGTCTGCCGAGCACATCTGGTTCGCCGTCGACCCGAAGGACTTCGCATGAGCACCCAGAGCCCGAGCACCGGGTCGCAGACCCCCACCTGGTGGCGCGACGCAGTCGTCTACCAGGTCTACGTCCGCAGCTTCGCCGACTCCGGGACCCGCGGGGAGGACGGGATCGGCGACCTGCCCGGGATCACCTCGCGCCTGCCCTACCTGCGCGACCTGGGCGTCGACGCGGTCTGGCTCACGCCGTTCTACTCCTCCCCGCAGCACGACCACGGCTACGACGTCGCCGACTACCGCGCCATCGACGACCTGTTCGGCACCCTCGCCGACGCCGACACCCTCGTCGCCACGGCCCACGACCTGGGGCTGAAGGTGATCGTGGACCTGGTGCCCAACCACACCTCCGACGAGCACGTGTGGTTCCAGGCGGCTCTCGCCGCTGCTCCGGGCAGCCCGGAGCGCGCCCGCTACCTGTTCCGCGACGGTCGCGGCCCTGATGGCTCCGAGCCGCCCAACAACTGGCAGTCCGTCTTCGGCGGCCCGGCCTGGACGCGCCTCCCGGACGGGCCTGAGGGAGACGGCCAGGAGGGAGACGGCCGGAGGGAGCGGAGATGGCCAGTGGTACCTCCACCTCTTCGACTCCACCCAGCCCGACCTCGACTGGCGCAACCCGGAGGTCGGCGACATGTTCGTCGACGTCCTGCGCTTCTGGCTCGACCGGGACGTCGACGGGTTCCGCGTCGACGTCGCCCACGGTCTCTACAAGGAGGCGAGCCTGCGCGACCAGGTCCGCGACGACTCCCCCGCGCGCCCCGGCACCGCCGTGGCCTTCGACCCGCCCAGCCCGACGGCGACCAGTGCACCCGACCCGACCGAGGGGTCCGCGCCGACCTCGATGGTCGAGCGGGTCCTCTCCGACGAACCGATGTGGGACCAGCCCGAGGTGCACGACGTCTACCGCCGCTGGCACGACGTGCTGGCCTCCTACCCCGGTGACCGGATGGACGTCGCCGAGGCGTGGACCCAGACCCCCGAGTCGATGGCGCGGTTCGTGCGCTCCGACGAGATGAGCCAGGCCTTCAACTTCTCCTGGCTGCTGGCCGACTGGTCGGCGACGGCCTTCGCCGACGTGATCACCGGCACCTTCGCGGCCCTGGAGACCGTCGGCGCCAGCCCCACCTGGGTGCTGAGCAACCACGACGTCATCCGCCACGTCACGCGGTACGGCGGCGGGGCGACCGGGCTCGCCCGTGCCCGGGCCGCCACGCTGACCATGCTCGCGCTGCCGGGCTCGTCGTACCTCTACCAGGGCGAGGAGCTCGGCCTCGAGCAGGTCGACGTCGCCCCGGAGGACCGCCAGGACCCGTCCTGGTTCCGTCACCGGCGAGGTCGGTCGCGACGGGTGCCGGGTGCCGATCCCGTGGTCGGGGGACGCGCCGCCGTACGGCTTCGGCCCCGGCGAGGCGCAGCCGTGGATCCCGCAGCCCGACGACTGGGCACCGCTCACCGCCGCCGCCCAGGAGGGCGACGAGGACTCGACGCTGGAGTTCTACCGCCGCGCCCTGGCCGCCCGGCGCGAGCTCGGCCCCGCCGCCACGGTCGAGGTCGCGGTCGAGGGCGACCTGCTCCGGGTGACCCGCGGGGAGGTCAGGGTGCTGCTCAACTGCGGCTCGACCGACCTCGCGCTGCCGGCGGGCGAGGTGGTCGTCGCGAGCGGCCCGGTCACCGACCGGCTGCCCGCCCACACCGCCGTCTGGCTGCGCTGAGCGGCTCGCCTCAGAGTCCGCTGGCCTCGTTGAGGGCGACGTTGTAGCGACCGAGGTCGTCGACGAAGGACTCGAGCTGGGCGTCGCTCCACTGCGACAGGCCCTCGTCGAGGAGCTTGTGGCGGTGCTCGACGACGTCGGCCATGCGGCGGGTCGCCTCGTCGGTCGCCGAGATGAGCGAGGCCCGGGCGTCGGCGGGGTCGGGCTCCTTCGTGAGGAGGCCCAGGTCGAGGAGGTGGCCGACCTGCCGGCTGATCGCACCCTTGTCGGTGTCGAACAGCTCGACGAGCGCGGATGCCCGCACCGGGCCGCTCTCGACGACCGACGAGAGGATCAGGTAGGACGCCGGCTGGAGGTCGGGATGCACCATCGTGGCCCGCACGCCGATGGCCCGGCGCACCCGGCGGATCATCACGCCGACTTCGTGCTCGAGGGAGCGCAACGTCTCGGCGCGGTCGGCGGAGGTCACCGACGCACCCTGGCGGCCGGCACCGGGACGGTCGCGCCGCCGGCGTGGGCCTCGACGGGTCCGGCCTTCGCCGACGCGGGCGTCTGCGCGGTCGTCGGGTCGGCTGCGGTCTCCAGCGTCGTCCGCAACGGGACCTCCTTGATGAACAGCACGCACACGAGGGCAAGGATGGCAAAGGGTACGGCCACGAGGTAGATGTGTCCGATGGCTGTGCCGAAGGCGTGCTCGTAGAGGTCGCGCACCGGGCCCGGGAGGGCCGACAGGTCGGGGATCGAGCTGCTCTGGTGCTCGGTCTGCGGGACCCCCAGGTCGGCCAGGCCGGTCCGGACGGTGCCGGCGACCTGGGTGGAGAGGACGGCTCCCAGCACCGACACCCCGATCGAGCCGCCGAGCGAGCGGAAGAACGCCACCACCGAGCTGGCCGCGCCCAGGTCCTCGACGCGGGTGTTGTTCTGCACGGCCAGGACGAGGTTCTGCATCGTCGAGCCCAGGCCGACGCCGACGAGGGCCATGAAGAGGCCGACCTCGACGCAGCGGGGTGTCGGCGTCGATCGTGCTCAGCAGGGCCAGGCCGATCGACGACGAGCACCAGCCCGCCGACGAGCCAGCGCTTCCAGATGCCCGTGGCGCTGATGATGCGACCGCTGACGATGCTGGAGACCAGCAGGCCGCCGACCATCGCGATCGACATCAGTCCGGCCGCGGGTCGGGCTCATGCCGCGGGCGAGCTGGAAGTACTGGCTGAGGTAGACGGTCGCGGCGAACATCGCGATGCCGACCATGACCGAGGCGGCCGTGGCCAGCGCGGTCGTGCGGTCGCGGAACAGGCGCAGCGGGATCACCGGGTCGGCGGCGACGAACGCCTCGACGTAGAGCGCGGCGACGATGAGGACCACACCGGTCGCCACGAGGAGCGCGGTGGTGGCCGAGGCCCAGGCGAAGGACGAGCCGGCCAGGGAGACCCAGATCAGCAGGGTGCTGACGCCGCCCATGATCAGGGTGGCGCCGAGGTAGTCGATCGAGACGTCGGTACGGCGCACGACGGGCAGGTGCAGGCGGCGCTGCAGGACGTAGAAGGCGAGCACCGCGAAGGGCAGGCCGACGAAGAAGCAGCCGCGCCAGCCCAGCGGGCTGTCGACGACCAGGCCGCCGATGAGCGGCCCGCTGACGGTGGCGGTGGCGAAGACGGCGCCGATGTAGCCGGAGTAGCGCCCGCGCTCACGCGGGGAGACCATCGAGGCGATCACGACCTGCACCAGCGCGGTGAGGCCTCCGACGCCGAGGCCCTGCACGACCCGGCCGCCGATCAGCACGCCCATGCTCGGCGCGAACGCCGCGATCAGCGACCCGGTCGTGTAGATCACCAGGGCCGACTGCACGAGCAGCTTCTTGCTGAAGAGGTCGGCCAGCTTGCCCCAGATCGGCGTGGTCGCGGTCATGGCGAGCAGCGTGGAGACGACGACCCAGGTGTAGCCGGACTGCGAACCGTCGAGGTCGGTCACGATGCGGGGCAGCGCGTTGGTGACGACGGTGCTGGACAGCATCGCGACGAACATCGCGAGCAGCAGGCCGCTCAGCGCCTCCAGCACCTGGCGGTGCGTCATCGGTTCGGTGAGGTCGCGCTCCGCGGCGACGCGGGTCACGGGGGCTGTCTGGGTCACGGGCTCTGCTCTCATACCGGGTAGAAGGTTGACTTGGACAACCATATTCCCGACGGCCCCACGCGGCAACCGTCCGTGACGCAGGACACCCACCCTCGGAAAAGCGGACGACCCGCAGACGTGGCCGGGATCCAGTGGATCCGGGCCGCCCCCGGGGACATGATTCCGGGTTCGCCTGCGGGTCGGGTAGCTGCTTGGGATTTGCCAGCAGCCTCGGAGGGGATGCCCCCTCCGTGATGCTGGGCTGCTAGCGAGCAGCCACCTCACTTGTCCTAGAAGAATGCATTGTTTAGGACCACCTCCTTTCCGTGTCCGACCACCGTAGATCGGCGCCGGGCCGCTCACAAGGGGATTTACGGTGAACCTCATGAACCCACCCGTGAGCACGACGTACGACGGTCCGGTCGCGGTCGTCACCCTCGACCGACCGGAGCGCCGCAACGCCGTCGACTCGGCCACCGCGCTCGAGCTCGCGTCGGCGATCGAGGGCGCCGACGCCGACGGGCCGTCTCGGTGATCGTGCTGACCGGGGCGGGCGGGGTCTTCTGCGCAGGCGCCGACCTCAAGGCACTCGCCGAGGGCGACCGGGTCGACGACCCCGACGGCTTCACCGACACCAGCGCCGGGTCGCGGGGACCGATGGGGCCGACCCGACTGCGCACCACCAAGCCCGTCATCGCCGCGATCGAGGGCCCCGCCGTCGCCGGCGGTCTCGAGCTGGCGCTGTGGGCAGACCTGCGGGTGGTGGCCTCCGATGCCGTCCTCGGTGTCTACTGCCGGCGCTTCGGGGTGCCCCTCATCGACCTCGGGACCGTGCGCCTGCCCCGCCTGATCGGCCACAGCCGCGCGATGGACCTCATCCTCACCGGCCGCGGGATCGACGGCGTCGAGGCCGAGCGGATCGGTCTCGCCAACCGGGTCACCGCGCCGGGCGAGGCGCTCGCCACCGCCGTGGCCCTCGCCCACGACCTCGCCGCCCTCCCCCAACGCTGCCTGCGCAACGACCGACTCTCGGCCCTGGAGCAGTGGGACCTGTCGGAGGACGACGCGATGCGCAACGAGCTCGCCCGCGGCCTCGACACCATCGGCTCGGGCGAGACCGTCGGTCGGACGCGGTGCGCAGGTTCGCCGACGGGTGCCGGTGCGCGGCAGCGGCGTCCCCACCGGAGGCTGAGCAGCGAGCGCCAGCGAGCGTCGACGAAGCCCCGGTGAGCGAGCCGCGAGCGTCCTGACGTCGACGGCGCCTCACCGGATTTCGATGCGCCCGATGCGACCTCGTTCCTCGGTCGCAGGGCTTACTCAATCTTCGGTCACGACGGCACCCGGCTCGTGCCTCGCCGGGTGCCTGTGCCCTCAAACTGCGCCTGGTAGAGGCGCGCGTAGGCACCGCCGGTCGCCAGCAGCTCGTCGTGGGTGCCCTGCTCGACGATCGCGCCGTCCTCCATCACGAGGATCAGGTCGGCGTCGCGGATCGTGGAGAGGCGGTGGGCGATGACGAAGGACGTGCGGTCGGTGCGCAGGGCCGCCATCGCGTGCTGGAGCAACAGCTCGGTGCGGGTGTCGACCGACGACGTCGCCTCGTCGAGGATCAGCAGCGCCGGGTCGGTGAGGAACGCTCGCGCGATGGTGATCAGCTGACGCTCGCCGGCGGAGAGGTTGGAGCCCTCCTCGTCGACGACCGTGTCGTAGCCGTCGGGCAGCGAGTGCACGAACCGGTCGACGAAGGTCGCCTGCGCCGCCTCGAGCACCTCGGCGTCCGTGGCTCCCGGCCGGCCGTAGGCGATGTTGTCGCGGATGGAGCCGGCGAAGAGCCAGGTGTCCTGCAGGACCATCCCGACCTGCCCGCGCAGCGCGGCGCGCGGCATCTGGCCCACGTCGACGCCGTCGAGGGTGATGCGGCCGCCGTCGAGCTCGTAGAAGCGCATCACCAGGTTGACCAGGGTGGTCTTGCCCGCGCCGGTCGGACCGACGATCGCGACCGTCTGGCCCGGACGGGCGACGAGGGACAGGTCGGTGATGAGCGGGCGGTCGTGGTCGTAGGAGAACGCGACGTGCTCGAAGGCCACCTCGCCCCGCGTGACCTCGGCCGCCGACGACCGCTCCCTCGACCGGCTCCTCGTCGGCGTCGAGCAGCTCGAAGACCCGCTCGGCCGACGCGACGCCCGACTGGAGCAGGTTGGCCATCGAGGCGACCGTCGTGAGGGGCTGGGTGAACTGGCGGGTGTACTGCACGAACGCCTGCACCTCGCCGAGCGTCAGCGAGCCGCTGGCGACGCGGAGCGCCCCGACGACGGCGACGACGACGTAGTTGAGGTTGCCGATGAACATCATCGTCGGCATGATCAGGCCGCTCACGAACTGCGCCTTGAAGCTCACCTCGTAGAGGTCCTCGTTCTGCTCGGCGAAGACGCGCTCGACCTCGCCCTGGCGACCGAAGACCTTGACCAGCGAGTGGCCCGAGAAGGACTCCTCGATGTGGGCGTTGAGCTTGCCCGTGCGACGCCACTGCTGCACGAACTGTCCCTGCGAGCGCTTCATGATCGCGCGGGTCGCCACGAGCGACAGCGGGACGCTGACGAGAGCGACGAGCGCCAGCAGCGGGGAGATCCACAGCATCATGGCGAGCACCGCGACCACCGTCATCAACGACGTCAGCAGCTGGCTCATCGTCTGCTGGAGCGTGGTGCTGACGTTGTCGATGTCGTTGGTGACCCGACTCAGCAGCTCACCGCGCGGCGAGCGGTCGAAGTAGCCCGAGCGGAAGCCGGTTGATCTTGTCCTCGACGTCCTGGCGCATCCGGTAGATCGTGCGCTGCACGACGCCGTTGAGGATGTAGCCGGCCGCCCAGCTCAGCAGCGAGGCGACGACGTAGACACCGAGCACGAGCAGGAGCACCTCGCCGACCGCGCCGAAGTCGACGCCCTGACCGGGCACCACGTCCTGGCCCTGCACGGCGTCGGGGAGGTCGCGCTCGGGGGTCCCGGGGGCGAACTGGCGCCCGATGAACCCGGTGAAGACCAGGTCGGTCGCCCGGCCCAGCAGCCGCGGCCCGATCGCCATCAGGACGACGCTGGCGACGGTCAGGGCGACGACCAGGACCGCGAAGGCGCGATCGGGTCGCAACCGCGCGACCATCCGCTTGGCCGACGGACCGAAGTCCATCGCCTTCTGCGCCACCATGCCGCCGCCCATGGGCCCGCGGCCGGGTCCGGCGGCGGGCGCCTCGATCCGCTCGGTGGCCTGGAAGGTCTGGGTCTTGGCCACCTTGGGGCGGCTCCCTCGGGGCTGCTCGTAGGGGTGCTCATGTCAGCACCTCCTCGGCGCTGTGCTGGGAGGCGACGATCTCGGCGTACGTCGGGCACGTGGCGAGCAGCTCGTCGTGCGTGCCGCGACCCACGACCCGCCCGTCCTCCAGGACGACGATCAGGTCGGCGTCGCGGATCGTCGAGACCCGCTGGGCGACGAGCACGACGGTCGCGTCGGTGGTCACCGGCCGCAGCGCCGCACGCAACCGCGCGTCGGTCGCGAGGTCGAGCGCCGAGAAGGAGTCGTCGAAGAGGTAGATCGCCGGCCGACGTACGACGGCGCGCGCGATCGCGAGGCGCTGGCGCTGGCCCCCGGAGAAGTTCGTGCCGCCCTGCGCGACCACGGCGTCGAGCCCCTCGGGGAGCGCCTCGACGAAGTCGCGCGCCTGGGCGACGTCCAGGGCCGCCCACATGTCCGCCTCGGTGGCATCGGCGCGACCGTGCTCGAGGTTGGAGCGCACCGTCCCGGAGAAGAGGTAGGCCTTCTGGGGCACCAGGCCGATCTGCTCCCAGAGCACCGCCGGCTCGAGGTCGCGCACCGACACACCCGACACCCGCACCTCGCCGGAGGTCGTGTCGAACAGCCTCGGCACGAGGTTGAGCAGCGTCGACTTGCCGGCGCCGGTCGAGCCGATCACGGCCACGGTCTGCCCCGGTCGGGCCTCGAGGTCGACGTCGCACAGCACCGGCGCCTCGGCGCCGGGGTAGGTCACCGTCGCGGCCCGCAGGTCGAGATGTCCGCGCAGCGCGGGGTCCGGGGCGACCGGGTCGGGGCGAGGGCACCACGGAGGAGTCGGTGTCGAGCACCTCGACGATCCGGTCGGCGCACACCGCCGAGCGCGGCACCTGCATGAGCATGAACGTCGCCATCATCACCGACATCAGGATCTGCATGAGGTAGGACAGGAACGCCGTGAGGGCCCCGACGCCCATCTGCCCGTCGTCGACGCGATGTCCGCCGAACCAGATCACCCCCACGCTCGCCACGTTGATGACGATCATCACCAGGGGGAACATCAGGGCCAGCCAGCGCCCCGCACGCACCGCCACCTCGGTCAGGTCGCCGTTGGCGCGACCGAAGCGCTCGGCCTCGTAGGGCTCACGCACGAAGGCGCGGACGACGCGGATGCCGGTGATCTGCTCGCGCAGCACCCGGTTGACCTCGTCGATGCGTCCCTGCATGAGCCGGAAGCTCGGGATCATCCGCGAGATCACGAAGCCGACCGAGACGAACAGGGCCGGGACGACGACGGCCAGGATCCAACCGAGGCCGACGTCCTCGCGCAGCGCCATGATCACGCCTCCCACCATCATGATCGGCGAGGACGCCGCGATCAGGCAGGCCATCAGGACCAGCATCTGCACCTGCGTCACGTCGTTGGTGCCGCGCGTGATGAGCGAGGGCGCGCCGAACTCCTGCAGCTCGCGGGCCGAGAAGGTGCCGACGCGCTGGAACAGGTCTCGTCGCAGGTCGCGCCCGAACGACATGGCCGCCCGTGCCCCGAACCACGCCGCGGCGACGGAGGCGATGATCTGGGCGATCGAGACGACCAGCATCATCGCGCCGAGCCGCACGATGGTGCCGGTGTCGCCGACCGCGATCCCCTCGTCGATGATCCGAGCGTTGAGGCTGGGCAGGTAGAGCATGGCGAGCACGCTGACGAACTGCAGCCCGACCACCGCGAGCAGGAAGGGTCGGTAGGGCACGAGACGCTCACGCAGGAGTCGCAGCAGCATGATCGGCCTCCTCTCGGTTGCGCACGAGGCCGAAGAGCACCGTGTCGACGATCTGGTCGGGGGTGAGCAGACGCCCGTCGGCGATCTGGTCGTGGCTGCCGGCGAAGGCCAGCAGTCGGAAGACGTGCACGAACTCGTCGGCAGGCACGCGAAGCCGGTCGCGATCGGTACCGACGACGGCCAGCACCATCTGGTCGAGACGGGCCCGCCAGGACACGGCCGCCTCGCTGTCGTGCACGTGGTCGGGCGGGCGGACGAGCCCGACTCGCTGCATGAGGGAGAACGTGGCCCGGTGGCGCTGCTGGAAGATCGCGGCCAGCACCACCAGTCGGTCGCGCAGCGGCAGCGACGGATCGATCTCGTCGATCCGGGTGATGAGGTCACCCGGCTCGAACGCTCGGGCGATCGCGGCGTCGACCAGCTCGTCCTTCGACTCCACGACCCGGAAGATCGTGCCCTCCGCGATCCCGGCCTCCTCGGCGATCTGGCGCGTGGTGACGTCGCGGCCGTGCGTGCGCAGCAGCTGGAGGGTGACCGCCACCAGGGACTCCCGGCGCGCCGAGGGAGACATGGCGGGGGCTCGGGGGGACATGGCGGGAACGATACGTGAGTGAGCACTCACTCACAAGGTGATGCCTAGCCCGTCCTCCGACTGGGCACGGAGGTCCTGAACGCGTCGTACGTCGTGAGGTGGAGGGGACACAGGGTGATGCGAGTCGTCGAGGACCGGCCGAGACAGAGCACGGGTGACGTGGCCCGAGCGACCGCCGACGCCGCCGTGCGGTCGTTGCCGGGGGTCCGTGTGGGGTGCGACGTGCAGTCGGTCGCGGACGTCGACCACGCCCTCCAGCACTTCGGCACCGCGTACCTCGACCGCCTCTACACCACGTGCGAGCAGCAGGAGTGCCTCGCCGGCGCCGACTTCTCGCCCTCCTCCCTGGCGGGGCGGTTCGCGGCCAAGGAGGCGGTGCTCAAGCTCCTCGGCACCGCCGAGGCCATCGATCCGCGCCACGTCGAGATCCTCGGCAACGGCGGGAGACCGGTCGTCCACCTGAGCGACTCCGCCGCCGAGCTGGCGGACCAGGCCCACATCACCGCGATCGACCTCAGCATCAGTCACGACGGCGGGCTCGCCTTCGCCGTCGCCGTCGCCGAGCTGCCCGCCTCCCACCTGACCATCGACAGCAGCGCCCGCACCACCACGACCCCCGCCCCCCTCAGAGCAGTGGAGACCTCCCGATGACCGATGACCTGACCAACCGGATCCGAGAGGTGATCGGTCAGCACGCCAACCTCCTCAGGGACGTCTCGTCCCTGGCCGACACCGACGACCTCTACGCCGCGGGGATGACCTCGCACGCCTCGGTGACGGTCATGCTGGCCTGCGAGGACGAGTGGGACGTCGAGTTCCCCCAGAAGATGCTGAGCAAGTCGACCTTCTCCTCGATCAGCGCGATCGCGGCGGCGGTCTCCTCCCTCGGAGCGGCGGCACCCGCATGACCAGCGTCGCCGATCACCCGACGCTCCGCTCCGGGGACCTCACCGACCTCGACGACCTGCGCGCCCTGGGGCGACGGCTCGCCGCCGAGCACCTGGCGCCGTACGCCGCCGAGGTCGACCGGGTCGGACGGTTCCCGCAGGAGGGGGTCGACGCCCTGCGTGAGGCCGGCCTCCTCGGCGCGATGGTGCCGCGCGAGCTCGGCGGCTTCGGCCACGACGTCGAGCAGGCCGCCGTGGTGGTCCGCGAGCTCGCCCGCGCCTGTGCGTCGACCGCGATGGTGCTCGCCATGCACCACATCCAGGTCGCGATGCTGGTGCGCCACGGCCACACACCGGCGCTCCTCGCGTTCAACCGCCGGATCGCCGACGAGCAGCTGCTCATCGCGAGTGCCACGACCGAGATCGGGATCGGTGGCGACACCCGCAGCTCGCTGTGCCACGTCGTCGTCGACGGCGACTCGTTCGCGTTGACGAAGCAGGCGCCGGTCATCTCCTACGGCGAGTACTCCGACGTGATCCTCGCGACCGCCCGCCGCAACGAGGACAGCCCCGCCAACGACCAGGTGATGGTCGTGTGCGAGCGGGACCGGATCTCGACCACCCCGATCTCGGAGTGGAACACCCTGGGCTTCCGGGGCACGTGCTCCAACGGCTTCACCCTCGTCGCGACCGGTGCCGCCGACCTCGTGTGCGACGTACCGTTCAGCCTGGTCTCCGCGCACACGATGGTGCCGGTCTCCCACCTGCTCTGGGCGTCGCTGTGGCTCGGGATGGCCGAGGAGGCCTCCTGGCGTGCGCAGCGCTTCGTGCAGAAGGCAGCTCGTCGGCAGCTCGGGACCACCCCGCCGGGCGCGGCCCGCCTCCCCGCGCTGATCGCGGCACGGCAGAAGCTCGAGAGCTCCGTGGACACCCAGATGCGTCGCTACCTGGCGATCGTCGAGGATCCCGAGGCCACCTCGGCCGTCGACTTCGCCGTCGGGATCAACCTGCTCAAGGTGATCGCCTCGACCGACGTCGTCGACGTCATCAACCAGGCGATGCTGATCTGTGGCATCGCCGGCTACCGCGAGGACACCGAGTTCACCCTCGGCCGCCTCCTGCGCGACGCGCACGGCGCCGCGGTGATGGTCAACAACGACCGGATCGCCGGCAACACCGCGCAGCTCGCGCTCGTGCAGAGGCAGCAGTGAGCGCGCCGTACGCGACGCCCGAGCTCTTCCGGTCGACGATCCTCGACGCGGGGAAGGTGGCCGCCAGCACCGTCGACGGCGTCTACCACCTGTCCGGGGAGTTCGAGGACGTCCTCCAGGGCCTCCACCGCTACATCGGCAGCCACCGCGTCGACCTCGAGGCACCGCGCCGGTGGTTCCCGCCGGTGATCCCGCGCGAGCAGTTCCTCCGGACCGACTACGTCGCCTCCTTCCCCGACCTCGTCGGGTCGGTCGACGTCTTCCGCGGCTCCGACCACGAGCACAAGCTGCTGCTCAAGGAGCTCAGCGCGGGCCAGGACTGGACCCAGTCGCTGGTGCCGTCGGAGATCATGCTGAGCTCGGCGGTCTGCCACAGCCTCTACGGCACCCTGCCGAGCGACATCCCGGCCGAGGGTGCGCGCGGCGAGTGCTGCGGCTTCGTGTTCCGCCACGAGTCCGGCCCCGACCCGACCCGGCTCCAGGCCTTCCGGATGTACGAGTTCGTGCTCGTCGGCACCCCGGAGCAGGCCCTGCACCACCGCGACTCCTGGATGCCGCGGGCCCAGGACATCCTCGAGAGCCTGGGTCTGACACCGCGCATCGAGGTCGCCAACGACCCGTTCTTCGGTCGCGCCGGAAAGATGCTCGCCGCCGGTCAGATGGACGCCGAGCTGAAGTACGAGTTCGTCGTCGACATCACCGACGCCACCGGCACCGCCATCGCATCGGCGAACTACCAGCAGGACCACTTCGGTCGCACCTTCTCGCTGTCGACCGCCGACGGCGAGCCCGCGCACGGCGCCTGCATGGCGTTCGGCCTGGAGCGCACCGTCCTGGCGCTGTACGCCGTGCACGGCATGGACGTCGACGCCTGGCCGGCCGAGGTGCGCGAGGCGCTCGGATGACCACCACCGCCCTGTCGCGGGTCACCGGCTTCTCGGTGCACCACCGGGTCTGGTTCGGCGACGCCCGGAGGCCGCTGGCCGGCTGGCTCTCGGCACCGGTCGACGGCCTCGCCGTCGGTGGCGTGGTGCTGTGTCCGCCGTTGGGCGAGGAGGGTCGCTCGGTCCACCGGACCTACCGGCGACTGGCCGAGCGCCTGGCCGAGCAGGGCCTGGTGACCTTGCGCTTCGACTACGACGGCACCGGCGACTCCGCGGGGGCGATGGCCGATCCCGGCCGGGTCGAGGCCTGGAACGCCAGCGTCGTCGCCGCCCACGCCTACGTCACCGCGCTGGGACTGCCCGAGGTCTCGGCGGTCGGGATGCGGATGGGCGCCACCATCGGTGCGTGCGCCGCGTCGATGCTGCCCGGGTCCGGGTGGAGCAGCCTGGTCCTGTGGGACCCGTGCGCCAGCGGACGCTTCTACCTCCGCGAGAGCGAGGCCCTGCACTCCTTCGGCGACGACGCGCGCCACGATCCCGACGCCCCCGACGACGGGCTGCGCCACACCCCCGGCTTCCAGTACGACGCGGCGACGGCACGGGCGATGCGTGGACTCGACCTCGCGAAGATCGACGCGGGGCAGCGCCTGGCCGGGCGCGTGCTCCTCCTGACGCGCGACGACCGGCCGTCCCTCGACACCGTCGAGCGGCGACTCTCGCTCGAGGGTGCAAACCTGACGAGGACGGTGGCCCACGACCAGCACGCGTTGATGGACCTGAAGCCCAGCGCGGGCCGGGTGCCGCAGCGGGCCGTCGAGGAGATCGTCGAGTGGCTGGGACGCGATGCCCTGGGGGCACCGGTCCCGGTGTCGCTGCCGTCCGCACGACCCGACAGCGGCGTCGTGCTGAGCGCCACGCCTCCCGGTGGCGGTGCGGCGGTGTCCGTGCACGAACGCGCGGTGAACCTCGGCGCGGTGGGACTGGCCGGCGTCGTGGTCGAGCCCCTCGGCGGGGCCGCCTCCGACCAGCCGTGGGTGGTGCTGCCCAACGTCGCGGCCGAGCACCACATCGGTCCGGGGCGGCGCTGGGTGGAGTTCGCACGCGCCTGGGCGGCGCAGGGCCACCGGGTGCTGCGGGTCGACCACAGCGGGATCGGCGACAGCCCCACGCGTCCCGGCGAGCACGAGAACCAGACGTTCGCCCCGGAGTGGATCGACGACATGCGCGAGCTCATGTCCACCCTGCGCGCCGACGGCTCACGGGTCGTCTTCGTCGCCCTGTGCTCCGGTGCCTACACCGCGTTCGAGGCCGCCCTGCTCGACGACGTCGACGCGATCTTCGCGATCAACCCACGCCTGACCCTGTGGGAGGTGCCCGTCGAGCTCGGCGCCCCCGAGGTACGCCGAGCGGCCGTCGTCCCGCCCCGCGTGCTGTACCGGCTGCGCGACGTCCACCCGGTCGCGGCCAGCGCTGCGTGGCGCATCTGGCGCCAGCTGGCGTTCTGGCGGGCGCCGTACCTGATCGTCCGGCGGGTGCTGCGCGCCGGCACCCGCGTCGAGCTGGTCGTGTGCCACGACGACGGCAAGCACTTCACCGAGGTCGCCGCGTGGTGGCCCATGCTCTGGTGGGACCAGCGGCGGGGGCGGCTGCGACGCGAGGAGGACGACGTCTACGACCACTCCCTGCTCACCAGGCGGGCCCAGGAGCAGATCTACGTGCGCGCCACGGCGTTCCTCGACCGCGAGGCACCGACGGCCTGACGACCTGATGACCCCGGTCGAGCGTCGGCCTCAGGACCAGCGGGCGCTGGCCAGGACCGCGTCGATCCAGCCCCGCGTGGTCGCGTCGTCCTTCGGGAACTCGAAGACCAGGGTGACGAACGACTCGCCGTTCTGCGCGCCGTACTGGAAGAACAGTCCCTGGTCGTTGCTGGCTTCGATCGTGATCCCCTCGACGCCGTCGACCGTGCAGGTCCTCGCCCCGCTCCAGCTTGAAGCCCCGGCTCTTGTAGAGATCGTTCTGGTCTCGAATGTAGGAGTCGATGTCGCGCGTGCCCGGCACGGAGATGACGTAGCCCTCGATGTAGTTGCCACCCTTGACCGTGATGAGCTGCGACGTCCCGACACCGACCGTCCATCTCTTGTCCGGGGTGGTGAAGGTGAACGACTTCCCGCCGCCCTCGCCCTCGAGCGTCACCTCGGGTCCGGTCGCCGTGACCTCCGGTGTCGGGTCCTCGCTCGGAGACGCAGACGTGGTGGGACTCGTCGGCGCCGAGGACGAGGTCCCTGGCGACTCCGCGCCGCCGGGAGGGCCGTCCTCTTCGTCGGACGACGAACACCCGGCCAGGACGGCCGCGGCCATCACCAGTCCAGCCACTGCGCCCGTGCCCCGAGACACCACTGTCATCGCTTGAGGTCCTTTCCCTGTCCTTGCTCGGTGATGGCCGAACTCTAACCATCACCGGCGAGGCAGCGTGACGGCGTGAATCGTTCGGTGCGTGTTTGGCCCCGCGGCCGCGGGGTAGGACCAGCGACGGCAGGGCGACACGAACGACTCAGCGAGAGGCACTTTCGGACATGGTCTTCAACATCGGGGACTTCGCCGGCGGTTTGGTCCAAGACGCCGCCGCCGGCGGGGCGGCCGGCGGATCCGACCGCGACGGTCTCGACCTCACCATCGACGCGATCAACCGCGTCATCACCACGATCAACAACCAGCAGGAGCAGATCACGCCCGTCGGCTTCGCCTTCGGCGCACTCATCTACCCCACCGCCTTCGGCGGCGCTGACCGAGCTCCCAACCTCGGCACGCACTACTCGCGTGCCCACGAGGTCACCTGGAAGACGCTCGAGGGCATCAAGCAGGACCTCGAGGACTTCCAGGAGGCCTGCCGTCAGGCGATGAAGGAGATCGAGAGCGCCGACGACGACGCAGCGGCACGCAATCGCGCTCTGCTCAACGCGACCGATGATCTCCAGATGGGCCAGACCGCCCGCCAGAGCGTGCGCGACCACCAGGATGCCCAGCAGAACCAGAACGTGGACGGGAGTGAGGGCTGATGGCCGTCGAGAAGGACGGGATAACTCGGCTCGCGGCAGCGGTCGGCGGGATGAACTCCGACCGGGTGAACGACGTCATCAGCGCCTGGCGTCAGGGAGGCACCGCCCTCAGCCGCGTGGCCGAGAAGCTGGCGGCGGAGGCACCGAAGATCCTGGAGGGCTTCGGTGAGAGGAGCAACTGCGGCGAACGCGCGAGCGAGGCGCTGCTCGCACTTCGCCGCGACGTGGTCGTCCCGCGACGCAAGGACATGGAGTCCGCGGCCGTCGCCATGGAAGGTGTCCAGACGGCGATGCTGCGGGCGGAGGCACGCAACCGTGCGATGCCGACAGACGCGCCCCCCGGCTCCCCTCCCAAGATGCCCAGCGGCATCGGCGACGAGGCCGACGACATCACCCGGCTGAAGATCCACAACAACCAGACCAAGATGTACAACCAGCAGGTAGGCGCCTTCAACGACGCCAACGAGCAGGCTCGCCAAGAGGTCATCGCGCTCAACACCGAGTACGACGAGGCCGCGAAGATCCTTGCCAAGATCCACGGCGAGCCGGTCGACGACGACGGGGCCGGCTCCGGTGGCGGGGGTGGCCTCCCAGGTGGCGGCGGCTCGGTCCCGCCTGGCGGGGGCGGGACGCCCACCCCGCCCACCAGCACGCCGCCGCCCCAGCCCCCACTGCCACCGCACCCGCCGCACCCGCCGCACCCCCCGGTGCCGCCGCAGCCCCCGTTGCCGCCGCAGCCCCCCGAGCCCCCGCTGCCGCCCGAGCCGCCGCTACCGCCCGAGCCGCCGCTGCCGCCTGAGCCGCCGCTACCGCCCGAGCCGCCGCAGCCGCCGCTGCCTCCCCAACCTCCGCTGTCGCCGGAGCCTCCGGCGCCGAACCCGCTGGGGAACCCGGTCGAGGTCAACGGCGGTGGACCGGGATCGACCGGTTCCGGGATCAACCCGATCTCCGGCGGGGCCGCTGCGGGCGCCGGGGCGCTCGGCGGCCTCGGGGCCAAGGGCCTCATCGGCCGACTGAGCGGCAACGCGACCGTCGGTGCAGGCGGCACTGCCGCCCGCCCCCTCGGCGGCGGCGCCCGGTCGGCCAGCAGCGGTGTCCTCGGCAAGGGCGGCGCGGCCGGCGGACAGTCCGTCGGGCGTGGTGCCGGCGGGACGAGAGCCGGAGCCGGCGGAGCCGGAGGCGGTCGCGGAGGCGGTCGTGCCGGTGGGTCGGGCAGCCGCGGAGCCGGCGGCGCCGGAGGACGCGGCGGTCGCAAGAAGGACGGGCGTGAGGGCTCGCGCGAGAGCGAGTACGACGTCGAGGAGGACTGGCTGGACGACGAGGGCTCCCCCGGCGTCCTCGACTGACATGCGGTGCCCGACGGGTCCCCGAGCCTCGGCTCGGGGACCCGTCGGCGTCTCTCAGGGAGCCAGCCGCTCGACGAGCCAGCCGGCGGTGGTGCTCCGGTAGCGCAGCCGGTCGTGCAGACGACTGGGACGCCCCTGCCAGAACTCCACTGCCTCGGGCCGCACGACGTAGCCACCCCACTCCTCGGGGGGCGCGACGTCCTCGCCCTCGAAGCGCGACTGCGCAGCGGCGTACGACGTCGACAGCGCGTCGCGGTCGGCCACGACCTGCGACTGGTGGCTGGCCCATGCACCGAGCTGCGACCCCCGCGGACGTTGGGCGAAGTAGGCCTCGACGTCGGCGCGGGACAGCTCCTCGGCGACGCCGTCGACGCGCACCTGCCGCTCCAGCGCGTGCCAGGGGAAGAGCAGCGAGCAGGCCGGGTTGGCCGCCAGCTCACCGCCCTTGCGCGAGCGCAGGTTGGTGAAGAACCGGAAGCCGTCGGGGCCCACCCCCTTGAGCAGGACCGTGCGTGCCGAGGGCGTGCCGTCGGTGGACGCCGTGGCCACGACCATGGCGTTCGGCTCGGTCACACCGCTCGCGCTCACCTCGTCGAACCACCGCCCGAACATCACCATCGGATCGGGCGTCGAGGTCGTCCTCGGAGAGCCCGCCCGCGGCGTACTCGTGGCGCAGTGCCGCCAGTCGCGCGGACGGGTCGGACGGAGGGTCGGATGCGTGTTCGGAGCCGTTCGCCATACGCCCGAATCTACGCGCCGGTAGCGTGCGGCAGAATGCCGGACGGACGGCATGCGGATCGGTCCCGATCGGACCGGTCGAGCACGCGACACGAAAGCAGACAGCCCACCGCTGCAGCGAAGGAGCACGACGCGATGACCGAGGTACACCACGGCTTGGAGGGCGTCATCGCCTTCGAGTCCGAGATCGCCGAACCCGACAAGGAAGGCTCCGCGCTGCGCTATCGCGGCGTCGACATCGAGGACATCGTCGGCCGCGTGCCGTTCGAGAACGTCTGGGGACTGCTGATCGACGGCTCCTACACGCCCGGCCTCGAGCCCGCCGAGCCCTACAACCTGCCGGTCCACACCGGCGACGTGCGCGTCGACGTCCAGGCCGCGGTCGCGATGCTCGCGCCCGCGTTCGGCTTCGGCCAGACCTACGACATCACCGACGAGCAGGCCCGCGAGGACATCGGCCGCCTCGCGGTCATGGTGCTCTCCTACGCCGCCCAGTCGGCGCGTGGCCTCAACCAGGCCGTCGTCCCGCAGAAGACGGTCGACGAGGGCGCGACGCTGGCCGAGAAGTTCCTGATCCGCTGGAAGGGCGAGGCCGACCCCAAGCACGTCAAGGCGATCGACGCCTACTGGAGCAGCGCGGCGGAGCACGGCATGAACGCCTCCACCTTCACCGCCCGGGTCATCACCTCGACCGGTGCCGACGTGGCCGCCGCCTTCTCCGGCGCCATCGGCGCGATGAGCGGCCCGCTGCACGGCGGCGCGCCCTCGCGGGTGCTCGGGATGATCTCCGACGTCGAGGAGTCGGGCGACGCGGTCGCCTACGTCAAGGGACTGCTCGACCGCGGTGAGCGCCTGATGGGCTTCGGTCACCGCGTCTACCGTGCCGAGGACCCGCGTGCGCGCGTGCTGCGTCGTACGGCCAAGGAGCTCAACGCTCCGCGGTACGCCGTCGCCGAGGCGCTGGAGCAGGCCGCCCTGGCCGAGCTGCGCGAGCGTCGGCCCGACCGGGTGCTCGAGACCAACGTGGAGTTCTGGGCCGCCATCGTGCTCGACTTCGCCGAGGTCCCGCCGCACATGTTCACCTCGATGTTCACCTGTGCCCGCACCGGTGGGTGGTCGGCGCACATCCTGGAGCAGAAGCGCACCGGCCGCCTGATCCGTCCGTCGGCGATCTACACCGGCCCGGCCGCGCGCCCGGCCGACGCGGTCGACGGCTGGAACGCCGCCTGGGCGGAGTGAGCAGGCCCACCCTCACCACCGAGCGGCTCGTCCTCGAGCCGCTCACCTCGGAGCACCTCGAGGACCTCGTCGAGCTCGACGCGGATCCCGAGGTGCTCCGCTTCATCTTCGGCCGGGGCCTGACCCGGACCGAGGTCGTCGAGACGTGGTTGCCGCGGCGTACCCGTGTCGATGCCGACGCTCGCGGACTCGGGTACTGGGTCGGCCGTCGGCGCGACGACGGAGCCTTCCTCGGCTGGTGGTGCCTGGGCGTCGAGGACCACCCACCCGACAGCTCGGCCGACGCGGCCGAGCTCGGCTATCGCCTGCGCCGCGACGCATGGGGACGCGGCTACGCAACCGAGGGCGCCCGAGCGTTGCTGGGCCACGCCTTCGACACCGTCGGGGTCGACCGGGTCTGGGCGGAGACGATGGCCGTCAACGTCGCGTCGCAGCGCGTGATGGTCAACCTCGGGATGACCCTGTCTCGCAGCTACGTAGGAGAGTGGGACGACCCGCTGCCGGGTGCCGAGCTCGGCGAGGTCGTCTACGAGATCCGCCGTACGGCGTGGCTCCCACTCGACAGTCCCTGACGACGTGGCCCCTCACCGGGGCGATCGGGGGCCGTTCCGTCAGGGACTATCGCCGGGGCTGGGCGAGGTACCAGCTCGTCCGCGCGCGGGCGGCCTTGCGGGTGAGCGAGACGTGCAGGTGGTCGCGGTGCCGCAGGGTCGTCGAGCACTTCCTGCGACTCGGGCAGCTGGCGCTGAGGTAGGGCTCGCGGTCGAAGCTGCGCCACGCGGAGTAGGTGTGGTCGTTCCAGATGACGTACATGATGCCCATCCGGCGCGCCTGGGCGTCGGTGTTGCCGTGGCGGTCGGTGGATCGGACGCGGCGCAGGAACGCCCGGGCGGCCTTGCGACCCGAGCGGGTGGACGCGTCGAGGGTCCAGTCGAAGGCCCGACCCTCGGTGTGCTCCGAGGTGGTGCCGCCGCAGTCGCGCGAGATCGGACCGAACCCGCCGCCGTAGGTCCTCACCATCCAGTGGCCGAGCATCTTCGTGCCCTTCTTCGCCTTCGGTGAGCACGTGGTGGCCGGCTGGTAGGAGGCGTAGTCCTCGATCGCGCGGGCGGCGGACGCCGGCGCAGCCGGCAGGAGGGCCAGCAGGATCGCGGCGGCAGCGAGCGCGGCGAGCAGGTGCCGGACGGCGGTGGAGGAGATCATGACGCGACTAGTCTGACGCGTCCCCGCCCGCCTCGTGGCCGGTTGACGGGATCCGCGAGGGGGCTGCGACCAGGGAGCGCCCGAAGCACCGGCTCAGCGGTGAGTCGCGGTAGTAGCCGAAGCCGGGCACCGCGACGTAGCCCGCGGACTCGTAGAGCGAGATCGCCTCGGGCTGCTTCAGCCCCGTCTCCAGGACCAGCGCCTCGTAGCCCGCGGCCGCCGCGGTCTGCTCGAGGTGATGCAGCACCTGACGCGCCAGCCCCCGCCCGCGGACCCGCGGGACGACGTACATGCGCTTGACCTCGGCGGTCCGGTCGGTGTCGAAGACGCGGACGTCGCTGGCCCGCCACGCACCGGTCACGACCGCGTCGCCGCCGAGGTGGCCGACGAAGAAGCTGCCGAGGGGAGGCTCGAACATGACCGGGTCGAGCGGCGAGTCGTCGGGGCTGCCGTAGCGCTCGACGTACTCGGCCTGGACGTCGGCCACCAGGCGCAGGGCATCCGGGTCGCCGTACGCGACCCGCGTGAAGGTCAGGGTCGAGAGGGGGCCGGAGGCTCCGTCAGCCGGCAGCGAGCGCATGCCCGCAAGCGTCGCAGAAGCGGGCACCGCGGTCGGCGCGGACCCCGCACCCGGAGCAGAACGGCCCGTCCTTCTCCCCGCCCACCCCTGCGGCTCCGACGGACTCACCACGCAGCGCGCTGCCGAACTCACGGACCGCCGGCGCCGTCTCACCGGCGGCATAGCTCGCCTGGGCACCGATGAAGCCGGCGTTGAGGAACGCCAGACCGAAGATGGTCAGGAAGCCGCCGCCGGCCATCTTCAGGATCGACCCGGGGCCGGAGTCGGTGGACATGCGGTCCATCTCGTCGAAGAAGGCGATACCGCCGGTGATCGCGAGGAAGAGCCCCACGACCAGCAGGAGGCCACCGACGACGCGCAGGACGATGCGTGCCCGTGCCGACGGCACGCGCTGCGGACGGACGGGATCGCGGCTGCTGTCCATGTGGACTCCTCGACGGGGTGGGGTCGTTCCGCTGACACAATGACAGCGGGGCTCGGGATCGCAGGCTGTCCTACCCCCAGCAGACCACTTCAATCGTCCAGAGGGTTGCCCGTGACCGACACCAGCGACATCACCGACATCACGGTGCCCACCGAGCTGCTGCCCGCCGACGGCCGCTTCGGCGCCGGCCCCTCCAAGGTGCCGCCCTCGCGGCTCGAGGCCCTGGCCGCGACCGGCCGCACGCTGATGGGCACGTCGCACCGCCAGGCGCCGGTGCGCGACACCGTGGGCCGCGTCCGTGAGGGCCTGGCGACCTTCTTCGGGCTGCCCGACGGCTACGAGGTGATCCTCGGCAACGGCGGCGCCACCGCGTTCTGGGACATCGCCACGTTCGGACTCATCGAGCACCGCAGCCAGCACCTGACCTTCGGGGAGTTCTCCTCGAAGTTCGCCTCGGCCGCGAAGGCCGCCCCCTGGCTCGCCGACCCCAGCGTGATCACCGCGGCGCCGGGC
The DNA here is from genome assembly GCA_963822915.1 of uncultured Actinomycetota bacterium. Classification (GTDB taxonomy): domain Bacteria; phylum Actinomycetota; class Actinomycetes; order Propionibacteriales; family Nocardioidaceae; genus Nocardioides. Next base: position 47,001 of record CAWGJR010000017.1, read on the forward strand.
TCGCGGCCGGTCGCGGTCGCCGAGGAGGGCATCGACGCCTACGCCTGGGCGCACAACGAGACGTCGACCGCGGTGATGGCGCCGGTGGTGCGACCGGCCGGCACCAGCGCCGACGACGCCCTCGTGCTCATCGACGCCACGTCCGGGGCCGGCGGCCTGCCGGTCGACCTCGCCGAGAGCGACGTCTACTACTTCGCCCCCCAGAAGTCCTTCGCCTCCGACGGCGGACTGTGGTTCGCGATCATGTCGCCGGCCGCGCTGGACCGGGCCGCGCGGATCGCGGCGACCGACCGCCACATCCCGGCGTTCTTCGACCTGCCCACCGCCATCGACAACTCGGTGAAGAACCAGACCTACAACACCCCCGCCGTGGCGACGCTGTTCCTGATGGCCGAGCAGCTGGACTGGATGAACGGCCTCGGTGGTCTCGACGGCATGGTCGAGCGCACGACCGCCTCGTCGAGCACGCTCTACGACTGGGCCGAGCGCACGTCGTACACCACGCCGTACGTCGTCGACCCCGAGCACCGCTCGCTCGTCATCGCGACCATCAACTTCAGCGACGCCGTCGACGCCGCCACGGTGGCCGCGGTGCTGCGCGCCAACGGAATCGTCGACACCGAGCCCTACCGCAAGCTCGGCCAGAACCAGCTGCGCATCGGCACCTACCCGGCCGTCGACCCCGCCGACGTCACCGCCCTGACCCGCTGCATCGACCACGTGGTGGAGCGCCTGGCCTGAGCGACCCTCAGGCGCCGGATTCGGGGTAGTCCCTGACGGAAATCAACGTTTCTGGTGCAAATCCTTGATTTTCGTCAGGGACTACCCCGCACGACCTCGAGCCTCAGGAGACCTGCTTGATGAGCTTCAGCGTCGCCCGCTCCAGCGCCGCCTGACGCTCGTCGGGGGTGTCGTAGGTGCGGCGGGTGGTGCCGCGGATGGTCTGCCCGCGCTCGTAGGCCTCCACCACGCGCGGGTCGACGTACGACGAGCGCGCCAGCGCCGGTGTGTTCCCGAGGAACTCCGAGACCTCCCGCATCGCCGCGGCGACGGCTCGCTTGCGCGAGGCCTTGGTCGCTCCCGGCTCCTCGCTCGCCGCCAGGGCCGCGGCCGCGAGGACGGTGGCGTGCCAGGTGCGGAAGTCCTTGGCCGTCGCTTCGAGGCCGGTGCTCTGACGCACGTAGTCGTTGACCAGGTCGGGGATGATCGATCGCCACGACCGCCCGTCCTGGTAGGCGAGGAGGCGGGGGTCCTTGGCCGAACGCCGTCGTCGCATGATGTCGACGGCCTCGATCACCGTCGCGTCGTCGATCTCGATGCGGTGCTCGACGCCGGACTTGCCGACGAAGGCGAAGACCAGCCGGTCCTGGTGCCGCTTCACGTGTCGCCGCTCGAGCGTGGTGAGCCCGAAGGAACCGTGGGTGTCGGCGTAGACGTCGTTGCCGATGCGGAAGTAGCCGAGGTCGAGCAGGCGCACCGCGGCAGCGCAGGCCCGCTCCATCGGCATCCCCTCCCGGCCGAGGTCGGCGAGCACGAGCTCGCGCGCCTTGACCAGTCCCTTGCCGAAGAGCAGCATCCGGTCGAACTTCTCCGCGTCGCGGCGCTCGCGCCACGCCGGGTGGTAGAGGTACTGGCGTCGTCCGGCGTCGTCGGTGCCGACCGCCTGCAGGTGCCCGTTGGCGTACGGCGTGATCCAGACGTCGCGCCAGGCCGGCGGGATCACCAGGGCCTTGACCCGCGCGACGTCGTCGGCGGGCAGCCGGGCACCGGTCTGGTCGCGGTAGCCGAAGCCGGAGCCGGCGCGCACCCGGGTCCAGCCCGGTTGGTCAGGAGAGGTCCGCCGCAGTCGCACGGAGGCCAGCGTAGGAGCAGCCGGGGCGCGCCGCCCTCACCCGCGGGGACGGCGCGCACGCACCAGCGCCGCCAGCAGCCCCAGACCGAGCAGCCCGCCGAGCGCCCATCCCCAGACCGGCGGGCCGCTCACGCCGTCCGGCTCGGGTGCGCTCGCCGGATCGCCGGGGTCGACCGGATCGCCGGGGTCGGGCGAGGAGGACACCGTGATCTCCACCGTGGACGCCAGTGCCCGCCGCACGTCACGCGGCAGCCCCACCCGGAGCACCTCGCTCCCCTCCCCCTCGCTGCTGAGGAACACCTCGCCCGACTCGCTGACGGCGATGCCCTCACCCTGCTCCTGGTCGGGCAGCGCGAACGAGCCGACCTCGTCGAGCGACGGGTAGTCGTAGACCACGGCCGACCCGTAGCCCCGCACGACCAGGTGTCGCCCGTCGGGGAAGAAGGCCGCGTCGGTGGCGATCGGGACGGCGACGCCGATGCGGGTGAGCGGGTTGGGACCGTCCGCGTCGAGCGGGGCGTCGGCGCGCAGCACCTCGCCGCCGAGCAGACCCTTGGTCACCACCAGCAGTCGCCCGTCGGGGTCGACGAGGAGCGACTCGGCGTCGCGCGCACCGTCGGGGTAGACGAGCTCGTAGTCCGCGACGGTGGCCGCACGGTCGTCCCCGCGCCCGACCCGGACGAGGGACACGCCGACCGAGTCGCGCTCGGCGTCGTTGTCACCGATGTCCCCCACCCACACCTGGCCGGGACCGGCCGGGGCGAGGGCCTCGACGTCGACCGGGTCCTCGCTCCACGTCGAGACGCCGACCGTGGCGCCCGTGCCGGGGTCGACGACGAACAACCGCCCGGTGTCCCCCGAGTCGTTGGTCGTCACGAAGAGACCGGACCCGGCGTCGACGACGAGGCCGCTGGACTCGACGATGGCGGGGTCGGTGAAGGTGAACACCACCAGTCGACCCGGGGGCCAGGCCCGCGGCCAGGACCACCGCAGCGAGACGCAGCATCACAGGTCCAGCAGGTCACCGAGGCGCGGGTGCAGTCCCCACGCCGTCACCAGCTCGTCGTACTCCGCCCGCAACGGCGAGCTGTCCGCGCTGCCCTCGGGGGCCACGCCGCCGCCCGCGCCGTCACGGCCGCCGACGAGCACGGCACGCAGCAGGGTGTTGCGCGGGGTGTGCTGGCTCTCGACGAACTGCATGACGTCGACCCGGTAGCCCGACAGACGCATCAGGGTGGAGCGCACCGCGTCGGTGAGGGTGTCGGCGAAGCGCTCGCGCAGGATGCCGTGCCGCGTCAGCGAGGCGTACGGCGACGGGGTCGGCGCGCGTCTCAGCTGCGCGGCGACGTCGTGGTGGCAACAGGGTGCGGCCAGGACCAGCGCCGCACGCCACTCGACCGCGCGGGCGAGGGCGTCGTCGGTGGCGGTGTCGCAGGCGTGCAGGGCGAGCACCACCTCGGGGGGCGGGTCGAGGCGCACGGTGGAGATGTCGCCGACCGCGAAGTCGAGGGCGGTGGGGGCGATGCCCAGGCCGCTCGCGACGCCCCGGTTGTGGTCGCGCGACTGCGGCCGCACGTCGACGCCGGTCATGGCGAGCGGCAGTCCGCGCACCGAGGTGAGGAAGCGGTGGGCAGCGAAGGTGAGGTAGGCGTTGCCACACCCCAGGTCGACCACCCGCAACGGATCGGCGACGGTCGGGCGCCGCAGGTGGCCCTTCTCGATCGCCTCCGTCACGGTGGAGTCGAGGATCCGCAGGAACTCCTCCACCTGGCGGTACTTCGCCTGCCGGCTCGGCTTCATGCGTCCGTCCGCCGAGGCCAGGCCGAGAGCGGCGAAGACGGGGTCGCTCTCGGGGAGGAGCCGGGACTTGTCACGGTCGTGGCCGTGGTCGACGGCGACGGCCGCGGTGCGCTCGGTGGTGCTCAGCACGGCCTCGAGACGCTTGGTCACGCGCACCTGGTGGGTCTGGGTGGTGGTCTCGACGTGCCAGTTGCCGAAGGTCTCGGCCAGGAGGGCGTCCACCGCCGCCGCGGACTCCGGGAGCGAGCCGGTGACGGCGTGGTTGGTCGTGTGCGCCTGCGTGGCGTCGTACGCCGTCACCTGGAGGTGGCGCCCGGCCTTCAGGTCGACGTAGCGCAGCTCGACCCGACGCCAGCGCGGCTGGGTGCCCTTCTGGCGACCGGACGCGACAGCCCGCACCAGGGTGGGGTCGTCGAGGAGGTGGACGCGCACCTCGGCCAGGACCTCGGCCAGCGGCCGGGTCACCGGACGACCGCCGAGACCACGACGACGAGCAGGAGCGCGACGAGCGCCAGCGGGATGATCAGACGACGGTGACGAGGGTTCACCAGTGCTCCATCGACCCGCGGAAGACCCCCGCGAGGTCGTCGGCGGTGACGGGCTTCGGGGCGGTGGCGAGCAGGCGCTGCTGCTTGAGGGCGCCCTCGACGAGGTCGTCGACGTCGGAGTCGCCGAACCCGATCTCGGCCAGGCCGTTCGGGATGGCGATGTCGCTCATCAGGCGAGTCAGGACGCCCGGCAGCACGTCCGGTCCGCTGCCGGACACCCCGGGCTCGAGCAGCCGCGCGGCGTGCAGGTGCCGCTCGGGCGAGGCGTCGAAGGTGAACCGGAACGCCTCGGGTGCGGTCAGCGAGACGGCCATGCCGTGCGGCACGATCGGACCGTCGTCGGGATAGCTCTCCGGGCGGTAGTCGCGCACCCGACCGGCGATGGGGTAGGCCCCGGCGTGCGGGATGTGCACCCCGGCGTTGCCGAAGCCGAGACCGGCGAAGGTCGCGGCGAGGGACATCTGCTCGCGCGCCTCGACGACCGAGCCGTCGCCGACTGCCTGGCGGAAGGATCCCGCCAGCAGCGAGAGCGCCTTCTCCGACCACATGTCCGCCACCGGGTTGGCGCCGCAGTAGGGCACCCGCTCCTCCGGTCGCTTGGCGTCGAAGTCGCCGAACCAGCGAGCGGTGTAGCTCTCCAGGGCATGACACAGGATGTCCATGCCGGCGGCCGCCGTGACCATCGCCGGCTGCGTGAGCGTCAGGGACGGGTCGACCACGGCGAGCCGCGGCCGCAGGGCGACGTGGCTGATGCCGGTCTTGACCTTGAGCGAGAGCACGTCCAGCACACAGATCGTGGTGCTCTCGCTGCCCGTGCCGGTCGTGGTCGGGATCGCCACCAGGGGAAGCAGCGGCTCGACCGGCGGACGCGCCCGACCGACCGGCGCGTTGATGTAGTCCATCAGCTCGCCGGGGTTCGTCGTGAGCAGGTTGACGGCCTTGGCCGTGTCGATCGCCGAGCCTCCCCCGACGGCCACGATGGCATCGAAGGGCCCCGCGTCGCGGGCGAAGGCGATCGCGTCCTCGAGCGAGGCGTCGGTCGGCTCCACGTGCACGCCGTCGTACGTCGTGACGTGCAGGCCGTGGCCGGCGATCTCCTCGGCGATCCGGGCCGGGTGTCCCGTCGCCGCCACACCGGCGTCGGTGACGAGCAGGACCCGTCCACCGGCACCGCCGGTGAGCGCCAGGAGATCGTGACCGACCTCACTCGAGGAGCCGGACCCGAACTTCAGGGCCGGCGCTGCATAGGTGAAGACCGTCTCGCTCACGTGCTCAGCCTAGTCCGGCGCCTCGTCCCGGACGGGGCCTCGGGGTGGGTCCCGCGCGCGGGAGGAGTATGCGCGAGCCCACCACACAGTGTGTTAACACTCATTGTTACCCCCCACTAGTTGAACGGTGTACGGACCTCGTGGCTTACTACGGCTGAGACAGCTCCTGGTGCTGCCCTTACACCGACCCGGTGTCGCCGGAGACGTCAGAAGGGGACAAGCACACATGTCGGTTCAGACGTCTGCCTCGCGCCTGGGGGGCAAGACGGTCGGAGCAGCCGTTCTCGGACTCATCGTGACCCTGGCGGTCTTCGTCACCGTCGTCGTGGTCTTCCTCCTCGCACCGTTGGTCCTCTTCGGCCTCGCGCTCGTCGCCTACGCGGTCCTCCGACCGCGCGGCGCGACGGCGGCTCCGCGCGGCCCCGTCCCCACCTCCGACGTGCCCGCGCACGACTTCGGAGCTGGCACCAGGTGACGACGACCATCACCCGGTCGCTGCCTCGGCTCTCCGACGGCGTCGACGAGAGCCTGGCGCACGCCGTCCCCGAGGGCATCTGTCGCACCTTCCGGGTGATGGCCTACGCCTACCACGAGGGTCACGTGCTGGTCGCCGCCGCCGAGGCCGACGACGCGATCACCGAGCACGTCGTCTCGGAGCGCCTCGACACCCCGGTCATCCTGGTGCGCCACACCGTCAACGAGATCATCGGCGTCGTCGACGAGGCCTACCCGCGGGTCGAGGCCGAGGTGGAGACCCCCGAGGCTCGTCGCGCCCGGACCCGCATGGCCCAGCGCCTGACCCAGAGCGGCTTGATCACCAACGAGCAGCTGCAGCGCGCGATGCTCGAGTACTCCCGCACCGGTGATCCCCTGGGCGACATCCTGGCCTGCCAGGAGTCGATCTCCGAGGACGTCCTCGTCGCGGCGCTGTCGGAGATGCACCAGATGGAGCGGGTCAGCCTGACCGACTTCGAGCCCGACTACGCGCTCTCACGCCGGCTCCCCGAGCGACAGGCTCGCCGACTCCAGGCACTCCCGGTCGCCGACATCGACGACCACCTCCTGGTGGCCGTCGCCCGCCCGCTGAGTCCGGGGGACGCGTCGGAGCTGGAGAACGTCCTGGGCCGGCCGGTGCGCCAGCTCCTGGCCCATCGCGGCGACCTCGACGAGCTGATCCAGGAGATCCACAGCAGCCACTACGCCGACGTCTCCACCCAGTTCCTCATGGAGAACCACCCCGAGCAGTCGGCCCACGTCGTCGTCTCCCCGGCGCAGAAGGCGATCTTCGTCATGACCGCGGTGGTGGTGGTGATCTGTGCGGCGATCTGGCCCGTCGACACCTCGCTGGTGCTGGTCGGTCTCGCCAGCGTCGTCTACTTCGCCGTCTCGCTCTACAAGTTCCGCCTCACCCTGCGCGCCCTCGGCACGCACCTGGAGACCGACGTCACCGACGAGGAGATCGCCGCCCTCGACGAGCGGCACCTGCCGATCTACACGATCCTGGTCCCCCTCTACAAGGAGGCCGCGATCGTCTCGCGCCTGGTGCGCGACATCAATGCGCTCGACTACCCGCGCACCCGTCTCGACGTCAAGCTCCTGTGCGAGGAGGACGACCTCGAGACGATCGAGCGGGTCCGTGAGCTCGCACTCGCCCCCCACTTCCACCTCGTCGTCGTGCCCGACAGCCAGCCCAAGACCAAGCCGAAGGCCTGCAACTACGGCCTCCAGCTGGCGACCGGTGCCTTCTGCGTGATCTACGACGCCGAGGACCGCCCCGATCCCGACCAGCTCAAGAAGGCCCTGATCGCCTTCGACGCCGTGCCCGACAACGTCGTGTGCATGCAGGGCAAGCTCAACCACTTCAACCAGGACCAGAACCTCCTGACGTCCTGGTTCGCCAACGAGTACTCCATGCACTTCGAGCTGATCCTGCCGGCGATGGGCGCAGCGGAGTCGCCGATCCCCCTCGGCGGCACGTCCAACCACTTCAAGACCCAGTTCCTGCGGGACCTGGGGGCGTGGGACCCGTTCAACGTCACCGAGGACGCCGACCTCGGGATGCGGCTGCACCGCGAGGGCTACCGCACCGCGATGATCGACTCGACCACGCTCGAGGAGGCCAACTCCGACCTCGGCAACTGGATCCGCCAGCGCTCGCGCTGGAACAAGGGCTACTTCCAGACCTGGCTGGTGCACATGCGCCATCCGCTCCAGCTGTTGCGCCAGGTGGGGCTCAGGGGATTCGTGAGCTTCAACCTGACGATGGGCTCGTCCTTCGTCCTGCTCATCAACCCGGTGTTCTGGGCCCTGACGACGATCTACCTCTTCACCCAGTGGGGCTTCATCGAGCAGATCTTCCCCGGCCCGGTCTTCTACGTCGCGAGCCTGATGCTCTTCGTGGGCAACTTCGTCTTCATCTACCTCAACGTCGTCGGCAGTCTCCAGCGCGGCGAGTTCGGGCTGACGAGGACCGCGATGCTCTCGCCGCTCTACTGGGCCCTGATGAGCTGGGCGGCGTGGAAGGGCTTCATCCAGCTCTTCACCAACCCGTTCTACTGGGAAAAGACCGTCCACGGCCTGGACCGTGGTTGAACCGGTGACGACCCTGCCCGCGGCCACCGTCGTCAGCAACCGCGAACGACTCTCCGGAGTCGTCCAGGCCGTCGGCCGACGTCCCACCGACATCGAGCGCCGCCGGTGGGAGAGCCTGGCGGTCTTCGTGCTCTTCACCGTCTTCTACTCGGTCGTCGGCTACTGGCTCGTGGTGGAGCAGCACGTCGTGGGCTTCGAGACCCTCGATCGCTTCGACCGCAGCCTGATGATCCTCCACGACGAGCCGTCCAAGCTGTCGGCCGTCGGCTTCGACTTCCCCCCGCTCTCGGTGCTCCTCCTGCTGCCCTTCACGGTGGTCCCCGCGCTGGCCGCCTCGCTGGTCGCCGTACCGCTGGCCTCGGCGACCTTCGCGGGCCTGACGATGATGGTCGTCAACACGATGATGCGCCGGGCCCAGATCGTCCTCGGCCTGCGCCTGGGCGTCCTGCTCACCCTGGGCCTCAACCCGCTGGTCGTGCTCCAGGCCTCCACCGGGGCGCGCACCTTCCTGTGGCTGGCCTTCGTCCTCGCCGGACTCGGCGCCCTGCTCGCGTGGTACGTCACCGCCGACATCCGTTTCGTGATGGTCGCCGGGCTCTGCTACTCCGTCGCGGCCCTGGCCGGCTACGGCTCGCTCGTGTGGTTCGTGGTCAGCCTGGTCATGGTGGCCGCGATCCTGGCGAGGCTCGGCGCCGACGGGCGTGAGGTCGAGGGGACCACGGTGGGGTTCGCCACACCCACCGTCTACGTCCTCGTCCTCTGGACGGCGCTCAACTTCATCCTCCTCAGCGACCCCTTCCACTGGATCACCCGGAGCAGTGACATCGCAGCCTCCGGAGGGCTGGACGACTTCTCCTCCGAGCAGCTGGTGCGCGACACCTTCGACCTGGTCCTCTACGGCGCACCGATCGCCGCCGTCGTGCTCCCCGCCCTGGTGTTCGTCGGCATCGCCCGGCGCAACGGCTTCGCCCTGTGGTTGGGGGTGATGCTCGCGGTGTCCATCATCGTGCCGGCCCTCGCGGTCGCACTGCGACTGACCGACTCCCCGATGCTGATGAGCAACGCGCTGCCCATCCTGCTGGTCTCGGTCGTCGGCGCGATCTGGCTCGCCCGATCTGCGATGTCCGGCGGCCTCCTGGTGGCCGGCCTCCTGTCGGCGGCCCTGCTCGTCAGCATCCCCTGGACGTTCAGCCGGATGGACACCTTCGAGCAGCAGGGACTGGAGCGCGCCTTCCACGACGCCGTGACCACCGGCCAGAGCCAGGAGGGCGCCCTGACCCTCGACGGTTCGGTCGTCGGCTACGACAACGAGCTCGACATGGCGACCTACATCCGCGACAACATCGCGGCGCCGGACTCCATCCTGACCGACGACGCGTCGACGTACGCCGTGATCCTGCTGACCGGTTCGCCGAGCACGTTCTTCGACCGGGTCGACCGGTCCGACGGACCCTGGGACCGGACCGCGCGCAACCCCGCGGGACAGGTCGACTACCTGCTGATGTCGACCAACCCCGGCGTCGACCTGCTCAGCGGCCTCTACCCGGACGCGGCGCGGGGCGTCGACGCCGCGTTGCCGACGGTCCATGCCAACCGCCGCTACACCCTCGTCGAGGTCCCGCGCGGCTACTCGCGCAGCCTGGCGGGGAGCAGCGAGGTCGGTGTCGACGGTGACGGGGTCGTCGACGACAATGACGACACCGTCACACCCGACGGTCTGCCCGCCGTCCCTCCGGTTCCAGGAGCCGGGATCGACGACGACCCGGGCATCCAGGGCGGCTACGACGGCCTCCTGGGCGAGGATGGATCCGACGTCGTCCCACCGGACGACAGCAGCGACGATGAGCCGACCATCGATGGGGAGAGCACACCGTGATCGAGCAGCGACCTTCCAGCACCGACACGACCACGCACGACACCGTGCCGGGTCGCCGCGAGCTGTCGAACCGGCTGAGCCGGGCGGAGGAGTCGGCTCCGCACGGGCGCGCCCCCGGGGCGGTCGCCCTGACCGGCGCCAGGACCGAGTCCGAGCGCCGCACCGGCGACTCGTCCGCCTCGCTCCGGCGCGCACCGCGCTCCGTGCCCCTCGTCCTGCCCCCGGCCACCCTCGACGAGAGCCTCGCGACCGAGGCGGCCCGGGCCCGTCGCGCCGTGGCCCGGGCCCGCGGCGAGGTCGTCCCCGACGACGGGGCCGACTCCCTGGCCGGCGACCCGTCGCGCCACGTCGACGCGCCCGCCGAGACCAGGATCGAGGCCGAGGCCGAGGCCGAGCCGAGCATCGACGCGCACGACGACGTACGTCGTCGGGAGGAGGAGATCGTGGCAGCCTTCGCCGCGTCCGCGGCCGACTCGTGGGCCACCGCGCCGGTCGGGGCCATCGACGAGTTCTTCGACGACGAGCTCGACGACGACCTGGTCCCACCCGCGACCGTGCCGGCCGTGCACCACGACAAGCCCCTGCACGCCCTGGACGTCCGGGGGGAGGACGTCGCGCTGGACGTGTCGGTCGCCGAGGTCGCCGCCTCCGTGATCGCTCACATGCGCGCCGTCGGCGAGGCCGGCGTCCGCCACCTCGAGGCCATCGAGCTCGAGACCGCGCGCCGCTGCGAGCTGGCCACCGCCCAGGCCGAGCTGGACGCCGAGCTCATCCGGCTCCAGGCCCGCAGCGAGGCGCACGACGTGATCTCGGCGGCTCGCCGACGGGTCGGCGACGACCGGTCCTCGGCCGGGTCCGACCAGCTGAGCGCGATCGGCGAGACGTTCTCGCGCTTCGCCGAGAGCGTCGAGACCACCCTCGCCGCGGCTCCGGAGTCGTTCGACACCCCCGGGATGCCGTGAGGGGGCGTGTCGGGCCCCTGGCCGTCGCGGCCCTCCTCCTCCTGACCGGCTGTGCGAGCAGCGACGACGCCGAGCGAGCCGCGACCCGGCCCGACCTCGCAGCACTGCCCGCACCCGCGGGCCCCGACGAACCCGCCGGGTCGGTCGCACCGGTGTCGGAGGAGCGCGTGTTCAGTCCGCTCTCCCCCTGGAACACCCTGGCCACCGGCCGTGGGGTCCACCCCCGCTCCGCAGGCCTCCTCGCGCAGGCCGGCACCACGCCCGGGGTCGACCAGGACGGCGGCGCGACCCGTCAGTCGGTCGACGACGGGCTCCAGGTCACCACCACGGCGTGGACCAGCCCGGTGGTCTCCGGCGGCGAGCCGACCGTGTTCCGCTGCCGCCAGGTCAGCTGTGGTGACGCTTCGACCGAGCTCGTCCTGGACGTCCCTCCCGCCGTCGACCCCGACCCCCGCTACGACGGCTGGTACACCGTCCACGACCTCGACCACCGGCTGGCCTACGACTTCTGGCGCGCGCGCCGCGAGGACGACGGCACCATCACCTACTCGTTCGTGCGCCAGTGGCGAGCTCGACGGGCCCGGCTTCCAGCAGCCCTACCTCACGGGCGTCCGCGGCTCGGGCCTGCCGCTCTTCGGCGGGCTGATCCGCGCCGGCGAGCTCGAGGACGGCGAGGTGGACCACGCCCTCGCGATCGGCCTGCCGGGTGTCGCCGCGGGCACCTTCATCCAGCCCGCGTCGTCCACCGACGGCCGAGGTCCGGCCACCTCCCTGCCCGAGGGCTCCCGGATCTTCCTGCGCCCGGACTTCACGCTGAGCACCCCGGTCGATCCGATGACCGGTCGTGCGCTCGTGCTCGGGGACGAGCAGCGCCGCTACGCCGCGGACCTCGTCCAGACGCTCCAGACCTACGGTGCCATCGTCGTGGGCAGGGCGCCGGTGCCGACGCTGTACTCCGAGCGGGTCGACGGCACCGTCGGGGCCCCGCTCGCCGGCCACGAGCTCAGCAGCGTCGGGCTCGAGGACTTCCGGGTGGTCGACTTCGAGCCGACCGACCGGATCCCCTACCCGCGCGCCGGCGCGGAGGTCGACGCGACCCAGGACGTCCGGGCGCCCACCCTGCTCCCGACGGCGGCCCGGTCCGCGGCGCAGCCGGGCGTCGTCACGGTCGACGGGGACGACGACCCACTGACCGGCGCCGCGGCACGGGCCTACCTCGCCGCCGGAACCGGTCGCCTGGATCGTGCGGCCACGGGTGGGTCCGCGGCGTTCCAGCAGCTGTGCCGGGGCGGGGTCGACCTGGTCGACTCCTCGCGTCCGATCTCGCCGGCCGAGTGGGAGCTGTGCCGCACCCAGGGTCTCGACATCGTCCAGTTCCAGGTCGCCGCCGGCGCCACCGTGCTCGCGACCAGGAGCGAGACCGACCTGGGCGGCGACTGCCTCGACACCGACGCGGTCGAGCGGATCCTCGCCGCGGACAGCCCCGTCACCGACTGGTCGCAGGTGGCCGACGGCTTCGGCGACGTCCCGCTGCGCGTCGCGGGTCCGGAGACCGACACCGCCGCGCTCCGGTTCCTGGGGCGCTACCTCCTGGAGGCGCCCGACCCCGGCGCGACCACGGTGTCCGACGGCTACACCGCCTTCCCCGACGCCGACGAGGTGCGCGACTTCGTCGTCGGCTCGACCGCCGACCTGCTCGCCAGCGACCACTTCCTCCCCCTCGTCCAGGCCCGCCGCGAACGCCTGCGCATCGCGCTCCCGCGGGCGCTGGGCGAGCTCGACACCGCCCGGCAGGCGGTGCGCACCGCACTCGAGCGACGCGCCGGTCGCGGCAACCACCACGAGCGACTCGTCCGCCGACGACCTACGACGGGTCTATGCCGCTCGGCGCGCGGCGCTGACCGAGGTCGAGCGGCTGCGCGCTCTCTCCGCCCCGCTCGAGGAACGGCTGCGCCGACTCGAGGACGCCCGGGCCCGGGTCGAGGCGACCCGCGGCCGGCTGGGGGTCTTCGACCAGGGCTATGCATCGGCCCACGACACCCTGCTCCGCCCCTTCGAGGTCGAGGTGACCGACGGTGACGACCAGCCGTCGTGCGTCTTCCCGAGCGCGGACACGATCCTGAGCGGCCAGTACCCCTTGTCGCGGCCGCTGCTGATCACCGCGACGACGCGCTCCTTGGAACGACCCGAGGTGGCGGACTTCCTCTCCTTCTACCTCCGCCGATCGCGGACCCTGGCGGCGGAGCAGCGGTTGGTGCCCGAGACCAGCTCGGCCGTGGCGACCCAGCTCGGCTGGATCGCCACGGGGGCCTACCCCGTCTTCGCCTCGGTCGACGGCGGCCCGGTCGAGGTCCAGGAGCGGCCGTCGGCGCCGACCGAGGACCCGACGCGGCCCGCCTGGGAGGTCCCGGCGCGGTGACCCGGTCTACTGCCGGGCGCGTGCCGACAGCGCGTCGCGCACCAGGTCGAGCACCTCGACCCGGCGACTCTCGACGTCGCTGAGCGCGACCCAGGCGACGGCGTCGGTCGTGCCGCCCTCCTCGACCAGGAGCGCCTCGGCGTCCTCGGGCACCCTCGCGGCGTAGACGATCCCCACGGAGTGGAACTCCTCGTCGCGACCCGAGGGCGCCGTTCCGTGCACGTGCACGTCCCCGACGGCCAGGAGAGCCCCCACCTCGGCCGTCGAGGCCGGTCTCCTCGCGGACCTCGCGCACCACCGCGTCGACCGGGGCCTCCCCGTGCTCGACTCCCCCGCCCGGGAGCGCCCACGAGCCCGTGTGGAAGCCCTGGGCGGAGATCCGGGTGAGCAGGACCGCCGGCACGGGCAGGTCACGGGTGACCAGGGCGTAGGCCGCGATCCGCTGCACGTGGTGCGGCTGGTAGCCGGCCAGCGCCTCCTTGACCAGGGACACGGTCGGGACCGTGCCGTCGTGGACGCCCGCGAGGGGTTTCCAGGCGGCTTCGATCGTCGAGCCGTCGATCTCGAGGACCTCCGGGGCGGGCGAGTCGTGCGGCACCCATCCGTCGTACACGATGCGCAGCGAGTGGGCGTCGACCCGACGGCCACGCCGCCAGGTGTCGGGCAGGTGGAGCGAGAAGGTGCGCGCGGTCTCCCCGATGGTGACCGACAGCCCGGTCTCCTCGTGCACCTCGCGCACCACGGCGTCGCGCGGGTCCTCGCCGTGGTCGAGGCCGCCGCCGGGCAGGGTCCACTGCTCGTGGCGCGAGACGCGGGGCGCGAGCCGGCTGAGCAGGATCAGGCCGTCGCGGACGATCACGGCGTACGCCGCCACCCGCTGCACCTGTTGCCCCATGGCGCCACGCTATCCGGCCGCCGGGAACGACCTACCCAGGACCCCAGGTCGGCGTGACGGCGCTGGAGGGCATCGCGTCGAGGGCGTAGGAGGCCCGCCGCTCGACCGCGTCACCGCCGAGGTGGGCGGGGTACCACGGCGCGTACTCACCGGGACGGGGGCGGTGCTCGGGAAGGACCTGGAGCTGCTCCTGGACGGCATGCAGCCGCTCGCCCAGGGCCCGCGTGGTGGCGACCAGGTCGGCGTCCGGCCCGACCTGCATCGGCTCTCCGACGCGGACGTCGATCATCCGTCCGTGCGTCACCATCGGCCGCGGGAACGGCGCGTCGAGGGCGCGCTTCTGGCCCCAGAGTCGCTGGCCGCCCCACACGTTGACCGGCACCAGTGGTGCGCCGGTCTCGCGGGCCAGGGCCACCGCACCGGGCATCAGCGCGCGCACGACGTAGGCGGCCGAGATGCCGGCCTCGGGGAAGACGCAGACGACCTCGCCGTCCCGGAGCAGCCGGCGGGCGCGCAGGTAGGCGCCGGCCGGCGCCTCGCGGTCGACCGGCACGTGGCGCATGGCGTCCATGGCAGCACCGACCGGAGCGGAGCCCCAGACATCGGCGCGACTGAGGAACCGCACCAGCCGCCCGGTCGACAGCAGCGCGTCGCCGACGAACAGGAAGTCGGGGAACGACACGTGGGTGCTCGCCAGCACCACCGGACCGGAGCGGGGCAGGTGCTCGGTGCCCTCGGCGCGCACCGCCAGGTCGATCGAGGCGAAGGCGACCTTGCCCGCGGCGATCGCAGCGGCGTAGACCGGCTCTCGCAACGCCGCGAGCATCAGCGCGCCACTAGGAGAAGGGCGGGCGGTGGTCGCGGGCCAGGGACCGTCGACCTGCCCACCGCCACACGCGGGCGGCACGATCGCGGTCCTCGTCGGTGACGAGGTTGCCCATCCAGCGCAGGGCCAGGGTCATCATCAGGTCCGAGCGCATCCCGACCGGTCCCAGCGCGGGCAGCAGCCGCGGCACGGTCACCAGCCCGGCGAGGCGGCGCGCGATGGAGAACGACTCGCCGTAGTGGTCGCGCAGCAGGGCGGGCCATGCCGATCCCAGGTGGGCCTGCGGGCCGCGCTCGTCCATCATCTCCACGAGCATCCGGCCGGTCTCCAGGCCGTAGTCGATGCCCTCGCCGTTGAGCGGGTTGACGCACCCGGCGGCGTCGCCGATGAGCGCCCAGTTGGAGCCGGCGACGTTGCTGACGGCGCCACCCATCGGCAGGAGCGCCGACGTGGGCGCACGCAGGTCGCCCGACAGCTCGAACTCCTCGCGGCGCTCGTCGGCGTAGTAGGACATGAGGGGCTTGATGGCGATGTTGGCCGGACGCTTGGCGGTGGCGAGGGTGCCGACGCCGACGTTGACCTCGCCGGTGCCCAGCGGGAAGATCCAGCCGTAGCCGGACAGGATCTCGCCGTCCTCGCCGCGGAGCTCGAGGTGCGAGCTGATCCACGGGTCGTCGGAACGCTCGGAGGCGATGTAGGCACGGCCGGCGACGCCGTAGACCGTGTCGCGGTGCCACTCGCGTCCCAGCACCTTGCCGAGCGGGGAGCGGACGCCGTCGGCGACGACCAGCCGCCGGCAGGCGATCTCGAAGGTCTCGTCACCCTCCTTGAACACCACCGCCGCGACCCGGTCGCCGTCTCGGCGCACGTCGACCGCGCGAGCGCCGTCGATGGCGACCGAGCCGCTCTTGATCGCCGTGGTGCGCAGGTGGTCGTCCAGGTCGGTGCGGGCGACTGCGCTCCCCCACTCGGGCAGGTTGCCGCCCGGCCAGGGCAGGTGCAGGGTCTGGCCGAACCCGTGGGCGCGCAGCCCCTGGTTGACGGTATGGGCGCGCAGCCAGTCCTCGAGCCCGAGCTCGATGAGCTCACCCACCGCACGCGGTGTCAGGCCGTCGCCGCACGTCTTGTCACGCGGGAAGACCGCGGCGTCGGCGAGGACCACGTCGAGGCCGGCTCGTGCGGCCCAGCCGGCCGCCGCCGACCCGGCGGGTCCCGCGCCGACCACGAGCACGTCGGTGCTGGTCGGGCGCGAGGTCATGGCCCCATTCTCGCAGTCCCGGCCAGCGCCAACGGGTGAGGGTCAGTGATAGGGCTTGTGGCTCAGGAGGTGGATCCGCTTGTTGGCGCAGCCGGTGGTCGGGTGCTCCACGAACTGGGAGTGCGTCTCGTCGGGCACGTAGACCCGGAAGCCGTCGACCTCGCGCGTGCGGCAGCGATCGCCGTACGCTCCGGCCTCGACCTGCCGGACCTGGCTCCTGACCCGGTCACCCGGTGCCAGGTCGATCCGGTGGACCGCCTTCTGGTGCTGGCGCCGCGCTGCCGCACCGATCTGGGTGCCGTCGCCGTTCCCGACGTAGGACAGACCGCCGAAGCCCCCCGTGTGGCAGGTCCGGCCGGAGACGTTCGTGAGGCGGATGACGCCGTAGATGCTGCCCGCTGCGCCGCCGCGGTCCTGGTACGTCGCGAGCAGGTCGTCGTTGTCGCACTCGGGGATCGCCCGCGCGCTCGTCACGGGCGCAGCGGACGGCGCGGCCTCCGCGGCCTGGCTGATCCCGCCGATACCCGCGGTCGGGACGGACAGGGCGACAACGGCACCCGCCGCGCCGAGGATGTGCATGATGCGTCTCATCAGGGACTCCCTTCCTCGTCGGGTGACGTTCACCCGACACAGATGGGACGGCCCCCACCCCGCGCCGGTTGTCGATCAGCCCTGAGAAGGCGCTAAGAGTCCTCGCTCGCGCAGGAAGGCGACCTGATCGGCTGCGATCGCCACCTGGGCCCCGCCGACGCTCGAACGACGTCTCGACTCGCTCACCAGCACCCATCCCCCAACCTAGACCGAGGAGGGGGGCCGTGGGGTCGGTCGGCGGAGGCGGAGCAACGGGGCACCGCCGGAGCGGCGTCAAGGGGCTCGGCCGCGGCGCCGGCGACGGGCCGCGACGACAGCAGACGCCGTCCGGCGACGCGCCGCCCCGAGCCGCCCGGCGGTGACACCGGGGCGCAGCGTCCGCCGACCGGCCCCACCCCCGACGAGGCCGACACCATCCACCCCCGGCCCGCAGGGCCGGAAAGCGGGAGGACCCCCGCCCCGAAGGGGCGAGGGTCCTCACGTGTGGTGCGAGCGTCAGCTCTGGTACGACCCGAAGTCG
Organism: uncultured Actinomycetota bacterium; assembly: GCA_963822915.1. Lineage (GTDB taxonomy): Bacteria > Actinomycetota > Actinomycetes > Propionibacteriales > Nocardioidaceae > Nocardioides. Next base: position 64,408 of record CAWGJR010000017.1, read on the forward strand.
AAGTCGTCCAGCGCAACAGCCTGACCCGAGCCGGCGTTGCCGAACTCGTAGTCGTAGGAGTCGTAGCCGGTGACGGAGTACGCCGCGGCGCGGGCCTCCTCGGTCGGCTCGACCCGGATGTTGCGGTAGCGCTCCAGGCCGGTTCCGGCCGGGATGAGCTTTCCGATGATGACGTTCTCCTTCAGCCCGCGCAGGCTGTCGGAGCGGCCGTGGATCGCGGCGTCGGTGAGGACCCGGGTGGTCTCCTGGAAGGAGGCCGCCGAGAGCCACGACTCGGTCGCGAGCGAGGCCTTGGTGATGCCCATGAGGACCGGGCGGCCCGAGGCGGGCTTGGCGCCCTCGGAGACGACGCGGCGGTTCTCCTCCTCGAACTTGACGCGGTCGACCAGGTCGGAGGGCAGCAGCACGGTGTCACCGGACTCGATGACCGTGACGCGACGCAGCATCTGGCGCACGATGATCTCGATGTGCTTGTCGTGGATCGACACGCCCTGCGAGCGGTAGACGGCCTGCACCTCGTCGACGAGGTGCTCCTGGGCCTTGCGCACACCGAGGATCCGCAGGACGTCCTGCGGGTCGGGCGTACCGACGATCAGCGGCTGGCCGACCTCGATGTGCTCGCCGTCGGAGACGAGCAGGCGCGAGCGCTTGGAGACCGGGTACTCCTGGACCTCGGAGCCGTCGTCGGGGGTGACCAGGACCTTGCGGGCCTTGTCGGAGTCCTCGATCTCGACGCGACCGGCGGCCTCGGCGATCGGCGTACGGCCCTTGGGCGAGCGGGCCTCGAAGAGCTCGACCACGCGGGGCAGACCCTGCGTGATGTCGTCGGCCGAGGCCACACCACCGGTGTGGAAGGTGCGCATCGTCAGCTGCGTGCCGGGCTCACCGATGGACTGGGCGGCGATGATGCCGACCGCCTCACCGATGTCGACCAGCTTGCCGGTGGCCAGCGAGCGGCCGTAGCACTTCGCGCAGGTGCCGGTCTTGGCGTCACACGTGAGGACCGAGCGGACCTTGACGGTCGGGATCCCGGCCGCGATCAGCTCGCCGATCTTCACGTCGCCCAGGTCGCCGCCGGCCTCGACGAGCGTCTCGCCGGTCTCGGGGTGGGTGACCTCGGTGGCCGCGGAGCGGGCGTAGGCAGCGGTCTCGGCGTTGTCGTCCTTGCGGACCACACCGTCGTCGCCCACGACACCGATGACCTTCGGCAGACCACGCTCGGTGCCGCAGTCGTCCTCACGGATGATGACGTCCTGCGACACGTCGACGAGGCGACGGGTGAGGTAGCCCGAGTCGGCCGTGCGCAGCGCGGTGTCGGCCAGACCCTTGCGGGCACCGTGGGTGGCGATGAAGTACTCCAGGACCGTCAGGCCCTCGCGGAAGTTCGACTTGATCGGCCGCGGGATGATCTCGCCCTTGGGGTTGGCCACGAGACCACGCATGGCCGCGACCTGGCGGATCTGGTTCATGTTTCCGGAGGCGCCGGAGTCGACCATCATGTAGATCGGGTTCGACCGGTCGAAGTTCTTCTCCATGGCCTCACCGACCTTGGAGGCGGCCTCGGTCCAGATCTCGATGAGCTCCTGGCGACGCTCGTCGTCGGTGACCAGACCGCGCTCGAACTGCTTCTGGACCTTGGCGGCCTGGGCCTCGTAGGAGCTGAGGATCTCGATCTTGTCGGCCGGGGTCGTGACGTCGTCGATCGAGACCGTGACGCCCGAGCGGGTGGCCCAGGCGAAGCCGGCGTCCTTGAGGGCGTCGAGCGAGGCAGCGACCTCGACCTTGGTGTAGCGCTCGGCGAGGTCGTTGACGATCGCGCCGAGCGCCTTCTTGCCCACCTCGTAGTTCACGAAGGGGTAGTCGGCCGGCAGGGTGTCGTTGAAGAGCGCGCGGCCCAGCGTGGTGTCGAGGGTCATGGTGGTGATCTCTTCGCGGTCCCCGCCCTGCTCGAGCGGCGGCACGACGTCGGTCAGCCGGATCTTGACCTTGCTCTGGACGGTGATCTCGCCGCGGTCGAGGGCCATGATCGCCTCGGCCGGCGAGGAGAACGCCCGGCCGTCGCCGGCGCTGGTTGTCCCGGTCGGTGGTGAGGAAGAACAGGCCGATGATCATGTCCTGGGTGGGCATGGTGACCGGGCGGCCGTCGGACGGCTTGAGGATGTTGTTGGTCGACAGCATCAGGATCCGGGCCTCGGCCTGGGCCTCGGCCGACAGCGGCAGGTGCACCGCCATCTGGTCACCGTCGAAGTCGGCGTTGAACGCCGTGCAGACGAGCGGGTGGATCTGGATGGCCTTGCCCTCGATCAGCTGGGGCTCGAAGGCCTGGATGCCGAGGCGGTGCAGCGTGGGTGCACGGTTGAGCAGCACCGGGTGCTCGGTGATGACCTCCTCGAGGACGTCCCAGACCTCGGGACGCACGGCGCGCTCGACCATCCGCTTGGCGGACTTGATGTTCTGCGCGTGGGAGAGGTCGACGAGGCGCTTCATCACGAACGGCTTGAACAGCTCGATCGCCATGTTCTTCGGCAGACCGCACTGGTGCAGCTTGAGCTGCGGACCCGAGACGATGACCGAGCGACCCGGAGTAGTCGACGCGCTTGCCGAGCAGGTTCTGACGGAAGCGCCCCTGCTTGCCCTTGAGCATGTCGGAGAGCGACTTGAGCGGCCGGTTGCCCGGGCCGGTGACCGGACGACCACGACGGCCGTTGTCGAACAGCGAGTCGACGGCCTCCTGGAGCATCCGCTTCTCGTTGTTGACGATGATCTCGGGCGCGCCGAGGTCGAGCAGCCGCTTGAGGCGGTTGTTGCGGTTGATCACGCGGCGGTAGAGGTCGTTGAGGTCGGAGGTCGCGAAACGGCCACCGTCGAGCTGCACCATCGGGCGCAGGTCGGGCGGGATGACCGGGACGGCGTCGAGGACCATGCCCTCGGGCTTGTTGCCGGTCTTGCGGAAGGCGTCGACGACCTTGAGGCGCTTGAGGGCGCGGACCTTCTTCTGGCCCTTGCCGGTGGCGATGGTCTCGCGCAGCGACTCGACCTCGGCCTCGATGTCGAAGCCCTGCAGGCGCTTCTGGATCGCCGTGGCGCCCATGTGGCCCTCGAAGTACTTGCCGAACCAGTTCTTCATCTCGCGGTAGAGCAGCTCGTCGCCCATGAGGTCCTGGATCTTCAGGGACTTGAAGGTGTTCCACACCTCGTCGAGGCGGTCGATCTCGCGCTGCGCACGGTCGCGCAGCTGCTTCATCTCGCGCTCGGCACCGTCGCGCACCTTGCGGCGCTGCGTCGGCCTTGGCACCCTCGGCCTCGAGGGCGGCCATGTCCTCCTCGAGCTTCTTGGTGCGGTCCTCCAGCGAGGTGTCGCGACGCTTCTCGAGCATCTCGCGCTGCTGGGCGACCTTGGCCTCGAGCGAGGACAGGTCGCGGTGGCGAGCGTCCTCGTCGACCGAGGTGATCATGTAGGCCGCGAAGTAGATGACCTTCTCGAGGTCCTTCGGGGCGAGGTCGAGCAGGTAGCCCAGGCGCGACGGGACGCCCTTGAAGTACCAGATGTGGGTCACCGGGCGCGGCGAGCTCGATGTGGCCCATCCGCTCACGACGCACCTTGGAGCGGGTCACCTCGACGCCGCAGCGCTCGCAGATGATGCCCTTGAAGCGCACGCGCTTGTACTTGCCGCAGTAGCACTCCCAGTCCCGGGTGGGACCGAAGATCTTCTCGCAGAAGAGGCCGTCACGCTCGGGCTTGAGCGTGCGGTAGTTGATGGTTTCCGGCTTCTTGACCTCACCGTGGCTCCAACCGCGGATGTCCTCCGCGGTGGCCAGGCCGATCTGAAGCTGGTCGAAGAAGTTCACGTCGAGCACGATGGCTACAGCCCTTCGCTTTCTTTTTGTTCTGGGTTCGAGCTAATTGTGGACTGATCAGGCGTGGACGCGCTTCGCGCGCGATTCCCGGTCCGGGAACAGGCGCTCCGCGCGTTCCCGGTCAGACTTCTTCGACGGAGCTGGGCTCGCGGCGGGACAGGTCGATGCCGAGCTCCTCGGCGGCGCGGAAGACGTCTTCCTCCGCGTCGCGCATCTCGATGGCCGTGCCGTCCTGCGACAGCACCTCCACGTTGAGGCAGAGCGACTGCATCTCCTTGACGAGCACCTTGAACGACTCCGGGATGCCCGGAGTCGGGGATGTTCTCGCCCTTGACGATGGCCTCGTAGACCTTCACGCGACCGGGCACGTCGTCGGACTTGATCGTCAGCAGCTCCTGCAGGGCGTAGGCGGCGCCGTAGGCCTCCATCGCCCAGACCTCCATCTCGCCGAACCGCTGGCCACCGAACTGGGCCTTACCGCCCAGGGGCTGCTGCGTGATCATCGAGTAGGGGCCGGTCGCTGCGTGCGTGGATCTTGTCGTCGACGAGGTGGTGGAGCTTGAGGATGTACATGTAGCCCACCGAGACCGGGTCGGGGAACGGCTCGCCGGAGCGGCCGTCGAACAGGTCGGCCTTGCCGGTCTCGTCGATCATCCGCACGCCGTCACGGTTGGGGATCGTCGAGCCGAGCAGCCCGGTGATCTCGTCCTCCTGGGCGCCGTCGAAGACCGGGGTCGCGACCTTGGAGTTGGGCTCGGCCTTGTCGGCGTGGATCTTGATCAGGCGCTGCTTCCAGTCGCTGTCGTCTTGTCGTCGGACAGGTCGAGGTCCCAGCCCTGCTTGGCGAGCCAGCCGAGGTGGAGCTCGAGGATCTGGCCGATGTTCATCCGGCGCGGCACACCGAGCGGGTTGAGCACCACGTCGACCGGGGTGCCGTCCTCCATGAAGGGCATGTCCTCGATCGGCAGGATCTTGGCGATGACGCCCTTGTTGCCGTGACGACCGGCGAGCTTGTCACCCACCGAGATCTTGCGCTTCTGCGCCACGTAGACGCGCACCAGCTGGTTGACGCCGGGCGGCAGCTCGTCGCCGTCCTCGCGGTCGAAGACGCGCACGCCGATGACCGTGCCGGACTCACCGTGCGGCACCTTCATCGAGGTGTCGCGCACCTCGCGCGCCTTCTCACCGAAGATCGCACGGAGCAGGCGCTCCTCGGGGGTCAGCTCGGTCTCGCCCTTGGGCGTGACCTTGCCGACGAGGATGTCACCGGTGGTGACCTCGGCGCCGATGCGGATGATCCCGCGCTCGTCGAGGTCGGCCAGCATCTCCTCGGAGACGTTGGGGATGTCGCGGGTGATCTCCTCCGGGCCCAGCTTGGTGTCGCGGGCGTCGACCTCGTGCTCCTCGATGTGGATCGAGGTGAGGACGTCCTCCTGCACCAGGCGCTGGCTGAGGATGATCGCGTCCTCGTAGTTGTGACCCTGCCACGGCATGAAGGCGACGAGCAGGTTGGTGCCCAGCGCCATCTCGGCGTCGTCGGTGCACGGACCGTCGGCGATCGGCGAGCCGACCTCGAGGCGGTCGCCCTCGGCGACCAGCGGGCGCTGGTTGATGCAGGTGCCCTGGTTGGAGCGACGGAACTTCGCCAGCTTGTAGGTCGTGTAGGTGCCGTCGTCGTTCATGGTCTCGACCAGGTCGGCCGAGACCTCCTTGACCACACCGGCCTTCTCGGCCACGACCACGTCACCGGCGTCGACGGCGGCGCGGAACTCGATGCCGGTGCCGACGAACGGCGAGTCGCTCGTGATGAGCGGCACGGCCTGACGCTGCATGTTGGCGCCCATGAGCGCGCGGTTGGCGTCGTCGTGCTCGAGGAACGGGATCAGCGCGGTCGCGACCGACACCATCTGGCGCGGCGAGACGTCCATGTAGTCGACCTCGGCGGCCAGGATCTCGGAGACCTCGCCGTCGCGCTGGCGGACCAGCACGCGCTCCTCGCGGAACTTGAGGTTGTCGTCGAGCAGCGGCGTTGGCCTGCGCGATGACGAAGCGGTCCTCGTCGTCGGCGGTGAGGTAGTCGATCTTGTCGGTGACGGTGCCGTTCTCGACCTTGCGGTAGGGCGTCTCGACGAAGCCGAACGGGTTGATCCGGCCGTAGGAGGCCAGCGACCCGATCAGGCCGATGTTGGGGCCTTCCGGGGTCTCGATCGGGCACATGCGGCCGTAGTGCGACGGGTGGACGTCACGGACCTCCATGCCGGCGCGGTCACGGGAGAGACCACCGGGCCCGAGCGCGGACAGGCGACGCTTGTGCGTCAGGCCGGCGATCGGGTTGGTCTGGTCCATGAACTGGCTCAGCTGGGAGGTGCCGAAGAACTCCTTCAGCGCCGCCACGACCGGGCGGATGTTGATCAGCGACTGCGGCGTGATGGCCTCGACGTCCTGGGTCGTCATCCGCTCGCGGACCACGCGCTCCATGCGGGCCAGGCCCGTGCGGAGCTGGTTCTGGATCAGCTCGCCGACCGTGCGCATGCGGCGGTTGCCGAAGTGGTCGATGTCGTCGGGGCTGACGTCGATGCTGCCCTGGGGCGCCTCGACCTGCTCGCGACCGTCGTGCAGCGCCACGATGTAGCGGATGGCGGCGACGACGTCGGAGATCGTCAGGGTCTGCTTGTCGAAGGCCTCGACCAGGCCGAGCTTCTTGTTGATCTTGTAGCGACCGACCTTGGCCAGGTCGTAGCGCTTGGGGTTGAAGTAGTAGTTCTTCAACAGCGTCAGCGCGGCCTCGCGCGTGGGCGGTTCGCCCGGGACGCAGCTTGCGGTAGATGTCGAGCAGCGCGTCGTCGGGACCCTGGGTGTGGTCCTTCTCCTCGGTCAGCTGGATCGACTCGAACTGACGCAGCTCGGCCATCACGGCCTCGTAGTCGTACTCCTCGCCGATGTCCTCGGCGACGGCCTGGAGGGCCTTGAGCAGGACGGTGATGTTCTGCTTGCGCTTGCGGTCGAGGCGGACGCCGACCAGGTCGCGCTTGTCGATCTCGAACTCGAGCCAGGCGCCGCGCGAGGGGATCAGGCGAGAGGTGTAGATGTCCTTGTCGGACGTCTTGTCGGCGGTGCGCTCGAAGTAGACGCCCGGGCTGCGGACCAGCTGGGAGACGACGACGCGCTCGGTGCCGTTGATGACGAAGGTGCCCTTGGGCGTCATGAGCGGGAAGTCGCCCATGAAGACCGTCTGGCCCTTGATCTCACCGGTGTCGTTGTTGGTGAACTCCGCGGAGACGTAGAGCGGAGCGGAGTAGGTGAAGTCCTTCTCCTTGCACTCGTCGACGGTGTACTTGGGGTCGTAGAAGACCGGGTTCTCGAACGAGAGCGACATCGTCTCGGAGAAGTCCTCGATCGGCGAGATCTCCTCGAAGATCTCGGTCAGACCCGACTTGCTCGAGACGTCCTCGCCCTCGGCGAGACGACGCTCGACGACGGCGTTCCACTTCTCGTTGCCGATCAGCCAGTCGAAGCTGTCGGTCTGGAGGGAGAGAAGCTGAGGAACCTCGAGAGGCTCGTCGATCTTCGCGAATGAGATGCGGCGCCGGGATGAGGCGCTGGTGGGGCTGGTGGATGCAGAGGTGCTGCGCGCGGCCAAGAGACGTCCTTCGACAGAAACGCTGGTGAGCGCCGGACCACCACGTCATCGGCCACCGGGCAGGTCGACGAGTATCTGAGGGCAGGCGCAAAGCGCTACGTTACCTCACCTGGGGGCGTGACTCAACCCCGGCGTCAGTCGTGCCCCCGATGATGATGAACCCGTCGGCCCCGAAGGTCAAGCATCTCGCGTCCCGCCGAGGTCGCACACGATCAGACCTGTGCGCAGCGGGCTCCCGGGGGCGGTGATGATGCACGTCGACCAGCCATTCGCCGTCGATGTCACGCATCCGCAGGGTGGCCTGGTCCTTGTAGATGACCGGCGTCGGTGTCCTGCATGTTGGTCGTGGGCCGGTTGACGAAGAGCAGGACGTCGACGAGGTCCTCGCCCGTGCGCACGATGCCGGAGGCGAGCACCTCGACGTTCACGACGGTCTCGGTGGTCGGCGCGTTGACGGCGATCACGCTGGCGAAGAGCTGCTCGTACTCGACGGCGAAGTCCGGCGTGAGGTAGCTCAGCGCGGCCTGCTTGTCCTGCTCGAGCTGGCGGTAGTCGTAGGACAGGACGGGCACGATGGCGGCCTCCGCGGCCGCCCGGGCGGCGGCGACCTCGCGCGCGTCGGGCAGCCCGTCGGCGGCGTCCGGCGTCGTCGCCACCGCCGCAGCGACCACCGAGACCACGGCTGCCACCAGCAGGGCCAGGGCCGCGACCCCGAGCACCGAGCGGTGACGAGGATCCGGCTGCGCGGTGTCGCCCGGTCGGCCGGCGCCGTCTCGATCGGAGCGGCCGCGGACCGCCGCCGGGACGGGCTCGCCGGCACGCGACTGCCGGGGGTCCGGCACCGCGGCCTGCGCATCACTGGCCTCGTCGGCTCTCGTCGGCCGGTCGTCGGCAGTCGTCGGGGTCCGGCCGCGAGCTCGGCGTCGTGAGCCGCGCGGCGCTCGGGGTCGAGCAGCACCTCGGCGGCCCTGTTGAGCGACCGGAAGCGCCGGTCGGTCGGGTCGAGGTCGGCGACCGCCGCCTTCCAGGCCGCGCGGATCTCGGGCGTCGCGCGTCGGGCTCGACGCCGAGGACGTCGTACCAGCTCGGCGTCATCGGCCGGCCGCCCTGGTCGGACTCGCGGTCGGCTGCCTGGTCGGCGTGGGGTCGGCTGCCTGGTCGGATCGCTGGCGGTCGGCTGCCGGTCGGACGTGGGGTCGGTGCGGCGGTCGGCGTCGCAGCCGGTGCATCGGTCGCTGGGCCCTGACCTGTCGGGTCCGCGGGTCGATGATCTCGCTGGACACCGGCGAGAAGTCGTCGACCAGCCAGTCCCCCTCGGTCTTGACGAGCATCACCTTGAACCGGAAGGGCTGCGGCTCGAACTCGACGCGGGCGGCGTCGTCGGCTTCGGGTGCCGGGTCGGGGTAGGAGCTGGTGAGGACGCCGGCGACCAGCACGGTGGCCTTGTCGGCGTCGATCGACTCGACCCCGGTCGCGAAGAGCTCGGCCGTCGCGGGCGTAGCCGGCCTGCGCCACCGACTGCTCGGCGAGGGTGAGGTTCTCGTCGAAGCCGACCGCGAACTTGCGCGTGATGACCTCGCGCACGCTGCTCGACGTAGTCGGGCAGCGTGTTGTCCTCGTCGAGGTCGGCGGGGCCGTAGGTGTTGACCCGCAGCATGAACTGGTTGGCCTGGCTCATCACGGCGTCGCGCTCCGCCTGGTCGTCGCGTCGCGCCGTCGCCTGAGCGCCGACGCTGCCGGCGCGACGGACAGCGTCATCGAGCCGAGGATGACCAGGCAGACGCAGGGCCACCACGGCGAAGACGACGGTGAGGATCGTGAGCGTGCGGAGGAGGCTGCGCGCGAGGAGTCGGTGACGACTACTCGCCGTCATCGGCTGGAGGAACAGCCACTTCCACGACTCCTTCCCGAGCGTCGCAGGCGCAACGGTACCGGGCGAGGCCAAGGCGGGTCGGCTGTCGCCCCAGGTGAGCTTGCCGGTCTCCGGGTCGTAGGACGCCGCGACGGTCGTCGCTCGCTGAAGCCGTGGCGCGCGCGCGGCAGGTTCTGCGCGCCACGGGCGTTGCTCACCGTCGGCGGCTCGGTGCAGCGGGCGTCCTCGTCCATCGGCTTGTCGCCGCGTGTCCTGCGGCGGCCGCTGCTCCGCGGGTCGTAGCCGCTGCAGGCACGGTGCCGCGTCGGTGATGATCAGCCCCGAAGTGGGCGTCGTAGAGGCCGGTGTCCTGGGACTTCGACACGACGGTGAAGCCGCCCTCGACGACGTAGGGGTAGATCACCAGCACCTGCTGGAGGCCCGGCAGGTTCTTGACGATGATCTCGCCGGTCGTGACCAGGTTGTTGATGAGCGAGCCCAGCTCGATGCGGTTGTCCTCGATGAACCCGCGCAGCTGGTTGGCGGCGAACGGAGCCGTCGTCGATGACCTTGCGCAGGTCGGGGTCGGCGTCGACCAGCGTGCCGCTGAAGAGCGAGAGCTGCTCGGCGAACGTGCGCAAGGCAGCTCTCGGAGGCGAGCTGGCCGTCGAGCACGATGTTGCCGTCGCTGATCAGCCGCTCGGTGACGTCGAAGTTGCGGTCGGCCTCGTTGATGAAGGCGCTGCCGGTGTCGAGGATCGTCTGGAGGTCGTCGCCGGTGCCGATGAAGGCGTCGCCGAGCTCGTCGACGGTGGTGCGCAGGGCGCCCTGGTCGACCGAGCTGACCGTGTCGGACAGGTTCGTCAGCAGCTCGTCGGTCTGGATCGGGATCGCGGTCATGTCACGGGCGATCTCGGAGTCGTTCTCGAGGTAGGGGCCGGCGTCGGTCTGCGGCTGGAGCTCGACGTACTGCTCGCCGACGGCCGAGCGGTTGCCGACCAGCGCCATCGAGTCGGTCGGGATCTCGTCCCACTTGTTCTGGATGGCGAGGTAGACGTCGACGCCGTCCTCGGTGAGGACCAGCTTGTCGACTGTCCCGACGCCGACCCCGCGGTAGGTGACCTCGCCACCGGCGAAGATGCCGCCGGAGTCGGCGAAGTGGGCCTGCACCGTGTAGGCGTCGTCGCGCACGAGGCGGTCGAGGCGGGCGTAACGGGCGCCGACGAAGGAGACGCCGAGCAGGGTGATGATCACGAAGGCGATCAGCTGGATCCGGGTCCGGCGGGTGATCATCGCAGCACCATCCCAGGAATCAGCAGACTGGTCAGGCCCGGGTCGAAGGTGTTCATGAGCTCTCCGTAGGTCGGCCCACGACCGTCGACCTGTGGCGGCCCGTGCTCGCCGGGCGTCGTGCCGGGCCGGTTGAGGAGGCCGCCGAGTCCGCCGAGCCGCCCTGACCGCCGAGGCCGCCGGGAAGATCGGGGAGGTCAGGGACTCCCGGGATGTCGGGCAGGCCGCCGCCGTTGCCGCCGCCACCGCCGTTGCGACCGCAGAGGACCGGCAGCGGGAGGGTGAGGCTGTCGCAGACCACCGTGACCAGCGCCGCAGGCAGGCCGGCGCAGTTGGCCGCAGACGGGTTGTTGAGGCACTGCGTGAGCGCGTCCTGGGCGTCGGCACACAGGTTGGGCAGGTCGAGGATGTCACCGATCGGGATGTCGTCCGGAATCTCCTCCAGCGGGGTGCAGGGCACGCCCGGAAGCTCCGGCAGGTCGGTGAGATCGAGATCGAGGCGCACCGACAGGTTGGTGAAGTCGCCCACCTTCAGGTTGCGCGCGACCTGGGGATCGCGACCCACGACCTCGTCCACGAAGGGATAGGTCAGGATCACGCTGAACGAGTCGACCAATGAGTCACCCGAGTTGGCCAGTTGGGTGAGCAACGGTTGGAGCTGCTGCAGGGACTCGATGGTGACGTCCTTGGAGCGGTTGATCACCCGCACGCCGACGTCGCTCAGGTCGTCGAGGGCGGTGAGCATCGTGATCAGGTCGTCGCGCTGGCGATCGAGGGACCTCAGGGAGTCGGGCAGCTCCTCGAGGGCCTGGTCGATGCTGCCCTGCTGGGCGCGCACGCCCTTGGACAGGTCGTTGATGGAGCGCGATCGCGCTGACGATGTCGCCCTTGTTGGCGTCGAGCTGGCTCATGAAGGTGTCGACCTGGCGGAAGAGCGACTTCGCCGTCTCCTCACGACCGTCGAGGGCGATGTTGATCTCCTGCGCGATCGTGCGCAGCTGGGGCAGACCACCGCCGTTGAGCAACAGGCTCAGCGCACCGAGCACCTCCTCGACGTCCGGGTTGGCACCGGTGCGCTCCAGCGGGATGTCCGCGTCGTCGCCGAGGGTGCCGACGGGATCCTCGGCGGTGGGCGCGGCGAGGGAGACGAACTTCTCCCCGAGCAGGCTGGTCTGACGGATGGTGGCGATCGCGTTCTCCGGCAGCTGCGTGTCGTTGCGGACCTCGAGGGTGACCGTCGCGGTCTGCCCGGTCAGCTCGACGTCGGTGACCTGACCGACCGAGATGTCGTTGACCTTGACCGACGACTGCGGCACGAGGTCGAGGACGTCGGCGAACTCGACGGTGACCGTGATCGGGTCGTCGCCCAGGTCCGCACCACCGGGCAACGGCAGCGAGTAGACGTCGAAGTCACAGGCCGTCAGTGCCACGGACGCGGCCACCAGTGCGGCTGCGAACCGGAACCGGCGCAACAGGGAGCCCTTCATCGCGACCCCACCCCCACGAAGCCGCCGAGCGTCGGGTCGAACCGGTCGCCGTACGAGGACCCGGTGCCGGGACCGAAGGTGGCTGCCCTCGGGAGCGGAAGGGACTCGATGAGGTCGCACGTCGATCCGTCCGGGTCGTTGGCACTGACCAGGGCGCAGAGCACCGCGGTCGGGTTCTGCTCGATGTTGGTGATCAGGTTCGCGATGTTGGCGTTGGTGTCGAGCGTGCCGGCGTCGGGGTTGTAGGTGAGCGCGAGATTGTTCAGCGCCAGCGGCGCGATGCGCAGGGTCTCCTCGAAGTTGTCGCGCTGACGCACGAACACCTTGAACACCCGATCGAGGCCGCTGATGTTCCTGCCCAGCACCGCCCGGTTCTCCTGCACGAACGACCCGACCTCGTCGAGGGCCACCGCGAGGTTCTTCAGGGCGCCTGCCAGTTCCTGGCGTTCCTCGGACAGGACCGTCGAGACCTGCCCCAGGGAGGTGTTGAAGTCGCGCACGACGTCGTCGTTCTCGGCCAGTGTCGTGATGAAGCCCGAGAGCTCACGGGCCGAGTCGAACAGCTCGTCCTTGTTGTTGTCCAGGGTCTCGCTGAGCGTGCTGAAGTCCTGAATGGTCTGGTTGAACGCCTCACCCTGACCCCCGAAGTTGGCGGCGGTGACCTGAAGGAGGTCGCTGAGAGCGCCCTCGGAGTTGGCGCCGTTGGGCCCGAGGGCGACGGTGAGCCGGTCGAGGCCGCTGTAGATCTCGTCGAGCTCGAGCGGGACGTCGTTGCGGTCCTGCTCGATGACCGAGTTGTCGGGCAGTACCTCCCCGGTCGTGTAAGCCGGGGTCAGCTGGACGTAGCGGTCACCGACGATGGCCGGCGAGATGACCATGGCGCTGGCCTGGGCGGGGATCTCCACGTCGGCGTCGTAGGTCATCTCCACCTTGACCTGCGTGCCTTGCGGCTCGATGGAGTCGACGGTGCCGACAGCCACGCCGAGCACCCGGACGTCGCTGCCCTCGTAGAGAGAGACGGTGCGTGGGAAGTAGGCCGTGACCTTCTTGGCGTCGTCCCCGCCGCCGAAGACGACGATCCCGGCGACGACCACGAAGAGGAGGGCGACCAGGGGAACAGCGAAACGCTGTGGGGCGCTCATCAGGGTGTCGCTCCCGTCAGGATGTCGGTGCCCGAACCGAGGTTGGGCACGGGGGGGAGGTTCTGGATGAAGGTGTCGAACCACGGTCCGTTGCCGAGGGTGTTGGCGAACACGCGGTAGAAAGGCGCCATCAGTCTCAGGCTCGCGTCGAGGTTGTCCTCGTTCTTGGTGATGACCTGGACCACGCGGTCGAGCTGGTCGAGGGCCGGCTTGAGGTCGTCCCTGCTCTGGCGCACCAGCTTCACGAGCTCGCTGGAGAGTTGTTGGGTGGCGACGAGCACGTCGTGGATCTCGTCGCGTCGCTGGATGAGGGTCTGGAAGAGGACGTCGGAGTCACGCATCAGGGTGATGATGTCGTCGTCGCGCTCGTTGAGCGTGCTCGAGAGTCGCCTGAGGTTGACCAGCAGCGAGTTGATCTCGCCGTCTCGGGCCGCCAGGTTGCGCGACAGCGCCGAAACTCCCGCTAGGGCGTTGCGGAACTCCTCGGGAGTGTTGCGGGTCAGGTCGGCCAGCACCGTCAGGGACCGGGTCAGCTGCACGGTGTCGACCTCATTGGAGGTCTCGGCCAGCCCCTCGAAGGCCTGCGTGACGTCGAACGGCGAGGTGGTGCGCGTGATCGGGATCACCGACTCGGCCGAAAGCTGACCGTCGCCGGCAGGCACCAGCGAGAGGAACTTCGACCCGAGCAGTGTCTTGACCTTGATCTCGGCCCCGGTCTCAGTGCCGAAGGCCGCGTCGGTCTTGACCTTGAACTCCACCATCACCTTGCCGTTGTCGAGCGTCAGTGAGTCGACCGACCCGACCCGGACGCCCGCCATCAGCACGGCGTCATCCGCCTTGAGTCCGCCGGCCTCGTCGAAGACCGCGTAGTAGGTGTCACCGCCGCCGATGAGCGGCAGGTCCTGTGCGCGGAAGGCCGCGAGCAGGAGCAGCGCGAGTACGGTCATGCTCACTGCGCCGATGATGACCGGGTTGCGTTCGCGGAAAGGTTTCACGAGAGATCACACCTGTCTGCGTTCGTCGAGAAGTTGACCGGGATCGTGGCACCAGGCAGCTTCACTCGACCCTTGAAGTCGCACAGGTAGAAGTTGAAGAAGGAGCCGTAGATCGCGGTGCGGCCGACCTTCTCCAGCTTGATCGGGAGCACCTGGAGTGCCCGGTCGATCTCGGCCTTGCCGTCGTCGAGATTCTTGGTGAGACGGCGCAGCTGCTTGATGTCCTCGACGAACGGCGGGCGCAGATCGGTGACGAGGTCTGCGGTGCTGACAGAGAGGTCCGAGATCCCCTGCAGGGAGTCCAGGATGGCCTGGCGGTCGTCCTTCAGCCCGGCGACGAGATCGCGGAAGCTGATGATGAGGTCACTCAGCTGATCGTCTCGGTCGGCGAGCCGGTCGAGCACGAAGTCGAGGTTCTCCAGGAGTTCCCCGATGATCTGGTCGCGGTCGGCCAGCGTCTGGGTGACCGAAGCCGTGCTCTGCAGCAGGCTCTCGAGCGTGCCGCTCTCGCCCTGGAAGACCTGGATCACCTCGAAGGACAGCTTGTTCAGGTCGTCGGGGCTCAGCGCCTCGAAGAGCGGCTTGAAGCCGTTGAAGAGCAAGGTCAGGTCGAGCGCCGTGGTGGTCTGCGACAGCCCGATCTCGTCTCCGGCCTCGAGCACGCCCGTGTCGCCGATGTCCTGGGTCAGGGCGATGTAGCGCTGACCGACGAGGTTGCGGTAGCGGACCGTGGCGTGGGTGGCCTCGGTGAGTGACGTGCCGTCCTGCACCGAGAACGTCACCCGGGCGACGGCGCCCTTGACCTGGGTCGTGCCCGCCGGACTGACGTTGGCGGCGAGGTCGTCGGCGTCGGGATAGTCGTCGTCACCGGGCACGAGGACCTCGATGTCGCCGACGGTCCCGACCTTCACCCCGGCGATGCGGACGTCGTCACCCTTGTTCATCCCGGTGACGTCGGCGAAGACGGCCCGGTAGTCCTGGCTTCCCTTGAACGACAGGTTGCCGATCGTCACGACCAGCACGCCGGTCGCCAACGTGGTGACCACGATGAAGATCAGCAGCTTGGTGAGGTCGATGCTGGTCTTCTTGTCCAGGAGCTTCATTGCAGACTCACCTCGGCGCCGCGGGCCATCGGTCCGACCAGGAGGGGCCCGAGGTCACCCACCTGGTCCGCGCTCACACCCATGCTCGGGGCGAGCAGGCTCTTGTAGAGCGAGGACTCGGCCTGTCCACCCATGAAGCCGTCCCCGTCGCGGAACGCGTAGGACGTGGCGACGCGACTGGTGCCCTTGCCGGTCGGCTCGTCGACACCGTCGTTGAAGTCTGGTTGGCGCTTCACCGGGTTGTCCTGGCTCCAGGGGGGATTGGGGAGGTTGAGGCAGTTGGGCCCGCGATCCTCGCCGAAACGGGGCAGGTCGTTGACGTTGTAGGGGCGCGGCTGGCGCGGGAGCGTCTCCAAGACGATGTGCAAGGTGAAGTTGCGGAATGCCTCGGCCTGGTACTGCCCGGCGGTGACGATGCCTCCGGTCAGGCAGGGGATCTCGGTGGAGTAGCGCGACAGGACACGCAGCTGGGTGGCGCTGACCTCTCCCACGCGCACGATGTTGTCCTCGTTGTCGGCCAGGAAGGTGCGCAGGCTGTCGCTGAAGCCGGCGACGTCGAGGAAGAGGTCGTTCAGCCTCTGCTCACGACCCTCCAGGGTGGTCGTGGTGGTGACGGTGTCGTCCAGGATGTCCGCCAGCTGCGGCAGCACATCGTTGTAGATGTCGGCCACGTCGGCGGTCTTGCGGAGATCCTCGACGAGCTGCGGGATCTCGGGGTTGAGCTTGCGCAAGTAGGAGTCGAAGGTCTCCAAGGTCTCGCCGAGCTGTTCGCCGCGGCCCTCGAGGGCACCTGAGATCGCATTGAGGGTCATCGCGATCTTCTCCGGCTGCACCGTGGTGAGCAACGGCCCCAGGTCGGCGAGCACCTGCTCGACCTCAGTGCTCACCTGGGTCTTGCTGATCGTGTCGCCTGCCTCGATGTGGGCGTCGATCTCCGGGTCGAAGTCGGCCGGAGGCACCAGGGAGACGAACTTTTCACCGAACAACGTCTTGGGCAGGATCGAGCCGGTGACGTCTGCCGAGATCATGTCGACCTTGTCGGGGTAGAGCCCCAGGGTCACGGTGGCCCCGCCGTCGGAGTCGGCCTCGTAGTCGAGGACCTCGCCGACCAGGACCCCGCGGGTCTTGATGTCGGCGCGCTTGGGCAGCTGCAGGCCGATGCTCGGAGGTCCGCAAGGTGACCTCGTCGTAGTCGACGTAGGCCTTGGTGAAGATCGCGTAGGTCGCGTAGACGCCGAAGAGCAGCAGCGCCAGGAAGGCGACGCCCAGCATCTTGTGCATGGCGAGGATGCGCTCGATCATCTCAACCCGCCAATCTCACGGTCGTGGTGGTGCCCCAGATGGCCATCGACAAGAACAGGTCGATCACGTTGATCGCCACGATGCTGGTCCGCACCGCACGACCCACCGCCACGCCGACACCCGCCGGCCCACCGCCGGCGTTGAAGCCGTAGTAGCAGTGGATGAGGATGACGACGATGGCGAAGACGAGAACCTTGCCGAAGGACCACAGTACGTCGCCGGGTGGAAGGAACTGGTTGAAGTAGTGGTCGTAGGTGCCGGAGCTCTGCCCGTAGAACTGCGTGACCACGAGTCTGCTGGCGAAGTAGGACGACAGCAGCCCGACGACGTAGAGCGGGATGATCGCGATCAGTCCACCGACCACACGGGTGGCGACGAGGAACGGCATGGACGGGATCGCCATGACCTCGAGCGCGTCGATCTCCTCCGAGATCCGCATGGCGCCGAGCTGCGCGGTGAACCCGCACCCGACCGTGGCGGCCAGGGCGATGCCGGCGACCAGTGGGGCGATCTCACGGGTGTTGAAGTAGGCCGAGACGAAGCCCGAGAACGCGGCGGTCCCGAGCTGGTTGAGGGCGGCGTAGCCCGACAGGCCCACCTGGGCCCCGGTGAAGAAGGTGAGGCCGAGGATGACCCCGACCGTGCCGCCGATGACGGCCAGGGAGCCCGAGCCGAGGGTGACCTCGGCGAGGATCCGGGCGATCTCCTTGGGGTAGCGCGTGATCGAGCGGGGAACGGCGCGCAGCACCCCGATGTAGAAGCTGAGCTGCTCGCCGAGCCCGTCGAGGGACTTCAGCGGCACCTGGTAGACGTCCTTGACGTTTGCCATCGCGCTAACCCCCCTTCGGTGGGACGAGCTGGAGATAGATCGTGCTCAGCACGAAGTTGACGACGAACAGCAGCAGGAAGGTGATGACGACCGACTCGTTGACCGCGTCGCCCACGCCCTTCGGGCCACCGCCGGCGTTCATGCCCTTGTAGCAGGCGACGATCGCGGCGATGAGCCCGAAGATGACCGCCTTGACGAGACCGATGTAGAGGTCCGGCAGCTGGGCCAGGGCGGTGAAGCTGGCGAGGTAGGCACCGGGAGTGCCGTCCTGGAGGATGACGTTGAAGACGTAGCCGCCGGCCACGCCGACGACGCTCACCAGGCCGTTGAGGAAGAACGCGACCATCATCGCGGCCAGCACCCGGGGCACGACCAGGCGCTGGATCGGGTCGATGCCGAGCACCATCATCGCGTCGAGCTCTTCGCGGATCTTGCGCGACCCGAGGTCGGCGGCGATCGCCGAGCCGCCGGCGCCGGCGATCAGCAGCGCGGTGGCGATCGGCCCGGCCTGCTGGATGACGGCCAGGACCGAGGCGGACCCGGTGAACGACTGCGCGCCGAACTGCTTGATCAGCCCGCCCACCTGGAGCGCGATGACGGCACCGAACGGGATCGCGACGAGGGCGGTCGGGATGATCGTCACCGAGGCGATGAACCACGACTGCTGGATGAACTCCCGCAGCTGGAAGGGCCTCTTGAAGAGCGCCCGCAGCACGTCGAGGAAGAAGGCGAAGAGCGTGCCCGCGGTCCCGACGGGCTTGAGCACCCGCGAGGTGATGGAGGTTGACACCTGCTGAGACCTCAGACCTTGATCGTCATGTTCATGTCCGACTCGAACGACCCCGGGGGCGGCGTGATGCCGTTGTCGCGGCACCAGCCGCCGGGCTCACGCTGACTGCGCCGCGGGATCCCCGAGGACGGCTCGATCTGCAACGGGATCGGCGGCAGCGGCGGCAGGTCCTGGTCCTTCTCGGCCTCGAGCTCGTCGGCGTCCTTCTCCTCCGACATGCCGATCGGACCGACCCGCTGGGCATTGAGGAACTGACGCACCACGGGCTCCTCGGAGCTCAGCAGCATCTCGCGCGGACCGAACATGGCCAGGTGCTTGTGGTAGAGCAGACCGATGTTGTCGGGCACCGTGCGGGCGGTGTTGATGTCGTGGGTCACGATCAGGAACGTCGCGTCGATCTGGGCGTTGAGGTCGACGATGAGCTGGTTGAGGAACGCCGTGCGCACCGGGTCGAGACCCGAGTCGGGCTCGTCGAAGAGGACGATCTCGGGGTCGAGCACGAGCCCGCGGGCGATGCCGGCGCGCTTGCGCATCCCACCGGAGATCTCACCGGGCAGCTTGTCCTCCGTGCCGAGGAGACCGACGAGGTCCATCTTCTCCAGGACGATCTCGCGGATCTGCGACTCCGACTTCTTGGTGTGCTCGCGCAGCGGGAAGGCGATGTTGTCGTAGAGGTTCATCGAGCCGAACATCGCGCCGTCCTGGAACAGCACCCCGAACAGCTTGCGGATCTCGTAGAGGTCCTTCTCCGAGCAGGAGGCGATGTCGGTGCCCTCGATCACGATCGAGCCGGTGTCGGGCTTGAGCAGGCCGATCAGCGTCTTGAGGAACACCGACTTGCCCGTGCCGGAGGGGCCGAGCATCACGCAGATCTCACCGGCCGGGATCGTCAAGGACACGTCAGCCCAGATCAGGCTCTTCCCGAAGCTCTTGGTCAGGTGGTCGACCTTGATCTCTACACCCATGACAATCCTTCTCTCGACCGGGACTTCTTCGGAACTCGCTTCGACGTCGCAGAGGGGCACGCGAGTCGGAGCCAGTGGCCGGCGTCACGTACACCCATGAGTAACAACGTCGCCGACTACGTGAGGTTACGCGGCAAAGTGCCTTGCGTCACGTGATCACCAGATGGCGATACCGACCTGTGATCACACTCCGACCTGCGGCGATGGCGTCGGGCGGTCCGTCCGGACGCACACAGCGGCCGCCCCCGGAATCCCGGGGACGGCCGCTGTGGGGTGGCACCGTCGACTAGGACGTCGTCCTCACCGGCGGGTGCCGACGGATCACTTGAGGGAGACGCTGGCCCCGGCGCCCTCGAGCGCCTCCTTGGCCTTGTCGGCCGTGGCCTTGTCGACCTTCTCCAGGACGGCCTTCGGGGCGGCCTCGACCAGCTCCTTGGCCTCCTTCAGGCCGAGCGAGGTGAGGGCGCGCACCTCCTTGATGACGTTGATCTTCTTGTCACCAGCGGCCTCGAGGACGACGTCGAACTCGTCCTGGACAGCGGCCTCCTCGCCGCCGCCGGCGCCGCCGGCGGCCGGGGCAGCAGCCACGGCCACGGGAGCGGCGGCGGTGACGCCGAAGGTCTCCTCGAACTGCTTCACGAACTCGGAGAGCTCGATCAGGGTCATCTCCTTGAAAGCCTCAAGGAGCTCGTCGGTGCTGAGCTTCGCCATGATGCGAACCTTTCTAGTGGTACTGCTGGGTGTGATGTAGCTGTGGATCGTCGAGGGATCTCGACCCGCCCGTCGGTGCCTCCTGGTCGGCACCGGGGCCTTGCTGATCTGCACCGACTACGCGTCGGCTCCTTCGGCGCCGCCGCGGCGAGCTTCGTCGGTCGCGTCCGCGGCGGGGGCGTCCTCGGTCTGCTCTGCAGCAGCCTCGGTCACCTCGTCGGCGGGTGCTTCCTCCGTGGTCTCCTCGGCGGCAGCCGGGGCCTCCTCGGCGGCGGCCGGCGTGCCGGCACCACCTGCGAGGATCGAGGGGTCCTCCGTCGCCTTCGCCTCCAGGGCGCCGGCGAGCCGGGCAGCCTGGGCGAGCGGGGCGTTGAGGAGGTAGACGGCCTGGCTGAGCGACGCGAGCATCGCACCGGCCAGCTTGCCCAACAGGACCTCGCGCGACTCGAGATCGGCCAGCTTGGCGATCTCCTTCGCGTCGAGGATGTTGCCGTCCAGGACGCCGCCCTTGATGATCAGGGCGGGGTTGGCCTTGGCAAAGTCACGCAGACCCTTGGCCGCTTCCACGACGTCGCCGTTGATGAAGGCGATGGCGGTGGGACCGATCAGCAGGTCGTCGAAGCCGGAGATGCCCACCTTGTTGGCGGCGATCTTGGCCAGCGTGTTCTTGACCACGGCGTAGTTGGCGTCCTCACCGAGGGAGCGGCGCAGGTCCTGCAGCTCCTTGACGGTCAGGCCGCGGTAGTCGGTCAGCACTGCGCCGTCGGCGACGTTGAAGAGCTCAACGATCTCCTCGACGGCGGCTTGCCTGTCTGCCCGCGCCATGGATCTCCTTCCGGACTGGGAGACCGACGCCCGGCGACCGGAAGAGAATGACGAACGCCCCGAGCGCAAGGCCTCAGGGCGTTGGTGGATCCGCAAGCAGATCCTGCACTGAAATCCTGCGCGGGCCGTCCGCATCTCTGCGGCACCTTCGGAAGGACTGCATGCACAGTCCGACAACCGGCGGTCTCTGGTTTCTTCGCAGAACTGTAGGGCCTGTCGACGCGAGCGCCAAATCGCTCCGACGCGATCACCGGGTCGGGACCCGCGCCACCACGATGTCGCGCTCGATGGCCTGGTCGACGCGGTGGCCGAATCCCGCGCCAGGGGCCGTCGTCGTGCGGCTCGAGACCGGCTGCGGCGAGGAGGCCCACCGCCTCGTCACGCGGGGCGACGTGGGTGTTCCACGAGATCCCGAGCGCCGCGCCCGGTCGGAGGAGCGAGACCCACCCGGGCAGCGCGTCCTCCAGCAGCGCCAGCGGGCTGCGCTCGAGGCGCCCGCCTGACCGGGCGCCGTGCTGGACGCCGTACGGCGCGTCGGCGACGAGCGCGTCGAACGAAGCGGCCCGGAAGAACTCTGCCGCCCGGGTGGTGTCGCCGTGGACGTGACCGAGTCGGCGGACGTCGCCGGCCTTCCACGCGTCCTTGTCGCCTGCCAGCGACACCTCGAGCCGACGTCCGAGCCGCTCGCCGTCGCGACGGATGGGGATCACCTCGGCGGTGTGCTTCATGCGCTTGCGTCGCAGCCACGTCTTCAGGAACGCCTCGTGGGCATCGAAGTCCTTGCCGTCGACGTCGATCCCGTCGGCGTCGCACCCGTAGACCAGCGCCTGGTGGAGGGTCGACCCGCGGCTGCAGAGCGGGTCGAGCACGCGGAGCGGTCGCTCGCGCTCGGCCCCGGCGACCAGGTCGGGACCTGCGGAGGACGCCCACAGGGTCACGTTGAGGAGGAGCCGGGTGAAGAGCTCGTTGGTCTTCCCGACGTACTTCTGGATCGTGAGGACGTCCTCGTCGACGTAGCGCAGGGGCTCGAGGTCGACGGGGACCAGGGTCGCGCCGTCGCGGCGGTAGAGCGCGTAGATCCCCGACAGGGTCGAGAGCCTGGCGAGGTCGGTGGTGGAGAGGTCGCCGTCGCTGGTGAAGGTGAGGTAGGGGACTCCCCCGAGGACCTCGGTCGTCAGCCCGCGCAGTCGCCCACCCAGGACAGTCGCGTCGAGCACCGCGGTCTCGGCCTCGAGCAGGCGCGGCGCGGAGTCGGCGTACACGCGGTTGGCGGAGGGGCGGACCAGCACGGCCCAGGCGGGAGCGACCACCCGCTCACCCTAGGCAATGGCGGTTTGACAGGATCGAGGGGTGACCAGCCAGCAGACCGACCGCCCCGGCCCCCTCAGCTCCCTGTCCCCTGACGCCCTCGCGGCGTTCCGCGAGGCCAAGCAGGAGGAGTACGCCGCCCTGCAGGCGCGTGGCCTGAAGCTCGACCTGACGCGGGGCAAGCCGTCGAGCGCCCAGCTCGACCTGTCCGACGCGCTGCTGTCGCTGCCGTCCACGACCAAGGACCGCTCCGGCGCCGACGTCCGCAACTACGGAGGGCTCGAGGGCCTGACCGAGCTGCGCGAGATCTTCGCCGAGCTGCTGTGGGTCGAGGTCGAGCAGGTCGTGTGCGGCGGCAACTCGAGCCTGACGATGATGCACCAGGTGCTCGTCGACCTGCTGCTGCACGGCGGACCGGGCTCGGAGCGCCCGTGGAAGGACGAGCCGGTCGTGAAGTTCGTCTGCCCGGTGCCGGGCTACGACCGCCACTTCTCGATGCTGGCCGACTTCGGCATCGAGATGGTCACCGTCGAGATGCGCGAGGACGGGCCGGACGTCGAGGCGGTCGCAGCGCTGGTCGCCGACGACCCGGCGGTCAAGGGCATCTGGATCGTCCCGACCTACGCCAACCCGTCCGGGTCGGTCTGCTCGCAGGAGGTCGCCGCGGCGCTGATGTCGATGCCGACCGCGGCACCGGACTTCCGGATCTTCTGGGACAACGCCTACGCCTTCCACCACCTCACCGAGGACGAGGCGAAGAGCGCCGACGCGCTGAGCATCGCCGCCGCCTCCGGTCACCCCGACCGTCCGATCATGTTCGCCTCGACCTCGAAGATCACCTTCGCCGGAGCCGGGGTGTCGGTCCTGGCCGCGTCGGCCGCGAACAAGGCGTGGTACCTCAAGCACCTCGCCATGGCCTCGATCGGGCCCGACAAGATCAACCACCTGCGCCACGTCGAGTTCTTCGGATCGCCCGACGGCGTGCGCGAGCACATGCGCAAGCACCGCGAGATCATCGCGCCCAAGTTCGCCGCGGTCGACGCTGCGCTGGACGCGGCGCTGTCCGGTCTCGAGATCGCCGAGTGGACGCAGCCGACGGGTGGCTACTTCGTCAACCTCGACGTGATGGACGGCACCGCCTCGCGGGTGGTCGCGCTGGCCAAGGACGCCGGGATCGCGCTCACACCGGCGGGGGCGTCGTACCCCCACGGCGACGACCCGCGCGATCGCAACATCCGGCTCGCGCCGACGTTCCCGGTGCTGGCCGAGGTCGAGACCGCGATGGCCGGGGTGGCGACGTGCGTCGCCCTGGCAGCCTGCGAGTTCCTGACCAACCCCTGAAATCACGACGACCCGTCAGCCGGGG
Source organism: uncultured Actinomycetota bacterium (assembly GCA_963822915.1). Lineage (GTDB taxonomy): Bacteria > Actinomycetota > Actinomycetes > Propionibacteriales > Nocardioidaceae > Nocardioides. The sequence goes on from CAWGJR010000017.1 coordinate 87,871, forward strand.
CTGACGGGTCGACGTGCGGGAGCGACTACGACTGCTCGTCGTCCTCGCCGGTGACGTTGCGGGTGCGGTTGGGGTCGACCTGGACGCCGGGGCCCATCGTGGTCGAGACCGTGACCTTCTTGAGGTAGCGACCCTTCGAGCTGGCCGGCTTGAGCCGCAGCACCTCCTCGAGGGCAGCGGCGTAGTTCTCGGCGAGGGCGGCCTCGGTGAAGGACGCCTTGCCGATGATGAAGTGCAGGTTGGCGTGCCGGTCGACGCGGAACTCGATCTTGCCGCCCTTGATGTCCGTCACGGCCTTGGCCGGGTCGGGCGTCACGGTGCCGGTCTTCGGGTTGGGCATGAGGCCACGCGGGCCGAGCACGCGGCCGAGGCGGCCGACCTTGCCCATCATGTCGGGGGTCGCGACGACGGCGTCGAACTCGAGCCAGCCGCCGTTGACCTTCTCGATCAGCTCGTCGCCACCGACGACGTCGGCGCCGGCCTCACGGGCGGCCTCGGCCTTGTCGCCGTTGGCGAAGACGAGGACGCGGGCGGTCTTGCCGGTGCCGTTGGGCAGGCTGACGGTGCCGCGGATCATCTGGTCGGCCTTGCGCGGGTCGACCCCGAGGCGCATGACGACGTCGACGGTCTCGTCGAACTTCTTCTTGGCGGTGGACTTGGCGATCTTGATCGCGGCCAGCGGGGCGTGGAGCTCGTCCTGGTCGAACGTCTCGATCGCCGCGCGGTAGGTCTTGCTGCGCTGCATGGGAGTTCTTCTTTCTGTTGAACCGAAGATGTGGTCGTTGTGAGCCAGCGCGGCTCTGCCACAGGTGCTGGGTGATGAAGCGCTGGTGCGCTCTCCCGGAGGGACTCCGGGAGCGATCAGTCGGTGGTGACGCCCATCGAGCGGGCGGTGCCCTCGACGATCTTCATGGCGGCGTCGATGTCGTTGGCGTTGAGGTCGGGCAGCTTGGTGGTCGCGATCTCGCGGATCTGGTCCTTGGTCAGCTTGCCGACCTTCTCCTTGTGCGGGACGCCGGAGCCCTTCTGCAGCCCGGCCGCCTTCTTGATCAGCTCGGCCGCGGGCGGCGTCTTGGTGATGAAGGTGAACGACCGGTCCTCGAAGATGGTGATCTCGACGGGGATGACGTTGCCGCGCATGGACTCGGTCTGGGCGTTGTAGGCCTTGCAGAAGTCCATGATGTTGACACCGTGCGGACCGAGGGCGGTACCGACCGGCGGGGCCGGCGTCGCGGCGCCGGCCTGGAGCTGCACCTTGACCAGCGCAGCGATCTTCTTCTTCGGAGGCATGCTCTATCAATCTCTCTTTCGTGATGTGTGGTCATGACGAGGGCGTACGTCGCCCCCTGCCACTGGGTGTTGCTCGGGCAAGTGTGAACCGTGGCCGCGCGGACGCGAAATCGCGCCGCAGACGGATCCGGCGGACCTACACGCGCTGGATCTGGTTGAAGCTCAGCTCGACCGGGGTCTCGCGGCCGAAGATCTCGACGAGAGCCTTGACCCGCTGGGACTCGGCGTTGATCTCGGTGATCGTGGCGTGCAGCGTGGCGAACGGGCCGTCGACGACCATGACGGAGTCGGAGATGTCGAAGTCGACGACCTCGACCTGCTTCTTGCCCGAGACCGAGCCACCCGACGGCGACGGGGCGCCGGCAGCAGCGGCGGCCACCTCGGCGGCGGCCTGGACCTCCGGGGCGAGCATGTTCTCGACCTCGTCCATGGTGAGCGGGACGGGCTGGTGGCTGTTGCCGACGAAGCCGGTGACCGAAGGGGTGTGGCGCACCGTCGACCACGACTCGTCGGTGAGGTCCATGCGCACCAGCACGTAGCCGGGCAGCGAGGGCTTCTTGCGCGTGCGGCGCTGGCCGTTCTTGATCTCCACGATGTCCTCGATGGGGACCACGATCTCGTGGATGTAGTCCTCCATGTTGAGCGAGACGATGCGGTTCTCCAGGTTCGACTTCACCCGGTTCTCCATGCCCGAGTAGGTGTGCACCACGAACCAGTCGCCCGGCTTGGCCCACAGCTCGCGGCGGAACGCCTCGAGCGGGTCCTCGTCGACGACCTCCTCCTCGGCCTCGAGCGCCTCGGGGTCGGCCTCGGCGTCCAGCTCGGCGTCGACCACGGACTCGACCGTCTCGGCGGCGGCCTCGTCGGCCAGGTCGCCCTCGGCCTCGATCACGGCGTCGACCGGCTCGGCGCTGGGGTCGAGCTCCGGGTCGAGAGCATCGTCGACCGGGTCGTCGTCGGTGTCGGCGGCGAGCGGGGCGGTGCCCTCGGCGGCTCCTTCGGTGGCCTCGACGACGTCGTCGACCATCTCCGCAGCATCGCTCGTCTCAAGGAACTCGCTGGTCTCCGGGACGTCGAGCGCGGACGACTCGGACGACTCGGACGACTCGGGGTACTGCTCAGACACGTGGTGCTCCATCGATTGCTGGTCGCTGCGGTGAGGACGCGGTGCGCTCGGGGCGGCCGCGCCGAGGCGTGACCGGACGCGAGCCGGGTCAGGGGTTGTTGCTGCCGGTGAAGACGGCGAAGGCGAGCTTGCCGAAGCCCAGGTCGAGCAGGGAGACGAGCGTCATCATCACGATCACGAAGACCATGACGACGAAGAAGTAGGTCACCAGCTGCTCCTGCGTCGGGTAGACCACCTTGCGGAGCTCGGCGACGACCTGACGGTAGAACGTCGGGATGCTGGTGCGCTTGTGCGCGTCACCGGACCTGTCGTCCCGGTCACCGCGTACGGCGCTGCTGTCCGACACGCCATTCACCTCTTGTCATGTGTTGGTTGCTGCTGGGCTTGCCTGGAGATCGTGCAGGGCACGAGGGACTTGAACCCCCAACCTTCGGTTTTGGAGACCGATGCTCTGCCAGTTGAGCTAGTGCCCTTCGTCGATCCGCCCCGACTCTCTGCCAGCGACTCACGACGTGGGAGAGGGCATGGCAAAGCATGGGGGAGATCCACCAAGACGGGAGTCTACGACCACAACGAAGCGGACGTCCAAAGCGGCGCCGCGATGCCCTGCTCGGTCGCGGCGACCTGCAGCCCTACGATGGGCCCGATGAGGGACCTCCACACGCTCCCCAAGGCGCACCTGCATCTGCACTTCACCGGATCGATGCGTCACCAGACGCTGCTCGAGCTCGCCCAGCGCGACCGGATCGCCCTGCCCGACTCGCTGGTGAGTGGCTGGCCGCCCCAGCTGAGCGCCGCCGACGAGAAGGGCTGGTTCCGCTTCCAGCGGCTCTACGACGTGGCCCGCTCGGTGCTGCGCACCGAGGACGACGTACGCCGTCTGGTGCTCGAGGCCGCCGAGGACGACGTCCGCGACGGCGGTCGCTGGCTGGAGATCCAGGTCGACCCGAGCGGGTACGCCGCCCGCTTCGGCGGCATCACCGCCTTCACCGACCTCGTGCTCGACGCGGTCGCCGACGCCTCCCGGGAGACCGGGCTCGGCATCGGCCTGGTGGTCGCGGCCAACCGCACCCGGCACCCGCTCGACGCCCGGACCCTGGCCCGTCTCGCTGCCCAGTACGCCGGCCGCGGGGTCGTCGGGTTCGGCCTCTCCAACGACGAGCGGCGCGGGAGCACGGCCGACTTCGCCGGCGCTTTCGCCATCGCCGAGCGCGCCGGCCTGGCGCTGGTGCCCCACGGTGGTGAGCTGCGTGGGCCCGAGCACGTGCGGGTGTGCCTCGACGAGCTCGGCGCCGACCGGCTCGGGCACGGTGTCCGCAGCGCCGAGGACCCCGACCTGCTCGCCCGCATCGTCGATGCCGACATCGCGCTCGAGGTGTGTCCGGTCTCCAACGTGGCGCTGGGGGTCTACTCCGACCTCACGTCGGTGCCGCTGCCGACGCTGCTCGAGGCCGGGGCCACCGTGGCGCTGGGTGCCGACGACCCGCTGCTGTTCGGCTCGCAGCTGGCCGCGCAGTACGCCACGATGCGCGCGGCCCACGAGCTCGGCGACGAGACGCTCGCCGAGCTGGCCCGGATGTCGTTGCGGGCGTCCCGCGCACCTGGCGACCTGCGGGACGCGGCGCTGGCCGACGTCGACGCCTGGCTCGCCGCGCCGCCCTGACAGGGGGCTCAGCCTCAGAGCTCGCAGCCGACCAGCACCGGCTCGTTGACGAGCCTGATGCCGTAGGCCGCCTCGACGCCGTCGCGCACCTCGCGGGCCAGCCTCAGCAGGTCGTCGGTGGTGGCGTCGCCGCGGTTGGTCAGCGCCAGGGTGTGCTTGGTGGAGACCTGGGCGCGGCCGTCACCGTGGCCCTTGGCGAAGCCGGCGTGCTCGATCAGCCAGGCGGCGCTCGTCTTGACCAGGCCGTCCGCGGCCGGCCAGGCCGGCGCACCGTCGGGCACGTCGCCCGCGGGCACGATCGGGTTGGTGAAGAACGACCCGGCGCTCCACGTGTCGTGGTCGGCGTCGTCGAGGACCATGCCCTTGCCGGCCCGCAGGCCGAGCACGGCGTCGCGCACCTCGGCCAGCGGGGCGCGCCGGCCGACCTCGACGCCGAGGGTGCGGGCCAGCTCGGCGTACGTCACGGGCGCCGAGAGGGTGCCCTGACGCAGCTGGAAGGTGACCTGCAGGACCACGAACCGTCCCGGGTCGGCCTTGAAGCGCGAGTGCCGGTAGCCGAAGCCGCAGTCGGCGGCGGCGATCGTGCGGACCGCGCCGTCGAGACGGTCCCAGACGCGCACCCGCGCGATGGTCTGGGCGACCTCCTGGCCGTAGGCGCCGACGTTCTGGATCGGGGTCGCTCCGGTGGAGCCGGGGATCCCGGACAGCGCCTCGAGGCCGACCCAACCGCGGCCACGGCGACGGCGACGACGTCGTCCCACGCCTCCCCGGCAGCGACGGTGACCAGCACTCCCCCGCACCCGGGCTCCGCGTCGTCCTCGACGTCGGCGTCGATCCCGGTCGTGGCGACGTGGACGACGGTCCCGTCGAAGCCCGCGTCGGCGACCACGAGGTTGCTGCCGCCGCCGAGCACCAGCAGCGGTACGCCGGCCGCGTCGGCGCCGCGGACGGCCTCGATCAGCTCGCTCTCGGTCGTCGCGGTGACGAAGCGGCCGGCCGGACCACCGAGCCGCAGCGTGGTGTGGTCGGCGAGCCGCGTCTCAGCCACGGAGCCGGGCCTGGGCGCCGCGGGGTCCGAACACCTTGACCTCGTCGCACAGACGACCTCGACCGAGATGGTGCTGACGTCGTCCTTGCTGCGCGAGCGACGCCGCTCATCGTCACCTCGACGCCGTCGCGCGGCACGACGACGGGCTTGACGAACTTGCCCCCGAGCTCGGCGACGTCGCCCTGCGGCACGCCGCACTCCGCGAGGTAGCGGCCGACCAGGGCCAGGGTGAACATGCCGTGGGCGATGACGCCGGGCAGCCCGACGCTGCGAGCGACGTCCTCGTCCTGGTGGATCGGGTTGTGGTCACCGCTCGCGGCGGCGTAGGCGACCAGGTCGTCGCGGGTGACGCGGTAGGTGCGCGGCTCGAGGGCCGGGACGTCGACGGTGCTCATCACTCGCCTCCCCGGTGGACGAGGGTCGCGGTGCCGGTGCAGACCAGGGCGCCGTCGGCGTCGGTGACGGCGCTCGTCGTGCCGACGATGTCGTTGCCGCCGATCTGGCGCAGCGTGGCGACGGTCAGGGCCACGCTGAGGTGGTCGCCGGGCAGGACCGGTCGCTCGTAGGCGAACCGCTGCTCGCCGTGCACGATCCGCGACAGGTCGAGCCCCTCGGCGCTCGAGGAAGTCCATCATCGCGGCGAAGGCGGGCACGATCGGGTAGGTGAGCGGCGCCGGGCCCCCGGCGTAGGGCTGGCCGAGCGAGGCCGCGAAGGCGGCCACGGCGGCGGCGGTGACCTCGTGGGGAGGCGGGGGCGGGTAGGTCCGGCCGATGATCGAGGCGTCCACGGGACGAACGTAGCGCGAGCCCGTCCCCCGAGGGGGACGGGCTCGCGCTCGGTGCTGTGGGCCGTCGGTCACGCCGACAGCGGGTGCCGCTGGATCAGCGGGTCTCGCGGTGCGCCTTGTGGGTGCGGCAGCGCGGGCAGAACTTCGCCAGCTCCATGCGGTCGGGGTTGTTGCGGCGGTTCTTCTTGGTGATGTAGTTGCGCTCCTTGCAGTCCACGCACGCGAGCGTGATCTTGGGGCGAACGTCGGAGCTCTTGCTGGCCACGGCTTGTCCTTCGAGTTGCTGGTGCCGGTCGGTGCCGGTCGGTTGGTCGGTGCGGTAGCGGGAGCGGGACTCGAACCCGCGACACCACGATTATGAGTCGTGTGCTCTAACCACCTGAGCTACCCCGCCAGGATGTGGTGGTGACACCGGTTGGATCACACCCAGAGCCCCTTTACGGAATCGAACCGTAGACCTTCTCCTTACCATGGAGACGCTCTGCCGACTGAGCTAAAGGGGCAACGACGAAGAACGATACACAGGGGGTAGGGGAATGATGAAATCGGTTGGGACGCACCCCTTCTACCGGCTCTCCGAGCCGTCATCACCGGGGTCGGCAGGCGTCGTGGCGACCGTCGATCCGGACCCCTCGACGGCCGGCCCGTGGACCTCCGAGGCCCAGCACGGAGGTCCTCCGGCGGCTCTGCTCGCGTGGTCGATCGAGTCCCTCCCCGAGGCTCGGGACGCGGTGGTCGGGCGCTTCGCGATGGAGCTCTGGGGGCCGATCCCGCTGACCCCCCTGCGCGTCGCCGCGCACGTCGTACGGCCGGGGCGGTCGGTGCGGCTGGCACGCGCGGAGCTGATCGACGTCGCACGTGACCGGGTCGTGGCGACGGCCCAGGCCTGGCTGTTCCCGGCGTCGAGCGACGGGCCGGTCCCGCCGCTCCGACCCGCCGGCCCATGGTCCGGACGACGGGGAGCAGCGCGAGCGACCTGCTCGCTGGGGAGCCGGCTACGTCGATGCCATCGACTGGCGCTGGATCACCGGCGCCCTCGACGAGCCCGGACGGGGCGTGGTGTGGATGCGTCCGCCAGACCTGCTGGCCGGAGCGCCGATCTCGCCCGTGCAACGCCTGCTCACGTGCGTCGACTCCGCCTCCGGAGCAGGCGCCGCCCTCGACGTCGCGGACTGGGCGTTCCTCAACACCGACCTGACCGTGCACGTCCTGCGCCCTCCGGTCGGCGAGTGGATCTGCCTGGACGCCGAGACCACCCTCGGACCCGGCTCGGTCGGCATCGCGACGTCAGCGGTCTACGACGAGCTGGGACTCGTGGCCCGGTCGGCTCAGGCCCTGCTGATCGCCAAGCGCTGATGTCCGACCCGCGGAGGGCGACCGCAGCGCTGGCCGACCGGCTCGACGACCTGGGCTGGGTCCGCGACCTGTGGGTGGCGGGCTCGTTGGCCAGCGGCGACCACGTGCCGGGCGTCAGCGACCTGGACCTCGTCGCGACCTGCGACGGACCCGTCACCGGCGAGCGTCGCGCCGAGCTCGCGGCGATCCACGGCACGCTCGACCTCACGGTCGCGGCCGGGTGTGACCTGGGCTGCGTCTACGTGGACGAGTCGGCGCTGGACGACCTCCTCGCGCAGCACCCGACCTGGACCCACGGCGCGCTCGTCGACCGCGTCCTGTCGGGAATCACGCGGGCCGAGCTCGTGGGCTTCGGCCTCGTCGTCCTCGGACGACCCGTCGGCGAGGTCCTGGCACCGGTGTCGCCCGACGACGTCCGCACGGCGGCGCGCGACGAGCTCGGCGGCTACTGGGCGATGGCGTCGCGGCACCCCACCTGGTGGCTCGATCCCACGTTCGCCGACCTGAGCCTCACCTCGATGGCGCGCGGACGACATGCGCTGCGGACCGGTGAGCTGCTGAGCAAGCCCGCAGCCATCGACACGCTCGACGCCCCACCGTGGCTCGCGGAGCAGGTCGCTGCGCGGCGACGGGGCCGGCACGTGGTGTCGCCGCGGGTGCGCACCGCGTGGCTGGCGTGGCGCGACACCCGTCGTACGACGTCGTGGGCGGCGCGGTGGGACCCGTCGGACTAGTCGAGCCTGGTCACGCCTTCGTGGGCGAGGGCGCGGGCGATCCGCTCGACGAGCACCGGGGCCATCGGCGGCAGCGCGTCCGGCCCGAACCAACCGACGTCGGTCGACTCGTCGTCGCCCACGTGCGCGACGCCGCCGAGGTAGCGGCAGCGGAAGGTGTGGTCGAGGTACTGCGCCTGGTCGCCGTTGGCGTGCACGACGGGGTCGGTGACGCTCACCCACACCAGCCCCTCCACCTCGCAGGTCACGCCGGTCTCCTCGGCGACCTCGCGCACGGCGGTCACGGCCGGGCGCTCACCCGGGTCGACGATGCCGGTCACCGGCGCCCAGGCGCCGTTGTCCGAGCGCCGCACCAGCAGCACCTGACCCTCCCGGAGCACCACCGCGGTGACCCCGGGGAGCCACAGCGGGTCGTGCCCGATCTTCTCGCGCAGCCGGAGGACGAAGTCGGGGGTCGGCACGGGACCCACGATGGCAGATGTCCCAGTCACCGGCTGGCCGGTGAATGGGGCACCTGGACGACGTCCGGACAGCGGCCAAGCGCACCGTTCGTCGGCCAACCCCCGGCACTGAGGCCCCCTTCACCGGCTGGCCGGTGAATGGGGCACCTGGACGACGTCCGGACAGCGGCCAACCACACCGTTCGTCGGCCCGGTCAGGCCCCGCTCGCTCTCAACCTCCGACGGTCGGGACCCCCAGCTGCGCGAAGGGGCGGGCCTCCTCGAGCTCGTAGGCCAGCTCGAGGAGCACCGCCTCGTGGCCAGCGCCGGCGCCGAACATCATGCCCTGCGGCAGCCCCGAGGCCGTCTGGCACAGCGGCAGGGAGATGGCCGGGTCTCCGGTGACGTTCTGCAGCGGCGTGAAGGCCACCCACTCCTGGAGGCGGCCGATGATCGTGTCGAAGTCCTGGGTGGGGTCGAGGTGGCCGACGCGAGGCGTCTCGGTCGCGAGCGTCGGGGTCAGGGTGACGTCGAAGGTCTCGTGGAACGCGGCCGACTGCCTGGGGGCCCGGCGCAGGCGTCGGATCGCGCCGGGGACGCGGTGCAGGTTGCGCGTGGCGTGGGACGACAGCCCGAGGGTGAGGTTGTCGAGCCGGTCCCGGTCCCAGGACCGTCCGTGCGTACGCCGTCCGGTGCGGACCATGACCATCGCGAGCAGCGACCAGTAGAGCAGGAAGTCCTCCCGGAAGCTCTCCGGCACGGGCGGCTCGACCTCCTCGACGGTGTGGCCCAGCCCCTCCAGCAGCGCGACGACGTCCATCGTCAGCGCGGCGACCTCGGGCGAGGCACTCACGCCGACCCCGGTGGTGTTGAACCCGATCCGCAGCCGTTTGCGACCGGGCCGGGTGATGTCGCCGACGGGGCGCAACGCGAGGTTGCGGTAGACGAGCTCGGCCTCGCGCACGAACGCCGCGGTGTCGCGCACCGAGCGCGTCACGACGCCGTCGGCGACGATGCGCACCGGCATCTCCCGCATCAGCTTGTCCTGGGCGAGCCGGTCGCGCGTGGGCTTGAGTCCGACCAAGCCGTTGACGGCGGCCGGGATCCGGATCGAGCCTCCCCCGTCGTTGGCGTGGGCGATCGGCAGCGCCCCCGAGGCGACGAGCGCCGCCGAGCCGGCCGAGGACGCGCCGGCCACGTGCTCGGTCGACCAGGGCGAGCGCACCGCACCCAACCGCGGGTGCTCCGCCGCCGCCGAGAAGCCGTACTCCGAGAGCTGGCTCTTGCCGAGCGGGATCAGGCCCGTGGCCAGGTACATCCGCGCGAAGTCGCCGTCGGCCGTCTCCGGCCGTGGCTCCCAGGCGTCGGTACCGTCCCGGGTGGGCATCCCCTTCACCGCGACGTTGTCCTTGACCACGGTCGGTACGCCGGCGAAGTACCCGTCGCGCGGCGAGGACGCCGACCTCCGGGCCGCCCCGAAGGCGCGGTGGGCCATCGCGTTGAGCGCAGGGTCGACCGCCTCCACGCGGGCGATCGCGGCCTCGACGACCTCCGGCACGGACACGGAGCCGTCGTGCAGGGCTTCGACGAGCCCGACGGCGTCGTGGTCTCCGAGGGCGTCATCGGACCAGGCTGCGACCTGGCGAGCGTCAGTCATGGCGGCGAACCTACTCGACGAGCACCAGCGCCAGCAGCGGCATCACCGCGCTGGTCGCCGACGCGGTCAGTCCCATCGCGAGTCCGGAGAAGGCTCCCTGGGTCTCGTCGTCGTGCAGCACCCGGCCGGTGCCGATGCCGTGCGAGACCGGTCCGAGCGGCGGACCCTGCACGCGCGGGAGCCAGGGCAGGCCGACGATCACCGGCTCGTCGTCGTCGACCCGCGCGCGTGGCAGCCGACCAGGTGCGGATCGAAGATCCCGATCGCCTCCATCAGCGCATACATCGTCGTCGGCCCGACGAAGACGAACCCGCGGCGCTTGAGCTCCTTCGACAGGGCGGTCGACTCCGCCGACGTCGTCGCCATGGTCGCGGTGTCCGTCGGTGCCGGGGCCACCTCGGGGGCGAACGACAAGATCAGCGCCTCCAGTCCCTCGTGGTCGCGCAGGGCCACCGTCGCACGGGCGTTCGTGATCGTCGCGGAGACCTTGAGCCGGTTGCGCACGATCCGCGCGTCGGCCATCAGGCGGGCGTGGTCACCCTGGCCGAAGGCGGCGACCAGGTCGGCGTCGAAGCCGCAGAACACCTCGCGGAAGGCCTCGCGCTTGTGCAGGATCGTCGACCAGGACAGCCCGGACTGGAAGGCCTCCAGCGTGAGGCGCTCGAGGTAGGCGGCCTCGCCGTGCACGCGCCGGCCCCACTCGACGTCGTGGTAGTCGCGCATGACGCCGGCCGACGTACCGGCCCACGGACAACGAGCGACGCCGTCCTCACCGAGGAGGGCACCACTCATCGGTACTCCGGGTTCTCCCAGTCGAAGCGGGCGCCCGCGTTCCACTCCGACCGCTGGTTGCCGTGGCCCGGCACGCCGCCGGCGTCGCGCAGCATCCGGGCGAGGTGCAGGAGGTTCCACGTCATGAAGGTCGTGTTGCGGTTGGTGAAGTCGTTGTCCGGGCCCCCCGCTGCCCTCGTCGAGGTACGACGGTCCGGGTCCGGCCTCGCCGATCCAGCCGGCGTCGGCGTTGGGCGGGATCGTGTAGCCGAGGTGCTGCAGGCTGTAGAGGATGTTCATCGCGCAGTGCTTGATGCCGTCCTCGTTGCCGGTGAGCAGACAGCCCGCGACGCGACCGTAGAAGAGGTACTGCCCCTTGTCGTTGAGCTCGCCCGACATCGCGTAGAGGCGCTCGATGACCCGCTTGGTCACGCTCGAGTTGTCGCCGAGCCAGATCGGCCCGGCGATGACGAGGATGTCGCTCGCCAGGATCCCGGGCAGGAGATCGGGCCAGGCGTCGCCCTCCCAGCCGTGCTCGCGCATGTCGGGGTACACGCCCGTGGCGATGTCGTGGTCGACCGCGCGGATCACGTCGACCTCGACGCCGTGGGCCCGCATGATCGCCGCGCTCGCCTCCACCAGACCCTCGGTGTGACTCGGCTCGGGGCTGCGTTTCAGCGTGCCGTTGACGAAGGTCGCGCGCAGTCCGCTGAAGTCGAGGTCGATCTCGCCGGTCGTTGACATGGGCTCACTCTGGCAGGACTCGACGCGCCAGCGATACCAGGACAGTGAACGTGCTGCCACGGCCCGGCATGCTCGCGACCTCGATGGTGCCTCCCATCAGGGCGACGAGCTTGCGCGAGATCGCCAGCCCCAGCCCGGTGCCGCCGTACTGGCGGGTGATCGATGCGTCGGCCTGGCGGAAGGACTCGAAGACGAGGCGCTGCTGCTCGCCGGTCAGCCCCATCCCGGTGTCGACGACGTCCAGGCGTACGCCGACGCGGTCGGCGGCGGTGTCGATCACCGAGGCCCGCATCGTGACGCTGCCCGTCGCGGTGAACTTCGCGGCGTTGCTGACCAGGTTGGTCAGGACCTGGTGGATCCGTGGGGCGTCACCGATCACGGGCAGGTCGAGACCCGGGTCGCACTCGACCACGAAGTCGAGCGCCTGGCCCTCCACGGTCGGGCGCATCTCGGTCTCGACGGCCACGAGCAGGTCGCGGACCCAGAAGGTGTCCAGCACCAGGTCGGTCTTGCCCGCCTCGATCCTGGAGAAGTCGAGGAGGTCGTCGACCAGTCCGAGGAGCCGCTGTCCCGAGCGGTCGATGATCGACCACAGCGCAGACTGCTCGGGGGTGAGCGACAGGTCACCCAGGAGCTCGAGCGCGGCGAGCACGCTGGTCAGCGGGGTGCGGATCTCGTGGCTCATGGTCGCGAGGAAGATCGACTTCGCGGCGGTGGCAGCCTCCGCGTCGCGCACCGCCTCGTCGAGGACCTGCTGGAGACGCCTCCGCTCGGTGATGTCCTCGGCGGTCGCCTGCACCCCGATCACCTCCCCGTCGACCACGATGGGGACGCCGATCAGGTCGAGGTCGCCCCACGTGCCGTCCTTGCGTCGGAACCGCACCTCCAGCCGCTTGGACTCCGAGGCCAGCATGTCGGCGAAGTGCCTCGCCATGCGGGCCACGTCCTCGGGGGCGAGGAGGTCGGCGAACGGGGTCGCCATCAGCTCCTCCTCGGTGTAGCCACCGCTGAGGGCGAGGGCCGACGGGTTGATCGACGTGAACCGTCCGTTCAGGTCCAGGGAGACGAACCCGTGCGGGTGGTGCTGCGCCAGCGCCTCCAGCCGCGCTCGGGTCGCGCGGAGCTCCCGGTCGCTGAGCGGTGCGGAACGGGGCGTCTCGTCGGTCACCGTCGCTCCTTGAGGCGCACGCCCGGCAGCCCGGGGGCCGGGATCGGCGCGAGGGTCTCCCCCACCGGTCGCCCGAACGCTCCGTCGAGGAGCACGTCGTCGGCGCCGAGCTGGGCCTGCCAGGCCTCGCGGAAAGCGACGATCTCCTCGTGGGTGCGCCCCACGAAGTTCCACCACATGACGATCGACTCGCCGAAGGGTGGGCCGCCCAGCAGCAGCAACCGGACCGGCTCGGCACCGGCGGTCAGCTCGAGGTCGTCCTGCCCGACCGGGACGTAGACCAGGTCGTGCGCGGTCGCCGGCGTGCCGGCGACGTGGAGGTCGCCCGAGTCGATCAGCACTCCGTGCTCGAAGTCCCGTGCGACCGCCACCCGCACCGATGCTCCGGGGTCGAGGAGCAGCTCCGCGCCGAGCAGCGGCGTCGCCGTCGGCACAGGTGAGACCTCTCCCAGCAGCGCACCCAGGAACACCCGCGCCACGAATCCCTCGCCCCGCACCGGAGGCGGCGCGAAGTGCTCGAACGCAGGCTCGCCGTGCCGCACCTCGTCGGGCAGTGCGACCCACAGCTGGGCTCCGTGCAGCTCGACGGTGTCGGCGGTCGAGACCTCCGAGTGACTGATCCCGCGACCGGCGGTCATCAGGTTGACCTCACCCGGACGCACCGCGGCGTGGTGGCCCGCGCTGTCGCGGTGGGTGATCTCGCCGGTGAAGAGCCAGCTGACCGTGGCCAGGCCGGTGTGCGGGTGCGGGGCGACCGACATCCCGCCGGAGACGGCGACCGGGTCGGGACCGTAGTGGTCGACGAAGCACCAGGCCCCGATCAGGCTGCGCCCGCGGGAGGGGAGGGTACGACGTACGGTCATCGCCCGTGGACCGCCGAGCGGCACGTCCCTCGGGCCCAGCACCTCCACGCCGAGCGGCGGCGCGGCAGCAGCGCCGGATCCACCGGCCGCGCACGCCACGAGCGTGGGCCGATCCTCGAGATTGCTCACTCGCTCATCGTCGCACCCATCAGCCACAGGGGACACTCAATCGATCAACGTTGTGTCACAACATGACGGGTGTTCGGTGTCAGCGTGCCCGCAGCCGCACCACGACCGACTTCGAGACCGGCGTGTTGCTGCGCTCGGCGGTCGAGTCGAGCGCGATCAGTGGGTTGGTCTCGGGGTAGTAGGCGGCCGCGCACCCGATCGGCTGCTCGTAGCCGACCACGCGGAAGTCGGGCGCGACCCGCTCGACGCCGTCGGCAGCCTCGCTGATCAGGTCGACGTGCTGGCCGTCCTCGAGCTCGAGGTGGCGCAGGTCGTCGGGATGGACGAACACCACCCGGCGACCACCCTTGACCCCTCGGTAGCGGTCGTCGAGGCCGTAGATGGTGGTGTTGAACTGGTCGTGGCTGCGCAGCGTCTGGAGCAGCAGACGGCCTTCGGGCACCTCGAGCACGTCGAGCGGGCTGACGCTGAAGACGGCCTTGCCGGACGCCGTCGGAAACGTGCGCGAGTCGCGGGGCGGGTGCGGCAGCACGAACCCACCGGGGCGCCGGGCGCGCTCGTCGTAGGACTCGCACCCCGGGACGACGCGCGCGATGCGGTGCCGGATCGTGGTGTAGTCGGAGCGGAACTCGCCCCACGGGATCGCGTGCCGGTCACCGAGCGTCGCCTCGGCGAGCGAGCAGACGATGTCGACCTCCGAGCGCAGGTCGTCCGACGCCGGCTTGAGCGGGCCGTGGGAGGCGTGGACGGCCGACATCGAGTCCTCGACGGTCACGCGCTGCTCGGTGCCGCCGGTGAGGTCGCGCTCGGACCGACCGAGCGCGGGGAGGATCAGGGCCTCGCGGCCGGTCACCACGTGCGAGCGGTTGAGCTTGGTCGAGACGTGGACGGTCAGGTCGGCGTTGCGCATGGCCTGCTCGGTGACGGCGGTGTCGGAGACCGCCGCGGCGAAGTTGCCGCCCATGCCGAGGAAGAACCGGGCCCGCCCGTCGCGCAGGGCGCGGACGGAGTCGACGGTGTCGAGGCCGTGCTCGTGGCGCACGTCGAACCCGAACTCGGCGCCGACGGCGTCGAGGAACTCCGGCGGCGACTTCTCCCAGATGCCCATGGTGCGGTCGCCCTGCACGTTGGAGTGACCGCGCACCGGGCACAGACCGGCACCCGGCTTGCCGATGTTGCCCTGCAGGAGCGCGACGTTGGTGATCTCCTTGATCGTCGCGACCGCGTTGCGGTGCTGGGTGATGCCCATCGCCCAGCAGAAGACCGTGGACGACGAGGCCCGCAACAGCTCGGCGGCCTCCTCGATCTGGGCGCGGGTCAGACCGCTGGCTCGCTCGATCTCGGCCCAGTCGAGCCGAGCGAGGTGGGCCACCCACGCGTCGAAGCCCTCGGTGTGCTCGGCGACGAAGGCGTGGTCGATCGCGTCGTGGGCCACGAGGTGGGCCGCCATGCCCTGGAAGAGGGCGAGGTCGCCGTTGAGACGCACGGGAAGGTGCAGGTCGGCGAGGTCGGTGCCACTGCCGACCCATCCACGGACCTTCTGCGGGTTCCTGAAGTTGACCAGGCCGGCCTCGCGCAAGGGGTTGATCGCGATGATCTTGCCGCCGGCGCGCTTGGCCTTCTCGAGCGCGCTGAGCATGCGCGGGTGGTTGGTGCCGGGATTCTGGCCGGCGACGATGATCAGCTCGGCCGTCTCGACGTCCTCCAGCGACACCGAGCCCTTCCCGATCCCGATCGTCTCGGCGAGCGCGACCGAGGTCGACTCGTGGCACATGTTGGAGCAGTCCGGCAGGTTGTTGGTGCCGAAGGCCCGGGCGAAGAGCTGGTAGACGAACGCCGCCTCGTTGGAGGTCTTGCCGGAGGTGTAGAAGATCGCCTCGTCGGGGCTGTCGAGGCCGTTGAGCCGGTCCGCCATCAGGGCGAACGCGTCGTCCCAGGAGATCGGCTCGTAGTGGCTCCCCCCGGCGCGTCGTACGAGCGGCTCGGTGATCCGACCCTGCTGGCCCAGCCAGTACTCGGTGCGGTCCTCGAGGTCGGCCAGCGAGTGCTCGGCGAAGAACTCCGCGCCGATGTGCCGCCGGGTGGCCTCCTCGGTGACCGCCTTGGCGCCGTTCTCGCAGAACTCCGCGGTGTGGCGGTGGCTCGGGTCGGGGTCCGGCCAGGCGCACCCCTGGCAGTCGAAGCCGTCCGCCTGGTTGAGGCGGAGCAGGGTCTGGGCGGTGCGCAGCGGTCCCATCTGCTCCATCGAGCGCTTCATCGCGACCGCCACGGCCGTCGCGCCGGCCGCGGCGTGCGACTCGAGGCTGACGGTCACGTCGGACTCGTCGATGTCGTCGCGCGGGGCCTTCGAGATCGGACGGTTCAGCGGTGACGTCATGACTCCATCTTGTCCTCACCGGGCAAGGTCCCGCCTCGCCCGGAAGGGCGCGGTGGCTGCGGGAGCTGGCGGCCGAGCTCGCCACCGACCCGGCCGTAGTAGGGGCGGCCGTGGTCGGCGTGCTCATCACGGCGGAAGGCCAGCACGTGCTCGCCCACCTCCACGCGCGCTCCGGTCCGGAGGATCTGCCGGTCCACCTGTGCGCCGTGCACTCGTGTGGTCCCGTCGACAGCCTCGACGACCCACTCGTCGTCCTGGTCGTGCACGAGCCGGGCATGCAGCGCTGCGAGACCCGGCAGCTCGATCCCGCTCCCCGGCGCCGAGCCGATGGTGACGCCGTCCTCCAGCCAGAAGACCGGTTGCCGCTCCCCGCCCCAGACGCTCGCCTTCTCGAGGACCAGCCGCGGACTCCCGCCCCGGCCGGGATCGTGGGTGGTGGTGACCTGGCGACGTGCTCGGGGCGAGAAGGTCGGCGCGATCGGCCACAGGGTCGCCGGCGGGAACATCGCCGCCGTCGGCAGCAGCGGCTCGGGGTCACGCACCCGCGAGCGGGCCGAGGTCCAGGCACCCCGCAGGCTGCCGAGGCGGATCCGCTTCGAGCCGGTGGCACGCCGCTGCCACCACGGCGCGCGCACGGCCCCCAGGGTCACCAGGTGGACGCCGTCGTGCTCCACCCGCACACGGATCCCGCGCTCGGCGAACGACTCGGCCAGCGCGGTGATGCCGGCTGCGTCACCGGCGCCGGCGAACGCTCCCGGGTCGCTGACCTCGAGGGTCAGCCGGTTGTCGCTGCCCTGCAGGCGCCCGGTGATCGACGTACGACCCTCCCGCTCGAGCGCGAAGGTCAGGTCGGCGTCGACCGTGGTGGTCGTCGCGCGCGCCACGGTCAGGCCTGCCCGATCCCCGGGGTCTGTCCGGCGTTGAGGCTGTCGCTCGTCGTGACGGTCAGCGTGCCGTCGAGCTTCCACGTGGCCCGCGGCGCGTCGGCGCCGGTGTCCCTCGGGACCTCGACCGACATGTCCTCGAAGCGGTAGTGGATCGCAGCCTGCCGACCGGTGAGGAAGTCCCACATCTTCTGACCGAGATCGGTCCAGTCGAGGACGTCGTCGGTGCCGTCGAGGGACTGGCTGCTGGTGGCCATGGAGTGACTCCTGTGCTCGGGGTGTGGACCCCTCCAGTGGACTCCTCGCGGCAGGGCACCGGCACGCCCCAAGGGGTTGAGATCAGTCGACGGGGTCGACGGGGCCGCGCGCCCAGGTCCAGGCGTACGCCGGGTCCTCGCACGCCAGTCCTCCCTCACCGAGCTCGAGGGCGGCGAAGGTGTCGACCATGACCGCCGACTCCTCGAAGTACTCCGCCCCCAGCGAGGCCTCGATCGCCTCGGGCTGCGGTCCGTGTGCGTGACCTCCGGGGTGCAGCGAGATCGAGCCCAGCCCGATCCCCGACCCCTTGCGCGCCTCGTAGTCGCCGCCGACGTAGAACATGACCTCGTCGCTGTCGACGTTGGAGTGGTAGTAGGGCACCGGGATCGCGAGCGGGTGGTAGTCGACCTTGCGGGGCAGGAAGTTGCAGATCACGAAGTTGTGGCCCTCGAAGACCTGGTGCACCGGCGGCGGCTGGTGCACCTTGCCCGTGATCGGCATGTAGTCGTCGATGTTGAACGTGTAGGGGTAGAGGCAGCCGTCCCACCCGACCACGTCGAAGGGGTGGGTCGCGTAGGTCAGGCGGGTGCCGACGACCTGGCCCTGGGCGCGGTGCTTGACGTGCACCTCGACCTCCTCGGTCGCCTCGTCGGCGTCGGGCTCGACGAGGTGGACGTCGTCGGGTCCGTGCAGGTCGCGCTCGCAGTACGGCGCGTGCTCGAGCAGCTGCCCGTAGCGCGAGAGGTAGCGCTTCGGCGGGGCGATGTGGCTGTTGGCCTCGATGGCATACAGCTGGGACGCCACCTCGGGCACCCAGCGGTGCGTGGTGGCCCGGGGGACCACCACGTAGTCGCCGGGTCGGTAGGTGAGCACCCCGAAGACCGTCTCGACGGTGCCGGTGCCGGACTCGACGTAGACGCACTCGTCGCCGGTCGCGTTGCGGTAGAGCGGGGAGGCGGTCGTGCCCGTGACGACGTAGGAGATCCGGACGTCGTTGTTGCCCAGCACGAGGCGCCGGTCGAGAACGGCGTCGGTGCCGGTCTGGAGCTCGTGGAGCCTGAGGTGGCGGGGCTTGAGGGGATGGTTGGGGATCCGCACCTGGTCGGGCAGCTCCCAGACCTCCGAGGCGGTGATCGCCGAGGGGACGCCGCGGTGGTAGAGCAGGGACGAGTCGGAGGAGAAGCCCTCCTCGCCCATCAGCTCCTCGTAGTAGAGGGCTCCGTCGGGGTCGCGGTGCTGGGTGTGTCGCTTCGGCGGGACCGTGCCGAGCCGTCGGTAGTACGCCATACGTGGCAGGCTAGCCGTGTGGTGGCTCCATGACCCAGGACACGTGGCACGGCTTCGTCGACGACGCCTCGGTGCGCGCGCCGGGGTCGCAGCAGCAGCCCTCCCCGGTGCGGGGCGACCTCGTCGTCACCGACGACGACCTGCCGCAGCTCGGCACCTACCGTGGCGACGTACGTCTCGTGGTGACCGGTGGGGCGGGTCAGGTCTCCGGCCCTGCCGCCTACTGTCGGCGTCACGACATCGAGGTCAGCTCGCTCGACCTCACGGTTCGCGACCTCGACGACCCGGCCGGCAACGTGCGGCGCCTCGTCGCGGCCGTCGACTCGGCCCTCGCCGACGGCGACCTCCTCGAGGACACCGTCGTGCACGTGCGGGTCGCCGGAGACCTGACCCCGGCCTGGCTGGCAGCGCTCGACGTCGTCGCCGAGGCCGAGTGGGTGGTCGCGCTCCCCCTGGGTGGCGCCGACCCGGAGCCGTGGATCGACGCCGCGATGGATCGCGAGACCCCGGTCTCCTTCGTCGGCGGCAGCATCGAGGAGGCGGTCGCCGGACTCGCCACGGCCGCCCGGCTGTGGGGCGACGAGGGCGACCTGCACCGGGCGCGGCGCTGGGTGCGGTCGTGGGTGACGACCGACCCCGACACCGCCCTCGACCACCTGCAGGCACTCCGGTGACCGGCTTCGGGCTCGACCACCTGCCCTACGGCGTCTTCTCGTACGACGGCGGGCCGCCCCGCGTCGGGGTGCGGTACGGCGACGCGGTGCTCGACCTGGCCTTCGAGACCGGCCGACCCGAGCTGGCGGCTCCCTCGCTCAACGCGTTCCTCGCCCTCGGCCGACCCGCGTGGCGCGAGGTGCGGGCCGAGGTGGTCGCCCTCCTCACCGATCCCGACGCCGCCCCGGCGACGCTGGTCCCGCTGGCCGACGTCGACCTGCACCTGCCGTTCGAGGTGGCTGACTACGTCGACTTCTACGCCTCCGAGCACCACGCCACCAACGTGGGCCGGCTGTTCCGTCCCGACGGCGACGCCCTGCTGCCCAACTGGAAGCACCTGCCGGTCGGCTACCACGGTCGCGCCGGCACCGTCGTCGTCTCGGGCAGCCCGGTCGTGCGCCCGCGCGGGCAGCGCGGGCCGGGCGACGTCGGCCCGACCCGACGCCTCGACCTCGAGGCCGAGCTCGGCTTCGTCGTCGGCGTCCCGTCCACCCTGGGCGAACCGGTCGCCGCGGACGCGTTCGCCGACCACGTCTTCGGCGTCGTCGGCCTCAACGACTGGTCGGCGCGCGACCTCCAGGCCTGGGAGTACGTCCCGCTCGGACCCTTCCTCGGCAAGTCGTTCGCGACGACGGTCTCGGCCTGGGTGACGCCGCTGGACGCGCTCGACGGCGCGTGGTGCGCGCTGCCCGTGCAGGACCCCCGCCCGGCCGACTACCTCGACCCCGACGGCGCGCGCGGCCTCGACCTCGCGGTGGAGGTGGAGATCGACGGCGAGGTGGTCAGCCGGCCGCCGTACCGCACGACCTACTGGGGCCCCGCGCAGATGCTCGCGCACCTGACGGTCAACGGCGCCTCGCTGCGCACCGGCGACCTGTTCGGCTCCGGCACGATCAGCGGGCCCGGCGCCGACGAGGTGGGCTCGTTGCTCGAGCTGTACGGCGGGCAGCGCTTCCTCGAGGACGGCTCGACGGTCGTGCTGCGCTACTCCGCGCCCGGTGCGCACGGCGGACGCATCACGCTCGGGGAGGTCGTGGGGCGCATCGAAGCGGCGCTGGGTTGACTCGTCCCTGTCACGTCGTCCCTTCACCGGCCCGTACGGCGAGGTGGTGCAGGTGCGCGCGCCGCGCGTGGTCGGCGCCCGCGGGCGTCAGCTCACGTCGACGCCGACCCCGACGCCGACGCAGCCGGGCCGTGTGGGCTCGCCGTCGCCGGACGCGCTGACGACCGCCCAGGCTCTGCCCTACCCTCCGAGCATGGGTCTGCTCACTCCGCTCGCCGTGCGCATCGGCGCCATCTCCTGGATGCCCAAGCTGCTCCCCCAGATCGTGTGGGTCGACACCCGGCTCCAGAAGGCCACGCGGGGCAAGGTCACCGTGCTCGACATCGCCGGACTGCCCAACCTCGCGCTCACGGTTCCGGGCCGCAAGAGCGGCATCCCCCGCACGACTCCCCTGCTGTGCGTGCCCCACGAGGGCGGCTGGCTCATCGCCGGCTCCTACTTCGGAGGGCCCGACGTGCCGCTGTGGGTCGGCAACCTGCGCGCGGCCGAGGCAGCCGTGGTCACCGTCGACGGCGTCGAGCACACGGTCGGGCGACGCGAGGTCGAGGGCGCCGAGCGCGCCGAGCTGTGGCGGGTCATGCTCCAGGTCTGGCCCAACTTCGCGAAGTACGAGGAGCGCACCACACGGGTGATCCCGGTCTTCTACCTGCAGCCGACCGGCTGAGGATGCGGATCCAGCTCGGGCAGCACCCCGCGCCTGCCCACGTCGTCGCGCACCTGAGCGACCCGCACCTGCTGGCGGGCGGGGCGTTGCAGTACGGCTCGGTCGACACCGAGGCCGGACTGGCACGGATGCTGTCGCGGCTGCGTCAGGTCGATCCGCCGCCCCAGGTGATCGTCTTCACCGGCGACCTCGCCGACAAGGCCGAGCCGGCGGCGTACGCCCGGCTGCGCGAGCTGGTCGAACCGCTCGCGGCCGAGATCGGCGCGCAGGTCGTGTGGACCATGGGCAACCACGACGAGCGCGGCCCCTACTCGGAGGGACTCTTCGGCGAGCACAGCGACGAGACCCAGGACCGGGTCCACGACGTCGACGGCCTGCGGGTCATCGCCCTGGACACCTCGGTGCCCGGCCACCACCACGGCGAGGTCGATGCCGACCAGCGGTCCTGGTTGCGCGACGTCCTGGCGGTCCCCGCCGAGCACGGCTCGATCCTGGCGCTGCACCACCCGCCCATCCCGGTGCCGATGCTGCGCGCCGCGGAGGTCATCGAGCTGGCCGACCAGGACCTCCTCGCCGAGGTGCTCGGCGGCACCGACGTGCGCGCGATCATCGGGGGGCACTTCCACTTCTCGAGCTGGTCGACGTTCGCCGGCATCCCGGTCTCGGTCGCGTCGGCCAGCTGCTACACCTCCGACCCGGCGCCGGTCGACCGGTTCGTCTCGGGCGTCGACGGCCACCAGGCGTTCACGATGCTGCACCTGTACGCCGATCGCGTGGTCCACACGATCGTGCCGGTGGCCGAGGCGCACGAGGTGAGCGGGTTCGCCGCCGACGTCGCCGCGCTCGTCGAGGCGCTGGATCCGGCCGAACGACGCGACATCCTGTCGCGCAAGGACTCCGACTTCAACCGCGGGATCGTCGGCCCGCCGACGTGAGACGGGCGCCGGCCACCTGGTGGCCGACGCCCGTCGTCGAGAAGGTCGTGCAGTGGTGCGGTCGATCAGTTGGCAGCGAGCGCCTTCGCGGGGAAGTCGATCAGGGCCTGCGGCTCGACGTCGCTCGAGTCACCGGTGATGATGACGTAGAAGCGCTTGTGGGTGTCGAACGCGGAAGCGGGGTTCCCGGCCTCGACCGTGGGGTCACCAGCGGCGTAGGTCAGGGATCCGTCGCTCATCCGCGGGCTGACCACGAAGTGGTCGCGGAAGTTCGCACCGTTCGGAGCACAGGCGACGATGCCGGTGACGCCACAGATGGTCGTGGTGATCTCGCCGGAGAACTCCGGGTTGGAGTCCGCGCCCGGGTTGCGACCGGCGTTGCCGGCGTTGCCGTCCTGGTTGAACTGGTTCTGCAGGGCGATCGAGGCCGTGATGCCGTTGTTGTTGAGGATCTCGTTGGCGTCGATGTAGACGTTGCCCAGGGCGCCGCCCGGAATCGCCGGCGTCGTGGGCGGAGTCCCCGTCTGCACCTGGTTGTTGACCAGGCCGTAGGCGGTGCGGATCGAGAAACCACCCGACTGCGCGACGATGGTTCCGGTGCGGTCGACCAGGAGCCAGCGGCCGGTGCCGGCGGCGCCGGCCGGTCCGGCCGGGCCAGCAGGACCCGTCGAGCCGGCGGGTCCGGCCGGGCCGGCGGGGCCGGGAGCGCCGTCCATGCCGTCAGCGCCATCGGTGCCGTTGACGCCGTTGTTGCCGTCGGTGCCGTCGAGCCCGTCGGAGCCGTCGGCTCCGTCGAGGCCCTGGACGTTCTTGGCGAGGTCCTTGTTCTTGATCGTGCCGTTCTTGATCTTGGCCGAGGTCACCGCGTTGTTGGCGATGTCCTTGGAGTTGATCTGGGCTGCGGCGTACGACGTGCCGCCGAGAGCGACGACGAGGGCCGCGATGGAGATGACCATCGGTGCGCTGGGCCGCTTGATGCGAGTGAACATGATCGAGCCTTTCAGGAGTGTGACGTGGCCCGCCATGGATCCACGCGGGCTGAATCCGTCACCGTGACCTGCGCGGATTGCCCCGAGGGCGAAATTCCTGGAGCGAAAAAGAAGTGCTCTAGTCATCGGCCACCAGTTCTTGATTGCGGTGAACATCCGGGGCCTGCGCGCCGTATCAACGAGTTCGGGTCCGGCGACCGATCACGGCGCGCTCCGACCGCAGCGCCAAATGATCGAAGCCGCGGACCGGGTCGCGGTCACGCGGCTTCAGTGGCAGGTGCTGGATTCGAACCAGCGTAGGCTGTGCCGGCTGATTTACAGTCAGCTCCCTTTGGCCGCTCGGGCAACCTGCCGGGTTGTCACCCCACTTCATGGCCGGCTTGGCCGTGCGGCGACGAGGCGAAACAATAGCGCAGGCACCACCCGATCCCAGAATCGCTACCGAGCAACAGGAGCACACCCATGGGCGACTCGTCCTTCGACATCGTGAGCAAGATCGACCGCCAGGAGGTCGACAACGCGCTCGGGCAGACGGCGCGCGAGATCGCGACCAGGTTCGACTTCAAGGGCACCGGCGCCACGATCGAGTGGCAGGGTGACGAGGCGATCGAGATCAGCGCCTCCGCCGACGACCGTGCCACCGCCGTCCTCGACGTGTTCAAGGGCAAGCTGATCAAGCGCGACGTCAGCCTCAAGGTGCTCGATGCCTCCGAGCCGCGCCAGTCGGGCCAGCTGAGCAAGATCGCGATCGCCCTCAAGGAGGGCATCAGCTCCGAGGACGCCAAGAAGATCTCCAAGCTGATCCGCGACGAGGGCCCCAAGGGCGTCAAGGCGCAGATCCAGGGCGACGAGCTGCGGGTCTCGTCGAAGAAGCGCGACGACCTCCAGGCCATCATCTCCCTCGTCAAGGGTCAGGACCTCGACTTCGCGGTGCAGTTCACCAACTACCGCTGATCTGGACCTGTTGGTGCAGATCAGGCGGGGTACGGGGTCCGTTCAACCCGCCCGAGGAACGCTGTGAGTTCTTGCCGGCTGGCCAGAAGGTTGCGCGAGCTGATTTCGCAAGCCGATCGCCTTGCGGTCGACTCGGAGCGCGGATCGCGGCTAGAAGCGGATGTTTCGTCAGCGCCTGATCCGGATATTCAGGCCCGTGCGCGCAGAGGAAGCTCCGCTCTTCGCCAGACGACTGCAGCATTCGGGTCGCCAGAACCGGCTGGTCTGGTGTCGACCACCGCGAAGCCCTCGCGCTCGTAGAAGCTGCCTGCCCGTGTGTTGCCTGCAAAGTGCTCGACGAGGACGTGTTCGGCCTCATCAGGCAGAGCTGCCACGGCCTGGCTACAGCAGCTCCACACCGAGCGAATGACCGCGAGAATCGGGCGCAAGATAGAGCTTCCAGATCACCTGCTCCCCGCCCATCTCACCGGTCTCGCACACGCCCACAGTCGCATCGCCGGCCACTGCGAGGTGAACCCGACCAGCCGACACGGCCGAAGAAGTGCGTTCTCGCCGCCACCAGTCCAACTGATCCTGCGCCGCAGCGGCGCCCAGGATGGGGGCGTAGTAGGTCGGGACCACCGCTGCACCGAAGGCGACGATCGCGTCTACGTCGTCACTCTGGGCTTTCCGTATCTGAACACTCATCTCACGTCACCTTGGGTGAGATGGCCGCTGAACTCACCGGACTCATCCTCGCCGACCGCGACGCGCGGCATGAGTGGCCTGTGGCATGCGGCAAACCCGCGGCTCCCGAAGCCACTCAGAACCACTCCTCACCGCGGATGCGGCGGGCGCAGTAGGGACTCTCGCCGTACCGGTCGACTAGCTCTTCGAAGGCAGGTGGCGGGCTCGGATAGCCCACATCGCTGCATCCCCACCCCGCCCAAACGGGCGGCACGTAGCCGCGAACCGTCGCCCAGCCGCCGCCCAGCACGAGGCCTAGGACAAGAACGAGGGCAACCCGGCGCGTGACACGGTCAATGGGTTCACGTCGCGTCTCCATGGTGCTCCGACGGTACGGGAGACATTCCGGTTGCATGGTAGTGACAAGTGCGCGTGTGGCGGCTGCTGGGTCTGGGCGCAGGGCCTGGTCTTCGCGCCATCGGCTCGAGCCAACTCGTCAGCGAACGCACCGGGGTCGGCCTCGGTCAGGGACTGCACTGATGCACCACTAGCGAGGGACGTCTCCAGGTCGCGCACCAGCTCATTTCGCAGCCGTTCGCGGTCGACGGCACTGAGTGAGGCCCGTTGCCCGTAGTAGTCGACGACGTTGATCCAGTTCCTGGCCGGTCTCGGATCGATTAATCCGCGAGACCGAGGAACACAACGAGCGCTCGGTCCAAGCGAACGAGATCGTCATCGACGAGCCGGCCGAGCTGCGCGTTCACATTGGCACGCGGCATCGTGGTGACCTTGTCGATCATGATGTGGCTCGGCCGTTCGATTCCGTTGGTGGCTGTTGGCTCGACATCGAGGCGGATGAGCGGAGCCTCGACACGGTGTGTGGTCAACGGGCAGACGGTCACCGAGGCCGTCGAGTCGAATCTGTTGTCCTGAACAATCACCACCGGCCTCGGCTTCCCGGTGTACGCGCCGCGTGCAGCCGCTATCCAAATGTCGCCGCGCCTCACTCGTCGGGCTCCGCCTCGGTGTCCCAGTCTGCGGAGATGGCGTCGACGAAAGCCTGGTCGTCAGCTTCATGGTCGCCCGCGGCGACCAAGGCCGACTGTCGGTGTGCTTCGGCGGCGAACTCCGGGGACCGCACGTCGGGCACCCAGATTTGCACAGGGCGGAGTCCCTGTTCGCGTAGACGCTGGCGGTGCTCGCGCACCCGATCGCGTGTGGTGGCCATACGGGTCATGTTACATGTAACGGCACATGACTGGTCAGCATCGCGGTCACAACAGTCTGCCGACGATTGGCCACCCGTCACAGAAAAGTCTGGTCCGCTCCAACACGTCGCAGGCAGCCAGCGCGAGATGGAACACCGGCATGGGCCATGTCGTCAAGGTGCGCTGGACGACGCGGCCGGGAGGCTGCTCCCCTGTCCGTGCCGAGGCTCTCCGCGACGGATGGCGCCGGCGGTGCGCCAGGCCAGGGAGAGCCAGCACCCCACGGCGAGCGCTGCGAACGCCGTCGGCACCCAGTGCTGGAGCAGCGCGGAGGCAGCGACGGCGCACACGAAGGCGATGAGGTTGGCGACGACGTCGTACACGGGCGCGATGAAGCGCCGATTGAGCACATGTGCACCCGCCACCACGAGCCCGCACGCGAACGTGACGGACAGCAGGGTCTCGACCATGGAGACATCTTGCCCCCGACCACAGGGAGCGCGGTTGCTCAGCCGTCCAGCGTCGCGATGCTCCGACCGAGCCACTCGGTGAGGAGCGCCTGCTCCGCGTCGCTGAGGGACGGTAGCTCCGGCACCGCCGATCGGGCAGCGATGACCAGGGGGAGCAGACCCGGCGCCTGCGCCGCCGGGAGGGCGGTCACGATCGCCTGCAGCACGGCGTCGAGCACGCTGTCGCCGAGTGCAGGGTCACGAGCCTCCACCGGCTGGTGGAGAAGGGCGTAGACGGCGCCTGTTCCGGCGGCGTGGATCATGGCCACCGCCCGCTCCTCCGGGACGGCGAGGAGGCCGGCCGCCGCGAGGCGGTCGACCCGCGCCCGCAGCACGTGGACGCCGGCGGCGGTGGCCGGCGAGCGGTCGCCACGCCCCGGAGCGCTCAGCAGGACGAAGAGGTCCGGGTTGGCCAGTCCGAACTCGACGTGGGCGTGCCACGCGGCTCGGAGGTCGTCGACCGGATCGCCGTCCTCCCGGGAGGCGAGCTCGCCCTTCGTCGCGGCATAGGTCGCCATGACGTGCTCGGCGACGGCGTCCATCAGGCCGTCCTTGTCGCCGAAGGTCCGGAAGATCGTGGGAGCCGGCACTCCGGCGTCCTGCGCGACCGCTCGCGTGGTGACCGCGGCGGCGCCGCCCTCGTGCAGCAGGCGCGCCGCTGCCTCGATCATCCGCGAGCGGGGATCTGCTCGCCCGGGAGACCGCTCACCATCCGGGTCGAGGGACGTCATGCGATCGACGGTATCAGAATTCTGCTACCGGCGATCCGAACTAGTGGTAGCGTCCTCGGCGAATCGTTGATCCGAAGGAGACACCATGCTCATCGTCACCGGCGCCACCGGGCGCCTCGGCCACCAGGTCGTGGAGCGGCTGCTCACGAAGGTTCCGGCCGAGGGAGTCGGCGTGAGCGTGCGCGACGTCGACGCCGCCGCCGACCTGGCTTCACGCGGGGTGCGCGTGCGGTCGGGTGACTTCACCGACCCGGCCACCCTCGACCACGCCTTCGAAGGGGCCGAGGCGGTGCTGGTGGTCTCGGCGGCGATCAGGGGACCCGGCGCCGGCGAGGCCAACCGCGCGGCGATCGAGGCCGCCGTACGCGTGGGTGCCTCCCGCGTGCTCTACACCAGCCACCAGGCGGCCTCACCGGGCTCGCTCTTCGCCGCCCAGCCGCAGCATGCGGCGACCGAGGCGTTCCTGGCCGCGCAACCGGTCGGGTGGACGGCACTGCGCCACGGGTTCTACGCCAGCACCCTGGAGATCTACCTCCCGGCTGCCCTGGAGACCGGCGAGCTGCGCCTGCCCGAGGACGGTCCGGTCTCGTGGACCGCCCACGCCGACCTCGCCGAGGTCGACGCCATCGCCCTCACCACGCCCGACGCACTCGCCGGCCTCTCCCCCGCACTGACCGCCCCGGACCTGCTCGACCTCGCCGGCGTGGTCGAGGTGCTGAGCGACGTGGCCGGCCGCACGGTCCGGCGCGTCGTGGTCGCGGACGAGGAGTGGAAGGCCTCGGCGGTCGCGTCGGGGCTCCCGGCGCCGGCTGCGGACTTCACCCTGGGGATGTTCCGCGCCGCGCGGCGCGGCGAGTTCGCGGTCAGCGACCCGACGCTGGAGACCCTCCTCGGTCGACCCGCCACACCGGTGCGCGCGAGCATCGAGGCCATCGTGCTCGCAGCCCGCCCGGGATGCCACGGCTGACGGTGGCACCCACGGACGCGCGATCGTGGAGGGCGGCGCCGCGCAGACGTCGGTGCGCGACCGTCACGCTCGCGCGGGGAGCGGTCTGCTGACTACACGGCCACCATCGCGCGCACCGTGGTCGCGCCCGTAGCCGGCGCCAGCCAGACCGGGGACCCGTCGGCCAGGCCGAGGCTGCGGGCGTGGGTGCGGGTGAGCACGACCAGGACGTCCGAGCCGTCCTCGGTGGTGACGCTGAGGCGCACCTCGAAGCCGACCCGCAGGACCCGGGTGACACGGCCGGCGATGGCGCCGGCGGTGCCCGGCGAGGTCGCGACCTCGATGTCGTGCGGACGCAGGGTCGTCTGTCCCAGGCGGGTGATCTCGCCGAGGAAGCCCATCACGAAGTCGTTGGCCGGGGTGTCGTAGAGCGAGTCGGGGGTGCCGACCTGCTCGACGCGGCCCTCGTTGATGACGACGATCTCGTCGGCGACCTCGAGAGCCTCCTCCTGGTCGTGGGTCACGAAGACGGTGGTCACCGGGACCTCGTCGTGGAGGCGGCGCAACCAGTCGCGCAGCTCCTTGCGCACCTTCGCGTCGAGCGCACCGAACGGCTCGTCGAGCAGCAGCACGCTCGGCTCGACCGCCAGCGCCCGCGCCAGCGCCATCCGCTGGCGCTGCCCGCCGGACAGCTGGGAGGGCATCCGGTCGGCGAACTGCGAGAGGTGCACGAGCTTGAGGAGCTCGTCGACCTTGGCGGCGACCTCGTCCTTGGGGCGCTTGCGGATCTCGAGGCCGAAGGCGACGTTCTTGGCAACGCTCATGTGCTTGAAGACCGCGTAGTGCTGAAACACGAAGCCGACGTTGCGCTTCTGCGGCGGCAGGTGCGTGGCCTCGTTGCCCTCGATCGTGACCGTGCCCTCGTCGGCGGAGTCGAGGCCCGCGATGATGCGCAGCAGCGTCGACTTGCCTCCGCCGGACGGCCCGAGCAGGGCGGTGAGCTGGCCGGTGGGCAGCGACACGGTGACGTCGTCGAGGGCGACGAAGTCGCCGAAGCGCTTGCTGAGTCCGGTGACGTCGATGCTCATCAGTTCTCCTTCTGGCGGCCGAAGCGGCGACCGCAGGGGTTCGGGACGTTCTTCTGGGGGTGGAGCCGGGGGCGGGACGGTCGCCCTGGGGACGCAGCAGGGCTACGACGACCAGGCACAGGACGGCGGCGAGCACCAGCAGGAACGAGACCGAGTAGGCGACGTTCTCGTTGAAGTTCTGGTACTCGCGCTGCACCAGCAAGGTGGCGGTCTCCTTCTCGCCGATGGTGCGGCCGGCGACGATCTTGACCGCGCCGAACTCGCCCAGCGAGCGCGCCAGGCTCAGCACCACGCCGTACACGATGGCCCAGCGGATGCCGGGCAGGGTGATGCGGCGGAAGGTCTGGAAGGCGCCGGCGCCCAGGCTGCGCGCCGCCTGCTCCTGGTCGTCGCCCATCTCCTCCAGCACCGGCACGACCTCGCGGACCACCAGCGGCAGCGCGACGAAGCAGGTGGCCATGACGATGCCGGGCGTGGCGAAGACGACTGTCGATGCCGGCGTCGTCAGCGTCGGCCCGAACCAGCCGAAGCGCGGGTTGTAGACGAGCACCAGCGCCAGCCCGACCACCACCGGCGACACCGAGAGCGGGAGGTCGATGAGCGCGGACAGCACCCGCTTGCCGGGGAAGTCGTAGCGCACGAGCAGCAGCGACATCCCGACCCCGAAGACCAGGTTGATCAGGACCGCGATGACCGCGACCTGCACGGTCAGCAGCAGCGCGTGCGTGACGTCGGGGTCCGACAGCGCGGCCCGCAGACCGGTGAAGCCGTCGGCGAACGTCGTGCGCGCCACCAGCCCGGTCGGCCAGGCGACGATCAGGAAGAGGTAGCCGATGACCACCGCGCGCAGGGTCAGCGTCGTTGCTCGCGACCGGTTGCCCACGGCCGAGCTCGCGCTAGCCACGACGGGCCAGCCGTCGCTGGGTGACGTCGAGGGCCACGATGGCGACCAGGGCGACGACGAGCATCACGGTCGCCAGGGCTGCGGCCGACGTGAGGTTGCCGCCCTCGAGGATCGAGGCCATCCGGTACGACGCCACCTCGGTGCGGTTGGGCAGGTTGCCGGAGAGCAGGACCAGCGAGCCGTACTCGCTGATGCCGCGGGCGAAGGACAGCGCCGCCCCGGCGAAGATCGCCGGCACCAAGGTGCGGGAGCACGATGCGGCGCAGCGTGGTCCACCGACTCGCTCCGAGGGAGGCGGCCGCGTCCTCGACGTCGGTCTCCATCTCCTCGAGCACCGGCTGGACGGTGCGCACCACGAACGGGAGCGTCACGAAGGCGATCGCGAGGAAGACCGCCTTGCGGGTGTTCTCGAACTCGACACCGAGCGGACCGCCGGTGCCGTAGAGCGAGAGGAGCACGAGACCGGCGACGATCGTCGGCATCGCGAACGGGATGTCGATGACGAGGTCGAGGATCGCCTTGCCACGGAAGCGGTCCCGGACCAGCACCCAGGCGATGACCGTGCCGAGCACCATGTTGACGGCGGTGATCAGCAGCGAGGCACCGACGGTGAGCTTGAGCGCGTTGTAGGTCTGCGGGTTGCTGAGGGTGTCGCGGTAGGTCTCCCAGCCGCCTCCCGAGGCCTCGACGACGATCGCGGTCAGCGGGATCATCACGAGCAGGCTGAACCAGAGCAGCCCGATCCCGAGGCCGATCGCCGACCCGGGCGTGAGCGCACCGGGCCGGTTGGACCGACGTCGCCGCGACGAGCCGGGCGGCGTCGGGTCGGCGCGGGTGAGCAGGGCCGTCATGTCAGGCGCCCGAGGACTGCTGGATCTCGGTGATCAGGCCGAGCGGGTTGTCGCCCTCGCCGTCGCCGAAGAACTTGTCGTTGGCCTCGCCCCAGCCGCCGAAGTCGTCGTCGATCGTCAGCAGCGTGGCCGGCGTCGGGAACGGGTCGGCCGGGTCGTTGGCACCCTCGACGGTCAGGTCGCCCAGGTCGACGACCGGGCGGAAGCCGGTCGAGGCGTAGATCTCCTGGCCCTCCTCGCTCTTCTGGAACTCGAGGAAGTCGGCCGCGGCGGCGTCGGAGGCGTCCTCGGTCACCGCGCACGGGTTCTGGATGAGCATCGTGCTGTCGGGCACGACGTAGTCGATGTCCTGGCCGTTCTGCTTGGCGAGGATCGCCTCGTTCTCGTAGGACAGCAGCACGTCGCCGGTGCCCTGCTCGAAGGCGGTGGTGGCGTCGCGGCCGCTGTCGGGCAGCGGCGGCGACGTTGCCGAAGAAGGCCTCCATGTAGGCCGCGGCGTCGTCCTCGGTGCCGCCGGCCGCGGTGACCGAGCCGTAGGCGGCCAGGAGGTTCCACTTGGCCGAGCCGGAGGAGGCCGGGTTGGGGGTGACGATCCCGATGCCGGGGCTTGACCAGGTCGTCCCAGCCGGTGATGCTCTCCGGGTTGCCCGGCTTGACGACCATCACGACGACCGAGTCGGTGCAGATGCCGTCGGTGTCGTTGTCCTTCCAGTCGTCGGCGACGATGCCGGCATCGACGAGGCGGGTCATGTCGGGCTCGAGGGAGAAGTGCACCTCGTCGGCCGCCTGGCCGGCCTCGACACCCGCGGCTCATCTCGCCCGAGGCCCCGTAGGCGGGCTTGAAGTCGACGCCGGCGCCGGCGTCGGTCTGCTCGAAGGCGGCGAAGAGGGCGTCGTTGGCGCTCTCGAGCACCGAGAAGCCGGTGACCCGGACGGTGTCGCCCGCGGCGGCGCTGTCGCTCGCCACCGCTGCAGGCGGTCAGGAGCAGCGGTGCTTCCGGCGAGGGCGGCGACGGCGCACCGCGGTGCGCCGGCGTGAGCGTCGTACGGGGCTGGTCGGGTGACGCTGGGGGTGGTGGTCATGGTTCCTGCTTTCGATCGGTAGCCCGGGCGGCGCTCGGTCTCTAATGTCGAGCAAAGATAATGAACTTAAGTAAGTCACGCAAATCAGACGCCTTCGCGTCGGCGTGTCGCGACGCCGCGCCGTCACCGCGACGTGGCGGACGTCACGCGCTGACGGCTTTCCAGCAGGCAGGACGATGGGGTTCCGGCGGGCATCGGCCGACTATCGTGGGAAGCCAGGCGAGCGACTCTGGGCAGGTGCCAGAACATGTTCCTGGTTTCGGCCGTCGGCGCCCGCTCCGCCCCGCGGCGGCAGCCACAGCACGGATGAAGGTGGGACACGTGTCCAAGCAGGTCAAGCAGCTCGATCGGGTCGTCATCCGCTTCGCGGGCGACTCCGGTGACGGGATGCAGCTCACCGGTGACCGGTTCACCCAGGAGTCGGCCGTCTTCGGCAACGACCTGGTGACCCTGCCCAACTTCCCCGCCGAGATCCGCGCCCCTCAGGGCACCCTGCCGGGCGTCTCGTCGTTCCAGGTGCACTTCGCCGACCACGACATCCTCACCGCCGGCGACGCACCCGACGTGCTGGTCGCGATGAACCCCGCCGCCCTGCGCGCCAACCTGGGCGACCTGCCCAAGGGGCGCGACGATCATCGTCGACACCCACGACTTCACCAAGCGCAACCTCGACAAGGCCGGCTACGACGCCAACCCGCTCGACGCGCTGGGCGACGCGGCGCCCGGTCACCCGCTCGCCGACTTCAACGTCCACCCCGTCGACCTGACCGGGATGACCGTCGAGGCGGTCAAGGAGTTCGGCCTCTCCCGCAAGGACGCCGCCCGCGCGAAGAACATGTTCGCCCTCGGCCTGCTGTCGTGGATGTACGGGCGCCCCACCGAGTCGGCACCGAGGCGTTCCTGGCCAAGCGCTTCGCGAAGGTCCCCGACATCCGCGACGCCAACATCACGGCCTTCAAGACCGGCTGGTACTACGGCGAGACCACCGAGGCGTTCGCGGTCTCAGTACGAGATCAAGCCCGCCACGACCGCCCCGGGCACCTACCGCAACATCACCGGCAACCTCGCGCTGTCGTGGGGCGTCGTCGCCGCCGGCGTGCAGTCCGGCCTGCCGGTCTTCCTCGGCTCCTACCCGATCACCCCGGCCTCCGACATCCTCCACGAGCTGTCGCAAGCACAAGGCGTTCGGCGTCACCACGCTCCAGGCCGAGGACGAGATCGCCGGCATCGGCGCCGCGATCGGCGCCTCCTTCGCCGGCTCCCTCGGGGTCACCACCACCTCCGGGCCCGGGATCGCGCTGAAGTCGGAGTTCATCGGCCTCGCGGTGATGACCGAGCTGCCGCTGCTGGTCATCGACGTCCAGCGCGGCGGACCCTCGACCGGGTCTGCCGACCAAGACCGAGCAGTCCGACCTGCTCCAGGTGATGTTCGGCCGCAACGGCGAGGCCCCCGTGCCGGTCGTCGCCGCCAGTCACCCGGCGACTGCTTCACCGCCGCCGTCGAGGCCGCCCGGATCGCGGTCACCTACCGCACCCCGGTCGTGCTGCTCTCCGACGGCTACCTCGCCAACGGCTCCGAGCCGTGGCAGATCCCCGACCTGGCCGACCTGCCGGTCATCGACCCGGCCTTCGCCACCGAGCCCAACCACGTCAAGACCCGGGCACCGACCGAGGACGGCAGCACCGAGGTCAAGGACTTCTGGCCCTACCTGCGCGACGAGGAGACCCTCGCCCGACCGTGGGCCATCCCCGGCACCGCCGGCCTCGAGCACCGCATCGGCGGGCTCGAGAAGGGCGACGGCCACGGCAACATCTCCTACGACCCCGCCAACCACGACCTCATGGTCCGCACCCGCCAGGCCAAGATCGACGCGATCGCCGACTCCCTGCCGCCGCTCGAGGTCGACGACCCGAGCGGTCCGGGAAGGGCAAGGCCAAGGTGCTCGTCATCGGGTGGGGCTCGACGTACGGCCCGATCGGCGCCGGCTGCCGGCGCGTGCGCAAGGCCGGCTACGACGTCGCCCAGGTGCACCTGCGCCACCTCAACCCGTTCCCGCAAGGACCTCGGCGAGATCCTCCGGCGCTACGACAAGGTGCTCGTGCCCGAGATGAACCTCGGCCAGCTCTCGCTGCTGCTGCGCGGCAAGTACCTCGTCGACGCCATCGGCTACAACCAGGTCAACGGCATGCCGATCAAGGCCGCCGAGCTCGCCGAGGCGATCGGCACCCTCGTCGCCGAGGCCGAGGGCATCACCGTCGACCTGACTCACCGCACCTCCAGCGACAGCCCCCCGCCCAGGAGGTCGGACCGTCATGACCACCACCGACCTCGGCGTGCCCGGACTGCGCTCCGGCACCGACCTCGTCCCCACCGTCGACCCCGACGCCCCCGCCCAGACCGGCAAGGAGTTCACCTCCGACCAGGAGGTGCGCTGGTGCCCCGGCTGCGGCGACTACGCCGTGCTCAAGGCCGTGCAGGGCTTCCTGCCCGACCTCGGCCTGCGCCGCGAGAACATCGTCTTCGTCTCCGGCATCGGCTGCTCGTCGCGGTTCCCCTACTACCTCGACACCTACGGCATGCACTCGATCCACGGGCGTGCCCCGTCGATCGCCACCGGCATCGCCACCGCCCGCGAGGACCTCAACGTCTGGGTCGTCACCGGTGACGGCGACGCGCTCTCGATCGGTGGCAACCACCTGATCCACGCGCTGCGCCGCAACATCAACATGACGATCCTGCTGTTCAACAACCGGATCTACGGCCTCACCAAGGGCCAGTACTCCCCCACCTCCGAGGCCGGCAAGATCACCAAGTCGACCCCGATGGGCTCCCTCGACCACCCCTTCAACCCGGTCTCGCTCGCCCTCGGCGCCGAGGCGTCGTTCGTGGCGCGCACCATCGACTCCGACCGCAAGCACCTCACCGCGGTGCTCGTCGGCCGCGGCCGCGCACCGCGGCACCTCGCTGGTCGAGATCTACCAGAACTGCCCGATCTTCAACGACGGCGCGTTCGACGCGATCAAGGACCGCGACACCAAGGAGGACGCGCTCATCCCGCTCGTGCACGGCGAGCCGATCCGGTTCGGCGTCGGCGGCGACAAGGGCGTGCGTCGCGCGACACCGAGACCGGCGGCGTCCGCATCGTCGACGTCGCCGACGTCGGCGAGGACGCCCTGCTCGTCCACGACGCCCACAACCCCGACCCGTCGACGGCGTTCGCGCTCTCGCGCCTGACCGACTCGGGCTACCTCAACACCTCACCGATCGGCATCTTCCGCCAGGTCGAGCGCCCGACGTACGACGACCAGGCGCGCGCGCAGATCCGCTCCTCGCAGGACGCCGCACCGGGCACCCCGGCCGAGCGGCTCACCGACCTGATCAACGGCGGCGACACCTGGACGGTGGTCTGACCGGTGGTCTGACCGCAGCCGGGGTCAGGGCACCGGGCAGCTCTCGGCCGGCTTCTTGACGCACGTGAGCCACGACCTTGCTGCATCCGGCTGCCCTTGGTGGCGCGCCAGGCCCAGGCACCGGTGCGCGGGGCGCGAGACCCGCAGCGTGTAGCGACCGTCGTGGTCGACCCTGACCTTGCGGAAGTCGTGAAGTTGCACGTGCCCTTCGCCTGGTTGCAGCTGGTCGCCGCTGGATGACGACCGGTCCCCGCTTCGGGCGGATCACCCCGGTCATGATCAGCCGGCCGCCGTCACGCTCGCACGATCTTGGCGGTCAGCTTCGCTCACGCCCGCGGCCGCGAGGCCGGCCGCAGAGGGGGCGAGCGGTCGCCGAGGCGGCCAGCGGCACGAGGCCGAGCAGCGCGAGGGCGAGGACGGCGATGAGCAGGCGACTGGCGCGCATGGGATCTCCCTAGGTGATGGCGATGGTGGTCGTGTCCGGGCCGCCATAGTATCGGCGGGTGCCCGACCAACGCCGCGGCCTCCTGCTGGGTGTCGGTGCCTACGTCATCTGGGGCGCCTTCCCGCTCTACTGGCCGCTGCTCGAGCCGTCCGGGGCCGTCGAGATCCTCGCGCACCGGATCGTGTGGTCGGTCCTGGTCATGGGGGTGCTCGTCGTCGTGCTGCGCCGAGCCGCGGCAGTGCGCGCGATCGTCGGCCGATCGTCGGGTGCGGCTGCTGCTCGTCGTGGCCGCGGTGACGATCACGGCCAACTGGGCCACCTTCATCTACGGCGTCAACAGCGGGCGGGTCGTCGAGACGTCTCTCGGCTACTTCATCAACCCGCTGGTCACCGTGCTGCTCGGCGTCCTGGTGCTCGGCGAGCGGCTGCGCGGCCCTGCAGTGGTGCGCGCTGGCGATCGGGGCGCTGGCGGTGGTCGTGCTGACGCCTCGACTACGGCCGCGCTGCCCTGGATCGCCCTGGTCCTGGCGTTCTCCTTCGGCACCTACGCGCTGGCCAAGAAGTCGGCCGACGTCGGCGCCGGTCGAGAGCCTCGCCTTCGAGACCGCCGTCATCGCGCCCGTTCGCCCTGGTCTTCCTCGTGTGGCTCGCGCCTCGCCGGCCGCTCGACGTTCACCTCCGAGGGCCTCGGGCACGCCCTGCTCATCCCCACCACGGGCATCGTCACGGCCGTCCCGCTGATCCTGTTCGGTGCCGCCGCCGTGCGGGTGTCGATGGTCAGCCTCGGGCTGCTGCAGTACCTCGCGCCGATCATCCAGTTCACCCTCGGGCTGCTGGTCTTCGACGAGACGATGACCCCGGGGCGCTGGGTCGGCTTCGTGCTGGTGTGGACGGCGCTCGCCGTCTTCACCGTCGAGGCGCTGCGCCACCGCGGCCGTCAGCTCGTCCTGACCGCCGCCGCCGCCGCCTGACGCCACCACTCGCCGCTTGTGCACCACGCCCCAGAGCGGCGTCGAGTCGGCGCCGTCTAGGCGCCGACTCGGCCTGAAAGTCAGGCGGAGCGGACGGCGACGAGGTCGGCGAAGGCCTCGAGGGCCTCGCGGACCGGGCCGTGCGGGGAGCGACGTCGAGCAGCGCCTTGGCCTCGGCGGCGCGGGCCACGACGTAGTCGCGGGCCTCGGTCCATCGCCGGGTGGGCGCGCAGCAGGCCGAGGGCCTCGGCGAGCAGGTCGTCGTCGGTGAGGTCGGCGCGCGAGCAGCTCGTGCAGGCGGGCGTCGGCCGGGTCGGTCGAGGCCAGCGCCATCAGCACCGGCAGCGTCGGCACGCCCTCGCGCAGGTCGGTGCCGGGGGTCTTGCCGGACTCGTCGGACTCCGAGGCGATGTCGAGGATGTCGTCGGAGAGCTGGAAGGCGGTGCCGACGATCTCGCCGTACGCCGTCAGGGCCTCCTCGACCTCGGCGCTGGCGCCGCCGAAGCGGGCGCCGTAGCGGGCCGAGGTGGCGATGAGCGAGCCGGTCTTGCCGGCCACGACGTCGAGGTAGTGCGCGAGCGGGTCCTCGCCGGGGCCGGGCTTGACGGTCTCGAGGATCTGGCCCTCGACGAGGCGGGTGAAGGTCTCGGCCTGGATGCGCACCGCGTCGGCGCCGAGCGCGCGCGGTGAGCTCGGAGGACTTGGCGAAGAGGAAGTCGCCGGTGAGGATCGCGACGAGGTTGTCCCAGCGCGAGTTGGCCGAGTCGGCCCCGCGGCGCAGGTCGGCCTCGTCCATCACGTCGTCGTGGTAGAGCGAGCCGACGTGGGTGATCTCCACGACGCAGGCCGCGGTGACGACGTCGTCGGACTCCGGGTGCGCGCCGGCCTCGGCGGCCAGCAGCACCAGCAGCGGCCGGAAGCGCTTGCCGCCGGCCGAGAGCAGGTGCTGGGCCGCGTCGGTGACGTACGGCGCCCTGCTCACGGCGTGGCCGAACAGGGCCGCCTCGACCTCGGCCATCCGCTCGCGCAGCCGCTGGGCCAGCGCCGGCGTCGGTGATCGGCAGCGCCAGGTCGCCGGGGCCGCCGCGCCCCGGGCAGGGGCCGTCGAGGGCGGGGACGTCGTCACCTGATGAAGTCTCCCGCATGCACCGCGAGGTCGAGCACCGGGCCGGGCACGACGCCGAGGAACAGGGTCGCCGCGGCGCACAGCGGCGATGGTGAGCCCGGTGAGCGGCGAGGCCGAGGTGACCTCGCCGACCTGCCGCCGGCGTCGGGGTCGGTGAAGAACATGATCCGGATGAAGCGCACGTAGAAGTAGACCGCGATGATGCTCGAGGCGATCGCGACGAGCACGACCGGCCAGGCGCCGGCCGACATCGCGACGGTGAAGACCGCCCACTTGCCGACGAAGCCGGCCGTCAGCGGGATGCCGGCCATCGAGAGCAGGAAGAACGCGAACGAGGCCGGCGACCAGCGGGCGAGCGCTTGCCGAGGCCGGTCCAGCGGGCGAACGACGACGCCTCGCCGTTGGCGTCGCGGACGACGGTCACCAGGGCGAACGCGCCGAGCGAGGCGACGCCGTAGCGACGTCAGGTAGAAGAGCACCGCCTGCAGCGAGGTGATCTGGCCGTCGGCGAGCTCGCCGGACGCCTGGAGCCCCAGCACGCCGGTGAGCAGGAAGCCGGTGTGGGCGATCGCCGAGTAGGCCAGCATCCGCTTGACGTCGGTCTGCACGATCGCGACGACCGCACCCGACGAGCATCGTCAGGATCGCGACGACCCACAGCATCGGCTGCCAGTCCCAGCGGTCGGCGCCGAAGGCGACGTAGAAGAGGCGCAGCATCGCGCCGAACGCCGCCACCTTGGTGCCGGCCGACATGAACGCGGTGACCGCGGTCGGGGCGCCCTGGTAGACGTCGGGGGTCCAGGCCTGGAACGGCACGGCGCCGACCTTGAAGAGCAGCCCGACCGCGAGCAGCGCGATGCCGAGGAGCAGCAGCACCCGGTTGTCGGCGCCGTTGACGCACGGCCTCGTTGATGGCCGCGAAGCTCATCGAGCCGGCGAAGCCGTAGACCAGCGCGACGCCGTAGAGGAAGAAGCCCGAGGAGAAGGCGCCGAGGAGGAAGTACTTCATCGCCGCCTCCTGGCTCAGCAGGCGGCGACGACGGGCGAGCCCGCAGAGCAGGTAGAGCGGCAGCGAGAGCACCTCGAGCGCGACGAACATGGTGAGCAGGTCGCCGGAGGCCGGGAAGAGCAGCATGCCGGCGACGGCGAACATCAGCAGCGGGTAGACCTCGGTGTGCGCCAGGCCCCGGCGTGGAGGCCTCGCGCTCGGCCTCGGTGCCGGGCAGCGCGGCGGCCTGGCCGGCGAAGGCCGAGACGCCCGCCTCGAGCTTGCGCTCGGCGAAGAGCGCGACGCCGCCGAGGGCGAAGACGAGCACGAGGCCCCACAGGTAGATGGTCGGGCCGTCGACGACGACCGAGCCCTCGGCGCCGACGATGCCCTGGGCCGCGCCGTCGCCGACGGAGTCGAGGTTGATGCCGAGGGCGACGGTGGCGCCGAGGGCGGCGACGACGCCGACGCCGGCGAGCGAGGTCTGCACGACGTGGCGGCGCTCGCGCGGCAGGAACGCCTCGACGATGACGCCGAGGCAGGCGACGCCGAGGACGATCAGCAGCGGCGAGAGCTCGGCGTACTCGATGGTGGGCTTGACGAAGTCCATGTCAGCGACCCGCTTCCTCGGCCAGGGTGGTCTCGGCGGCGACGGTGGGCTCGTCGTCGGTCACGCCGACGTGCTGCATCAGGTCGGCGACGTAGGGGTTGCTCGTCTCGAGCAGCGGCTTGGGGAAGAACCCGAAGAACACCAGGGCCAGCATGAGCGGGGCGACCGCCAGCGACCTCGCGCCGCGGGCCGTCGGGGGTGGCCTCGACCTCGGACCGGCGTGGGCCCGGTCATGATCCGCTGGTACATCCACAGCACGTAGATGGCGGCGAGCACGATGCCGGTGACGGCGAAGGCGCCGACCCACCAGGCGTAGTCGAAGGCCGCCAGCAGCACCAGGAACTCGGAGACGAACGGGCTGAGGCCCGGGCAGGCCGAGCGTGGCGAGGCCGGCGACGAGCATCAGCCCGGCGAGCACCGGGGTGACCTTCTCGACGCCGCCCATCTCGGAGATGAGCGCGGTGCCGCGGCGCTTGATGAGGTAGCCCGCGACCAGGAACAGCGCGGCGGTGCCGATGCCGTGGTTGACCATGTAGAGGATCGCCCCGGACCCGCCCTGGCTGCTGAACACGAAGATGCCGAGGGTGATGAAGCCGAAGTGGCTCAGCGACGTCAGACCGATCAGGCGCAGGACGTCGTCCTGGCCGATGGCGACCAGGGCGCCGTAGATGATCGAGATGACCGCGATCGTCACGACGACGGGCGTCGCCCACTGCGAGGCCTCCGGGAAGATGCCCAGGCAGAACCGCAGCATCCCGAAGGTGCCGATCTTGTCGAGCACGCAGACGAGCAGCACGCTCGTGCCGGGGGTCGCCTGCTCGGTCGTGTCGGCCAGCCAGGTGTGCACCGGGAACAGCGGCGCCTTGATCGCGAAGGCGATGAAGAAGCCGACGAACAGCCAGCGACCGGCCTCGGTGGCGATGTCGAGGGCCATCAGGTCCGACGAGGAGGTACGACGGCGTGCCCTCCTGCGCGGAGACGACGTAGAGGCCGATGACCGACGGCGAGCAGCACCAGCCCGCCGCCGAGCTGGAACATCAGGAACTTCTCCGCCGCGGCGCTGCGGCCGGACGCGGCCTTGCCGAAGCCCGCCGACCAGGAAGTAGGCCGGGATCAGCGTGGCCTCGAAGACGACGTAGAAGAGGAACACGTCGGTGGCGCAGGAAGACCGCGAGCGAGAGCGCCTCGAGCGCGAGGACCCAGCCGTAGAAGGACTTCGGGTCGCGGTCGCCGGCGTCCCAGTCGGCGACCAGCACGATCGGCACCAGCACGACGGTGAGCAGCACGAGCAGCAGCCCGAGACCGTCGACGCCGAGGGCGTAGTGCACGCCGAACGCCTTGATCCAGGAGACCTGCTCGGTCATCTGCATGCCGCCGTCGACGTCGTACATGATGGCGACGGCGACGCCGAGGCCGAGGGTGCCGGCGGAGACGCCGAGCGCGACCGAGCGGCTGCTGGTCGGCGGGCAGCGAACGCGATCAGCGAGCGCCCCGACGAGGGGCACGAGGATGAGGATCGTCAGCATCAGAGATTCACCGCCAGCATGGCGAGGGAGACGATGAGGACGCCGACGAGCACGGAGAGGGCGTAGGAGCGCACGTAGCCGTTCTGGGCCTTGCGCAGCTGGCCACCGATGGCGCGCGACCGCGGCACCGCCGCCCATGAAGGCGCCGTCGGCACCGCTGCGGTCGAAGGTCGAGGAGGCCCGAGACCAGGCGGCGACCGGGCTGCACGACCAGGCCCTCGTTGATCGCGTCGCCGTAGAGGTCGGCACGGGCGGCACGGACGGCGAGCGAGACGTCGGTCGGGGCGGTGTCGGGCACGGGGCGTCGCTGCGACGAGCGCGACCGCGGTGGCGACGCCGATCGCGACGATGGCCACGACGATGATCGTCAGCACGATCGGGGCGAACGGCAGGTCGACCTCCGGCTCCGGCCCGGTGACCGGCTCGAGCCAGTGGACGATCCAGCCGTTGAGCGAGCAGGAAGCCGCCGAGCACCGAGAGCGCGGCGAGCACGATCAGCGGCACCGTCATCAGCGCGGGCGACTCGTGCGGGTGCACGTCCTTGCGCCAGCGCTTGTCGCTGAAGAAGGTCATGATCATCAGGCGGGTCATGTAGAACGCGGTGACGCCGGCGCCCACCATCGCGGCGATGCCGACGAGGAGGTTCTCCGAGAGCGCGGCCTCGATGATCTTGTCCTTCGACCAGAAGCCGGAGAAGCCGGGGAACCCGATGATCGCCAGGTAGCCCATCGCGAACGTCAGGAACGTGACCGGCAGTGCCTTGCTGAGCAGGCCGTAGTGGCGCATGTCGACGTCGTCGTCCATCGCGTGCATCACCGAGCCGGCGCCGAGGAACATGTTGGCCTTGAAGAAGCCGTGGGTGATGCAGGTGGAAGATCGCGAACGCGTAGCCGGCCGGGCCGAGCCCGGCGCCGAGCATCATGTAGCCGATCTGGCTCATCGTGGAGCCGGCCAGCGCCTTCTTGATGTCGTCCTTGGCGCACCCGATCACCGCACCCCACAGGAGCGTGACGACGGCGACCACGACGACGCAGGTCTGCGCGATCGGGGCGTACTCGAAGACGAAGTTGGAGCGCACGACCAGGTAGACGCCGGCGGTGACCATGGTCGCGGCGTGGATGAGGGCCGAGACCGGGGTCGGGCCCTCCATCGCGTCGAGCAGCCAGGCCTGGAGCGGCACCTGGGCGGACTTGCCGCAGGCACCGACGAGCAGCAGGATGCCGAAGCGCCGTCATCGTGGTCTCCGACGCCTGCCCGGCGAGCTCGCTGATGCCGGCGAAGTCGGTCGTGCCGAAGGTGACGAACGCCAGGAAGATCGCCGAGGCCATGCCCATGTCGCCGACGCGGTTGATGACGAAGGCCTTCTTCGCCGCGGCGGCCGCGGAGTGCTTGTGCTGCCAGAAGCCGATGAGCAGGTAGGACGCCAGGCCGACGCCCTCCCAGCCGAGGAAGAGCCCGACGTAGTTGGCCGAGAGGATCAGCGTCAGCATCGCGGCCACGAAGAGGTTGAGGTAGCCGAAGAACCGGCGCCGGCGCGCGTCGTGCTCCATGTAGGCGATGGAGTAGACGTGGATCAGCGAGCCGACCCCGGTGATCAGCAGCAGGAACAGCGCGGCGAGCTGGTCGTAGAGCAGGTCGGCGCCGACGTCGAGGCCGCCCACCTGGATCCAGTCGTAGAGGTGCTGGCCGACCTGGCGCTCCTCCTCGTCGCGGCCGAGGAGCTGCACGAGCAGCACCACCGACAGCACGAAGGAGCCCACGGGCATCGCGGTGCCGAGCCAGTGGCCCCACCGGTCGGTGGAGCGGCCGCCGAGCAGCAGGATCGCCGCGCCCGCCAGCGGCAGCGCGATGACCAGCCACAGCAGGGAGAAGACGCCGTCGGCGCTCTCCGGAGCGACCACCGGGACGGCCCCGGCTTCGAGTACGTACATCAGGCCCTCTACCTCAGAACTTCAACAAGCTGGCGTCGTCGACCGAGGCCGAGCGACGGGTGCGGAAGATGGTCATGATGATCGCGAGCCCGACGACGACCTCGGCGGCGGCCACGACCATGACGAAGAACGCCGCCACCTGGCCCTCGAGGTTGCCGTTCTGCTTGGCGAAGGTGACCAGCGCGAGGTTGGAGGCGTTGAGCATCAGCTCGACGCACATGAACACCACGATCGCGTTGCGGCGGACGAGCACCCCGATCGCCCCGATGGTGAAGAGGATCGCGGACAGGAGGATGTATTCGGTCACTGGTTGACGTCCCGTCCGTGCTCGTCGAGGCCCAGCTGACGCTTGAGCTCCTCGATGTCGTCGGCCATCGCGGGCGCCGAGCGCACCGTGCCGCGGGCGGCGAGCACCCGCGAGATCGACTGCTCGGCGGCGGTGCCGTCGGGCAGCAGCGCCGGGGTGTCGACGGCGTTGTGGCGCGCGTAGACACCGGGAGCCGGCAGCGGCCCGAGGTGGGTGCCCTTCTCGGCGTAGTCGCGCACCCGCTTGGCGGCCAGGTCGGCCTGGGAGGGCCGCGGGGTGAGGCGCTCGCGGTGGGCGAGCACCATCGCGCCGACGGCCGCGGTGATCAGCAGGGCGCTGGTGACCTCGAAGGCGAAGACGTAGCGGGAGAAGATGATGTTGGCCAGGGCCTCGATGTTGCCACCGGCGTTGGCGCCGTCCTCGGCCCGTCGAGCCCGGTGGCGGTGCCGAGCGACAGCTGGCCCAGGCCCGACCACCAGCACCAGCCCGACGAGCAGGCCGGTCACGATCGCCATGGCGCGCTGGCCCTTGATCGTCTCGACGACCGAGTCGGCCGCGTCGACGCCGACGAGCATGACGACGAAGAGGAACAGCATCAAGATGGCGCCGGTGTAGACGATGATCTGCACCGCGAACAGGAACGGTGCGTCGAGGGCGGCGTACTGGATGGCCAGGCGAGATCATCACGACGGCCAGCATCAGCGCCGCGTGCACGGCCTTGCGGACCACGAGCAGGCCGAGGGCGCGAGACGACCATGATGGGCGCCAGGCTCCAGAAGGCGATCATGCGCCCTCCTCCCGCGGCGGCCGTCGAGCCCGAGCGGGTCGGCTCGGGGGCGGCGTAGGTGTTGCGGTAGTAGGCGCTCTCGTCGTCGCCGAGGAGCATCGCGTGCGGCGGCTGCTCCATGCCGGGCAGCAGCGGGGCGAGGAGGTCGGACTTCTCGTAGATCAGGTCCGCGCGGTTGTTGTCGGCCAGCTCGTACTCGTTGGTCATCGTCA
Organism: uncultured Actinomycetota bacterium; assembly: GCA_963822915.1. GTDB lineage: Bacteria > Actinomycetota > Actinomycetes > Propionibacteriales > Nocardioidaceae > Nocardioides. The sequence continues at coordinate 132,073 of CAWGJR010000017.1, forward strand.
GGGCGCGCGTGGGGCAGGCCTCGATGCACAGCCCGCACAGGATGCAGCGCAGGTAGTTGATCTGGTAGACGCGGCCGTAGCGCTCGCCGGGGCTGAACCGCTCGCCGTCGCTCGGCGTCGGAGTTGCTGGCGCCCTCGACGTAGATCGCGTCGGCCGGGCAGGCCCAGGCGCACAGCTCGCAGCCGACGCACTTCTCCAGCCCGTCGGGCCAGCGGTTGAGCTGGTGGCGACCGTGGAAGCGCGGGGCGGTCGGGCAACTTCTCCTCGGGGTACTGCTCGGTGACGACCTTGCGGAACATCGTCCGGAACGTGACGCCGAACCCGGCGACCGGGTCGATGAACTGCTCCTTGAACGACTTGGTCTTTCAGCCATCAGGCGTCCTCTCCTGACACGGTGGACATGGGGGTCGAGCGCTCGGAAGGAGAGCGGCGCGGCGGCGCCGCGCACCGCGCCGCCGACCGGCATCGGCGGCGTCGGGTAGCCGCCGGCCGCAGGGCCTCGGCCTCGACGCCCGCCTCGTCGTCGTCGTCCGTCGCCGCCGAGGAAGAACAGCGCGAGGAACGAGCACGAGCACGACGCCGATGATGATCGGCACGTTGTCGCTGTCGAACCAGCCCTCGAGCCGGGCCACGCGCAGGGTGGCGACGGCGACGATCCAGGCCAGCGAGATCGGGATGAGGTACTTCCAGCCGAGCTTCATGAACTGGTCGTAGCGCATGCGGGGCAGCGAGCCGCGCAGCCAGATGAAGAAGAAGATGAAGGCGAGCACCTTGCCGATGAACCAGATCACCGGCACGTAGCCCTCGTTGGCGCCGGCCCAGAACGTCGTCGATCCAGAACGGCGCGTGCCCAGCCGCCGAGGAACAGCGTCGTGGCCAGCGCCGAGACGGTGGCCATGTTGATGTACTCGGCGAGGAAGAAGAGCGCGAACTTGATCGAGGAGTACTCGGTGTGGAACCCGCCGACGAGCTCGCCCTCGGCCTCGGGGAGGTCGAAGGGTGCGCGGTTGGTCTCGCCGACCATCGAGATGACGTAGATGACGAACGACGGCAGCAGGATCAGCCCGAACCACAGGTCGTCCTGCGCGGCGACGATCTCCGAGGTCGACAGCGAGCCGGCGTAGAGGAACACCGCGACGAGGGCGAGGCCCATCGCGACCTCGTAGGAGATCATCTGGGCGCTCGAGCGCAGCCCGCCGAGCAGCGAGTACGTCGACCCGCTCGACCAGCCGCCGAGCACGATGCCGTAGATGCCGATCGAGGCGATCGCCATCACGAACAGCACGGCGACCGGCATGTCGGTCAGCTGCAGCTGGGTCCGGGTGTCGGTGAACGGGATCGTGACCTCGGGCCCGAACGGGATCACCGAGAACGGCGACGAACGCCGGGATCACCGCGCATCAGGGGCGCCAGCGACGAAGACCACCTTGTCGGCGGCCTTGGGGTGAGGTCCTCCTTGAACATCAGCTTCGGCACCGTCGGCGAGCGACTGGAGCGGCCGAAGGGCCCGTTGCGGTTGGGGCCGATGCGGTGCTGCATGCGCGCCACCACCCGGCGCTCCCACCAGATGTTGAACAGGGTGAGCAGCACGAGGATCACGAAGATGGCGAAGGCCTTGAGGAGCACGATCCACCAGCGGGTCGGTGCCGAAGCCGGCGATCGTGTCGCCCATCAGGACATCTCCTCCGGAGATCGTGACCCGGGAGCCGGGCGGTGCGAGGTCGGTGAGCAGCGCCGAGGCCGCTGGAGCTGGTCGGCACCCAGACGACGCCGTCGACCATGTCGTCGACAGCCTCGGCGGGCAGCGTGACGGAGCCGCGGTCGCCGGTCAAGGTGACGGTCGGGCCGACGGCGTCGCAGCACCGCGCGCGACGACCTTGGCGACGGCCGGGCGGGCGGTGGCGGCGAGGTGCTTGTCGCCGTCCTGCATGGTGCCCTGGTCGAGCAGCTGCTTCCAGGTCGAGAGCACCAGGCCCTCGGAGGCGCCGCCGACGCGCTCGGGGGGGGTCGCGGCGGCGACGGGCGTCATCGTGGCGCGCGGGCCGTCCCAGGGGCCGATGTCCTCGAGCTGGCCCAGACCTCGGCGACCGTGCGGAAGCCGAGCGGGGCGCCGAGCTCCTCGGCGATGCCGGCGAGCACCCGCAGGTCGGGCAGCGACGACGGGTTGCCGAGCACGGCCTCGAAGGGACGCGGGCGCCCCTCCCAGGTGACGAAGGTGCCGGCCTTGTCGACGACCGGCGCGACCGGGAAGACCACGTCGGCGGCGCGGGTGACGTCGCTGGCGCGCAGGTCGAGCGCGACGACGAACTGGGCTCGCGTCGATGGCCGCGGTGGTCGCGGCCGGGTCGGTCGTGTCGGCGGGGTCGACCCCACCGATGACCAGGCCGGCGAGCTCGCCGGCGCCGAGGGCGGCGACGATCGCGTCGCCGTCGCGGCCGGGGTCTCGGGCAGCGAGTCGACACCCCACGCGGTGGCGGCGTCGACGCGGGCCTGCGGGTCGGCGACCGGTCGGCCGCCGGGCAGCAGGATGGGCAGGCAGCCGGTCTCGAGGGCGCCGCGGTCACCGGCGCGACGCGGCACCCAGGCCACGCGGGCACCGGACTTGGCGGCCAGCGTCGGCGACGGCGCTCAAGCGCGCCGGGCACGGTGGCCAGGCGCTCGCCGACCAGGAGCACCGAGGTGCGAGTCGAGACCGTGGTCGGCGTGGCCGAGCAGCGCGCGACATCGTGGCCGGCTCGTCGCCGGGGGCGGTCGGCAGCAGCGTGCCGTGCATCTTGGTCAGGCCGCGGGTGGTGAACGGCGCGATCGCCAGCACCCGGGTGCCGCTGGTGCAGGGCGGCCTTGCGCAGGCGCAGGAAGATCGCGCCGGCCTCGTCCTCGGGCTCGAAGCCCGACGAGCACGACGGTCGAGGCGCGTCTCGAGGTCGGCGTAGGTGACCGCGCCGCCGCTCGGGGCCGGTCGCGACGACGTGGGCGGCCAGGAAGTCGGCCTCCTCGGCGCGAGTGCGGGCGGGCGCGGAAGTCGATGTCGTTGGTGCCGAGCGCGACGCGGGCGAACTTGGCGTAGGCGTAGGCGTCCTCGCCGGTCAGCCGGCCACCGGTCAGCACACCGACTCCGCCGGCCTTGCGGGCGGCGGCGAGGCCCGCGGGCCGCGACGGCGAAGGCCTCGGGCCACGAGGCCGGACGCAGCGCGCCGTCCTCGTCACGCACCTGCGGGTAGGTCAGCCGGTCGGGCTCGGCGGCGTAGGTGAAGGCGAAGCGGTCCTTGTCGGTGATCCACTCCTCGTTGACCTCGGGGTCGTTGCCGGCGAGGCGGCGCATGACCTTGCCGCGACGGTGGTCGACGCGGATGGCCGAGCCGCAGGCGTCGTGCTCGGCGACCGACGGGGCTGGAGACCAGGTCGAAGGGGCGCGAGCGGAAGCGGTAGGACTCCGAGGTCAGCGCGCCGACCGGGCAGATCTGGATCGTGTTGCCGGCGAAGTAGGACAGGAACGGGGCGTCCTCGGCGATGCCGATCTGCTGCTGCGCGCCGCGCTCGATCAGGGCGATGAACGGGTCGCCGGGGATCTCCTCGGCGAAGCGGGTGCAGCGCTGGCACACGATGCAGCGCTCGCGGTCGAGCAGCACCTGCGGGCGAGAGGTTGATCGGCTTGGGGAAGGTGCGCTTGACGCCGCCCGCGCCCGAGCCGACGAAGCGGGACTCGCCGCGGCCGTTGCTCATCGCCTGGTTCTGCAGGGGGCACTCGCCGCCCTTGTCGCAGACCGGGCAGTCGAGCGGGTGGTTGATCAGCAGGAACTCCATCACGCCCTGCTGCGCCTTGTCGGCCGACCTCGCTGGTCGCCTGGGTGTTGACGACCATGCCCTCGGCGACCGGCAGCGTGCAGGAGGCCTGCGGCTTGGGGAAGCCGCGGCCGTTGCCGGCGTCGGGCACCTCGACCAGGCACTGGCGGCACGCGCCGGCGGGCGCGAGCAGCGGGTGGTCGCAGAAGCGCGGGATCTGGACGCCGATCTGCTCGGCGGCCCGGATCACCAGGGTGTCCTTGGGGACGTTGACCTGGACGCCGTCGATGGTGACGGTGACGATCTCGACCGCGGCTCGGTCTTCTCGGGGGTGGTCGTCATGCGGTCAGGCTCCGGCGCTGGTCATGGACGGGGCCCACACCGTGGAGGCGGCCGCGTCGAACGGGCAGCCGCCGTGGGTGAGGTGGGCGAGGTACTCGTCGCGGAAGAACTGGATCGAGCTGGAGATCGGGCTGGTCGCGCCGTCACCGAGGGCGCAGAACGAGCGGCCCAGGATGTTGTCGCACTGGTCGAGCAGCAGGTCGAGGTCGGCCTCGGTGCCCTCGCCGCGCTCGAGCGCGGCGAGGGTCTGCACCAGCCACCACGTGCCCTCGCGGCACGGGGTGCACTTGCCGCAGGACTCGTGCTTGTAGAACTCGGTCCAGCGCAGCACGGCGCGCACCACGCAGGTGGTCTCGTCGAAGAGCTGGATGGCGCGGGTGCCGAGCATCGTGCCGGCGCCGGCCATGCCCTCGAAGTCGAGCGGGCAGGTCGAGGTGGTCGGCGGTGAGCAGCGGGGTGCTGGAGCCGCCCGGCGTCCAGAACTTCAGCTCGGTGGCCGTCGCGCATGCCGCCGGACAGGTCGATGAGCTCGCGCAGCGTGATGCCGAGCGGCGCCTCGTACTGACCGGGCGTGGTGACGTGGCCCGAGAGCGAGAAGATGCCGAAGCCCTTGGACTTCTCGGTGCCCATCGAGGAGAACCACGCCGCGCCGTGGTCGATGATGCTGGGCACCGAGGCGATCGACTCGACGTTGTTGATGACCGTCGGGCAGGCGTAGAGGCCGGCGACGGCGGGGAACGGCGGGCGCAGGCGCGGTTGGCCGCGGCGACCCTCGAGGCCCTCGAGGAGGGCGGTCTCCTCGCCGCAGATGTAGGCGCCGGCGCCGGCGTGCACGACGACGTCGAGGTCGTAGCCCGAGCCGTGGATGTCCTTGCCGAGGTGGCCGGCGGCGTAGGCCTCGGCGACGGCGGCCTGCACCCGGCGGATGACGTGGAGGATCTCGCCGCGGATGTAGATGAAGGCGGTGTTGGCGCGGATCGCGAAGGAGCTGATGATGACGCCCTCGACCAGCAGTGTGCGGCGAGGCCATCATCAGCGGGGTGTCCTTGCAGGTGCCCGGCTCGGACTCGTCGGCGTTGACGACGAGGTACTTCGGCTTGGGGTTGTCCTGCGGGATGAAGGACCACTTCATGCCGGTCGGGAAGCCGGCGCCGCCGCGACCGCGCAGGCCGGAGTCCTTGACGGCGGTGATGATGTCGTCGGGCGCCATCGCGAGCGCCTTCTTGAGCGCGCCGTAGCCGCCGCGCGACTCGTAGGTCTTCAGGGTCCAGCTGCGCTCGGCGTCCCAGTCGTCGGTGAGGACGGGGGTGAGGGTGTCGATGGTCACGTCGCGCCTCCTCTTCTCGGCTGCGGTCGCTCGGCGGCGTCCTGTCCTCGACGGCGGCTCCTCGGCGACCTCGTCGTCGGCCTCGTCGGCGGCCTCGGCGTGCTGCTCGGCCTCGGCGGCGGCGCCGGCTCGCTCGGCGCCGTCGGGTCGCGGCGCCGCGCTGCGTCGCCCTCGGCGTCGGCTCGGGCGCCGTCCAGCCGCGCTCGCGGGCGATGCCGAGGCCGACCAGCAGGCCGGACCGGCGGCCGGGCCCTCGTCGGCGAGGCCGTCGGGGAAGCCGGCGAGCACCCGCTCGGCCTCGCGCCAGGTGCAGATGCGGGGGCCGCGGGTGGAGCGGACCTCGTTGCCGGCGCGCAGGTCGTCGACCAGCTGGACGGCCGCTCGGGGGTCATGTTGTCCATGAACTCCCAGTTGACCATCATCACCGGCGCGTAGTCGCAGGCCGCGTTGCACTCGAGGTGCTCGAGCGTGATCTCCTGGCCGTCCGTCGTCGGTGGTCTCGTCGTTGCCGACGTCGAGGTGGTCCTTGAGCCTCGAGAAGATCTCGTCGCCGCCCATGACCGCGCACAGCGTGTTGGTGCAGACGCCGACGTGGTAGTCGCCGACCGGCTTGCGCTTGTACATCGTGTAGAACGTCGCGACGCCGCTGACCTCGGCCGGCGTGATGCGAGCATGTCCGCGCAGGCCTCGATGCCCTCGGGGGTGATCCGGCCCTCGCCGGACTGCACGAGGTGCAGCATGGGAGCAGGCCGGAGCGCTTCTGGGGATAACGGCCGGCGATCTCGCGCAGCTTGCCGATGGTAAACTCTGTGTCCAGCGCCATTAGCGG
>CAWGJR010000018.1:0-57620 GCA_963822915.1 uncultured Actinomycetota bacterium
TCGACGGTGTTGTTCCACCCCTCCGAGGACCCGTCGGTGTCGGTGTGCGCGTTGGGGGTGCCGGAGTAGGTCACCACGGTCGTGAAGACCCCGTCGACCGCTGCCGCCGGCGTGACGACGAGCTTGTGCACGTCCGCCGTGGCGTCGCTCGTGCTCGTCGTCTCGTTGCGCGTGAACGTCGCCGGCACCCCGTCGACGGTCACCGACGAGACGGTGAGGCCGGCGCCCTCGAAGTCCATGCCGAACGACGAGAGCGGGGCGCCGGTGGTCTGGGCCCGCATCGTGGTGCGTGCTGCCGTGAAGGTCGTCCTGGCCACCGCGCTGGGCACCGGCGAGACCGCCACGTCGACGGACAGGTCGACGTCGTAGTGGAGCGCGTCGTAGCCGCCGTTGCCCTGGCGGGGGAAGAGCGAGTCACCCGAGGTCAGGGCACCGGCCACCGGGTCGACCCGGGCCTCGTCGGCCGTGGCGCCGGAGGTGCCGATCCCGACGGCGAGCAGTCCCGCCCCGAGGAGGAGGGCGGTGGACCGGGCGAGGCCGCGGCGCAACGGACGTCGTACCTGCATGCTGGCTGCCTCTTCCACGGGTGGACGCGATTGTCAGACAGTGTCGGGCATCCGCAGGCTCCGGCCAACTCGTCGTGCGGGGCTCGGGAACCGCTGATACCGGGTGGGGGACCCCTCGACTGCTAGCCTCGCGGCGTGTTGCGTGTGCTCTTCGTGAGCGAGAATCTCGGCGGTCACGCCACGATGCACCTGCACCTGCGGCACGCCCTGGCGGAGTACGACGACATCAGCGCCGACTTCCTCCACGTGCCGCCGCCGTCGTTCGGCCGCCGCCTCGTCAGCGCCTCCGTGCCCGGCCTCAGTCGGCTCGACGCCGACCTCCAGCCGCTGCGGGCCAAGCTCGCGGCCGCCCACTGGGTGCGACGACACCTCGAGGACCGCCTGGCCGGCGTCGACGTCGTGCACTTCTACTCCCAGAACAGCGCCCTCCTCGCCCTGGGGCACCTCGGTGGCACGCCCTGGATGGTGTCGACCGACAGCACCAACGAGTTCAACGGCATCACGCTCCCCTACCGCTCTCCGGGTCGCTACACACCCGCCACGATCGCCCTCACGCGTCGCTTCGAGGACCCCGTCATCGCCGGCGCGCACCGGGTCGTCGCCCAGTCGACCTGGGTGGCCCAGGCACTGCGCGACGACTACGGCCGCACCGACGACATCCCGGTGATCCCGTTCGGGATCACGGCGCCGCCCGCCCCCGCGTCGTGGTCGAAGCCGCCGACGCCGGTGATCACGTTCGTGGGCAACGCCCTCGCCCCCAAGGGCGGCCACGCCCTGCTGCGGGTCTTCGCGCGGCTGCGGCACCCGGCAGAGCTGGTGCTCGTGACCCGCGAGCAGGTCAACCCGCGACCCGGACTCACCGTCGTCAACGACCTGCGCCCCGGCGACCCCCGCCTCAGCGAGATCCTCTCCCGCACGACGGTCCTGGCGATCCCGAGCAAGACCGACACCTTCGGCTACGCCAGCCTGGAGGCGATGGCGCACGCGTCCCCGTGGTCGCCTCGTCGATCGGCGCCCACGCCGAGCTGGTGAGCGACGGGGAGTCCGGCTTCGTCATCGACGCCGACGACGACGACGCGCTGCTCGTCGCCCTGGAGACGCTGGTCTCGGACCCGGCGCGAGCCGCCGCCATGGGCGCCGCCGGCCGGGCTCGCTTCGACGCGATGTTCGACGCCCGCACGACCACGGCGCGGCTGGTCGACGTGCTGCGCGAGGTGGCGGCGTCGGGCCGTCCCTAGCGGGCGCCGGACCGCGAGCCGAGCCGGAGGTCCACGGCGCTCGGGCGCAGCACCTGGTCGAGCGCCATCGCCGCGCAGCCCACGACGCCGGCACGGTCGCCGTACGTCGCCGGCAGGACCTGGAGGTCGCGGGTGGCCAGGGCCGAGGCGCGCGCGTAGATCGACTCGCGCACGCCGGCGGCGTAGACGTCGAAGGCGGCTGCCATGTCGCCCCCGATCACCACCGCCTGCGGGTTGAGCAGGTTGATGGCCACCGCCAGCACGTCGCCCAGCCGGCGACCGCTCTCGCGGAGCAGCTGCTTGGCCTCGGCGTCGCCCGCCAGCGCCCGGGCGACGAGGTCGCGCACGTGGTCGACGGGCCGGCCGACCTCGGCGAGGCGGGCCACGAGCGCCCACCCGCCGGCCACGGTCTCCAGGCAGCCCGAGTCACCGCAGCGGCACGGCAGGTCGGCGGCCTCGTCGACCTTGGTGTGGCCGATCTCGCCGGCCGCGCCGAGGTGGCCCGAGATCACGCGTCCCTCGGCGATGATCCCGAGCCCGAGCCCGGTCGAGGCCTTGACGACCAGCAGGTCGGCGTAGTCCTGGGCGTGGCCGCGTCGCTCGGAGCGGGCGAGCACGTCGGCGTCGTTGCCCACGAAGATCGGGGCGTCGGCGAAGCCCGGGACGGCGGCGAGGTAGGGCTCGAGCGCCACCTCGTCCCAGCCACCCATGACCGGGGAGTCGATGCTGACCCCGCGCGCCGGGTCGACCGTGCCGGGCAGGCTGACCCCGACGCCGAGGACGGGGACGGCCTCGTCGCACAGCTCGGCGAGCCGCTCGACGGCACGCGGCATCACCTCTCCCGGTCCGGTCCCGCTGTCGTGGTCGAGGGAGGCGGCGCCCACCTCCCGACCGGCGAGGTCGAAGACCGCGACCTGGCTGCGCGAGCGCCCCACGGCTGCGGCGAGCACGACCCCGGCGCCGGCGTTGAGCGCCACTCCCGCGGCCGGCCGACCGCCGGTCGAGGCCAGGTCGTCGCCGAGCACCACCAGCCCGGCCTCGGACAGCGCCGCGACGCGCGCGGACACCGCCGTACGGGACAGGCCGGTGAGGCGACGCAGGTCGGAGCGCGAGGCGGCCGACCCGGTGCGCACCAGGTCGAAGAGGTCGCCGGCGGAGGTCATGGTCACACTGTAGGCCCGACTTCCGCCTGAAACAGGCACCCCGACCCCTACTTGTGTCATAAAAAGACCTAAGTAGTGCTTGTTGAAAGCGCCTTACGGCCCTACCGTCGTCCTGTGACCCTTCCGACCTCGGAGCTCGACCCGAGCTTCCACAGCAGCACCGCGGCCCTCCCCGCCTGCGACTTCACGGTCTTCGGCGGCACCGGTGACCTCGCGCTGCGCAAGATCCTGCCCGCCCTCTACCAGCGCGAGCGCGAGCAGCACCTCGACGACGCGACTCGCGTCATCGGTGTCTCCCGCACCGACTTCGACGAGCTCGGCTACCGCCACCTCGTCGCCTCGGCGCTCGACGAGCACGTGCCGGCCGACGACCTCGACCCCGTCGTCGTCGAGCGTCTGCTCGACCGGGTGCACCACCTCACCCTCGACGCCGAGGAGCCGGCCGGCTGGGACCAGCTCCACGGCCTGCTGAAGACCGACACCGGCCACGAGGGCCAGACCGTGCGGGTGTTCTACCTCGCGGTGGCCCCGGCGCTCTTCGGACCGATCTGCTCGCGGCTCCAGGAGCTGGGCGTGGTCGACGAGGCCTCCCGCGTGGTGATGGAGAAGCCCGTCGGCACCGACCTCGCCTCCGCCCGGCGCATCAACGAGGCCGTGGGCGAGGTGTTCACCGAGCCGCAGATCTTCCGCATCGACCACTACCTCGGCAAGGAGAGCGTGCAGAACCTCCTCGTCACCCGCTTCGCCAACACCTTCCTCGAGCCGCTGTGGAACTCCCGCTGGGTCGACCACGTGCAGATCACCGTCGCCGAGACGCTCGGCGTCGGCGAGCGGGGCGACTACTACGACAGCTCCGGCGCGCTGCGCGACATGGTGCAGAACCACCTCCTCCAGCTGCTCTGCCTGGTCGCGATGGAGCCGCCGACGTACGTCGGTCGCGAGACCGTGCGCGACGAGAAGCTCAAGGTCCTCCAGGCGCTCAAGCCGATGACCCCCGCCGACGTCGACCGCGACACGGTGCGCGGTCGCTACGGCTCGGGTCTCGTCGACGGCGCACCCGTGGCGTCGTACGCCGACGACCTCGGCCACCCGGGCAGCACCACCGAGACGTTCGTCGCGCTGCGCGCCGAGGTGCAGAACTGGCGGTGGGCCGGGGTGCCGTTCTACCTGCGCACGGGCAAGCGGATGGACCGCCGGGTCTCCGAGATCGTGGTGGTCTTCAAGGAGCCGCCGCACGCGATGTTCCCGCACAGCGAGGGCACGCCCGGGCCGAACCGGCTGCACATCCAGGTCCAGCCCGACGAGGGCATGAAGCTGCACATGACGGCCAAGGAGCCGGGCCCCGGCGGGATCCGGCTGCGACCGGTCTCGCTGGACCTCAGCTATGCGACGACGTTCACCCAGCGCTCGCCCGATGCCTACGAGCGCCTCATCATGGACGTCGTACGAGGCAATCCCACGCTCTTCATGCGTCGTGACGAGGTCGAGGCGGCCTGGACGTGGGTGGAGCCGATCCTCCAGCGGTGGGCGGAGTCGCCCGGCGAGGGACGCCCGAAGCGCTACCCGGCCGGCACCAGCGGCCCGACGGCAGCCGCCACGCTCCTCGAGCGGGACGGCCGGAGCTGGCAGGAGTCCGACGAATGAGCCCCACCCCTGCACCACACCTCCACCCGGTGCTCGCCGAGGTCACGCGAGCGGATCGTCGAGCGCAGTGCCGCGACGCGATCGTCGTACCTGCGCCGGATCCGCGCCAGCGACGACCGCGGCCCGGCGCGCGGCAAGCTCGGGTGCGCCAACCTCGCGCACGGGTTCGCCTCCGCCGACGCGACCGACAAGGTGGTGCTGCGCGGCAGCACCAAGCCCAACCTGGCGATCGTCACGAGCTACAACGACATGTTGTCGGCCCACCAGCCCTACGGCGACTACCCGCCGGTCCTGAAGAAGGCGACCATCCGCGCCGGCGGGATCGCCCAGGTCGCCGGCGGCGTACCGGCCATGTGCGACGGCGTCACCCAGGGCCGGGCCGGCATGGAGCTCTCGCTCTACAGCCGCGACGTCATCGCGATGTCGGCCGCGATCGCGCTCAGCCACGACATGTTCGACGGCGCCCTGATGCTCGGCGTGTGCGACAAGATCGTGCCCGGCCTGCTGATCGGGGCGCTGTCGTTCGGTCACCTCCCGACCGTCTTCGTGCCGGCCGGTCCGATGGCCTCGGGCCTGCCCAACAAGGAGAAGGCGCGCGTGCGCCAGCTGCACGCCGAGGGCAAGGTGGGTCGCGAGGAGCTCCTCGAGGCCGAGGCGGCGTCGTACCACTCGGTCGGCACGTGCACCTTCTACGGCACCGCCAACTCCAACCAGCTGCTCATGGAGGTGCTCGGGCTGCACCTCCCGGGCTCGTCGTTCGTCAACCCCGGCACCGAGCTGCGCGACGCGCTCACCGAGGCCGCCGCGGCCCGCGCCGTCGCGATCACCCACGCCGGCGGGTCGCCCACGCCGATCGGCGACATCGTCGACGAGAAGGCGATCGTCAACGCCTGCGTCGGTCTGCTCGCCAGCGGCGGCTCGACCAACCACACGCTCCACCTCGTCGCGATCGCCCGCGCCGCCGGCATCCGACTGACCTGGCAGGACCTCTCGGACCTCTCGGCCGTGGTGCCGCTGCTGTGCCGCATCTATCCCAACGGCTCGGCCGACGTCAACCACTTCCACGCCGCCGGCGGCATCGGCTTCCTGGTGCGCACCCTGCTCGACGCGGGTCTGCTCCACGAGGACGTCCTCACGATCATGGGACCCGGGCTGCGCCACTACACGACCGAGCCGGTGGTGCGCGACGGCGTCCTGGTGTGGGAGGAGGGCACGGCGGTCTCGCTCGACCGCGACGTGCTGCGCCCGGCCGACGACCCGTTCGCCCCCGACGGCGGCATGCGGGTGCTCACCGGCCCGCTCGGGCAGGCGGTCATCAAGACGTCGGCGGTGGCCCAGGAGCACCGCGTCGTCCGCGCGCCGGCGCTGGTCTTCGACGACCAGGCCGACTTCCTCGCCGCGTTCGGCGCCGGCGACCTCGACGGCCGCGACCTCGTGGCCGTCATCCGCTACCAGGGCCCCGCGGCCAACGGCATGCCCGAGCTGCACAAGCTGACCCCCGCCCTCGGGGTGCTCCAGGACCGCGGCCAGCACGTCGCGATCGTCACCGACGGCCGGATGTCCGGCGCGTCGGGCAAGGTGCCGGCCGCGATCCACGTCACGCCGGAGGCCGCGATGGGCGGGCCACTGGCCCGCGTGCGCGACGGGGACCTGGTCGTCGTCGATGCCGAGCGGGGCGTGCTCGAGATCGTGGGCGTCGACGACTTCGCGACCCGCGAGCCCACCGGACGCCCCCCGACCGACGAGGAGTGGGCCGACACCGGCCGCTCGCTGTTCGCCGCGTTCCGAGCCGGGGTCGGGCCGGCCGACGAGGGCGCCAGCATCTTCTCCAACCCCTCCCTGGGAGCCTCCGTTGTCCAGCACGCCTGAGTCCCTGCTCGACGTCGTCCCGGTCATGCCGGTCGTCGTCGTCGAGCGCGTCGCCGACGCCGTCCCGATCGCCCGCGCCCTGGTCGCCGGCGGCCTGCCCGCGATCGAGCTGACCCTGCGCACCCCGGTCGCGCTGGAGGCGATGCGCGCGATCGCCGACGAGGTGCCCGAGATCGTGCTCGGGGCCGGCACGATCGTCACGCCCCGCCAGGCCGACGAGGCGGTGGCCGCCGGCGCGACGTTCCTCGTCTCCCCCGGCGCGACACCTGCCCTGATGGCGGCGATGCTCGCCACGGGCGTGCCGTTCCTGCCCGGGACGGCGTCGGTCTCGGAGGTGCTGAGCGTGCTGGAGGCCGGGGTCACGGAGATGAAGTTCTTCCCGGCCGAGGCGGCCGGAGGTGCGGCCTTCCTCAGGTCGATCGCCTCGCCCGTGCCGGCGGCCCGGTTCTGCCCCACCGGCGGGATCACCGCGGCGAGCGCTGCGTCGTACCTCTCGTTGCCCAACGTGGGCTGCGTCGGTGGCTCCTGGCTGACGCCGGCCGACGCGATCGCGGCCGGCGACTGGGCGCGGATCACCCAGCTGGCCGCTGCGGCGGCGGAGCTCGCCCCCGCCGGGGACTGAGCAGACAGCGTCGGTCCAGACTGTGCGGGTGAGCGAACCAACCACCACCCGTGCCTCGACGCGCCGCAGCCAGCTGGTGGCGCGGATCATGGACGACGCCGTCACCGTGCCCGGCACCACGATCGGCATCGGCCTCGACTCGGTCATCGGGCTGGTGCCCGGTGTCGGCGACCTCGCGGGGTCGGCGATCTCGGGGATCATCGTCTACGACGCCGTGCAGGCGCGCGTGCCGGTGCCGACCCTGGCGCGCATGGGGTGGAACCTCCTCCTCGACGCCTTCCTCGGCCTGATCCCCGTGGCCGGCGACCTCGCCGACGTCGCCCACCGCGCCTCGCGCAAGAACGTCCGCCTGCTCGAGGAGGCGGTGGCGAAGAACCCCGGCGGCGGCCGGCCGACGCCGGGCTACCTCGCCGCGGCGCTGGGCCTCGTCGTCCTGCCCCTGGTGCTGGGGCTGGTGCTCGGCGTCGTCGTGCTGGTGCTGCTGCTGCGCGCGGTCTTCTAGGCGTCGCAGCCGGGGTCGTCGGGGTGGCCGGCCTGAGTGGCCTGAGTGGCCGGAGTGGCCGGAGTGGCCGGTCGGTCGGAGGACCTACGTGACGAAACTGCCGCTTCTTGGCTGAACCTTCGTGACAGAAGCGCCAGTTTCTCCGCTGCAGCGGAGAAACTGGCCTCAGCGGCCCTTCCAGACCGGCGGACGCTTCTCGGCGAACGCGGTCGCGCCCTCCATGGCGTCCTCGGAGACGAAGACCGGCGCCATCAGCTCCGACTGCGCGGCCCAGCCCTCCTCGAGCGTCCAGTCGAAGGAGGCGCGGGCGATCTGCTTGGTGATCGCGACGGCGAGCGGTCCGTTGGCGGCGATGGTCGCCGCGAGCTCGAGGGCCCCGTCGAGGGCGCCGCCCTCGGGCGTGAGCCGGTTGACCAGGCCGAGGTCGGCCGCGCGCTGGGCGGTGATCGGCTCGCCGGTGAGGAGCAGCTCGAGGGCGATCGCCTGCGGGATCCGGCGTACGAGCAGCATCGCGGCTCCGGCGCCGGCGACCAGGGCCCGCTTGACCTCGGGCACGCCGAGCTTGGACGTCTCGGAGGCGACCACGAGGTCGCAGGCCAGCAGCAGCTCGAAGCCACCGGCGACCGCCCACCCCTCGACGGCACCGATGAGCGGCTTGCGCGGTGGCTGCTGGGTGATGCCACCGAGCCCGCGGTCGCCCACCAGCGGCATGTCGCCGGTCATGAACGCCTTGAGGTCCATCCCGGCCGAGAAGGTCCCGCCGGCGCCGGTGAGCACCCCCACCCGCAGCTCGTCGTCGGCGTCCAGCTCGTCGACCGCGGCGGCGATCCCGCGCGCGACCGCGCCGTTGAGGGCGTTCTTGGCGTGCGCCCGGTTGATCGTGATGATCTGCACGCCGTCGCGGCGCTCGACCAGGACGGCGTCCTGCTCGGTGGGTTCGGTGGTCTCGTTGGTCATGGTGTCTCCTCGGTGTCGGTGGTGCCGGCGAGCGGGGCCGACTGGCTATGTAACTCACCGTTGCGATGTCCACCATGCCGCTCGAGCGGTGTGGTGGATGCCTCAACGGTGAGTTACAAGCAGTGGGCGCGCCGCAGGCCGGTGGCTACAGGTTGCGCCAGCGCGGCTTCTGCTTGAACGCGAACGCCGTGACGCCCTCGGTGGTGTCGCGCGAGACGAGCAGCTTGTCGAGGGCGTCGGTGGGGGCGGCTGCGGCGTCGACCGGGTCGGCGTAGGTCTGGGCCTCGGCCATCAGCTGGAGCGAGACGCGCACCGAGGTGGGCGAGCTCTCGAGCAGTACGCCGGCCAGCTCGCGCGCCGCGGTGAGGGCCTGGCCTCGCGGCACCACCTGGTTGACCAGGCCCCAGCGCCGGGCCTCCTCGGCGCCCATCCGCCGACCGGTCAGGATCAGCTCGTTGGCCAGGTGGGGCGGGAGCGCACGCGGCAGCCGCACCAGTCCACCCATCGCCGCGACGAGGCCCACCTTCACCTCGGTCAGCGCGACCTCGGCGTGCTCCTCGGCGACGACGAGGTGGCAGGCGAGCGCGAGCTCGAAGCCGCCGCCGAAGGCGGGCCCGTTGAGCGCGGCGATGATCGGCTTGTCGACACCGCGGCGCGAGGTGAGTCCGCCGAAGCCGGTCTTCGGCATCCACAGCGCGCCGCCCGCGGCGGTGTGCAGGAGGTCGTTGCCCGCGCAGAACGCGCCCTTGCCACCGGGCCCGTCCGGGCCGTGGGCGCCGGTGATGATCGCGACCCAGAGGTCCCGGTCGGCGAGGTAGGCGTCGAGCACGTCCGACATCTCCTGGCTGGCGTCGGGGGTCAACGCGTTGCGCACCTGGGGCCGGTTGATCGTGATCTCCAGGACGTGACCGTCGCGACGGACCTCGACGTACTCGTAGCTCTCGCGGAACCCCACCGGCACGGCCGGCACCAGCTCGTCCATCCGCTCCTCGGTGAGGGTGACCCGGTTGCCCTGCGGCAGCGATCGCGCCCAGATCCTCGTGTTGTGGGCGTTCTCGCCGAGCAGCACGTCCATCAGCTGCGGGTCGCCGTCGACGTCGTTGGCCAGGAACCGGCGCCCGTCGTCGAGCAGGCCGACGACGACCGCGCGGCGCGGCGAGCCGTCCGCGGCGTACTGGACCGTCCAGGTCTCGATGCGTCCCCAGCCGTCGGCGTCGTGGGCGACCGGGTGGTCGGGCGTGGCGTCGAGGACCGCCTGGAGGTGGTCGTCGTGACCGCTCTCCCACGGCCCCGGCGCCGTCGAGTAGACGCCGACGGAGTACTTGCTCAGGGTGCCGCCGTTGGCGCCGACGAGCCCGAAGGTGCCCGGGGTCGCCCGGCAGCGCGCGACCGTCTCGGCGATCGCGTGCAGCGAGTAGGAGTTGCCCGGTCCGCCGAAGAACGGCAGTCCGCCGGTGACGGTCAGGCCGCGCGGGTCGTCGTGGGCGAGACCGATGCCGTCGGCGACGATCGAGACCGCGACCGGGAAGCACGAGTACAGGTCGTACGACGCCACGTCGGCCAGACCGACGCCGGCGAGGTCCAGCGCCGCACCGATCGCGGTCACCGCCGGCGTCGCGACGCTCAGGTCGCTGCGCCGCAGCAGCTCACGGTCGCGCAGGTCGCTGTGGCCGCGCAGGTAGACCCACTGCTCGCGTGGGATCCCGAGGTCGGTCGCGGTGCGCTCGGTGGTGAGCACCAGCGCGGCGGACTGGTTGACCTTGTCGCGCGAGACCACCGCCTTCGGGTAGGGGTCGACGATCAACCGGTTGCTCTCGGTGACGGCGACGATCTGCTCGGCGCTGCGTGCCTCGCGCACCGCGGCGTGGGGGTTGGCCGCCGCCACCGCGGCGAACGGCGCGAACAGCGCACCCATCTCGGCGGCCAGCTCGGCCCGCGACAGCCCGAGCCGCGAGCGGCGGGCGTTCTCGAACAGGGCGTACTGGGTCGGCGCATCGATCAGGCCGTGACCGGCCTGGTAGCGCGTCGTGAGTCCTTCGAGGCCGGCGCCCCGATCACCGTCCTGGCCCGGCACCTCCTCGGTGTAGTCGGGCTTGTCGTCGCGACGCGCCAGGTCGAGCACCGTCGACAGCGCCTCGGAGCCGGCGATCAGCGCGACCCGGGCACGACCGGCCACCAGGTCGCCGCACAGCTCGGTGACGAGGTGCTGCGGCGACTGGCCGCCCGAGACCTCGTAGATCACCCGCTCGGGCTCGACGCCGTCGAGGCGGCCCGCGACCGAGCGCGGGAAGTTGTCGGAGCGACCCAGCGGGGCGGGCATCCCCGGGAAGGACTCGTCGAACTGACGGGTGCCGGCCACGACGTCGATCGCGGCGCGCACCGCCGACGCGGCGGCCGTGTCGTCGATGGCCAGGGTCGCGGCGCGGGCCGCCATCTCGACCGGGGACAGCCCTTCGTAGGCGTCCTCGCCCAGCCGCTCGGACCACTGCGCTGCGCCGACGAGGATCGGGACGTCGAGGGGGCCGGACGCGTCGAGAGGGGTGCCGGCACCGGTCATGCCCGCGGCTCCACCAGGATCTTGGCGTGGGTCTCGGGGTCGGCGAGGTCCTCGAAGGCCTGCGCCACCTCGTCGAGCCCCACGGTGCCGGTGATCAACGGGGTCGGGTCGACCTTGCCGTCGGCGATGAGGTGCAGCGACTCCCGGAACTCCGCCGGCGTGTAGCCCAGCACGAAGCGCAGGTCGATCTCCTTGTTGATCGCGATCGACGGGCGGATCCGGTCCTCGCCCATGCACACGCCCACCACGACGACGCGCGCGTAGACCGGGGCCGCGGCGATGACGCCGTCGAGGATGCCGGGCACGCCGACACACTCGAAGACCACCGGCCCGGACGGGGTCGCGCCGGCCACCTCGGCGGCGCGGAAGACGTGCTGCCACGGCAGGAACGGCACCGCTCGGAGCTTCTCCATCGTGCCGACGGCGAGCTCGAGGAGCCCCGGGGCGTCGAGGTACTTCTCGGAGTGGACCTCGTAGGGCGACGCCACCGCCGGGTCGATCACGACGTCGGCCCCCATCCGCTCGGCCAGCGCGCGCCGGCCGGGCGAGAAGTCGCTCGCCACGACCCGACGTACGCCCTGGGCCTTGAGCATCGCGATCACGCCGAGCCCGATCGGACCGCACCCGATGACGATCGCGACCTGTCCCTTGGACACCTGACCCCGTCGTACGGCGTGCAGGGCGACGCCCATCGGCTCGGTCAGCGCCGCGGTCGCCGGCGCGAGCCCGTTGGGGATCTCGAAGGTCAGCGCCTCCTGCACCAGCACCTGCTCGGCGTAGCCGCCCGGAGCCTTGGTGGTCAGGCCGGTCAGGTGCACGCCGCCCGACCGACCCGAGCCGGCGCCGCGGACGACCGGCATCGCGACGACCGGGGTGCCCTCGCGCGTCCGCGCGCCCTTGCCGACGCGCAGCGACGACACCCGAGAACTCGTGACCCATGACGACCGCCTCGCCGGAGCGCATGAAGTCGGCGTAGCCGGCCGCTGCCGCCGCGTCGGCCATGTCGTCGCAGTGGTGGCGGGCGTGCAGGTCGGAGCCGCAGATCCCGCAGGCGAGGACCTCGAGCACGACCTGCCCCTTGCCGGGCACGGGGTCGGGCAGGTCGCGCACGTCGAGGGCACCGCCCTCGCAGACCAGGGCCCTCACGAGGCCGTCCCGGGCCCGGTCGTCCGCATCTGGTCGTAGATCGTGGGCGGCAGGTCGAACAGCGGCTCGCGGGTCAGCTCGGCGCGCGCCAGGGTCGTGAGGTGGGCCTCGTCGGGCCCGTCGAAGATCCGCATCGCGCGGTGCCAGCCGTAGAGCATCGACAGCACGGTCGCGTCCGTGATCCCGGCCCCACCGTGCAGCTGGATCGCTCGGTCGATGACCGAGCAGACCGCGCGCGGGACCGCGATCTTGGCGGCCCCGATGAGGTGGCGGGCGGCCTTGTTGCCCTCGCTGTCGACGACGAAGGCGGCGTGGTGGCACAGGGCGCGCGCCTGCTCGAGCTCGACGCGCGACTCCGCGATCCGCTCGCGCACCGCCGACTGCTCGGCCAGCGGCCCGCCGAACGCGGTGCGCTGCTGGGCGCGGCTGACCATCATCGCCAGGGCACGCTCCCCCGCCCCGAGCGCGCGCATCACGTGGTGGATGCGACCCGGCCCGAGGCGCGCCTGGGCGGCGGCGAACCCGCCACCCTCCTCGCCGAGGATGTTGGTGACCGGCACGCGTACGTCGGTGAACTGCACCTCGCAGTGACCGTGCTGGTCCTGGCGACCGAAGACCGGCAGCGAGCGCTGGACGTCGACGCCGGGGGTGTCGATCGGCACGATCACCATCGACTGCTGGCGGTGGGTGGCGGCCTCGGGGTCGGTCTTGCCCATCACGATGAGCACCGCGCAGCGCGGGTCGGCGGCCCCCGAGGTCCACCACTTGCGTCCGTTGATGACGTACTCGTCGCCGTCGCGCTCGATGCGGGTCTCGATGTTGGTCGCGTCGCTGCTCGCCACGCGCGGCTCGGTCATCGCGAAGGCCGAGCGGATCCGCCCGTCGAGGAGCGGCTCGAGCCACTCCTGCTGCTGGGCCTCGTTGCCGATGAGGTGGAGCAGCTCCATGTTGCCGGTGTCGGGCGCGGCGCAGTTGATCGCCTCGGGGGCGAGCTCCATGCTCCAGCCGGACAGCTCCGCGATCGGGGCGTACTCGAGCTGGGTCAGGCCGCTGGCGTGCGGCAGGAAGAGGTTCCACAGGCCACGCTCGCGGGCCTTGGCCTTCAGCTCCTCGAGGATCGGCGGCACCGTGTGGTGGCGCGGGCCGGACGGCCCCTCCTGCGCCGCCTCGTGCCGGAAGGTCTCGTAGACCGACTCGGCCGGGAAGACCTCCTCGCGCATGAACGCCAGCATCGCGTCGTAGTGCCGCTGGGCGGTCTCGCTGGGTGCTGGGTAGGCGGGGTACATGCCCGAAGGCCCGTAGCTCATGGGTCGCGGCACTCCTGTGCTCGGGCCGGTCGGCGACGACCGGCGGCGGATCGGTCTCCTCGGCACTATGTCAGGCCCGGCCGCACCCGGTGCGCGGCGGCTGACCAGCGGTCCGATCCTGGCCCGATCCCGCGCCGAGGTCGCGCTACCCGGAAGCCGGAACCGCCGGACACGTGGACCCGGACGGCGTAAGTTGTGCGCCGTGACGAAGCGGGGACACGAGGAGACCGGCGACGCCGAGACTCCCGGGGCCGGAGGACTCCCGAGGACGCGGCCGGGGTCGACGACCCGGGGGCCGCGGGGCCGGACGGTGCCGCCGATCCCGCCACGTCGCTGCTCGACCGCTGGCAGGCCCACCACGACGACGTCGCGCCGCCGCCCGAGCCCGACGAGACGCCCCAGCCGCTCGAGCCGGCCGAGGTCGACGCCCTGCTCGCGATGACCCCCCAGGCCTCGGTCTCGACCCTGGCCGACGCCCGGGCCCGGCGGGAGGGCCCGCCCGAACCCGAGGCGCCCCTCGTGGAGCCGACCCCGCTGCGGGGCAAGCACCTCGCGTCCCCGTCGTCAGCTGTCGAGGCGCCGGCGGCCGAGACCCCGCCCGTCGCAGCGCCACCAGCCGACGCACCCGCCGCCGAGGCACCCGCCGCCGAGGAGCCCCAGCCGGCACTGGCTCCGGCGGTCGCCTCCGCGCGCGCCGCCCGCCCGACCCTGCCCGTCGTACGACGTCCGAAGCACGCGGCTCCGCGACTACCGGGCAGCCCGGCCGACCGGGCGACCGACTCCGTCGAGGCGAGCCGTGACGTCCGTGAGGCGCTCGGCCTGGTCGACACCGCGCCGGAGGTCGCCGCCGAGGAGAAGCCCAAGCGGGTGGGGGTCGAGGTGGGTCCCAGCCTCAACGTCGACTTCACGCCGCGCACGGCCGCGCGCCGGATCATCGGGATGCTGCTGCTGGTGTCGCTCGCGGTGACCGCCGGCGCGGCCTACTACGCCTTCGACGACCCCCGACCGCTCACGCTCGGCGTGGCCGGGACCATGCTCGTCGTCACCCTCGTGCTGTACGGCGTGCGCGCGGCGTCGGCGGTCACCTACGTCGCGATCCGTTCGGGGCAGCTGGTCGTCACCCGCGGCAAGAGCATCGAGCGGTTCGACCTGATGAGCCAGTTCACCCGCATGGAGGTGCAGGGCAGGCCCGGCCGACCGGGCTGGAAGGTCCTGTTCGCCCGCATCGGGCGCGACCCGTTCGTCATCAACTCCTCGCTGGTGGACCCGAAGGACTTCACCGCCGAGCTCGAGCGCTACCGCCCGACCTCCACGCACTGATCGGGCGATAGCGTGCCCGGGTGACCGAGGCCCGACGCAGCAACCGCGGCTACGAGGTCGACGACGCCTCCGTCGAGGAGGTCGAGCGGCAGGCGGCCCTCTACGGCCCTCTGGCCGCGGCCGTGCGGGCCCTCACCGACGCGACCATCCGCAGCGAGGTCGACGACGACGAGATCCGCGCGGTGACCGCCGAGGTCGAGGCGCTGACCGCCCGCCTCCGACACACCCAGCTGCCCGGCTCGTACGGCGTACGGTTCGGCGCGAGCGGGGTGGGCCGGTCGTGGGGCAACGCCGTCGTCGGGCTGCGCAACGCCGTCGCGCCGCCGCTGAGGATCGAGCACGGCCCCGACGCCGACGGCAACGTCTGGAGCGACTTCCACCTCGGTGCCGCCTACGAGGGCCCGCCGACCCTGGTGCACGGTGGCGTCTCGGCGCTGATCCTCGACCAGCTGCTCGGCGAGGCCGCCGGCGCCGGTGGACGCCCCGGAATGACCGGGACCCTGACCCTGCGCTACCGCCGGGCCACGCCCCTCGGGGACCTGCGCGGCGAGGCGTGGATCGACCGCCACGACGGCATCAAGACCTGGGCCAAGGGCCACCTGATCGGCCCCGACGGCGTCACCGTCGAGGCCGAGGGGGTCTTCATCCTGCCCAGGTGGGCGCGCACGGAGAAGCCCCCGCCGTCCTTCGAGTGACCGCTCCGCCCGCCAATGCGGACAGCCAAGCGCGTGATCCACCGGCGCCAGGTGCGGGTGATTCACGCACTACGCCGTTGTTCGATGGTGCGCGGGCAGTCCGAGCAGCGCACCGGCGTGCCGTCCCACCCGCCGCGCTGCAGCAGCGTGGCGATCCGCGACGCTGTCACGCACGCACCGCCGAACACCTGGGCGTAGCCGAGCCGCACCGTGCGCGCGTCGTCGGCGACCGCGGCGTCGAGGTCGCGGTCGTGATCGGCGTTCCACGCAGCGACCGTGTCGTGGAAGGCGCGTCCGTCCAGCTCGACCTTGAGCCGGTAGTCCTCGTAGTCGACGTCGCGGTAGCCCCGGCTCGTCAGCTCGCGGAAGCGTCGCTGGCGACGGCCGGCCGGCAGCCCGTGGCGCCGCTCCACGTCGTGCAGGTAGCCCCGCTCCAGCACCGAGGAGGCGCCGACCTCGAGGTCGTCGAGGAGCCCGAGCAGGAGAGCGCGCTGCCGCACCCGCGGTCGCGCCGCCAGGGTCTCGCGGATCCGTCCGGGCCAGGTCTCGCGCGAGTGGATCGTCCGTGCAAGGAGCGCGAAGGCCTCGTCGGTGCGCGCCGAGGAGGCGAGGTCGATCAGCGCGTGCTCGAGCGCGATGCGCGGGGGTGACTTCATCCAGTCGGTCCTCGCCTCGAAGTCCGACGTCCGGTGGGCCACGATCCCGGCGAGCCGACGCACGCTCCGCCGGTCGTCGATCGCCACGTGGACGACACCCCGCGGCGGATCCGGCAGGGCGGACAGGCCGGTCAGCGACGCCGGCCAGTGGACATGGACGGCACACCACGCGCGCTGGTCCCACGTCAGTGGACCGGTGTGGTCGACGTACACACCGGGCAGCACGATCGTCAGCTCACGACGCCGCACCAGCCGCGCGATGTCGTCGTCGCTGCCTCCGAGGTCCAGGACCTGCCTACGGCGGACCGTGCCGGACTGGCGCCACTCGAGCAGCTCGCGGAGGTCGCGGTCGTCGGCTCGCACCCGACGATCCTGCAAGCCGGGCGTCCGAGCCGCCACCCGTCGGGTGACGACCTGTGGACAACAGTCCGACGCGAACCGCAGGCGCGTGAATCACCGGCACCACGTGCCTGCAGCTCACGCGTCAGGCCGACGCTCAGAGCGCCAGGAACAGGATCTGGTCGCGGTCGTACTCGCGGCCCGGGTGCTCCGCGGCCAGGTGCGCCTGCGTCAGCTCGACGAGCTCGTCCTCGTCCTTGCCGCGGATCTGCTCGCCGCAGGGGCAGGTCATCAGGGTCTTCATCGCTCACTCGCTTCTGTCGGGGCTGCGTGTCGAGGGCCGGGTCGAGGGCTGGGGAGAGCAGGTCGGGGCGCGCCTCGGCGAGCACGGCGTCGCGGTCCTCGGCCAGCACGAAGCCGGCCGCGATCGCGGCATCGGTCGCCTCGGCGTACGCCGTCAGGTAGTCGTCGGCCGACGCGTAGAGGTCGGCGAGGCCGGTCAGGGGCGTCGTCGAGCCGAAGAGCCCGAGGCCCACCGCGACCCCGGGCCACGCCCGTCCCGACAGCACCTGGGTCGGCACCGTCGACCGCCGGCGTGCGCACCCCGCCCCGGGCCAGGCCGTGCTCGTCGCGCACACAGTCGTCGTACGTCGTCTCCAGCGGCGGCGCCGCGGGGGCGGGCTCCCCGCCGCGGGCCCAGGCGTCGAGCCGGCGCAGCGCCGCTCGCAGCACCGCCCACTGCTGCCCGCGGTTGACCGGCACGGATGCGCCGAGGAACGACTCGAACTCCCCGATGACGTAGGCGTCGGCATGCGCCGAGCCCGCGATCTCCCACACGCGCACGCGCTCGGAGTCGGGCTGCCGGGCGGGCAGGTAGCCGATGCGGTCGAAGAGGTCGCCCTCGGTCTGCACCACCAGCACCGGCACGCCCAGGTCGTCGCGGATCCGCACCGGCGGGGCCAGCATCGCGTCGGCCATCGACAGGCCTTCGCCGGCAGCGCCCAGGGGCGCAGGCGCGGCGCCGCGGGAGTGGACCAGGACGCCGTCCGCGACGCCCTCGAGCGGCTGCACCCCGTTGACGTACGTCGTCAGGCAGAACGCCGACTGCGACTCGCCGACCGCCAGCACCGTCGTGGCGCCGAGCAGGTTGCGCAGGGCCCGGGTGGCCTGGGTGTAGATGTCGTAGGCGAAGGCGTCGCCGGGGTGGTGCAGCGCGCCGTAGCGCTCGGGGTCGCCCCCGCGCAGTCCCGGCGGTGGTGGGAGGTCGCCCAGGGAGACCGATCCCCCGCCGCCCTCCACGCCGACGTACTGCGCCGAGACGCCGATCCAGACGTGCCGGGCCCGCAGCACCTCGTCGCCGAAGAAGGTCCAGTCCGGAGCGGTGTCGGCGCCGCTGCTGACGTTGAGCCACTCGGCGACGAGCGTCCCGCTGGGCGCGTGCAGCGGACGGCGTACGACGACGCGCGTGGCGTAGGCGGCCGGCACCCCGCGACGGAGGTCGAAGCGGCCGTCGCCCGGCAGTCCGACCGCCGGGTCGGCGACGACGTAGGAGGTCGCGGTGCCGGAGACGACGTACTCGACCTCCTCGTAGCCCACGGCGGCGAGGTCCGGCTCGGGGCGGGCTGCGAGCAGCCCGCTGCTCCCCGGCGGCAGCAGGTCCAGACGAGTGCTCACGGGCACAGGGTAGCGACTGCTAGAACGTGTTCTACCTGCCTGGCTCGCCCCGGTGCGAGGACCGTCACGTCGCAGGTCACCCCTAATGGTGGTCTGGACGCGTCGCGACGTCCCTACGTTGGAGGAATGGCTACGAACAACGGCAAGCTCCGCTACACGACTCCCGGCATGCCCACCGCCGACGCCGAGCGCGTCGTCGCGCTGCTGCAGGAGCGACTCCACGCGACCAACGACCTGCACCTGACGCTGAAGCACGTGCACTGGAACGTCGTCGGACCGCACTTCATCTCCGTGCACGAGATGATCGACCCGCAGGTCGAGGAGGTCCGCGGCTTCTCCGACGACCTCGCCGAGCGCATCGCGACCCTCGGCGGCTCGCCCCTGGGCACGCCCGGCTCGATCGTCGACAACCGCACGTGGGACGAGTACTCCATCGGTCGGGCCACGACCCAGGAGCACCTCGGCGCCCTCGACCTCGTCTACCAGGGCGTCATCACCAGCTACCGCGAGGCGATCCAGGAGCTCGACGAGCTCGACCTGGTCACCCAGGACATGTTCATCGCGCAGACCGACAAGCTGGAGCTCTTCCACTGGTTCATCCGTGCGCACCTCGAGGACAAGAGCGGTGCCCTGAGCACCAGCGACGCCTCGAACGAGCAGGAGGCCGCAGCCGCCGCTGCGGAGTGATCCTCACCGCAGGCGGGCAAGGAAGCCGCCCGCCTGCTGGAGGTCCTGGAGCCGCTTCTCCCACGTCACGCCGACGACGGTGAGCAGGGTGCCGGCCAGGCCGATCGCGACCCACTGCGGCGTCTCGGCGGCGTACGGCGCCACCTCCCGCACGACGAGCACCGCTCCGGCGATCGCCCCCACGAGCAGGGGCGCACTCCAGCGCAGCTGCGCTCCTCCGACGGCGAGGGCCAGGCACGCGACGCCGAGCAGCAGGGCACGCAGCGAGACCGGGTCGCCCAGCGCCCACAGCAGCGACGGCACCGTGCTCAGGACCAGACCGGGCAGCAGCGACGCCTGCGTCGACGCGGCGTGGTCACGCCGGATCCGGTCGAGACCGACGGCCAGGAGCACCAGGCCCAGCGGCAGCGTGTAGGCCTCGGGCGCGGTGACGCCGATGTCCGCGAGCCGGACCCACGTCGCCGACGCCAGGAGGAGTCCCCCGGGGACGGCCAGCAGGCGGCGGTCGCGGTGCACCAGCGACGTCGCCGTGACCAGCGCGCCCGCCAGGGTGAGGTGCAGGGCCAGGGAGACCGAGAAGTCGTCGGCCGCGGCGATCGCGGCCGGTGCGCTGAGCACGGCGGCGACCGTGGCGGCCACCTCGACCTCCACGCGGGGCAGGGCGATGGCGAGCAGCCCGGCCACGACGATGACGACCGCGCCGCACCACGCGGTGCGGAGGTCGGCGGCGTCGGCCGTCGTCCAGACCAGGGCGCCCCACGTCAGCGGGAGGAGCGCCCCGGCGACGTGCACCACCGGCTGCGAGACGCGCAGGCCGGCCAGCTGTCCGTTGCTGAGCGCCCGCCCCAGCAGGAGCAGCACCGACGAGGCGACCAGCACCGCGCCGAGCACACCCGCGGTCAGGCCCGCGCTCGGCAGCGCGACCAGCGCCGCGGCGCCGAGCAGTCCGGCCGCCGCCGCGACCTCGACGTCCCCCACCGCGCCGGGGCGACGCACACCATCGGCGAGGGCCGCTGCAGCGAGGCCGACCAGCAGGGCGACGACGAGCCAGAGCGGGACGGCGTACTGCATCAGGGTGGCGAGGCTCGCGAGGCCGACGACGAGGGAGCAGACCTCGGCGACGTGACGCCGCCACGGCAGGGCCACCCACGCGGCCGCGAGCAGGGCCACCACGGACGGCAGGAGCAGCCACGGCTCGAAGCGAGCGTCCACGACGGCCAGACGCGCGCCGGCCGACTCGGTGAAGGGGGAGCCCGCGCCGGCCAGTCCGGCCGCCGCCTGGCCGAGCATCTCGGTCACGACCGTGACCACGACGAGAGCGGCGAGGGCCAGGGCAGCCGTCGCGGGCACCACGAGGAGGGACACCCGGCGCCGTACGACGTGGACGGTGACGGTCCACCCGACCAGGGCCACCAGCCACGCCGCGGCGGCTGCTGTCGGGCCGTTGTCGAGCGTGGCGAGCAGCAGCGTCGGGGTCGCGACCAGCGCCGACACCGCGAGGGAGACCTGCACGACGAGGCGGCGCGAGGGCGCGACCGCGATCGGGACCAGGGCGAGGAGCACGGTGGCCAGCAACGCCAGCCCGCCACCCTCGGCCCACAGCGAGCGCAGCGTGACCGACGCGTCGGTGCCTGCGTCGATCGCCAGCGCCTCGACGAGGCCGTAGCCGCCGAGGACCACCCACCACATCGTCGCGAGCACGCCCGCGCCGGCGGCCACGACGGGGACGCCGTGGCCGAGCGTCCCGCGCACGATCGCGGCGCCCACCAGCACCTCGACCACGAGGACGACGGTGACCAGGTCGGTGAGGTCGTGCACGGCCGCGCTGATCAGCAGGATCCCGAGGACCACCGCGACCTGCGGCACGACCAGGCGACGCTGGTCACGCTCGAGGGCGGCCAGCAGGCCGGCGCCGGCGAGCGCGATCGCCCCTCCGAGGAGCACCACGAAGCCGCTGCCCTCCAGCTCGCCGAGCCAGCCGGCGTGCTGGGCGCCGACGAGGTCGAGCACGAGCAGCCCCAGCGACACCGCGGTCAGTGACTCGGCACCGATGCGCAGACCACGCCGACCGAGCCGGACGCCGAGGGCGCCGGTCGCGAGGGTGGCTGCGACGAGCACCGCCGTGCGGCCGCCGACCCCGATCGCCGACCAGGCCACGGCCAGGAAGATGATCGCCGCGACCAGCAGGCAGGTCGCGCCCAGCCCGAGCAGGATCCGCGGCACCGACGGCGCCTGGAGTCCCGTGCGGCGGGCGGCGGGGGCTGCGGTGACCCCGGGGCCGGTCGGAGGTGGGTACACGAACGGCGCCTCGCCCTCCGGCGTCGTGCGGGAGGCACCGGGCCCGACCGGCCCGACCGGCGAGACCGGCGCGACCGCGACAGCGGCGGTGGTCGTCACGGCCGTCGCGGCCACGCTGTGCCGCAGCTCGACGACGAGGTCGTCGGCGCGACGCAGGACGCGGAGCAGCTCACCGGCCAGCGGGCCGGTCAGGGGGAGGCCGCAGGAGGGGCAGCGGCCGGGAGCCGCGGGCAGCGCAGCGGCGCAGTCCGGGCAGCGGGAGGTGTCGCAGTAGCGGGGCATGGCCCTAGTGGACCCCACGACGGGCGAGACCGCCCTCCCGCGCCGGGCTCACCCGGTGTGAGTACCCGGGCTCAGAGGTCGAGCCGACGGGGCCGTCGACCAGCGAGCGTCGTCTCCGAGCGAGGCTCGTCGAGGCGCCGGCGCGACGGCGTACTGGTTGTCCATCGAGGGTCGGCAACGCTGTCGAGCGCGCCGCGCCCGGGTCGGCGCTCGCCGGCGGAACCATCGGCGCGATCTCACACGCTGGTGGCGCGGCTCCCGTCGTCGTCGAACCGGGTGACGCTGAAGTCGACGCCGCGTCGGGCGTTGACGAGCGACGTGAGGACCACCGACCCGATGGGTCCGCCGCGGTCGAAGACGACCGCGGTGCCGACCGCGATGCCCTCGTGCTCGATCCGGTCCACCGCGGCGAGCCCGATCTCGACCCCGACCGGATCGCGGGCCAACGACAGGGTGATGTCGGTGTTGATGTGCTCCACGCCGCGGGTGCCCCAGTTGGTGACCAGGCTGGTGCCGTCGGACGCCGCCGCCACCGCCTGGAAGGGGGTCAGTGCCTCGCCGGCGACGACCGGCACCGCCGAGCTCCACGACATCTTGCGCGAGGCGTTCTGGTGCTCGGAGAAGTTCTGCGACCAGCCGACCTCGCTGTGCACGAACGGGACCCGCGGCTCGTCGCTCGGCGGCGCGACGTCGAGCGGCGGCGGCGCCGGTCGCTCGCCGGGTGCCGGCGACCAGACCTCCCCGCTCGCGGGCGTGCCGGGCTTGAGGAACAGGAACGCGGCCCGGGCCACCGGCTCGTCCGCCTGCGACAGGGTGACGTCCACCAGGCAGATCCTCGGCCCCGCGCGCACGACCTCGGTGGTGAAGGTGCACTCCGTCATCGCGGCCGGGCGGAACAGGTCTACCGACATCCGCGCCGGACGCAGGTCGGTGCGGCCGAGGTCGCCCAGCACTGCCTGCGCCGAGCGTGCCAGCGCCCCGGCGACCGCCACCCCGTGGAGGTGGTTGTCGCTCCACGAGCTGCACGCCAGCGGGGTCGGGACCAGCACGGCGTCGTCGGACGGGGAGCGGGTGAAGAACGACAGGTCCACGTGCGGAGGCTACGGCGTACGGCGACCGGGTCCCCCGCCGCCCGCGACCCACGGGTGGGCGCGGAACCGGGCATCGGCGCCTCCCGACCCACGGCGACCGTCGTCGTCCGCGCCCACGGCGCGGGCTCCCCGCCGACCCGGACGCGCGGATCGGGGCCGGCTGTCCGCGCCGCGAATCGCCATACATATCGACACAGCGATCGGGCACGACATGGGTGGGACAACCGGCCCACCCACACGTGGCCGGTTGTCCCGGGTCGGCCCACCGCGGGGAGTGGTGGGCCGATCCTCCGACCGCCAGAAGGCCGCCGTCTCCGGACGCCTGTGCCATCGTGTCGCCATGAGCGACGCGGCGCAGGCCTCCGGGGGCGGACGCCGAGGCCGCCCCGGGCTCGACGCCGACACGGTGCTGCGCCACGCGATCGACCTCTTCACCTCCCAGGGCTACGACGCCACGTCGATGGGCGACCTGGCCGCGTCGCTGGGCATCACCAAGTCGGCGGTCTACCACCACGTCGCCAGCAAGGAACGTCTCCTCGAGCTCGCGCTCGACGAGGCGCTCGCCGAGCTCAGCGGGGCCGTCGCGGACGCCGTACGGCCCGCCCGCGCCGACGCGTCGTCACCGCCGCCGACCGCCACGGAGCGGCTGCGCGGCCTGGTCCGGACCAGCGTCGCGGTGCTGGTCGCCCACCAGCCGGCCGTCACCCTGCTGCTGCGGATCCGCGGCAACGGGCCGATCGAGCAGGCGGCGCTCGCGCGTCGTCGCCGCATCGACGACGACGTCTCCGCCCTGGTCCTCGAGGCGATGGACGAGCGCGGCATCCGCGACGACCTCCCGCCCCAGGTGGTCGCCCGCCTGGTCTTCGGGATGATCAACTCGCTGGTCGAGTGGTACCGCGGCGACGGCCGGGTCGAGGCCGACGCGGTGGCCGACGTGATCGCCGTGATCGCCTTCGACGGGCTGACCCGACGCGGCGTCGACCTCCCCACCGCCTGAACCCGGCCTGAACCCGGGCTGAAAGATCCAAAAGCCGTCCGCGCCGCAGTCGCGCGCCCTACGATCGGCCCCAGCGTGTCACCGGGGAGGGTGGCATCGGGAGGGCTGCATCATGCGTGATGGCCGATGACTGCGTCGACGGTTGTCGACTCGGGCATGCCCGCGCACGGGCTCCACGACGCGATGGTGCTGCTCGGCCTCTGGGGCCTCGCCGCCCTGCTCCTCCCGCACCTCATCGAGCGCCACCGGACCCACCAGGCCGCGCGCAGCGGTGACGTCGTCTCCTACGTCCCGGACGCGGGGGGACACCTCGACGAGCACGCGCGACGCGTCTGCGAGCTGCGCCTCGCCGTCGCCACCGGCACGCTCGCGGCCCCGCGCCCTCGCGACCCGGGCGGCGGTGCGACGGGCCACGGACCCGACCCGAGCCGTACGACGCCGGCCGCCGCGGCTGCCCCGCTCGGACTGCCCCTCGCCCTGGTCGCCGGCACCGCTGCCGCCGGCATCCACGCCGCCGTCGTCCTCCCCCACCTCGCCGAGGAACCGCTCTTCGGTGTCTTCTTCGCCCTCGTGGCAGGCGCCCAGCTCTGGTGGGTCTCCGCGGTGGCGGGATCTCCGACGCCGACCGTGCTGTGGGCGGGCGTCGTCGGCAACGTCGCGCTGATCGGCCTGTGGCTGACGACCAGGATCGTCGGGCTGCCGTTCGGCCTGCTGCCCGAGCCGCACCCGCTCGGGGGCTGGGACCTCGCCTGCGTCGCGTGGCAGGTCCTCGTCATCGCCTCGTGCGCGCGGGTGCTGCGCGACGGCATCCCGTCCCGGATCCCGGGGTGGTCCGCGTGGCACCCCAGCACCCGCGCCGCCGTCGGTGCCGCGACGGTGGTGATGCTGCTGCTGACCGTCGTCGGGGCCCACTCGTGATCCGCCCTGCACCGCCACCGGCCCACCGGGCCGGCTCCTCCTGCTCACCCGACCCCCACCGAGGGAGCTACTCATGACCTGGCAGATCGGCATGGTCGCCAACTTCATCATCGGCGTCGCCTACCTCTTCATCGCCGGCGCCATCATCCTGCCGCTGGCTCGGAGCAACCAGCTGCGCAGCAATCCGCTGGGTGCGGCGACCGCCGCGATCTTCTTCACCTGCGCGGTCCACCACGGCACGCACGCCGTCCACATGCTGCTGCCCGCGTTCGTCAGCGACGACCGGGGGCTCTCGATGCGCGCCGCGTGGGGCTGGCCGCTGGCCATCTGGGACATCGTGGGCGCCCTGGTCGCCGTCTACTACTGGACCCTGCGCCGCAACTATGGTGCCCTCATGGAGGGCGCCGCTCTCTTCGAGGACCTCCGCAAGCGCGAGCAGCAGGCTCTCGAGCTCAACGACTCCGTCCTCCAGGGGCTGGTGGTCTCCAAGATGGCCCTCGACCTCGACGACGTGGACAAGGCGCGGGCCGCGCTCGACACGTCGATCGCGTCGGCCAGCCGCATCATCACCAACCTGCTCGGCTCCGAGCACTTCGCCATCCAACTCCTCCGCAGCGCGCCGGCTGTGGTGGATCTCGACAACCGCGCAGACGCAGCGGCTCCCCAGGAGAACCCCACGTGAACGCACTCGCAGCCAAGCCCCCCGCGCAGCGTGTGGTCATCATCGACGACACCGCCGACCTGCGCGACCTGCTGAAGATCGCCCTGACCCGCGGGGGCTTCCACGTGGTCGGGGAGGCCGGTGACGGCCAGCAGGGCATCGAGATGGTGCGGCTGCACCGCCCCGACGTGGTGATCCTCGACCTCGCGATGCCGGTGATGGACGGCATCGAGGCGCTGCCGCAGATCAGGCGCCTCACGCCGCAGGGCAAGATCGTCGTCCTGTCCGGCTTCGGAGCCCAGCACATGTCCGAGCGTGCCGTCAGTGCGGGAGCCGACGGCTACGTGCAGAAGGGTGCGCCGCTCAACACCATCCTCGACTACGTCCGGGAGGTGTGCGAGGGCACCCGCACCTCGGCCCGGTCGCTCTCGGTCGTCCCGGCCGACCGCACCGGTGAGACCGGGGGGTCCTCCCTGCGCGCCGACAAGGTCGATCGGCAGTCCCCCGCGGCAGGGCCGTCGGCCCCCGGCGCGCCGCCGACGACACCGCCCGCCACGAACACGCCCGACCCCGCGTCGCGTGCGCCCCTGCCCCCACCGGCCGGCGCCGTCCCCGCGGCCTCCCGCACCGGTGGCGGTCCGCCGCCGACCGGCAACGTCTCGGCCTGGGAGGCGCTCAAGGTGGCGCCGTACGGCGTGGTCGAGCTCGCCGACGAGCCGCTCTTCCGCATCGTGCACGCCAACCCGATGGGGGCTCGGCTGCTGGGCAGCGGCAAGGTCGGCACGCCCCTCGGCATGGTCGCCTCCGAGCTCGCCTCACTGGTGTCCTACCACCGCCTCGACAGCGACGCGTCCTTCGAGACCGATGTCGACGGTGGCCGGGTCCGCGTGACCCTGCGCCGCACCGGCTGGTCGATCCTGGCCTTCCTGGACTCCTCGGTCGAGGACGTCGGGCTGCTGCGCCGCGCGATCGCCACCACCGCCCACGAGGTGCGCGGCCCGGTCGCGGTGCTGTGCGGGATCGCCGAGACGCTCGCCTGGGACGGCCACGAGATGGACGCCGCCCAGCAGGACCGGCTCCTGGCGTCGGTGGCGCGCCAGGCCAAGATCCTCGACCAGATCACCGCCGACCTCCTCACCGCCGCCCAGATCCAGCGCGGCACGCTGCGCGTCGACCTCCAGGTCATCGACCCCCGCCACATCGTGCAGGGGATCATCGAGAGCCGCTTCGACGTCGACGTCGCCTACGAGGACACCCGGGCCGTCCGCGCCGACCCGCTGCGGCTCGAGCAGATGCTCACCAACCTGCTGAGCAACGCCCACAAGTACGGCGAGGCGCCCTACCTCGTGCGCGTCCGGCCCAGCACCGACGACCCCGCCATGGTCTGCATCGACGTCGTCGACCACGGCGACGGTGTCCCGGTCGAGTTCCGCGACCACCTGTTCCGCGAGTTCGCCCGGGCGCACGGCGCCGTCGCGACCGGCACCGGCCTGGGGCTCTACGTCGTGCGCACGCTCGCCCACGCACAGCAGGGCGACATCGCCTACGCACCGGGCGCCGAGAAGGGGTCGGTCTTCACGATCAGCCTGCTCGCCGACGAGTCGACCGGCTGAGCAGGCCCGGAGGCTGAGCAGGCCGAGCCCCCGGCGAGGCCGTCGACGAAGCCCCGTGAGCCGGGCACAGACCGCAGCCATCACCGGGCTTCGTCGACGCTCGCTGGCGCTCGCTGCTCAGCCTCCGGTGGCGAGCACCGGAGGTGTTCAATCTCCCGAAACGTCGGACCAGTAGCGTGCTTGGCATGGACTGGAACAGCTACGGAGCCGTGCTCTTCGACCTCGACGGCGTGATCACCCCGACCGCGGAGGTCCACATGCGGGCGTGGGAGGCCATGTTCAACGAGTTCCTCACCGCGCGCGGTGTGACCGAGCCCTACACCGACCAGGACTACTTCGACCACGTCGACGGCAAGCCCCGCTACGACGGCGTGCGTGACTTCCTCGCCTCGCGCGACATCACCCTGCCCGAGGGGGACCCCGGCGACGCCGGCACCGAGCAGACCGTGTGCGGGCTCGGCAACCACAAGAACGACACCTTCGCTCAGGTGCTGCGCGACGAGGGCGTCGAGGCCTACCCGGGCTCGCTCGCGCTCATCGAGCAGCTGCGTGACAGCGGGATGAAGATGGCGATCGTGTCGTCGTCCAAGAACGCTCCCGACGTGCTCACCGCCGCCGGCGTCACCGACTTCTTCAGCGTCGTGGTGCACGGCGGGGTCGCTGCCGAGCGAGGCATCCCCGGCAAGCCGGCGCCCGACACCTACCAGGAGGCCGCGCGCGAGCTCGGCGTGCCCGAGAACACCGCGGTCGTCGTCGAGGACGCCACCAGCGGCGTCGCCGCGGGCGCGGCCGGCGACTTCGCCCTGGTGATCGGGGTCGACCGGGGCGTGGGGGCCGACGCGCTGCTGGCCGCGGGCGCCGACGTCGTCGTCGCCGACCTCTCGGAGCTGGTGACATGAGCACCCCACAGAATTCTTCGACTCCCCCGCTTCGCTCCTCCATCGAACAATTCCGAGGGGACCCCGCATGAGCACCCCACAGAATTCTTCGCCTCCCCCGCTTCGCTCCTCCATCGAACAATTCCGAGGGGACCCCGCATGAGTACCGTCGACCCCGTCATCGCCGAGAAGCACGGCGCCAGCCACGTCGCCCCCGATGCGGTCGACCCGCTCGACCGCAGCCGGTTCCCCCTCGACGAGTGGGCGCTGACCGAGACCCGCTTCGACGCCTCCGACCTCGGCGTCACCGAGTCGATCTTCAGCGTCGGCAACGGCTACCTCGGCCTGCGCGGCAACTACGAGGAGAGCCGCGACTTCGCCGCCAACGGCACCTTCGTCAACGGCTTCCACGAGACCTGGCCCATCCAGCACGCCGAGGAGGCCTTCGGTTTCGCGAAGGTCGGCCAGACGATCGTCAACGCGCCGGACGCCAAGATCATCCGGCTCTACGTCGACGACGAGCCGCTCGAGCTGTCCACGGCCGACCTCGTGGAGTACGACCGCACGCTCGACTTCCGCACCGGGGTGCTGTCGCGCCACGTCGTCTGGCGCACGCCCAGCGGCAAGCGGGTCCAGGTCGACAGCACCCGCATGGTGTCCTTCACCCAGCGGCACCTGGCGATCATGACGTTCGAGATCACCATGCTCGACGCGGCCGCCCCGATCGCGATCAGCTCCCAGGTGCTCAACCGCCAGGACGCCGACCGCGGCGCCGCGGTCGACCTCGCCGTGGCCGCGGTGGCCCTCGACCCGCGCAAGGCCGAGCAGTTCCACCAGCGGGTGCTGCAGCCGGAGTCCGAGGACCTCGTCGACGGCGACCTGCCCGACAACCGGCTCTCGCTGCGCTTCAAGTGCGCCGAGAGCGGGATGACCGTGGCACTCGCCGTCGACCACGACCTCCAGACGACCAACGACCACAGCTCGGCCTACGAGCGCGGCGACGACATCGTCAAGGCGATCTACCGGGTCAACGCCCAGCCGGGAGAGCCGATCCGGCTCACCAAGACCGTCAGCTACCACACCGCACGGGTCGTCCCGACGCGCGAGCTGCTCGACCGGTGCGCCCGCACGCTCGACCGGGTCGGGGAGGAGGGCCTCGCCCGGCACGTCGCCGACCAGGAGGCCTGGCTCGATGCGTTCTGGGAGCGCTCCGACGTCGAGATCCCCGGGCAGCCCGCCCTCCAGCAGGCCGTGCGGTGGAACCTCTACTCGATCATCCAGGCGGCGGCGCGTGCCGACGGGATCGGGATCCCGGCCAAGGGGGTCACCGGCTCCGGCTACGGCGGACACTTCTTCTGGGACACCGAGATCTACGTGATGCCGTTCCTGACCTACACGAGCCCGTGGGCGGCGCGCAACGCACTGCGCTTTCGCCACTCGCTGCTCGAGTCGTCGCGGCGCCGCGCGCGCCAGCTCGCCCAGAAGGGCGCCCTGTTCGCCTGGCGCACCATCAACGGCGAGGAGGCGTCGGCGTACTACGCCGCCGGCACCGCGCAGTACCACATCGACGCCGACATCTCCTACGCCCTGAGCCAGTACGTCGGGGCGACCGGCGACTACGAGTTCCTCGACAACCAGGCCATCGACATCTTCGTCGAGACCGCGCGCCTGTGGTACGACCTCGGCTTCTGGCGCAACGAGGACGGCTCGGCGTTCCACATCCACGGCGTCACCGGGCCCGACGAGTACACCACCGTCGTCAACGACAACCTCTACACGAACGTGATGGCGCGCTTCAACCTGCGGCGGGCGGCCGAGGCGGTGTCCTACCTCCAGGAGAACCGTCCCGAGGCCTACCGGGCGATGATCCAGCGGGTGCGACTGGTCGACGACGAGGTCTACAACTGGGCGCGCGCCGCCGAGTCGATGACGATCCCGTTCGACGAGCACCTCGGCATCCACCCCCAGGACGCGCACTTCCTCGAGCGCGAGATGTGGGACCTCGGCCGCACGCCGGTCGAGAAGCGGCCGCTGCTGCTCAACTACCACCCGCTGGTGATCTACCGCTTCCAGGTGCTCAAGCAGGCCGACGTCGTGCTGGCCCTCTTCCTCCAGGGGGAGGACTTCACCCAGGAGCAGAAGAAGGCCGACTTCGACTACTACGACCCGATCACCACCGGTGACTCGACCCTCTCGGCGGTCGTGCAGTCGATCATCGCCTCCGAGGTCGGCTACCACGACCTGGCCCTGCGCTACTTCCACGCGGCGCTGTTCGTCGACCTCGCCGACCGGCACGCCAACACCTCCGACGGGGTGCACGTGGCCTCCACCGGCGGGGTCTGGAGTGCCCTGACCTCGGGCTTCGGCGGCTTCCGCGACCTCGGCGCCGGACGCTGGTCGCTCGACCCGCGGCTGCCCGACGGGTGGGAGTCGCTGACCTTCCGCCTGACCCTGCGCGGCACTCGGGTCAAGGTGTGCGTCTCGGCCGAGGAGGTCGCCCTCTCCGTCGAGGACGGCACCCGCCCGGTCACCTTCGACGTACGCGGTGAGGCCGTCACGGTGGCTCCCGACGCCGACGTGACCGTCGCCCTCGACGGCCACGGCCCCCGCATCGCCGGCGAACCACCCAACCCCGTCGGCATGCTCCGCGCCGACGGCACGGTCATCAGCGCCGACGTGCCGTCGGGGGAATGATCGAGCGCCCCACATCACCGGACGCTGAGCACCGAGCGCCGCACATCACCGGAGGCTGAGCAGCGCCCACCACCGGAGGCTGAGCAGCAGCGCAGCGAGCGTCGACGAAGCCCGGTGACCGTGGCTGCGGTCTGTACCCGGCTCACGGGGCTTCGTCGACGTCCTCGCCCAGGGGCTCGGACTGCTCAGCCTCCGGCTGGCTGCTCAGCCTCGGCTCGCTCAGCCTCCGGAGGGGTCGACCGCGTCGCCCGGCTGCGGCGCCGCGTGCTCGGGGAAGTCGGCCTCGGCCTTCTCCTCCTCGACCAGGCACGACTTGCAGAAGTCCTCGCCGAACGGCGTGAGGTGGATGGAGCGGCGGACGACCTTGGCGAACTTCACCGAGTGCATCGCGGCGAGCACGTCGGGCTGGGCCTCGACGACCTGGTAGTCCATCGGGTCGCGCAGGCTCTCGCGGGAGAACCACACGAGCCCGAGGCGGTGCAGGTTGTTGAGGTACGCCGGCACCTGCTCGACGTAGCGGAGCCCGGCGCGCGGGCCGATCATCGTCAGGCCGGGCGCGATCAGCTGCGAGCTGACCATCCCGACCGGCCCACCGGTGCGCACGTCGACGCTCGGCTGCGGTCCGTTGTTGAGGAGCAGCAGCAGGACCCGCGCCTCGTCGGGGGCCAGCTCGGTGAGGATCCGCTCGTAGGCGGGGTGGCCCTGCTCGGTGCTCCAGACGTCGCGGGAGCGCTCGAGGAGGTCCTGACCGCGCTCGCGCAGCGTGGGCGGCGGCGACACGCGGGAGTTGACGATCTGCGCGCCGACGGCGTCCTGGTCGGAGTCGGTCTCGACGAGTCCGCCGAGGCTCTGGCCGGCCGAGAGCAGGGCGGTGCCGACCGGCACCCCCGCCGAGACGGCGCGGGCCAGCTGCCCCACGACCGACACGGCCTCGCCGGCCTCCCGGGCCAGGGCGGCAGCCTCCTGGCGGTTGGTGAGCGCCTTGCCGGCGCGCAGCCACGACTTGGCCGACGTCTTCACGCCCCAGCCGGTGGTGTGCCACGCGGCGTGCGCCGCGACCCGGGCGAGTCCGGGGAGGGAGTCGACCATGGCCGGGTTGATCAGGGCCGGCGTACGTCCGGAGTCCTGCGCAGAGTCGTCGCGCGCCATGGTCACCCTCCCTGCGTCCCGAAGATCGCCAGGTGCAGGAAGCCCCCGGCTGCTCCCATGATCGCGCCGTGGGCGTACAGCATCCACTCGTCCTCCTTGATGGCCGAGCGCATCATGTCGACGAAGTCGCGCGGCGGCAGCTCCTTGGTGCGGCGGGCGACCAGCTCGCGGATCTTGTCGGCCTGCTGGGCGCTGAACTCCGGGTCGCGGAACGGCGTGAGCGTGCGCCCGACCGCCTCCTGGGCGACCGAGTCGCGGATCGTGTCGAAGCGGCTGCCCCCGATGGCCACGCGCAGCGCCCCGCGGGCCGGGCCGGCGGCCTGGTCGATCGCGGGGCGCAGCGCGGTGGCGAGCATCTGGCGGGTGCGGTCACCCCGCGGCCCGTCGAGCAGGAAGTCGCCGATGCGCTCGAGGGTGATGACGTCGTCGGCGATGATCTGGGCGTAGACCTCCGCGGCCTCGCTCTGGCGGCGCAGGAAGAGCCCGTGCACCTTGATCCCGAGGATCCGCCTCGGCTCCGGGGGCTCGAAGATCAGCCACATCCCCAGGGCGTTGGTGATCCACCCGACGACGACGCCGAGCAGCGGCAGGAGGTACCACTGGTGGAAGATGCTGTCGATGATGGCGACCGGGATCCCGAGCAGGAACCCGAAGAGGAACCCGAAGCGCACCATCATGTCGAGCTCGCGCTGACCGAAGTCGCGGAAGATCCGCACCACCAGCTCGGGGTTCTCCTGGAAGTGGTCGATGACCATGATCTTGGGGTCGAGCAGCTGGTCGATGTGGATGCCGATCTCGTCGGTCACCTTGCCGACGACGCTGGGCAGCTGCGCCTGCACCCGGGAGTAGACGGCCTCCTTGACCGGGCGCGGCAGGTCACCCCACAGGCGGGGGTGCTCGGCGGTCATCACCTGGTCGACGAGGCTGGGCACCTCGGGGCGGAAGGTGGCGACGATGTGCTCGGCGATCTTGTCGGGCTCCAGCTGCTGGTAGAACTCGCCGGGGGTGCCGAGCTTGGCGATCGCCTTGTCGACGGCGATCGAGCCCATCTTGGCCGCCCTGGCCGGGACGATCCCCTGCCAGCCGATCCCGCCCTGCAGGACGCCGGGGACCTCCTGGATCTTGCGCGGCAGCACGGAGGAGAGCTCGCGCATGCCGGGGATCTTCACGCCGTGGAACTGCAACGGGGCGAACAGCATCACCAGGCCCGACCAGTTGATCGCCCAGCCGATGACCCCGGTGAAGATGGGGATGCTGACGAAGGCCCACCACTCGATGCCACCGAGGTAGTCGGTGAACCAGTCCACGTCCTCGCCCTTCGCCCATGCAGGTCGCGTCATCGCGACCTGACCTGCGCAGCGTAGTGCCTCTCGTCACACCCCGTCCTGTTTGATGCGACACACTGTCGCACTCAACTCGTCGTACGGCGGTCGCGCCCGCCGTCGGAGGCGTCAGAGGGCGAGGGCCACGACCGCCACGGCCGCGAGCACGACGGCCGAGGCGAGGCCGACCTGGATCCGGGTCAACCACACGTTCGGCTGCGTCGCAGGTCGCGGCGAGCGCCGAGCGGCGTACAGGGCGGCGGCCGAGAGCCCGAGGAGCGGGCCGAGCGTGGTCCAGTAGCGCGAGCCGCCGATGTGGACGAACGGCTGCACCATCAGCGCGCCGATGGCGACCTTCAGCAGCACCGCCTGGGCCTGGGCGAACACCCCGCGCCGGTCGACCACGAGCAGCATCGCCAGTCCGACGAGGAACGCCGGGAAGACCATCAGGTAGGTGACGATCTTGACGAATCCCGCAGTGGCGTACGGCCCGTCCTGCGAGGTGAGGTAGACGGTGAACCCGGACGGGTTGCGCAGGTAGCGCGCCAGGTTGAGCAGCACGTCGCCGGCATAGCTGTGGGCGGTGACGTCGGCGCGCGCGTACGTCGACATCTCGACGGCCGCCTCCACCTCGCTGACCCCGGTGGCCCGGGCGACCTCGCGGGAGTAGCGCAGCGGCGAGAACCAGATGCTGCTGCCGGGGTCGCACTCGCCGTAGCAGACGGCGTCGCGGTCGCCGAAGGTGTTGGCGAGCACGGTCGGCACCGACGTGGTCGTCACGACCCGCCCGCCGAGCTCGTGGGAGGCGTAGGCCGACCAGGGCGCGAGCACGGCGACGAAGGCGATCCCCGCGCCGAGCATCGCCACCACCACCCCGCGCCACTGGTCGCGCGCGACCAGGAGCACGAGGAGCAGCGTCACCGCCAGGACGCCCACGACGAGCACCGCGACGCTGGAGCGGAAGTAGACGGTCACGATCCCGAGCAGTCCGAGGTCGACGCCGTGGCGCCAGGTGACCGCCGACCCGTGCCGGGCGCGGCGCACCAGCTCGAGGCACTGCGTCAGCAGGATGACCACGAAGAGCCCGGCGATCAGGTCGCCGTAGGCGGCGAAGCCGAAGACGGCGTACATCGGGACCAGGCCCGGCATCACCAGCAGGGCGCCGGCGGGCACCCGGCCGAGGTGGCGGCGTACGACGAGCACGGCGAGCAGCAGCAGCCCGGTCGAGGCGAGTCCGAGGTAGGCACGCACCAGCCACATCGGGGCGTCGGGCACGACGACGAACAGCGGCGTCAGGAGCAGGGACATCCCGGGCATGAACCAGCCGCTGCCCGCGACGTTCTGGCGCAGCTCGGCGGTGTCGGGGCCCGAGAACGACACGAGGTCGCGCACCAGGTTGGACAGCGCCCGCGCCGCGTCGATGTAGTAGGCCTCGTCGCCCTACACCGGCGTCGAGGCGGTGCCGGGGTACAGGAGCACCCGGAGCAGCACGACCGCTGCCACCAGCCCGACCAGGACCCGCTGGGGACGCTCCAGGTCGCTCCACCGCCGTCGCAGGGCTCCCGTCACGAGCGGTCGTCCATGTCGGGGGTGAACCTCTTGGTCGAGAAGGGATCCTGGCACTCCGGCCTCCCCTCGGGCTCGCTGGGCGGGAGGTCGAGGACCATCTGTCCGCGCACGACGGCGTCGGGCGCGGTGTCGGTGAAGTCGTCCGCGGTCACCGTCACGTCGACGACTCCGGCGCTCGCGAAGGCCGACTGGACGTCTCGGGCGGCACTGCCGCCGGACACCTCGTCGTAGTGCAGCACGAGCATCCGGCGCTCGCCCTCGGGCGTGGCCACGACGTCGTCGGTGCGGACCTGGTAGTCGAACGGGAGTCGGACATCGCCGGGCAGCGGCCAGCAGCCGTTGGTCAGTGCGTCGGGCGGCAGCTCGGGGCGATAGCTCCCGACCGGGTCGGCGCGCCCGAAGGTCGGGCTGAGCACCACCAGCAGCACCACCAGGGCAGCACCGAGCGCCGCTGCGACGCGCACGGGCGAGCGCAGGCGGAGCCGGTCCGAGAACGCCATGTAGGTCAAGACGCGGCCGGAGCCGATTCGGTTGCCCGATCGAGGTGTGATGCGCGCCACTCGGCTGCTCGGCCTAGCGGGGACGTCGCCACACCACGATCGAGGACTCCCCCGGGATCGTGCGCAGCACGGGCAGGCGGTTGGGACCGACGTCGTCCTGGCGCGCGACGAGGGCCTGGCGCAGGGCCGCACGGGTGGCCTCGAGCTCGGCCTGGAGCTCGTCGTTGCGGGCGCCCAGGGCCGCGGCGCGGTGCTCGAGCTCGACGATGCGGCGCACGCCCTCGATGCCGATGCCGGCCGAGGTCAGCTCGGCGATGGAGCGCAGCTTCTCGATGTCGAGCAGCGAGTAGCGGCGGCCGCCGCCGCCGGTGCGACCGGGCGTGATCAGACCGAGGCGCTCGTAGGTGCGCAGGGTCTGGGGGTGCAGCCCGGTCAGCTCGGCCGCGACGCTGATGACGTAGACGGCCGCCTCCGGGGCGGGGCCGGGGCTGAACGGGGTCGTCATGACCCGTCCGCGAACAGACCGGCCCGGAGCGGCTTGGCCGCCTGGGCGTCGCGGTAGGCCTCGACCGCGGCTCGCGCTGCTTCGTCGAGCACGGCCGGCACCTGCACCTCGACGGTCGCGAGGAGGTCTCCTCGGCTGCCGTCGGCGCGCGGGGCGCCCTTGCCGCGCACGCGGAACGCGCGTCCGTTGGGGGTGCCGGCGGGCAGGCGCAGCGTGACCGGTGCGCCACCGAGGGTGGGGACCTTGATCTCCGCGCCCAGGGCGAGCTCGTCGAAGCTCACCGGCACGTCGATGGTGAGGTTGTCGTCCTTGCGGGCGAAGAGCCGGTGCGGGGAGACGACCACCTTGACGTAGAGGTCGCCGGCCGGGCCGCCGTCCTCGCCGGCGGCAGCCCTTGCCACGCAGCCGGATGCGCTGGCCGTCCTTGACCCCGGCCGGGATCCGGGCCTGGATCGTGCGCGACGACGTGCCCCGGCCGCTTCCCTGACAGGTGGGGCACGCCTCGTCGTAGAGCAGCTGCCGTCCGGCGCAGGCCGGGCAGGTCTCGTTCATCGAGAAGGCGCCGCCGAGGTTGGCCGTCACGTAGCCGGACCCCTCGCACGTGGCGCAGATGTGGGGCCGCGTGCCGGGCTTGCCGCCGGTGCCCGAGCACGACGCGCACGCAGCGTCCGACGCCAGTCGCAGGGAGATCGTGACGCCGTCGATCGCGTCGGTGAAGCCGACGGTGGCGCTGGTCTCCACGTCGGCGCCCTTGCGGGGGCGTCGCGCCTGCTGGGTGCGGCGCCCGCCGCCCCCTCCGAAGAGGTCGCCGAACATGTCGCCGATGCCTCCGGCGCCACCGGCACCCGCGCCGCCGCGGTCGCGCAGCAGGTCGTCGAGGTTGAACCCGCCACCTCCGCCGCCGCCGCCGCCGCGACCGCCGCCGAACCCGCCGCTGCCGTAGAGCCGGCGCATCTCGTCGTACTTGGCGCGCTTGTCGGGGTCGCCGACGACGTCGTAGGCCTCGGCGACGGTCTTGAAGGTGTCGTGCTTGGCGGTGTCGCCGGGGTGGGAGTCGGGGTGGTTGTCCTTGGCCAGCTTGCGGTAGGCCTTCTTGATGTCGGCCGCCGCCGCGTCCTTCTTCACGCCGAGTGCGGCGTAGAAGTCCTTCTGCGCCCAGTCGGCGCGGAACTCGTTGTCAGTGCCCGCCACGGGTCACCCCTCCTCTCCGATGCATGACGACTCCTCAGCCCTGGTCGGGCTCGACGGTGAGCACCTGGGCGGCGCGCACCACCCGGTCGCCGATCTTGTAGCCCGACTTGGCGACGACCTTCACGGTCGTCACCTCGACCTCCGGGTCGGGCCCCAGGCTCGAGAGAGCCTCGTGCACGGTGGGGTCGAACGACTCGCCGGGCGCGCCGAACTTGATCAGCCCCGACGACGCGACGGTGC
This sequence comes from uncultured Actinomycetota bacterium, assembly GCA_963822915.1. GTDB lineage: Bacteria > Actinomycetota > Actinomycetes > Propionibacteriales > Nocardioidaceae > Nocardioides. The sequence goes on from CAWGJR010000018.1 coordinate 36,851, forward strand.
GCTCGAGCTGGTCGGCGACCGTCTTCAGGCCGCCCTCGAGCTCCTCGCCCATCGACGAGGCGGACTCGCGAGCCCGGTCGATGGTGTCGAGGACCTCGGTGATCGGCGCGAGCGCGGCGTAGGTCGCGTTCTGCTTGATCAGGTCGCGGTCACGCTCGACGCGTCGCTTGTAGTTGAGGAACTCCGCCTGGAGCCGTTGCAGGTCCAGGGTGCGCTCCTCGAGCGCCATCGTGGTGACCGTGAGCTCGTCGGCGTCGGACTCCTCGCCCGGCGAGACGACGTCGGAGGGCTCCAGGGGACCGCCCTCCTCGATCCAGTCGGCGATGCCGCTGATGCCCTCGGAGGAGTCCACGGCGTCGACCGGGGCCCCCTCCCCGCCGTCGGCGGGGAGAGGAGCCTCGACCTCGGTCTCGTTGGGCATCTCGGCGGCGGCGTCGCCGAAGGTGCCCTCGGGCCCGGTCTCGTGGTGGGCGTCCTCGTGACCTGGGGTCACTTGGACTCGCCCTCGGCCGCGTCGCCCTCGCCCGCGTCGGCGGGCTCGTCGACGACCTCGGCGTCGACCACGTCGGCGTCGACGATGTCCTCGTCGGCCTCCCCGGTCGCTCCGGTCGCGCCGCCGGCGGCGGCCTGCTCGGCCTCGGCGGCGGCGTACATCGCGGCGCCCATCTTCTGGCTGGACTCACCGAGCTTGCTCACCGCGGCGGTGATCTCGTCGGCGGCGGCCTCCTCGTTGGCCAGCACGGCCTTGAGGGACTCGAGGTCGGCTCCGACCTCGGTCTTGACGTCCTCGGGCAGCTTGTCGTCGTTGTCGCCGAGGAACTTCTCGGTCGTGTAGACGAGCTGCTCGGCCTGGTTGCGCGACTCGACGGCCTCGCGACGCTTGGCGTCCTCCTCGGCGTACTGCTCGGCCTCCTTGACCATCCGGTCGATGTCGTCCTTCGACAGCGCGGAGCCGCCGGAGATCGTCATCGACTGCTCGCGGCCGGACGCGGTGTCCTTGGCCGAGACGTGGACGATGCCGTTGGCGTCGATGTCGAAGGTGACCTCGATCTTCGGTACGCCGCGGGGTGCCGGCGGCAGGCCGGTGAGCTCGAAGTTGCCGAGCGGCTGGTTCTGCGACCACATCTGGCGCTCGCCCTGGGCGACCTTGATCTCGACCGACGGCTGGTTGTCGTCGGCGGTCGTGAAGACCTCCGAGCGCTTGGTCGGGATCGTGGTGTTGCGCTCGATGAGGTTGGTCATCACGCCACCCTTGGTCTCGATGCCCAGCGACAGCGGGGTGACGTCGAGGAGCAGGACGTCCTTGACCTCGCCCTTGAGGACACCGGCCTGCAGCGCGGCGCCGACGGCGACGACCTCGTCGGGGTTGACGCCCTTGTTGGGCTCCTTGCCGCCGAGCAGCTCCTTGACGATGTCGCTGACGGCGGGCATGCGGGTCGAGCCTCCGACGAGGACGACGTGGTCGATGTTGGCGACCGCGACGCCACCGTCCTTGAGCACGCTCTGGAACGGCGCCTTGGTGCGCTCGAGCAGGTCGGCGGTGAGCTTCTGGAACTCGCTGCGCGACAGGCGCTCCTCGAAGTGGAGCGGGCCGGACTCGCCGTGGGTGATGTAGGGCAGGTGGATCGTGGTGTCGCTGGAGCTCGACAGCTCGATCTTCGCCTTCTCGGCCGCCTCCTGGAGGCGCTGCTTGGCGATCTTGTCGGCGGCGAGGTCGACGCCGTGGTTGGACTTGAAGGTCTTGACCATCCACTCGACGACCTTGTTGTCCCAGTCGTCTCCACCGAGCTCGTTGTCACCGGAGGTCGCCTTGACCTCGACGACGCCCTCGCCGATCTCGAGCAGGGACACGTCGAACGTGCCGCCACCGAGGTCGAAGACGAGGATCGTCTGGTCGTCGCCCTTGTCGAGGCCGTAGGCCAGCGCGGCCGCGGTGGGCTCGTTGACGATGCGGCTGACGTTGAGGCCCGCGATCTCGCCGGCCTCCTTGGTCGCCTGGCGCTGGGAGTCGGAGAAGTAGGCGGGAACCGTGATGACCGCGTCGGTCACCGGCTCACCGAGGTAGGCCTCGGCGTCACGCTTGAGCTTCTGCAGGATGAACGCGCTGATCTGCTGGGGGGTGAAGTCCTTGTCGTCGATGCTCTGCTTCCAGTCGGTGCCCATGTGGCGCTTGACGGAGCGGATCGTGCGGTCGACGTTGGTGACCGCCTGACGCTTGGCGACCTCCCCGACGAGGACCTCGCCGGACTTGGAGAACGCGACGACGGACGGGGTGGTGCGGGCGCCCTCGGCGTTGGCGATGACCGTGGGCTCGCCACCTTCGAGGACCGCGACGACGCTGTTCGTCGTTCCGAGGTCGATGCCGACAGCTCGTGCCATGTGTGTGTTACCTCCGTGATCGGCCCGGGGTGCGGGCTCCGGTGAACGTCTGTGCCAGGAAGTCTGGCAAAGAAGTTGAGTCGGTTCAACTCAAGTCTCTATACGGCTCAACGGGGCGGGTCGAGAGTTTGTTCCCGCGGTCGGTCCAGGAGTCGCTCCGGGGGCGGCTCCGGGTCGGCGGAGGGTTCGCGGAGGGTCAGCGGAGGGTGCAGCCACACCAGCAGCGGCCGGTGGTCGGAGCTGAGCCCGCTGAACGTGCGCTGCCCGGTGAACTCGACCCGTCCGGCGTCCAGCGCCGGCTGCGCGGCGAGGACGTAGTCGATGTAGCGCCCGGTGAAGGGGTGGGTCGGCAGGACGCTGCCGAAGCCGAGCTCGGCGTACGACGAGCGCGCGACGCCGTCGAAGGTGTCGCGCACGCCCCGGTCGGTGCGGATCCGGGCATCGGCGCGGGCGTCGATGTTGTAGTCGCCGGTGCCGATGACCCAACGACCCGGGGCCTCGTCCCAGAGGCGGGCCATCTCCTCGAGCTGGGTGCGGGCCTGGCGGGCGTTCCGGGTGGAGCGCCAGGTGCCGAGGTCGTCGAGGTCCTCGACCTTCTGGGGCAGGTGGGTGTTGAGCACCGAGAGCAGCTCGCCGCTGGCCTTGTCGCGCAGGGTGACCCGCAGGGCGTAGCGGTCGCCGAACGGGTAGCGACCGCTGTCCTGACCGACCCCGTCGGCCACCTTGCGGATCGCCGAGCTGACCAGCGTGAACCGGTCGCGGCGCCACGACACCGCGAGCTCGCGCATGCCCTTGCGCGCGACGTACCGCCTGGTGGCCCAGCCCTTCTCGGCCAGCAGCTGGAAGGTCGGCCCGGCGGAGTAGGCCTCCTGCCACCCCACGATCGTGACGCCGGGGCGGGACGTGAGGGCGAGCGCGTCCTGGTCTGCCTCGGCAGGGGTGAGGCCGCGATAGCGGTTGAAGGACGCGACACCGATGTCCTGGGGCGCCGGGGTCTTCGGCTTCGCCTTCTCGGTCGGCTCGAGCGTCGTGGGCGCGTCAGTCGACTCGGGCGACCCGGGCGTCGAGTCGCCGAGAGGCGGGATCGCGCTGGGAGCCGGCGTGGGAGTCGGGGTCGCCGTGGGGGCGCTGACGATCGTGGCCTGGTCGGCTCCGCGGTCGGGGCCCGGGTCGGCGTCGGCGCGACTGACGGCAGGAGCCACCAGGATGCCGAGAACCGTCGCTGCAACGAGCAGCGGCGGCGGGCCGGCCCAGCGCGGCACAGACGGCTCCTCTAGCGGTCGGGCGTGACGGTCAGGACGGGACGCTAGTGCGAGTCGTGCCCCGAGCCGGGGAGGCGTGCCGAGGCGGAGCGGACGAGCTCGCCCATCAGCGCCCGTGTGGCCGGTACGGCGTCCGCCCCGGGTCGGTGCGCGAGCCCCAGGTGGCGTCGACCGAGCTCGGCGAGCGCGACCACCTGCACGCCCGGGTGCCGATAGGCGGCCAGGGCCGAGGCGGGCAGGACGGTGACGCCCAGCCCACGAGCGACGAGGTTCTGCACGACGACGTAGTCGTCGGTGGTGTGCCTCAGGCGGGGAGTGAAGCCGGCCCGTTCGCAGCACTCGACGAGGTGCACCCGACACCGCACGCAGCCGCCGATCCACTCGGCGTCGGCGAGCTCGGCCAGGCCCGAGGGGGACGACTCCCCGAGCGGTACGACGAGCCCGACCCCCTCGTCGGCGAGCGGGTGCCACACCAGCCGACCCAGGTCGGCCGGCGGGCCGTCGTACCCGAAGACGACGGCGAGGTCGGCGTCACCCGCCGCGACCGCGGCCAGCGCCTCGGGCGGCTCGGCTGCCTCGAGACCGACGGTCACCTCGGGGTGGTCGGCGGCCAGGGCCGCGATCGCCTCGGGCACCACCGTCGCCGACGCCGACGGGAAGGCGACCAGCCGGACCCGGCCACCGCGGAGCTGGGCGTGGGCGGCGAGCTCCTCGTCGGCGGTGTGCAGCTCGGCGGCGATCACGTCGGCCCGGCGGAGCAGCCACTCGCCGGCCTCGGTCGGCGTCACGCCACCCGGACCGCGGAGCAGCAACGGTCCGCCGGCGTCGCGCTCGAGGCGGCTGAGGTGCTGGCTGACGGCCGGCTGGGTCCACCCGAGGTCGCGCGCCGCGGCGCTGATCGAGCCGGCGCGCACGACGTCGCGGAAGAGCAGGACGCGGCGCGGATCGAGGGCCATGGAGCCAGTGTGACTCCCACCTGACCAAAGTGGTGCTTATGGGTCGTCGTAGGAGGACGGGGATTCCTTGGGGCTGCCGCGGTCGTCAGGCTGGTGTGATGAAGACGATCGGACTCATCGGCGGCATGTCCTGGCACTCGACCGAGGCCTACTACCGACGGATCAACGAGCAGGTGGCCGCCCGCCTCGGCGGGCACGCGTCCGCGCGGATCTCGCTGCAGTCCCTCAACTTCGCCGACGTCCGCGACTGCCAGGTGCGCGGCGACTGGGCCGGCTCGGCGCAGCTGCTGGCCGACGCCGCGACCAGGTGCGAGGCCGGGGGCGCCGAGGTCGTCGCGCTCTGCACCAACCTGATGCACAAGAACTTCGCCGCGCTCGAGTCGGCGCTGACCGTGCCCGCCGTGCACATCGCCGACGCCGTCGCCGCCGTCGCGCAGCGCGCGGGCTGGACCACGCTCGGCCTGCTCGGCGCGCGGTGGGTGATGGAGGAGACCTTCTACGCCGACCGTCTCGCCGAGCACGGGATCACCGTCGTGGTGCCGGACGCGACCGGACGCGACCTCGTCGACCGGGTGGTCTTCGACGAGATCACCCAGGGGCTCTTCCTGGAGCCGTCGCGTGCGGCGTACGTCGACGTCATGCGCGACCTCGCCGCCCGCGGCGCCGACGCCGTGGTGCTGGCCTGCACCGAGATCGGCCTCCTCGTCTCCCCCGACCAGGCCCCACTCCCGGTCATCGACTCCGCCACCGCCCACGCCGACCTCATGGTCGACCTGGCCCTCACCGACCGCGAGTCGGCGCGTCTAGGCGCCGACTCGGCGCGGACGTGATGATCGGCACGTCGTCTCCCCTGTGCGGAGGGTTGGGCGAGGCGGCCGCGCGTGGTTGTTTAGAGGCATGTCGCAGACCACCACCGTCCCGAGCATCGAGCTCAACAACCAGACCACCATCCCGCAGCTCGGCTTCGGGGTCTTCCAGGTGCCGCCGGAGCAGACGGCCGACACCGTCACCAAGGCCTTCGAGGTCGGCTACCGCCACATCGACACCGCGCAGATGTACGGCAACGAGCAGGAGGTCGGGGTCGCGATCGCGAACGCCGACATCCCGCGCAGCGAGCTGTACGTCACCAGCAAGCTCAACAACGGCTTCCACGCCCCCGACGACGCCCGCCGCGCCTTCGACGACACGATGGCCAAGCTCGGGCTCGACCAGATCGACCTGTTCCTCATCCACTGGCCGCTGCCCACCGTCGACCCGGGTCAGTACGTCGAGACGTGGAAGACGCTGAGCGAGTTCGTCGCCGACGGGCGTGCCCGCTCGATCGGAGTGTCCAACTTCCAGGCCGTGCACCTCGACCGCATCGTCCAGGAGACCGGGGTCGTGCCCGCTGTCAACCAGATCGAGGTGCACCCCTACTTCACCAACGAGCGCGCCCGTGGGGCCTCGCTGCGCCACGGCATCGAGGTCGAGGCCTGGTCCCCCATCGCCCAGGGCAAGGTGCTCGACGACGAGACCATCGGCACGATCGCGGCCGCCCACGGCAAGTCCCCCGCCCAGGTCACCCTGCGGTGGCACGTCGAGCGCGGCGACATCGTCTTCCCCAAGTCGATGAGCCCCGAGCGGATGGCGGAGAACTTCGACATCTTCGACTTCGAGCTCAGCGCCGACGAGGTCGCGCAGATCACCGCGCTCGACAAGGGCGAGGACGGACGTCAGGGACCCAACCCCGACACGTTCGACTACATCCCCGACTGACCTCCCACCTCACCGAGGTAGGAGTCGCACGGCCTCGGCGAGCATGGCTCGTCGAGGCCGCGCACGAGTCGGTCGGGCCAGGTCAGCCGATCTGCACCTTGACCTCGTTGGAGGTCTCCCCGGAGTCGGTGTCGATCATCCGGAACCTGTTGAGTCCGATCGCGCCGGCCTGGATGAAGGTGGAGAACCGACCGCCGTTGACCGGGGCGGTGACCGGGAAGTCGGCCCACGTGCCGTCCTGGAACTGCTGCACGCGCAGGATCGCGCCGTCCCCGGCGGCGTACTCACCGTCGAGGTCGATCTCCTGCATCGGGGCGACGGCGGTCTGAGCAGCGGTCAACGTGATCATCGTGACCGGCTCGGGCTCCTTGGTGAACGTGTCCTTGTCGGGCTTGTCGCTGTCGCCCGCGTCGGGGTCGGGCGCGAGGGTGATCTGCGGGCCGTCCGGCTCCTCGGTGTCGCTCGGCTTCGGCAGGAACAGGGTCTCCTGCTCGGTCTGGCCGGTGTCGATCGAGCCGTCCTCGGACAGGCCGAGGGAGCGGCTGGCGACAACGGCGCCACCGGCGACGACACCGGCGACCACCACCACGACAGCGATGAACGCCACGAGGCCCGCCAGGATCGGATGCCCCTCGCGGGGTTCCGTCGTGGGTGGGCGCTGGAGCTTGTCGCTGATCACGGTGCCATTGTCGCTGCCCGGACCAAGCCCGCCAAACGGTCGTGGCACGGCGCCTCGTCGCCACCCCTCAGCGCGGCGCCGGGACCACGACGGGGATGACCCGTCGGTCGGCTCCCCTGCGAGGTGGGCCGTCGGGTCCGGCGGTGGCTAGAGACCGCGCTTCCAGACGACCTGCTCGTGGAGCCTGCGGCTGCGCCAGCCGTCGGGCGTGCGCACCATCTCGTGGTGGTACATCCCGCCGACCTCGACGATCTTCTCGCCGCCGGCGCCGTCGTCCATCGGCATCGGGTTGTCGAAGTAGGCCACCACGGTCGCCTCCTCGGGCACCACGCCGGGGCCGAAGACGACCTCGACCTGACCGATCGTGTGCATCCGCTTGGGGAAGAAGGCGGGCAGCATCTCGGCGAGCCACGGCTTGATCTCGGCGTACCCGGCGTGGATCCCGCCCGACTCGACGTAGTCGATGTCGGCGTCCGGGGTGAACACGGTGTCGAGGCGGTCCCACTCCCCGGTGTCGATCCCGCGCGTGTAGCGGGTCACGACGTCGGCGATCTCGAGCCGGTCGCTGATCTCCTGGAGGTCCACGAGGGTGAACTCTGGCACAAAACTGGAACACGTTCTATATTTCGTCAAGCTCAATAACCGAAAGGCAGCGATGAGGTTCTCCTACGCCGAGGCGATGACGCAGGCGACGTACTACGCCCCCCTGGCCCAGGCGGCCGAAGCGGCCGGCTACACGTCGATGACGGTGGCCGACTCGCTGATCTACCCCAAGGAGTCGGACTCGAAGTACCCCTACACCGACACCGGGGACCGCGCCTTCCTCGACGGCAAGGAGTTCATCGAGACGATGATCCTGTGCGCGCACATCTTCGCGCACACCACGACGCTGCGGCTGACGCCGTTCGTGCTCAAGCTGCCGATCCGCCCGCCGGTCCTGGTCGCCAAGCAGGCGTCGTCGCTCGCGTTCCTCTCCGGCAACCGTCTCGGGCTCGGCGTCGGGCTGTCCCCGTGGCCGGAGGACTTCGACGCCCTCGGTGTCGACTGGGCGCGGCGCGGCAAGCGGATGGACGAGTGCATGGACATCCTCGCGGGCCTGACCACCGGCGAGTACTTCCGCTACGAGGGCGAGTTCTTCTCCGTCGAGGAGCTCAAGCAGTGCCCGGGTGCCACCGAGCCGATCCCCCTGCTGGTCGGTGGCCACGCGGACGCCGCGCTGCGGCGCGCCGTGCGCAAGGGCAACGGCTGGATGCACGCCGGCGGTGACGGGGAGGAGCTCGACCGGCTGCTGGCGCGCCTCGCCGAGATCCGCGAGGAGGAGGGTGACACCCGCGACGACTTCGAGGTGCACGTCATCTCCTACGACGCCTACACCGTCGACGGCATCAAGCGCCTCGAGGACAAGGGCGTCACCGACTGCATCGTCGGCTTCCGCGTGCCCTACATCATGGGCCCGGACACCGAGCCGCTGGAGAAGAAGGTCGCCGCTCTCGAGTCGTACGCCGAGACGATCATCAGCAAGGTGAACGGGTGAGCCCGGGCTGCGCAAACAGCACAATTGTGCCGTTGTGGAAGGTTTTCGGCCGCCCGCCATGTCAGAACTCCACAATTGTGGAGCTTGGACACCCCGGGAGCAGGCATGTCTGAGTCGCTCGACCTCACCAAGCCGCTCCAGGACGCGATCGCCGAGGCCGAGGAGCTGATCGCCAACGCGCCGTTCATCACCAACGACGCCGACCGGCTCGAGGGCTACGACTACCTCGCCGGCCGGATCCGGATGGCGATGCAGATGGCCTTCGACCACGACCTCGACCGGCCGCTGTTCATCAACCCGACCCACCAGTTCTCGCGGCAGGGACTCGACAACCCCGACGCGATCTACTTCAACGCCTACCTGCGCGAGGGCGTCACCTACGTGGTCCGCGGCAGGCGCGGCACCAGCGCCGACCTCTCCTTCCAGGTCATGGGCGGGTCCTACTCGGCGACCTCCTCGGCGACCTCGTTGATGGCCTTCGACGACCGCGAGCTCGACATCGCCGACGACGGCAGCTTCGAGTTCACCTACGTCGCCGAGCCGGGTGCCAAGACGATGATCGTGCGCGAGGTGTTCTGCGACTGGGACACCGAGGAGCGCGGCACGATCACGATCGAGCGCCCCGACACGATCGACCAGCCGGCCAAGGCGCTGACCGAGAAGATGCTGGCCAAGAAGTACGAGGTGGCCGCGCGCTCGCTGACCGGCTCGATCCTGACGTGGTTCGAGTTCCCCAAGTGGTTCGAGCGCAAGGAGCCCGTCAACACCCTCACCGCGCCGCAGTCGACACCGGGCGGACTGGCCTCGCAGCGCTCCTCGATCGGCCACTACGAGCTGGCCGAGGACGAGGCGATGATCGTCTCGGTCCCCCGCTGCGACGACTGCACCTACCAAGCCGCCCAGATCGGCTCCAACTGGTACGCCTCGACCGACTACGAGACGCACCAGACCTCGCTCACCAAGGCCCAGGCCGAGACCGACCCCGACGGCGTCATCCGCTTCGTGGTCGCCGAGTCACCGCCGTACGACGGAGCGCCGATCGCCAACTGGCTCGAGACCACCGGTCACCGCAGCGGGTCGATGATGCTGCGCTGGCAGCAGCTCACCCGCGACCTCACCCAGGACGCCGACGGCCCGACGATCCAGGTCGTGCCGCTCGCCGACGTACCCAAGCACCTCCCGCACACCACACCACTCACCACCGAGGAGTACGCCGCCCGCATCGCCGCGCGGCAGCGCTCCGTGGCCCGAAGGATGATCAGTTGAGCGAGCTCGGCCTGGCAGACGCCCACGACACCTCGATCGAGGAGCGCTACGCAGCGGTCCCGCTGCTGAAGGGCAAGGTCGTCGTCGTCTCCGGCATCGGGCCCGGCCTGGGGCGCTCACTGGCCGAGGAGGCCGCGAAGATGGGCGCCGACCTGGTGATCGCCAGTCGCACCGAGGCGCGGCTGCTCGAGCTCAAGGACGAGCTGGCACCGTACGGCGTGCGCGTCGAGGCCGTCGTCACCGACGTCACCGACGAGGACTCGCGCGCCAACCTGCGCGACAAGACGCTCGAGGCCTTCGGCCGTGTCGACTGCATCATCAACAACGCCTTCGCGATCCCCCCGATGGACCCGATCACCTCGATCAAGCCGTCGCGCGCTGGCGAAGGTCAACGAGACCAACGTCTTCGCCCCGCTGCGCCTCTCGGCGCTCTTCGCCGACGCGCTGGCCGAGTCGAAGGGCTCGATCATCATGCTCAACTCGTGCGTGCAGTTCTCCTCGCAGCCCGAGTACGCCGGCTACAAGCTCTCCAAGGGCACCCTCGCCCACCTCGCGTCGTCGTTGGCGACCGAGCTCGGACCGCGCGGGATCCGCGTCAACAGCGTCGCACCGTCCTACATCTACGAGGACGTCAACCGCGGCTACTTCGACTACCTGGGCGCCGTGGAGGACAAGACCCACGAGGAGGTCTACGCCGAGAAGGCCGCCCCGACCGACCTCAAGCGCCTCGCCTCCTCCGAGGAGGTCGCCCGCGCGACCCTCTTCCTCGCCTCCGACCTCGCCTCGGCGGTGACCGGGCAGATGCTGACGGTCGACTGCGGCGAGTTCCATGACTGACGGTCCCGGCCGGGGCGGACCTGCCGTGCACAAGCCCCACAATTGTGCCGTTGTGGAAGGTTTCGGCATCCGGAACCTGCCACCCCTCCACAATTGTGGGATCTCGACAGGTGCAGGGCCCGCCGCGCGATGAGCGACAACATCATGGCGCGCACCCGCCCCGACGTCGGGTCGTACGACGACATCGTCGCGGCGGCGACGCGCACGACCGGGTTGAGCGACTTCGGGTGGGAGCCGGGCACCGAGCACGAGGCCGGGCTGCGCCTGCTCACCGACGACCTCGCCTCGCCCGAGGCCGGGCTGACGCCGCTGGGCAACTACTTCCAGCGCTCCGAGGTCAAGGGGGCGCTCGTGGGCCGGCTCCTCACGCAGGCGCGCTTCGACGAGCACCCCGAGCACGCGGACGTGCCGATCGAGCGACCGATCTTCCTGATGGGGCTGCCGCGCACGGGCACCACCGCGCTGCACCGCCTGCTCCACGCCGACCCGATGGCGCAGGGACTGGAGATGTGGCTGACCCAGTTCCCCCAGCCACGACCGCCGCGCGAGACGTGGGAGGACGACCCGATCTTCCAGGCCATGCAGCAGGCCTTCTCGGCCCACCACGTCGAGAGCCCCGACTTCATGGGCATCCACTACATGGATGCGACCACCGTCGAGGAGTGCTGGCGGCTGCTGCGCCAGACCGGCAAGTCCAACTCCTACGAGTCCCTGGCCCACATCCCGCGCTACACCGAGTGGCTGAGGACGCAGGACTGGACCGACGCCTACGCCCGCCACAAGCAGAACCTCCAGCTGGTCGGGCTCAACGACGCCGACAAGCGGTGGGTCCTCAAGAACCCGTCGCACATGACCGCCCTCGACGCGCTGATGACCGTCTACCCCGACGCGCTGGTCGTCTACACCCACCGCGACCCGGTGGTCTGCATCGCCTCGTCGTGCTCGCTGTCGGCCGAGACGACGATCGGACACTCGACGACCTACACGCCCGAGGTGGTCGGCTCGACCCAGCTCGACCTGTGGTCGCGCGCCTACCACGCCTACCACGACGCGCGCCCGTCGTACGACGACGCACAGTTCGCCGACGTCGCCTTCGCCGACCTGGTCGCCGACCCGATGGGCGTCGTGCGCGGGCTCTACGAGCAGTTCGGGCTCGACTTCACCCCCGAGGCGCAGGCGGCCGTGACCGACATCGACCGGGAGTCCAAGCAGGGTGGCAAGGCGCCGTCGCACCGCTACTCCCTCGACGACTACGGGCTCACCGAGGCCGACGTCCGCCAGTCGTTCGACCGCTGACCGCTGGGGTAGTCCCTGACGGAAATCAAGGATTCGACCCCCAGGACGTTGATTTACGTCAGGGACTACCCCACCAGGCCCACGAACCGAGGAGCACCAGCATGGCCGAGCCGTCCGAGAAGAAGCGCGTCGTCGTCTGGGGCACCGGAGTCGTCGGCTCCATGGTGATCGCCGAGATCGCGGCCGGCCACCCGGTCTTCGAGCTCGTCGGCGTCGGCGTGAGCAACCCGGCCAAGGTCGGCAAGGACGTCGCCGAGGTCTGCGGCCTCCCGGCCGACGACGGCCCACGGGCATCCGGTGCACCGACTCGGTCGAGGAGCTGGTCGCGCTCGCCCCCGACGCGCTGGTGCACTACGGCCCGACGGCGCAGTACGCCGACGACAACATCCGCGTGATGGGGGCCTTCCTGCGCGCCGGCATCGACGTCTGCTCGACCGCGATGACGCCGTGGGTGTGGCCGGGCATGAAGCAGAACCCGGCCGCCTGGATCGACCCGATCACCGAGGCGTGCGAGGCCGGCGGGGCGTCCTGCTTCACCACGGGCATCGACCCCGGCTTCGCCAACGACCTCTTCCCGCTGACCCTGATGGGGCTGTGCGGCCGCGTCGACTCGGTGCGCGCCAGCGAGCTGCTCGACTACACCGACTACGAGGGCGACTACGAGGACGAGATGGGCATCGGCCGCTCGCCCGACTTCACCCCGCTCCTCGAGATCCCGGACCTGCTGATCATGGCGTGGGGCGCGACGGTGCCGATGATGGCCGAGGCCGTCGGCATCGAGCTGGACGACATCACCACCACGTGGGAGAAGTGGGTGACGCCGACCGATCGGACGACCGCCAAAGGCGTGATCGAGGCCGGCAACGTCGCGGCGATCCGCTTCACCATCAACGGGGTCTTCGGTGGTCGCGAGGTGATCACCCTGGAGCACGTCAACCGGATCGGCCTCGACGCCGCCCCCGACTGGCCGACCGGCTCCGGCGACGACGTCTACCGCGTCGACATCGTCGGCTCACCCTCGATCGTGCAGGAGACGTCGTTCCGGTTCACCGACGGGTCCGGTCGGGCGCCGGCCGTGGCGGGCTGCCTGGCCACCGGCCTGCGCGCGCTCAACGCCGTCCCGGCCGTCAACGACCTGCCGCCCGGCTGGGTCACCGCGCTCGACCTCCCGCTGGTGCCGGGCGTGGGCACGATCCGCTGACGCGATCCTGGCGGGCGGCAACCGCCGGCGCACCGGGTTGCGGGCGCGAGGCTGCAGTCGATCCACGCTCCCCTCCACAGGAGCCGATCGGCCGGGTTTGGCGGCCCTGCCCGGGAGGCCAACGTCGGGGCATGACCACTCACGATCGACCGTCCTCCGCGCCCGGCCGCCGGCTCGGCATCGCCGTACCCCCGACCTGGCGCCGCCGCTCCGACCCCGACCACGGGGTGCTCGTCGCAGCCCGCGCCACCCAGGTCCCGCCCAGCGGCGTCCGCCCCGAGCTGGTGCTGCGCTACTGCCGCGTGCCCGACGACGACCTGACGGCCTGGCGCGAGGCGGCGATGGGCGAGCTGGCCGACCGCCTCGACGACTTCGCGCTCGAGGACGACGACGAGTTCGACCTGATGGACGACCGGGTCGCCTACCGCCGCTTCGCTCACCGCCTCGGCGCGGCCGACGTCATCTGCGACCAGTGGGCCTGGCTCACCGACGGCGTCGGGGTGACGCTGACCTGCTCGGTCGCGCGCGAGGAGTACGCCGACTACTGCGACGTCTTCGAGGCGATCGCCGCGACGGTCGACCTGATGCCGGACGCGGCGTGAGGCCGGGTCGGCAGGTCAGGCGCCGACGAGACCGTCGAGGTAGGGGCGCGGGTCCGCCCGGTCGAAGTCCTTGATGCCGGCGGTCCACAGCGCACCGACCGCCATCGTGCGGCGCACGGCGCCGAAGGTGATGACGTGGCCGATGATGCCGCCGACGGTGTGGGCATCGGCGGCTCGCAGGTGGTGTCGACGAAGGTGTCGGTCAGGGTGGCGCTCGGCGATCGCCGCGGCGACCCAGGCGCGGTAGTCGCGCCCGGCCACGTCGTGCCGAGCGGCGAGACCGGCCATGGTCTGGTCGCTCTCGTCGGGCCACTCCTGGCCGCGCAACGCGTTGAGCCAGTGCTCCTCCTGGGTGACCATGCCGTTGATCAGCCCGCGCAGGGTCGGGTCGTCGTCGACGCCCTCCACCGACTGGGTGATCGGCTGGTCGAGCACGTCGTCACCGAGCGACGAGGCGTTCTCGATGATGGCGGTGAGCGAGTCGACGTGGTGGTCGACGAGGTGCTGGAGGACGTCCATGCTGGTCTCCTTGCGGGTGGCCGGCAGCCGGAGGCCACCGGGTGGTTGGAAGTGCACGCCGGAGGTGGCGGGCAGCTCGAGGTCGTGGAACGTGAGCGGGGGGTCGGCCCGCAGCGCCGTCGGCGTACGACCGTGGGCACGGGCGAACGCGCGGGTGAAGGCCTCGTGCGAGCCGTAGCCCGGCCTCGACGGCGATGTCGAGGACGCTGCGCTCGCGATGGCGGAGCAGGCGGTACGCCGCGCGCTCGAGCAGCAGCCGTCGCCGCAGCGCCCCCGGGCCTCGCCACCGGCGGCCCGCACGAGCCGGTCGAAGTGGAAGCGCGAGAGGTGCGCGCGGGCGGCGAGCTCGTCGGCACCGAGCGCCGGGTCGTCGAGGCCCGCACGGGCCAGGTCGAGGATCCGGGCGAGGCCGTCGGTCGTGGTCATGGGGCAAGACTGCCCGCTCGGGGACCGTCCCGGCTTGATCGTCGTTGCGGAGGTCGACGCGCTGCGCCCCTACGACCGGGTCACGAGCTCACGCCGCTGATCGTCTCGCCCTCGGCGGCACGCTCGCGCCAGGCTCGCGGCGAGACGCCGCGGGCCCGCTTGAAGGCCGCACTGAGGGCGAACGGCGTGCCGTAGCCGACCTGGCGGGCCACGGCGGCGATGGTCGCGTCGGGCTCGAGCAGGAGGTCGGCGGCCAGCGACAGCCGCCACTCGGTGAGGAACGCCATCGGCGGCTGCCCGACCAGGTCGGTGAACCGACGGGCGAACGCCGCTCGCGAGACGCCCGCCGACCGGGCCAGGGAGGCGACGGTCCACGGGTGCTCGGGATGGTGCTGGAGCAGGCGCAGGCCGGGACCGACGACGGGGTCGGCCTGGGCGGCGTACCACCCCGGCGCCACCGAGTCCGCCCGGGCGAACCACCCGCGCAGGGCGGCGATGAGGAGCAGGTCGAGCAGCCGGTCGAGCACCGCCTGCTGGCCGGGGTCGTCGCGGCTCAGCTCGACGGCGAGCAGGTCGAGCAGCGGTGTCCCCAGCTCGGCTGCCGACACGACGGCCACCTGCGGGAGCGCGCGCAGGAGCCGGCCGCCGACCTCGCCGGCGACTCCGTAGGAGCCGGTCACCATCTGGGTCCGACCCTCGGCGCTGTTGCCCCAGCTGCGGACCCCCTGGTGCATCTCCTCGGCCAGCTCTCGCCCGTCCGGTGTGCGGCAGACCTGGCCCGGGTGGATCACCGCCTGCACGGGGGTGGACGGGTCGTCGCAGACGGTGGCGTGGTCGGGCCCGCGCAGGACGGCGATGTCGCCCGGCTGGAGGAGCACGGCGTCGGCTCCGTCGGGGAGCAGCCACGCCTGGCCGCGCGTCACCGCGGTGATGCTCAGCGGTGACTCGTCGAGCAGCCGGACCGACCACGGCGGGTCCATGAGGCAGCGCAGGAGGAACGCGCCCCGGGCTCGTGGGCCGTCGAGAAGCGCAGCGAGGTCGTCCATGCCGGGATCCTAGGCGTGGACGCACGCGTATGTCGTCGCCCTCCTCAGCCATGGATCGTCTCGTCGATCTCGGGTTGGGTCGAGGCATGACCGAGATCCTCGACTCCCTGCGCACCCCGATCCTCGTCCTGGCCACGCTGGCGGTGGGCCTCCAGGCCGGCACCTACTACACCTGGGCGAGCGGCGTGATGCCCGGACTCGCCCAGACCGACGACCGCACGTTCATCGAGACGATGCAGCAGGTCAACCTCGCGATCGTGAACCCGGTCTTCCTGGCGACCTTCCTCGGCGCACCACTCCTCGCTCTCGCCGCCGTCCTCGTCACGCCGTCCGAGGCCAGGGCGTGGGCGATCGCCGGCCTGGTGCTCGCGATCGCCACCGTGGTGGTCACCGGCGCCGGCAACATCCCGCTCAACGACGCGCTCGAGGCCGCGGGGAGGGTCGGCACGATCGCGGACCCGGCCGCGGTGCGCGCCGACTTCGAGACCGCCTGGGTGCGCTGGAACGTCCTGCGGACGCTGACGTCGACGGGTGCGCTCCTCGCCCTCGCGATGACCGCCCTGCGCGCGTGAGGGCTGCACGCCTCAGCGCCGCGTCGTCACCCGCACCTTCGCACCGCCGCGCGGCACCGACGTGATGTTGCGGACCCTGGGCTCGTCGTCACCCACCGCCGTCACGTCGTACGACGCCAGCACCTCGCGCAGCACCGCGACACCCTCCATCAGCGAGAAGCCCGCCCCGATGCAGCGGCGCACGCCACCGCCGAAGGGGATCCAGGTGTTGGTCGGCGGGTTCTGGCCGAGGAAGCGGTCGGGGCGGAAGTCCTCCGGGTCGGCGTGGTTCTCGTCGCGCTGGTGGCTGACGATGATCGACGGCCCGATCGTGGCGCCCGCGGGCAGGTCGTGCCCGGCGATGGTGGTCGGCTCGGTCAGGGTGCGCACCACCATCGGGATGACCGGGTGGAGCCGCATCGACTCCTTCATCACCGCCTCCAACCAGGCGTCGTCGCCCTCCGCGATCGCGCGCACGGTGCGGGCGTGCAGGTCGGGATGGCGACCCAGCTCGTAGAGCGCCCAGGCGAGCGCGGTGGCAGTCGTCTCGTGACCCGCGAGCAGGAGGGTGACGAGCTGGTCGCGCAGCTCGGTGTCGGAGAGCGGGTCGCCCTCGTCGGTGCTGACCCGGATCAGGCGCGACAGGACGTCGGCGCGTCCGGCCAGGTCCGGGGCCGTGCGGCGCTCGCGGATCTCGGCGTACATCAGTGCGTCGAGCTCGTACTGGTTGGCGACCGTGCGCTTCCAGATCCCGACCTTCTGCAACCAGGGGTAGCCCCAGCCGAGGAGCACGACGGGGTTGACGTCGACGGTCGCGTTGACGCGCGGGCGCAGCGCGGCGAGCCGGGTCTCGTCGGTCACGCCGAAGACGACGCGCAGGATCACCTCGAGGGTCAGGGCGTTCATCCGGTCGAGGGAGCGGAACTCCTCACCGGCGCGCCAGCCGCCGACCTGCTCGCGCGCGAGCTCGGTGACCAGCGCCTCGTAGTCGCGCAGCGCCTGGCCGTTGAACGCCGGCATCAGCAGCTTGCGGGCGCGCTTGTGCTCCACGGAGTCCTGCAGCAGCAGCGAGTGCTTGCCCATGATCGGGCCGAGGATGGCGTTGCCCTTGCCCGCGTGGAAGACCTCCGGGTCGCCGGCGAAGACCTCCTTGGTGTGCTCCGGGCGCGTCACCATCACCAGCGGACGCCCGCCGGGGATGAGGCGCACCGTGAACACGTCACCGTAGGTGCGGTGCAGCCAGGGGTGGAACCGGTGGCGGAACCGCATCAGCGCGACGGTCTGGACGATCGCGGGCCACCTCGGCCCGGGCGGGAGCACGGCGTCACGTGCCGGCACCGGCGCCCCCTCCCCCACGGCCCCGGTCCGCCGGAAGCGCGCGCTGGTGAGCTCCGCACTGGTGAGGTCGGAGTCGTCGACGGTGGCCATGCTGCGATCGTACGGCGGTCCGCTCGCCGTCAGCGGGGCACTTCGAGCGACCGCGCCAGCGACGCGACCCGGTCGAGCGCCGCGGTGGTGCGCAGCTCGGCGCGGGCCTCGGCGTCGGTGAGGTAGAACCGGCAGACGGCCAGGGCCAGCGCGGGATCGAGGCCGAGGGCCTTGACGTCGACCGTCGGCTGCTGGGTCCGGGCGTTGACCAGCTGGACCACACGTCCCTGGACGTCATCGGGGTCGACGACGAACGACAGCCAGTTGGCGATCAGGTCGTCGGGGGTCGTGAAGCTGTTGCGGCTGGAGCGGATCCGGGTCCAGTGCGTCCGCAGCCCGGAGCAGGTGTGCCACGCGAAGGACGCCGGCGGCTTCTGGGTGTGCAGCGTCACGCCGTCGACGGTGAGCAGGATCCCTCGCTGGCGGGTCCGCCAGCTGGCGATGCCCCCGAAGGCGCCGGCCACGAAGAGGATCCCGAACACGAGGCAGATCAGGATGCCGAACACCTGGCCCGCCCGGTTGTCCTCGCCGGCACCGAGCGCCACCGCGACTCCAGGACCCACGCACAGACCCACGCCCCCGACCAGGAACGTCACGATCAGGCTGATCTTCACCGGGTGCGTCGGGATCAGGAGGCCGTAGGCCGTGGGCGACTCGTGCATCCGCGCCGGTCTCGGCGAGCGCCGCTCCAGCCCGATGGCGACGGCGAAGATCGCGACGGCACCGAGCCCGAGGGCCAGGCCGGCCTCCCCCCGACGCGCGACGTCGATCGCCACCACGACCGTGAGGACGGTGGCCGTCACGGCCAGCCCTCGCTGGAGGAAGCGCCGAGGGGGCGCGAGGTGCCACCCGTCGCCCTCGTCGTTGAAGCGGAGCGGCGTGACCGCCGTGGGATCGGACATGCGGACAGTCTGTCCCGGGCCCGCGGATCTCAATCCCGACGTGGGGTCGGCCTACAGCAGACCGTCGCGCCGGGCGATCGCAGCCGCCTCGGTGCGCCCGGCGGCGTCGAGCTTGCCGAGGATGTTGGAGACGTGGACGCTCACGGTCTTGGTGCTGATGAACAACAGCTTGGCGATCTCGCCGTTGCTGCGGCCCTCGGCGACGTGTCCGAGGATCTCGCGCTCGCGCGTCGTCAGCGAGACCCCGGCCGCGGTCGCCCGGCCCGCTCCCTGGGGGGTCGAGCCGAGCCACTGGAGCTCGTCGAGCAGGGGTTGCGCGCCGAGGGCGTGGGCCGCCTCGCGGGCGAGGTCGCCGACCACGCGGGCGGCGGCGGGGTCGCCACCGGCGCGCAGGACGCCGGCGAGACGGACCCGCACCGTCGCGAGCTCGTGGACGTGCCCGAACTCCGCGAAGCGCTCCTCGGTCTCGCGCCACGCGGCGACCAGGACCTCGAGCGAGGGCGCGTCGACCCCGGCCAGCCAGCGGGCTCGCAGCGTCTCGGCCTCCAGCCGGCGCACCCAGGCCTGACCCTCCGGGCCCCAGTGTCCCGAGGGGTCGGTGTAGCGCTCGAGGACCTGCTGCCCGTCGGTGCGCAGCCGCTCGACGTGCTCGGCGACGACGCTCTCGCGCTCGGCCGTGCTCAGGCGCGGCAGCGCGTCGGCGAGGACGCCGACCGTGACCGCCGCCAGGCGGATCCGGGCGCTGAACCACTCGTGCCAGATGCGGCCCAGCACCGCGACCGCGTCGTCGTACGACGCCACGGCGGCGAGGTGGTCGCCCCGGCGACCGGCGGCGATCATCTCGATCGAGGCGGCATGGATGGCCACCGCGCCGTCGCGACGCCAGAACGGCCGCAGCCCGGCGACGCGCGCGCCGACGTCCTCGCCGCGGTGCTGGAGGATCTGCAGGCGCATCGAGGTCAGCATCGCCCGCGGGATCGGCGGCGGGAACGGCCCGTCGACGACGAAGAGCTCCAACGCGCGGTCCCACTCACCGCGCACCAGGTGGATCCAGGACAGCTGCCACCGCGACTCGAATCCGTACGGCGCCCACGGCAGCCCGGCGGTGACGGCGAGCTCGATGGCGCTGGTGAACCACTCCTCGGCGCGGTCGAACTCGCCGTAGTCCTCGAAGGACCGACCCAGCAGGAACCGTCCGCGCAGCTCGGCGTGGATCGCGTCGGACTCGACAGCCCGCGCGACCGCCTCCTCCAGGGCGGCCCGCAGACCCTCCTTCGGGCCGGCCTTCTTGAGGCCGGACAGCGTCGTGATGGCGTCGGAGGCCAGCTCGTGCAGGTCGAGCCGCTCGGCGAGCTCGAGGGCGTCCATGCCGACCGCCTGGGCGTCGTCGAGGTGCCCGAAGGCGGCCAGGATCTTCGCGTGGTTGGTGAGCACCCGGGCCCGCAGACCGCTCTCACCGGTCGGGTGCCAGCTCGACGGCCCGCGCCGAGAGGGCGACGATGTCCTCGTCGGACTCGGTGACGAGCAGCACCGACGCCTGCGCGCTGAGCATCCGGGCGCGCCACACGTCGGAGGCGTCCTCGGGCAGCAGGTCGAGCTGTTCGGCGATGACCGCGACCGCGCGCTCCGGGTCGCCGCTGGCCGTGAGGGCCTCGGCGGCGGTGACGACGAGCTTGGACAGGTCGATCCCGTGATCGCCGAGCGCGTCGCCGAGCGAGCGGTGCGGCCGCTCATGAGCTGGAGCGCCTGCTGGTAGTGGTAGGCCGCCTCGTCGTGACCGCCCACGGCGCTGGCCTCGTTGCCGGCGCGCACGCTCGCGGTCAGGGCGGTGGCCTTGTCCATCGCGAGGCGGGCGTGGCGGGCCAGCTCGGCGGCGGTGCCGCGGGCGGTGCCGTCGCGCAGGGCGTCGACGTAGCGGGCATGGAGGCGGGCGCGCTCGCCGGGGAGCAGGTCGTCGTAGACCGCCTCGCCGAGCAGGGCGTGGCGGAAGGCGTAGCCGTCGCGCTCGGGCACCAGGACGTTCATCTCGACCGCGCCGCGCAGCCCCTCGTCGAGGGCGTCGGGCGCGAGGTCGGCGGTCGCCTCGAGGAGGCCGTGGGTGACGCGCCGGCCGCTGGCGCTGGCGGTGCGC
>CAWGJR010000019.1:0-80410 GCA_963822915.1 uncultured Actinomycetota bacterium
GTGGCCCTTCAGTCGCATGTCGAGCATCCACTGCGGCTCGGACTTCTTGGAGGAGATGTCGCGCACGACCTCCTCGCTGAGGCCACGGCGGGCGTTGGCACCGGCGGTGTCGGTGTCGCTCCAACCGAACTCGTAGCGGCCGATGCCCTCGAGCTCGGGGTTGCGCTCGTCGATGGTCGTCATCAGCTGACCTGCTCCTTCTGGTTGGTCGATCCTGCTGGCACGTTCTGGGTGGGGAGGTTGGGGATGCACGTGGTGCAGACGCCGTCGCCGTGGGCGATCGTCGCCAGTCGCTGGACGTGGCGGCCGAGGACGGAGGCGATCGCCTCGGTCTCGGCCTCGCACAGCTGGGGGAACTCGTGGGCCACCGACGAGACGGGGCAGTGCTGCTGGCACAGCTGCTCGCCGGCTGGCGACTCGCGCACCCCGGCGGCGTACCCCTCGTCGGTGAAGACGCGGGCCAGGACCTGCACCGGACCGAGGTCGGGGTGCTGCGCGGCCACGGCCTCGAAGCGGTCCTCGACGAAGGCCACGCGACGCTGGGCGAACTCGCGCACGGCGTCCTCGCCACCCGTCTCGGCGACGAAGCGCAGCGCCTGGACCGCGAGGTCGTCGTAGGCCTTCTCGAAGCCCTCCCGACCCGCCTGGGTCAGGGCGAAGAACTTCGCCGGTCGGCCACGTCCACGGCTGGCCAGCGTGCGCGGGTCGCGCGCCTCGAGGGCGCCCTCCTCGACCATGGTCTCGAGGTGACGGCGCACGGCGGCCGGCGTGAGGTCGAGCCGGTCGGCCAGGACCGCGGCGGTCGAGGGTCCTTCGACCAGGATCGACCGAGCGACGCGTTGCCGCGTCGTGAGGTCGCCCTGGGTGAATTCCACAAGCCCAGTGTGCCGTTAATGCTGCTGGGCATTCAAGCAAGGTTCCCCTTATCCACTTCGGTGCTGGTTCTCGTCAGGACTGACACACTGGGCTCCGTGCCCGCCGCCGCCATCGATCCCTCCCCTCCCCTTGCCTCCGGGCGCGGGTCTCCCGTGGCACGTCGCGGTCGAGGACGCCGTCGCCGAGATCGCGTCCGCGCGCGCCGAGCAGGGCGACACCTTCGTCATCGAGCCGCACGGCCCCACCGGACGCGAGCGCTACCTCTTCACGTTCTCCCCCACTGGTGTCGAGTCGTTCTACGCCCTCCGGGAGGAGGAGGCCAGCAAGGGGGTCGCCGACTACCTGATGCTGCGGCGCAAGCTCCCCGAGGAGATCTTCGACGGCCGGCGCACCCTTCCCGGCACCCTGTTCCGTCGTGGTGACGTAGCGGGCTACCTCGACCACCTCGACTCGGCCCTCGACGCCACGGTCGCCGAGCTCGGCGGGTCCGGGGAGGTCGACGTCTTCGTCCTCACCCGGCGCCTGGGCCACCGCATGGGCCTGGCCTCCTGGGCCGGCGACGTCGCGGCAACCGGCGAGTCCTTCGAGCGGCTCGTGCGCGCCTTCGACCACCTCGACGGCTCCGACGCCTTCGTCCACCCCGACGCGATGGCCGCCGTGGCCGCCTCCGACAAGGCGCGGGAGCTCGAAGCGCTGGAGGAGGTCGTCGCGGTGGTGGGCTCGCTCGGCGACGCCTCGGCCGGCGGAGGCTCTTCTCGCGGATCCTCGCTGCCTGGGCCGACGAGCCCGAGGACGTACGACGGCGGGGCGTGGCGCTGGACGTCGCGCTCATCCACGTCGCGTCGATGTCCAACCTGCACGCCGCCCTGGGCTGGGCCGTGGTGGACCTCGTGGCCCACCCCGACGCACTGGCCCGGGTGCGCGGCGGCGACACCGCGTTCGCCCAGCGCTGCGCTCTCGAGTCGACCAGGCTCGCGCAGCGCTCGATCATGGCGCGCACGGTGATGTCGCCGGTGGCCTTCGACGACGGTGTGACGACCTACTCGGTGCCCGCGGGGTGGACGATCGCGACGCTGCTCCCCCTGCTCAACACCTCGGCCGCGCCCGGCCTGACGGGCTGGGACCCCGACCGCTGGGACCGCAACCGGCTGCGCCCGACCGACTCCCTGGCCAGCCCGCAGCTCGTGACCGCCTTCGGCCACGGGCGGCACACCTGCCCGGCCCAGCCCTTCTCCCTGGCCGCGATGTCGACCGCGCTGGCGCGGCTCGTCGACGCCTACGACGTGAGCGCCGGTTGGTCGGCCCACCCGGCGCCGGTCGCGGCGCAGATCGGGGGCGTCGCGCGCGCCGCCGGTCCGGTGCCGTTGCGCTACGCGGCGCGCTGAGGCCGGGCGGTGGGCCGGGTCGCGCGCAACCACGCGAGCCCGAGGAACGGCAGCACGAGCGGGAGGAAGCCGTAGCCCTGGCCGAAGTGCGACCAGACGGTCTTGTCGGGGAACAGCTCGGTGTCGACGTACGACAGGAACCCGACGCTCACGACACCGACCAGCTCCACCGCGCAGGCTCCGACGGCCACCCGCCAGGCGCGCACGCCGCCCAGCAGCAGGCAGGTGGTCGCGATCAGGTAGATCACTGCCGCCACGAGCGACAGGGTGTAGGCGAACGGCGCGTTGCCGGCCTCGGTGCCGAGCTGGATCGCCGAGCGTCCGGTCGCGGCGACGGCGAAGACGCCGTAGACGAAGACCAGGATCCGACCGGGGCCCGAGGAGAGGTCACGCACCGAGTCCCCCGCCCCAGATGTCGACCAGGCGCACCTCGAGGGCCAGGACGGTCAGCGCCGCGACCACGAGCACGCCGGTGCCCGACCGGGTGCGCTCGGCCAGCGACCAGAAGGCGCCGATCGGCAGCGCGAGCACGATGCCGACGAGGTAGCTGACGAACAGCACCCCCGACACGTCACGGTCGGTGCCGGCCAGGAGCACGCACCCCGACGACGAGCTGCACCAGGAGGACGACCTCGGCCACGCCGAGCAGCGCGAACGTCCGGTCCTGGGCGACCACGTCGCGGATCACGAGCGCCAGCGTCCAGAGCACGGTGATCCCACCCAGGACGTAGACCGCGCCGGTGATCCAGTCATTCACCCGTTCAGGGTAGGGCCAGCGGGACCTCGCCCTCCGGGGGGTGCTCGGGGCCTCCTAGACTCGGGGGGTGCCCGACTCGCCAGCTGTCCTCGTCGACGGCCTGGTGATGCAGTACGGCGCGAAGGTCGCCGTCGCCGGGCTGTCGCTGAGCGTCGAGCGCCACACCATCACCGCGGTCCTCGGGCCCAACGGCGCCGGCAAGACCACCACCCTCGAGACCTGCGAGGGCTATCGCAAGCCGCAGCACGGCACCGTGCGGGTGCTCGGGCTCGACCCGATCCGCGATCGCAAGGAGCTCCTGCCGCGCATCGGGGTGATGCTGCAGAGCGGCGGCGCGTGGAGCGGCGTGCGCGCGGTCGAGATGCTGCACCACGTCGCCCGGCTCCACGCCCAGCCCCTCGATCCCGCGATCCTCGTGGAGCGGCTGGGCCTCGACGACTGCGGACGCACGCCCTACCGCCGCCTGTCCGGCGGCCAGCAGCAGCGGCTCGGGCTCGCGATGGCGCTGGTGGGAAGGCCCGAGCTCGTCTTCGTCGACGAGCCCACCGCAGGTCTCGACCCGGCCGTGCGGCGCACGGTCTGGGAGCTGCTCGAGGAGCTGCGCACCGACGGCGTGACCGTCGTCCTCACCACCCACTACATGGAGGAGGCCGAGCGCCTCGCCGATCGGGTGCACATCGTCGACAAGGGCTCCCTGGTCGCTTCCGGGACTCCGCTGGAGCTGACCCGCGGTGGCGCCCGCGCCACGATCCGGCTGGTCGTCACCGAGCCCTTCCCGCCCAGCGCGCCCGAGTCCCTGCGCGTCGCGCTCGGTGCCGGCACCGAGGTCACCCAGCTCGACGCCGTGTCGCTGCTCGTCACCGGACCGGCCGACGCCTCGACCCTGGCCAAGGTGTCGCGCTGGTGCGAGGAGAACGACGTGCTGCCCGAGTCGCTGACCCTGGGCCAGCGCAACCTCGAGGACGTCTTCCTCGAGCTCACCGGTCGACCCGGTGCCGCGGTCGGGACGGCCGACGGGGTGCGCGAGTGAGCACCTTCGCCCCGGCCCCGGGAGCCGCACCCTTCCTGCGCCAGGTGACCACCCAGGCCTCGATGGAGGCTCGTCTCATGCTGCGCAACGGCGAGCAGCTGCTGCTCGCCGTGGTGATCCCCGTCATCGTGCTGATCGGCGGCGTGCGCGGCGCCGACCGGGTCAACCTCTCCTACGGGGTCGACACCTTCACCCCCGGCGTGCTCGCGCTGGCGATCATGTCGACGTCGTTCACCTCGCTGGCGATCGCGACGGGCTTCGAGCGCCGCTACGGCGTCATCAAGCGCCTGGGCACCTCACCCCTGTCCCGCACCGGTCTGCTGTGCGGCAAGGTGCTCGCCCTCCTGGCCGTGGAGGTCCTGCAGATCCTCGTCATCGGCGGGGTCGGCTTCGCCCTCGGCTGGGACCCTGCCGCCAGCGTGCTGGGCCTGCTGCTGACGGTCGTCCTCGGCACGGCGGCCTTCGCCGGTCTCGGACTGCTGGTGGCCGGATCGCTGCGGGCCGAGGCCACCCTGGCCGCGGCCAACCTCGTCTACCTCCTGCTGCTCGCCGGTGGCGCCGTCGTGCTGCCCACGTCGGCGTACGGCTCCTTCGGCGACGTCGTCGCCTACCTCCCCTCCGGGGCTCTCGGAGACGCCATGCGCGCCGCCCTGTCCGACGCCGCCGTCGCCGGGCGTGACCTGGTGGTCCTGGCCGTCTGGGCCGTCATCGGAGCCGCCGCCACGGCAAGGACGTTCACATGGGAATGACCCGCACCTCCGCGCGCCTCGACCTCGCGCCGTACGTGCGTCACCTCGGCTGGGCCAGCCTGGTGGCCAACATCGGCATCGTCGTGACCGGCGGCGCCGTACGGCTGACCGGCTCCGGTCTCGGCTGCCCCACCTGGCCGCGGTGCACCGAGGGGTCGTTCCGCCCGCGCGGCGAGCTCGACCTCCACACCGCGATCGAGTTCGGCAACCGGATGCTGACCTTCGTGCTGACCGCGGTCGCCATCGCGACCTTCGTGGCGGCGGTGCAGAGCGGACGTCGTCAGCTGCGACGTCTCGCGCTGGTGCTGGCGCTGGGGGTCCCGGCGCAGGCACTCATCGGCGGCGTCACCGTGCTGACCGACCTCAACCCCTGGATCGTCTCCCTGCACCTGCTGCTCTCGATGGCCATGGTCGGCGTGGCCGTGCTCTACCTGCGGCGCCTCGACCATCCCGAGGCCCGGTGGCGGCGCGGTCCGGTCCCGACGTTCGCGTGGTCACTGCTGGCCTCGGCCTGGGCCGTCCTGGTGCTGGGCACCATCGTGACCGGCGCCGGCCCCCACGCCGGCGACGCCGAGACCCCCCGCAACGGCCTCGACACCCTCGAGATCAGCCAGCTGCACGCCGACGCGGTGTTCCTCCTCGTCGGCCTCAGCATCGGCATGGTGTTCCTGCTGTGGAGCACCCGCGGACGCGGACCGGCGCTGCGCGCCGCGCTGGTGCTGCTGGGGGTCGAGGCCTCGCAGAGCACGATCGGGTTCGTCCAGTACTTCACCGACCTGCCCGAGCTGCTCGTCGGCTTCCACATGCTCGGCGCGGGTCTGATCTCGGCGTCGGTGACCTGGGTGGTGCTGGAGGTGGTGCTCGTCGACGAGGTCGATTCCGCGTCCGCCGATCGTGACGACATGGTCCGACCCACCCTGGTGTGACGAAACTGCCGACATCTGGTGTGAAGCTTCGTGACAGAAGCGGCAGTTTCTCCGCTTCAGCGGAGAAACTGCCGCGCGATCCCGCGCTCCCGCATCACCGGAAGAGCAGCGGGTCCAGCGCGACCGCGACGAACAGCAGCGACAGGTAGAGGTTGCTGTGGTGGAACAGCCGCATCGGCTGGATGACGCTGAGGTCCTCGGTGCCGCGCGCGCGGCCCCACATGCGGTGGGCCTCGACGAGGAACACCGCGCCCAGCACGGCGGCGGCGACGGGGTAGACCGGGCCGGTGCCGGCGACCGGCCACAGCAGCAGCGAGGTGGCCACCATCACCCAGGCGTAGAGGACGATCTGGCGTCCGACCTCGCGGGCGTTCTTGACCACGGGCAGCATCGGCACGTCGACGTTGGCGTAGTCCTCGCGGTAGCGCAGCGCCAGCGCCCACGTGTGTGGCGGGCGTCCAGAAGAAGACGACGGCGAAGAGCACGATCGGCACCCAGGACAGCTCGCCGGTCACCGCCGTCCAGCCGATCAGCGCCGGGAAGCAGCCCGCCAGGCCACCCCAGACGATGTTCTGGGTGGTGCGGCGCTTGAGGACCATCGTGTAGCCGAGCACGTAGAAGGCGTTGGCACCGAGCGACAGCGCCGCCGAGAGGGGGTTGACCCAGACGCGCCAGCACCACCGTCGAGATCACGGCCAGCGCCGTCGCGAAGACGAGCGCGGAGACGGGTGTGACCATGTGGCGCGGCAGGGCGCGGCGGCGGGTGCGGCGCATCTGCTCGTCGATGTCACGGTCGTAGACGCAGTTGAAGGCCGATGCCGAGCCCGCCGAGAGGGTGCCGCCGATGACCGTCGCGACCACCAGGCCCAGCGGGGGCACGCCGCGGGCGGCGAAGAACATCACCGGCACGGTCGTCAGCAGGAGCAGCTCGATCACGCGGGGCTTGGTGAGCCCGACGTACGCCGCGACGACGTCCTTCAGGCCGGGTGCGTCCTGAGGAACGATCGGACGCGTCATCCGGACCCGACAGCGCGGGGCGGGATTCGCCGACGTAGGTCACAGACGTCCTCTGCTCGGTCTGTCGTCGTGGTGCGACGGGTGGTCTGCTGGTGCTACTCCAGAGTAGGCGATGGAGCCGCGTCCACACCCGCCGAGGCGGTGTCAGTCTATCCCTCGGCATGAGTAGGCTCGGACCGGCCCGAGGACACCGCACTGGAGCTCCGCCAAGGAGCCTGCGAAGGAGCACCGTGAGCACCCCTACCCCGCTTACCACCCGCTGGACTGGACCGACCTGGACGCCAAG
Source organism: uncultured Actinomycetota bacterium (assembly GCA_963822915.1). Lineage (GTDB taxonomy): Bacteria > Actinomycetota > Actinomycetes > Propionibacteriales > Nocardioidaceae > Nocardioides. The sequence goes on from CAWGJR010000019.1 coordinate 7,027, forward strand.
GCGGTCGACACCGCCCGCGTCCTGGCGATGGACGCCGTGCAGAAGGTCGGCAACGGCCACCCCGGGACGGCCATGAGCCTCGCCCCGGTGGCCTACCTGCTCTTCCAGAAGGTGATGAGGCACGACCCCGCCGACCCCGAGTGGATCGCGCGCGACCGGTTCGTCCTGTCCTGCGGCCACTCCAGCATCACGCTCTACACCCAGCTCTTCCTCGGCGGCTTCGGTCTCGAGCTCGACGACCTGCAGTCGCTGCGCACGTGGGGGTCCAAGACCCCCGGCCACCCCGAGCTCGGCCACACCGCCGGTGTCGAGGTCACCACCGGTCCCCTGGGCCAGGGCGTGGCCAACGCGGTCGGCATGGCGATGTCGGCGCGCCGGGTCCACGGCCTGCTGGACCCCGATGCCGCTCCCGGCGAGAGCCTCTTCGACCACCACGTCTACGCGATCTGCTCCGACGGCGACCTCCAGGAGGGCGTGAGCAGCGAGGCCAGCTCGATCGCCGGCACCCAGCAGGTCGGCAACCTCACGATGATCTACGACCGCAACCGGATCTCGATCGAGGGCGACACCGACATCGCCTTCACCGAGGACGTCGCCGCACGCTACGAGGCCTACGGCTGGCACGTGCAGACCGTCGACTGGACCAACGGCGGCACCGACTACGCCGAGGACGTCCCGGCCCTGCACGACGCGATCCGGGCCGCCGGCGAGGTCACCGACCAGCCGTCGCTGATCGTGCTCGACACGATCATCGCCTGGCCCGCCCCCGACGCCCAGGGCACCGAGGCGGCCCACGGCAGCGCCCTGGGCGCCGACGAGGTCGCGGCGACCAAGAAGGTCCTCGGCTGGGACCCCGAGCAGCACTTCGAGGTGCCCGACGACGTCCTCGCCCACACCCGCTCCCTCGGCGAGCGCGGCGCCGGGTGGGGCGCGGCCTGGGACGAGCAGTACGCCGCCTGGTCGGCGGCCAACCCGGACGCGGAGAAGCTGCTCCACCGCCTCAAGGCCCGCACCCTCCCCGACGGCTTCGCCGAGGCCCTCCCGTCCTTCGAGGCCGACGCCAAGGGGGTCGCGACCCGGTCGGCGTCCGGGAAGGTGATCAACGCGATCGCGGCGATCATGCCCGAGCTGTGGGGCGGCTCGGCCGACCTCGCCGGGTCCAACAACACCACCATCGACGACGCACCGTCGTTCGCCCCCACCAGCCGGTCGACCGACGACTGGACCGCCGATCCCTACCAGGGGCGCGTGCTCCACTTCGGGATCCGCGAGCACGGCATGGGCGCGATCATGAACGGCATCGCAGCCGACCGCCTCACCCGCGTCTTCGGCGGCACGTTCCTCGTCTTCTCCGACTACATGCGTGGCTCCGTCCGGGTGGCGGCCCTCAGCCGACTGCCCGTCACCTACGTCTGGACCCATGACTCGATCGGGCTCGGCGAGGACGGGCCGACGCACCAGCCGATCGAGCACCTCGCCGCGCTGCGCGCGATGCCCGGCCTCGACGTGATCCGACCGGCCGACGCCAACGAGACCGCTGCGGTCTGGGCGGCGCTGCTCAGCCAGACCGACCGGCCGTCCGCGCTGGCACTGACGCGCCAGAACGTCCCGGTCTTCCCGCGCGGCACGGACGGCGTTCGCGGGCCTCGACGACGTCGCCAAGGGCGGCTACATCCTCGTCGACGCCGAGGGCGGCACCCCCGACGTCGTCCTGATGGGCACCGGCTCCGAGGTGCAGCTCGCCGTCGAGGCGCGCGAGCTGCTGGCCGCCGACGGCATCAGCGCCCGGGTCGTCTCGCTGCCCTGTCTCGAGTGGTTCGACGCCCAGGACCAGGCCTACCGCGACAAGGTCCTGCCCCCGACGATCAAGGCCCGGGTCTCGGTCGAGGCCGGCGTCAAGCAGGGCTGGCGCGAGTACGTCGGCGACCAGGGCCGCATCGTCTCGATCGACCACTACGGCGCCTCGGCCGACTACGCGCGCATCTACGACGAGTTCGGCATCACCGCCGCAGGCCGTCGCCGCCGCGGCCAAGGACAGCATCGCCGCCGGCGCACTGAGCCGATCGCCGAGCCACCCCCACGACCCGCACCACACCGACCCCAGGAGGACCCATGACCGACCGACTCAAGGCACTCGCCGACGCGGGCGTCTCCATCTGGCTCGACGACCTCTCACGCGAGCGGATCGAGACGGGCAACCTCGCCGACCTGGTGAAGGACAGCTCCGTGGTCGGCGTCACGACCAACCCCACGATCTTCGCCGGCGCCATCGCCGACGGCGAGCGCTACGACGAGCAGGTCCGCCGCCTCGTCGCGGAGGGCAAGGGCGTCGACGAGGTGATCTTCGAGCTCACCACCGAGGACGTCCGCAACGCCTGCGACATGCTCGCCCCGGTCGCCGAGGCCACCGCCGACGACGGCCGCGTCTCGATCGAGGTCGAGCCCGACCTCGCCAACGACACCGAGCGCCACGATCGCCTCGGCGCAGGCTCTGTGGGCCGCGGTCGACCGCCCCAACGTGCTCATCAAGATCCCGGCCACCGAGGCCGGTCTGCCCGCCATCACCGCGGTCGATCGCCCAGGGCATCAGTGTCAACGTGACGCTGATCTTCTCCCTCGAGCGCTACCGGTTGGTGATGGATGCCTACCTCGCCGGCCTCGAGCAGGCGCGCGACAGCGGCCTGGACCTGTCCCAGATCCGGTCGGTGGCCTCCTTCTTCGTCTCGCGGGTCGACTCCGAGGTCGACTCCCGCCTGGAGTCGATCGGCGGCGACGACGCCCTCGCCCTGCGCGGGAAGGCCGCGGTCGCCAACGCCCGGCTGGCCTACGCCGCCTTCTCCGAGGTCATCGCCTCGGACCGCTGGCAGGGCCTGGCCGCGGTCGGCGCCAACAGCCAGCGGCCGCTGTGGGCCTCCACCGGCGTGAAGAACCCGGACTACCCGGACACCCTCTACGTCACCGACCTCGTGGTCGCCGACACCGTCAACACCATGCCGGAGAAGACCATGCAGGCCTTCGCCGACCACGGCGAGGTCGAGGGCGACGCGGTCAGCGGTCGCGGCGGTGCCGCGCAGTCGATCCTCGACCAGATCGCCGCCGCGGGCGTCGACTGGACCGACGTGATGCTCGTCCTCGAGAACGAGGGCGTCGAGAAGTTCGTCGGCTCCTGGAAGGAGCTCGTCGCCACGGTCCAGGGCCAGATGGACAAGCAGTCGTCGTGACCCGACGTCACCTCGACCCGACCACGACCGAGGCCTGGGCGGCCCTCGACGCCCGGGCGGAGGACTTCGAGCCCGACCTGCGCCGGTGGTTCGACGAGGACCCCGGCGCGCGTCGAGCGGCTGACGCTCACCGCGGCCGACCTCCTCGTCGACCTCTCCAAGGGGCTCGTCGACGAGGAGATCCTCGCTGCACTGCTACGCCTGGCCGACGAGGTCGACCTGACGGCGCTGCGCGACGCGATGTTCGCCGGCGAGCACGTCAACGCCACCGAGGACCGCGCGGTCCTGCACACCGCCCTGCGCCTGCCCGCGGACGCCGTCCTGTCGGTCGACGGCCAGGACGTCGTGGGTGACGTCCACGAGACCCTGGCGCGCGTCTACGAGTTCGCCGACCGCGTCCGGTCCGGCGCGTGGCGCGGCGCCACCGACCAGCGCATCCGCACGGTCGTCAACATCGGCATCGGCGGCTCCGACCTCGGGCCGGTCATGGCCTACGAGGCGTTGGCGCCCTACCGGCACGAGGACCTCGAGTGCCGCTTCATCAGCAACATCGACCCGACGGACGCAGCGACCACGCTGCGCGGCCTCGACCCCGCGACCACGCTGTTCATCGTCGCGAGCAAGACGTTCGGCACCCTGGAGACCCTGACCAACGCGCGACTGTGCCGGTCCTGGCTCCTCGACGGGCTGCGGGCCTCCGGGGCGATCTCCGACGACGGCGAGGACGCCGTCGCGCGTCACTTCGTCGCGGTCTCGACAGCCCTCGACAAGGTCGCCGACTTCGGCATCGACCCCGCCAACGCCTTCGGCTTCTGGGACTGGGTCGGTGGTCGCTACTCCCTCGACTCCGCGATCGGTACGTCGTTGGCCGTCGCGATCGGTCCGGAGCGCTTCGCCGAGCTCCTCTCGGGGATGCACGAGATGGACGAGCACTTCCGCACCGCCGAGCCGCAGGTCAACGTGCCGCTCCTGATGGGCCTGCTCAACGTCTGGTACACCAACTTCCTCGACGCCGAGACCCACGCCGTGCTGCCCTACGCCCAGCTGCTGCACCGGTTCCCGGCCTACCTGCAGCAGCTCACGATGGAGTCCAACGGGAAGGGCGTGCGCTCGGACGGCTCGACCGTCACGACCGCGACCGGCGAGGTCTTCTGGGGGGAGCCCGGAACCAACGGGCAGCACGCGTTCTACCAGCTCATCCACCAGGGGACCCGGTTGGTGCCGGCCGACTTCATCGCCTTCGCCACGCCGGCGTACGCCCTCACCGACGGCGACGTCGACGTGCACGAGCTGTTCCTGGCCAACTTCTTCGCCCAGACCCGCGCGCTGGCGTTCGGCAAGTCCGCCGACGAGGTGCGGGCCGAGGGCACCGACGAGGCGGTCGTGCCCGCCCGGGTGTTCACCGGCAACCGACCGACCACGTCGATCATGGCGCCGGCCCTGACCCCGTCGGTGCTCGGTCAGCTGATCGCGCTCTACGAGCACATCACGTTCACCCAGGGCGCCGTGTGGGGCATCGACAGCTTCGACCAGTGGGGGGTCGAGCTGGGCAAGCAGCTGGCTCAGCAGATCGCTCCCGCGGTCTCCGGCGACGCCGAGGTGGCCGCCGCCCAGGACCCCTCGACCCGCGCACTGATCGCCTACTACCGCCGTCACCGCCGTTGAGCGCCGCCTCCGGTGACGGGCCGCGCACGGTCTGGCAGAGTGCCCCGTGATGAGCGAGCCACGAATCGAAGTCCACCCCGACCCGACCGCCCTCGCGACCGCGGTCGCCGGCGAGCTGATCGCCCGTCTGGAGGCTGCTCAGGCCTCGGGACACGTGCCCCAGATCGGACTGACCGGGGGCACGATCGCCGATGCGATCCACCGCGAGGTCGCCCGGCTCTCCCCGACGAGCGACGTCGACTGGAGCCGGGTCGTCATCTGGTTCGGTGACGAGCGCTTCGTCGCGCCCGACTCCCCCGACCGCAACGTGCTCCAGGCGCGCGAGGCGTTCCTCGACGGCGTCGGTGCCATCGAGGTGCACGAGATGGCCTCCACCGCCGACGCCGTCGACGCCGCGGCCGGGGCTGCGGCGTACGCCGCCAGCATGCGCGAGCACGGCGCGGGTCAGTTCGACGTCCTGATGCTCGGCATCGGACCGGACGGCCACATCGCCTCCCTCTTCCCCGGCCACGCCGCCCTCGACGTCGACGACGCCGTCGCCGTCGGGGTCCTCGGCTCGCCCAAGCCGCCGCCGGAGCGGATCAGCCTCACCTTCGCCGCCCTCAACCGGGCCGAGTCGGTGTGGTTCCTCGCCAGCGGTGAGGGCAAGGCCGACGGCGGTCGCCGCCGCCCTCGCCACCGACGGCACCACGACCGCCACCCCGGCCCGCGGCGTCACCGGTCGCGACGAGACCATCTGGTTCCTCGACCAGCCCGCCGCCTCCCACCTCTGACCCTGACTGCTCCTCCCCCACCCATCCGGTCCGACTCGGCGCGTCTAGGCGCCGACTCGGCAGAAACGTGCGGTCGTCCGGACGTCGGGGGAGGTCAGAAGATGATGTCGCCGGACTTGCGCCGCGAGCGCAGCAGCGCGATGGCCTCGTCGAGGATGACCTCGGCCTCCTTGTCGGAGCGGCGCTCCTTCACGTAGGCCAGGTGCGTCTTGTAGGGCTCGATCTTGGGCGCGGGGGGCGGGTTGTCGGAGTCGACGGACGCCGGCAGCCCGCACTTGGGGCAGTCCCAGGTCTCGGGCACGGTCGCCTCGACCGAGAACGTGATCACCGAACGATGCTCGTGGGAGCAGAAGTAGGTCACTGCCTGACGCGGGGCGGACTCGCCGCGCTCGGCTTCGCCCATCGGTCCTGCGCCGACGCGGCTTCCGCGAATAGCGTTTCCTCCACCTGCCATGGCGGTCTCCTCAGATGTCGATCGACGTGCATGGATGTCACCGATGCCGAGACGGGTCGGCTAGTAGGCCTTCAGCAGACCGAGTGCGATGACGACGGCGAACCAGATGATGCCGACGCCGATCGTGAAGCCGGTCGAGGTTGCGCTCGGCGACCGACGAGCCGCCCAGCGAACTGGACACACCGCCGCCGAACATGTCGGACAGCCCGCCGCCGCGACCCTTGTGCAGGAGCACGAGAAGGATCATGACGAGACTGGCTGCGATGAGCAGGATGGTGAAGAGGAGTTCCACGGTCAGGAATCTTACGTCAGAGGTGCACGGGTCAGAGGATCGGCATGTCGTAGAAGCGGCAGATCCCGCCGAATTCCTCCGCCTGGAGGCTCGCGCCACCCACGAGGGCACCGTCGACGTCGTCCTTGACCATGATCCCGGCGACGTTCGCCGCCTTCACCGAGCCGCCGTAGAGCACGCGTACGGCGTCGGCCGCGTCGTCGCCGTGCAGCTCGCGCAACCGGCCCCGGATCGCACCGCAGACCTCCTGGGCGTCCTCGGGGGTGGCCACCTCGCCGGTGCCGATCGCCCACACGGGCTCGTAGGCGACGACGAGCGCGCCGACCTGCTCGGCCGTGAAGCCGGCGAGCGAGCCCTCCACCTGGGCGAGCGTGTAGGCGACGTGCTCCTCGGCCTTGCGGACCTCGAGGCCTTCCCCGACGCACACGATGGGGACCATCGAGGCCGCCACCGTCTTGTGCGCCTTGGCGTTGACGACCGCGTCGGTCTCGGCGTGCTGCTCGCGGCGCTCGGAGTGACCGACCACGACGTAGGAGCACCCGAGCTTGGCCAGCATCGCGGCCGAGATCTCGCCGGTGTAGGCACCGGAGTCCTGGGTGGAGACGTCCTGGGCGCCGTACTTGAGCGACAGACGATCGCCGTCGACCATCGTCTGCACCGAGCGCAGGTCGGTGAACGGCGGCACCACCACGACCTCGACCTTGGCATAGTCGTGACGCTTGTCGGAGAGCGTCCAGGAGAGCTTCTGCACGAGGAGCGCAGCCTCCTGGTGGTTGAGGTTCATCTTCCAGTTGCCCGCCATGAGCGGGACGCGCTGCGTTCCTGACCGTAGCCATGCTGATCCTCCAAGACGGTGATGCCGGGCAGTTCCTTGCCCTCGAGGTACTCCAGGCTGGCGCCGCCACCGGTGGAGATGTGACCGAAGGCCGCCTCGTCGAAGCCCAGCGCCCGGACGGCGGCGGCGGAGTCGCCACCCCCGACGACGGTGAGCCCGTCGATGCCGGTCAGCGCCGTCGCGACCGCGCGCGTCCCGTCGGAGAACTCCGGCACCTCGAAGACCCCCATGGGGCCGTTCCAGAACACCGTCCGGGCATCGGCGAGGGCCGCCGCGAAGTCGGCCCCGGACGCCGGGCCGATGTCGAGACCCAGGCAGTCGGACGGGATCGCCTCGGCCGCGACCACCCGCGGCTGCGGCGTCGTGTCGCCGGAGGGGAACGCCGTGTCGACCACGATGTCGCCGGGGAGCAGGATCTGCACGCCGGACTCCTCCGCACGCGGCCAGGTAGGCCCGACAGGTCTCGATCTGGTCCTCCTCGAGCAGGCTCTTGCCCACCTCGTGGCCGAGGGCGGCGAGGAAGGTGAAGACCATGCCGCCACCGATGAGCAGCTTGTCGGCCTTGCCGAGCAGGTTGTCGATGACGCCGAGCTTGTCGGAGACCTTCGAGCCGCCGAGGACCACGACGTAGGGACGAGCCGGGTCGACGGTCAGCCGGCGCAGCACCTCGATCTCGGTGGCGACCAGTCCACCCATGGCGTGCGGCAGGCGCTGGGCGACGTCGTAGACGCTGGCCTGCTTGCGGTGCACCACGCCGAACCCGTCGGAGACGAACACGTCGGCCAGCGCGGCCAGCTCGTCGGCGAAGGCACCGCGCTCGGCGTCGTCCTTGCTGGTCTCACCCGGGTTGAACCGGACGTTCTCGAGGAGCGCGACCTCGCCGTCGCCGAGCGCGCGCGACGGTGGCTGGTGGCCGACTCCCCCACCGTGTCGGTGGCGAAGGCGACCGGCGCGGCCGAGCAGCTCGCCGAGCCGCGCCGCGACCGGGCCGCAGGGAGTAGCGGTCCTCCGGGCGCGCCCTTCGGGCGACCGAGGTGGGCGGTCACGACGACCCGGGCGCCCGGCGTCGGCCAGCGCCCGGATCGTCGGCACGCTGGCCCGGATCCGGCCGTCGTCGGTGATCGAGGTGCCGTCGAGCGGGACGTTGAGGTCCGAGCGCACCAGGACGCGCTTGCCGGCGACGCCCCCGGCGATCAGGTCGGCGAGGGTCGCTGCGGTCGGCCGGACACGTCAGAGGGTCTCGCCGACGTAGGCGATCAGGTCGGCGAGGCGGTTGGAGTAGCCCCACTCGTTGTCGTACCAGCCGACGACCTTGACCTGGTTGCCGATGACCTTGGTCAGCGGGCGCGTCGAAGATGCAGGACGCCGGGTCGGTGACGATGTCGGTGGAGACGATCGGGTCGGTGGAGTAGCGCAGGAAGCGGCCGTCGGCGGCCTTCTCGATGATCGGCGTTGACCTCCTCGACCGAGGTCTCGCGACCGGCCTCGAAGGTGAGGTCGGTGGCGGAGCCGGTCGGGATCGGCACGCGCAGCGCGTAGCCGTCGAGCTTGCCCTTGAGCTCCGGCATGACCAGGCCGATCGCCTTGGCGGCACCGGTCGAGGTCGGCACGATGTTGATCGCGGCCGCGCGGGCGCGGCGCAGGTCCTTGTGGATGTTGTCCTGGAGGTTCTGGTCGGCGGTGTAGGCGTGGATGGTCGTCATCAGGCCCTTGGTGATGCCGAACTCCTCGTGGAGCGCCTTGGCCATCGGGGCCAGGCAGTTGGTGGTGCACGAGGCGTTGGAGATGACCGTGTGCTGGCCGGGTCGTAGTCGGTGTGGTTGACGCCCATCACGACGGTGATGTCCTCGTTGGAGGCGGGCGCGGAGATGATGACCTTCTTGGCGCCGGCGTCGACGTGGGCGCGGGCCTTGGTCGCGTCGGTGAAGAAGCCGGTCGACTCCACGACGACGTCGACGTCGAGGTCGCCCCACTTCAGGTTGGCCGGGTCGCGCTCGGCGAAGGCCGCGATCCGCTGGTCGCCGACCATGATCGCGTCGTCGGTCGCGGACACGTCGGCGTCGAGACGGCCGAGGATCGAGTCGTACTTGAGCAGGTGGGCCAGGACGGCGTTGTCGGTGAGGTCGTTGACCCCGACGATCTCGATGTCGAGACCCTCGGTCTGCTGGAGGGCGCGGACGGCCCGGAAGAAGTTGCGGCCGATACGGCCGAAGCCGTTGATGCCTACGCGGACGGTCACTGAGTTGCTCCTGGGCTCGACTGTGGTGGGCGGTGCCGACCCTATCGCCCGCCTCCGACGGCGCCGGCACGGATCCCGCGGTACGTGCGGGTAACCCCGCTGCGCTCGTCCACCACCGGTCCGTGCTCCCTCGTCGTACGGCCCCGGGGGACCTCAGTCGTCCTCGGCGAGCATCTCGGGGGTCAGGGAGGACTCGGTGTCGGGTATGCCGAGGTCGGCGGCGCGCTTGTCGGCCATGGCCAGCAGCCGGCGGATGCGCCCGGCGATGGCGTCCTTGGTGAGCACCGGCTCGTGCAGCTGGCCGAGCTCCTCGAGGGAGGCCTGCTTGTGCTCGAGGCGCAGGGTGCCGGCCATCCGGAGGTGGTCGGGCACCTCCTCGCCGAGGATCTCCATCGCCCGGTCGACCCGGGCGCCGGCGGCCACGGCCGCGCGCGCCGAGCGCCGCAGGTTGGCGTCGTCGAAGTTGGCGAGCCGGTTGGCGGTGGCGCGCACCTCGCGGCGCATGCGCCGCTCCTCCCAGGCCATGAGCGTCTCGTGGGCGCCGAGCCTGGTGAGGAGCTGGCCGATGGCGTCGCCGTCGCGGATGACGACACGGTCGACGCCGCGCACCTCGCGGGCCTTGGCCTGGATGCCGAGCCGGCGGGCGACGCCGACCAGCGCGAGCGCCGCCTCCGGGCCCGGGGCAGGTGACCTCGAGCGACGACGAGCGGCCGGGCTCGGTCAGCGAGCCGTGGGCCAGGAACGCGCCACGCCAGGAGGCGACGGCGTCGCAGCCGCCACCGGAGACCACGGCGGGCGGCAGGCCGCGCACGGGGCGGCCGCGCTGGTCGAGCAGCCCGGTCTGGCGGGCCAGCGACTCGCCGTCCTTGACGACGCGGACGATGTAGCGGCTTCCCTTGCGCATGCCGTTGCCCTGCACCATGACGACGTCGGACTTGTGGCCGAAGACCTCGTCGATGTCCTTGCGCAGGCGCCGCGCGGCGGCGCCGGTGTCGAGCTCGGCCTCGACGACGATCTTGCCGCTCACGATGTGGAGGCCACCGGCGAAGCGGAGCATCGTGGAGACCTCGGCCTTGCGGCAACAGGTCTTGGTGATCTGGGTGTTGGCGAGCTCCGCCTTCACCTGAGCCGTCATCGCCATGGGGGCGATCCTGCCACGCGCGTCAACAACCTCGGCGGCCGTCCCGGCGTCGCTCGCGGCGGACCCCGCGACCACGCCGTCGCCTCAGCGTCCCGGACATGATCCGGGCGTAGGCCGCGGCCAGCTTGCGCGGGTCGTGGCGAGGGGTGCCGTCGTCGGCGGCGACGTCGGCGAGCACGAGGGCGGCGCCGGCAGTCGGCGACCACCGAGCGGAGCTCGTCGAGGCGGTCGGCGTCGAAGCTCGACGGGTCGGCCAGCACGGTGTGGACCCGCAGGTCCGGCGCGTGGTCGAGCAGGACGCGCAGGTGGTCGGCCGGGCCGAACCCACCGGTCTCCCCCGCCTGCTCCTCGAGGTTGAGGACCACGACCAGCCGCGCGTCGGTGCGCGATGATCGCCTCGCGCAGCGCCGGCACCCGCAGGTGCGGCAGCACCGAGGAGAACCACGACCCGGGCCCGAGGAACGCCCAGTCGGCCTCGGCGATCTTGGCGAGGGCCTCGGCGCTGACCGGCGGGTCCGGAGGCTCGAGGTCGATGGAGACGATGACGCCGTCGGTGGTCGCGACCTCGACCTGCCCCCGCACCGTGGTCGTGGCCTCGCGGGTCGGCGGTCGAGCCCGCGCACCTCGGCGGTGATGTCCATGGGGGTCAGCGCCATCGGCAGCACGCGGCCCTTGGCCCCGAGGAGCCGGCCCACCCAGTCGAGGGCGTCGACGTGGTCGCCGAGCAGCTCCCAGAGGCCCGACGATGAGCAGGTTGCCGACGACGTGACCGCGCATCTCCCCCTCGCCCTCGAAGCGGTGCTGCAGCACGCGGGCCCACGTGTCACCCCACTCGTCGTCGCCGCAGAGGGCGGCCAGCGCCATCCGGAGGTCGCCGGGCGGGAGCACGTTGAACTCGCCGCGCAGCCGCCCCGACGAGCCGCCGTTGTCGGCCACGGTCACGATGGCCGTCAGGTCGTCGACCGTCAGGTCGTCGACCAGACGACGCAGCGCCGTCAGCGAGGCGTGCAGGCCGTGACCGCCGCCGAGCGCGACGACGGCCTGGGCCCGGTCGCCGCGACCGAGGCCGTCGAGGACGGCGCTCACTCGCGACCCAGGTCGCGGTGGACGCAGCGCGCCTCGACGCCGGCGGCCACCAGGCGACGGGTGATCTCCTCCGACATCGCCACGCTGCGGTGCTTGCCCCCCGTGCACCCGATGGCCACCCGCATGAAGCGCTTGCCCTCGCGCAGGTAGCCCAGCCCGACGCCGGTGAGGACCGGGACGTAGCCGTCGAGGAACTCCGCCGCGCCCGGTCGGGAGCGGACGTAGTCGGAGACGTCGGCGTCGCGACCGGTGTGGTCACGCAGCTCGGGGATCCAGAACGGGTTGGGCAGGAAGCGCATGTCGGCCAGGAAGTCGGCGTCGACCGGGATGCCGTACTTGAAGCCGAAGCTGACGACGGTGACCTTCAGCTGGGTGTTGCCGGGGGTGCCGAACGCGTCCGCGATGCGGTCGGTCAGCTGGTGGACGTTGAGGGCACCGGTGTCGATGACCAGGTCGGCGTCGCTGCGCAGGTCGGCCAGCACCCGGCGCTCGCGGTGCAGCCCGTCGAGGAGCCGACCCGACGCCTGCAGCGGGTGCGGCCGGCGCGCGGCCTCCTGCCGGCGCACGAGCACCTCGTCGGAGGCGTCGAGGAAGACCAGCGTGGTGCGACGACCGACGAAGCCCTGCGCCAGCTGGGTGTGGAGCGAGGCGAAGAAGGAGCCGGAGCGTACGTCGACCACCACGGCGATCGGCTGGGCCGTGCCGAGGCAGGCATCGACGAGCTGGACGACGTCGGGCAGCAGGCTGGGCGGGAGGTTGTCGACGACGTAGTAGCCGAGGTCCTCGAGCTCCTTGGCCGCGGTGCTCCGACCGGCGCCGGTCATGCCGGTGACGACCACCACGATGCCCGGAGCCGTCGTGCCGGGCTCGGTGCTCGAGCCGGTCGGTGCTCTCGCTCATGTCTCCTCGATCTCACCGGTGGCGGTGTTGACGGACACACGCGCGGGGCGGGCGCCATTCTGCGCCACGGCGTCCTTGATCGCCATCGCGGTCCGGGGGCCGATCCCGGGCACCAGCGCCAGCTCGTCGACCTCGGCCTCGCGGAGCTTCTTCAGCGAGCCGAAGTGCTTCAGCAGCGTCTTGCGGCGCACCTCGCCGAGCCCCGGTACGTCGTCGAGGACGCTCTCGACCATCGTCTTGGAGCGCCGGGACCGGTGATGGTTGATGGCGAAGCGGTGCGCCTCGTCGCGGATGCGCTGCAGGAGGTAGAGGCCCTCCGAGGACCGGGCGAGGATCACGGGGTCCTCCTGGGCGGGCAGCCACACCTCCTCCAGGCGCTTGGCCAGCCCGCAGACGGGGATGTCGTCGATGCCGAGCTCGTCGAGCGCACGCTGGGCGGCCGCGACCTGCGGGGGGCCGCCGTCGACGACGACCAGCCCCGGGGCGTAGGCGAACTTGCGCGGGCGGCCGGTCTCCGGGTCGACCAGCATCGGTCCCTGGTCGGTCTCCCGCGACTCCGAGCGTGCCTGCTCGTCGAGCAGCCTGCGGAAGCGGCGGGTGATCACCTCGTGCATGGAGGCGACGTCGTTCTGGCCCTCGACGTCCTTGATGACGAACCGGCGGTACTCGCCCTTGCGCGACAGACCGTCCTCGAAGACGACCATCGAGGCCACGACCTCGGTGCCCTGCAGGTTGGAGACGTCGTAGCACTCGATGCGCAGGGGCACCTCGCCGAGCTCGAGGGCCTCGCGGATCTCCTCCAACGCCCGGTTGCGCGTCGTGAGGTCGCTGGCGCGCTTGGTCTTGTGGAGCACCAGCGACTGCCCGGCGTTGCGCGCCACCGTCTCCTGGAGGGTCTTCTTGTCACCACGCTGCGGCACCCGGATGACCACCCGGCTCCCCCGCAGGTCGCTCAGCAGCGTCTCGAAGGTCTCGACGTCGGGCGGCAGCTCGGGCACGAGGATCTCGCGGGGCACGGCGTCGGCGTCGCCGGCGTAGAGCTGGAGCAGGAAGTCCTCGACCAGCTCGGGGGTGCCGCCCTCCTCGACCCGGTCGGCGACCCAGCCGCGCTGCCCGCGGATCCGGCCACCGCGCACGTAGAAGATCTGCACGGCGACCTCGAGCGGGTCCTCGGCGAGCGCGATCACATCGGCGTCCGCGCCGTCGCCGAGCACGACCGCCTGCTTCTCCAGCGCCTTCTGCAGGGCACCGAGGTCGTCGCGCAACCGCGCCGCACGCTCGAAGTCCATCGCGTCGGAGGCGGCGTACATCTCCTTCTCGATGCGCCGGACGAACGGACGGGTCTGGCCGGCCATGAAGTCGCAGAAGTCGTCGACGATGGCGCGGTGCTCGTCGGCCGACACCTTCGCGACGCACGGGGCGGCGCACTTGCCGATGTAGCCGAGGAGGCAGGGCCGCCCGATCTGGGCCGACCGCTTGAAGACGCCGTTGCTGCACGAACGCATCGGGAAGACCCGTAGCAGGATGTCGACGGTCTCGCGGATCGCCCAGGCGTGGCTGTAGGGACCGAAGTAGCGGGTGCCCTTGCGCTTGGCGCCGCGGCCCACCATCACCCGCGGGAACTCGTCGCCGACCGTGACGGCGAGCCACGGGTAGGACTTGTCGTCGCGGTACTTGACGTTGAAGCGCGGGTCGAACTCCTTGATCCAGCTGTACTCCAGCTGGAGTGCCTCGACCTCGGTGTTGACCACCGTCCACTCGACGCTGGCCGCCGTGGTCACCATCGTCGCGGTGCGCTGGTGGAGGTTGGCGACGTCCTGGAAGTACGACGAGAGCCGGGCGCGGAGGTTCTTCGCCTTGCCGACGTAGATCACGCGCGAGGTGGGGTCACGGAAGCGGTAGACCCCCGGTTGGGTGGGGATCGAGCCCGGCTCCGGGCGGTAGGACAGCGGCCCTCCGCTGGTGCGGGGAGGGCGGGCCGGTGACATGGGTCAACCCTACGGAAGGGCGCCGACAGCCGCCCGCCGAGGGCGGCTCAGGCCAGCAGGATCTCGTCGTTCTCCACGGTCACGTCGACCGAGGCCAACGGGGCCGAGGCCGGTCCCTGGACGGCCGAGCCGTCCTCGATCGAGAACCGGCTCCCGTGGTTGGGGCAGACGATCTCGGCTCCGTCGACCTGGTTGACCGCCGTGCCCGTGTGGGTGCAGGTCGTGTTGAAGGCCAGGAAGGTGCCCTCGGTGGGCTGGGTGATGACGAGCCGTACGTCGGGCAGGACGATCCCCCCACCGACAGGGACCTCCGACGTCGCAGCCAGTGCGGTCCCGGCCGGTGCGTCGGTGCCGCCGCCCGCCCCGCCCTCGGCGCCACCGCCGCAGCCGGCGAGCGCCGCCGCGACGCCGAGGGCACCGAGACCCTGGAAGACGATCCGACGCGATGTGCGGTAGTCGGTCATGACAGCACCACCTGATCCTTCTCGATCGTGAAGTCGACCGGGGGAAGCGGTGCCGCGGCGGGACCGCCCAGCACCTCCCCGGTCGAGATGTCGAAGCTGCTTCCGTGACACGGGCAGACGATGGTCGTGGAGACCCCGGCGACGAGACAGCCGGTGTGGGTGCAGACCGCGGAGAAGCACTTGAAGTCGCCCGCAGCAGGCTGGGTGACGACCACCCGGGCATCGGAGTAGACGACGCCGCCGCCCACCGGGATGTCGCTGGTCGCGGCCAGCGACTGGCTGTCCTCCGGCGTCGATCCGGGCGTGCCATCGGGCGTCGGCTCGGAGGGCGACGGGCTCTCGGACCCCGGAGGAGCGTCGGTCCCGGGCGTGGCGTCGGACGCCGAGCCGGTCGACGGCCGCGAGGCGGCAGGTTCGGCAGGTTCGTTGCCGCAGGCCGACAGCACGGGCAGGGACAGGCCCACGGTCGCGGCCGCCGACAGGGCGCGCCGCCTGGTGACCGGGTGTGAGATCACCGGCAGGTCGCCGCTGGTCCGACTGGTCACGCGATTCTCCTCGGGCCGTGGGGTGTTGAAGTATCAATCGTAGAGGGGTGACACCAACCGCCCGCCGAGACGCCTCCTGGCCCTGCGGCAGTGTCAACCGCGCTTGCCGGCAGCCCTCGAGCTCGCCGCCTTCGTGGAGACGGTCCGCTTGGCGGCGGACTTCTTCGCCGTGGCCTTCTTCGCCGTGGCCTTCTTCGCCGTGGCCTTCTTGGCAGGTGCCTTCTTCCCCGCCGACCTGCCGGCGGGCAGGGCTGCGGAGTCGGCCGGCAGCCTGCGGGCGGCCGACTGGCGGGCCCCCCGTCCCTCGAGCAGCGGTGCCAGGAACTGGCCGGTGTAGCTGTCCGCGACGCCGGCGACGTGCTCGGGCGTGCCTTCGGCGACGACGGTGCCTCCACGCGAGCCGCCCTCGGGGCCCATGTCGATGAGCCAGTCGGCGGTCTTGATCACGTCGAGGTTGTGCTCGATGACCAGGACGCTGTTGCCGGCGTCCACCAGTCGCCCGAGGACGAGCAGGAGCTTGCGGATGTCCTCGAAGTGGAGCCCCGTGGTCGGCTCGTCCAGGACGTAGACCGTGCGCCCCGTCGAGCGCTTCTGGAGCTCGGAGGAGAGCTTGACCCGCTGGGCCTCGCCCCCCGACAGGGTCGTGGCGGGCTGGCCGAGACGGACGTAGCCGAGGCCGACCTCGACCAGGGTCTTCATGTGGCGCGCGATCGGAGGCACGGCTGCGAAGAAGTCGACGGCCTCCTCGATCGGCATGTCGAGCACCTCGGCGATCGTCTTGCCCTTGTAGTGCACCTCGAGGGTCTCGCGGTTGTAGCGAGCGCCGTGACAGACCTCGCACGGGACGTAGACGTCGGGGAGGAAGTTCATCTCGATCTTCAGGGTCCCGTCGCCCGAGCACGCCTCGCAGCGACCGCCCTTGACGTTGAAGGAGAAGCGACCCTGGAGGTAGCCCCGCATCTTGGCCTCCGGGGTGGAGGCGAAGAGCTTGCGCACGTGGTCGAAGACCCCGGTGTAGGTCGCCGGGTTGGATCGGGGCGTGCGGCCGATCGGCGACTGGTCGACGTGGATGACCTTGTCGACGTGCTCGAGGCCGGTGATCTTCTGGTGGCGCCCCGGCACCTGCCGCGAGCGGTAGAGCTGCTTGGCCAGCGAGGTGTAGAGGATGTCGTTGACGAGGGTCGACTTGCCGGAGCCGGACACGCCGGTCACCGCCACGAACAACCCCAGCGGGAACGACACGTCGACATCGGCGAGGTTGTGCTCGCGGGCGCCGTGGACGGTGAGCTCGCGGCCGATGGTGCGTGGACGCCGGATCTCGGGCACGGGGATCTCGCGCCTGCCCGAGAGGTACTGGCCCGTCATCGAGTCGGGGTGGTCGTAGAGTCCCTGGACGGTGCCGGAGTGGACCACCTGTCCGCCGTGCTCCCCGGCGCCGGGTCCGATGTCGACGACCCAGTCGGCGGTCTTGATGGTGTCCTCGTCGTGCTCGACCACGATGAGGGTGTTGCCGAGGTCCTTGAGCCGTACGAGGGTCTCGATGAGTCGCTGGTTGTCGCGCTGGTGGAGGCCGATCGACGGCTCGTCGAGCACGTAGAGCACCCCCACCAGGCCGGCCCCGATCTGCGTGGCGAGCCGGATGCGCTGGGCCTCGCCGCCGGAGAGGGACCCGGAGGGGCGGTTGAGCGAGAGGTAGTCGAGCCCGACGTCGAGGAGGAACCTGAGCCGCTCCTGGATCTCCTTGAGGACCCGCTCGCCGATCTGCCGCTCGCGCGACGTCAGGTCGAGGTGGGCGAGGAAGTCGGCGGCCTCGTTGATCGGCAGGGAGCAGATCTCGGCGATGTTCTTGCCACCCAGCAGCACCGCCATCGACACCGGCTTGAGCCGGCTGCCCTGACAGGTCGGGCAGGGCACCTCGCGCATGAAGCCCTCGAAGCGCTCCCGGCTGGTGTCGGACTCGGCCTCGCGGTGGCGTCGCTCGATGTAGGCGCGCACGCCCTCGAACTGCGCGTAGTAGGCGCGCTCGCGCCCGTAGCGGTTGCGCGTGACGACGTGCACCTTGGTGGGGTGACCCTCGAGCAGCGATCGGCGACCAGCAGTGTCGATGTCCTCCCAGGGGGTGTCGATGTCGAAGCCGACCTCGGCGCCGAGTGCCTCCATGAGCTTGAGGAAGTAGTCGGCGACGTGGGCCTGGCTCCACGGCTGGATGGCTCCGTCACGCAGGGACGCGGTGGTGTCGGGCACGACGAGGTCGGGGTCGACCTCCATGCGGGTGCCGAGACCGGAGCAGACCGGGCAGGCACCGAACGGCGAGTTGAACGAGAACGACCGTGGCTCGAGCTCGTCGGTGTCGATCGGGTGGTCGTTGGGACAGGCCATCTTCTCGCTGAACTTCAGCTCGCGGCCGGGGTCCTTGGCGTCGAGGTCGACGAAGTCGAACACGACGAGCCCGCCGGCGAGGTTGAGCGCCGTCTCGACCGAGTCGGTGAGCCGACGCTTGCTCGACGCCTTGACCGCGAGACGGTCGACCACGACCTCGATCGTGTGCTTCTTCTGCTTGTCGAGCTTGGGCGGCTCCTCCAGCGTGTGCGTCTCGCCGTTGACCCGGGCACGGGAGAAGCCCTGGGTCTGGAGCTGCTTGAAGAGCTCGACGTACTCGCCCTTGCGGCCCCGGATCACCGGCGCCAGCACCTGGAAGCGGGCCCCGTCGTCGAGGGTCAGGACACGGTCGACGATCTGCTGCGGCGTCTGCCGCTCGATCGGCGCACCGCAGGTCGGACAGTGCGGGCGGCCCGCGCGCGCGAAGAGCAGCCGCAGGTAGTCGTAGACCTCGGTGATCGTGCCGACCGTCGAGCGAGGGTTCTTCGACGTCGACTTCTGGTCGATCGACACCGCGGGCGAGAGGCCCTCGATGAAGTCGACGTCGGGCTTGTCCATCTGCCCCAGGAACTGCCGGGCGTAGGCCGACAGCGACTCGACGTAGCGGCGCTGGCCCTCGGCGAAGATCGTGTCGAAGGCGAGCGACGACTTCCCCGAGCCGCTCAGGCCGGTGAAGACGATGAGCGCGTCGCGCGGGAGGTCGAGCGAGACGTCCTTGAGGTTGTGCTCGCGGGCACCTCGGATGATGAGTTGGTCGGCCACAGAAGTCCCTCGGTCGCACGGGCGGGCAAGATGATTCGAACAAGTGTTCGCCACCGGCAGGCGCTGCGCAAGCGCGGCGCGCCGACGCCGGGTGTGTTGTCAGCCTAGGACGCGGCGCCGCCGGTGATGTTTCGGGGCGGTGACGGCCGCACCGGCGTCGTGCATGATGACGAGGTGGCCATTGTGCCGCGCTCCCCCGAGCCCTGCGCTCACCCTCACGGACGACGTCCGGCCCGAGCGAGGGAGACGAACAACACCAGCGACGGCGTACCGCCGAGGATCGAGGCACCATGAGCTACACCGGAGACGTCACCGTCGGAGGCGACGCCGACGTGCGCACGCTGGACGGGCTCACGATCACCAAGGTCGCCGTCGACGAGCAGATGGGCAACAACTGCTACCTCCTGCGCTGCACCGCCACCGGCGAGCAGGCGCTCGTCGACGCAGCGGCCGAGAGCGAGACGCTGCTCGCCCTGGTGGGCGAGGGCGGTCTCGCGACCGTCGTCACCACGCACCAGCACTGGGACCACCACCGCGCCCTCGCGGCCGTCGTCGCTGCGACGGGCGCCTCGGTCGTGGCGGGCGCACCGGACGCCGAGGCGATCACCGAGCAGACGGGGGTGGCCGTCACCCGCTCCCTGCAGGACGGCGACACCGTCGAGGTGGGTGAGGCGACGCTGCGCGTGATCACGGTCGCCGGCCACACCCCGGGCTCGATCGCCCTGGTCTACGACGACCCGGCACCCGGCGGTCATCCGCACGTGTTCACCGGCGACTCGCTCTTCCCCGGCGGTGTGGGGGCCACCTTCGGCGACGCCGCGGCGTTCGAGCAGCTCATCGAGCAGGTCGAGACGAAGCTCTTCGCCGCGCTGCCCGACCAGACGTGGGTCTATCCGGGCCATGGTGGCGACACCGTCCTCGGCACCGAGCGACCGCACCTCGCCGAGTGGCGTGCGCGGGGCTGGTAGACCGGACCCGATCCCCGAGCAGGTGCCCTCGGCGGCGCCGCGGTTGCCCCACACTGCGCAACCGCGACGACACCCAGCGAAGCACGTCTCGACGAGCCCGTGCGCATCCCATCGTGCTGTGTGTCGCGCGGCACCGCACCAGGAGAGCAGTCAGGGCCCGCCTGGTCATTCGTGACTAGGCGGGCCCCGTGACGGCTGGGTCGGTGAGCGGGAGCGTCAGGCAGCGATCCCCCGGCTGGGACCGGCGGACGGCGTCCGCGCCGCTCCGCGGAGCCCGCTGCGACCCGCGGCGGTGCGCGGGCGACGCGTGCCGGCCTCGTCGGTGACCTCGAACCCGTTGGCGGTCGCGAAGACCTCCAGCTCGTCCAGGTCCGGCATCGTGCCGTTGCTGATGTGGGTGAGCAGCTCGGTGTGGGTGAGGTCGGCGGCCACGACGATGCCGAGCGCGCGGGCGTCGGACTGCACGAGCCACAACCACATCGTGAACGGCCGGATGCCGAGCTCGCGACCTCGGTCCAGGACGAAGTGTGCCTGCCCCGCGTCCATGCCTTCGGCGACCAGCGCGGCGAGGATGTCACCGGAGTTGACGTGGGTGGGGTTCTGGGCGACGAAGGCCGCACGACGGGCCGCGCTGCGCCGGCGCGAGAAGTCGGTGGCCGGAGCCGAGGCCAGGGACGCCGACATGACTCCGATGCCGAGACAGGCCAGCGCGAGCAGGAGAATCATGACGATTCCTTTCGATCCCCGGGCGGGTCGCGGGTGACGGCCGTGCCGGGGCGGGTGGGGGGTGTCGTGCAGAGCAACGGGGGTTGCCACTCCATTAGAGCCGATCAGTCAGCATCGGTCAGGAATTGCCGGGATTTCGTCGCCCCCGGTCTAGTCCGGCGCGACCACGGCCGCACGTGCCCGATCGGGAGGATCAGGAGTACGTCGCGCGCACGACGTCCGCGGCAGGCGTGGACTGGCAGGCGAGCCTGATGCCGTCGGCCAGGTCCTCGTCGTCCAGGACGTCGTTGTGCGCCATCTCGACCTCGCCCTCGACCAGGCGGACCGCGCACGCCGAGCACTCCCCCTCGCGACACGAGTACGGCGCCTTGACCCCGCGGCTCTCCAGGTGGTCGAGCATCGTGGTGGACCGGTCCCAGTCGTCGTAGGCGTGGGTCACGCCGTCGAGCTCCACCTCGAGACGAGCCGGCGGGCCGGCCGCGGCCTCGACCTCGACCTCGGCGCCGGTGCCGCCGGCGACCGCCGGTGCCACCGGGTCGCCGAACGGGTTGCCGCCGAGTGAGACGAACTTCTCCTGGTGCCGGCGCTCGCGCGGGAAGCCCAGGTCCTTGAGCGCAGCCACGGTCAGCTTCATGAACGGCGCCGGACCACACACGAAGGCGTCCCGGTCGAGGTGGTCGGCGGCCAGTGCCCGGATCTGCTCCTGGGTGGGCAGCCCCTGCACGCTCTCGAGCCAGTGGACGACGTGGAGCCGGTCGGGATGCTGCGCGGCCAGCGCGGAGAGCTCCCGCGGCGAAGATCACCGACCGCTCGTCGCGGTTGGCGTAGAACACGGTGATCCGGCCGCTGCCGCGCGCCAGAGCCGCGCGCGTGATCGACATGACGGGGGTGACCCCACTGCCGCCCGCGAACAGGAGCAGGTCGGCGTCGAGGGAGGCGGGGGTGAAGATCCCGCTCGGCGGGAGCACCCGCAGGGTGTCGCCCTCGCGCAGGTGGTCGCAGATCCAGTGGGAGGCGTAGCCGCTCGGCGTGCGCTTGACCGTGATCGTCAACGTGCCGTCGCCCTCGCCCGGCGCATCCGGGGCGCTGCAGAGCGAGTAGCACCGAGCAGCCAGACCGGTCTGGTCGCTGGGCACCGCGACGGTGAGGAACTGGCCCGGCCGGTAGGTGAACTCGTCGGCCGCGTCGGCCGGGATGCGGAAGGTGATCGAGTGCGCGTCGGCCGTCTCCTCGACGACGTCGACGACCTCGAGCTCGTAGGACGTGATCTCCACGGTTCTCTTTCGTCACGGTGGTGCAGGCGAGTGGTCGGGGCGGGCGCCCGGGATCGGTCAGTAGCCGTCCTCGGCACCGATGGGGATTCTGCCCTCGCGGGCCGCGGCCTCGATGCTCGCCCCCAATCGTGGACACCCCTCGTGCACGGCGCGCACGTCGGAGCCGGCGGCGCGGCGGGCGAGCTCGGGGCAGTGCTGCTGGGCCTGCGCCGTTCCACTGGATCGAGGTGTGGTGGTCGCTGTTCTTCTTCACACCGACCTGCGCCAGGCAGTCGAGGCAGGCGACGGCCGTGTGCCGCGCCTGGGTGTAGAGACGCTGGTCCTCCAGCGTCTCCTCGCTGGTGGGGACGAACGACGCCATCGTCAGGTCCCGGTCATCACCGACGGGTCGGCATCGACCGCGGCGTCCTCGTCCGCCTTGCGGGCGAGGTTGTCGGCGACCTCCTCGTGCCAGTACTCGTTGGCCTTGGTGGTGTCGACCTCGAACTCGAAGCGGTCGGTCATCTCGGGTGCGATGTCGGCCACGTCGACGTAGAACTGCTCGTACCAGCGGCGCAGCTGGTAGACGGGGCCGTCCTCCTCGCAGAGCAGCGGGTTCTGGACCGGGACCTTGTTCTTCCAGATGTGCACGTCCTGGAGGAAGCCGCCGCCGAACATCTCGGCGTACTTGTCGGCGATGAACTGCGCGGTCGCCTCGTCGAGGCCCTCGGGCTTCTTCACCGTGATGCCGTACTGGAGCGTGAAGGAGTCCGGACCCGTGGGGATGTGGCAGTTGACCAGGATGACCTCGGTCTCGAAGCCCTTGTAGTCGACGTCGAGCCAGTTGATCATGTACGACGGCCCGTAGTAGGTCGCCTCGGACTTGAGGAACAGGTCGGAGTCGCCGTAGCCGCCCTGCATGTCGGGGCGGCCCTTCGACTCCATGAACTGGGTGGCGACATGGCCCTCGAACACGTTGCGGAAGCTCGTCGGGAACGAGAAGTGCACGTAGTAGAAGTGCGCCATGTCGACGACGTTGTCGATGAGCTCGCGGCAGTGGGATCCCTCGATCGGGACGACCTCCCACGCCCAGTCGGTGTAGGCGTCGGTGTCGACGCCGGGCAGCTCGGGCGGCAGGATGTCGTGGTCGGCGGGGCTGCCCTCGGTGTCGTGCCAGACGAGGAGCTGACCGTTGCGGATCGCGGTGGGGTACTTCTGGGTGCGGGCGCGCAGCGGCACCCGGCGCGCGTAGGGGATGGCCTTGCACTTGCCGTCGCCGCCCCAGCGCCAGTCGTGGAAGGGGCAGGCGACCTCGTCGCCCTTGACCGAGCCCTGGGTGAGGTCGCCGCCCATGTGGCGGCAGTAGCCGTCGAGCACCTGGAGCTCGCCCTGGGAGTCGGCCCAGACGACGAGCTTGCCGCCGAAGCCCTCGATGCCGTGGGGCTTGCCGTCGCTGAACGTGCTGGCCAGGCCGAGGCAGTGCCAGCCGCGGGCGAATCGCGCGGGGGCGGTGCCCTGGTCGAGCATGCGGGTCTCACTCATTGCTTCTCCCGTGTGGTGCGATCTGTCGTCGGGGCCGTCCGTCGTCCGTTCGAGGCTAGCCGAAAACGAGAACACGTTCTAGTCTGGCGGCATGCGCGTAGCCCTCGAACCCGAGCACCTCGCCCTGCGAGCCGAGCTGAAGGAGTACTTCGAGCAGCTCGTCACCCCCGAGCGTAAGGCCGGACTGGCCTCGGCGACCGGCGAGTTCGGCGATGCCGGGGTCTACAAGGACGTCATCCGCCAGATCGGCACCGACGGCTGGCTCGGCATCGGCTGGCCGAAGGAGTACGGCGGACAGGCGCGCTCGATGGTCGAGCAGCTGATCTTCACCGACGCCGCAGCCGTCGCCGGCGTACCGATCCCCTACCTGACGCTCAACACCGTCGGGCCGACGATCATGCGCTACGGCACCGAGGCGCAGAAGGAGTTCTTCCTCCCGAAGATCCTCACCGGCGACCTGCACTTCTCCATCGGCTACTCCGAGCCCGGCTCCGGCACCGACCTCGCCTCGCTGAAGACCAAGGCCACCCGCGAGGGAGACGAGTGGGTCGTCAACGGTCAGAAGATGTGGACCTCGCTCATCCAGTACGCCGACTGGATCTGGCTCGCCTGCCGCACCGACCCCGACCTCCCGCGGCACAAGGGTCTGTCGATGATCATGGTCCCTGCCCAGGCGCCCGGTGTGTCGTACACACCGGTGCACACCGTGGCGGGCGTCGGCACCAGCGCGACCTACTACGAGGACGTGCGCGTGCCGGCCGACAACCTCGTCGGCGACCTCAACGGCGGTTGGTCGCTGATGACCAACCAGCTCAACCACGAGCGGGTCTCGCTGACGTCGGCCGCGCCGACCATCCACTCCCTCAAGCTGGTGCGGGAGTGGGCGCAGCACACCAAGAACCCCGACGGCCAGCGCGTCATCGACTCCGAGTGGGTCCAGATCGCCCTGGGTCGCGTGCACGCGCGGGTCGAGGCCCTCACGCTGCTCAACTGGAAGCTCGCCGCCGACGCGGACGCCGGGGTCAACCTCTCCCCCGCCGAGGCCTCGGCCATCAAGATCTACGGCTCCGAGCTCAACACCGAGGTCTACCGCACCCTCATGGAGATCGTCGGACCGCAGGCCGGCATCACCGCCGACTCGGAGGGCGCCGTCCTGGCCGGCCGGTTGGAGCGGATGTTCCGCTCCTCGCTGGTGATGACCTTCGGCGGCGGCACCAACGAGATCCAGCGCGACATCATCGGCTACGTCGGCCTCGGCCTGCCCGCCGCCAAGCGCTGACCGACCCGTTCCCCTCCGCGAAGGCCGAGCAGCGAGCGCCAGCGAGCGACCACGAACCCACCGGAGGCTGAGCAGCGAGCGCCAGCGAGCGTCGACGAAGCCCCCGCAACCCGAAAGGCACACCATGGACTTCTCCTTCACCGCCGAGCAGGACGAGGCGGCCCAGCTGGCCGCCACCATCGTGGGCGAGCGCGCGACCAACGAGCGACAGAAGCAGGTCGAGGCCACCGGGTCCCGCGTGGACCGGGAGCTGTGGCGTGAGCTGTCCGACGCCGGTCTGGTCTCGCTGGCGGTCCCCGAGGAGCACGGCGGCGCCGGGCTCGGCCTCGTCGAGCTGTGCCGCGTGCTGGTCGAGGTCGGCCGCCGGGTCGCGCCCGTGCCCCTCGCGGTGCACGGGCCCGCCGCCATGGTCGTCGCGGAGTACGGCACCGACACCCAGCGGGCCGCCCTCCTGCCGGGCGCCGCGACCGGTGCGACGATCCTCACCGCCGCCGTCGCCGAGGACCGCTCACACCTGCCCGCACGGCCCACCGTCATCGCCCGTCCCGACGCCGACCGTGCGTCCGGCTGGAGCCTGACCGGCTCGAAGGCGATCGTCCGCGCCGGCGCGGCCGCCGCGGTCTTCCTCGTCACCGCATCGACCGACGAGGGCGTCGGGGTGTTCCTCGTCGACCCCTCCGCCGACGGCGTCACCCTCGTCGAGCAGCACAGCAGCGACCGCGACCTCGTCGTACGCCTCGACCTCGCCGGTGCACGCGCCGAGCTGCTCGGCGCTGTCGACGGCGTGGCCGCTGCCCGGCTCGGACAGCTGCTCACGATCTGCGGTGCCGCCGAGCAGCTCGGCGTGACCGAGGGCGCCCTGCACCTGACGGCGGCGTACGCCAAGACGCGCGAGCAGTTCGGTCGCCCGATCGGCACGTTCCAGGCCGTGTCGCAGCGCCTGGCCGACGGCTACATCGACGTGCTCGGTCAGCGGCTCACGCTGTGGCAGGCCGTGTGGCGACTGTCCGAGGGGCTCCCGGCCGAGACCGAGGTCGCCACCGCCAAGCTGTGGGCGGCCGACGCCGGCCACAAGCTCGCCCACACCACCGTGCACGTGCACGGCGGCGTCGGCATCGACCTCGACGGCGAGGCGCACCGCTACTTCACGACCGCCAAGCGCTTCGAGTTCCTCTTCGGAGGAGCGACCGAGCAGGCACTCACGATCGGGCGGGCGTTGGCGGCCGAGCCGGCGTAGGGCCTGCGGGTCTGCGGGTCGCGAGTCGGGCTCCGGCCTGCTCACGGCCGCACCCGCGCAATGTGGCAGTTGTGCCGTCGGCCCGACACCATGTCCACACGGCACAATTGTGGAGTTGTGGCACGGTCCCGGCCCGACAACCATGTCCACACGGCACAATTGTGGAGTTGTGGCACCCCGGGGACGGGCCCGCACCAGCGCGGGCCCCCCGGACTACCGCAGCTTGTCGAGCCGGGCCACGGTCTCCTCGAACTCGCTCACCAGGTCGGCCATGACCTCGGCCACCGGGCGCACCTCGTTCATCCGTCCCACGATCTGACCGACGGGCATCGAGATGACGTCGGGGTCGTTGGCGGCGCTGATGCGGTTGTGGGCGTCGGAGACGAGCAGGTTCTGCAGGGGCATCGGCAGCGGCGCCGGAGCTCCCTCCTCCGCCCACGCCTCGGTCCACTTCGTCTTGAGCAGACGCGCGGGCTTGCCGGTGTAGACCCGGGTGCGGACCGTGTCGCTGCTGGTCGCGCGGGTGAAGGCGGTCTCCCAGGCCTCGGTGTTGCCGGTGCCCATGAGCTGGTACTCCGCGGTGCCGAGCCAGATCGAGCCCATCCACACGCCCTGGGAGCCGAGCGCCATCGACGCCGCGATCTGTCGGCCGCAGCCGATGCCACCGGCGCCGAGCACGGGCACGTCGGGGCCGACGGCGTCGACGATGTCGGGCTGCAGCACCATGCTGGCCACCTCGCCGGTGTGACCGCCGGCCTCGTAGCCCTGGGCGATGATGATGTCGACTCCGTTGGCCACGTGGCTCAGGGCGTGCTTGGCCGCGCCGGCCAGCGCACCGATCTGGATGCCGTGCTCGTGGCACTTGTCGATGACGTCCTTCGGCGGGGAGCCCAGGGCGTTGGCGATGAAGACCGGGCGGTGCTTGAGAGCGACGTCGAGGTGCGAGCGGGCGACCGAGTGCAGCCAGCCGAGGACGCCGTCGCGGCCCTCGCCCTCGGGCAGCGGCGGCACGCCGAGCTTGAGGAGGGTCTCGTCGACGAACTTCTTGTGGTCGTCGGGGATCATCGCGCCGAGGTCGAGCGAGGTGCCCTCGGTCGGGATCTTCATCGGCATCACGATGTCGACGCCGTACGGCTTGCCGTCGGTGTTGTCGTCGAGCCAGGTGAGGACGCTCTCGAGCTCCTCGGTGTCGTTGAAGCGGACGCACCCGAGGACGCCGAGACCACCGGCCTTGGAGACGGCCGCGGCGACGTGCTCGGAGGGGGTGAAGGCGAAGATCGGGTACTCGATGCCGAAGGCCTCGCACAGCGGGCTGCGCATCATGCCGAGACCTCCTGCCCGGTGGCGGCTCCCGCCAGGATCATCTCCTTGGCACGCGGGTACTGCGCCTTGCCGGTCGCGTTGCGCGGGATCTCGGGGACCAGCGTCAGGCTGCGCGGCAGCTTGTAGCCCGAGAGGTGGGCGCGGAGGAACTCGCGCAGCTCCTCGAGCTCGACCTGGTGGCCCTCGCGGGGCTGGATCGACGACGGCGACCGACTGGCCGTACTTCTCGTCCGGGATGCCGACGACCAGGCAGTCGTAGACGGCGGGATGGCCCTTGATCGCCATCTCGACCTCCTCGGGGTAGACCTTCTCCCCGCCGGTGTTGACGCAGTTGGAGCCGCGACCGAGCAGCGTCACCTTGCCCTCCTCCTCGATGCGCGCGAAGTCGCCGGGCACGGAGTAGCGCTGACCACCGATCTCCAGGAAGGTCTTGGCCGACTTCTCCGGGTCCTTGTAGTAGCCCACCGGCACCGAGCCGCCACGGCCCAGCCGGCCGATGGCGCCGACGTTGGTCTCGAGGTCGAGCACCTCACCGTCATCGCCGATGACGACGCTGGCCGGACCGAGGGCGACCACCGGGCCGTCGCTGCTGATGTTGCCCTTCTCCTGCAGACCCATGCCCTGGAAGCCGGTCTCGGAGGCACCGATCGAGTCGGTGAAGAACGAGTTGGGGAAGGCCGTCATCCACCGCGCCTTCACCGGGGGGCTGAAGATCGCCGCGCTGCTGGAGATGGCGAGCAGGTTCGAGCAGTCATAGCTGGTGCCCTCGGCCTGCTTGGCCTCGTAGGCCTCGATGAGGGGGCGCGCCATGGCGTCGCCGGTCATGAAGATCAGCTGCACCTTGTCGCGCTCGATGATCTCCCAGGTCTTCACCGGGTCGAACTTCGGCTCGAGCACCGTCAGGTGACCCGCGAAGAGGTGCATCAGCAGCCCCGCCTGGGCCCCACCGTGCATCAGGGGGCTCAGCGGGAACGTCGTCATCCGGCCGTCGAGCTTGGCCTGCTCGGACTGGTCGAACTCCTCCAGCGGCACACCCGTCGTGAAGTCGATGCCACCGCCGAGGACCCGCCAGAAGTCCTCGTGACGCCACATGACGCCCTTGGGGAACCCGGTGGTGCCACCGGTGTAGATGATGTGCAGGTCGTCGTTGCTGCGCTCGGCGAAGTCGCGCTCCGGGCTCTGCCCGTCCACGGCGTCGGCGAGCAGCACACCGTCGTACGACGAGATGTCGGCGTCGCTGGTCGGGTCCAGGACGTCGGGGATCACCACCACCGTCTGGAGCTTCTCGTGCTTGGGGGCACACAGCGCGACCAGGTCGGCGTACGGCCGCTCGTGCACGAGAGCGACCAGGTCGGCGTTCTCGAAGAGGTAGTTGAGCTCACCCTCGACGTAGCGGTAGTTGACGTTGATCGCCACCGCGCGGACCTTCAGGATCGCCAGCACGGCGATCACGTGCTCGATGCTGTTCTTGGCGTAGACGCCGACGTGGTCGCCGGCGCCGATCCCCCGCGAGGCGAAGAAGTGCGCGAGCCTGTTGGACTCCGCCTCGAGCTCGGTGTAGCTGATCACGACGTCACCCACCTTGACCGCGGGCTTGTCCGGGGCGGCGTCGACGGCGTGCTCGAAGAGGTCTGCGATATTCAGGGCCACGCCGCGAGACTAGAACACGTTCTTGTTTTTCGCTAGCGTCTCGCCCCATGACCGACACCAGCGCTCCCGACCCCCAGCCGCACTGCCTCGTCGACCAGGTGGGTCACACCCTGGTCGTCACCATGAACCGGCCGGAGTCACGCAACGCACTGTCCGGCGAGATGCTCCAGATCATGTCGGACGCCTGGGACCGGGTGAACTCCGACGACTCGATCCGGGTCTGCATCCTCACCGGTGCCGGCGGCTACTTCTGCGCGGGCGCCGACCTGAAGGCGATGAACGCCAAGCCTCCGAGCGAGAGCTTCGAGTCCGGCGAGTTCGACCCGTCGGTGATCAAGTCGCTGCTCAAGGGCTTCCGCCTGACCAAGCCCCTCATCGCCGCGGTCGAGGGACCGGCCGTCGCCGGCGGCACCGAGATCCTCCAGGGCACCGACATCCGGGTCGCGGGCGAGTCGGCGAAGTTCGGCGTGGCCGAGGCGCGGTGGAGCCTCTACCCGATGGGCGGCTCGGCCGTGCGCCTGATCCGCCAGATGCCCTACACGGTCGCCGCCGAGCTGCTGCTCACCGGGCGCACGATGAAGGCGGCCGAGGCCAAGGAGGTCGGCCTCATCGGACACGTGGTCCCCGACGGCGAGGCGTTGGCCAAGGCGCACGAGATCGCCGACGCGATCAGCGCCAACGGTCCGGTCGCGGTCCAGGCGATCCTGAGGACGATGCGCGACTCGGAGGGCAAGCACGAGGACGAGTGCTGGGCCGACGACGCCCGCGTCGGCGCGGCGGTCTTCGCCTCGGACGACGCCAAGGAGGGCCCGCGGGCGTTCGCGGAGAAGCGCAAGCCGGAGTTCACCGGGCGGTAGCCGAGGGCGGGTCTGGCGCAGCCGCTGCCGGTCGGGGGATCATCGAGCCATGACGGGTGTGCTGGTCGGGCTGCTGTGCATCGCCGTACCGTTCGCGGTGCTCGCCGGCGCCATCCTGCTCGTCGTCCGTGCCCAGCAGCGCGCCAGGCTCGAGCGGCAGCAGGGCATGGCGTGGTTCGCCGCTCAGCGCGAGTGGCGCTTCAACCCCGACGCGTCGGCCCTGGTGAACCGCTTCCGGGGCGATCCGTTCGGTCGCGGCTCGCGGCGCCGCGCCGCCAACAGCGTGGAGGGCACCTACGAGGGGCTCGACTTCGTCGCCTTCGACTACTCCTACGTCACGTCCTCCGGGGACAGCTCGACCACGCACAGCTGCTCGGTCGTGGCGATGCACCTCGGTCGGTTCACCGACCGGCCGGTGCCGCAGCTGCAGGTCAGCCCGCAGACGACCCTGGGGCGCTTCTTCAGCAACCTGTTCGGCACCGACCTGATCATCGGCGACCGGGCTTTCGACGACGCCTTCCACGTGCGTGCGGAGATCCCCGAGCTGGCGCGCGACCTGCTGCACCCGGCGATGATCGCGCTCCTCGCGGGCTACCAGGACCGCGCCTGGCGCCTGCAGGACGACTCGCTGCTGATGTTCCGCTCGGGCACCCACACGCCCGAGGAGATCGACCGGGTGCTGTGGTCGATGAAGGCGATCCTCGACCACGTCCCGGCGCTCGTGTGGGCGCGGTTGGGCGGCGAACGCTGACGGCGGTCGCCGGTCAGCTCCGGGCGACGGTCGCGCCGGCGCGGAGCACCCGCGGGATCTCGGCCACCTCGTCGACCCGCGCGAGCAGGGTGGTCAGCCGCTCACCCTCAGCCCCGTCGACCACGACGCGGTAGGTGATCCCGGTCGAGACCCAGGCGTCGGTGTCGAACCCGCCCTCCGCGGCCACCGCCACCCCGGCCACGTCGAGCCCCAGGGCCGCTGCCTCCCGGTGCACGTCGTTGAGCACGCAGCCGGCCGCTGACAGGTGGAGCAGGTGCGCTCCCGTGAAGGCGCACACGACACTGACCCCGCCCTCGCTCCACGCGTGCGGCATCTGGACCGGAGCGCTCGGGTCGCGCAACGACCCGGACGCGACCCTCACCTCGAAGACCTCTCCCATGGCCAGCATCCTGGCCGACGCGCCTCAGACAGGAAAGAGCGGAAGCGAGCGTCGGGGCTCGAACGTGAAGGTCGCGCCGGTGCTGAAGCGGGTCACCGCCACCTCGTCCGGCTCCGGCGCCGCGACCTCACGCCGTACGACGGTGAGGGTCCAGGCGTCCGGGACGTCGTCGGGCTCGACCTCGACGTCGAGGTGCGGATCGGCGGCGCGCACGATCGCCTGGAGACCGGTCAGGCGGCCCGGTCCGCACAGCGCCATCCAGCCACCGTCGGCCGAGGCGTCGGACGGACCGATGCGGAGGCTGACGTCGGTGACCTCGCCGCCCGTGTAGGCGACGGGGTTGAGCAGGGGGTGCAGCTCGAGGAGTCGCAGGGCGCCCGCCTCGTCGGCGGGCAGCCCCAGGGCCGCGCGGATCCGCTCGGCGGCGATGCCGGCGATCCCGACCAGCTGCTTGCGCCAGATCTCGGTCGCCTGCTCCGGCTCGGCCCGCTTCGACACGG
The DNA here is from genome assembly GCA_963822915.1 of uncultured Actinomycetota bacterium. Classification (GTDB taxonomy): domain Bacteria; phylum Actinomycetota; class Actinomycetes; order Propionibacteriales; family Nocardioidaceae; genus Nocardioides. The sequence continues at coordinate 38,257 of CAWGJR010000019.1, forward strand.
CGATGCCGAACGACAGGTTGAGCAGGTGCATCTGCAGGCACACCTCGTCGGCGATCCGCACCAGGGCCGAGTGCGAGAAGTCGGCGAAGACCAGGTCGGAGACCAGCGGCCCCGCGTAGTCGTCGGCGCCTCCCCCACCCGGCTCGATGGGGTCGAGCTCGACGGTCACCGCGCGGGTGCGTCGGACCTCGTAGTAGGGCGGCAGCGGCGAGACCGGCTCGTGGGAGTCGTCGATGACCACCGTCCAGCGGCAGTGCGGGTGCTGGTCGACCGAGGCCCTCGGGGGCCGGTGGACCGGGCGCACCTGCGCCTGGGCGTTGGTGGCGACCGCGGTGGCGTCGAAGGTCGGGTCCTCGATGTCGTGGCACATCGAGCGGACGTAGTCCTCCCCCATCGGCTCGACGTCCATCAGGGCACCGCAGTGGTCGAGCCAGAACTCGCCGTGGTGCGGGTCGGTGACGGCGTAGCGGAAGTCCATGAACTGCGGCGGTGCACCGATGTCGAGCTGGAGTCCCTTGAAGATGGTGACGATGTCGGTGCCCTCGTAGCCGAGGGCGCGCTGCATGCGGCGGGTGTAGAACGGCGACGCGCCGGCCCACTCCTCGATCGCGACCTGCGCCATCTCCTCGCGCCCGAACGCCGAGATGCACCACGCCATGCCGGAGCGGTCGATGAGCTGGCCGATCAGCAGCAGCTCGGGCACGAGGGTCGCGAGCTCGTCGCGGGTCAGGGAGGCGAAGCGGCTGGTCACGCGGCGATCCTGTCGGCTGCCGACGGTGAAGTCAACGGCGTTGACTCGCGGCGAGGGCTGCTCAGCCCACGGACCGGTCGCCGGTCCAGTACTGCGCGCGCAGGGCCTTCTTGTCGGGCTTGCCGAGCCCCGTCAGGGGCAGCGCCTCGGTCGCGATGACCTGCTTGGGGGCCTGCACGGAGCCCTTGCGCTCCTTGACCATGTCCTGGATCTCCGCGACGACGGCGTCGGTGAGCTCGTAGCCGTCACGCAGGACGACGATCGCCGTCACCGCCTCGCCGAACTTCTCGTGCGGGGTGCCGATCACGCCCACCTGGGCGATCGCGGGGTGCTCGGCGACGACGTCCTCGACCTCGCGGGGGAAGACGTTGAAGCCGCCGGTGACGATCATGTCCTTGGTGCGGTCGACGATGTACCAGAAGCCGTCCTCGTCCTCGCGGGCGATGTCGCCGGTGTGCATCCAGCCGTCGCGGAACGTCTCCGCGGTCTCGTCCGGGAGGTTCCAGTAGCCGCCGGCGAGGAGCGAGCCCGGAGACGCAGATCTCGCCGGGCTCCCCCACCGGGACCTCGTGGCCGTCCTCGTCGAGCAGCGCGGTGCGGATGAACGCCGACGGGCGTCCGCACGAGGCCAGGCGTCGGTCGTCGCCGGGCACGCCCGACTCGTGGTCGGCCTTGCTCAGGTAGGTGATCACCATCGGCGCCTCCGACTGCCCGTAGTACTGGGCGAAGATCGGGCCGAACCGGTCGATGGCCTCGCGCAGCCGCACCGGGTTGATCGCCGAGGCGCCGTAGTAGACGGTCTCGAGCGAGCTCAGGTCGCGGGTGCGCGAGTCGGGGTGGTCCATCAGCGCGTAGAGCATCGACGGCACCAGCATCGTCGCGGTGATCTTCTGCTCCTCGATCGTCCGCAGGACCTCGGCCGGGTCGAACCGAGCGAGCACGTGCAGGGTGCCGCCCTTGATCACCGTCGGGACGAAGAAGGCCGCGCCTGCGTGCGACAGCGGGGTGCACATGAGGAACTTCGGGTTCTCGGGCCACTCCCACTCGGCGAGCTGGATCTGGGTCATGGTGCTCATCGCGGCCGAGGTGCCGACGACGCCCTTGGGCTTGCCGGTCGTGCCGCCGGTGTAGGTGATCGAGACGATGTGGTCGGGAGGGAGGATCTTCGCGACGAGCGGCTGCGCGTCGTGCTCGGCCGCCTGGGCGACGATGTCGACGCCGACGTGGGCGAGCGCCTCGGGCACCGGGCCGATGGTGAGGACCTGGGTCAGCCCGGGGCACTTCTCGAGCAGGGCGAGGGCCCGCTCGGTGAAGTACGGATCGATGATGAGGAACGTGATGCCGGCGTCGTTGATGACGTAGGCGTGGTCGTCGGCGCTGCCGAGCGGGTGCAGGGACGTGCGTCGGAAGCCCTGGGTCTGGCCCGAGCCGAGGATGTAGAGCACCTCGGGGCGGTTGAGGGCCAGCAGTGCCCCGTGCGTGCCGGTGCCGGCGCCGAGCGCCTCGAAGGCCTGCACGTAGCGGCTCATCTGCTCGGCGGTCTCGCCGCCGGTCAGGGTGGTGTCACCGAGGAACATCACGGGCTTGTCGTGGTGTCGCCTCAGGGCGGCGACCATCAGGTTGCCGTTGTGGGTGCCGGTGCGCATGGTCTCGGCGGAGGCCGCGTGGGTCGTCATGCGGCCGAGACTAGAACGTGTTTCAGTTCCTGTCACGGACCCGGGACGTGGTGCTGCTCAGAGGAAGCGCTGCGAGTCGCGGCGACGGCCTCGGTCGGGGATCTTGACCGGAACGCCCTGCCCGATGGCGTGCAGCCGCCAGCCACCGTCACGACGTACGAGCTCGGCCATGACCAGCCCGGTCTCCTTGACGGCGAACGTCAGGGAGAAGCGCGCCAGCTCGACGTGAGGCCTCGTCGTCGGTGGTCACCCGGCAGTAGGCGTTGTCGGTCCACTCCAGGCTGTGGCCGGCATAGCTGCTGACCAGGAAGAAGATCCGGTCGACCTTCGCGTAGACCTTGTCGAGGTCGACCAGGATCGTCTCGTCGTCACCGGCGCCGGAGCCCGAGCGGTTGTCGCCCTGGTGCACGACCGAGCCGTCGCGGGTCGCGAGGTTGTTGTAGAAGGCCAGGTCGAAGAGCTTGCCGTCGGCGAGCTGGATGGCCGAGGCGTCGAGGTCGATCTCCGGGGCGCCGGTGCCGATGAAGCCGCCGGTGCGCGACTTGTCCCAGCCGATGCCCAGGCGCAGACGGGTCGGGTGCCCCCCTGCCTCGGTGGTCAGCTCGGTCTCCTGGTCCTGGCTCAGCTCGATCACGCTCCCGAACCTACTGCGCGTTGCCACACGAGGTCACCGACCGGGGCATCGTCAGGGTTCGGTCACGAAACTGCTGCTTGTGTCGATGAACCTTCATGACAGAAGCGGCAGTTTCTCCGCTGCAGCGGAGAAACTGCCGGAGCGCTCAGGCGAGGAGCTCGGCGACCGTCCGGATCTCGTCGGCGGAGTGGAAGCTGAGCATCAGCGTGGTCACGCCGGTCTCCTCCCAGGCCGCGACCTTCTCCTTGACCTCGCCCAGCTCGCCGATGATGTGCATGTCGTCGACCAGCTCGTCGGGGATCAGCGCCGTCGCCTTGTCCTTCTCACCGCCGAGGTAGAGCGTCTGCACCTCGGCGGCGAGGTCCTCGTAGCCCATCCGCACGAACACCTGGTTGTGGAAGTTGGCCTCGGCGGCGCCCATCCCGCCCATGTAGAGCGAGACCACGCCCTTCATGCCGTCGATGACGGCCTGCTTCTCCGCGGCGCTCTGCGACGATCTGCAGGTGGCAGGTCGCGGCGATCTCGAAGTCCGCGCGGGTACGGCGTGCGCCCGGCCGCGCGAAGCCCTCGTCGAGCCACGGCTGGTACATGCCGGCGGACTTCGGGGTGTAGAAGATCGGGATCCACCCGTCGGCGATCTCGGCGGTCTGGGCGACGTTCTTCGGCCCCTCGGCGCCGAGCCAGATCGGGATGTCGGAGCGCAGCGGGTGGACGATCGGCTTGAGGGGCTTGCCCAGCCCGACCGAGCCCTCGCCGGTGAACGGCAGCGGGTAGTGCGGTCCGTCGTTGGTGACCGCACCCTCGCGCGCCAGGACCTGACGGATGATGTCGACGACCTCGCGGGTGCGCGCCAGCGGCTTGCTGAACGGCTGGCCGTACCACCCCTCCACCACCTGCGGACCGCTCACGCCCATCCCGAGGATCACGCGGCCGCCGGTGAGGTGGTCGAGCGTCAGGGCGTGCATCGCGATCGACGTCGGCGTGCGCCCCGACATCTGCACGATCGAGGTGCCCAGGCGCAGGCTCGTGGTGTCGCGGCCCCACCACGCCAGCGGCGTGAAGGCGTCGGAGCCCCAGGCCTCGGCGGTGAAGATCGAGTCGAACCCCGACTCCTCCGCCGCAGCGACCAGCTCGGCCACGCCGGTCGGAGGTTGTGCCTGCCAGTAGCCCAGCTGAAGTCCAAGTTTCATGTCGGACACCCTTCCACAACCCTTGCGGCAGGGGTAGAACGTGTTCTAGTTTCGTGCCATGGCTCGAACTCTCTCGGCACCGGTGACGGTCGCCTTCGATTACACCCGCTCGACCGGCCCCGTGCTCGGGAGGTTCCTCACCGGACTCCGCGACGGCGTCGTGATCGGGGGGCGCACCTCGTCGGGGACGGTCGTCGTACCGCCTCCGGAGTACGACCCGGTCACCCATGAGCAGACCACCGACTTCGTCGAGGTCTCCCCCGTCGGCACCGTCACGTCCTGGTCGTGGGTGTCGGAGCCGGTCGCGGGGCAGCCCTTCGACCGCCCCTTCGCCTTCGCCCTGGTCACCCTGGACGGCGCCGACGCGCCGATGCTGCACGCCGTCGACGTGGCGTCGGCCTCCGACATGGCGACGGGCATGCGGGTGCAGGTCCGCTGGGCCGAGGAGCGGGTCGGAAGCATCACCGACATCGCGGGGTTCGAGCCCGCAGCCGCAGGCGACGAAGGAGCCGGCGGCGACACGGGCGAAGATCGAGCGCGAGCCCTGCCGACGCAGGAGGCGGGGACCGAGCAGTCGAGATCCGGCGAGGTGCCCACCGACCGCACCCCGGTCACCGGCGTGATCACCCCCGTCGAGCTCGACTACGTCTACGCCGCCTCCCCCGAGGAGTCGGCGTTCTACCGCGGGCTCGCCGAGGGCAAGATCCTCGGCCAGCGCTGCCCCACCTGCGAGAAGGTCTACGTGCCGCCCCGCAGCGCGTGCCCGGCCGACGGCACCCCGACGGCGGAGGAGATCGAGCTCGCCCACGAGGGCACCGTCACGACGTTCTGCGTGGTCAACGTGCCCTTCCTGGGCCAGAAGATCACGCCGCCGTACGTCTCGGCGTACGTCCTGCTCGACGGCGCCGACATCGCCTTCCTCCACCTCATCCTCGACATCCCCGCCGACGAGGTGCGGATGGGCATGCGCGTGAAGGCGGTCTGGAAGCCGCGCGAGGAGTGGGGCACCACGATCGAGAACATCAGCCACTTCACGCCGTCCGGCGAGCCGGACGCCGACTACGACACCTACAAGAACCACCTCTGAGGGGCTTCCATGAAAGGGACACTGTGAGAGACGTTGCCGTCGTCGGGTTCGCCCAGCGACAGATGGAGGAGTTCGACGGGTCGCCGACCTGCGTGGAGCTGCTCGTGCCGTTGTTCGCGGAGTGCTACGAGCAGACCGGCTGGACCCGCAGGGACGTCGGCTTCTGGTGCTCGGGCTCCTCCGACTACCTGGCCGGCCGGTCGTTCTCGTTCGTGCAGGCGGTCGACGCGATCGGGGTCATCCCGCCGGTCAACGAGTCGCACGTCGAGATGGACCTCGCGTGGGCGATGTACGAGGCCTGGATCAAGATCCAGACCGGCGAGGTCGACACCGCGCTGGTCTACGCGTTCGGCAAGAGCTCGGCCGGCGTGCTGCGCCGTACCCTCGCGCTGCAGCTCGAGCCCTACACGATGACGCCGCTGTGGCCCGACACCGTGTCGCTCGCCGGGCTCCAGGCCCGCGCCGGCATCGACGCCGGGCGTCTGGGACGAGCGCGCGATGGCCGAGGTGGTCAACCGCTCGCTGACCGACGCCGAGAAGAACGAGTACGCCGTGCGCAAGGGCGGGTCGTCGGTCGAGGAGCTGCTCGCCCGCCCGATGTACGCCGACCCCCTGCGCAAGCACGACTGCGCACCCGTCACCGACGGCGCCGCCGCGATCGTGCTGGCCGCGGGCGACCGGGCCCGCGACGTGCGCGACACCCCGGCATGGATCAGCGGGCTCTCGCACTTCGTCGACCCGATGAGCATGGGCACCCGCGACCTCACCCGCTCCCCCTCCGCCGCCGCGGCGGGGGCCGGCGCCGGCACCGACGGCGTGGAGATCGCCGAGCTGCACGTGCCGTTCAGCCACCACGAGCTGATCCTGCGCCGCGAGCTCGGGCTCGGCGACGACGTCGTCGTCAACCCCTCGGGCGGCCCGCTGTCGGGCAACCCGATGTTCTCCGCCGGCGGCATCCGCATCGGCGAGGCCGCCAAGAGGATCTGGTCGGGCGAGGCGTCGCGCACGCTCGGCCACGCGACGTCCGGGCCGGCGCTCCAGCAGAACCTCGTGTGCACCATGGAAGGACGTGCCTGATGGCCAAGCAGCCAGCAGCGGTCATCGGCATCGGCCAGACCCACCACCGCGCCAAGCGCGAGGACGTCTCGATGGCCGGCCTGTGCCGCGAGGCCATGGACCGCGCCCTCGAGGACGCCGGCATGACCCTCGACGAGATCGACGCGATCGTCGTCGGCAAGGCCCCCGACCTGTTCGAGGGCGTGATGATGCCCGAGCTCTTCCTCGCCGAGGCGCTGGGAGCCGCGGGCAAGCCGCTGCTGCGCGTGCACACGGCCGGCTCGGTGGGCGGTTCGACCGCGATCGTGGCCTCGTCCCTGGTGCAGGCGGGGATCCACAAGAAGGTGCTCACCGTCGCCTACGAGAAGCAGTCGGAGTCCAACGCGATGTGGGCGCTCTCGGTGCCCGTGCCGTTCAACATGCCGGTGCACGCCGGCGCCGGCGGCTACTTCGCGCCACACGTGCGCTCCTACATCCGCCGCTCCGGCGCTCCGACCCACATCGGCGCGATCGTCGCCGCGAAGGACCGCAACAACGCGCTGAAGAACCCCTACGCCCACCTGCACAACGAGGGCACCACCGTCGAGTCGGTGATGGCCTCGCACGATGCTGTGGGACCCGATCCGCTACGACGAGACCTGCCCCTCCTCCGACGGCGCGTGCGCACTCGTCATCGCCTCCGAGGACGTCGCGGCCTCCTCGCCCAACCCGGCCTGGATCCACGGCACCGTGATGCGCTCCGAGGCCACCTCGGCCGCCGAGCGCGACCAGGTCAACCCGCAGGCCTCGCGCGACGCCGCGGCCGCCCTGTGGAAGCAGGCCGGCATCACCAACCCGCTCGACGAGATCGACATGGCCGAGATCTACGTGCCGTTCTCGTGGTTCGAGCCGATGTGGCTGGAGTCGCTGGGGTTCGCCGACATCGGCGCGGGGTGGAAGCTCACCGAGTCCGGCGGCACCGCCCTGGACGGCGTGCTGCCCGTCAACTGCTCCGGCGGCGTGCTGTCGTCCAACCCCATCGGCGCCTCCGGCATGCTGCGCTTCGGCGAGGCGGCGCTGCAGGTGCGCGGACTGGCAGGCGAGCACCAGGTCGACGGCGCCCGCAAGGCGCTCGGCCACGCCTACGGCGGCGGGTCGCAGTTCTTCGCGATGTGGGTCGTCGGCTCGGAGAAGCCCGCCAACTGACGGTCGTCCACGCTGCCGACCGGTGGGATCCTCCGGCTCCTGGAGACGCAACATCTCCCGATCGGCTGCTCACTCAGGTGTACAGGCAGAAGGGGTGCCCGGCTGGGTCGAGCAGCACCCGTACGTCGTCCTGCGGCTGGTGGTCGGGCAGCGTCGCGCCGAGCTCCACCGCGTGCTCGACCGAGGCGGCCAGGTCGTCGACCTCGAAGTCGAGGTGCATCATCATCCGACGACCGCCCGGTTCGTCCGGCCACGACGGCGGCTCGTAGGCCGGGTCGCCCTGGAAGGACACGTAGCCGACCCCCTCCCCGAGGTCGAGGGCAGCGTCCTGGGCGTCGGCCTCGTCCGGCTTCCAGACCGACCAGCCGGTGAGGGCGGCGTAGAACTCCGCGAGCGCCTTCGCGTCGGGGCAGTTGACGACCACTCCCCACCAGTCCGACCGCTTCCACCGGTCACGTGAGCCGTCCGACGACGTCCGTCCGCGCATGCGCCGACGCTACCCCGGGGCCGCTCCGCAGCGGGTTATCGTCGCCCATGGTCGAACAACAGCCCGCCGACTCCCCCTACCACCGCAGCCTGCCGCCCGCCGGGACGGTGGTCTCCCCCGAACCGCTGCTCGACGACTGGCTCTCCTGCTTCGACGCCGCGACCCTGAGCCCGCTCGCGCCCATGCTGGTGCCCGAGGAGCCGCGGGCGGGCACGGTCGACCGCGCCGAGTGCGGCCACTGCAGGACCTCCGAGCACACGATCTGGCGCGACGACCTGTGGCAGGTGCGCTCCGGGTTCGCGCCGATGGGCATTCCGTTCATCGGCGGGATCGCCCCACGCGAGCACGTCCTGCTCGAGGACGCGCCACTCGGCCTCCTGACGACCCTCGGCCCGCTGATGCAGCGCGTGAGCGAGGCGGTGAAGTCGATCCCCGGGGTGGCCCGCACCCACTTCGGCCGCTTCGGCGACGGCTCGGAGCACTTCCACCTGTGGGCCCTGGCCCGACCGGCGGGCATGATGCAGGGCCGTGGCGCGATGCTCGCCTTCTGGGACGACCTCCTCCCGCCGATGCCCGACGACCTCGTCGCCGAGCACCTGCGCATCGTCGCGGACGCACTCGTCGCAGGCGGCGGCGAGAGCTTCCCCGGCGAGTAGCGTGCACCCCGGAGCGATGCCTGACAGGATCCCCGCGTGACCCCCGCATCCGCGACGACCCGTGACCTGCGGGTCGACGTCGTGCGCGCCCTCGCGCTGATCTCGATGTTCGTCGCCCACTGCGCACCGGCCGGTGGCCCCGGCAACGTCCTCATCCTCAGCGAGTACCTCACCTACCCGCTCTTCGCCGCACTCGTCGGCTCGGGAGCCGTGCTGGCCGACCGACGGCTCACCGGCCCGGGCGGCGTGCGCGCCTGGTGGTCGGTCCTCGTGCGCGGGGCCGTGCTCGTCGGGGTCGGCCTCCTCCTCGAGCGGGCCGGAGCGCAGATCGTGGTCGTGCTCGTCTACCTCGGGCTGCTCACCTGGGTGGCCGCCCCGCTCGCGCGCGCCCGCACGTCCGTGATCGCCGGCGTCGCGCTCGTGGCCTACGTCGCCGCCCCGATCCTGCACGACTCGTTCGTCGACGACCGCACGGACCTCCTGGTCGCCGGCCATGCGACCCAGGTGCGCCTCCTCGACCTGCTCGTCACCGGCGAGAGCTACCGGTTGTCCTCGATGATCTTCTTCGCCGCGGTGGGGATGCTCCTGACCCGCTACCTGCTGGCGAAGGGACCCGCGCTCCAGCTGCGCCTCGGCGTCGTGACCGGGCTCGCCGCCGGGGTGCTCCTGGCAGCGAGCAGGGTCGGCGTCGTCAGCATCGAGCCCTACGTGCCGACCCCTGCCGAGCACCTCTTCGACGCCCTGCTCCTGAGCGCGGTGTTCCTCATCGGCATCGCCCTCGCCACTCTCGCCGCCCCGGCCACCGAGCCCGTGGCCTGGGTGGGACAGATGTCGCTGACGCTCTACGCGGCCCAGATCTACTGGCTGGCCTACTACGTGAAGACCCTGCACCCCGGCGAGCCCGACGACAGCTGGGCCAACGTGGCGATCCTCGTCGTGGGCTCGTTCGTCCTGGCCGCGGCCTGGCACCTCGTCGTCCGTCGGGGCAGGTGGAGCCGCGGCCCGCTGGAGGGCGCGACCGCCTTCCTGGCGGCTCCTGTTCGCCCGTCGCGAACGCCGGCCACGAACGACGCGTGACCACGTAGGTTCGGCCCATGAGCGCCGACAACGTCGTCCCCCTCCGTCGCCACCCGGCCCGGACCCAGGCCCCGCCGCCCGAGCCGTTGTGGCGCGAGGCGGTGGGCCGCGTGCTGCGCAGCGAGCGTCAGGGGCAGGGCCGCACCCTGGCCGACGTCGCCGGCCGCTCGGGCGTCTCGATCCAGTACCTCTCCGAGGTCGAGCGCGGGCTGAAGGAGCCGAGCTCGGAGATCCTCGGCGCTGTCGGTGGGGCGCTCGGGCTGCCGCTGGTCGACCTCACCGGTCGGGTCAGCCGCACCCTGGCGGCCGGAGCCATCACCGGCCCGGTCTGCCTGGCCGCCTGACCCCGACCGACGTCACCTCCCCGGCGGGTCAGAAACCCGGGAACACCCGGCGCAGGTCGTCGAGCGTGACGTTGCCCTCGACCGCCACCGTCGCGGGCGTGAACGCCGCGCCGAGCCGCCCTCCGACCAGGCGCACCAGCGCCTCGTCGGGTCCGGACCAGGTCGCGGTGGGCGCGTCCGCTGCGGCCGCCGAGAGCAATCGCCTCGCCGATCGAGAGACCACGAGAGCCGACCTGCAGCTCCACCGGCTGCTCGAGCTGGTCGGCCTTGCCCAGGAAGCCGAGCAGGAAGCCCATCGGCCCGCCGATGAGGTCGAGCAGCACCTCGGCCGACTCCTCGCGGAGCGGGGCCGAGGCGTCCTCGGCGACCGCGACGTCCCACGCGTGCAGGGCGACCTCGTCGAGGCGCATGCCCAGGGCCACCTCCAGCGGCACCGGCTCCGGCAGGAATCCCAGGTCGATCAGCAGGTCGGCGCGCTGGGCGGCGTCGAGGGCCTCGACCGTCTCGACGTACCGCGCATCGTGCTCGACGTAGCCGGTCGCCTGCTCCCGGGGCGACAAGGCGTTCCAGCGGTCCCAGATCGGCTGCATCCCGCCCTCGGGCGGTGCGGCGCCGTCGACCGCGGCGAGGAGCGGGAACCTCATGATCTCCGCGCCGCTGCCCAGGTGGGACAGGACGTCGGCGACGCTCCACTCCGACGCACCGCTCTGCGCGGCGAGCTGCTCGTCGCTCGCGGTGGCGACGAAGGCGGCGAGAGTGTCGTGGTGGGCACGCAGGGCGAGGATCGCGCGGTCGGCGAGTGAGGTCATGCGCCTCACTGTAGGGCGACGGCCTTCCTGCTCTCCAGCACCATGTCGGCCACGCCGTACTCCACCGCCTCGGCCGCGGTGAGCACGAGGTCGCGGTCGGTGTCGGCGCGGATCTGCTCCACCGACCGACCGGTGTGGTGGCTCAGGAGGTCCTCCATCGCGCCACGCAGACGCACGATCTCCTTCGCGGCGACGGCGAGGTCGGGCAGGGTTCCCTGACCCCCGCCGGACGGCTGGTCGAGGACGACGCGAGCGTGGCGCAGGAGCGTACGCCGTCCCGGCTCGCCGGCGGCGAGGAGCAGCGCGGACGACGAGCCGACTTGTCCCACGCACGTGGTCGCGACCGGCGAGTGGAGGAACTGCATCGTGTCGTAGATCGCGAGCACCGCGGTGACCGAGCCGCCCGGTGAGTTGAGGTAGACGCTGACCGGGGCATCGGGGTTCTCCGACTCCAGGTGCAGGAGCTGGGCGATGACGACGTTGGCGACCCCGTCGTCGATCTCGGTGCCGAGGTAGATGATGCGATCGGTGAGCAGGCGGCTGTAGATGTCGACGGCCCGCTCGCCGCGCACGGTCTTCTCGACGACGCTCGGGATCGTGTAGCTGCTCATGCGGTCTCCAACCCGAAGCCGCGTCCGTGGCGCGCCGGCACGACGGAGGTGACCTGGGTCAGCACGTGGTCGACGAACCCGTAGTCGCGCGCCTCCTCGGCGGTGAACCAGCGGTCCCGCAGGGCGTCACGCTCGACGCGCTCCACCGACTGACCCGTGTGCTCGGCGGTGATGGCCATCATGACGTTCTTCATGTGCTCGAGGTTCTCGGCCTGGATCTCGATGTCGACGGTGCTGCCCCCGATCCCGGCGGAGCCCTGGTGGAGCAGGATCCGGCTGTTGGGCAGCGCGTACCGCTTGCCCGCCGTACCGGCCGTGAGGAGGAACTGGCCCATGCTGGCCGCGAGCCCCATCGCCAGGGTGCTCACGTCGTTGGGGATGAGCCGCATCGTGTCGTAGATCGCCAGCCCGGCCGACACCGAGCCGCCGGGTGAGTTGATGTAGAGGCTGATGTCGCGGCCGGGGTCCTCGGCGGACAGCAGCAGCAGCTCGGCGCAGATGGCGTTGGCGATCGCGTCGTCGACCTGCTGGCCCAGGACGATGATGCGTTGGTGGAGGAGTCGGTCGTGGGCGCTGGCCCCGAGGGTTCCTGGTGTGGTGGTCATGGCTCCAGGCTGCGTCGCTGGGCGGCGCTGCGCACGCGATTCTGCCCGGGGCGGATCTGCTCCCGGCGGACTCCTGGCTACGGCACGTCGCCTAGGCTCGCCCTGTGATCGAGCTCAGAACACCTGCCCAGATCGAGGAGATGCGTCCGGCCGGACGATTCGTCGCCTCGGTGATCGACGCACTCGCCGCGAAGGCCGACGTGGGGGTCAACCTGCTCGAGCTCGACGCGCTCGCCGCCGACATGATCGCGCGGGCGGGGGCCACCTCCTGCTACGTCGACTACCACCCGTCCTTCGGCGCGTCGCCGTTCGGCAAGGTGCTGTGCACGTCGGTCAACGACGCGGTGCTGCACGGGCTCCCCCACGACTACACGCTCGAGGACGGCGACCTGCTGTCCGTCGACTTCGCCGTGGCCGTCGACGGCTGGGTCGCGGACTCGGCCTACTCCGTCGTCGTCGGCACCCCGCGTCGCGAGGACCTCGAGCTGATCGAGGTGACCCGCAAGGCGCTCGACGACGCCATCGCCGCCGCGCAGCCCGGCAACCGGATGGGTGACATCTCGGCCGCCATCGGCAAGGTGGCGCGCAGCGCCGGGCTCGGGGTCAACCTGCAGTTCGGTGGGCACGGCGTCGGCCGCACGATGCACGGCGAGCCGCACGTGCCCAACGACGGACGCCCCGGTCGCGGCTACAAGCTCTCCCCCGGCCTGGTGATCGCGATCGAGCCGTGGTTCATGCACACCACCGACCGGATCTACACCGACCCCGACGGCTGGACGCTGCGCAGCGAGGACGGCTCACGCGGTGCCCACATGGAGCACACCATCGCGATCACCGAGGACGGGCCGCTGGTGCTGACGGCCAGGGACTGATCAGCCGCATCAGCCGCCGTAGGACACCTGCAGGTCCTTGATCCCGTTGATCCAGCTGTGCCGCAACCGGTTGGGCTCGGCCACCTTGGTGATGTCGGGGGCGAGGTCGGCCAGGGCGTCGAACATCTGACGGATCTCCTGGCGAGCCAGGTTGGCGCCCAGGCAGTAGTGGGCGCCGTTGCCACCGAAGCCGACGTGCGGGTTGGGTGAGCGGGTGATGTCGAAGGTGAAGGGGTCGGTGAAGACGTCCTCGTCGAAGTTGGCGCTGGAGTAGAACAGCCCGACCCGCTCGCCCTTCTTGACCAGCTGACCGCCGACCTCGACGTCGTGGTGGGCGGTGCGCTGGAAGGAGATCACCGGCGTGGCCCAGCGGACGACCTCGTCGACCATGGTCGCGGGGCGCTCCTTCTTCCACAGCTCCCACTGGTCGGGGTGGTCGAGGAAGGCGTTCATCCCGTGGGTGATCGCGTTGCGCGTCGTCTCGTTGCCGGCGACGGCGAGGATGATGACGAAGAACCCGAACTCGTCGTCGGTCAGGCCGCGACCGCTCTGGTCGGCGTGCACGAGCTTGGTGACGATGTCGTCGAGCGGACTCGCCTTGCGCTCGGCGGCCATGCCCATGGCGTACATGAGGATCTCGGTCGAGGCGACCTCCGGGTCTCCCCCGACGTCGGGGTCGTCGGAGGCGAGCATCTGGTTGGACCACTCGAAGAGCTTGAAGCGGTCCTCCTGCGGCACGCCGAGCAGCTCGGCGATGGCCTGCAGCGGCAGCTCGGCGGCGCACTGCTCGACGAAGTTGCCGGTGCCCTTGGCCACGGCGTCCGCCACGATCTGCCGCGAGCGCTGGGTCATGATCTCGTCGAGCGCGTTGATCGCACGCGGGGTGAAGCCCCGGCTCACGATCTGGCGCATCGCGGTGTGGTCGGGCGGGTCCTGGTTGATGATCATCACGCGCTGCAGCTCGATCTGCTCGCGCAGCATGTCGTCGCCGAAGCGGATGATCGCGCCGTTCTCCGACGTACCGAAGTTCTTGGAGTCCTTGGAGACCGCGAGGACGTCGGCATGGCGGGTGAGCGCCCAGTAGCCGGTGCCCGACTCGGGCGCGAACGCGCTGCGACGCGGCTGGGGCTGCTCGACCCAGTGCACCGGCGAGTGCTGGCGCAGGGCCGCGAACTCCTCGTGGGGGACGCGGGCATGGTTGACGTCGGGGTCGGTGAAGTCGTATCCGTCCGGCAGCAGGTCAGCGGTCATGGTGTCTCCCTCGAAGATGCGCGCCGCGGGGTACGCGCGATCGTGCGTTGCGTTTCTGCAACACGTTCTAGTGGAGATTACATACTTTCGGCGCAACACGAAAGACATTCGTGCGCGATTCTGAGACCTGTCTCACAGCGTGGCCCCGGTCCCCGACCCCTTGTCCAGAACAGGAACACGTTCTACTTTTGGGTCATGGGTACCCCTGTGATCATCGACGCCGTCCGCACCCCGCTCGGCAAGCGCAACGGCTGGCTCGCCGGCCTCCACCCCGCCGTGCTGCTCGGCCTCGCCCAGCGCGAGGTCATCGAGCGGGCCGGCATCGACCCCGAGCTGGTCGAGCAGGTCGTCGGCGGCTGCGTGACGCAGGCCGGAGAGCAGTCCAACGGGATGGTACGACGCGCCTGGCTCCACGCCGGGCTGCCGCAGCACACCGGGGCGACCGTCGTCGACGCCCAGTGCGGCTCGGGCCAGCAGTCGGCCCACCTCGTGCACGACATGATCGCGGCGGGCACCATCGACGTCGGGATCGCCTGCGGCATCGAGTCGATGTCGCGCATCCCGCTCGGTGGCAACGTGCCGGCCGGGCTCGGCGACCCCCGGCCGTCGGACTGGACCATCGACATGCCCAACCAGTTCGAGGCAGCCGACCGGATCGCCGGCAACCGCGGCATCACCCGCGCCGACCTCGACGCCTTCGGCCTCGCCTCGCAGCAGAAGGCCCGGGTCGCCGTCGACGAGGGCCGGTTCAAGCGCGAGGTCGTGGCCATCGAGGCGCCGGTGCTCGACGCGGAGGGCAAGCCCACCGGCGAGACCCGCGTCGTCGACACCGACCAGGGCCTGCGCGACACCACCCTCGAGGGCCTCGCCGGCCTCCGGTCGGTGCTGCCCGACGGCCTGCACACCGCGGGCACCTCGTCGCAGATCTCCGACGGCGCCTCAGCCGTCCTGATCATGGACGAGGACAAGGCGCGCGCACTCGGGCTGACGCCGCGAGGTCGCATCGTCAACCACTGCCTGGTCGGCTCCGACCCCTACTACCACCTCGACGGTCCCATCCAGGCCACGCAGCGGGTCCTCGACCGCACCGGCCGCACCATCTCCGACTTCGACCTCTTCGAGGTCAACGAGGCGTTCGCGTCGGTCGTGCTGTCGTGGGCCGGCCAGCACGCCGTGCCGATGGACAAGGTCAACGTCAACGGCGGCGCGATCGCCCTCGGTCACCCGGTCGGCTCCACCGGCACCCGCCTCATCACCACCGCCCTGCACGAGCTCGAGCGCCGCGACCAGACCAGCGCGCTGATCTCGATGTGCGCCGGCGGCGCGATGGCGACCGGGACGATCATCGAGCGGATGTAGGCGGCGCCAACATCGCGCCGTTTGGGACCAAACGACAACTATTTCGCCGAAAAACCTGTCGTTTGGGACCAAACGGCGACCCCGCACCGCCCCTACTCGGCAGCGATCGCGCGGATGACCATCGCCGTCTCCAAGGCGGCAGCGGTGGCCTCGTAGCCCTTGTCCTCGCTGGAGCCCTCGAGCCCGGCGCGGTCGAGCGCCTGCTCCTCGGTGTCGCAGGTGAGGACCCCGAAGCCGACGGCGACCCGGTGGTCCAGCGCCACCCGCCCGAGCCCGTCGGTGGCTGCGGAGCAGACGTACTCGAAGTGAGGCGTGCCGCCGCGGATGACCACGCCCAGCGCGACCACCGCGTCGTACCCCGCCGCACCCAGGGCGTCGGCGACCACGGGCAGCTCGAAGGTCCCGGGCACCCGCACGATCTCGTGGCGGCGCACGGCGTAGGCGGTCAGGGCCCGCTCGGCGCCGGCGATCAGGCCGTCCATCACCGGGGTGTGCCAGCTGGCGGCCACGACCGCGACCCGCAGGTCGCTGCAGTCGATGGGCTCGGTGGCCGGTGCTCCGTGGCCGCTCATGCCTCGGCTCCTTCGATGTCGTCGTGTCGGTCGTCGTGTCGGTCGTCGTGTCGTCCGTCGAGCCGGCCGTCGACCGGCAGGTCGAGGTCGGGCAGCTGGTGGCCCATCCGGTCGCGCTTGGTGAGCAGGTAGGCGAGGTTGTGGTCGTTGGGGTGCGGCGTCAGCGGCACCCGCTCGGCGACCGGCACGCCGTACTCCTCCAGGTTGCTCACCTTGTCGGGGTTGTTGGTCAGCAGCCGCACGCTCTCGACCTTGAGGTCCTTGAGCACCTGCGTGGCCGTCCCGTAGTGGCGCGCGTCGGCGGGCAGCCCCAGGTCGAGGTTGGCGTCGACCGTGTCGCGACCGCCGTCCTGCAGCTGGTAGGCCTGCAGCTTGGCGACCAGGCCGATCCCCCGGCCCTCGTGGCCGCGCAGGTAGACCACGACCCCGCGCCCCTCGGCGACGATGCGCTCGAGCGCCTCGTCGAGCTGGGGGCCGCAGTCGCAGCGTGCACTGCCGAACACGTCGCCCGTCAGGCACTCGGAGTGCACCCGCGTCAGCACCGGGTCGTCGACCCCCAGCGAGGAGACGTCGCCGTGGACGAGCGCGATGTGCTCCGACCCGTCGGTCGTGATCCGATAGCCGTACGCCGTGAAGTCGCCGTGACGGGTCGGCAGGCGGGTCTCGGCGACCCGCTCGACGAGGTTCTCGGTGCGGCGGCGGTAGCGCACGAGGTCCTCGATCGAGATCATCGCCAGGTCGTGCTCGTCGGCGAACGCGCGCAGCTCGGGGGCGCGCTTCATGGTGCCGTCGTCGTTGACGACCTCGACCAGCACGCCGGCGGGGGTGAGCCCCGCCATCCGGGCCAGGTCGACGGCCGCCTCGGTGTGCCCGCGGCGGTTGAGGACGCCTCCCTCGCGGTAGCGCAGCGGGAAGACGTGCCCGGGCCGGGTGAGCTCCCACGGCTCGGTCGCGGAGTCGGCCAGCACCCGCGCGGTGTGCGCGCGGTCGGCGGCCGAGATACCGGTCGACACACCGTCGCGGGCATCGACCGAGATCGTGTAGGCGGTGCGGAGCCTGTCCTTGTTGTGCGGGGTCATCAGCGGGATCTCGAGACGGTCGAGCATCCGCCCGGGCATCGGCACGCAGATCACGCCGCTGGAGTGGCGGATGGTGAAGGCCATCAGCTCCGGCGTCGCCTTGCTGGCGGCGAAGATGATGTCGCCCTCGTTCTCGCGGCCCTCGTCGTCGACGACGACCACGGCCTTGCCGGCGGCGATGTCGGCGATCGCGCGCTCGACGCTGTCGAGCCGGATGCCGCCGTGCTGGGCCTGTCCCAGGGTCTCGGTCACGATGCTGCTCCTTCTGCGGGTGCTTCGGTGTCGGTGTCGGTGTCCGTGTCGGCGTCAGTGCCGGCGACCGCGGCGAGGCGGGCGTCCAGCAGCTTCTCGACGTGCTTGGCGAGGATGTCGACCTCGAGGTTGACCTGGTCTCCCGGCCGTCGCCGACCGAGGGTGGTGCGGGCGAGGGTCTCGGGGATCAGGCTGATGGTGAAGCCCGTCGGCCCCGCCTCGACGACCGTGAGGCTGACGCCGTCGACGGTGATCGAGCCCTTGTCGACGAGGTACTTCCCCAGGTCGGGCTGGCCCGCCGGAAACGCGACCTCGACGACCTCCCAGTGCTCGCTGGCGTCGCGTCGTACGACGTGACCCACGCCGTCGACGTGGCCCTGGACGATGTGGCCCCCCAGCCGCTTGTCGGCCGTGACCGCGCGCTCGAGGTTGACCCGGTCGCCCGGCTGGACCGTGCCCATCGACGTCTTGTCGAGCGACTCCTTCATCACGTCGGCGGTCCAGGTCGCACCCTCGATCGACACCACCGTCAGGCAGCAGCCGTTGACGGCGATCGAGTCGCCGAGCCCGGTGCCGTCGAGCACCGTCTCGGCGCTGATCGACAGGCGGATGGCGTCGGTGAGGTCTTCGATGGCGGTGACCGTGCCGAGCTCTTCGACGATGCCGGTGAACATCAGGACTCCTCGTTGTTCGTGCGGGCTGGGGTCAGCGTGAAGCGGACGTTGGGCTCCTCGCCGTCGAGGCCGGGCAGCACCGTCACGTCGGTGACCACTGGACGGAACGCGTCGGCGATGGTGGTGATTCCGAGGTCGGCCACGGCGCTGCGGCCGGCGCCCAGGAGGAACGGCGCGACGTAGACGACGATCTCGTCGACCAGGCCGGCCGCGAGGAAGGCAGCCGCCAGGGTGGCTCCGCCCTCGAGGAAGACGTGCTGGCGCCCGCGGGTGAACAGCTCGGCGAGCGCCGCGTGCGGGTCGCGGGTGCGGAGGTGGAGCGACTCGGCCCCACCCGACAGCGCCGGGTCGAAGATCCGTCGGTCGGCAGGGAGGTCGCGCTCGCCCATCACGGCGCGCAACGGCTGTTCGGTCAGCGGGACGTCGTCGGCGTCTCGCACCGTGAGCTGGGGGTCGTCGACGTCGACGGTGTTGGTGCCCACCAGCATCGTGTCGCACAGGGCCCGCAGCCGGTGGGTGTCGAGCCGCGCGGCTCGACCGGAGACCCACCGCGAGGTGCCGTCGGCGGCCGCACTGCGCCCGTCGAGGGTCGTGGCGAACTTCCAGGTCACGAACGGCCGCTGGTGGTCCATCGCGAAGGTCCAGGTCCGGTTGATCGCCCGGGCCTCCTCGACCATGAGTCCCTCGTCCACCTCGATGCCGGCGGCGCGCAGGGTTGCCGCTCCCCCGGCGGCGACCGGGTTGGGGTCTCCCTGCGCGACGACCACGCGACGTACGCCGGCCTCGATCAGCGCCTGCGCGCACGGCCCGGTGCGTCCGGTGTGGTTGCACGGCTCGAGGGTCACCACCGCGGTGGCGCCCCGCGCGGCCGCACCGGCCTTGGCGAGCGCGTCGACCTCCGCGTGCGCGGTGCCCGCGCCCTGGTGGTGACCGACGGCGAGGACGCTCCCGTCCGGGGCGAGCAGCACGCAGCCCACGCGCGGGTTGGGCCCGAGCGGCACTCCGGGGGCGCTCGCCAGGGCGATCGCGAGGGTCATCGCCTCGCGCTCGGCTGCTGGGCCTGTCATCGCGGCTCCTCCTCGTCGTCCGTGGTCCGGTGTGCTCACGGACTCCGGGGACGACGGTCGCCGACGCGCTCACGACTCACACGGAGTCGGGGTACGTCGAGCAAACCACCTGCGTGCGCTTCCCATCCGGACTTTGACCGTCGGTCCAGGAATCTCACCTGGTCAACCGGCCGATGGCTTCGACCGGGTCGCGGACTTTCACCGCCGGCTCGGAATTGCACCGACCCCAGAGCACGCGAGCTTGATTGCTCGTCGGGGCAAGCCTGCCACACGTGCTCGGGAATGCGGGTGTGGTCCGTGTCACGTCGTGTCGACAACCGGACCCGCCCCGCGTGCGTCACACCCTCGTGACGCTCCGACCGCTGACAGTTCCCGCCCTGCTCGCCGCGACCCTGCTCGCCGCGTGTGCGCCGTCGAGCACCTCCACTCCGGCCACGTCCCCGCCTGCGACCGGCGCCCCGACGCCCACGCCGACGGAGCCGTCGGCAGCGCCGCCGCTGGACCTGGCCGCCCTCGTCCAGGCCGACGACGTCGTCACCGGGCCGCTCCACCTCACCAGGCGCGGCGAGGCCTACCGGTCGATCTCGCTGCAGATCGTCCGTCGTGGAGGCGGCGAGCGCGACCTGTACGTCGTGACCCGCACCCGCACCGGTGCGGAGCCGACCTACGAGGCTCTCCGGGCACGCGATGCCTACGCAGCGGTGTCTCCGCGGCCGAAGGGTGCGCCTGACAGCGGCTCCTGCACACGGCTGGTCGGCGGCGTCGACCTGTGCGCGAGCGACAGGCCCGGGGTCCTCACCTGGACCGACGACGCCGGTGCGTCGTGGCAGCGCCACCCGTCCTCGCTCGACGGCCTGCTCCTCTCCCCGGTCGACGCGCTCGCGCCCGGCGTTCTGGCGGTCATCGGCGGCAGCGACGGGGCGACGCTCTTCCCGTTCGAGGCCTTCGAGAAGTCCACCGACGCCGGCACGACGTGGACCAGCGGCGACTTCCCGGTCTTCGACGCCGCCCGCGCCTACAGCAGCGGCGGCGCGGTGCTGAGCGACGGCCGGCTCCTCACCGTGCTGGGTGCCTTCAGCGACGACCGGCCTCGGCGTCCCGCGGAGCGACCGCACGGGCTCTACGTGAGCGACGGCTCCGACTGGACCCGGATGACACCGGCCGACGCGACCTTCGACCCGCCGCTGCCCGACACCGGTGACGACTCCGCCCTCGAGACCGTCAGCGCTTCCGCCGCTCCTGACCCGGTCGTGTGGGTCGAGACGCTCGAAGGACTCGTCTACGTCTCCACCGACGAAGCCGCGACCTTCACCCTGCTCGACCTCGCGTCGGGCACCAGCGGCTGATCAGCTGCCTGCCGGACGGGCGTCGCGCCCGTAGAGCGCGAGCACGCTGGCCTCACGCCCGACGTCGGTCGAGACGAGCATCAGGTCGAAGGCGCCGTCGGCGTAGAGCTGCTCCCCGGCGTCGACCGCGAACGCCAGGAGGAAGTCCAGCGTGACGTCGTCGAGACCCCCGGACATGCCGCGGGCGCGGGCGATGTCCCAGGCGTGGAGGGTCAGCTCGAGCGCCTCCAGGATGGCCCGGGGCTGACGGGTCAGGTGCTCCTCGTAGACCGCCATGAGGTCGGCGTCGTCGGACGCGACGCCGTGGGCGGCCAGCACCGCCTCGTGGTTGTCGGCCACGTGGGTGAGCACGTCGGAGACGGTCCAGCCCGGGCACGACGGCACCGGCAGGAGCAGCTCGGCCGCGGTCAGCTGCGCGGTCGCAGCGCGGAACAGCGTCGCTCCGCGCGCGTACGCCGTCATGCCTGCTGCCCCCGGACCGCCTCCGCGGATGCCCGCAGCGCCGCGACCATCGCGTCAGGATCGTCAGCCGAGTAGACCGCGCTGCCGGCGACGAACACGTCGGCGCCGGCCTCGGCGCAGCGCTCGATCGTGTCGAGGGAGACCCCGCCGTCGACCTGCAGCCAGGTCTCGACGCCGTGCTTGTCCATCAGCTCGCGCGCGCGGCGGATCTTGGGCAGGACGAGGTCGAGGAACTTCTGGCCGCCGAAGCCGGGCTCGACCGTCATCAGGAGGACCATGTCGAGCTCGGGGAGCAGCGCCTCGTAGGGCTCGATCGGCGTCGCCGGACGCAGCGCCATCGAGGCCCGTGCGCCCTTGGCGCGGATCTCGCGCGCCAGCCGCACCGGCGCGCGGGTCGCCTCGACGTGGAACGTCACCGACCCGCAGCCCGCCTCGACGTACGCCGGGGCGTGGACGTCGGCGTCCTCGATCATCAGGTGCGCGTCGAGCGGCACGTCGGTGCTGCGCGCCAGCGCCTCGACCATCGCCGGACCGAAGCTCAGGTTGGGCACGAAGTGGTTGTCCATCACGTCGACGTGCACCCAGTCGGCGCTGGGGATGCGCGCCACCTCGGCCCCGAGGGCGGCGAAGTCGGCGTTGAGGATGCTCGGCGTGATCTGCACGTGGTGGGGCGACGACATGGTGCGAGCGTATCGGCGCCGGCCGTCTCCCTGGGCGTCGGTGAGCCATCCGCGCGGGTGATGCCACGGCCGTCGGCCGCACCCGATGCTTCGGGGATGAAGCTGCTCATCGGACTGATCATCATCGTCGCGCTTGCCTACCTGGGCTACCGCATGTTCTTCGTCAACGCCCGGGGCACACGGCGCCACTGACCTGGCCGGGCAGCCGTGCTGCCGGTAGCGCTACTGCTCCTCGCGGATGAACTCGACGTCGAGGTCGGCCACCTCGCACCCCAGCAGCTGCAGGGCTCGCACGAACTGGAGCGCCAGCCGGTTGGCCGAGATCAGGGGGGTCTGGCGCGAGAACGTGCGGAACTCCTCCGACCACGGCTTCTCCCACCCGCGGCTCAGGAGGGTGTCGATCGTCTCCTGCGACATCTCCCAGTCGCCGCCGAAGGCGGTGGCACCCACCACCTCGCCGATGAGGAAGTCGCGAGCAGCGGTGACCTGGACGAAGCGTCGGGGCCTCGGGCTCGCCGCCCTGGAGCCGAACAGTCCCTTCTTCACCGGCTCGACCCGGTCGCCGACGACGATGGAGTCGTCGAGGTCGAGAGCGATGATCGACGAGGTCAGCCGCCGGTTGACGTCGTCCCAGTCGCCCCTCATGTCGTCGATCGTAGCGGCGTCGGGGCTGCCCTCCGGGGCCGCGCGACCACGAACCGAGGACAACACGTGTGGTCGGGAGCCGATGCGGGAAGGAACCTCGACATGCCCGCACACCCGACTGCGACGACGCCCCGCCTCCCCCGGACGCGACGCGTCCTCCCCTGGGTCGCGCTGCTGATCCTCACCAGCGGGTTCGCCGCGGCGTGCTCGTCGGATCTCGACGAGCAGGGCGCCACGTTCCCGTCGGTGTCGCCGATCGAACCTGCTGTGACCGGTACGCCGACGCCATCGGCCCCTGGCTCGGACGCGGCGACTCCGCAGACCCCAGCGCTCGAGGGACGCCTCATGGAACCGGTGGCGACGTTCGATGTGCGCGGCGACGACCCCCACGTCCTCGCCCGGCTCGACTCGCTGACCGTGATCGGCAGCACCCAGCGGCTGGTCGCGCTGCGTGACGACGGGCGTGAGGTGTGGAAGCTGCCTCGCCCACGGCGGGCGAGCGAACCGGCGCGACCGGTCCTGGGGCTGGTGGACGGTGTCGTCATCGCAGCCTGGGACCTGGAGCAGCGCCGTGGGGACCCGTTCACGGGCCTGATGAGCATCACCGCCGTCGACCCCCGCACCGGGAAGTCGCTGTGGCGCGACGACGAGTCCTCCTTCGTGACCCTCGGGGACGGCGTCGTGCTGACCAGCCAGTGCTTCGGCGAGCAGAAGTCCTTCGTCGGGGACTGCGTCCTCTCGGCCCGGGACCCCCGCACGGGAGCGCCTCGATGGAGTGTCCCGACGTACGCCTCCGCGAGGGTCGACGAGATCCGAGACGACGGCGACCTGCTCGTCGAGTCCCACCCGGCTGACTACCGACCGAGCCTTCAGGTCCACTCCGCGGCGACCGGGGCACCGCTCACCGAACCCGTCACGGCGCGGGTCACCCCCCTCGAGACCGGCTACCTCGCCGGCGGCTACGGTGACGACGACTCCGAGGACGGGTGCACGCAACGCGTTCGGTTCCTCGACCTCGACGGTCGGGCGCGGTGGCAGGCACGGGTCCCGTCGCTGCCGAGTCGTACCGAGCCCGGCACGTGCTATCCGGCCTATGCGCGCCAGGTCGCACCCGGCGGGCCGGTAGCGGTCCAGCCGTTCCTGGGCCGTACGAGCCTGTTCGACCTCGCCGACGGAAGCCTCGTGTGGCGAGGCGAGCGCGAGGAGGAGGCTCGGCTCCTGGTCGGCGACCTGCTGGTGTCGGTCCAGACCACGAACGGCTACGCCAGGACGACCCTGCTCACCGACGTCGACACCGGACAGGTCCGCTGGACCCTGCCGACGGACCGGATCGCGGTCGGGCCCGATCTCGTCAACTGGGAGTCCTTCGGCCGACAGCTGCTCGCGAGCACCGAGGGGTTCGACCTGGAGAGCACGGCCACGGTGATCGTCGTCCCTCGCACCGGTCGGGTGCTGCGCCGCTATCCCGGGGCCTTCGACTCCGCCGAGCCGGACTGGATCGCGACGACCCACGACACGTCGGTGTTCGTCTACGACAGGTAGGCGTGCACGCCTCGGCTCAGGTGGGGTCGGCGGCCTCGTCCGGCTCCTCGGGCACCGCAGCGCCGGCGGCCTCGTCGCGCTCGGCCCACTCCAGGAGGGGGGCCAGGTCGAAGACGTGGTCGTCGATGTCGGCGTGGAGGTCGCCGATCTCCGCGAACCGATCCGGCATCGTGAGGATGGTGAAGTCGGCGGGCTCGGCGTCGTCGATCTCGTCCCAGCGCACCGGCGCCGACACCCGGGCGTCGGCGACCCCGCGCACGGAGTACGCCGCCGCGATGGTGTGGTCGCGAGCGTTCTGGTTGTAGTCGACGAACAGCTTGTGGGGATCGCGGTCCTTGCGCCACCAGGTGGTGGTCACGTCGTCGGGGGCGCGGCGCTCGACCTCGCGCGCGAACGCGAGGGCGGCACGACGTACGACCTTGTGGCCGTGGTCGGGGCGGACCCGCACGTAGACGTGCAGGCCGGACCCGCCGCTGGTCTTGGGGTGGCCGACCGCGCCGAGCTCGTCGAGGATCTCGTGGGTCACCGCGGCGACGCGGCGCACCTGGTCGTAGTCGGACAGCGGACCGGGATCGAGGTCGATGCGCCACTCGTCGGGGCTCTCGGGGTCCTCGCGACGGCTGTTCCACGGGTGGAACTCCACGGTCGACATCTGCACCGCCCAGATCACCGCCCCGAGCTCGGTCACGCACAGCTCGTCGGCGGTGCGGTTCCACCGCGGGAAGTGCAGCTGGACGGTCTCGACCCAGGGCGGGGCGCCGTTGGGGAGCCGCTTCTGGTGGACCTTCGGCCCGTCGAGCCCCTTGGGGAAGCGGTGCAGCATGCACGGCCGGTCGAAGAGCGCGTTGACGATCCCCGGCCCGACCGCGAGGTAGTACTGCACGAGGTCGAGCTTGGTCGCGCCGTCCGACCCCACCGCCGGGAAGTAGACGCGGTCGGGATTGCTGACCCGGACGACGCGGTCGTCGACCTCGATCTCGACGGACGGGGACTTCGTGGCCACGCCCTCACCGTAGTCGGCGAACCGCGCGGCCAGGACAGGTAGCGTCACCCGCGTGGACTTCGACCAGCCGCCGGTGGTGCACATCGCGGTCGGCACGAGCGAGGACGTCGACCCGGGCGCGTGGCCGATGACGATCCCGGCGGTCGACCAGCTGCGGCGCGAGGGCCTCGACCTCGCGCCCGGTGTGACGTTCCTCGTCGGCGAGAACGGCTCGGGCAAGTCGACCCTGGTCGAGGCGGTGGCGGTGGCGTTCGGGCTGTCGCCCGAGGGTGGCTCGACCGGGTCGCGGCACTCGACGTACACCTCGGAGTCGCCGCTGTCCGCGGCACTGCGGCTCACGCGGGGTCTCGGCGCCTCGCGCTGGGGGTTCTTCCTGCGCGCCGAGACGATGCACGGCTGGTACACCTACGTCGAGGAGATCAACGCCGAGAGCAGGCAGCGGCGCGACCCGCGCTTCCACGAGATGAGCCACGGCGAGTCCTTCCTGGAGGTCTTCAACACCCGCTTCGACGGCCCGGCGTTCTACTGCCTCGACGAGCCGGAAGCGGCCCTGTCGTTCTCCTCGACCCTCGCACTGATGGCGAGCCTGCACGAGCTGGTCGGTCTCGGCGCCCAGGTGCTCTGCGCGACCCACTCCCCCGTGCTCGCGTCGTTGCCGGGCGCCACGATCCTCGAGGTCGGCGACTGGGGCTACCGGCCGACGGCGTGGGACGACCTCGAGCTGGTGCAGCACTGGAAGGCCTACCTCGACACACCGCAGCGCTACCTCCGCCACGTGCTCGACGACTGAGGCGGCGGCCGCACTACTGCTCGGTGTCGCTGCGGCGCAGCAGCGCCATGAACATCGCGTCGGTGCCGTGCCGGTGCGGCCACAGCTGCACCGTGCCGGGCAGCCGCCCGGCACAGTCGGGCACGTCCGGCAGCAGTGCCTGGGCGTCCTCGATCGTGACGTCGCGCCGCGCACCAACGACGGAGGCCACCACGTCGGCGGTCTCCGACATGACCGGGGAGCA
The DNA here is from genome assembly GCA_963822915.1 of uncultured Actinomycetota bacterium. Lineage (GTDB taxonomy): Bacteria > Actinomycetota > Actinomycetes > Propionibacteriales > Nocardioidaceae > Nocardioides. The sequence goes on from CAWGJR010000019.1 coordinate 64,242, forward strand.
GGTCGCGTAGAGGACGACCCCGCCGGGGCGGACCAGGTCGAGCGCGGAGGCCAGCAGCCGACGCTGGAGCAGGACGAGCTGCACGAGGTCGCCCGGCTTGCGCCTCCACCGGGCCTCGGGCCGTCGGCGCAACGCCCCCAGACCGCTGCACGGCGCATCGACCAGCACCCGGTCGGCCGAGCCCGGTCTCAGCGGCACGGCCGTGCCGTCAGCGGTCACGACGCCCCAGGAGCCGTCCGCGCCGTCGAGGTTGCGCGCCACCAGTCGGGAGCGGTGTGCCTGCGACTCGATCGCGAGCAGCCGCGCGCCCCGCTGGCTCGCGACGGCCGCGAGGAGGGCCGCCTTGCCCCCCGGACCGGCGCACAGGTCGACCCAGAGCCGGTCCTCACCCTCGAGGGCGGCGGCGGCCAGCACCTCGGCGACGAGCTGCGAACCCTCGTCCTGGACGCCGGCGCGACCCTCGGCCACCGCCGCGACCTCGCCGGGCGCGCCGCCGTCGAGCGTCACGCCGTACGGCGAGTAGGGGGTGGGGGTGCCGGGCAGCTCGTCGCGGGTCGATCGCCCCGGGCGGGAGGCCAGGGTGACCTTGGGCGCGACGTTGTCGGCGGCGAGCAGTGCCTCCAGCTCGGACGCGCCGAGCGCCTTGCGCAGCTCGTCGACCACCCACGCCGGGTGGCTGAACGCGATCTCGGCGTAGCGCTGGGGGTCCTTCGCCGGGTCGGGGGCCACCTGGGCGATCCAGGCGGAGAGGTCCTGGGCCGCCACCTTGCGCAGCACGGCGTTGGTGAAGCCTGCGGCACCTTCGCTGACGGTGGCGCGGACGAGGTCGACCGAGGTGCTGATCGCGGCGTGGTCGGGCACTCGCATCGCGAGCAGCTGGTGCGTGCCCAGCCGCAGCACGTCGAGGACCTTCGCCTCCACCTTGTTGAGCGAGCGGTCGACGCAGGCGCCGAGGATCGCGTCGTAGGTGCCGCGGCCGCGGATGGAGCCGGAGGCGAGCTCGGTGACGAATCCCGCGTCGCGAGGTCCGAGGGCGAAGTGGCTGATCACCGCCGGCAGGACGAGGTTGGTGTAGGCGTCGTCGACGCGGACCGTCTTGAGCACCTGGAGCGCCGCCAGCCGTGCGACGTCGACGTCGTGGCGCCGAGGGCGTGCCTCACTCATGGGTGCCGAGGACGACGCCCGACTCGACCCGCGCACCGCGCGCCCAGTCGGCGGCGCTCATCGTCTTCTTGCCGAAGGGCTTGACCTCGCCGAGGGTCACCGCGTAGCTGCCCGTGCCGACGAGGATCGACCTCTTCCCGACCGCCAGCTCCCCGGGCGGCAGACGCAGGCCCGCCTCGGGGTCGGTGCGGGTGACGGGTCCGACCTTGATGCGTTCGCCGGCGTACGTCGACCACGCGCCGGGGGCCGGCGTGCAGGCCCGGACCTGGCGGTCGATCGCCGCGTCGGGCTCGGCTCCAGTCGATCTCGGCATCCTCGACCAGGATCTTGGGCGCGAGGCTGACTCCGTCGATGGGCTGCTCGCGCGCGGTGATGTCACCGGTCGCGAGGCCGTCGAGGGTCGCGACGAGCAGTCCGGCCCCGCCCTCGGCCAACCGGGTGAGCAGGTCGCCGGAGGTGTCGGTGGGACGGATCCGCTCGGTCATGACGCCGAAGGTCGGGCCGGCGTCCATCGCCTTGACGATCCGGAAGGTCGTCGCGCCGGTGACCTCGTCGCCGGCCCACACGGCGTGCTGCACCGGCGCGGCTCCGCGCCAGGCGGGCAGGCAGGAGAAGTGCAGGTTGACCCACCCGAGCGGTGGGATGTCGAGGGCCGACTGCGGCAGCAGGGCGCCGTAGGCGACGACCGGGCAGCAGTCGGGTGAGAGCGCCCGCAGGGCGTCCTGGAAGTCGGGGTCGCGGGGATGGTCGGGCTTGAGGATCGGTACGCCGAGCTCCTCGGCGCGCTGCGCGACCGGACTGGCGACGAGCTTGCGGCCACGGCCCGAGGGCGCGTCCGGGCGGGTGACGACCCCGACGAGGTCGTGCTCGGAGGCCGCGATGGCGTCGAGTGCGGGCAGGGCGACCTCGGGGGTGCCGGCGAAGACGAGTCGCATCGGCGCTCAGATCCCCAGCCCGCGCGTCGCGTGGGGGCTGAGCTTGACGGTGGGCCGCTCGAGCCCGAACCACTCCGACTCACGGATCTCGCGCATCGCCAGCTTGCGCGCCGCGGTGTCGAGCTTGTCGATGAACAGCACGCCGTCGAGGTGGTCGGTCTCGTGCTGGATGGCGCGGGCGAGGAGGTCGCTTCCCTCGATCGTGACGGGCTCGCCGTACATCGACCAGCCGCGGGCGACCACCGACAGCGCCCGGGTGCAGTCGTAGGTGAGGTCCGGCAGGGACAGGCATCCCTCGGGGCCGTCCTGGAGCTCCTCGGAGAGCGTGAGGTCGGGGTTGACCAGGTGCCCGAGCTCGCCGTCGACGTGCCACGTGAAGACGCGCAGGCCGACGCCGATCTGCGGTGCGGCCAGCCCGGCTCCGGGCGCCTCGAGCATCGTGTCGGTGAGATCGGCGACGAGGGTGCGCAGCTCCTTGTCGAAGTCGACCACCTCGAGGGCCTTCGAGCGCAGTACCGGGTCCCCGAACAGGCGGATCGGCTGGATGGCCACGAAGCTCCTCGGTGAGTGTCGGTGAGGAGCCCCACGCAGGGCCCCGTCCGGGCAGTTTAGTGGTCCGGCGGGTGGGCGCGCAGGTCAGGTGCCGCGGGTCAGGAGGTGCAGGGGGCGTCGCCGGGCAGGACCTCCGCCGCGGAGACGGAGTAGAGCGCGCCGTCCTGGCGGAACGACGTCAGCAGGTCGGTGGTGCTCAGCGTGTCGACGAGCTCCCCGGCCGGCACGATCGCGCACTCGGCGATGTCGGCGAGCACCACGCTGTCGGCCGCTGCCGGCCAGTCCACGACCGACCGGTCGAGGTCGGTCGGCTGCACGAAGAGCGCGATCTCCGCTGGTTCGTAGGGGGTGGTCTCGGTGTCGGCGGCAGCCGCGAGGGCGGCGTCGACGAACCCGCTCAGCTCGAGGCGAGGTCCGTCGGCGGGGTCGTCGAAACCCAGGGCGTACGCCTCGTGGCGTTGCGTCCCGCCCCCGGCGGTCACGGTGACGGTGGTGGTGGGGGCGTCGGCGACCTGGGGGCCGTCGGCCGGCGGGGCGTAGTCGGGCGGCGCCTCCAGCAGACCGGCGTCCTGGGCCAGCGTCAGCAACCCCTGGACCTGCTCCTCGTCGAGCTGGGCCACCGTCATCGCGGTCAGCCGGGTCTGGCCGTTCACCGACGGCGGCTGGAGGAGCCGCCCGTCACCGGTGAGCAGCAGGCTGGGCTGCTCGGTCTGGGCGTACTCGACGGGTCGGAACCCGCCCCCGGTCTCGATGCGGAGAATGACGTCGTCGGCACCGGTGGGGTGCTCGATCGCGACCGGGTTCGGCGTCGAGCTCGGTGTCGGCGCTCGTCGCCGAGGTGGGCGAGGGCGTGGGGTCGGTGGCGACCTCGGTGTCGCCACCGCCGCACCCGGTGAGGACGAGCAGGGCGACGACGGCGGCGCCGGCCGCAGCGACAGGTCGGGTCGTGGTCATGATGGTCTGACGCTACGGGCCGGTGCGGGGTTCCGTCGACGCCCGGTCATCCGCGGCTCACAGGCTCACCGGATCGACCCGGACGCGTACGGCGTCCAGCTTGCGGCTGGCGCGGACCCGCTGGACCTCCCCGAGCGAGCGCGCCAGGTCGACACCGTGGGCGCGTGGCGTGCGCAGCACCAGGCGCTCCTCGTCGACGCCGCTGGGCACCGGGCCGAGCACCTCCACGTGGGCAGGCGGAGCGAGCAGGGTCAGGACGTCGTCGAGGGCCCCGGGGTCGCCGGTGATCGTCGCCAGGCGCACGGCCGGAGGGAGGCGTGCCTCCTGGCGCTCCTGGGACAGACGTCGGGCGAACCCCGCCTGGTCCCAGCGCACGAGCGCCTGGAGCGCGGGGTGGGCGGGGTCGCCGACCGCGAGGGCGTGCCCGCCCGGGCGGAGCAGGCCGACGGCGTTGCTCCAGCGGCGTACGGCCTCCTCGTCGGCCCGGGAGTCGTCGCGAGCCAGCAGCATCCACGTGTCGAGCAGGACGACGGCCGCGTAGCCGCCGGCGGCCACCGGCTCCGCCCCGGGCGTCGCCACCACGATGGCGCTCGCAGCGTCGACCCGCGCGAGCACGTGGTCGCCCGCGGAGGTCAGGACGCGGGTGCGCGGGAAGGACCGACCGAGCTCCTCGGCCGTGCGCGCCTCGCCGAGGACCGGGGCCCGCAGGCCCGCCGCGCCGCACTCCGCGCACGACCAGCCGTGCGCGTCGGTGCCGCACCAGCGGCACGCCGGCGGTGTCGTGGCCGAGGTCAGGGCCAGGGGCCCGCGGCACGTCGAGCACCGGGCCGGAGTGCGGCACCGCTCGCAGGCCAGGGCCAGGGCGTAGCCGGCGCGTGGGGTCTGCACGAGCACCGGACCGCTCTCCAGTGCCTCGCGCAGCAGTGCGTGGACCTCCTTGGGCACCCGCGCACCCTGTCCCGCCGCGTCGCGCGAGCGCGCCACGTCGGACGCGCCGGCGACGTGGACGGTCGCCCGCTGTCGGACCACGGTGCGCGGCTGGGCCAGCTCGTGGGCCCAGCCGGTGCGCACGAGCTGGTCGGCCTCGACGCTGCGGGTGAAGCCACCCACCAGGACGGCGGCCTGCTCGCGCGCGGAGCGCAGGAGCAGCACCTCGCGGGTGTGCGGGTAGGGCGCTCGCGGCTCGGCGTACAGGTCGTCGCCGTCGTCCCAGATGGCGACCAGGCCGAGGTCGGCCACCGGTGCGAAGGCGGCGGCACGACTGCCGACGACGATGCGCCGCGTGCCGCGCAGGACGGCGAGGAAGTCGCGGTAGCGCTTCGCCGGACCGGCCTCGGCGCTGAGGACGACGTGGTGGCCCTCCCCCAGCGCAGCGGTCAGGGCGGCGTCGACACGGGACGCGTCCTTGCCGTCGGGCACGCAGAGCACGGCCCCCTGGCCCCGGCGCAGCGTGGTGGCAGCAGCCTGGGCCAGCATCGCCGGCCAGTCGTCGCCGGGGCCGGCCGACCAGACGGCTCGAGGAGCGCTCCCCTCGCCGAGGTGGGTGAGGAACGCGGACGCGTGGGGGTAGTCGGCCCAGGCGTCGTCGCCGACCGGCGCGGCGAGCGCCGGCTCCGGTGCGGACTCCTGCTTCTCGGTGGTGGCGTGGCGCGCGGGCACGGCCAGGCGCAGCACGTCGGAACGGACCCCGGCGTAGCGCGCCGCGAGGTCGCCGGCCAGCCCCGCGATCGCGGGGGTGAGGACCGGCTCGGCGCTGACCACACGGCGCAGCGGCGCGAGCCTGCCGTGGTGGTCGCTCACCTCGGCGCGCTCGACGATGAAGCCGTCGACGTCGTGCCCGGCGAAGCGCACCTTCACCCGTGCACCGGCGACGGCCTCGGCCGCCATCGCCTCGGGCACCGCGTAGTCGAAGGTGCGGTCGAGGTGGGCCAGGGCCACGTCGACCAGCACGCGGGCCACCGGCAGGTCGGTGGTGATCTCCTGCTCGGCCGCCTTGCGCGCCCGGGTGGCCCGGGCCTTGGCCTGGGACTGCTTGACCGTCGCGCGCACCATGCCGGGCAGCAGCTCGGGCTGCTCCGCAGGTGTCTCGGTCATGGGCGTGTGTCTACCAGCCGCCGCCGACCGGATGCCGAGTCGGCGCCTACAGGCGCCGACTCACCCCGAAATCCACGCCGAGTCGGCGCCTGCAGGCGCCGACTCGGCAGAAACGCGGGTGGTGCGGATCGATCAGGAGCCGACGGCGGCCTTGAGGGCGTCGGCGCGGTCGGTGCGCTCCCAGGTGAACTCGGGCAGCTCGCGACCGAAGTGGCCGTAGGCCGAGGTCTTGGCGTAGATCGGGCGGAGCAGGTCGAGGTCGCGCAGGATCGCGGCGGGGCGCAGGTCGAAGACCTCGAGCACGGCCTTCTGGATCGCCTCGTCGTCGACGATGCCGGTGCCGAAGGTCTGCACGAAGACACCGACGGGCTGGGCCTTGCCGATGGCGTAGGCGACCTGGACCTCGCAGCGACGGGCCAGGCCCGCGGCGACGACGTTCTTGGCGACCCAGCGCATGGCGTAGGCGGCCGAGCGGTCGACCTTCGACGGGTCCTTGCCGGAGAAGGCGCCGCCGCCGTGGCGGGCCATGCCGCCGTAGGTGTCGACGATGATCTTGCGGCCGGTCAGGCCGGCGTCGCCCATCGGGCCGCCGACGACGAAGCGCCCGGTCGGGTTGACGAGCAGGCGGTAGCCCTCGGAGGGCAGCGTGAAGGTCGCGAGCACCGGGTCGATGACGTGCTGCTTGATCTCGGCCTCGAGCTTGGTGAGGTCGGTCTCCTCGGAGTGCTGGGTCGACAGCACGACGGTGTCGACGCGCACCGGGACGTCGTTCTCGTCGTACTCGATGGTGACCTGGGTCTTGCCGTCGGGACGCAGGTTGGCCATCGTGCCGTTCTTGCGCACCTCGGTGAGCTTCTCGGCCAGGCGCTGGGCGATCACGATCGGCAGCGGCATCAGCACGTCGGTGTCGTCGCACGCGTAGCCGAACATCAGGCCCTGGTCGCCGGCGCCGCGGGCGTCCAGCTCGTCCTCGGAGGCGCCGACGCGCTGCTCGATGCCCGGGTCGACGCCCTGGGCGATGTCGCCGGACTGCCCGCCGATGGCGACCTGCACGCCGCAGGTCAGGCCGTCGAAGCCCTTCTCGGAGGAGTCGTAGCCGATGTCGAGGATCGCGCCGCGGACCAGGTCGGCCATCGGGGCGTAGGCGTTGGTGCGGACCTCGCCCGCGACGACGACGAGACCGGTCGTCAGCAGGGTCTCGACGGCGACCCGGAGGTTGTCGCTTGTCGTGGTCGTGCTCCATCAGGTAGTCGAGGACCGTGTCGCTGATGCGGTCAGCGATCTTGTCGGGGTGACCCTCGGTCACGGACTCCGAGGTGAAGAGGCGTCCAGCCACGGTGGTACTCGCTCTCGATCGTGGTTGGGGCTGCGGCGCAGAAGTCTAGGATCAACGGACCAGCATGCAAGACCGGCGTCTCACCGGCGAATCTGCGAGGCACGGGCGCGTCACGGACCGAGCGGCGCGCGACCTCGTCCCAGATCACGTGCGCGAGCGCGGTCTTGGTGCCGTGCGGCACGTCGGCGGGCCGCGCCGTCGGCGCCAGGATCACGGCCTCGTTGTCGGGGCTGCCGAAGACCGCTCCCCCGCTGACGTCGTTGACGACGAGCAGGTCGCAGCCCTTGCGGGCGAGCTTGGCGCGGGCCAGGTCGAGCACCGAGCCGGTCGCGTCGCCGGTCTCGGCCGCGAACCCCACGATCACGTGCCGGCGGGCACCCGCGTGGGTCGAGATCTCGTGCAGGATGTCGGGGTTCTGCACCAGCTCGATCGCCGGGGCCGAGCCGTCGGCGGCCTTCTTGATCTTGGTCTGGCGCTGCTGACGTCGGTCGGCCGGAAGTCGGCGGGAGCGGCGGCCATCACGACGGCGTCGGCGGTCGCGGCCAGCGGCGACGACCGCGTCGCGCAGCTGCGCGGTCGTCTCGACGCGCGACGACCTTGACGCCGGCCGGGTCGGGCAGGGTCACGTTGGCCGGCGACCAGCGTGACCTCGGCGCCGCGGGCGGCGGCGGCGCGGGCCAGCGCGTAGCCCTGGAGGCCCCGAGGAGCGGTTGCCGAGGAAGCGCACCGGGTCGAGGTACTCGCGGGTGCCGCCGGCGGAGACCACGACGTGGCGACCGGCCAGGTCGGGCGCGGCGGACCGCCGCGGGCGAGCACGTCGGCGCAGACCTCGAAGATCTCGGCCGGGCTCGGGCAGCCGGCCCTTGCCGGTGTCGTCGCCGGTCAGGCGGCCCTCGGCCGGCTCGACGACGAGCGCGCCGCGCGCGCGCAGCGTGGCGACGTTGGCCCGGGTGGCGGGGTGCTCCCACATCTCGGTGTGCATGGCCGGGGCGAAGACGACCGGGCAGCGGGCGGTGAGCAGGGTGTTGGTGAGCAGGTCGTCGGCCAGGCCGTGGGCGGCCTTGGCGAGCAGGTCGGCGGTGGCCGGTGCGACGACGACCAGGTCGGCGGCCTGCCCGATCCGCACGTGCGGGCACCTCGTGCACGTCGGTCCACACGTCGGTGGACGACCGGCTTGCCCGACAGCGCCGCCCAGGTGGGCGCGCCCACGAACTCCAGCGCCGCCGCGGTCGGGCACGACGGTGACGTCGTGACCGCGACTCGGTCAGCCGGCGCAGCAGCTCGCAGGCCTTGTAGGCGGCGATGCCGCCGGCGACCCCCAGCACGACCGCGGGCCGGGCCCCCGCGGGGACCCGGCGCTCGGGCCGTGCCCTCGGGTCACGGCCTCGGCGGCGTCGCTCGCTCAGTGGTAGCGCAGTCGTGCAGTCGCGGCGTCGAGGGCGGCCTGCTTGGCGGCGGCCTCCTCGGCGGCGAGCTCGGCCGGGTCGACGTCGGTCGCAGGTCAGCTTGTCCTCGGCGATCTCGCGCAGCGCGATCGAGAGGGGCTTCTCCTGCACGTGGGTGTCGACCAGCGGGCCGACGTACTCGAGGAGGCCCTCACCGAGCTGGGAGTAGTAGGCGTTGATCTGGCGGGCGCGCTTGGCGCTGTAGAGGACCAGCTTGTACTTGCTGTCGGTCTTGGTGAGCAGGTCGTCGATCGACGGGTTGGTGACACCGACGGCATCGATGTTGGGCGCAGACACGCGTGAGCCTCACTCAGGTGGTGGATGTGCTCGGAGGATGGAGCGCGCTCAGGAGCTGAAGGTCAGGCGTCGGGCGCTCGGGATCGAGCATCATCAAGGCTACCAACTCGTCGGCTGCATCGTGAACTTCGTGGTTGACGATCGTCACGTCGAACTCGCGTCTCGGCGGCGAGCTCCTCGCGCGCGGTGGCCAGCCGCCGCTCGCGCTCCTCGGCGTTCTCGGTGCCCCGACCGACCAGCCGACGCACCAGCTCCTCCCACGACGGCGGCTTGAGGAACACGAAGATGGCGTCCGGCATCGTCTCGCGCACCTGGCGCGCGCCCTGGAGGTCGATCTCCAGCATCGAGGGACATCCGGCGGCCAACGAGGCCTCGACGGGTTGGCGCGGCGTGCCGTAGCGGGCGGCGCTGGTGCACGACCGCCCACTCGAGCAGCCGGTCCTCGGCGACGAGCCGGTCGAACTCCTCGTCGCTGACGAAGTGGTAGTGCACGCCGTCGATCTCACCGGGCCGGGGCTTGCGCGTGGTGGCGGAGACCGAGATCCAGACCTCCGGGTGCCGTTCGCGCACGGCGGCGGCGACCGTGCCCTTGCCGACGGCCGTCGGGCCGGCGAGCACGACCAGGCGGGTTCGGCGGGTCGGCGGCGAGGCCGCTCACGTGGTGTCGGGAGCGAACTCGCGCTCCAGCGCTGCGACCTGCTTGGTGCCGAGGCCGCGCACGCGTCGTGACTCGGCGATGCCGAGGCGCTCCATGACCTGACGCGCCCGGACCTTGCCCAGGCCGGGCATGGACTGCAGCAGGTCGATCACGCGCATCTTGCCGATGACGTCGTTCTTCGCGCCCTCGCGCAGGACGTCGAGGATCGAGCCCCCGGAGTTCTTCAGCCGGTTCTTCACCTCGGCCCGCTCGCGTCGGGAGGCGGCGGCCTTGTCCAGAGCCGCCTGGCGCTGTTCGGGGGTCAGCGGGGGCAGTGCCACGTGCACGGATCCTTCGATCGATTGCAGCGGCGAGGGCGACCGCTGGTTGCAATCTAGTCAGAGGAGAGACGGCCCGGCAATCGCCGCCGCAACGGTCCAGGTCGCGGACCCCCAGTCCTCTATAGACTGAGAGGTGTCTTGCACACGTCGCGCGCCTGCTGCTGCACGCCGGCGAGCGCGACCCGCATCTCGACCGTGCTCAGCCCGTCCGCGGCTGCGGCGATGGCCGCCTGCGCCTCCGGCGTCAGGTCGGCGGGCGGCTTCTCCGGGTCGTAGGTCGCCGGGTCGACGTCGGCGTCCAGGAGCGCGCGCTGCAGCACGCTGATGCGTTGCACGACCACACCCCACTCGTCGGAGAGGTCCGACGGCGACTTCGCCTTGAGCTTCTCGAAGCTCGGCAACGCCGTCAGCAGTCCGGTGCTGGGCCCGCCGGCGAGGGCCTCGGTGATCGGCTGCTGCTGCGCCTTGACCTCGTCGCAGTAGGAGGCGAAGGCGTCGTCGTCGCCACATGCCGACAGCGACACCAGCAGGAACGGCAGTGCCAGGGACCCAGTGCTCGTCGTCTCGAGCGCCGCGCACCTCTCGCAGCTCGTCGTTGGCCCGGCGCACGACGTCGCGCATCGCCGTCAGGTCAGGGCCGGCACGCAGCACCTCGCGCGACGAGCTCGCGGTGACGTTGCGTGCCGACGCCCCGAAGATCCGCCGGATGTCGGCTGCGGTGCCGCCCTGGGCTCCGTAGCCGGGCGCGAGGATCGGCCCGTTGAAGTCGAAGCGGTGCCTGGTGTCGCCGATCGTCGCGCCGACCACAGCGCCGAAGGACCCGAGCGGGTCGGCGCCGACGTTGAGCTCGCGAGCTGGGCGAGCATCCGCGCTCGCGACGGTCTCACCGGGTCGGCGAGCGCGTGCTGCACCTCGGGCCCCTCCTTGTTGGAGGTGAGCGCGAGCACGAACAGCCCCGCGTCGTGCGCGCGGGCGGTCTCGACGAACGGGCTCAGGGATCCGAAGCCCAGGTAGGGACTGACCGTCACGGCGTCGGCGGCGATCGGGCTCTCCGGGTCGAGGTAGGCGTCGGCGTAGGCCTGCGACGTCGATCCGATGTCGCCACGCTTCACGTCGAGGAGCACCAGGGCCCCGGCTGCCCGCGACTCGGTGATCACCTGCTCGAGCACGGCGACACCCCGGGAGCCGAAGCGCTCGTAGAACGCCGACTGCGGCTTGACCACGGAGCAGGAGCGGTGCGACCGCCTCGACCACGCGCCAGCGCGAAGGTCTCCAGGCCGGCCACGTCGTCGTCCAGCCCCCAGTCGTGCAGCAGCGCCGCGTGCGGGTCGATGCCGACGCAGAAGGGGCCACGCTCGGCGAGGGCGGCGTGAAAGCGGGCTCCGAAGGTCACAGGGTCACCCCCGAGCCTGCGAGGGGGTGGATCACGCGGGGAGGTTGAGGAGTCGCGCGAGCGACGGAGGAGCTCGCGACCGGCGTCTCGAAACTCACCGTGCAGCCTCACCAGCGCGTCGCGGGTCAGGTCGGACAGCGTCGGGTAGCCGTCGACCGCCATGACCAGGTCGGCCTCGGCCTGAAGCGAGCGGAGCACGTGGACGGCGCCGGGCACGCCGCCGAGAGCGAGCCCGTAGACGTAGGGTCGCCCGATCGCGACGGCGGTCGCGCCCAGGGCGATCGCCTTGACCACGTCGGCGCCGGTGCGCACGCCGGAGTCGAACACCACCGGGGCGTCACCGACCGCGGACGGCGTCGACGACGCCGGGCAGCCAGTCGAGCGCGGATCCGCCGCCGTTGGCCTGGCGGCCGCCGTGGTTGGAGCAGTAGATGCCGTCGACGCCCTCGTCGAGCGCGCGGCGGGCGTCGTCGGGGTGGCAGATGCCCTTGAGCACGATCGGCAGGTCGGTCAGCGAGCGCAACCACGGCAGGTCGTCCCAGGTGAGCGGGTTGCCGAACGTGCCGACCCAGGTGAACACCACGGTGGCCGGGTCGGGGTCGGGACCGGTCATCTCCTGGAACACGGGGTCGGAGGTGTAGTTGGCCAGCGCCTTGCCCCGCAGCTGCGGGAAGTTGCCGCTGGCCAGGTCGCGCGGACGCCACCCCGGCACCCAGGTGTCGAGGGTGACCACGATGGCGTCGTAGCCGGCCTTCTCGGCGCGCGTGACCAGGCTGGCGGCGAGCTCGCGGTTCTTGGGCGTGTAGAGCTGGAACCACGCCGGCGTGTCACCGGTCGCGGCCACGACGTCCTCGAGCGGGTCGCTCATCAGCGTCGAGCCGATCAGCGGGTACGCCGGTCGCGCGGACGCCTCGGCGGCGTGCACGTCGCCGTGCTGGTCGGGGGTGCACAGACCGACGACGCCCACCGGCGCCATCATCAGCGGGCTGGCGAGGGTGCTGCCGAACAGCTCGACCGACAGGTCGCGCTCGGCGTGGGCGTTGAGCATCCGCGGCACCAGCGCCCAGCGTCGAACGCCTCGGCGTTGGCGCGCTGGGTGCGCCTCGGTGCCGCTGCCGCCGGCGACGTAGGTGCGCAGCTCGGGTGGCAGCGCCGCGAGCGCGTTGGCCTCGAGCTCGGCGTAGGTGAACGGGTGCGGCGGCAGGGTGCCGCCGAGCGCGCCGAGGTAGAGCTCGATCTGGTAGTCGCCGAAGGTCACGCGCCACTCCGCTGTCGCGAGTCGGTCGCGTGGCGACGAGCTGACCCTTCCAGGTCGCGGGGCCACAGCGGCCCCTCGTAGACGAACGCCGTGTAGGCCTGCAGGAGGTCGGCACCGGCCGCCAGCCTCTCCCGTGCGTCGTCGGCGGTCGAGATGCCGCCGACCCCGACGAGCGTGAGGTCGGGTCCGACCGGCTCGCGCAGCAGGCGCATCACCTCGTCGGCGCGGGCGCGTCAGCGGCCGGCCCGGAGAGCCCGCCGGCACCGACCTCGGCGACCTCGGCGGGGTGGCTGCGCAGGCCGTCGCGCTGATCGTGGTGTTGGTGGCGACGATGCCGTCGAGCCCGATCTCGAGGGCGAGGTCGGCGACGGCGAGCACGTCGGCGTCGGCGAGGTCGGGGGCGATCTTGACCAGCAGCGGCACCCGGCGGGTGGTGCACGCCGTCGGCCACCCGGCGTACGTGCTCGCAGGAGCGGCCCGAGGCGCTCGACCGCCTGGAGGCTGCGCAGGCCCGGGGTGTTGGGCGAGCTGACGTTGACGACGAGGTAGTCGGCGTGGGGGGCGAGCAGCCGGGCGCGCGTCGCGTAGTCGGCGAGCACCGCCGGCCTCGTCGTCGTCGGGCACGACCTTGGTCTTGCCGATGTTGACGCCGAGGACCGGTCCCGCCGTCGGGCCCGGCCGAGCCGTGCGGCCCGGGCGGCGAGCCGGTCGGCGACCACCTCGGCGCCGTCGTTGTTGAAGCCCATCCGGTTGACCACGGCCCGGTCGGCGACGAGGCGGAACAGCCGCGGCGTCGGGTTGCCGGGCTGCGGCCTGCGCGGTGACGGTGCCGACCTCGACGTGGCCGAAGCCGAGCGCCCCGAGGGCGTCGATGCCGACGGCGTTCTTGTCGAAGCCGGCCGCCAGGCCGAGCGCGTGCGGGAACGTCAGCCCCATCGCCGTGACCGGCGTGCGCGGGCGACCGGGACGCGCGCAGCACCGGCGCGCCGGCCCGGATCGCGCGGAACCCGAGGTGGTGGGCCCGCTCGGCGTCGAGCCGGCGGAACCCGTGCTCGAAGAGCCGGTCGTAGAGCGTCACCGTCCGCGCGGGTCGCGGCGCGGTGGGTCGCAGCGCAGCGCGCCCAGTCCTGGAGGCTGCGGACGCCGATGTCGCCGCGCCGCGATCGCCTCGATGCCCTGCACGGCGGCGCCGAGGCCCTGCACGGTGGTGATGCACGGGACGTTGGCCATCACCGCGGCGGTGCGGATCTCGTAGCCGTCGAGGCGCACGTTGCCGCCGCTGCCGGTGCCGTAGGGCGTGTTGACGATCAGCTGGATCTCGCCGTCGTGGATCAGCTGGACGGTGGTCTTCTCGCCGTGGGGGCCGGGACCCTCGTGCTGCTTGCGCACGACGCGTGCAGGCGACGCCGTTGCGGCGCAGCACCTCGGCGGTGCCCTGGGTCGCGAGGATCTCGAAGCCCAGGTCGGCCAGCACCTTGACCGGGAAGATCATCGAGCGCTTGTCGCGGTTGGCCATCGACACGAAGACCCGCCCGGTCGTCGGCAGCGGTCCGAACGCCGCGGCCTGCGACTTGCTGAACGCGGTGCCGAAGTCGCGGTCGAGGCCCATCACCTCGCCGGTCGACTTCATCTCGGGCCCCAGCACGGTGTCGACCTGCTGGCCGTCGGCGGTGCGGAACCGGTTGAACGGCATCACCGCCTCCTTGACCGCGATCGGCTGGTCGGGCGGCAGCGCTCCCCCGTCGCCGGTCGCGGGCAGCAGCCCGGCGGCGCGCAGGTCGGCGATCGACTCGCCGAGCATCACCCGGGCCGCGGCCTTGGCCAGCGGCGTGGCGGTCGCCTTGGAGACGAACGGCACGGTGCGCGAGGCACGCGGGTTGGCCTCGAGGACGTAGAGGATGTCGGAGCCCAGCGCGAACTGGATGTTGATCAGGCCGCGTACGCCGACCCCGCGCGCGATCGCCTCGGTGGCCTCGCGGATCCGGTCGACCTCGCGGGCGCCCGAGCGTGATCGGCGGCAGCGCGCAGCGAGGAGTCGCCGGAGTGGATGCCGGCCTCCTCGATGTGCTCCATCACGCCGCCGAGGAACAGCTCGCTCGCCGTCGTAGAGCGCGTCGACGTCGACCTCGACGGCGTCGTCGACGAACCGGTCGACGAGCACCGGCGCCTCGCGGCTGATCAGCCCGGCGGCGACGTACTTGTCGAGGTAGGTGCGCAGGGTGTCGTCGCCGTAGACGATGACCATGCCGCGCCCGCCCAGCACGTAGGACGGGCGCACGAGCACCGGGTAGCCGATCTCGGTCGGCGATCCGCTGGGCCTCGGCGTAGGACGTCGCGGTGCCGTGCTGGGGCGCGACGAGGCCGGCCTCGGCGAGCACCCGCCCGAAGGCGCCGCGGTCCTCGGCGAGGTCGATCGCGTCGGGCGAGGTGCCGACGATCGGTGACGCCGTTGGCGGCCAGGCCCTGGGCCAGGCCGAGCGGCGTCTGGCCGCCGAGCTGGCAGATGACGCCGGCGATCGGGCCGGCCTGCTGCTCGGCGTGGACGACCTCGAGGACGTCCTCGAGCGTGAGCGGCTCGAAGTAGAGCCGGTCGGAGGTGTCGTAGTCGGTCGAGACGGTCTCGGGGTTGCAGTTGACCATGATCGTGTCGTAGCCGCCGCCGGGGATGCGCCGTCCGGTCGCCGACAGCGCGAGCGAGGCGTGCACGCAGGAGTAGTCGAACTCGATGCCCTGCCCGATCCGGTTGGGACCGGAGCCGAGGATGATCACGGCCGGCCGCTCGCGCGGCGCGACCTCGCTCTCCTCGTCGTAGGAGCTGTAGTGGTAGGGCGTCTGCGCCGCGAACTCGGCCGCGCAGGTGTCGACGGTCTTGTAGACCGGGCGGATGCCGAGCGCGTGGCGCACGCCGCGCACGACGTCGGGCGTCATGCCGCGGATCTTGCCGATCTGGGCGTCGGAGAAGCCGTGCCGCTTGGCCAGGCGCAGCAGGTCGGGCGTCAGCTCGGGGGCGGCGGTGACCTCGGTGGCGACCTCGTTGATCAGCAGCGAGCTGGTCGAGGAACCAGGGGTCGATCCTGGTGGCCTCGAAGACCTCCTCGGGCGTCGCGCCGGCGCGCAGCGCGTCCATGACCTTCTTGAGCCGGCCGTCGTGGGGCACCGCGATCTCGGCGAGCAGCGCGTCCTTGTCGAGCTCGACCCACTCCTGGTGCCAGTCGAAGACGCGTCCGGGCTCTCCAGGCTGCGCAGGGCCTTCTGCAGCGCCTCGGTGAAGTTGCGGCCGATGGCCATCGCCTCGCCGACGCTCTTCATGTGGGTCGTGAGCACCGGGTCGGCGCCGGGGAACTTCTCGAACGCGAACCGCGGCACCTTGACCACGACGTAGTCGAGCGTCGGCTCGAAGCGACGCCGGCGTCTCGCGGGTGATGTCGTTGTGGATCTCGTCGAGGGTGTAGCCGACGGCGACCTTGGCGGCGATCTTGGCGATCGGGAAGCCGGTCGCCTTGGAGGCCAGCGCGCTCGAGCGGCAGACGCGGGGGTTCATCTCGATGACGATGACGCGGCCGTCGGCCGGGTTGACGGCGTACTGGATGTTGCAGCCGCCGGTGTCGACGCCGACCTCGCGGATGATGCCGATGGCCAGGTCGCGCAGGTGCTGGTACTCGCGGTCGGTCAGCGTCATCGCCGGCGCGACGGTGATCGAGTCGCCGGTGTGGACGCCCATCGGGTCGACGTTCTCGATCGAGCAGACGATGACGACGTTGTC
>CAWGJR010000020.1:0-51601 GCA_963822915.1 uncultured Actinomycetota bacterium
CAAATGGAAGGCGCTGTCGGCTGATCGTCGACACCCTCCCCATCCACGTGGGTCGCACACCGAGCGACCACCGACGCTAGGAAGACACCTGTAGTGACTGTTACCGATGCTGCCCGCGAGAGCGTGGAGTCCGCGCTCGAGCAGGGCCCCGGCGCCAAGGACGGGCACCTGAGCGCGTCCCACCTCAACCCGCCGCCGTCCTACGACCTCGCCGACCACCCGGTCCCGACCGGGCGCGAGGAGATCTGGCGCTTCACGCCGCTCAAGCGGCTGCGGCGGGATCCTCGACGGGGAGGCCTCCGACGCGTCGCTGACCTGGGACACCAAGCTGCCCGAGGGCGTGACCCTCGAGCGCATCACCGCCGCCGAGGCCCGCGAGCTCGGCGAGCTGGCGCCCAACGACCGCGCGTCTGCCCTCGCGATCGAGAACGGTGGCGGCGCGATGCTGCTCGACGTGCCGGCGGAGGCCGAGATCGCCGAGCCGATCGTGGTGCGCCTGACCGGCGAGTCGGTCGACGACCTGGTCTGGGGTCATGTCGTGCTGCGCGTCGGTCGGTTCGCGAACGCGACGATCGTGCTCACCCACACCGGATCGGCCCGCTACAGCGCGACGACCTCGGTGCTCGTCGGCGACGGGGCCACGGTCAACATCGTGTCGCTCCAGGACTGGAACGACGACGCGGTGCACCTGGGCCGCGACGCGATCCTGGTCGGCCGGGACGCCTCGGTGCGCCACACCGCCATCACCTTCGGTGGGGACGTCGTACGGCTCAACGCCAACGTCGAGTACGCCGGTCCCGGTGGATCCGCCGAGCTGCTCGGCCTCTACTTCGCCGATGCCGGCCAGCACCTCGAGCACCGGCTCTTCGCCGACCACAACCAGCCCAAGACGAAGAGCAACGTGCTCTACAAGGGCGCGCTGCAGGGCGAGAAGGCGCACACCGTGTGGATCGGGAACGTGCTGATCCGCAAGGTCGCCGAGGGGATCGAGACCTACGAGGAGAATCGCAACCTCGTGCTCACCGACGGCTGTCACGCCGACTCGGTGCCCAACCTCGAGATCGAGACCGGCGAGATCGCCGGTGCCGGTCACGCCTCGGCGACGGCCCGCTTCGACGACGAGCAGCTGTTCTACCTCCGCTCGCGCGGTGTCTCGGAGAAGGAGGCGCGCCGGCTGGTGCTGCACGGCTTCTTCGACGACCTGATCCGCCGCGTCGGCGTGCCCTCGCTCGAGGAGCAGCTCACCGCGACCGTCGAGGACGAGCTCGCCAAGAACGTCCTGAAGGCGGACTGACATGGCCTTCGAGCTCGTCTGCGCCCCGAGCGACGTCAGCACCGACGAGGCGCTCGGCGTCACCGTCGGCGACTACGACGTCGCCCTCGCCAAGCACGTCGGTGCCGACGGCGAGAAGTTCTACGCCCTCCAGGACCTCTGCAGCCACGCTGCGGTCTCCCTGAGCGAGGGCGAGGTCGACAGCTGTGCCGTGGAGTGCTGGCTGCACGGCTCGCGCTTCGACCTCCGCACGGGCAAGCCGACCGGCCTGCCCGCCACCGAACCTGTTGCGACCTTCCCTGTCGAGGTCCGCGACGACGGTGTCTACGTCGACACCGCCACCACCCTGAACGGAGTTGCACCTTCATGAGCGAACTGGTGATCAAGGACCTGCACGTCTCGGTCAAGACCGACGACGGCGCCAAGGAGATCCTCAAGGGCGTCACGCTGACCATCAAGGACGGCGAGACGCACGCGATCATGGGCCCCAACGGCTCGGGGAAGTCGACGCTCGCCTACTCGATCGCCGGCCACCCGAAGTACGACATCACCGGCGGCACCGTCACGCTCGACGGCGACGACGTCCTGGCCATGTCGGTCGACGAGCGGGCGCGCGCCGGGCTCTTCCTGGCCATGCAGTACCCCGTCGAGGTGCCCGGCGTCTCGGTCTCGAACTTCCTGCGGACCGCCAAGACCGCCATCGACGGCGAGGCGCCGAAGCTGCGCGCACTGGGTCAAGGACGTCAACGCCGGCCTCGAGCGGCTCAACCTCGACCCGTCCTTCGGCACCCGCTCGGTCAACGAGGGCTTCTCCGGTGGCGAGAAGAAGCGCCACGAGATCGCCCAGCTCGAGCTGCTCAACCCCAAGATGGCGATCCTCGACGAGACCGACTCGGGGCTCGACATCGACGCGCTGAAGATCGTCTCCGAGGGCGTCAACCGCTTCCGCGGCCAGGAGGGCAAGGGTGTCCTGCTGATCACCCACTACACCCGCATCCTGCGCTACATCGAGCCCGACTACGTGCACGTCTTCGTCGACGGCAAGATCGCCGAGCAGGGTGGCCCCGAGCTCGCCGAGGCGCTGGAGGCCGAGGGCTACGACAAGTACCTGAAGGCGAACGCGGCCGCCACGGCCTGAGCGCCGCACCACCCACCCGCCCGCCACGCCCGATGTGAGGAGAACGCGATGATCGAGGGCCTGCTCCCGCAGCTGGACATCGTCCGCAAGGACTTCCCGATCCTCGAGCGCACGCTCGCGGGCGGAGCGGCCGCTGGTCTACCTCGACAGCGCCAACACCTCGCAGAAGCCGCAGGTCGTCATCGACACGATGGTCGACCACCTCGAGCGCCACAACGCCAACATCTCGCGCGCCATGCACCAGCTCGGCGCGGAGTCGACCGAGGCGTTCGAGGGTGCTCGCGACAAGGTGGCCGCCTTCATCGGTGCGCCGAGCCGCGACGAGGTGATCTTCACCAAGAACGCCTCCGAGGCACTCAACCTGGTGGCGAACTCCCTGGCGTGGGCGACCGACGAGCTGGCGGTCGGGCCCGGTGACGAGATCGTCATCACCGAGATGGAGCACCACTCCAACATCGTGCCGTGGCAGCTGCTGACGCAGCGCAAGGGCGCGACGCTGCGCTGGTTCGGGCTGACCGACGACGGTCACCTCGACCTGAGCACGATCGACGAGCTGATCACCGAGCGCACCAAGGTCGTCTCCTTCACGTGGGTGTCCAACATGCTCGGCACCGTCAACCCCGTCGCCGAGCTGACGCGACGGGCTCACGAGGTCGGCGCGATCGTGGTCGTCGACGCCTCGCAAGCCGCGCCGCAGATGCCGATCGACCTCGCGGCGATGCCGCCGGCTGACCGGCCCGACGTGATCGTCTTCACCGGTCACAAGGTGGTCGGCCCGACGGGCATCGGAGTCCTGTGGGGCCGTGGTGACCTGCTCGAGCAGCTGCCGCCGTTCCTCGGCGGCGGCGAGATGATCGAGACCGTGCGCATGGAGGCGTCGACGTACGCCCCGATCCCGCACCGCTTCGAGGCCGGCACACCGCCGATCGTCGAGGCGATCGGCCTCGGCGCCGCCGTGGAGTACCTCACCGATCTCGGCATGGACGCCGTACACGCCCACGAGCAGGCGATCACCGCCTACGCGCTGGACGGCCTGGCCACGGTGCCCGGCCTGCGCGTCATGGGTCCGTTGGACGTCGCCGAGCGCGGGGGAGCCATCTCCTTCGAGCTCGAGGGGGTGCACCCGCACGACATCGCCCAGGTGCTCGACTCCCGTGGCGTCGCCGTGCGCGCCGGTCACCACTGCGCCAAGCCCGCCCACGCCCGCTTCGGCGTGCAGAGCTCGACGCGGATGTCGGGCTACCTCTACACGACGCCGGGCGAGATCGACGCGATGGTCGAGGCGCTGGAATACACCCGCTCCTACTTCAAGTTGGACTGATGATGACCCAGCCCCAGCAGGACCTCGACAGCCTCTACCAGGAGATCATCCTGGACCACTACAAGAACCCTCTCCACGCGGGCCTGCGCGACCCGTTCGAGGCAGAGGTGCACCACGTCAACCCGACGTGCGGCGACGAGATCACGATGCGCGTCCACCTCGACGGCGACGTCGTGAGCGACGTGTCCTACGACGCGCTGGGCTGCTCGATCTCGCAGGCGTCGTGCTCGGTGATGGCCGACCTCGTCATCGGCAAGAAGATCGACGAGGCGATGGCGATCCACGAGAACTTCCTGACCCTCATGCAGGGCAAGGGCAAGGTCGAGCCCGACGAGGACGTCCTCGAGGACGGCATCGCGTTCGCCGGTGTCGCCAAGTTCCCCGCGCGCGTGAAGTGCGCACTACTCTCGTGGATGGCCTGGAAAGACGCCACCACGCAATCGCAGGGCCAATCCCAGGAGGCACAACATGGCTGAGACTCTCCCCGACCACGGTGACCTTCCCGAGGTCCCCGAGGCACAGGGCGCCGGCGGCGTCGCGACGGTCAGCATCGACGACGTCACCGAGGCGATGAAGGACGTCGTCGACCCCGAGCTCGGCATCAACGTCGTCGACCTCGGACTCGTCTACGACGTGCACCTCGACGAGAAGAGCAACTGCGTGCTCGACATGACGCTCACCTCGGCGGCCTGCCCGCTGACCGACGTGATCATGGACCAGACCAACGCTGCGCTCGAGGGTCTCGTCAACGACGTGGCGGTCAACTGGGTCTGGATGCCGCCGTGGGGCCCCGACAAGATCACCCCCGACGGCCGCGAGCAGCTCCGCGCCCTGGGGTTCAACGTCTGAGCCGAGACCGACCGAGGTACGAGGTCGGTCTCGACGCGAAGAGGTCGAGCGAGCCCGCGGGTGAGCCTGCGAACCCGCGACGGCGGGTCGAGACCACGGTGAGGCACCGCCCGGCCACGACGGCAGGTCGAGACCACGGTACGCCGGCCCTGGCACGACGATCTCTGGCAGGGTGGGGCGATGATCGACGTACGCCCGTTCGCGCCCGACGACCTCCCCGGTCTCTGGGCGCTCGCCCACCTGCCCGACTCCGGGATCACCGAGGACGCCACCGTGCCGGTGCCGCTGCCCGCTCGTCGGGTGCCGCCGACCGGGCCACCCGATCTCGTCGACCCGGCCACGAGCGTGCTCGCGCTGGGCGGCGACCTGCTGCTCGCCGTCGACGACGGCAGCGTGGTCGGCGTCGGAGGGCTGCGTCCGGTGCACGATCGTCCGCACCTCGGCCGGGTGGTCCGGATCCGCGTGCATCCCGCCGTACGACGCCGCGGCGTCGGCGCACTGCTGATGGAGCACATCGAGGCGGGCGCACGTCGCCGCGGGCTGACCGACCTGCTCCTCGACGTCGGGGACCACCAGCCCGAGGCGTTGGCCTTCTACCGTGCTCTCGGGTGGTCGGAGACCTGGCGCGAGGCCGGCCCCGAGTGGCACTGGCAGACCGTGTGGTTCCACCGCTCGCTCGAGCGCGACCACCTCGCGGTCGAGGTCCGGCCGTGCGCCGGCGAGGCCGACGCGGACGCCGCGGAGAAGGGACTGCCGACGGGTGGCAACGGCTTCCACCACGCGCGGTGGGCGCGCCAGCGCGACGGCGGCGCGACGTACCTGCTCGCCTGGGACGGTGCCGACGTCGTCGGGCACGTGCTGCTGCTCGCGGGCTCGAAGTACGCCGAGGTGACCAGCGCTCTCGGGGCCCTGCCGGAGGTCAACGCCCTCGGTGTGGCCGAGCGTGTACGCCGCCGCGGGGTCGGTACCGCGCTGATGGGCGCGGCCGCCGGCGTCGCCCAGGCGCAGGGTGCCCGGGTGCTGGGCCTCGCGGTCGAGCCCGACAACGAGGCGGCGACGACGCTCTACCGTCGGCTGGGCTGGGCGCGTCACGCGTCCCTCGCGCCGGTCGACGAGTGGTCCTGGGTGGACGAGCGCGGGGTCGAGCACGCGGAGGCCGACCGGTGCCGGTACTGGACCCTGGACCTGCCGGGGCGCCCCCAGCGCCAGGGCTGAGGCCTCAGCGGCACGCCCTCGTCGTGTCGGCCCGCGGTCGGACCCGCTCGTGGTCCACAGGAACACCCCGGGCACCTCGCCCTGCTCGCTGCGCCCGTCGATGCTCACCCGGTAGCGACCGGCCGCGCCGGTCGGCTCGATCCGGAAGCGGCCGTCCCCGAGGGACTCGACCTTCTCGCGGTGGTCGCAGCCGTCGCGCCCGATCGAGGTGAAGGAGGCCCGGAACCGGACGTCGTCGAGCGGCACCTCGAACTCGACCGCGTCGACACCGCTCACCTCGGCGAGGTCGGCGTCGACCGGCCCGACCATGTCGACGCACGCCCCGGTGCTCAGCCCGTCCTGGGCGGGCCGGTCCAGCAGTAGGACTGCAGGGCGGTGGGGTAGGTGGTGCCACCCGCCTCGAGCACGATGGCCGGCGGCTTCGCGAGCGAGGTGGGTGCCGGGGCGGTCGTGGTGGGCGGTGCCTCGTCGGGGACGGTCGTCGTCGCGTCGCGTGCGCGCCGGAGCGGCAGGCTGCACGTCCTGCTCGGCGCCGCAGGAAGTGAGGAGGGCGACGACGAGGGCGGCAGGGATCAACAGGGTGGGTGACCGGCGCATGCAGGTACGACGTGGTGACGGTCCACGAGGTTCCGCGCCTGCTCGAGCGGTGTCGCTCGGGTAGGTTCGGGCGATGTCCTCGGTCCTCGTCCCCGGTGCCCGGTGGGAGCGGTGGTGCGAGAACTTCGAGCGCAGCCACGGCGCGACGACGTACGACGTGGTGGACGGCGCGCTCGTCGGACGCGCGCAGGACGGGTCGCACGTGGACGCCCGGCTGCCGTTCGGGGCCGGCTACACGGGATCGGCCACCCCCGCCTCGTTCGGGGCGGCGCTCACGCTTCCCGACGACTGGGGCGTCCTGCTCGTGCGCAAGGGCGGTTTCGCCATGGCGCGACTGGCCGGCGACGTGCTGGGGGAGTCGAAGACCGGGCAGCGCCACGTGCAGGGCCGCACCAAGGCCGGTGGTCAGTCGCAGCAGCGCTTCGCCCGGCGCCGCGACAACCAGGCCCGGCAGGCCTACGAGGCCGCGGCCGAGCATGCCGTGCGCATCCTGGGCGGGTGCCGGGGCCCGGTCGTGACCGGCGGCGATCGTCCGGCCGTCGACGAGGTGCTGTCCGATCCTCGACTCGCCGAGCTGAGCGTGACCGGACCCTGGCTGGCGGTGCCGGACCCCCGCCGTAGCGTGCTCGAGCAGGCGGTGCGGGACGCGACCGCGCTGCAGGTCGAGGTGGTCAACGCATGACCCGCGTGCTGCTGATGGCCGACACGCACCTGCCCACGCGAGCCCGCGACCTGCCGGGCGAGGTCTGGGAGCAGGTCGAGGCGGCCGACGTGGTCGTGCACGCCGGCGACTGGATCGACGTGTCGACGCTCGACCGCCTCGAGGAGCGGTCGCGGCGACTCGTGGCGTGCTGGGGCAACAACGACGGCCCGGAGCTGCGTGCGCGGCTGCCCGAGGTCGCGCGGACGACGATCGGCGGCGTCGGCTTCGCGGTGGTGCACGAGACCGGGGGCAAGCAGGGTCGAGAGGCGCGTTGCGACGCTGCCTACCCCGAGGAGCAGGTGCTCGTCTTCGGCCACAGCCACATCCCGTGGGACACCACGACCCCCGGCGGCCTGCGGCTGCTCAACCCGGGCTCGCCGACCGATCGACGTCGACAACCCCACTGCACCTACCTCACCCTCACCGTCGTCGACGGCGCGCTGGCAGACGTCGAGCTGCACCGTCTGGCGCCCCGGGTGAAGTAGCGTCGCGGGCATGTGGGAGCCCGAACCGGGGTGGGTCGCGCTGCCCGGAGGCGCCGGCCCGTCGACCGTGGGCATCTGGCGCGCCGCGGTCGGTGACAGCCCGGTCGTCATCAAGCGCCTCTCGGCCCCCTCGCGCCACGACCCCGGCCAGCTCAGCGACCCGCGGCACTTCGCCTACTGGCGCCGCGAGGCCGACGTGCTCTCGACGGGCATCACCGCATCGACCGCCGGGCTGTGCGCGGCCCCGGCCACGATCGAGGAGGACCCCGAGGGCATCACGATCACCCGCGAGTGGGTCGAGGACGCCGCGGTCACCGGGCTGTTCGTCGCGTTGTCACTGGGCCGCTTCGCCGGCTCCGCGCTGCCCCGCCCGACGTTCCTCGCCACCGGGCTGCTGCGCGCGCGGTTGTCCGCGACCGAGCACCGGGCCGGCGGCTGGCCGACCCTGGCGCGCACGACGGTCGCCGACATCGCCGACTCGCTGTGGTCTCGACGGGTCACGTTCCTCGATGCGCTCGACGCGCTGCCCCAGGTGCCGCAGCACGGTGACCCGACGCTGGCCAACGTGCCGGGCCGGCGCGGCGACGACGCCCTGGCGATCGACTGGGCGACCCTCGGGATCGGGCCGGTCGGCGGAGACGTCGGGTTCTTCTCCCTCGGCGCGCGCGAGGAGTTCGAGCCGCTGCTCGACGCCTACCTGATGGGCCTGCCCGCCGGCGTCGCCGCGCGGGACGACGTACAGCTCGGGGCACAGATCACCGCGGTCTACACCGCTCTCGGACGCGCGGAGTGGGCGCTGGCCCGCGTCGCCACGGGTGAGGGTGCGCTCGCCTCGAAGTACCGCCACCCCGCCGTCGCGCCGCACCTGCGCACCCTGCAGCGTCAGTTCGCACAGATCGAGGCCCTCCTGGGGTGGTAAGGCGGCAGTTTCTCCGCTGAAGCGGAGAAACTGCGGCTTCTGTCGTGAAACTTCATGCCAGAAGCGGGAGTTTCACCGCTGGAGCGGAGAAACTGCCACCCCCGTCCGGACAGCGTCACACCGTCCCGACGTCGAACGTGTTGCACGCCTCCATCCGACCCTGGTCGTAGCCGACCATGAACCACTTCCTGCGCTGGTCGGAGGACCCGTGGGTCCAGACCTCCTCGTCGACCCGACCACCGCTCTGCTTCTGGATGTAGTCGTCGCCGACCGACTTGGCGGCCTCGAGGGCGGTGTCGATGTCGTCCTGGCTGAGCTCGAGCAGCAGGACGTTGCCCTCGGAGTCCTCGGTCTCGGTGGCGTGCTTGGTCCACACCCCGGCGAAGCAGTCGGCCTGGAGCTCGAGGCGCACCCCGCTGCTCTGCGGGCCCTTCTCGCCGGTGACCTGGCCCAGGGTGCCGATCAGGTTGGAGATGTGGTGGCCGTACTCGTGGGCGAGCACGTAGGGCTCGACGAACGCCCCGCTCGGACCGTCGAGCTGGCCGACCAGCACGTCGGAGAAGAACGCGTCGTCGAGGTAGATCGTCTCGTCGCCCGAGCAGTAGAACGGTCCGACGTCGGAGGTCGCGCTCCCGCAGCCGCCGGTGTCGATGCCGCCCGAGAACGTCACGATCCGCTTCTCGGGACGGAACGACGACCCGAGCTCGTCGGCCCAGAAGGCGGTCAGGGAGTTCTCGACCGCGACTCGCGCGCAGTCGGCGCTCTCGTTGGCGTCCTCGCCGGTCTGGCAGCCGGCGTAGCGACCGGTGTCGGTGAACGCGCTGGTGTCGTAGCCCGAGCCCCCGCCCAGGCCGGGCACGTCCGAGCCGCCGCCCTGGGTGGCGATGACGAACGCCACGACGGCGATGATGATGCCGATGACGCTCCCGCCTCCGGCCGCTCCGCCGGGGATCGGGAGCCCGCCCGAGGTGCGGGAGCTGCCGCCGGATCGGCCTCGTGACCGGCCTTGGCCCGCGTCGGATACCCGCTTGGTATCGAGCCGGGACTTCGGGTTGAATCGCATGGCTGACAGACTAGGTGGCAGCGAGGTGTTCCGTCCCTCCACCCACGCGGGCGTCCGGCCCGCACGCGCTTTGCCATGGAAAGAGAACCTGCACGTCATGATCACCGTCCACCAGCTCGAAGTCCGCGTCGGCGCCCGCCTGCTGATGGAGGACGTCTCCTTCCGGGTGGGTCCCGGCGACAAGGTGGGGCTCGTCGGGCGCAACGGCGCCGGCAAGACGACGCTGACCAAGATCCTCGCCGGCGAGGCACTGCCGGCGGGCGGCTCGGTCACCAACAACGGCGCGGTCGGCTACCTCCCGCAGGATCCCCGCACCGGAGATCCCGAGGTCCTGGCGCGCGACCGGATCCTGGGCGCCCGCGGTCTCGACGACGTGGTGCGCCGGCTGCGCCAGGCCGAGCTCGACATGGGCTCCGAGGACCCGAAGATCCGCGAGCGGGCCATGAAGCGCTACACGCGCGCCGAGGAGGACATGCAGGCCGGGGGCGGGTACGCCGCCGAGTCGGAGGCCGCCACGATCGCGGCGAGCCTCGGCATCGAGAACCGCATCCTCGACCAGCAGCTCAAGACGCTCTCCGGCGGACAGCGTCGCCGGGTCGAGCTGGCCCGGATCCTGTTCTCCGACGCCGAGGTGCTCATCCTCGACGAGCCGACCAACCACCTCGACGTCGACTCGATCGTGTGGCTGCGCGGTTTCCTGAAGTCCCACAAGGGCGGCTTCATCGTGATCAGCCACGACAACGACCTGCTCGGCGAGACCGTCAACAAGGTGTTGCACCTCGACGCCAACCGCATGGTGATGGACGTCTACAACATGAGCTGGCGCAACTACCTCACGCAGCGCGAGACCGACGAGAAGCGCCGCAAGCGCGAGCGCGCCAACACCGAGACCAAGGCCAAGACCCTCACCGACCAGGCCAACCGGATGCGCGCCAAGGCCTCCAAGGCCCAGGCCGCCCAGTCGATGCTCAAGCGCGCCGAGAAGATGATGGCCGGGCTCGAGGGCGAGCGGCAGGCCGACAAGGTCGCCCGCATCAAGTTCCCCTCGCCGGCGCCCTGTGGCAAGACCCCGATCATGGCCTCGGAGCTGTCGAAGTCCTACGGGTCCCTCGAGGTCTTCACCGACGTCGACCTCGCGGTCGACAAGGGCTCGCGCGTCGTCATCCTCGGCTTCAACGGCGCCGGCAAGACGACGATGCTGCGGATCCTGGCCGGCGTCGACCAGCCCGACACCGGCACCGTCGTACCGGGCCACGGGCTGAAGGTCGGCTACTACGCCCAGGAGCACGAGACCCTCGACACCGGTCGCACCGTCCTGCAGAACATGCAGAGCGCGGCGCCGCAGCTCACCGACACCGAGGCGCGCTCGGTGCTCGGGTCGTTCCTCTTCTCCGGCGACGACGCCAACAAGTCGGCAGCCGTGCTCTCCGGCGGCGAGAAGACGCGGCTCGCGCTGGCCTCGCTGGTCGTCTCCAGCGCCAACGTCCTGCTGCTCGACGAGCCCACCAACAACCTCGACCCGGCCTCGCGCGAGGAGGTCCTCGCGGCCATCCGCACCTACGAGGGCGCCATCATCCTGGTCACCCACGACGAGGGCGCGGTGCGCGCGCTCGAGCCCGACCGCGTGCTGCTGCTCCCCGACGGTGACGAGGACCTCTGGAACGAGGGGTACGCCGACCTCGTCTCGCTGGCCTGATCCTCCACCGGTTGCGCCGTTTGGTCCCCAACGACACGATTTCGGCCCCTGACGATGTCGTTTGGGACCAAACGGCGACATCGACGGGCGCCGCGGTCGTGTCGGCGGTCCTCCCTAGACTCGGCGCATGACTCCCGAGACCCTCGCCGCAGCCGGACTCCGCTACGACGTCGACGGCGCGGTCGCCACCATCACCCTCGACCGGCCGGCGTCGCGCAACTCCCAGACCCCGACGATGTGGCGCACCCTGGCAGCACTGGGGGAGGAGATCGCCGACGACGTGCGCGTCGTCGTCGTCCAGGGCGAGGGCACGACGTTCTCGGCCGGGCTCGACCGCAACCTGCTGACGCCCGGCGGTGGCGGTGGCCAGGAGAGCGTGGCCGACCTGCTGACGCTGCCCGACGACGAGATCTCCGCGACCATCCGGTCCTACCAGGACGGCTTCGTGTGGTTGCAGGACCCGCGGTTCGTCTCGATCGCCAAGGTGCGCGGCTACGCCATCGGCGCCGGGTTCCAGCTGGCGCTGGCGTGCGACCTGAGGGTGCTCTCCGACGACGCCCAGCTCTGCATGAAGGAGTCGGCCCTCGGCCTGGTGCCCGACCTCGCGGGAACAAAACCACTGGTCGAGGCTGTTGGCTACGCGAGGGCGCTGGAGATCTGCGCCACCGCACGGATGGTCGGTGCCGCCGAAGCGGTCAGCCTCGGGCTGGCGCTGACCGCCGTACCGGACGCCGAGCTCGACTCGGTGGTCGCCGATCTCGTCGGTGCCCTCACCGCACCCCTCCCGGGCGCGGTCCGAGAGACCAAGGCGCTGCTGGTGGGAGCAGCAGGGCGTGAGCTCGACGAGCAGTGCCGCCTGGAGCGTGAGGCCCAGGCCCGGCGCTTCCGTGAGCTGGCAGCCCTGATGTCCCCCTCCGCGTAGGCGCACCCGCAGCACCGGCCTCAGCACTTCCAGGAGGTGGACCACCGATGTCCTCCATGCACCCCAACGCCGCCGCGTGGCGGCACCTGCGCTCCGACCGGAGCGCGGTCGCCAACAAGCTCGGACGCCAGACCGTGCGACGGGTCCTCTCGTTCGCGCGCCCCCACCGGCGGCTGATCTCGGTCTTCCTCGCGGTCACCGTCATCGACGCAGCGACCGTCGTGGTCCTGCCGCTTCTGGTGAAGTACGCCGTCGACGACGGCATCCTGGCCCAGGACAAGTCGATCGTCCTCACCGCCGCCCTCGCCATGGTGGGGGTGGCCCTGTTCACCGCAGCGCTGGCGATCGTCGGCGGTTGGTTCTCCTCCCGCATCGGTGAGGGCCTGATCTACGACCTGCGCACCCAGGTGTTCGGCCACGTCCAGCGCCAGTCGCTCGCCTTCTTCACCCGCACCCAGACCGGCGCGCTGGTCTCGCGCCTCAACAACGACGTCATCGGAGCCCAGCGCGCCTTCACGTCCGCGCTCGGCAGCACCGTGTCCAACACGATCGCCGTCGGCGTCGTCGGCGTGACGATGTTCTTCCTGAGCTGGCAGGTCACCCTGCTGTGCCTCCTGCTCTTCCCGATCCTGCTCCTCACCTCGCGCTGGGTGGGCACGCGCCTGGCCGGGCTGACCCGACGGCAGATGGACGGCAACGCCGACCTCGGCAACGTCATGACCGAGCGCTTCAACGTCGGCGGCGCGATGCTCCTCAAGCTGTTCGGCCGTCGCGGCGAGGAGGACGCCCTCTTCGGCACCAAGGCGGCCAACGTCCGCGACCTCGGCATCCGGATCTCGCTCATCACCCGGGTCTTCGGTGCCGCGATGCAGCTGGTGCCGGCCCTGGCGACCGCGCTGGTCTACGGCGTCGGCGGCTACCTCGCGATCAACGGCGACCTGACCGTCGGCACCCTGCTCGCGCTCGCGACCCTGCTGCTGAGGCTCCTCGGGCCACTGCAGGGGCTGTCCAACGTCCGCATCGACGTGATGACCGCGCTGGTGAGCTTCGAGCGCGTCTTCGAGGTGCTCGACCTCCCGTCGCTGATCCAGGAGAAGCACGACGCGATCGCGCTGCCGCCCAGTGCCGCTCGGCTGGAGTTCGACCACGTCTCCTTCGCCTACCCCCAGGCCGACGAGGTGTCCCTCGGGTCCCTGGAGGCGCTGGCCCGCACCGAGTCGCGCGAGCACACCCAGGTCCTCACCGACGTCGGGTTCGTCGCCGAGGCCGGGCAGATGGTCGCCCTCGTCGGTCCGTCCGGGGCTGGCAAGACGACGATCACCCACCTCGTCGCGCGCCTCTACGACGCCCAGAGCGGCGCTGTGCGCGTCGGCGGGCACGACGTGCGCGACGTGACGCTGCAGTCCCTCGAGGACGTCGTCGGCTACGTGACCCAGGACGCCCACATGTTCCACGACACCATCCGCGCCAACCTCGTCTACGCCCGCCCCGGAGCCACCGACGAGCAGATCTGGGAGGCCCTGCGCGCCGCCCAGGTCGAGCGCCTGGTGCGCGAGCTGCCCGACGGCCTGGACACGGTCGTGGGCGATCGCGGCTACCGGCTCTCCGGCGGTGAGCGTCAGCGACTGGCCATCGCGCGGCTGCTGCTCAAGGCGCCGGCCATCGTGGTGCTCGACGAGGCCACCGCCCACCTCGACAGCGAGTCGGAGGCAGCCGTGCAGCGCGCGCTCGACGCCGCGCTCGAGGGGCGCACGTCCCTGGTCATCGCCCACCGCCTGTCGACGGTGCGCAACGCCGACCAGATCCTGGTGCTCGACGACGGCCGGATCGTCGAGTTCGGCACCCACAGCGAGCTGCTGGCACGCGAGGGCCTGTACGCCGACCTCTACCGCACCCAGTTCTTCGTCGACGAGGTCGTCGTCGACCCGGCCTGACGGCCTGGCGGGTGCAGTCAGCGGCGCTGGTAGGCGGCCGGCACGTTGGTCCGTCGGGTGCGCTCGGGTCGCTGCGGCCGGTGAGGACGCTCGCCGCGCGGCCCGCGCTTGCGCTCGTCGTAGGCGAGGTAGCCGAACCCGAAGACCGCCAGCACGCCGAAGAACCACCACTGGAGCCCGTAGAAGAAGTGCGGCCCGTTGTCGAGGTCGGGCAGGCCCCTGGGCGTGAGGTCGGTCGCCGCCGCCGGGCTCTCCTCGGTGAGGTCGACGAACCCGCCGTACGTCGGCTGGCCGATCGCCTCGCCGATGCGCTGGGAGTTGATCGCGCGGGTCGAGAGATCGTCGACCGCGGTGCTGTCGCCGGTGCCGTCGACGCGTACCCAGCCCGTCACCGTCACCTCACCCGGTGGGACTGCCGGGGCGTCGTCGACCTCGACCTCGCGGGCGTCGATCGCCAGGAAGCCCCGGTCGACCACGAGCGCGGTGCCCGAGGCGGTCACGAGCGGGACGACGATGTCGACACCGGCCTCGCCCGAAGGTCCGCTGCGGTAGCGCACGATGACCGTGCGGGCGACGTCGTAGGTGCCGGTGGCGGTCACCTGGCGCCACTCCTGGGACTCGTCGACGGGCTCCCCGCGGGTCAGGACCGCGTCGACCGGCGCGGGGTCCCGGACCTCGTTGGCGCGGATGATGGCGTTGCTCGCCTTGCGGTCCTCGAGACGCCCGAACTGCCACTCGCCGAGCCACCAGGCGGCGTAGGCCAGCAGCACCACGACGAGCGCGAAGACGGCCCATCGTCGGCTGAGGAGGAACCGGAACGAGCGCACGTCTCCACGATATCGACCGACCCGTAGGCTGGCCCCATGCAGGTCATTCCGCTCGCCGACTCCTACGGACGCGTCGCCACCGACCTCCGTGTGTCCCTCACCGACCGGTGCAACCTGCGCTGCTCCTACTGCATGCCGGCCGAGGGCCTCGACTGGCTCCCCGGCGACGAGGTGCTCAGCGACGACGAGGTCGTCCGACTCGTCACCATCGCCGTGCAGCGGTTGGGCGTCGACGAGGTCCGCTTCACCGGAGGCGAGCCGCTCGTGCGCCGTGGCCTGGTCGACATCGTGGCGCGCACACGGGCCATCAGCCCCGACCTCGAGCTGTCCATCACGAGCAACGGGCTCGGCCTGGCCCGCACGGCCCAGGCCCTGGCGGACGCCGGACTCGACCGGGTCAACGTCAGCCTCGACAGCGTGCGCCGCGACACCTTCCACGAGCTCACCCGCCGCGACCGCCTCGACGACGTCGTGGCCGGTCTGGAGGCGGCCGCGGCCGCCGGCCTGGGTCCGGTCAAGGTCAACGCCGTCCTGATGCGCGGCATCAACGACGGTCAGGCCGCCGAGCTGCTCCGCTGGTGCATCGAGCGCTCCTACGAGCTGCGCTTCATCGAGCAGATGCCGCTCGACGCCCAGCACGGCTGGTCGCGCGACGGCATGATCACCGCCGACGAGATCTTCGCCGCCCTCGACCGCGAGTTCGACCTGAGCCCGGCCGAGGAGCCGCGCGGCAGCGCGCCGGCGGAGAAGTTCCTCGTCGACGGAGGCCCGGCCACGGTCGGCGTGATCGCCTCGGTGACACGTCCGTTCTGCGGCGACTGCGACCGGGTCCGGCTCACCGCCGACGGCCAGGTGCGCAACTGTCTGTTCGCCCGCTCGGAGTCCGACCTCCGGGCCGCGCTCCGCGCCGGCGCCTCCGACGAGGAGCTCGCCCGGCTCTGGGTGGTCGCGATGGGCGGCAAGGCCGCCGGCCACGGCATCGACGACGAGTCGTTCCTCCAGCCGACGCGGTCCATGTCGGCCATCGGCGGCTGACACCTCCGCCGCCCGCTGGCCTGTCGCTCGCGGCGCCGGTGGGCGGTGCCGTCGCCACCGTACGACCAGTGGGTTCGGTGGCTGGTGCACCGCTCCTGGGGCCCCCGTGCGGTCACCGTGCGGTCAGTGGGCCACGACGTCCTGGAGGAAGTTCCTGGCGCTCAGGAACGCCGACAGCGACTCCCGGTGGTCGTCGCAGGCGAGCCAGACCTTGCGCCGGTCGGGCGTGTGGATCTTCGGGTTGTTCCACCCCAGCTCCCAGGTGGCCGGCAGCGAGCAGCCCTTGGCCGAGCAGGTGTCGGGCACGTCCGCGGTCTCGTCCATGACGTCAGCCTCTCACCGCGCTGATCGACGACATCCGATGGTCGCCGGTGGGGCCGGCGACGAGGCGCGAAGCGGGGCGGTCAGAGCTCGGTGGTGTGTCGCGAGCGACCCGGCTCGAGCTCACGCAGGCTGAAGTCGGCCTCGCGGAGCTTGAAACCGTCGGTGAGGTTGGCGGCCGCGTTGGCCATCACGACCGCGACGTAGGGGAGGATGATGGCGCCCGCGATGAGGAACGGCCACAGCCAGTCGATCCCGGCCAGGGAGGTCAGGACGGCGCCGACGAAGCAGATCGTCCGCAGGCTCATCGACAGCAGGTAACGCTTCTGTCGGGCACGGATGTCGTCGGCACGGTTGGCTGCTGCGGTGGTGATCCGGATCGCTTCTCCGGCTGGGTCGTAGTTCCGGGCCATGTCTCCACACTACGGGCTCGCGGATGCACCATAAGGTGAGGCCATGACAGACCGCATCTACCGCCTGACCGAGATCGTGGGCACGTCGCCCGACAGCATCGAGCAGGCCATCCGCAACGGCATCGACCGCGCCAGCAAGACCCTGCGTCACCTCGACTGGTTCGAGGTCACCCAGATCCGGGGCCAGGTCAAGGACGACGGCGTCGAGCACTTCCAGGTCGGCCTCAAGCTCGGTTTCCGGCTCGAGGACGACGAGTAGTCCTGGCCCGGCCGGCCGGCTCCCCGGTCCACGGCGTCCGACGGAAGGTCGCCGTTTGGTCCCAAACGACACCGATTTCCTCGAAATCACTGTCGTTGGGGACCAAACGGCGTCTCTTCCGACCCCAGGTCCGGGCGCGGGAGACCGCCCAATAGGGCTACCCCGCGGTAATCGCTAGCGTCGGGCAGCGTGAGTGCATCCGAGCAGAGTGACGTCCGGGCCGGTGAGCCACGCGTCGTGCTGGTGACCGGTGGCAACCGCGGTATCGGCCGCGCGATCGCGGAGGCCTTCCTCGCCCAGGGTGACAAGGTGGCCGTCACGACGCGCTCCGGAGGTGCGCCCGAGGGCGCCCTCGACGTGACGTGCGACGTGACCGACCAGCAGGCGGTCGACGCGGCGTTCGCCACCATCGAGGCCGAGCTCGGCCCGGTCGAGATCCTGGTCGCCAACGCCGGCGTCACCGCCGACACCCTGATCCTGAGGATGTCGGAGGAGGACTGGTCCACCGTCATCGACACCAACCTCACCGGCACCTTCCGGCTGGCCAAGCGCGCGTCGAAGGGCATGCTGCGGCTGCGCCGTGGACGCATCATCCTGATCTCCTCGGTCGTCGGCCTCCTCGGGTCGGCGGGCCAGGTCAACTACGCGGCCTCCAAGGCCGGGCTCGTGGGGATGGCACGCTCGCTGGCTCGCGAGCTCGGGAGCCGCTCGATCACCACGAACGTCGTCGCCCCCGGCTTCGTCGACACCGACATGACCGCGGGGCTCAGCGACGAGCAGAAGGAGCTGATCCGCGCGCAGGTGCCGCTGGGTCGGTACGCCGATCCGGCCGAGGTCGCCTCGGCGGTCACCTGGCTGGCCAGCGACGGCGCGGCATACGTCACGGGGGCCGTCATCCCCGTCGACGGCGGACTAGGGATGGGACACTGACATGGGCATTCTCGACGGCAAGACGATCCTCGTGGCCGGGGTGACGATGGACTCCTCCATCGGCTTCGCCACGGCGAAGATCGCGCAGGAGCAGGGCGCCACGGTGCTGATCTCCAACTTCGGCCGCGCGCTGGGCATCACCCGCCGCATCGCCAAGCGCCTGCCGGAGACGCCGCCGGTGCTCGAGCTCGACGTGACCGACGAGGACCACCTCGCCGGGCTCGCCGACGCGGTCCGGGCAGAGCTGGGTCCCGATGCCCGCCTCGACGGCCTCGTGCACTCGATCGCCTACGGCAACCCCGAGACCCTGCTCGGCGGCAAGTTCCTCACCGGGCCGTGGGACGACGTGTCGCAGGCGCTGCAGGTCTCGGCGTACTCGCTGAAGTCGCTCGCCATGGCCGCGAAGCCGCTCATGGGCGAGGGCGGCTCGATCGTGGGCCTCACCTTCGACGCGACGGTCTCCTGGCCCGTCTACGACTGGATGGGCGTCGCCAAGGCCGCGCTGGAGTCCACCTCGCGCTACCTCGCCCGTGACCTGGGGCCCGACGGCATCCGGGTCAACCTCGTCGCGGCGGGCCCGCTCAAGACCCTCGCCGCCAAGGCGATCCCGGGCTTCGAGGAGCTCGACGCCCTGTGGGAGAGCCGGGCGCCGCTGGGCTGGGACAACTCCGACCAGGAGCCGACCGCCAAGGCGGTCTGTGCCCTGCTGTCGGACTTCTTCCCGGCCACCACCGGCGAGATCGTGCACGTCGACGGCGGCTTCCACGCGACGGGCGCGTGAGTCCGCCTGTCGATCTCGTCGCTGCTCAGGCGTCATGATGACGACCTGACGAACCGACGAACGGAATCACGATGACGAGCACCACCACGAGCCGCTACCTGCTCCTGCTGCCCGCACCGGAGGCGGAGTGGGCCGAGCTGCCCGAGTCCGAGCACGAGCTCGGCATGCAGAACCACCAACGCTTCCACGAGGCGCTGGCGGCCCGCGGACACCGGGTGGTGACCGCCGGTCCGCTGGAGCCCTCGGCGCAGGCGGTGTCGATGCGCAACACCGGACGAGGCTCGGCGGTGGTCACCGACGGACCCTTCACCGAGTCCGCCGAGCAGGTCGTCGGGTTCTACCTCGTCGAGACCGAGGACGGCTCCGACCTGGCCGAGGTCGTGCGCGACTTCGCCGAGGGCGGCGACCACGTCGAGCTGCGGCGGCTCGCCACCTGAGTCGAAGACCGCCCCGGTCCGCGACGCCCGGCGACCAGGACGTGCGCTTCCCGGTCCGGGCCGACTAGCGTCGCGTCGGTGACGGCTACCTCTCTCATCGAGCTCCGGGTCCTCGAGGGGCCCAACCTCTACTTCCCCCGTGCGGCCATCAAGCTGACCCTCGACATCGGCGGACTCTCGACCGCCTCCGAGGCGACCGCCCAGAGGTTCGCCGGCCGGATCGGCCTCAAGCACGCCCGCCCCGGCGCCCCCGACACCGGCTTCCGCCAGCGCTTCGCCCTGCGCGCCGTCGGGCGGCTCGTGCGAGCGGTCGCCCAGGAGTCCGGTACCGCCCGCCTGGCCGTGCGGGTGCGCTCGACCAGCGACGCGCACCAGGTCGTCGTCGCCTTCCCCTGGGCGCACCGCACCCGGGCCCAGGAGATGGGCCATGCCATCGGGGCCGTGCTGGACTCCGTGCCCGGAGCCGACATGGAGTCAGCCGTGAGCAGGGCGGCCGAGCGCGTCCACGCCTCCGAGCTCGGCGCGGCACCGACCACGATCACCCCCCGC
Source organism: uncultured Actinomycetota bacterium (assembly GCA_963822915.1). Lineage (GTDB taxonomy): Bacteria > Actinomycetota > Actinomycetes > Propionibacteriales > Nocardioidaceae > Nocardioides. The sequence goes on from CAWGJR010000020.1 coordinate 19,668, forward strand.
ATCCCCGTCGTCGCGGTCACCGGCACCAACGGCAAGACGACCACCTCGCGGATGATCGCCCACATCGCGCGCACCCACGGGCTGCTCGTGGGCTGGTCCAACACCGACGGGATCTACGTCGACGGGGTGCAGGTCGAGGAGGGCGACTACTCGGGGCCGAGCGGCGCCGGCCGCATCCTCGCCCACGAGGAGGTGCAGCTCGCCGTCACCGAGACCGCTCGCGGCGGCATCCTGCTCAAGGGCATCGGCCTCGTGCACAACGACGTCTCGGTGGTCACCAACGTCACCGCCGACCACCTCGGCCAGCAGGGCATCGACACCGTCGACCAGCTGGCCGAGGTCAAGGCCGTCGTACCCCGCATCACGCGCAAGGGGGGCTGGGCGGTGCTCAACGCCGACGACCCACGGGTCTACGCGATGCGGGGAGCGATCCGTGCCAAGCCCTGGGTGTTCTCCCGCGACGTCGACGCTCCGGGCGTGCGCGAGACGCTGACGGACCGCGGCCGCGCGACGGTCGTGATCGACGGGTGGGTCGCGGTGCTGCGGGCCAACGCCGACCCCGACCCGCTGATCGAGCTCGTCGACGTGCCGATGACGCTCGCGGGGCTCTCGCGCTTCAACGTCGAGAACACCCTCGCGGCGGTCTCGGCGGCGCTGGCGATCGGCATCCCGCGCGACGTCGTGATCGAGGGACTGCGCAGCTTCACCCCCGACGCCGAGCACAACCCGGGCCGGATGAACTTCTTCACCCTGCCGACCCCGGCGGGCGACGCCATCTCGGTGGTCATGGACCTCGCGCACAACGAGGCGGGGCTCGAGGCCCTGATGGAGATCATGAACGGCGTACGTCGCACCGGTGGGCGGCTGCTGCTCGGTCTCGGCGTGGTCGGCGACCGCACCGACGACCTCATCGAGAAGCTGGGCGAGATCGCCGCCCGCGACTCCGACGTCGTGGCGATCGGGCACAAGGAGAAGTACCTGCGCGGACGCACCACCGACGAGCTCGAGGTCCTGATGCGCGCGGGCGCGGAGCGGGTGGGCGTGACGGGGGTCCCGGCCTACCCCTCGGAGGTCGCGGTGATGTCGGCACTGGTCGGTCAGGCACTGCCGGGTGACGTCGTCGGCGTGATGTGCCACGCCGAGCGGCAGGAGTGCTACGACTGGATCTCCGCGCACGGCGGCACCGCCGACGACGCGCCCACCCTGGCCGCGAAGGTGCGGGCAGCGGCCGCTCGCACCTGAGCCGGCTGACCCGGGCCGAATCCGCGACGCCGCGCCGCAGGACGGGTGTCGGTGGAGCTCTCGGTGGTGGACACTGAGGCCCATGCCCGAGCCCGTCGATCCCGCAGGGACCAGCACCGCGGTCCCGGGGAGCGGCGATGCCGGCGGATCCTCTACCGGACCCACACGACCCGCCGGACCTGGTCGCTCGGAGGCCCCGCCCGAGCGCCCCAACGGGTCGGCCTGGCTGCTGGTGCTGCCCTGGGTGGCGCTGACGATCGCCGTGCTCGCACCCGTCGTGGTCTCGAGCCATCCCGAGCGGTCGACGCCGGCCTCGATCGGCGCCGTAGCGCTGCCGGCGCTGGGAGTCGCGCTGGTCTGTGCCCTGGTGGCCCACCGCTCGTCCTCGGCGTGGAGCTGGTGGCTCTACCCGCCGATCGTCATCCTGCCCGCGGTCGCCCTGGTCGTCCTCACCGACCAGGTCCCGGACCGGATGGACAACGTCCCCGAGGCCGGTGACCAGGGCAACCGCGTCCTGGTCGCGCCCGAGGTGGCCGGCCCCTGGACCCTCCAGGGCGGCGCGGGGGCCGACGAGCAGGAGGCCGAGCTGCGGGACCGGATCGGTCGCGCCGACGAGTCGTTGGAGGCGGTCTACGGCCAGTACCGCGGGGCACCGGACGAGATCCTGGTCTACAACGGCATCAACGTCACCGAGGACAGCGACCTGGCGCGCGAGCTGGTCGGCCGTCCCGGCGACGCGTTGCTCGACTACCTCGGCGGCACCGGCATCACCGACGTGGCGGCGGTCGAGCCCGGAGACCTGCGCGGGGCGATGGCCTGCGGCACGGTCCCTCGCCTGGGGCCCTACGTCGACCTGATCGTGTGCGGGTGGGCCGACTCGGGCGGCATCGGCACCGCCACCTATCGCGTCGACGGGATCAACGTCGACTCCGCGACCGAGATGACGCGGGAGTTCCGCGCCGACGTCACGGTGATCGGCTGAGCCGACGCGCCGCACCGGCTCTCGCCGACGGTGGCAGGATGGTGATGCACACCACACCAGTCCACACCAGCCCACGGAGGCCCCCGCGCATGCTCAGCACGATGCAGGACGACCAGCTGACCGTCGGAGCGATCCGCCGTCACGTGACCGCCGTACACGCCGACTCCGAGGTCGTCACCGCCACGCCCGACGGGACCCGCCGACAGTCCTACGCCGAGCTGGGGGAGCGGGTCGGTCGCCTCGCGAACGCCTTGCGCGGATTGGGGATCGACTGCGACCAGCGGGTCGCGACCTTCGCGTGGAACAACGCCGAGCACCTCGAGGCCTACCTCGCCGTGCCGTCGATGGGGGCGGTGCTGCACACCCTCAACATCCGGCTCTTCCCCGACCAGCTCGTCTACATCGCCAACCACGCCGAGGACGAGGTGATCATCGTCGACGCCTCGCTGGTCGACGCGCTCGCTGCCCACCTGGGCGAGATGACGACGGTGCGCCACGTGCTCGTGGCCGGTCCGGACGCGGCCTCGGCCGACCTCGGTGCGCTGCGCGCCGCGGGGCCCGAGGTCCACGTGTACGACGACGTGCTCGCCGCCCACGAGCCGGAGTTCGCCTGGCCCACGCTCGACGAGCGCAGCGCGGCCGCCATGTGCTACACCTCCGGCACGACCGGCAACCCGAAGGGTGTCGTCTACAGCCACCGGTCGGCGTGGCTGCACTCGATGGCCGTCAACACCGGCAACGCCGCGGGCCTGTCGCTGCACGACCGGGTGCTGCCGATCGTGCCGATGTTCCACGCGAACGCCTGGGGGCTTCCCTACTCGGCACTGATGAGCGGCGCGTCGCTCTGCATGCCCGACCGGTGGCTCCAGGCCGAGCCGCTGGTGCGCTTCATCCGCGAGAGCCTGCCGACCGTCTCCGGTGCCGTGCCGACGGTCTGGAACGACGTGCTCGGCTACCTCGACAAGCACGAGGACGTCCGGCTGGACTCGCTGCGGCTGATCCTGTGCGGCGGCTCGGCGGTGCCGGTCTCGCTGCAGCGCTCGCTCCAGGAGCGGCACGGCGCTGGAGATCCGCCAGGCGTGGGGGATGACCGAGACCTCCCCGGTCGCCTCGGCCGGCATCCCGCCCGTCGGGGCCGAGGGCGAGGACCTGTGGCGCTACCGCGGCACCCAGGGCCGGCTGCTCTGCGGCGTCGAGGGTCGCATCGTCGACGATGCCGGCGACGCGATGGACCACGACGGCACGTCGGTCGGCGAGCTCGAGGTGCGCGGGCCGTGGGTCACCGGCTCCTACTACAAGCCCGACGACGACTCGGCGACCGAGAAGTTCCACGACGGCTGGTTGCGCACGGGCGACGTCGGCAGCATCGACCCGCTGGGCTACATCGTGCTCTCCGACCGCGCCAAGGACGTCATCAAGTCCGGCGGCGAGTGGATCTCGTCGGTCGACCTCGAGAACAAGCTGATGGCCCACGAGGCCGTGCTCGAGGCCGCCGTGATCGGCGTGCCCGACGAGAAGTGGGACGAGCGTCCGCTCGCCGCCGTCGTCCTGCGCGAGGGCGCCAGCGTGACCACCGACGAGCTGCGCGAGTTCCTCTCCAGCGACTTCGCCAAGTGGCAGCTGCCCGAGCGGTTCGCCTTCGTCGACGCCGTGCCGCGCACCAGCGTCGGCAAGTTCGACAAGAAGGTCATCCGCCGCCAGTACGCCGACGGCGAGCTGGGCGGCTGAGGGTAGGTGCCCGGCCACCCCCGCGCGCCGACCACGGCCGGGCGTCAGACGTCCCCGGGGTCGACGTGGTGGCCGGGTGCGCCCAGGTCGACGTCGCCCTCGATCACCAGCGCGGTGAGTCCGCCGACGCGTGCGGGTCTCGTGGGGCTCGTCGGGCTCCCACACGGCCGCCTGGCCGGGGGAGAGGTCGACCGGGGTCCCGTCGGAGCCCGCGACGCGGGCGTCCCCGGTCAGCAGCACGAGCAGCTGACGACCGGCCGCCGGGTGGCGACCGATCCGCCCACCTGCCCCGAGCCGTACGACGACCAGCGCGGCGTCGGCGGTCACGCCGAGCGCGCCGATGTCGAAGCCGAGGCTGCCGTGGGCCTCGACGCGTCGGCGCGGGACGGCGTCGAGGTCGACGATCCTCACCGAGCCCGCGCCCCGTCGACGCGGGGAGCGACCCGGCTGCTGAAGAACAGCTGCGGGCGACCGTCGGGCAGTGTGGAGAACGTGAACGGCACCCAGGGGTCGGTGTCCTCCGAGCGGGCCACGAACAGGTCGCCCTCGGAGTCGCACGGCCACAGCCGCACGGTCTCCGTCGTCCCGCTCAGCACCTCCCCGAGCGGCACGATGGTGACGCTCAGCCCGTCGTCGTCCTGCGCGACCTCGAGCCGCGCTGCGCGCCGCTCGTAGACGCCGACGTGGCGTCCGAGGTCGACCGGCGCCGCGGAGGGGTCGGGCTCGGCGCGCGGCGGCATCTCGACCCCGGTCAGGTCGCGCACGACCGTGGGCACGACACCGTCGAGGACGGCGTCGACCGACCCCGAGTTGGTGAGCACGCACAGGACCAGGTCGAGGTCGGGGACGACGCGGAGCTGAGCGGTCTGCCCGAGGGTGCCGCCGCTGTGCCCGAGGACGCGGTGCGGCCCCCACGAGCCCATCCGCCAGGCCAGGCCGATGCTGTCGACGCTCTCGCCACGCGGCACGTCGTACCGGGGCTCGGTCATCGCTCGCAGGTGCTCCGGGACGTCGTCGCCGAGCCAGCGTCGCCCGAAGGCGAGCAGGGCGTCGGCGCCGGTGGTCACCAGGCCTGCGGCGCCCAGGGCGCGCGGGAGTCCCCACGGCTCGGCGACCGCGCCGTCGACGTGACCGGCGGCCACCCGGTGCACGATCGCCTCCTCGGGCAGGGTGCACACGAGCGGCAGGTCCCACGGCTCCACGAGCCGGCGCCGCAGGGACTCCTCCCAGGTGCAGCCGTCCATCACCTCGATGATCCGGCCGAGCACGACGAAGCCGGTGTTGCAGTAGGAGTAGGCGAGCCCGGGCTCGTGCACGGACGCGACGTCGGCGAGCAGGTCGACGTACCGCTCGACGGCGTCGTCGCCGCGCCCGGTGTCGGTGAAGACGTCGCCGTCCAGACCACTGGTGTGGGTGAGCAGGTGCTCGACCGTGATCGTCGCCTCGAGACCGGAGGTGCCGAGCCGCACGCCCGGCAGCACCTCGGACACCGTGCTGTCGAGAGCCAGCCTGCCCTCCTCGACGAGCTGGGCGATCATCACCGCGGTCCACGTCTTGGTGATCGACCCGATCTGGAAGAGCGAGTCCTCCGTGGTCGTCACGCCGGTGCGCGCGTTGAGCACGCCGTGGGCCAGCACCGTGCGGCTCCCGCCGTGCCAGACCCCCACGACGGCGCCGGGCGTGCCGGAGGCCGCACAGGATGCAGCCAGCTGCTCGACCCACGAGGTCGGCGCCGTCACGGTCAGGACTCCGTGGTGGCCGGGGCGTAGTCGGGGTCGGCACCGGGAGCGTCGGGGGACACGCTGGAGCCGGCCTGGGCCTGGGGCGACCAGTTCTCGAGCTCACTCATCACCGCGGCGTGCTCGTCGACGCAGATGACGAGCAGGTCGCCCCGGTTGGCGCGCGCCATCGCGTGCCGTACGGCCTCGATCTCGTCGTTGACCTCCTCGACCTGCTTGCACCGGGAGCCGGCCGCCATGGCGGTGCGGACGCCCTCGGTCACGAGGGCGGAGACCTCGCCGCGCCGGCGCCCGCGGAGCGAGACGTCCTCGCGGACGATGACGACGTCGAAGTGCTGGGCGGCGACCTCGCCCAGGTCGCGCATGTCCTGGTCGCGCCGGTCGCCGGCCGTCGCGATGACACCGATCCGGGAGGGACGGGCGAGCTCGTGCGACGACTCGAGGCTGTCGCCGACGCGGTCGACGAAGTCGCCGAGCGCGCGCATGCCGGGGGCGTTGTGGCAGTAGTCGACGATGACGTTGACGCCGTTGACCTCGATCTCGTTGAGGCGCCCGGGGGAGAGGTAGTAGCTGGTGGAGAAGGTGCGCAGGCCCTGCCGGATGTCGTGCAGGGGCGCCCCGGCGGCGAAGGCCGCAGCGGCGGCTGCCAGGGAGTTCTGGACGTTCATCCGGGCCCGTCCGCCGAAGGTCGCGGGCAGCAGGTGGGTCCAGGCGAGCTGCATCTCGCGCGGGCCGTGCTTGACCACGATCATCTCGCCGCGCTCGCTGGGGTTGAGCACGAGCGCCTTGCCGCCCCGACGGCAGTGCGCGTCGATCATGTCGCGGGTCTCCGAGCCGGGCTCCTCCATCGAGAACCACACGACCTGGCCCGAGCAGCGTCGGCGCATCTCACGCACGAGCGGGTCGTCGGCGTTGAGGACCGCGTGCCCGTCGCGCGGCACCGCCTCGACGAGCACGGCCTTGACGTCGGCGAGCTGCTCGACGGTGTCGATGCCGCGCAGGCCGAGGTGGTCGGGCTGCACGTTGAGCACCACGGCGACGTCGTTGCGCTCGTAGCCGAGGCCCTCGCGCAGGATGCCGCCGCGAGCGACCTCGAAGACGGCGAAGTCGACGCGGGGGTTCTGGAGCACCATCCGCGCCGAGCGCGGACCGCTGGCGTCGGAGCGGATCAGCAGCCGCTCGTCGATCACCACACCGTCCGTCGACGTCATCCCGACCTTGCGGCCCATGCCCTTGAAGACGTGGCTGATCATCCGCGACGTGGTGGTCTTGCCGTTGGTGCCGGTGACGGCCACGATCGGGATGCGGGAGGTCGCGCCGGTCGGGAACAGCATGTCGACGACCGGCTTGGCGATGAACTGGGGCTCGCCGATCGTCGGGTGCGTGTGCATCCGGAAGCCGGGCGCGGCGTTGATCTCGCAGATCGCCCCGCCGGTCTCGCGCACCGGCTCGGTGATGTCGGGGCAGATGAAGTCGATGCCGGCGATGTCGAGGCCGATCATCCGGGCGGCTTCCTCGGCGATCTCGACGTTCTCGGGGTGTGCCTCGAAGGTGCGGTCGATCGAGATGCCGCCGGTCGACATGTTGCCGGTCAGGGCGAGCTTGACCATCTGGCCGTCGGGCGCCACGTCGGTCATCTCGAAGCCCTGCTCGCGCACCAGCTCGATGGCCGCGTCGTCGACCTTGATGCGGGTGAGCACCTTCTCGTGGCCGACGCCACGGCGGGGGTCGGCATTCGCGGTGTCGACGAGCTGCTCGATGGTCGAGGTGCCGTCGCCGGTCACCGATGCGGGGACGCGCTCGGCGATGGCCGCGACCCGACCGTCGATGATCAGGCAGCGGTAGTCCTTGCCGATGATCAGCGACTCCACCACGATCACGCCGCGGCGGGACTGCTCCTGGGCGATCGGGAAGGCCGCGCGCACGTCGGCCTCGTCCTGGAGGTCGAGGCAGACGCCACGTCCGTGGTTGCCGTCGAGCGGCTTGACCACCACCGGGTAGCCGATCCGCTCGGCCGCGCGCACGGCCTGGTCGGCGGTGCGCACGGTGTCCTGCTTGGGCACCGGCAGTCCGGCTGCGCCGAGCAGGCGGGTGGTGAGGTCCTTGTCGGAGGCGATGTCGACGGCGATGGCCGAGGTGGCCGACGTCATGGTGGCCCGGATGCGCTTGGCGTGGACTCCCTGACCGAGCTGCACCAGGGAGTGCTGGTTGAGCCGGATCCAGGGGATGTCGCGGGAGACGGCCTCGTCGAGGATCGCCTGGGTCGAGGGACCGAACGCCGTGCGCTGGGCGCGGCGGATGAAGTCGTCGAGCTCGGTGTCCCAGTCGAACCCCGGGTCGGCCTCGACGAGGTGGTTGACCAGGCGCACCGCGAGCTGTCCCGCCGCCAGACCGACCTGCTCGTCGATGTAGCCGAAGATGACGTTGTAGACGCCGGTCTGGCCCTTGACCCCGCGCGTCTTGCCGCGGCGTACGTCGTGGCCGACGACCTGCTGCAGGGCCAGGGCGCAGTGCTCGGCGACGTGACCGAGCCAGGTGCCCTCGTTGAGCCGCTCGACGAAGCCGCCCCGCTTGCCGCGCGAGCAGGAGTGCTCGCGCAGGCCGGGCAGCATCGTCAGGAGGTGGTCGGTCAGCCCGGGGATCGTGTTGGTCGGGAAGTCCTCCAGCGAGCCGAGGTCGACCACGAGGTGGATCGCCTTGTCGTAGGACCAGATGTTGGCTCCGCGGTAGACACGCGTCTCGAGGATCGCCAGGTCGGGGGTGGGGCGTTCGGTCATGAGTGGTTTCCGTCCTCGGAGGCTGCCAGGGGGTCGGGCTGACGTCGGCTGCGGGCCAGTCGGCGGCGCAGGGTGGAGGGGGAGGCGTCACCGGCCGCGATGTCGCGGGCCTGCTGACGCAGGTCGCGGCCTGCCTCGGCCAGCTCGGCCGACACCGTCGACTCGACGGCGGGCCTCGGCGGCACGAGCGTGCGGGTCGTGATGTCGAAGGAGGACCCCTCGGGCAGCACGTGGAGCACGACGTTGCTCGCCATCAGGGGTGCCGACCGCTGGGCCTCGTAGGCGTTGGTGATGATCCGGGCGGGGTCGAAGATCGTCACGGCGCCACGGCCGATGACCGAGAGGATCTCGTGCTCGGAGCCGTCGGCCTCGGTGACGTGCTCGACGACCGCCGCGGTGTCCTCGTCGACGCCGATCCCCAGCAGCTGGGGTGACTGCGACACGATCATCAGCAGCCGGCCGTAGCGGTTGCGCTGGTCGAAGTGCTGGTCGATCACCGACGACGGCAGCAGACCCAGCCCGGCTGCGACCTGGGTCATCCGCTGCTTGGGAGTGGCCCCCGGTCCGCCGAAGGCGACCATGTGGCTCGACTGGATGCTCGCCCCGGCCGACGTCCCGGCCACGACGGCCCCGCGCTCGTGGGCGGCGACGATCGCATCGCCCATCGGGGTCCCGGACACGATCGCGGACAGCTTCAGCTGGTTGCCACCGGTCATGAAGATCCCGGTGCACTCGTCGAGCAGGCGCACCAGCTCGGGGTCGTGGGCCTCCTCGCGCGTCTCGGGTCGGCAGGCGACGACCTGCCCGGCACCCTCGCGGGTGAACAGCGCGTCGTAGACCTGCACGACCTCGGGGCCGAGCGCCGAGGCGGTGGGGACCACCGCGATGCGCGCGTCGGCACCGCCGCTCGCGGTCACGAACTCCTGGAGGATGGTGCGCCGTCGCAGCTTGTCCTCGGCACCGCCGATGATCATGAGGGGCCCGGGTGACATGGCCCCACCCTAGGAGACCGACAGGTCGGGTGCCGATCCAGGAGGCTGTGGGGCCGGACCGAAGCGCCGCTCCGCGTGAGCAGGCCATCTCCTAGGGTGGACCCATGTCCTCCCGCACCCTGGTGGTCATGCGCCACGCCAAGGCCGAGCAGGCCGCTCCGAGCGACTTCGAACGCCCGCTGGCCGAGCGCGGCCACCGCGACGCCTACGCCACCGGTGCGTGGTTGCTGGGGCAGGGCTTCGTCCCCGACCAGGCGCTCGTCTCCGCCGCCCTGCGCACCCGCGAGACGTGGCAGCACGTCAGTCGTGGGGCGGGTTCGCCGTGGGACGCGGTCGAGGCGACCTACGACCGGGGGCTGTACGCCGCCGGGGTCGACACGACGATCGACCTGCTCCGGGAGGTGGACGACGCCCACGAGCAGGTGGTGGTGATCGGCCACAACCCCACGATGGCCTACCTCGCCCAGCTGCTCGACGACGGCGACGGCGACGACGCCGCGGCCGCCGACCTGGCCCTGGGGTACCCGACCAGCGCCGCCACGGTCTTCTCCTACGCCGGAGCGTGGTCTGACCTCGCACCCGGTACGGCGCGGCTCGTCGCCCACCACGTCGGCCGCGGCTGAGGGTGGGGGGATCCAGGCTCAGACCGGAGGGGCGGGTGTGACGAAACCAGCCTGGGCGTCGGCCGCCTCGACCTCCTCGCGCGAGATCCCCAGCAGGTAGAGGATGGCGTCGAGGTAGGGGACGTTGACCGACGTGTCGGCGGCCTGCTGCACGACCGGGCGGGCGTTGAAGGCGATCCCGAGGCCTGCGGCGTTGAGCATGTCGAGGTCGTTGGCTCCGTCGCCGATGGCGATGGTGGCGTCCTGGCTGACGCCGACCTCCTCGGCGAACTCGCGCAGTGCCGCGGCCTTCCCGGCGCGGTCGACCACGGCGCCGACGATCTCCCCGGTGAGGCGGCCGTCGACGATCTCGAGCTCGTTGGCACGCGAGAAGTGGATCCCGAGGTCCTCGGCCAGACGGTCGGTGATCTGGCTGAAGCCACCCGACACGATCGCGAACCGGTAGCCCAGGCGACGCAGCGTGCGCACCATCGTGCGGGCGCCGGGGGCGACCACGATGTCGCCGTACACCGTGTCGAGCACGCTCTCCTCCAGCCCGGCGAGCAGCCGCACCCGACGGCGCAGCGACTCCTCGAAGTCGATCTCCCCGCGCATCGCCAGCTCGGTGATCCGAGCGACCTCCGGCTCGTGGCCGGCGTGCGCGGCGAGCATCTCGATGACCTCGCCCTGGATCAGCGTGGAGTCGACGTCGAGGACGATCAGGCGCATGCCGCGCCGCATCATCGTGGCCGGCTGGACGGCGATGTCGACGCCCTGCTGCGCGGCCTCGGCGGCCAGCAGGGTGCGCAGGTGCTCGGGGTCGGCACCGGAGACGAACAGGTCGATGGCGGTGACCGGGTAGCGCGCCATGCGCTCGATGCGGTCGATGTTGCCGCCGGTGTCGGCGATGCGGCCGGCGATCGCCGCCATCGCCGAGGCCCGCAACGGCGTACCGATGACGGTGACGTGGGAGCGGCCCTCCCGACGTGAGCGGTTGTCGCCCGAGCCGCGCTCGATCTCGACGCTCATCCCCAAGCCGGCCGCGGTCGCCTCGAGCGCTGCGGCGAGCTTCTTCCAGTCGCGCGGGGCGGTGACGAGCAGCCCCAGGATGAGCCGTCGCCGCAGGATGATCTGCTCGAGGTCGATGACCTCGACCCCCGCCAGGGCCAGCGTGCTGAACACCGACGACGTCACCCCGGGCCGGTCCTTGCCGGTGAGGGTGATCAGCAGGGTGTCGGGATGCTGGGCGTCCATCGCGAGCGAGGCTATCGCCCGGAGCCGGGTGTCGGCGGCCAGGTCCATCATGGATCCATGAGCGATCACGTGCACCACACCATCGACTACGTCGAGATCAACGTCACCGACCTCGAGACCACCCGTGCCTTCTACGCCGCCGCCTTCGGCTGGACCTTCAACGACTACGGACCGTCGTACGCCGGGATCCGGTGGGTGGAGGGCGACGGCGAGGTCGGCGGCCTCAACGCCAGCAGGGAGCCGGTCCGTGGCGGACCACTGGTGCTGCTCTGGAGCGCCGACCTCGACGCCAGCGCCGCCGCCGTCGCGGCCGCCGGTGGGCAGGTGGTCGAGGGGCCCTACGACTTCCCCGGGGGGCGACGGTTCCACTTCACCGACCCCAGCGGCAACGAGCTCGGCGTCTGGGGCGACTGACCGCGGATCCCCGCTCAGCCCGGCGGCCAGACCTCGGGGGAGCAGGCGGCCACCAGGGCCCGACGGCCGGCCCGCGCGAGCGGCGCCAGGGCGCCGCGCCGCCGCCCGATCTCGTGCACCGTCAGCGCCGCGCCGTCGTCCTCGAGGGCGAGCTCGGCGATCTCGAGCGCCTGCAGCCCGCGTGCCGCGAGGTCGACGCAGCGTGGCGGGACCCCTGGAGGCGCGACGAGCGGCTGCCGGTGGCGCAGGTTCATCAATCGGTCCGCGAGCTCGGGCCGCCAGCGGGCGACGTCCAGCGAGGCGAGGCGGTCGGCCGACTCGAGCAGCACCTCGCGCAGGCCGCGGTCGGCCTCCCCGACGTCCGGCAGCTGACGCCGTCTCGCCGGGTGGCGCGTCCACTCGATCGTCGGGCCGACGCGCGAGGGCACCAGCCCGCTCTCGCTGCCGATCGCGACGACGGCCTCGCCCACCTCGAGCGCGGCCTCGTTGAAGCCCACCGGGCCGCCGAGGCCCACGAGGTCGCCCTCGGCAGGGAACGCCGCGCCGAAGGCGGTCGCACCCTCGGCCCGCAGCGCGCCCAGGACGCCGACCAGCGACGTGGGGCCGGCAGGGGAGAGGACCACGTGGGTCACGTCGTCGGCGAGCACGGCGTCGAGGAGGTCGTCGGGCCCGAGCTGCCCGCGCAGCCAGGCCGTGCCCCACCACGCGACCCGCCCGGACACCGGCAGCCGGGTCAGCGCGGTGAGGTCGTCGGTGGTCACGCCGACCGACGATAGTCGTGGGTCGGTCACACGGCGCGCGGGGTCGGGGGCCCTAGGAGTCTGCTGGACGACGCGTGGATGCAGGCGTCGTGAGGGGCGTGCGATGGCAAGGCGCCGCTGCGATGGCGGGCTGGTTGCCCGTCGAGCAGTGGCAACGCCGCCAGCGTGCGCCCGTCGCGGGGCCTGCGCCGCGATGTCGTTCAGCAGTCTCCTAGGGTGGGCGCCATGGCTGCCGTTCTCGAGTTCGCAGACGTCACCGTGCGTCGAGGTGAGGCACTGCTGCTCGACCGGATCACGTGGGTCGTGCGCGACGGTGAGCGCTGGGTGATCCTCGGACCCAACGGCGCCGGCAAGACGACGCTGCTCCAGGTCGCGGCGGCCCAGCTGCACCCCTCCGGAGGTGCGGCGGGCGTGCTCGGTGAGCTGATCGGCGCCGTGGACGTCTTCGAGCTGCGGCCCCGCATCGGTCTCACCAGCGCTGCGCTCGCCGACCGGCTGCCGCGCCACGAGCTGGTGCGCGACGTCGTCGTCTCGGCGGCGTACGGCGTGGTGGGTCGGTGGCGCGAGGAGTACGACCACCTCGACCACCGCCGCGCGGAGGACCTCCTCGTCGAGGTCGGTGTCCAGCACCTCGCCGACCGCACGTTCGGGACGCTCAGCGAGGGGGAGCGCAAGCGGGTCCAGGTCGCACGCGCCCTGATGACCGACCCCGAGCTGTTGCTGCTCGACGAACCCGCTGCCGGCCTCGACCTCGGAGGGCGCGAGGACCTCGTCTCCACCCTCTCGACCCTCGCCTACGACCCGGACTCGCCGGCCACGGTCCTGGTCTCGCACCACGTCGAGGAGATCCCGCCCGGTTTCACCCATGCTCTGCTGCTGAAGCGTGGGCGGGTCGTCGACGAGGGACCGATCGAGGACGTGCTGACGGAGACCTCGCTCTCGGCGGCGTTCGGCATGCCGCTGGTGCTGACCCACGAGGACGGGCGCTACGCCGCCCGCCGACGCGTGCGGCACCGCTGACCGTCCTCCGGCTTCCCGGCTGACCCCTGAGGGGCGGTTGGGGTGCGGTGGCCTGGGTAGAGTCGGGTCATGGACTGGATCAACGACCACCTCTGGAGCGTGTGGCTCAGTGCCGCCGCGCTCCTGGCGGTGGGGGAGATGTTCAGCCTCGACCTCATCATGATCATGCTGGCCGTCGGTGCCGTGGCGGGCATGGTGGTCGCCCTGGTGGGCGCACCCTTCGCCCTCCAGGCGATCGCCGCGGCCGGTGCGTCGGTGGCGATGCTCGCCCTGGTGCGCCCGTCGATGGCCAAGAAGCTGCACGACGGCCCGACGCTCACCCAGGGCCACGACAAGCTGCTCGGCCAGCAGGGCACCGTCACCCAGGAGATGACCGGTCTCCAGGTGGGTCGCGTCAAGCTCGCCGGCGAGGTGTGGACCGCCGCGCCGTACGACGAGTCGTTGACGATCGCCGCGGGGGAGACCGTCGAGGTCCTCCAGATCCGCGGCGCCACCGCCTACGTCCATCCCGTCCCCCGGCTCGGCTGAGCCACCCCAGACCGACGTACGCCCCCTAGCTCGAGGAGAACCATGACCCCCGCCCTGATCGTGCTCGCCGTGCTGCTGATCTTCGTGATCGTGCTGCTCGCCAAGACGGTGCGGATCATCCCGCAGGCTCGCGCCGGGATCGTGGAGCGCTTCGGCAAGTACCGGGTCTCGCTGTCGGCCGGGCTCAACATCGTCGTCCCGTTCGTCGACACCGTGCGCTACCAGATCGACCTGCGCGAGCAGGTCGTGAGCTTCCCGCCCCAGCCGGTGATCACCCAGGACAACCTCGTCGTCTCGATCGACACCGTCATCTACTTCCAGGTCACCGACCCGGTCGCCGCGACCTACGAGATCGCCAACTACATCCAGGCCGTCGAGCAGCTGACGATGACCACGCTGCGCAACATCGTCGGTGGCATGGACCTCGAGGGCACGCTGACCAGCCGCGACGAGATCAACACCCGCCTGCGCGGCGTCCTCGACGAGGCCACGGGCAAGTGGGGCATCCGCGTCAACCGCGTCGAGCTCAAGGGCATCGACCCGCCGCCCTCCATCAAGGACTCGATGGAGAAGCAGATGCGCGCCGACCGTGACAAGCGGGCCCAGATCCTGACCGCCGAGGGTGGTCGGCAGGCGGCGATCCTGACCGCCGAGGGTGAGAAGCAGTCCTCGATCCTCTCCGCCGAGGGTGACCGTGAGTCGCTGATCCTGCGGGCCCAGGCCGACCGGGAGGCGTCGATCCTGCGAGCCCAGGGAGAGGGACAGGCCATCCTGACCGTCTTCCAGGCCATCCACGACGGCAACCCGGACCAGTCGCTGCTGTCCTACCAGTACCTCCAGATGATGCCCAAGATCGCCGAGGGCGGGGCCAACAAGCTCTGGATCGTGCCCAGCGAGATCGGCAAGGCCCTGGAGGGCCTCGGGTCGACGATGAACGACCTCAAGGGCATCCCGGACAAGACCGACGGCGTGCGCAACCGCGTCGACATGGGTTCGGTGGAGACCCCCGAGCTCGGTGGCAACCCGGACGCCGACGCCGAACGACGCCGTACGAGCGCGGCGGTGGAGCAGGCGATCGCCGAGGCGGCCGCTGCGGCGAACCCCCACAAGCCCGCCCCGGACGCGGTGTCGCCCGGAGAGGTCCCGCCGGAGGAGCCCCCGGCTCCGCCGCAGCCCTGATGTGACGCCGCTCGAGTCCGTCGCGATCCTGCTGGCGGGAGTCGGCGCCGGCACGATCAACACGGTCGTGGGCTCCGGCACCCTGATCACGTTTCCCACGCTGCTGGCGTTCGGGGTGCCACCGGTCACCGCCAACGTGTCCAACAACATCGGTCTGGTCCCGGGCTCGCTGACCGGCGCCTACGGCTACCGTCGCGAGCTCGGCGGGCAACGCGCCCTGGTGCTCCGGCTGCTCCCGGCGTCGGTCCTCGGCGCGGGCATCGGCGCCGTGCTGCTCCTGGTGCTGCCCGACGGCGCCTTCGAGGCCGTCGTACCGGTGCTGATCGGGCTCGGGGTGCTGCTGGTGATCTTCCAGCCGCGGCTCGCGCGTCGCGTGGCGGCCCGCGCTGTCGAGCGGGATGAGGCGCCGCGCGAGAAGGAGGGCCGGTGGGTGTGGCCCACCGTCCTCGGCACCGGCGTGTACGGCGGCTACTTCGGCGCCGCGCAGGGCGTGCTGCTGATGGGGGTGCTCGGGATCGGGGTGCCCCAGGACATCCAGCGCAACAATGCCGTCAAGAACGTCCTCGCCGGCGCCGTCAACGTGGTGGCCGGGGTCATCTTCGTCTTCGTGGCCGACGTCGACTGGGCCGTCGTGGGACTCATCGCGGTGGGCGCCACGGCGGGCGGACTGGTCGGAGCACGCGTCGGGCGACGACTCCCGCCCCTCGCGCTACGCGCGGTGATCGTGGTGGTGGGAGTCGTCGCCCTGACAGCGTTCATCGTGACCTGAGCGGCGCGATCAGCCGATCTTGATCACCTTCGTGCCGCCGGCGAACTGGTCGTGCCAACCCTGGCGGTTGACGGTGTCGTTGTTGATGGTCACGGCGATGAAGATCACCGCTGCGAGCTGGGCGACCGCACCCAGGAACCCCAGGAACGGGATGATCGCGAGCAACCCGAGCGCCTGGAAGCCGTTGCGCATGAGGGCCTGTTGCATGGTCGGGTGGCTGACGCCGTCGGGCCCGACGACCTTGAGCTTCATGATCTGCTTGCCGAAGGTCGCGCCCTGGGTGGACTCCAGGAAGCCGTAGTAGGCCAGGTAGGCCGCGATGGAGAAGACCTGCACGAACAGGGTCACGAGGAAGATCTCCCCGCGCGTGTTGGAGAAGCCGCTGTAGAAGATGGACCCGAAGACGGCGAGCAGGACGGCGTAGACGACCGCGAAACCCACGCCGTCGATGAGACGGGCGAGGAAGCGGTCGACCAGCTCACCCGGTCGAGGGCCGCCGGGCGGCCCGGTGGGAGGTGGCGGTGGACCGCCGTAGGGACCGGGCGGCGGCGGAGGTGGCGGCGGAGGAGTTTCGCTCATGGGGTCAGCGTCCCAACAACGCGGCTCCTGGGCAATGACCCACGCGGACCATCTGCCGACTGGTCAGACCTGCCGGACCCGTCAGGCGCGGGCCAGGGCCTTCTTCTCGGCCCGGGTCAGCTTGACGACCTGCTTCACCCGCAGTCCGAGCAGGCCGGAGACGACCGCTCCGGCGGCCACACCGGCGAAGGCGAGGCCCAGGTTGCGGGGCATCACCTCCTTCTCGACGGCCTGGTAGGCGGTCGCGGCGTCGGCCGCGTCCACGGCCATCCCGATCAGCACGAGGCTGCGGCGCGCACCGCCGCTGGCGAGCAGCGTGGCCGCGCCGAGCGCGAGCTCGCGCGAGCCGAACCACTGCGTGAGCAGCGAGTTGCTCGTCGTGGTGCCCATGGTCGAGTCGACCAGGTCCGGCTTGACCAAGGAGGCGATGCCGATGCCGATGCGGCCGAGGGACAGTCCTGTCACGGGATTCATGGATCGGATGCTAGTGCCCCGCACGAGAAGTTCGGTGCCTGTCTCGCACCCTGCGCACGCACCTCGCGGCGTTGACGACGCTGGTGAGACGCCCGGTATGACTGGCGCATCGTCGCCTTGCGATGCACGCACCCAGCGCACGACCTAGGTGCCTGGTCATCACACCTAGGGGCCGAACTTCCCGCGCAGGACACCAGCGGTCCGGGGGCCCGGTCAGGGCAGGTACGCCGAGCACCAGCGCTCGAGCTCGGCGTAGACCTGCCGGCGCGCCTCGGGGCGGGAGAGCACCACGTCGTGGACGGCCCCCTCGACGGCGACATAGCTGACGTGCGGCCCCACCGAGGTGGACCACCGCCGTATCTGCGGGACGTCGAGGACGATGTCGTGGGTGTGGGAGTCGTCGTCCAGCTCGGTGGCGTAGCGCGTGGCGGCCGAGGACAGCACCAGCACCGGGGCGAGGACCGACAACCCGGCGTGGAGCTCGGCGTGCCCGCGCCGGATCGCTCGCAGCCAGCCGAGGCGCACCGGGTAGGACTCGATCGGCTTCCAGGTCAGGTCGTAGTCCCACGCCCCGCCGAAGTCGACGTGCAGGCTGCGCCCGTAGATCCCGTTGACGTCGCGGCCCAGCACCCGCGACGGGTGCCGCCTCCCGAGCCGGTCGAGGAGCAGGTCGGTCACGGGCGAGCGCAGCCACGCGGCGCCCTGCAGGTCGAACCAGGGCGAGTTGAGCACCACACCGGACAGCTCGGCGGGCTGGCGCGCGTCGGCCCACAGGGGGACCGTCAGCCCGCCGGTCGAGTGGCCCGAGAGGACGACCCGGTCGTGCTGGTCGCGCTCCACGATGCGCCACCAGGCGACGTCGAGCTCGGCGAAGTAGTCGTGGAGGTCACCGACGTAGGTGGGCGTCTGGTGAGGTCGGATGGAGCGTCCGTACTTGCGGAGGTCGACGGCGTAGAAGTCGTAGCCGCGCTCGAGCCACCACTCGGCGTACTCGGTGTGGAAGAAGTAGTCGGCGAACCCGTGCACGTGCAGCACCGCACGCCCGGTGGGCTGCGCAGCGCGGTGGCGCACGAGTGTCGTGACGACCGACCCCTCGAAGTCCGGGGGGAGCGAGATGGTCTCCGACTCCCACTTCCCGCCCAGCAGATCGGGACTCTGGCGCGAACCCATGGGGGCATCCTCCCAAGGCCCCGACCCGACCACCGAGGCGGGGCAGGACGGACCCGTGCGACGTCGGCGTTTCGTGTGTGGCGCGCCCCGGGCGGGGATAGGTTGCGCCTGTGGATCGGGCTCACGGGATGATCGAGGCCTGGCGCTCGGGCACTCGTCGCAGTCAGCTCGTGGTGCTGGGTCTCCTCGTGGTGGGCGTCGCGGCGTCCCTGGCGGTCTCGATGACCCGCTACGACCTCTTCCCGTTGTCCGGCTACTTCCTGTGGCTGCTGCTGGGCATGCTGCTGCTGCGCTTCGCCCCGCTGCTGGCACTCAGCGCGATCATCGTGGTGGCGGCCCTGGGTGCGCGTCTCGACCAGGGCGAGGTCGCCGGAGGACGGGTCGCCGGGCTGGTGCTCCTGGGCCTGTCGGTCCTCCTGGTGCTCTACGTCGCGAGCCGTCAGCGCAGCGGGCTGCCGACGCCCCTGAGCGAGGCGCTGCTGTCCGACCTGCGCGACCGCCTCACCGCCCAGGGCCGGGTGCCACCGCTCCCGGGCGACTGGCGGGCCCAGAGCGCCATGGTGGCGGCGTACGGCGTGGGGTACGCCGGTGACTTCATGGTCGCGGACCTCGACGAGGAGTCCGAGCACCTCGACCTCGTGCTCGTCGACGTGGTCGGCAAGGGCGTGGCGGCTGCGCCGACCGCTCTGCTGCTCGCCGGGGCGCTGGGAGGGCTGGTCGGCGCGCTGCACGACCGGGACCTGCTCGACGCGGCCAACGACTTCCTGCTGCGACAGGGCTCCGACGAGACGTTCGCGACCGCCGTGCACGTGAGCATCGACCTGCGCGACGGTGCCTACGTGATCCTCAGCGCGGGCCACCCGCCCGCCCTCCGCAGGTCGGCGCGGACCGGTGACTGGACGATCGACAACTCCCGGGGCCTGGCGCTGGGGATCATGGCGCATCCGGAGCTGACCGCGAGCCGCGGCATCCTGCGCAGCGGGGACGCGCTGATGTTCTACACCGACGGCGTCGTCGAGTCGCGGACCAGTGACCTCGACACCGGGATCTCCTGGCTCCGGAGCACCGCCCACACCGCCTTCCTCGACGGCGTCGACGGCGCGGCGGGACGCATCATCGCCCAGGTGCCGCGCGGTGACGACGATCGTGCGGTGCTCATCCTGTCGCGTGGCTGAGGCACCCGTTGGGTGACTCCACCGTGGAGACGGAATGATGTGCCCGGTGGAAGACTCCTACGCCTACCCCGCCGGTCTGCGCCTGACCGGCCGCCGGGTCGTGGTCGTCGGTGGCGGCCACGTGGCCCAGCGGCGGGTTCCCCAGCTGATCGCGGCGGGCGCCGCGGTGGTCGTCGTCTCACCGGTGGTGACCCCGGCACTCGAGGGACTCATCAGTGCCGGCGAGGCGTCGTGGGAGCCTCGGGGCTTCGAGCCCTCCGACCTCGACGACACCTGGTACGTCGTGGCCGCCACCGACGACACCGGCACCAACGAGGCGGTCTCGGTCGCCGCCGAGGAGCGCCGCATCTTCTGCGTGCGCTCCGACGACGCCTCGCGAGCGACGGCGTGGACCCCCGCCGTCGGGACGCGAGGGCGGCGTGACGGTGGCCGTCCTGGGCGAGCGGGACCCGCGCCGCTCGGTGCTCGTGCGTGACCAGGTGCTCGAGGGTCTGCGGTCCGGGCTGATCGCCTCCGCCCCCGTGCGCGGCACCACGCCGGGCGTGACCTTGGTGGGCGGCGGACCGGGTGACCCGACCTTGATCTCCCTCGCCGGTCGCAACGCCCTGATGTCGGCCGACGTCGTCGTCGCCGACCGGCTGGCGCCGCGCGAGCTGCTCGGCGAGCTGCCCGCCGACGTCGAGCTGATCGACGTCGCCAAGCTGCCGCGCGGTCGTTCGGCGCAGCAGACGGAGATCAACCGGGTCATCGTCGAGCGCGCCCTGGCCGGGAAGCGGGTGGTGCGCTTCAAGGGCGGCGACAACTTCGTCTTCGGACGCGGCTACGAGGAGGTCCTGGCGTGTCGGGCCGCCGGCGTCGAGGTGACGGTCATCCCCGGCCTGACCAGCCCCGTGGCGGTGCCGGCCATCGTCGGGATCCCGGTCACCCACCGTGGGGTCGCGCACGAGTTCACCGTCGTCTCGGGCCATCTGCCACCGGGCCACGACCGCTCGCTCACGGACTGGACGGCCGTGGCGCGGCTGCGCGGAACCCTCCTGCTCATGATGGCGGTCGAGCACGCGCCACAGATCGCGGCGGCGCTGCTCGACGGCGGTCGGGCGGGCTCGACCCCGGTGGCGGTGGTCAGCGACGGGACGATGCCGGGGGAGAGCACCGTGCTCTCGACCCTGGGCGAGCTCACCCACGACCTGGTGGCGCACGACGTACGACCGCCGGCGATCATCGTCGTCGGTGAGGTCGTCGCCGTGGCGCACCCGGAGCGCTACCCCGACGTGGAGCTCCCCCTTGGCTGAGGTCGTCGAGGTCTCGGACCCGGCCGACCCGCGGCTGGTCGACTACCGCGACCTGCGCGACGTGCAGCTGCGCAAGAGCTTCGAGGCCGAGCACGGACTGTTCCTGGCCGAGGGCGAGAAGGTCGTGCGTCGGGCCGTCGAGGCCGGCCACACCCCGCGTTCCTTCCTCATGGCGCCGCGCTGGCTGGAGGGTCTCGCCGACGTGCTCGACACCACCGACGCCCCCTGCTTCGTGCTCGCCGAGGCCCTCGCCGAGGAGGTGACCGGCTTCCACGTGCACCGGGGGGCGCTGGCCTCGCTCGAGCGCACCCCGCTGCCCGACGTGGCGTCGGTGCTCGACGGGGCGCGCTCCGTGCTCGTGCTCGAGGACCTCGTCGACCACACCAACGTCGGAGCCGTCTTCCGCTCCGGAGCCGCCCTCGGGTTCGACGCAGTGCTGCTGTCGCCGCGCTGCGCCGACCCGCTCTACCGTCGCTCGATCAAGGTCGCGATGGGCGCTGTCTTCGCCCTGCCCTGGACGCGACTGCCCGACTGGGAGACCGCCCTGGACGTCGTGGCGGACGCCGGGTTCACCACCGTCGCCCTCACCCTGGCCGACGACGCCGTGGCCATCGAGGAGTGCGTGGCGGGACTCGACCGGGTCGCCCTCGTGCTCGGCTCCGAGGGCCACGGACTCTCCGCCCGGTGGCAGGCGGCGGCGCACCGACGCGCGATCATCCCGATGCGCGAGGGCATCGACTCCCTCAACGTCGCCGCCGCCTCCGCCGTGGCCTGCTACATCACCGCCCGCCGCTGAGTCGGCGCCTGTAGGCGCCGGCGTCAGCGAAGAAGTCCGGGCCGAGTCGGCGCCTGTAGGCGCCGACTCGGCGAAAGTCCGGGGTCAGTCGAGGTCGGTGGCGGGCCAGGTGAGGGGGAACTCGTCGGCGACCTTGTCGTGGGCCTTGGTGAGCTTCTTGCGGGCCTTGGTGGGCAGCCGGTCGCCGAACACCGTGCCGCGCGTGTGGTCGGTCTCGTGCTGCAGGCAGCGCGCGAGGAGGCCCTCGCCGGTGAAGGTGACGGGTGCGCCGTCGAGGCCCGTCCCGGTCACCGACGCGGTGTCGGGCCGGGCGCACTCGACGAAGGCCCCGGGGTAGGACAGACAGCCCTCCTCGGACTCCTCCAGCTGGCGGTCCTTGCCCTCGGGGAGCGTGAGCACCGGGTTGCAGACGAGTCCGACGGTGCGTCGGCCGGAGTCGTCGGGGCAGTCGAAGACGAAGATCGCGACGTCCTCGCCGATCTGGCAGGCCGCCAGCCCGACGCCGTCGGCGGCGTACATCGTGGCGACCATGTCGGCGGCCAGCGTCCGCAGGTCCTCGTCGTACGTCGTGACCGCGGCCTGGGGGCGATGCATCACCGGCGTCCCCCAGCGCGTCATGGGACGGACCGTTCCCCCGGTGGGGAGGGGGCCGTGAGGAGCTCGTACGTCGTCCGGCTGCTCGGGACGGGGCTGGTCGGGCATGGCGCGAAGTTTAGGAGACGACAATCGCGGCGGTCCCCCTCGGTGGGTGCGGGTGTGACGGCACCCACCCGGCGAGCTGTAGCGCGATGTGTAACTCGGAGTTACATTATCCCCATGTCCCTCCTCAACAGCCTCCGGCCCGGCGGCCGACACGGCATCGCGTCGACCGAGTCGCGCGACCCGATCGGCTACCTCGTCGCCGGACTCAACCGCCTCGCCCAGAGCGACCTCATCGACCGGGTGGGTCTGCGCAAGCCCACCGAGCAGGCCGTCTTCACCATCACCAGCAACGGCTTCAAGACGCTGACGGTCGCCAGCCGCACGTTCGCCAAGGCAGGCAAGGTCGGCCGGCCCGGGGTGCGCGTCGCACCGGCGCAGCGCACCGGTCTCTTCGACCTCACGCCGACCGAGGACGAGCAGATGCTCGTCGACGTCGTGACCGAGTACGCCGAGGAGGTCGTGCGCCCCGCTGCGAGCGAGGCCGACGAGACCTGCACCGCCCCGGAGGCCGTGCTCAAGGCCGGCATCGACATCGGGCTGCCGATCCTCGGCGTGCCCGAGGCGCTCGGCGGGATCTCCGAGGAGCGCTCGGCCATGGCCGGCACGCTCGTCGCCGAGGCGCTCGCCAAGGGCGATCTCGGCCTGGCCGTGGCCTGCCTGGCGCCCGGCGCGGTGGCCACCGCCCTCGGGCTCTGGGGCACCGACGCCCAGCAGCAGACCTACCTCCCGGCCTTCACGGGCGACGCAGCGCCGGCCGCGGCGCTCGCGCTGGTCGAGCCGCGGGTGCTCTTCGACGTGCTCAGTCCCTCCACCACCGCGGTCCGCACCGCGGAGGGCTTCACGCTCAACGGCGTCAAGTCGCTCGTGCCCCGCGGTGCGGAGGCCGAGCTCTTCGTCGTCGGCG
Source organism: uncultured Actinomycetota bacterium (assembly GCA_963822915.1). GTDB lineage: Bacteria > Actinomycetota > Actinomycetes > Propionibacteriales > Nocardioidaceae > Nocardioides. The sequence continues at coordinate 42,747 of CAWGJR010000020.1, forward strand.
CCCTGCTCGACGACGAGCCCGCGCTGTTCCTCGTCGAGTCGTCGACCCCGGGCCTGGCCATCGAGGCCGACCCGGCGATGGGCGTGCGGGCCGCCGCGCTGACGCGTCTGACGCTCACCGACGTCGAGCTGCCCGCCGAGGCGCTGCTCGGCGAGGGCGACGGGACGACGTACCTCGAGTGCGTGCGCCTCTCGCGCCTCGCGTGGTGCGCCCTGGCGATCGGCACCGGTCAAGCGGTGCTCGACTACGTCACGCCGTACGTCAAGGAGCGCCACGCGTTCGGCGAGCCCGTCGCGCACCGTCAGTCGGTCGCCTTCATGGTGGCCAACATCGCGATCGAGCTCCAGGCGATGCGCCTGGTCACCTACAAGGCCGCCGCGCGTGCCGCCGCCGGCAAGGACTTCAGCCGCGAGGTCGCCCTGGCCCGCAAGCTCTGCACCGACAAGGGCATGCAGATCGGCCTCGACGGCGTCCAGCTGCTCGGCGGTCACGGCTTCGTCAAGGAACACCCCGTCGAACGGTGGTACCGCGACCTGCGGGCCATCGGCATCATGGAAGGTTCGGTGCTCGTGTGAACACCCCACGCTGTTCTTGTCTCCCCCCGCTCCGCTCCGTCCGCCAACAGCACCGTGAGGACCCCGCGTCGTGACCATCAGTCTGGATGACCCGAAGAAGTTCCGCCCCCTCGTGGGTCAGGCCCACCAGGTCGCGATGAACATGCTGCGACCGATCTCGCGCAAGTACGACCGCGCCGAGCACGAGTACCCCCACGAGCTCGACATGCTCGCGTCGATGATCGACGGGCTGTCGGACTCGGGCGCGGGCGAGGGAGCCGGCGCCGCCGGCGTGCGCCGCGACGAGAAGGACGGCGACACGACGATCAAGAACGGCGCCAACCTCGCGTCGGTCATGTCGATCGCCGAGATGTGCTGGGGCGACGTCGGACTGCTCCTGTCGATGCCGCGCCAGGGCCTGGGCAACTCCGCCATCGCCTCGGTCGCCAACGACGAGCAGCTCGCCCGCCTCGACGGCGTCTGGGCCGGCATGGCGATCACCGAGCCGGGCACCGGGTCCGACTCGGCCAACATCACCACCACCGCCGTTCTCGACGGCGACGAGTACGTCATCAACGGCGAGAAGATCTACGTCACCTCCGGTGATCGCGCCGACCACATCGTCGTGTGGGCGACCCTCGACCGTGACCTCGGTCGTGCGGCGATCAAGTCGTTCGTCGTCGCCAAGGGCACGCCCGGCATGCGGGTCGACCGCCTCGAGCACAAGCTCGGCATTCGCGCCTCCGACACCGCCACGATCATCTTCGAGAACTGTCGGGTGCCGAAGGACAACCTGCTCGGGTCGCCCGAGATCGACACCAAGCAGGGCTTCGCCGGCGCGATGGCGACCTTCGACAACACCCGCCCCCTGGTGGCGGCGATGGCCGTCGGCTGTGCGCGGGCCTCGCTCGACCTGACCCGCGACCTGCTCGCCCAGGCCGGCATCGAGGTCGACTACGACCGCCCCGCGATCGTGCAGTCGGCCGCGGCCGCCAAGTTCCTCCAGATGGAGGCCGACTGGGAGGGCGCCTACCTCCTCACCCTCCAGGCCGCCTGGATGGCCGACAACCGGGAGCCGAACTCGCTCGAGGCCTCCATGGCCAAGGCGAAGGCGGGCCGAGTCGGATCCGACATCACGCTGTCCTGCGTCGAGCTCGCCGGCTCGGTGGGCTACAGCGAGGCCGAGCTGCTCGAGAAGTGGTCGCGCGACTCCAAGATCCTCGACATCTTCGAGGGCACCCAGCAGATCCAGCAGCTGATCGTCGCCCGCCGGATCCTGGGGCTCTCGAGCGCCGAGCTGAAGTAGGCCGCCTCACGTCACGAGAACGGCCCCGGCGCAGGAGCGCCGGGGCCGTTCTGTGCGTGATCGCGGTGGGGACCGTGGGTCAGGGGGTCGTCTCGGCGGTGTGGGCCGACTCGTCGAGCTGGGACCCCATCACCTTCGCGACGTCGGCCGGAGTGACGTCGACCTCCTCGGCGTCCGCGTCGGCGTCGATGTCGGTCACGGACGGCATCGGCTCGGAGTCGTCGGTGGCCGCCGGCTCCGGTTTCGGCGCAGGCGCGGGCTTCGGGGCGGCAGCCTTCTTGGCGGCGGGCTTGGCGGCGGGCTTGGCGGCGGGCTTGGCAGGCTTGGGCTTCGTGGCGGCCGGCTCGGGTGCCGACGGGTCCGGCACGGGCGTGCGAGCGGGCCGGGCGGGCTCGGCGTCGGCCGCGGGGACGTCGGTCGGCGGCGTCGCGCTGGGCGCGTCGTCCGCGGAGCGGCCGGCCACGGCGCCGATCAGGCGGCCGACGAGTGAGAGGGGCAGGGTCAGGATCTTGGAGACGGTGCGAGGAATAGCCATGCCTCCACTGAAGCGCTATTCACGACGCGTGTTCGCCACCTGCGCGGGTGACCGGTCATGATCTTCGCCACACCCGGGGCGAGCTTCGCGGCGGTCGGTCCGTCACGCGGTCAGCGGCGCCAGTCGTGCGAGGTCCTCGGGACCCTCGAGGTCGGCCAGCGCGACGAACACGGTGTCGACGCCCCGATCGGCGAGCGCGCCGTAGCGGGTGCGCTGCTCGGAGGGCGTACCGGCGGCAGTGCGTGCGGCGTAGGTCGCGGCCGACGCACGTCCGCGGAGGCGTTCGACCCGTGCCCAGGTGTCGTCGCGATCGCGCCCGATCGTGGGCAGGTCGAGCACGGTGACGACGGCGTCCGGGTTGTGCCGTCGCACCGTACCCAGGTGGGTGTCGAGCGCCGGCAGCGTCGCCGGCACGTTGACGGCGTCGCCGAGGGTGGCGGCGATCCTGAGTGATCGGGCGCCGGAGCCGCCCACGATGATCGGCAGCGCTCCGACGGGTCGGGGGTAGCAGGTCGTCTCGGGGAGGGAGACCCGCCTCCCGTCGTAGGCCTTGGTGCCGGCGGCCCACAGTGCCCGCATGGTCTCGATGCCGCGCTCGAGGTCGTCGAGGCGCTCACGCGGGCCCGGGAAGGCCAGGCCGTACGCCGCGTGCTCGCGCGCCCACCACCCGGCTCCGACACCGACGAACGCGCGACCTCCCGAGAGCACGTCCAGGGTCGCGGCCGCCTTGGCCGTGACCCCGGGGGAGCGGAAGGTGATGGGGGTGACGAGCGTGCCGAGGCTCAGCTGCGTGTCGAGCCCGGCGAGCAGCCCCAGGGTCACCCACGCCTCGGGGATCGGCGACCAGGCCCGGTCGACCTGGGGGATCTGGATCAGGTGGTCCATCAGGGCGATCCCCGCGAGACCGGCCGAGTCGGCCGCGCGCGCGATCTCCGACAGCCACGGCCCGGGATGCTCGCCCCACGGGAACCGCGAGAGCTGCAGGACCACGCGTAGTCCCTGGGAGCTGCGTCGATCGCCGCCCACCGCGGTGACGACCGGGGTGCGCCCCCGGTGGCCGCGGTCATCGACCCCGGAGATGTCGGCAGACGTGCGGACGACCAGGTCCCACCCCTCCAGGTCGAGCGAGGTGGCCAGCGCTCGGTGTCGTCGGATCTGCTCGGCGAGGACCTTCGCCGGCACCGGCCGGTCGCGCGCGGCGTTGCGGCGCCGGCACACCTCCGCATCGGTCTCGAGCACGACCAGCACCGTGGGGAGGCCTGCCGTGCGGCCCAGGTCGCGCCAGCGTGCTCGCCGCACGGCGTCGCTGCCCAGCGTGTCGACCACCGCGGTGAGTCCACGCGAGAGCCTCGCGGTGACGATCCGGTCGAGCAGGTCGAAGGCATCGACCGAGGCCTCGAGGTCGTGGGGCCCGCTGCCCACGACCGCGCGCAACGAGTCGGCGCACACGATCTCGTCGGCGCGGTAGCGCTGGGCGGCCCAGGTCGACTTGCCCGCACCGCCCGGCCCCACGAGGACCACCAGGGCTGGGTCCGGAATCGCGTCCGGTCCGTCGCCGACCGTCCGCACGGTCACGTGCGACTGGAGTTGACGCTCCGGCCCCGGACGATCCCGACCATGGCCTGGGTGCGTTCGTCGTCGCGCTCGACGAGCCAGGTCAGCGCGATCGTGGTCGGCGGAAGGTCGAGGACCTGGCGCTCCACGACGTCCTTGCGCGCATGGAGTCGAGCGACGGACTTGGGAAGCACCACGATCCCGGTGCCGGCGGCGACGGTCTCCACCGCCTCCTCGGCGCTCATCGGCGGCCAGGCGAGCTGCTCGACCGCGGGCGTCCACCCCGAGGCGTGGGGCCGGACCAGCTGCTCGTCCTCCAGGTCGGCGAGCGAGACGGTCTCGTCGGCGGCGGCGACGAAGTGGTCCCGGCCGGCCACCACGACCGGCAGCTCCTCGTAGAGCGGGATGCAGTGCAGATCGCTCCGGTCGACCGGCAGCCGCACCAGGGCCATGTCGACCCTCCCCTCGCGCAGCGACCGCTCCTGCTCGTCCTCGGTCAGCGCGAGCAGCTCGAGCGGCTCGCGTCGACGCTCGCGCCACGTGCGCGCCCACTTGTCGGGCGTGGCTCCGGTGACGAAGCCGAGTCGGAACGCTGGGAGGCAGGGGCATGCCCGCGAGTATGACGTGCCTGGGGCGCTGCCTGGGTGCTCACGGGTAGCGTCCACACATGCGAGTCCTCGTCACCGGCGCCACCGGCTACATCGGCTCCCGGCTCATCCCCGCCCTGCTCGACCACGGGCACGAGGTGATCGCCACGGCCAGGGACGTCTCCGGGCTGGACCGCTTCGCCTGGAGTGCGAGCGTGGAGCGCCGTCACCTCGATGTCGAGGACACCGTCTCGGTCCATCTCGCGATCCGAGATGTCGATGCGGTGTTCTACCTGGTGCACTCGATGGGATCGGGGGAGTTCCTCAAGCGCGACCGTGAAGCCGCTGAGTACGTCGCGGCAGCGAGCGCCTACGCCGGGGTCGACCGCATCGTCTACCTGTCCGGGCTGGTTCCCGACGGCGAGCTCTCCGACCACCTCCGCTCCCGCCTCGAGGTCGAGGAGATCCTGCTCGCGGGATCGGTCCCCGCGACAGTTCTCCGTGCCTCCATGGTGATCGGCGCGGCGTCGCTCTCCTTCGAGGTCCTGCGTCGCATCAGCGACCGTCTCCCGGTCGCGGCGCTGCCGGTGTGGATGAACAGCCGCATCCAGCCCATCGCCGTGGTCGACGTGGTGGCGCTGCTCAGCGCCGCGCTCGAGGGGCCCGCACGCAACCGCTCCTACGACGTGGGCGGGGACGAGGTGGTCAGCTACGGCGAGCTGCTCGATCGCTTCGCCGCCGCGGCGGGACTGAACCGTCCGCGGGTGCCGGTGCTCTTCGCGCCGGCGACGCTCGTGGGGGAGGCTGTCGCCGCTCTGACCGGAGTGCCCCGCTCCACGGTCCGCGCACTGGTCAAGAGCCTGTCGCACGACATGGTGTGCGGCGACCAGGACGTGCGCGAGGAGCTCCTGCCCGAGCATCGGTACCTGTCGATCGACGAGGCGATCAAGCGCTCCCTCGCCGGGGCCACGAACGCCACCGAGTCCGACGGCGACGCGCAGGGGCAGGCCGACTCCGACCCGTCCTGGGCCGGCACGACCTGGCAGTTGTCGTGACGGCACAACCCTCCGACGGTATACCCCGTGGGGTATCCAGGACAAGGCGCGTCGTGACCGCGCCGGAAATTTCTCGACCTCAGAGGGCACTTATGAGACACATTCAGGCACAATGATCCCGTGATCGACTCTAGCGAAGCACTCGCGGACCTCCGGGTTCAGGTCAAGACGATCGACGCAGGTCTCCTGGGTCGACGTATTCGTCATGCCCGGCAGCGCGCCGGCATGACGCAGGGGGACGCGGCCGGCACCGACATGTCGACCGCCTACATCTCGCGCATCGAGGCCGGGCAACGACGTCCGGCCGCCGACCTGCTGATCGCGCTGGCCGAGCGCCTGCACTGCACGCCCGAGGAGCTGCTGGCCCCCGACGACTCGGTGGTCAGCTTCGACGCGGCGGTGGTCGCACGCCTCACCCTCGAGCTCGACTACGCCGATCTCTCCCTGCGCACCGGTGACGCGGCGGCTGCGCTCGAGCGTGCCGATGCCGTGCTGAGGGAGGCCTCCAAGACGTCGGCTGTGCCGCCCGAGCTCCGCGCCCAGGCTCACGTCCTGCGCGCACTCGCCCTGGAGGCCGTGGGCCGCAACCCGGAGGCGATCGAGGCCCTCGAGACGGTCGTCGCGGACGACGACGACCCGCTGCGTCTCATGCAGGCGTTCACGGCCCTGAGCAGGTGCTACCGCAGCAGCGGGGACTTCTCACGTGCGGCTGACATCGGCGACCGCGCCGGCGCCGTCGTCGACGGACGGCAGCTCCACGGCAGCGCCGAGGGACTCAAGCTCGCGGTCACGGTCGCGGCGGCTCACTTCGAGCGGGGCGACATCAATCACGCAGTGCGCATCTGTCAGCGAGCCCTGTCCCACGCCGAGGAGCTCGACTCGCCCGAGGCGCGGGCGGCTGCCTACTGGAACACGTCGGTCATGGAGTCGCGCCAGGGCCACGTCGCCGCGGCGCTGCCGATGGCCGAGAAGGCGCTGGCTCTCCTCGAGACGGCTGAAGACGCTCGAAGCCAGACGCGACTTCGGATCCAGCTCGGACTGCTCCACCTGCGCACGGACCCGCCGCTGGTGGACGAGGCGCTGGCGATCCTCGATCGGGCGCAGGACGAGGCGCGCTTCACCGACATCAATGCCTCCGACCGGGCTGAGCTGCGCATCGGACTGGCTCGTGCCAACTACTTCGCGGGGGACTTCGCCACCGCGGGCGTCTTCGTCGAGGCTGAGCTTGCCGGCGACGACCCCGGCTTCACCCGTACTGGGGTCGAGGCACTCCTGTTGCGGGCTCAGATCTCGGCCGGCCGGGGTGAGTCCGGGTCGGCGGTGACCGATCTGAGCGAGTGTGTGACGCGGCTGCACGCGTTGCCGGATCAGTACGGCGTGCGCCCAGCTGTGGTTCGAGGTGGGCACGCTGCTCGACGAGCACGGTCTGTTCCGAGAGGCTGCTCAGGCCTACCGTTCTGCAGGGTCCAGCAACGGACTCTGACGCGAGCGTCGGTCCGGCCCGCGGTGACTCGACGACCTAGCTGAGGGTCAGCAGCACCAGACTGTCGCCGTTCTTGAACGTCTGCACCTTGGTGATCGAGGACTTGCCGGGCGCCTTCTTCGCGTCGATGCTGCTCGCCGCTCCGGTTCCGCCGGCGAGGGTGAGGGCGACGGTCAGGGCGAGGACGGCGGTGCGGAACTTGGTCATGGGATTCTCCTGGGGTGAGAGGGTGCCGAGAGCCCGGCTGGGGAATGAGTCAGTTCCTGTCAATGGAGATTGACTCAGGCATGATTGTGCCCGATCTCAGCGATCTGGGAAGGGGCAAATCCGGTGAGGACTGCTTCGCGGTAGTCGAAATCGGGTCTTCCGACCGCTGGTTTGTGCACACTGCTCAGCGCCCTCGGAGCGCCTCCTGGCGCTCACCCGGGACGCCACTCAGGCGTCGTCGGACGACCGCGCCGACCGTCCGGGCGGAGCCGACGCCGTGCGAGCATCTGCTCGTGCTTGTGCCTGCGGTCGCAGCGGCAAAACCGGCACTGACCTGCACTGATCCCGGAGCGACGCCGCAGGCCGGCCGGTAGGCCACGGCGCAGGCGTGGCCGCGACGGCCACCGGTTCGGCGGAGCTGGCGAGGCGTCCAGGTGCCGCACGGGCACCTCCCGGAACGGCAGTCGATGACCGGGCCGGAGTACACCGGTAACCGATCGGCGACGCGCTATGCACTCCGCCCAGGAATTTTACTTTGAGACGCCTGGTCCAGACCAGTGGCGCACAGACACAGGGCACCCGGTGTCCTCGTGGGAGGAGGTGCCGGATGCCCTGGGTCTCGCTGGATCGCCGGAACCAGCCGGCGAGTCGCTGTGGAGGTCAGCTCACGTCGTACCGATCGAGGTTCATGACCTTGGTCCAGGCAGCGACGAAGTCGCCGACGAACTTCTCGCCTGCATCCGAGCTGGCGTAGACCTCGGAGACCGCGCGCAGCTCCGAGTTGGAGCCGAACAGCAGGTCGACCCGGCTCCCGGTCCAGACGACCTGCCGTCGGCCGCGCGAGCCTCGTAGACGTCGGGGTTCTCCGAGGCCTTCGACCACGTGGTCCCCATGTCGAGGAGGTTGACGAAGAAGTCGTTGGTGAGCGTGCCCGGCCGGTCGGTCAGGACGCCCAGGTCGGAGCCGTCGTGGTTGGCGCCGAGGACCCGCAGACCGCCGACCAGGACGGTCATCTCCGGGGCGCTGAGGGTCAGCAGGTTCGCCCGGTCGACGAGCTGGTACTCCGAGGGGAGCATCTGCCCCTTGCCGGGGAAGTTGCGGAACCCGTCGGACTGCGGCTCGAGCCAGGAGAAGGACTCGATGTCGGTCATCTCCTGGGTCGCGTCGGTGCGACCGGCGACGAAGGGCACGGTGACGTCGTGGCCGGCATCCTGCGCCGCCTTCTCGACGCCGGCGCATCCGGCGAGCACGACCAGGTCGGCGAAGGAGATCGCCTTCGAGCCGGCGGAGGCGTTGAACGACTCCTGGATGCCCTCGAGGGTGCTGATCACGCCGGCGAGCTGGTCGGGGGCGTTGACCGTCCAGCCGCGCTGCGGCTCGAGGCGCAGTCGACCGCCGTTGGCGCCACCGCGCTTGTCGCTGCCGCGGAAGGTCGAGGCGGCCGCCCAGGCCGTGGACACGAGCTGGGAGACGGTGAGACCGCTGGCCAGCAGGTCGGCCTTGAGCGAGGCGATGTCCGCGTCGTCGACGAGGTCATGGTCGACGGCCGGGACGGGGTCCTGCCAGAGGAGGGT